>PMTV01000068.1 GCA_003167215.1 Acidobacteriota bacterium | reverse complement strand
TCGAATGCGAGTTCCGCGACGGCACATCGAGGGCGCCACTATCCACGCGAGTCTCAATTTTCTGAATCGCCGCTTCCCCTCCCAGCGCCTGCTTATACTTTTCGATTATTTCGTCAGCGGATGGAAGCGGGTTCGCCGATGCTGATGCTGCAGTCGGCGGACTTGCTGGCTTGGATGCATCAGTTGCTGGAGGCATCGCAGCATTGGCACCAGAGGCGCTTGCCGTTGTAGCCGCGTCCGCCAGCACCGGCATGTTGATCGCCTTCGCAGCACCCCGATGACAGGTGTAGCAACTCACCGCCCGGTGTCCGCCGAAATACCCGTTGTCGATCGCGAACATCATTTTCATCATGTCTCTAGCACGTTTTTTCGCCGGCTTCTCGTCACTTTCGAAATGATCCTGGACGTGGCAGTAATCGCAGCGAACACCAAGAGCGAAGGTGATGTATCGCATGGCCGGGAGAAGTTGATCTGCCGGAATATCGCCGAGCACTTCGATATTCAGATACGCCTTGCCGACGGTTTTTACTCCCGGCGGGGCTGCCTGTGGCAGTGAAGGAGACTGCTGTTTAGCATCAGTTTGCTGTAATGACTCGGTTCGCGCGACCAAGCGCGCGGGAATCCACACTAGAGCAGCCAGAGCCAGTCCAATCGAAATCACGTTTCCGGAAGTTTTGCACGGCGCGCGTTCGGTCTTCATGATCTTGCGGTTCGTCCTTTCCGTGTTTTGACGAGAGAATCATACAGGCTGAGCTCCATGGGATGCAGAACTTATTTGAACGATGCCGCTGATGATTAGGGCGGATCGAGCAGACGTTCGCACAAGAAAGCGCTCAAGAAACCAATCGAGCGACGGAATTCCACCGGGAATCGGTTAGAATGGGCACCTAAATTATTCGACGGAAAATGCTCCTGTGAATTCAATATCGCGCGCGGCTTCCCCGTCTACATTTTTATCGAAAGCCTTCACATTCGGGATCATCGTTGTTACCTGGGCGCTCATATATTTACCGGCGCTTTCTACGCCAGGACTGCTCGACGACGCTGATTCGATCCACGCGGAAGCCGCCCGTGAAATGCTTCTGAATCACAACTGGGTCACGCTGTATGTGAATGGCATTCGCTATCTGGAAAAGGCTCCGCTCATGTATTGGGCGGTCGCCCTCAGTTACAAGCTGTTTGGCGTGGGCGAGTGGCAGACGCGTTTTCCGCTCGCGTTGAGCGTTTTGGGACTCGGGCTCTGCGCGCTGATATTTGGCCGGCGCTTTCTGACCCGGGAAGCGGGATTTTACGCTGCTTTGATTCTGATCACTGCGCCGGGGATTTTCGTCTACACGCGATTTCTAATCCCGGATGCGATCGTGGCGATGTGGCTGACGCTGGGCCTTTATTTTTTCCTGATTGCTTACGAACAGGAAAATCCGTCGCGATGGGTTTGCTGGGCATTCGCAATCACGGTGGCGCTGAACGTTCTGACCAAGAGCCTGGTCGGACTAGCGTTCCCGGGCATGATTATTTTCGTATTTCTATTGCTAACCGGAAACTTTAAGAAGCTTTCCAAAATGCATCCGTGGTCCAGCACGCTGGTATTTTTTGTTGTCGCCGCACCGTGGCACATTCTGGCCGCCATCCGCAGCCCGGCGCAACCGAGCGGGCCGGAGAGAGGTTTTCTGTGGTTCTATTTTGTGAACGAGCAGGTGCTGCGTTATCTGAATAGACGAATTCCGAGGGACTACGACAAAGTTCCTCTGCTGATTTTCTGGGCGTTGCTTCTGGTGTGGCTGATTCCGTGGTTCGTGTTTTTATTCCCGGCGCTGAAGGAGATTCCAAGGCGGGTGCGCGAATGGCGTGAAGGTTTGGATACGCGTGTTCGAGCAAATTTGCTCTTTGGGGTCTGGGCCTGCGTGATCATGCTGTTTTTCAGCTTTTCCACGCGTCAGGAATATTATTCGCTGCCGGTGCTGCCGGCTTTGGCATTGCTCACAGGCGGCTGGATGCAACGAGAACGAGAATCGGCGGGCCCAAGTCCTGAGCGAAAGGCCGGGAAAACCGCGTCGCTTGTGCTCCTGATCATTGGTCTCCTAGGTTTTGCCGCTGCGATGGTCGTCCTCGCGATGACTCACCCGTTCCCTGGAGGCACGGACATCGGTGATGTTCTAGTGCCGCATCCGGGGCAATATGCTCTGTCTCTNNGGCAACCTCGCTCTTACCGGAATGATGATCGTGGTTTTGTTCTGCGTACATCAAGGATTCGTGATCTTCTCGCCGGAACTTACATCCAAGAATATTGCGCTGAAGATCCAGAGGAAATACAAACCGGGCGATACCATCGTAATCAACGGGAAGTATGAATTCGGTTCCACTTTGAACTATTACACCGGAATCGAGCTGCACGTGCTCAACGGCCGCGACGGAAATTTATGGTACGGCTCGTATTTCCCGGGCGCTCCGAGTATTTTTGAGGACAATCAATCGTTCACCAGCCTATGGCACCGCGACGGGCGAGTTTTTCTTTTCACCGAAGATTATTTGAAGGACAAAGCGTTACAGGACATCGACCCTAAAACCGTTTATGTATTTGCGCGCCAGGGTGGCAAGGTCGTGCTCACGAATCGCCCTGTGTGACCTACAATTAGTCCACAATCTGGAGGGTTTCCGATGCATCCTTGGCATGACCTGAGTCCAGGCGAAAACGTCCCGAAGGAATTCCACGCCGTGATTGAGATTCCGCTGGGTTCGAGCGTGAAATACGAACTCGACAAAGGCAGCGGCATCATCAAAATGGATCGCGTGCTCTATTCGGCGGTCTACTACCCGGCAAATTATGGATTCGTCCCGCAGTCGCTCGCGGAAGACCACGATCCTCTCGACGTGCTTGTGCTCTGCCAAGTGCCGGTGGTTCCTCTCACGATCATGGACGCGCGAACCATCGGGTTGATGTCCATGATTGATTCGGGCACAAAGGACTACAAAGTCATCGCCGTCGCCACCGCTGACCCGGAATACAACAGCTACCACGAAGCGAGTGAATTGCCGCCGCACAAACTTGCTATGATCCGCCGGTTTTTTCAGGACTATAAAAACCTCGAGGGGAAAATTGTGGAAGTAGACGATATTTTGCCGGCTAAAATGGCTTATCCCGTGATCGAAGATGCTCTGGCCCGCTACGATAAAAAGAGGCGAGCGGGTCACCACAAAAAATAGCCACGCGGATCGATGTTCTTGGAGTGCGTAACTTCCGATGGAGATACACTTAGTCTAAGCAGGATTGCGGAGGTGGTGCGATGCGAAGGACCCGAGCACTATTACTAATCGTCGGGAGTTTGCCGCTGTGGTTTTTCCTCAGCGCCTCACAAATCGGCCGTGAGGACTCTCGTGTGCTCCACGCAGAAGTGCTCCATCCAGCGCAGCTCGGTAAAGTGAACTTCCCTACTTCCTGCTCGCCCGCCGCGCAGTCCACGATCGAAAAAGCTGTAGCACTGCTTCATTCCTTTCAATACCTGCAATCCGAGCAGACATTTGCGGAAGCGGCGCAGCAGGACCCGCGTTGCGCAATGGCCGATTGGGGAAAAGCCATGGCGCTTTATCATCAACTCTGGGATTTTCCGGATGCAAAGGATTTGCGCGAGGGTCGGGAGGATTTGGAGGAAGCCAGAAAGATCGGCGGCACAACCGATCGAGAGGCCGAATACATTTCTGCGGCGGCTGTCTTTTTTCAGGATAAATCAGACCTTACTCACACGGCGCGGGCCGGAGCCTACTCAACGGCCATGGAAAAACTTTACCGGGATAACCCGAAAGACACCGATGCAGCGGCATTTTATGCCTTGTCGCTCGTTGCGCTAGCGGATTATGGAGAACAGGGTCTGACCAACCGCAAGAATGCTCTCGCAGTTCTCGATCCGCTACTTGTAAGCGAACCGGAACATCCCGGCGTAGCCCACTACATCATTCATGCGAGCGATACTCCCGAACTTGCTGGCGAAGGCTTGGTAGCCGCGCGCATGTACGCGAAAATTGCTCCCGATTCCTCGCACGCGATACACATGCCGTCGCATATTTTCACCCGACTGGGCCTGTGGCAGGAATCGATCGACTCGAACATTGCCGCCGTGGCTTCGGCGGCGAAAGCCACGGAAATGCACATGGCCGACGCGCACTATCAAACTCACGCCATGGATTTCCTGGACTATGCATATCTTCAGAGCGGCCAGGAAGCGAAGGCGCACGCTGTGGTGAATGACTTGAAGGCGGTTCCGGGCGCAAACCGCATGACGATAGGAGATATGCAAGCCACCTTGGAAGCGCGAAATGCAATCGAGCTGCACCACTGGAAAGAAGCCGCATCGCTCGATGTCCCCAACATTCCGTTGCGCGACCAGGGCATGACCTACTGGGCGAGGGCCATCGGCGCTGCTCGCAGCGGTGATGTGGACGGCGCCAAGCAAGACATACAAAAACTAATCGAAGCAAATGACGCGCTGGATTTGCACGACAAGGGCATGGGAAACAAAGTGTATCCAGGCGAAGGTGTTCAACAACGCGAAGCGGAGGCGTGGCTGGCTCATGCAGAAGGCAAATCAGTCGAAGCTGTGAAAATCATGCGCCTGGCCGCCGAGCGGGAAGAGTCCGAGCACGTGGAGTCTCTCAGCATCCCGGCTCGCGAGATGCTGGGGGACTTGCTCCTGGATCTAAAGCAGCCTTCAGAAGCCCTGGCTGCCTACCAAGCCGCGCTCAAAATCTCGCCGAAGAGGTTTGATGCACTTTATGGCGCCGCGCGGGCCGCTGAATCCGCTGGAAACCCGCAAGAAGCGCGTGATTATTACGCGCAACTGGCGAAGATTGCCGCTCCCGGCGCGGATCGTCCAGAGCTTCAAGAAGTTAAAGTAAATCTCGCGGAAAAGTAGGAACGGCACTTTCGAACAGAATACGAAACCTTTCCCCCTGACCTGGTTCTGTACTGTTGTCCAGTTGTGGCCTCGCGTTCTGACCGCGCATACTTACTCTGCAGATTCTGCGTTTTTGGGCTTACGCAGGCTCAACATACGTTCCCGTTCCTTTCGCAAGTCCTTCGCACAAAGACGCAACAGGCGTCAACGAGCCGCAAGATGAAAACAATCGCCCAGTTGATGAACTGCGAGAAACAGACTGCTTATCGCGATGCCGCGCGAACGATAAATGAACCGCGCTGCACAAGAGGCCCTGGCAAAACTATGCGATGTATCCCTATACCGATTCTCGTTCTTCTCGCCGTGGTTTGCGCATTCCCAACTTATGCAGCGGAAACCAGCCCGATAAAGTGCGGAGCGAACGAAGATCGCGTCTGGGTGTACGACTCGCTGAATAGTTTCGACGTGGCTCTGAAACTGAAATGCGGCGAGCTGGTGGAAATCATCAGCCGCGAGAAAGGCTACGTAAAGATTCGTACTTCCAGCGGCAAAGAGGGATACGTGCCGGAAAAGGCCCTTCCCAAGCCGCCGGAGCCCGAAGGAAATAATCAGAATTCGAGTGAAGCGCAAACTAGCAGCCAACAGGAACCGCAATCGGTTGTAGCCGCCGCACGCGCCAGAACTTCGGCCAGCACTCAACAAACGGCGAAACCTCAACCGATTTCGACCCGCTCGCAGGCCAATACGGCTGTACAACCCCCCGTACGTTCAGCGCCACAGCCAACCGGGGTAGCAAACACAGATTCGCAAACTGCATCAGCCGGCCAGACCAAAACGCAATCTGCCTCAAATACCGCCGCCGCGAACACTAAACGCTCTGCTGTGAAAGCGGGTTCAAGCAAGGACGTTTCCGTCCCCAACACACCCGCTGTGGCGCCCGCGCCTGTAGCCGCGACCGCTAGCAACATCGAACTCGCCGACAACCTGCCCAGCGCGTCCCCGGCATTGAGCGCGAGCACCCATGTTACGGCACCACCACGCGAAGCGGATGAGGAAGAGGATCCCGTCGTGAAGCCATTGGAAAATAATGAGGCCTGCAAAATATATTTCTCGGCATACGGCCTCTCGCCGAATCAGTACAAATGGATGACCAGGAACCGCGGCAAGGCATTCGCCGGGATTTGTCCCGCCCCGGCGCCAGCCTTGGTGGATTTCGTCGTCATATTCACGCACGACGCGGATTTTTATAACGGCACAATGCCCACACTTGTCCACACCGACAAGAATGGGTTTTCAGATTTCACTCCTCTGACAGCTGTTGACTCAGCCGTGGTTTCACCTTCCGATGCCGATAAGAATCGCCACGAGTATGTTTGGGTGTTTCATACCAAGAGAGGCACATTCGATCCGGCGACATTTTCGCCGAAGCGCCGGCCGCTATTTTCAAGTACAGAGTCAAATAAGCTCGGCACCGCAGCCGGAAGCCGATCGGCCGAAGACGCTTTGCGCTTTATGCAGCAACACGGCATTGACCGCTGACGCAAGCAGGTAAAATCCACAAAGCCCCCGACTTGGCCTACCGTTAGAAAAGAATCACATTGTTACTTTCATAGTTGAAAGCATGCACCACTTGGCCTAGAACTAGCATCTAGGTACTTATGAATACAACTGTAGTCAATCCGAGCATTACGCCGCGCGAAATTCTCACATCGTGGGGGCGCATCCTGACCGGCAGAGTCCCGTTGCTCTCAATCGAAATCACGCGTGAATGTCCGCTGAGCTGCCCCGGGTGTTACGCCTATGGCGATACGCATCTGGCAGGCGGCGTTACCTTGCGTGATCTGAATGACAAGCGTGGCGACGCGCTGGTCGAAGGTGTGCTTGGGCTCGTGCGCCAGCACAAGCCTATGCATGTCTCTCTAGTGGGCGGCGAACCGCTGGTTCGACATCGCGAGCTCAGCCGGATTCTGCCGGCTCTGAGTGAAATGAACGTATTCACGCTCGTGGTCACCAGCGCCGTAATCCCCATCCCCGAGGAGTGGATGAAAATCCCGCGTGTGCGTGTTGCGGTATCGGTGGACGGCCTGCCCGAAGATCACGATGTCCGGCGGAAGCCGGCCACCTACGAGCGCATCCTCAAGAATATCGAAGGACGAGAAGTAAACATTCATTGGGTGATCACGCGGCCGATGCTCGCGCGGCCCGGCTACCTGCAGGAATATGTTGCCTTCTGGAACGCCCGGCCGGAGGTCAACAGAATCTGGGTAAGCCTCTACACTCCGCAAATCGGCGAACAGAGCGTTGAAATGCTCACTCGCGAGGACCGCGAAATTCTGGCGAGAGAGCTTCCGGCAATGACCTCGGAATATCCCAAGCTTCTAATGAATAAAGGAATCGCGGGGGCCTTCGTAAAGCCTCCGAAAAACCCGGATGAATGTCTCTTTTCCAAAATGTCCGCGAATTATTCCGCCGACCTGAAAAGCCGTGTGGAACCGTGCGTTTTTGGAGGCACGCCGGACTGCTCGCAATGCGGCTGCGCCATCAGCAGCGGACTGCACTGGATTCAGACGGTGAAGGTCGCGGGTCCGTTGAAGGTGAAGCATTTCGTTGGTAGCTCGGTCGGCGTCGGGCTGGCGGTAAATCATCTCAGGTCAGGTTCGCTACGTCCGTCTCGGTGGAAAGCCCGCAAGCCGAACAAAACTGCGACACCGGATTTCGTGCAAATACAACCTTAGCTGCAAACGTTTCTTTTAGCTTTGTGTCTTCCCTTTTCCCTCTAGAAAATCTTCGTTGCGCTTACCCTGCGCAGAATTGTGATTTACATCTTGTAACATACGGATTCTAAGCAGGTTGAAGGGCCGTAAGAGAGCTAAGGGTCATCCATGCGGGTTTTACAGGCCTTACGGTATGGCGAATATTCGCGTGAAATAAGACCATCCTTGAGTCGCGGTCGGGACCGACGAATTCTAACGGCTGGCGGCGAGTGTGCACAAAGGAACAGATTCTCTCGGTCCATTCAGGTACTAATAGCCCAGTCGCTTAATCGTTCTCAGATTCTAAATCTAAAGGAGTGAGAAATTATGTCGAAACACTTTCTAACATGTTCGGCCTTGGTCCTGTTTTTGATTATGCCCGCAGTTTCATCCGCTTCCTCCGACAAGGAAGACGACGTAAATCGCGCGCAGAGGGCCGCTACAGTCTTTCAAGAGATCATGAACGCGCCAGACAGTATTCCTCAGGATGTGTTGAATAAGGCGCAATGCATCGCGATCATCCCGGGGGACAAGAAGTTCGCGTTCATTTTCGGCGCTGACTACGGGCGCGGGCTCGCAGTTTGCCGCACGGAACACGGCTGGGGCGCGCCAATCTTCCTCGCGGTCGAAGGCGGCAGTTTCGGTTATCAAATCGGCGGCTCATCGACCGATCTAATCCTGCTTTTCATGAACGACCACGCGCTGCACAGCCTGCTGAGCGATAAATTCAAGCTGGGTGGCGACGCCACGGTGGCTGCCGGCCCCGTTGGACGTCAGGCTTCTGCAACCACTGACCTAAAACTGACTGCCGAGATTCTGTCCTATTCCCGCAGCAAAGGCGTTTTCGCGGGTGTGAGCTTGGACGGAACCGTCGTGCAGGCGGATAAGAGTGGAGACGAAGCAATGTATGGCGCAAACGTCTCGCGACACGATGTTCTGGACGGAAGCGTTCAGACACCGGAGTCAGCACGTCCCTTGGTGCACGAACTAGATAAGTATTCGAGGTAAGTAACGAGCCTAACAGCCGGGCGAGGAGGCTCATCGGTGCCTCCTCGGCCTCGCTCCCCACAGCAAGCCGTGGCGCCGGTAGAGTCTTACGGTACCGAACAGCGCGGAGCTTCGCTACCCTCGTCTTGAAGTAAGATACATTGCCCCGATGGCGCGCCAATCTCTAGTCGAATTCTTCCACGAATACGCTCGCCAAGGCAACGAGAACGCATTCATCCATCACCGCGGGTATCGCATTCAGCGATGGACCTATAGCCGCGTTGCCGCCGACGCACGGCGTTTTGCGCGAGAACTTGAAGCTCGCGGAATCGGGAAGGGCGATGCGGTTCTGCTTTGGGCCGAGAATTCTCCGGAGTGGACAGTTGTGTTTTGGGGCTGTTTGCTGCGCGGGGCAATAGTTGTTCCGATCGACCGAATCTCCACCGCAGAATTCTCATCTCGCGTCGCTCAGCAGGTCAACGCCAAGCTGTTGGTTTACTCAGAGATTCTCACGTCCGATCTGGCGATTCCGCGATTAGCTATCGACGCTATTTCCGAAATCATCGCCGGTCATTCCGACACCTCCTACCCCTCCCCACAACTTTCGCGGCAGGATATTTTGGAGATTGTCTTCACCTCCGGCACAACCGCCGAACCTCGCGGAGTCGTGATCACCCACGGCAACGTTCTGGCGAATATTGAGCCGCTGGAGCGTGAAATTAAGAATTATCTCCGCTACGAAAGAATGTTTCACCCGCTGCGATTTCTAAACCTGTTGCCGCTCAGCCATATTTTCGGGCAACTCCTCGCGCTGTTCATACCGCCAATGCTGGGCGCTACAACCATCTTTCTTGATTCTATGCGGCCATCGGAATTGTTAGAGATCGTCAAGCGTGAACGCGTATCGGTGCTTATCGCCGTGCCCCGCGTAATCGAGTCGCTGGAACGTGAAATCGAGCAGCAGTTTGAAAACGAAGGCCGAATCGAGGAATTCAGGAAGGAAATTGTTGCGTCGGAAAAAGAACACTTCTTGCTCCGCTGGTGGCGGTTTCGGCGAATCCATCACCGGCTGGGCTGGAAGTTCTGGGCCTTCATTTCCGGCGGTGCGGCCCTGCCGGCGGCGACGGAATCGTTCTGGAACCGCCTGGGGTACGCTGTGATTCAAGGTTACGGCCTCACGGAAACCACATCGCTTATTAGTTTGAATCACCCATTTCGATCGGACAAAGGTTCGATCGGCAAACTCTTCCCCGGCTTGGAAATGAAAGTCGATCCGAACGGGGAAATCCTCGTTCGCGGCGAAAATATCGCGGCGGGCTATTGGAGCGGCCGGCAGCTTCAGCCGGTGGTCGGCGAAGACGGATGGTTTCATACCGGCGATCTGGCGGAAGTGGATGAACAAGGCCGTCTCTTTTTCAAAGGCCGCCAGAAGAACGTGATTGTCACGCCTGCGGGAATGAATATCTATCCGCAAGATCTCGAACGTGCTCTGAATCAACAGGCGGGGGTGAAGGAAAGCGTTGTGATCGGTCTGGAACGTGACGGCAATGCGGAACCTTGCGCAGTCTTGCTGCTGGATAGCGACGCCGTAGATCCCAGGCTCATAGTTCAAAACGCAAACAAGTCGCTTGCGGAGTTTCAGCGCATGCACCGATGGGTGGTTTGGCCCGAACCTGATTTCCCCCGCACGCCAACTCAAAAACCGCTCTTAACGCGCATTCGCGAGGTGACGGAAGCAAAGCTTGGCATGCGCACGGAAGTTCAGAAGGCAAGCGCGATCTCTGAACTCCTCGCGCGCATCACCGGCCGGCCGCAAAGTGCTTTCTCCTCCAACGCCACGCTCGAAGGCGAGTTGAACCTGAGTTCGCTCGATAGAGTGGAACTGATGAGCGCGCTCGAAGGGCGGTATCAGGTTGATCTGAGTGAAACGGCATTCAGCGACGCAAAAACAGTGGCGCAACTCGAACAACTTCTTCGAAGCCCAAGTGCCGCACACGCCGAACACGTTTACCCGCGGTGGGGCCAAAATCGGCTCGTCACCTGGATGCGTCTCGCAGTCTATTACTTGGTTGTATGGCCAGCGACCTACATCTTGGCAGCTCCACGAGTGAAAGGCCGGGAAAACCTTCGTGGGCTTCGCGGCCCCGTTCTTGTGGTGTCCAATCACGTAACCTACATTGACATCGGATGGATTCTCGCGGCGCTTCCTGCCAGGTTTCGCCATCGTCTTGCAACGGCCATGGATGGGGAGCGCCTTTCCAAAATGCGCCGCCCGCCAAAAGAAATGAATTTCCTTCAGCGCATCGTCAAACGCTTGAACTATTTTCTTGTCGTCGGTCTTTTCAATGTGTTTCCGCTGCCAAGAGAATCGGGGTTCCGCCGGAGTTTCTCTTTCGTGGGCGATCTCGCCGATAGGGATTGGAGCATCCTGATATTCCCGGAAGGAATCACTACACCAGACGGACAATTGCTGCCCTTCCAAGCCGGCATCGGCTTGCTTGCGGCGCAATTAAATCTACCTGTAGTACCGATTCGCTTGGCTGGCCTGTTTGACCTAAGGCAGGCCGAACGGCTTATCGCTCGCCCTGGGCATATTCGCGTGACTATCGGCGCGCCCGTGCGCTTCACACCAGACCAAGACCGGAACGAAATCGCCTATGAGCTGCAGCGCCGAGTGGCTGAATTGTGACGAAAGAAAGGGCAAACGAATTACGCAGTAAGGCCGGGGAGAATCCCCACGGATAAAATTTCCGTTAAGCGCAGTTGAAGTACTAACCGCCGTGTCGTAATCTAAGGACACTGAATCTGCATTTCGGCGCGCCCGTAGCTCAGCTGGATAGAGCGTTTGGCTACGAACCAAAAGGTCGGGAGTTCGAATCCCCCCGGGCGCACCATTCTTTCTCACACAATAATTGAGACTTACGCTGCAACTGCAATCCTCCTTTCGCTCCACGTTTTAGGTCTCATAGGTATCATTGGCCTTTCCTCGCAGGCCGGAACGACAAATCCCGTTCCGACTTCTTCGACGACCTGCTTGCGAAATTCCACGTCACCAGACAGCTTGGAGTATCCATCAGTCACCGATTGCTCTGCTTGTCCAATCCAGAATCTAATAAGGTCTTCTGGCGCTCGCCGCTTTCTCAGCCAAGTAATACGAAGCCTTCGCATCGCATGAAAACCTGCCTTCCCCACCTTGAGTTTCTTCAAGACAGGATGGAGGGACCTACGGCGCAGATTTGTCTGAGACAACGGCTTACCAAGTTTGTTGGCGAACAGGAATCCTGACTGGCGTGTTCCAATATAACTTTTCAGCAATTTTGCCAGTTCGCAATTGATGTCCACTTCTCGGTAAGCGTTCTTTGTCTTTGGTGCCTGAATAACACCTTCCCAGCAGGACTGCTCAATCGTGATGGTTCGGCAATCAGCAGAAAGGTGCTTCATTTCAAGACCAAGGGCCTCACCAATCCTAATTCCTGTTCCGGCGAGTAGGGCGTACAACGCCCTCTCTTGTCCGAAAACGTTCTCAACGATAGCCTTTCTCAATCGGGCGGTAGGGAAACTCATACATATATTTTTGTTCGCCGTTCACTTCGGAGCGGGGTTTGAGCCTGCTGTGCAAACACGGGCGTCGCCATCAGTACTGCTGCTAGAACTGCTATTTGTAGTTTCATGGTTTTACTCCTTTGTGTCGGTCAAGAAATTCTCGAATCGCTTGCTGAATGAAGTAGCTCACCGACTCATCTTCTTTCTTGGCGAGTTTCTTCAGTGCTTCTAAATCACGTTCTTTGATGCGTACTGCTGTCAGCGTTTTTGTCATAGAGCCCTTTTGTTACTTTGCCTTCGCGACCAAGGCTGCAGCCACGATTGCTGCTTGCTTCCGTAACAAGATGGCTTCAACCGCTGCGCGATGCATTATGGCTCTCGCGGCGGTCTGCGCCACCCGTTTGATTTCAGCGGCCACCTTCACCGCTTCTTTCTGTTTTGCGTTCATTGTGGTGCTCCTTTAACCGCAGAACAAGTGTATAACAATCGTATATCATTGTAAGCCGACAAGCGTAAAGATGGCCCAGCCGACGTTCAGCGTGCCCGCTAAGTCCTGTAGATTTGCAGTGATGGTTAAAGCCAATGGAATCTCCTGAAAAATAGGTTTTGAGGATTGCTTCGGCAAGTCTCTATCTGAGGACTTCCTGAATTGCCTCAAGCACTTGTTCCTTCGTCAGACCGCTTTTGGTGGCAGCCTTCATCAGCGCTCTTGCGACATCCTTTATATGTTCCAAAAGCAACTCCTGAGAGAAGTTGGGCATAGGTTGTATGGATGTTTGATATGGCTCGCCGCAATCAGGACAATTCGTCTCGGTAGTATCGTGGGAGTTCTGGCACGTGGGATTGCGACAAATTTGGTACGTCATTGTTTCTGTCTCCCTGACCAACTGCTTACTTACGCCACTACGATAAGCATCTTGTCGTAATATGTTTTAATGACGTGAGCATAATCCTCTTGAACAGATTTACGTTCCTTTAGATTGTCTATCTCTGTTTGGAACGCTTTTTGTCCCGCTTCACTGCTCAAGACCGTCTGAGTAAGAATCGCTGCTGCAATCTTGCCGCTTTCAGACATTGTATCCTCCATTGATGCTCTACCCCTGTTGTCGTTTCATAATCTATGACGTTGGGAGTACCGAACTTTTTTTACGCGGCGGGTGACCATTTTCTGTGCTAGCCCTATAAGAAGTTTTTATTCGCGGTTTGTCCAGTCGCCTGAAAGCCTTGGCGAATAGACGAAGCTCATGCTGGTGTTTGCCGTCAGCGCCCCACGCAGCTTTGATTGACGGCAGCTTCGGCATATTTACTGGTTGGCCGTCTGTGAAGAGCCGATACAGAGGGATTCTTAACGCACGGGCATACCTTTCGAGAGTTTCGACACTAGGAATAGTGTGACCGTTTTCTACCCGGCTGACGTAGCAACGCAGAAGCCCGGTCTTGTTCTCAATGTCGCCTTGAGATAGATGTCTCTGTTCACGTAGTTCACGCAGCCTTGGGCCGATTTCCATTTGACGAGCTTACACTCTCCGCCCAAACGCCGGAACGTTTAAGCGTCTGCAACGAAGTGTGGAACTCACAGTCCGGCGTCAAAACCTGGATTAGCGCAGATTCCAAAAACCAAAATATTTGGCGGGTAAGCCTGTAAGCCGGATTCTGAAAATCGTGACGCAAATACAGAACTTATTTTGAATCAACACGCATGATTGCTTTTATAACTTGTGTGGACGAATTTTTGTTACGGAAGGTCACGGGACTGGCATGTTTTTGACAAGTTTCTCCCCGCACGGTTTCTATTGCTGCAAGATACGTGTGGTAGTGAAACCTATCCGATTTCCACGGACATCGGAGTGATGGCTCCGAAGACTGGACAAAACTACCAGTCAAGGTCTGAGTAGGTTCGTTTTCTTGCTATTTGCAGGCTAGGTCTCAACTAGGTATCGTTGTGCGGGTTCGAATGGTATTTTTCGATTCGTAAGCGACACCAAACAAGCCATTTGGATTTTGACTGCGGCTTGCTACGAACCAAAAGGTCGGGAGTGGTACGGAACCTCCGCATCGCATGAAACCCCGCCTTCCCTATGCTTCCCGGCAATGTAGGGACGGGTCGTCAACCACTTTCTTCAGGCTAGGTCCCTCCAGCGCGCCGGACTCGATATCGATATGCCAATCTTCTGTCAGGACCAGCGATTGATTCAAATCGAAATATGCGATGTGCAGCGCCGGGCCGTTAAATGAAAGGTTTGCGTACCCGTTATAGCCAACGTTAAGTTTCTCGTCGCTGGGATAACGCCTGTTATCCCAAGCAAGCCATTTACAATCCAGAATGTCCGGAGTCGCACCACGCTCGACAGGCATGCCGCCGTGGCCCATACACCTCCCGTACGCCTCGATGCCCTCCTTGACGCTGAACTTCTCATAAATCGCCAGCCTGTGCTCGTGGCCCCAAAACCAAATTACCGGCCGGTGAATCAGCTTCCCCAATTGCTTCGCCGGAATTTGATACCAACTCTCAAACGCGGAGTGCGGCCCGTGGTGCGACAGCAGAATCAATCCGCGTTTGTCTCCGTCCGGTTTCACGGAGGTTTTCAACCATGCGAGCAGGGGCTCGGGAATAGCGCAGCCCGGCTTGAACGATGTCGTCTTGCGAAGCCATTTGCTCCGCTGCAACACCGGCATTTTCCCCCAATCAAAACGAGTGGAATTGTAGCCTGTGTCCAGTCCAATGATGCGCCAGTGCTTATTTTCGAGGCAAAAGAAGCTCGCCCACTGCCCAGCTCCCCATTCGCTGCCGCGTTCTTTCAATCCCATCCTCGGCAGAACCATTTTCCAATAGCCGTTTCCGTCAGCGTACATTTCGTGGTTGCCATTGAGTGCGAAGCTGCCTTTTGCGCCCATCGGCCACTTTACCGGAGTGTAGGGGCTCGTTTTCTCCCCAAGGAAATTTTCCCGCACTTCATTGCTGTCGCCGACGTAATACACATCTCCCAAGTGAATCGTGAAATCCGGGTCGGACTTTTTCATTGCTGCCGCAACGATTCTCGCTTCATCCGTTCCTGTGCCCCAATCCCCCGCTGCGCCGATTTTCACGCGGTCATCAATCGGATAAATACCGGTTCCTTTTCCGTGCGTCGTGTAATCTCTGAACGCATGCTTCTCGTGAAACCAGTATCTCGCAACCTGTGGTATCCACTCGAAAAGCCTGCTGGGAAGGAAAGCTGCGATGGGGTCGTAGGTCATGGTTGAATAACCCGCCAACGCAGAGTGGAAATGAGCTGTGATTCTAGAATTCGCGAACCCTGTAAAGTTTCCGAGGTCTTTACCGGAGTTTGCCTCGTCGGGCGTTCCGCGTCGGCGCTCGGCGCTCTTCTTGGACTGGACACGCATCATTGTGTCTCATAGCGAAGCGTTATTGTTGTATCTGTGAATCCGAATTGGTCCGCAGGCAGTCCGGATACCTTGGAAGCGCTCACGGTAGTTCTGCATACAGAGCATTGGAGCACGCGCTTTTTCATGAACCCGATTGCCACGACAGGACCGCTCATGCGATAGATTTTCTTTGGAACAAGCACGCCGCGTTCGCAAATCTTGCAGGAAGGTTGATATTGTGGATCCATCTGCTCTCCTCTCCTAAGCCTTATCGGGAGTGTATAATCAACTCGTGAAAATCTTGTACTGGAAAGCATGCAAAAGCCTTGTTAGGCTCCCGCGTGTAAGGAAGCGCGCACTTCCCCCGGAATATTCGGTCTGCATCAACAAAGAGTTGGAGGTTAACAAGGGGGAGATCGTCCGCACGTTTTTGCAAAAGACTACCGGTAACGAACAGTTGCACTTGAGCTTCCGAACAGGCTATAGGCGCAATCCGGTGGGGATCTCAATCTTTGGAAAGACTGCCACGAAATCGCCGAGAAAAGTTCTAAAATCGTCCCCTCGGGTGTGCCAGTTCTCTGCGTAGCTTATCTTTGCCTAGTTTTACCGCCAGATATTTTGTGTAGCTTGCAAAATTGTGACGATCTCGATGACGGCTGCGTCCACAACTTTCGGCGACGGATTGATGTTAGGAAGTGCCACCTTAAGGTTGAGCATCGGCCGCCTCTTCACCAGCCCCCCCTCCATGCCCGCTGGGATAAGGTTGACGGCAAAAGCAGAGGTTTCAGCAGCCGGGTTGGCTTTCTGAAGCTTGGCAACCAACTCTGGCGCGAACACAGGATTCTGCGACATGCGCTGTTCGATGCTGCCTTCTTCGTCTCTACGCAGAGGGCGAATTACAGCCACGAAAACAAGAGTGTCTTTGTTTTCCGGCAACCAGATAAAAACGACTTTGAGGCCTTCGGGAAAGCCAAATCGGGTGGCCGCCTCGGAGGGCATGGCGTCAAAATATGGCAAATGACCTTCATCTCCGGGATGAGGCACAAAGCGGGTTTGCTTGATGAGCGCGGCAAAGTCCTCCTGGGAGGCAATTGGAGGCCGTGCAATAGTAGGGGCCGCGGACTTGTCGCTTTGGATCTTATTGTAGAGCGCATCATCGGCCGCGAGATTTGCTTTCGGCTGTGTCTTCAGACTCTTCGAAAGATCAGCTATCGTATCGTCGGGCTTGGGTTTCTTAAAGGCGAAGGCAGCAAACATGGACAAGAGTGCAACAAGAAGAATTGTTTTTTTCATCGTCCCGCCTCGGCACAGCAGCGCAAATTGTATGCCGAAATCGCCTCTGGGCTTAGCGAAAACAGCACCACATTACCCCGTCCCGCTTGTACGCTGCACGGTGAATATGCTTAGTCCAGCAAAGATCTCGACCTGTGGCAAACTGGCCACGAAATCGCGGAGAAAAGTTCTAAAATCGGCCCCTCGGGCGCACCATCCTCCTCGATAGAAATCATCGACAAGCGATCCGAAGGCTGCCCGACGGTGGGATGACAACCCGCAAAGTCTCGTCCCCGCGCCGTCAGTTCGGCTAGTGTTCACGCTCCCATAACACCGCATTAACAAACACTCGGTAGTTTCGTTCCGCCAAGCTGGATCCCGAGCTCACGAGGTGAATGATGGCGACCGGAACCACCGCTCTAGACGCAAAGATTGGCGCAGGACCAGGCCGAATCGGCATGCTCGTCTTTGGAGTTGCGCTGGTCGTCGGCCTGATTTACGCCGGTGGACATTTGCTGTCGGACCTTTCGCAGATGCATTCGGCGTCGGTCGGCCCTTACGTCTTGCTTGGCGTCGCGCTCCTGATCGCTCTGGGATTTGAGTTCGTGAACGGCTTCCACGACACGGCCAACGCTGTGGCCACTGTTATCTACACACACTCCTTGGAGCCGCACGTAGCCGTGGTTTGGTCCGGCATGTGGAACTTTATCGGCGTTGTTCTCTCCAGCGGAGCCGTTGCCTTCGGCATCGTTTCCCTTTTGCCCGTGGAATTGATTTTGCAGGTCGGAAGCAAAGCGGGATTTGCGATGGTCTTCGCTTTGTTGGTCGCAGCAATCATCTGGAATCTTGGTACCTGGTATTTCGGCCTGCCATCTTCGAGCTCGCACACTCTGATTGGATCCATCATCGGCGTAGGTATCGCCAATCAACTGATGTCGGTCAAGTCCGGAACCAGCGGCGTGGATTGGGGACAGGCAGCCAACATCGGAAAGTCTCTAGTACTGTCGCCGATCGTCGGGTTTGTCGTCGCCGGCGGGCTGCTTTTGCTGATGCGGAAGTTGATCCCTAATAAGGCGCTCTATGCTGCTCCCGTCGGAGACGCGCCGCCTCCCTTTTGGATTCGCGCGCTTCTCGTGACCACTTGCACCGGCGTGAGTTTTTTTCACGGTTCCAACGACGGCCAGAAGGGCATGGGTCTGATCATGCTCATTCTGATCGGCACGGTGCCCACCGCCTACGCCGTGAACCACGCCGTCACCTACGGGCAGTCGCAGGATTTCGTCGCGGTCTCCATTCAGACCGCGGAGGTCCTGGGGCACTACGTTTCTTCCAGCGCCGTAATCGGCGATCCCAGAGACGAAGTCACCGATTACATTCGCTCGAAACAGTTCACACCAAACACTATGTTGGCGCTACGCGAGCTCGTGAATGGAATCGGCACCGAAATTTCAGAATACAAGGAACTTAAGGGAGTTCCCCAGGACAAAGTTCGCAACTTCCGCAACGACATGTATGTAGTAAGCGAAGCCCTGCGTCTCATGAAGAAGAGCGGGCAACCCCAGTTTTCGACCGCTGACTCGGCAGTCATAGCAAACTATAAAAAGCACATCGACAACGCTACAAAATTTATTCCGACTTGGGTAAAAGTTGCGGTCGCAATCGCGCTGGGGCTCGGCACCATGATCGGCTGGAAGCGGATCGTCGTGACCGTTGGAGAAAAAATCGGCAAGGAACACCTAACTTACGCGCAGGGAGCCGCAGCGGAAATCACGGCCATGGCCACCATCGGAGCCGCCGATGGATTCGGATTACCCGTCAGTACGACGCACGTGCTCTCGTCCGGCGTGGCAGGCACTATGGCTGCCAATCATTCCGGTTTGCAATGGGGCACAGTGAAAAATCTCGCGATGGCGTGGATCCTTACACTTCCCGCGTCCATATGCCTTGCAGCTGTTCTGTTCTGGGCATTCACAAAGCTGAGCAGCTAACGGTATCCGATAGAACCGAACGATAAGCAGAAACGGAGGCTCCGCATCTGTCTTGCGGTAGCCGTCTCTTTAATGATCTTCCAGAATGCAAAAACTGCATTTACTCATCTTCGCGATTCTCTGCTTTGCCTCCTTCCATGCGGGCCTCTGCGCCCAGAGCCTGCCGAGTGAGACTTGCGCTCGCCCTTCCGTAGGAAGCATCGTGCCCGAACCCCAGGATCTGAGAAGCCAGAACGGGATCCTGAAGGTCGATCTGACGGTTCGCAATACCAGCGAGGCTGGCCAATCTGCACGTTTCTGCTATATATCCGCGGACGGTAGCGAGTCTCCAACTCTGCGCCTGCATCCCGGCGATCTTCTCATCTTAGATTTGAAGAATGATTTGGCGGACCCGGATCACGCCACCGTAATTCCCAACCAGCATCACCTGCACGCAGTTGCCGTCAATAGTGATGCACCCTGTATGAGCGGTGCCATGACATCGATATCGACCAATCTTCACTTCCATGGCCTAACCGTTCCCCCTATTTGCCACCAAGATGACGTCCTAAAAACATCGATACAGCCAAGTGATCCTCCGTTCGAGTATCGATTTCGCATTCCGGCCGGCGAAGCGCCAGGATTGTATTGGTATCATCCGCACATCCATGGGTTCAGCAAAGCACAGGTTCTCGGCGGCTTATCAGGCGCGATGATCGTGGAAGGAATCGAACGCGCGAACTCCGAAGTGGCAGGTTTGCCGGAGCGTGTTCTGATAATTCGCGATCAAGATTTGTTGAACCCCAACGCTCCGCCCAATAAATCGGAGCCGGTTGTGCCGAAGATGCTGATCGACCATGACGGCGATGCTGCAAACACCGGCGCGGGCTTCGGCAAACCAGCGAAGGATCTTTCGATCAATTTTGTGCCGGTCCCGTATCCCGACTACCCCACGGCAGTGATCAAGATGAAGCCCGACGAGAGGCAATTCTGGCGCGTGCTCAATGCTTCGGCCATTACGTATTTGAATTTGGAAATTTTATACAAACGCGCACGTCAACAAATCGGAATCGTGGCTCTCGACGGCGTCCCCGTGAATACAAACGGAGCCTTGCCGAACAGCGTGCTGTGGCGCGACCACATTGGAGTCCCTCCAGGCGGCCGAGTGGAATTCATCGTAAAGGGACCTCCCGCCGGTGTTCCGGGCTTATTCGTGACGCGGACGGTGGATACCGGCGTAGGAGGCGAAAATGACCCCAACCGCGCTATTGCAACGATCGTAGCCACGAACGACGCGCCCGAACCGCATTCCGTGCTCTTGGAGTCGCCCGAGCCACTCGTTCCAGCCGGCGCTCCATGGTTAGGAAATGTTCCCCCGGTGCGTACTCGCAAATTGTATTTCTCCGAAACGCTACTCGATCCGAACGATCCCAATAGTGCAACCACTTTCTATCTAACTGTAGACGGGCAAACGCCAGCGCCGTTTGATCCGAGCGCAGACGTCCCCAACATCATCGTGAAACAAGGAGACGTGGAGGATTGGATCATCGAAAACCGCTCCACTGAGTTGCACGCATTCCATATCCACCAAGTGCACTTCCTGCTGCTCGATTTTTCCGGCGCCCCTGTAGACGAGCCCTTCCTGCGCGACACCATTAATGTTCCTTTTTATAACGGGAAGACGCTTCAATACCCCAGCATTAAAATACGGTTGGATTTCCGTGACTCCAATGCCGTCGGCACCTTCGTATATCACTGCCATCTTCTGGAGCATGAGGATGGAGGAATGATGGGAGTGATCCGTGTAGAACCAGCTGGCGTGGCTGAAGCCGGCAGTCATGAACTTTCCACAAAGAAACCACCTGTTCGCGCGACCGGCACCAATTAATCAACTTTTAATTTATTTTTCTTCCGCCATAAACATCGGCTCGCCAGGTCTGCATGCGATTTTCCTATTGGGTCACGTACGCAACTAACCTAAATCGGAAACCAACGCCTCACTGCCGATTTTGTTCTCCAGTTTGTTACTCCATTCACACCAGAAAAATCTTATCGCAACACTGAGCGGTTATTACTCAGTCCCGCGGTAAAAACCGCCATAGAAACAGGAGGATGCATGTCCTATAAGCATTTCGCTTCGAAATCAATGCGTTATCTGCGCATCGGATTGACGTCTCTTGCCCTGTTCCAGTTCACGGTTGGGGGGCCTTTGGCCAGTTCCGTCCAGGCACAGGAAGCCACCCCGGCCAAGGCGCAGCAGAGCAACGACGGAAACACAACCTCGCCCATTAAACACGTCATCGTGATCATCGGCGAAAACCGCAGCTATGACCACATCTTTGCCACCTACGTGCCCAAACGCGGGCAAACAACGAAGAATCTGCTTTCGGAAGGGATCGTAAACGCCAACGGTACTCCCGGGCCCAATTTCTTCAAGGCACAGCAACTCGCCGCGACGGACAGCACACCTGATGCTTTCCTCCTGAGCCCGCCAAAACAGCAGTTCCCGAACAATCAGCTCCCATCGCCCCTGGTGGGCGGTGCCGAGACCGCCGCAGGTGCTCCAGCGATCTCGTACATTCCCGGAAACAGCTTGGCCCTCGCCATCGCATCCGAAAACGGATTGCCCGCAGCCGACGCTTTCCCCTACTACCAGTATTTGGTTTCCGGAGGGACCCTGCTGCCGCATAAAACCCCGGACACACGCATCACAAACGTCAATTCACTGCCCGCAGGTCCGTTTCAATTGACGAACGGTGGCAGTTTTACCTATAACGCGTATGCGGCAAGCCCGGTCCATCGCTTCTACCAGATGTGGCAGCAGGAGAATTGCAGCCTAGACCACGCAACTTGGGAAAATCCTTCCGGTTGCAATGCCAAGTTGTTCTCGTGGGTCGAGGTAGCTACCGGAGCGGGCTCCTCTACGCAACTCAACGGCCTGCCACAACCGGCAGACTTCAGCACCGAATGGGCGCCCAGCCCGACCGTAACCACGGGTGAAGGCTCGACTGCCCTCGGTTTTTACAATGTCCAGCAGGGCGATGTACCCTACTTCAAGAGCCTCGCGGACAATTATGCGATGAGCGATAATTTCCACCAGTCCGTCGATGGCGGAACCGGCGCCAACCACATCATGTTCGGCCACGGCGACGCGATCTGGTTCTATGATCCCCACAGCGCCACCCCATTCGTTCCACCGCACGACATGACATCAGGCCAGTTGGATGAAGTCGAAAATCCGGATCCGCAGCCCGACACCAATAACTGGTACACGGAGGACGGCTATGGCGGTGGTTCCTTTGGTTCACCCGCTTACGGCGGAGGATCCTACAGCAACTGCTCGGACCGCACTCAACATGGCGTTTCCGAGATTGTGGACTACCTCCGGTCCATCAACATCGATCCGCATTGTGAACCGGGCCACTACTACCTTCTGAACAATTACAACCCGGGCTACTTCGGCCAAGGCGAAAACGCATACACCGACTCAACCCCGTTCAACACCATATTCACGGTTCCACCCTCGTCGACGCCAAGCATTGGCGACGACCTTCTCGCCCACAACATTTCGTGGAAGTATTACGGCGATCAGTGGAACGACTATGCTGGCGTTGGTCAGCCAAGTCAGCCCCCC
The DNA here is from genome assembly GCA_003167215.1 of Acidobacteriota bacterium. GTDB lineage: Bacteria > Acidobacteriota > Terriglobia > Acidiferrales > UBA7541 > Palsa-295. Next base: position 81,248 of record PMTV01000068.1, on the reverse strand, counting down.
TGTTCGACGACATTGACCACCAACTGCTATATCCCTGAGGACAAATACCAAATCAACTACGGACCGGTAGGCTCGGAGAATGAACTCTTCGACGCTCTCATCACCAACGCCGATGAGTACTGCAACATTTGCAACCCGTTTCAGTACGACACTTCCATCATGGCCAACCCCGCTGTCCGCACTGCCCACATCCAGGACACGGTTAACCTCTACAGTGACATCCAGGGCGGCACGCTTCCTGCCGTTTCGATCGTGAAGCCCAGCGGGCTTGTAGACGGCCACCCCGCTTCTTCGAAGCTCAACCTGTTCGAGGGCTTCACGCAAAAAATCGTGGATCTGGTCCAGAACTCGCCCTATTGGCAGGACACCGCGATCTTCATTACTGAGGACGAAGGCGGCGGCTATTACGACTCCGGTTACGTCCAGCCGCTCGACTTCTTCGGCGACGGCACCCGGATTATATTTCTAGTTGTGTCCCCCTTCTCAACGGGCGGGCGTGTCACACACAACTATTCGGATCACGTCTCCATCCTCAAGTTCATCGAGCGGAACTGGAATTTGCCTCCCGTCACACACCGCAGCCGGGACAATTTCCCCAACCCGATCGCGCCTTTCTTCAACCCATACGTGCCAATCAACAGCCCGGCGATTAGCGACTTGTTCGAGCTGTTCGATTTCGGTTCTTCAGGCCGGGGCAGAGGCGGTAGATAAGTAAATTTCTCGGTGCTGCCGAGTGATTTTGCTGGCTGCTCGGCCCAAGCTTAGAAAACAACTGGCGCCGGTCTCTCGCGAGATTGGCGCCAGCTTGTCTTTAGGTCCTGATTGTCACTAGTAGCCGAATCGCAAAGGGCGCTCGCCCGATGCGGAGCAGCCGAATCGCATTTTTTCTGGTCTGCGATGTCTACCTGCTAGTCGTGTGGTCCCGCGGAGATGAACTGTGCAGTTGCGTGAACTTCGATTTCCACCGTATCGCTGGCTCGAAGAAGGAATGTACTAGGGCTCTTGATGCCCCATTGAACGTAGGGCACCGAAAAGTGCGCGGAGCCTTGGACCTTATCACCGGCAGGCGGCTGAACCTCGAATGTCACTGTGATCTGGTGGTCCTGCCCGTGAATTCGAAAAAGCCCGGACAGTTCCACTTGCGAAACACCCTGCGGATTGACATTTCCTTTTACCTGCTCAGGATCAAAAACAATCTCCGGATATTTATGGCTCTCCAGAATTTCCTGATGCATTTTCTTGTCGCGGCCCTTGTTGTCGCTGTCGCCGCTGGTAGCGTCCACGACGATTTCTCCACTCGCTTTTCCCGTAGCAGCATCGAAACTAATATGGCCGCTCTTCAGCTTGAATGTCCCGTGAACGCTGTGGAGCGTGGAATCGAGCGTGAATTCGATTGTGGTTTGCGCGGGATCCAGCTTGACTGTCGATTCCTGCGCGGACGCGGTCGAACCTAACAGAACAAAAACCGCAAATGTCAGCGCCGCATACAAAACGCAGCTAGTTCCTGCCGCTACTAACTGTGAAAGGCGGGTTCGCATGAAACCCCTCGGCGTGTCAAGGACAGGTACAACCGGCAGAGTGGCCATTTTTTCGGCCACGATCAAGCTCGCAGAACTTGCCAGCCAAGGCCTAGCACTTCCGTCGCCTTCAGGCTCTCTTGTGCAGCTTCAGCCATATGCGCGGACATGACTTTCGAAAATAGCGCCGGGTTGCCGGCGAAGAGCCGCAGTACCTTCCGCCTTAGCCATGCGCTGCGGTCCATTAGCAGCAGCAACCGCGTCATTCGCCAAGGCGCTCGAGAAATTTCACCATGCGCAGTTTCGTAATAATCGAGATCCTCACGCGCAAGAGCTTCCGCTAAAAGTATCGCGTGCTGAAAAGCGAGACTCAACCCCTGCCCCGTAATTCCGTCCACGGTAAAAGAGGCATCGCCTACGAGCGCCACATGTCCGCTCACCACGCTCCGAGCACGCCCCAGCGAGGTCACACCGCCCAGCTCTGCCGTCAGCGGACGCGAACTCTTCAGACGCTCCGCTACCTCCGGAAAATGAGCTAACGCTCGGTCGATCCTCAACTGTGGATCGTGCGAAAGGAGCGCGATGCAGATTTCATCGCCGCCTGTTGGCGTCAGAAATATCTGGCAGCCCGGTCCCCAATGTACTTCAACCAGATCCGTCCACGGAACGACAGCGTAGTGGCGGGAAAATCCAAAACGCGCAGTCCTCGGAGACCGCGAACTGAGATTTGCCCATTTCCCCACGGTGGAATTCTGTCCATCAGCTCCCACCAGCCATCTGCACGGGAAATAAATGCCACCAGCCTGAGCGCCTCGCGCGTCGAATCCTGTTACCCGGACCCCCCAGTGGAAAGCCACACCCACTTGGCACGCGCGTTCCACCAAAATTCGGTGAAGCTCGGCGCGGCGGACTCCATATCCCGTCCCCTTGGTGATTCTCGCGCTGGCTGAAAATTCTTCGTCTGAAAAACGGATACCGCGGAATGGAAATCCTTCGTTAGAAGTTAGATGAATTCCCAGGCTCTGTAGGCTTGTAACAGCAGTGGGCAGTAATCCTTCCCCGCAGGATTTTTGAATCGGAGGTTTTCTGTAGTCTAGAACCGATACGCGCAGTCCCTTTAGGCTAGCCGCAATCGCAGTCGCGATCCCGGCAGGTCCCGCTCCAATAACCAGGACATCCGCATGCTTGGCCACCCTAGGCCGCCTTTTACCATCTCAGAAGAACCAGCTCCGAACAGAAACCCGGCCCCATCGCCGCTAGAATACTTAGCGATCCAGGCTCCGGCCGCCGATTCATATAGACATCTTCCAGCACGAGCAGCACCGAGGTGGACGAAATGTTGCCAACCTTGCGCAAACACTCCCACGAAGCAGCCAGATCTTTTTCTGTCAAGCCCAGCGCCGTTGCCGTTGCTTCCAGCACTTTTGGACCACCCGTGTGCATTACCCAGGTCTTGATGTCGCTTCGCTTGTGGCCTTGCTCCGCCAGAAACGCGTCCACATCTTTGCCCAGGTGCTTCACAACGGTATCCGGCACTTCTGGAGATAGTACGATGCGGAAACCTTTTTCAGAGATGTCCCACCCCATCACGCGTTCGGTGTGCGGGTAGAAAATGGATTTCGTTGCAAGAATCTCGGGGCCGTCGGACTTCCTGTTCGACCCCACGACGATCGTCGCCGCCGCGCCGTCACCGAACAGCATCGCAGAAATCAAGTGCGCCATCGACAGGTCGTCCCGTTGCAGCGTCAGCGAGCACAGCTCGATGGATAACAACGCAGCCGCTTGATCCGGATAGCCGTGCACATAGTCTGCCGCGCGAGCGATGCCCGCTGCTCCCGCCACGCAACCCAAACCAAATATCGGTACGCGCTTGATGTTCGTGGATAGGCCGATGCGATTCACCAGCCGCGCATCAATCGAGGGCGCGGCGATTCCAGTGACGGACGTAACGTAAATTGCGCTGAGGTCCTTCGGCTTCATGCCGGCGCCATGAAGTGCCTTGCACAACGCCTTTTCTCCCAGTGTGAGCGCATGCTCAATCCACTCGTTGTTGGCTTGACCCCAGGTCGTCAGGTTCTCGTAGAAATCGATCGTACGACAGAGATACCGGCCTTCGACTTTCATACTCTCATCCAGACGGTCGAGGATGTCCGGATTGGGCAATCGGTGCCGCCAATCGTTTTTGAGAGCTTCGGTCAACACCTGCTGGTCGTAGTAATGTTCTGGAAACGCACTCGCAACGCTGGCAATCCTCATCTAGTCTCCCCTCGGTTTTTGGCGTGACTGCGCATAATACCCCGACTCGGAGCAATCTCCCATGTCGATTTGCATCTTTTGTTGCTTCTTATAAAAGCAATGAACACATGCCGGGCGTGTTCGTTTCGCCTGCCTGCAAAAGATCAGCTATGGATAGGCTTGATGCAGACTTTGATAGATAAACGGCGCGCAATCACTGATCCACTTTAACAGATTACCGGCTAAGTTCTAAGCGGACGAACGGATTTTGGCAAGAGAAGCACCGGATTATCGGCTGGCCCTTATTTGACCCAAGACTCTGATGTACCTTCACCGGAAGAATGTTTCTCTTAAGTCGGGATGGCAAAAAAGAACCCCAGGCCTGGGGGCGCAGGCCTGGGGCGGGGGGTTGAGGCATTGGGCCGGGCAAACTTTCGCGAACTAAGAGCGGCTAGTAATTCCAACGCCGCAAAAACAACGTCGCTCGGAATACCATTTGAACTCCGACTACCAGAATCGTATCGCGCAAGGCCGCCAATCGGGCGCTCATATGCATATCCTCTGAAGATCCACTGAATGGCTGCACAATTGCCATGGCCTCGCTTTTAGCAGCCAAATTATCGTTTGCCAGTGCGCTCATGCCGCCCCCTCAGTTGACTACATAAACCGGGTTATCGTGTTCCACAGAGACGACCATTGATTTGAAAATGTCTATGTCCCAGCTGTCAGCGATCCGCAGACGCAAAACTTCGTTTGTTTCAGACATCAGCCGCCCGCGCAAGGGCACTCGCATGTTCCCCGCTAAGACCCGAAGAATCACTGGCTGGCCCATCCAGACTGCATAGCCACCTTCCATGAGTCCCCCTCCAGGTGCTTGCCTCGCACACCTGCATCTTCGGACAGGAGGACGGAGTGGCCAATGGTACAGGCGGCTATTGCTGGTAGTAGGAAAGTACTACCGCATCCGGTCTCGCGCGTGAACGCGTTTCTGCTATTGTATTTAGGACCACTTGTGGCCGGTTTGGACTCTCGAAACCATTGGAAACTGGGTAGATGATCGAATTTCTGAAGGAAATGTTGGCACGTCTTTACGACATTCGCGGCCTGCTGACCTGGGGCGGTACGCTGATGGTTTGCGTCATCATCTTCATCGAAACCGGAATGTTCGTTGGCTTCTTCCTGCCGGGTGATTCCCTGCTGGTTACCGCCGGCGTCTTCGCCGGAGCTGGAAAATTGCAATTGGCGTGGCTACTTTCGCTGGTGACCCTGTGTGCGATTGCCGGCGATCAACTGGGCTACCTGATTGGCCGAAAGGCCGGCCCGGCCTTGTTCCGCCGCGAGGATTCCAGATTTTTCAAGAAACACCATCTGGCGCGCGCACACGAATTTTATGAGCGCTACGGCGCTAAGACAATTATCCTTGCGAGATTCGTCCCCATCATTCGAACCTTTTGCCCCCCGGTAGCCGGCGCGGCTGGGATGAAGTATTCACGCTATCTCCTCTACGACATCGTCGGAGGATTTTGCTGGGTCTGGGGGATGATCCTGTTGGGCTACACCATCGGTAAGACGGATCCGCGGATCGACAAGCACATCCATTACGTCATCGCCGCGGTGATCGTCGTCTCGTTGCTTCCCGCTGCCTATCACTCCTGGAAGGCGCGCGGACACAAAACCGCACTTCCGCTCCATCCGGCCGAATCCGAAAAAGATTAGAATCAGAATAACGCGAAGGAAAGCTACTTGAGGAAAAGCCCCTCGCGCACCTGATCGCGGCCCACGAAGGTCTTCGACGAGCGGAACTTTCCGAAAATATCCAAAATCTCGCGGTTTTGAAAAACGCGAGCGTGCACTGATAGCGTGGATGCCGGCAGCAGCTCAAACGTTTGCGTATCGGCAATCCTGTAACGGCAGAACCTCTCGGGCGTGCGGCTGTGAAACAGCGACAGAACGGCGCCCCCGGGCCGCAGCATCGAGTACACCCTGTCCATCACTCGCGGTAAAAGCTGCGCGTCCAGATAATCGAAAATATCCCACGCCAGCACTCCATGAAAATGTTCTGCGGGATACAGTAAAGCGTTATCGAGAAATTTATCGGCGAACATGGAAGGTGAAACTCTCGCGGCTTCATTTCCCACCGGGGCTTTGCGGAAATTTTCTTCTTCCGAGCCCAGAAATTCCTTCCACGCCCGCAGCAGGTCTTCGGTGGAAACGCGAAACCCTCTCTCAATAAAAAAGGTCACCGTCGCCTGCCACACCGGCCCGAGATCTAGGATTCTCCCCTGCTGCGAATCACCGATCAGCCACAGAAATTCCTTCAGTCCATTCGACACGCGAGCATTCGCGGAAGGCGCCGCCACTGCTGCCGGACCCGGTTTATCGCGTGCACCGGACGCCGGCGTCGCATTCATCCGAGTTTTAGCCACCCAGCTCATCGCCTGTTCTATTCGTCCTTGCTGCTCGCGGACATGACCTTTGCTTTGCTCGAGTCCGGCGCGCTCTCAGCGCTCGAACTGCCTTGCGAACCGCCGGTCCGTATCATTTCCACTTTCCCTCGCAAACGCGCTCCATCTTCAATCGCAAACCGCGGTGTCAACACGCTTCCCTGCACTTTGCTTTGCGCTCCCAGTTGAACCCGCTCCCCCGCCTTCAAGTTCCCTTGCACCGAGCCCTCAATGATGATCTCGCGCGCTTCGATGTCCGCCTGTACCCGGCCATTGGGCCCGACGGTCACGCGAGCATTCGCCAGGCGTATCTTCCCCTGCGTTTCGCCATCAATGTACAAATCTGAGTTCCCTGAAATTTCGCCGCTGATCTTCAGACCGGCCGCAATCGTCGTCAGACCATTGGCAGCATCGGTCCGCGGAGCGGTGTACGCGGCTGGCGTCGGTGCCGCAGCTGGCGCGCTGGGCGGTCGTGTCTGCATCGGGGTCACTTTTGGTTCTGGTATTACCGGAACTGCCGCGACTGAAGCCTGCGGAGACGGCTTGGCCTCAGCTGATTTATTCCACATTTGAATTCCTCCCCCACGTATAGCTGGATCCTGCGCCAGGGTGGCCAGGTGTCCAAACTATAGTACATAGGGCGCCCGGAGTAAACCGCCACTCTATATCGGTTGGCCGATCCGCCACCGACGCGGATTGCCGCCTAGGAGACGAATCCAGCTCCCTGCGCGGCTCTGGAGCGATCGTAGCCCATTCCTGAGGTCTGCACCTCGCTGTGACGCATTTCCCACATGGCCACGATATACCCCACCGCTTCGTACAGGAATCTCTTTAGCCCATTGCGAGTACGCCACCAGTTGTTCGGATCGTATTCCGAGTCCGGCGCCGAGATTACACGTAGCTCCGTTCCCGCCGGCAGCGTGCGTTCAAAAATGTAATCGGCCCGGCGCGTGTGATAATTCGAAGTCACCAGCAGGACTTTCTTCCAGCCGTGCGCCGCGATCGCCTGCGCGTCGGCAGCTGCTTCTTCCCGCGTGTTCGTTCCTCGATGCGTTACCGGGACAATCGCATTTGGCGGCACGCCCAGGGCCTTTAAATCACGCTGCATCAGCTCCTCTATCCCGGCATACGGCCGCAGTAACCGTCCGCTGGCGAGAATGCGCGGAGCCATACCCGATCTAAAAAGCTGCGCCGCTCGCGTCGCGCGATCGGCCTCGTAATTGTCGTCGCTCAGAATCACGATAACGTCCGACACCTGCGGCGTTTGGTCCACGATCCAGAAATCTCCGGCGAAACGCAAAATCGGGTGGCGCGCCAGATACAGAATCGCGACAAATACAACTACGAAAATCAGAAACAACAGTTTGGAGAAAATTCCGCCGCGCTGGCCCTCGCGTTTCTTCAAAACACTTGGTACCTGATTTGTCATTTGTTCGGATCGAGCTTGCGCAGGCTTTCGGCCGCGTCTTCCGGGAGCGTGCCGTTAAAATAAATTTCCTTGATGCTATACGACTTGCTCCTCTGCTGCACGATGGGAAGAATTTCGATGTGCCAATGGTAATCGCCCGCAATCGTCCGCCAGTATTCGCTCAGCTCGCCTTTCGTTTGCAGCGTATTCGGGGATGTATGCAGCACCATGTGATAGCTTTCCGAAACTTGCAGGAGCCTCCGCAGCGTTCTACCCAACAGGCTGGCTAGATGGCGGCGGCTTTCGCCCGCGAGCGGCGCTTCGAACTGATGGTTGTGCGTCTTCGGCATCAGCCACACCTCGTACGGCACCCGCGAGGCGTAAGGGCAAAAAGCGTAATAGTCCCCGGCGTTATCCACTACGCGCTTGGCCTGTCGAATTTCCTGGCTCAGAATGTCGCAGAAAACACAGCGCTCGCGGTCGCGATACCATTCTCGCGCGCTCCGCAATTCGTACAGGATCCGCCGCGGCACGAACGTCGTCGCTGTAATTTGCGAATGTGCGTGCGGCCATTCCTCTCCCGCTTGCGCCCCTTGATTCTTGAATACGGTCACATATTTGAATCTCGCGTCTCGTTTTAGATCTGCGATGCGCAACGCGTACGCTTCCAGCACGCGCTCGATCTCTTCGTCGCTCATGCGCGAGAGCGAACGCGTATGCTCCGGGCTTTCTACAATTATTTCGTGTGCTCCCGTCGCCGCCATCCGGTCATAAATTCCTTCGGCGCTGCGCCCCGGCTCACCCTCGATTCGATACAGCGGACGGAAATGCGGATACACGCGCACCTGCCACGGTCCGTGCGTCGGCAAATCCAAAATTGCGCGCACCTCCGGCCGATTTCCCGCACACAGCGGACATGGATCCGGCCTGACCTTTTCGCGCTCCGGATGCCCGACCACCACCCAACTTCGAGTGATAGGATCTTTGCGAAGTTCCATTTTCCCGGGTAAAACGCGTTCTATAAAAATTCGACGCGCCATCTTATTACATTGCAGCGTCCGCTCGGCAAGAGATAATCGCTAGTGATTCAAAATCACGAATCGCGGCCGCTGGGCGCAGTTATAGCTTCAGTTCCAGCAGACGATCCAGGGAAAGTACGGGCTTTACGTCTTCGAAAAATTATCGCGTGTAATGTGTCGGAGTGGGCCCAACTTCCAGGCGGTGACGGTCCCAGATAGCGCCTTCACGGTTGTAATGCGCCATCTCGAAATCCTGCGTCAATTCCAGGCAATCGGTGGGGCAAGCATCCTCGCACAACCCGCAGAACATGCACCGCGAAGTATCGTAGGTGAACGTAGTCAAAACTTTTCGCCGCGTGGCATCATCCCGCAGCCATCCCACCACAATCAAATTTTCCGGGCACGCCAGCGCGCATAGATTGCACGAAATACAAAGCGATTCCCCCGTCTCCGGATTCATGTTCAGCCGGGGCGCTCCGCGATAGCGCTCCGCCATCATCGGCCGTTCTTGGGGATACTGCTCGGTGACAACATTCTTGGGAGCCTGATAACGAAAGGTCAGCATCATCCCCTTCACCAGGTCCCACAAAAAGATCCGCTTAAGAATTTCTTTCATTCAACGTAGTTTGACTTCCGCCTTTGCCAAAGTCAAGCCATCCACGGTGATTCCGGTCGTATATGATGCTGCTCTTGGGTGCGTTCAATGCGGCGAACAGATGTTCTTTTGCTCCTGCGGGGAAGCGATCGGCGGTCGATCGGCCGCGCTGACCAAGTAGCGGCCATTGTGGCCAAGACTCTAAGACTGTTCCCCAAATTGATTGCAGGATTGTGGTCCGCCGATCCTCTGGTGCGAATGCGCGCAGCGGACGCGTCCGAGAAAGTTACACGCAAGAATCCTGGGTTGCTCACACCGTACAAGAAGGAATTGCTGGTTTTGATGACCGAGGCCACCGAACAGGAGTTGCGCTGGCATCTGGCGGTCATGGTTCCACGGCTTCCGCTGAACGCCAAGGAACGGCAACTCGCGATATCTTCGTTGAACACGTACCTGGAAGATCGCAGTTCCATTGTCAAGACCTTCGCCCTTCAAGGGCTGGCCGACTTGGCCCAGAATGAGTCAAGTATTCGACCCAGGGTGGTAGAGACTCTGCGCGAGGCCACTCGTAACGGTACACCTGCGATGAAAGCTCGCAGCCGCAAGCTACTGCTTCGCCTGGAACGTGGCTGATCGTCAGTGAGCAACCCATTAAAACGAAAATTGTTTATGTATTCCACGTTGCTAAAGTGTAGGCCTGCTGGAATAGGAGGAGGACGTACTGTGACAAACACAATCAGAACAATTATGGTCGTAGCCCTCGTGATTCTCGGCGCTCTCGTCTCGCTGAAGATTTACGCCGCACCAGAAAAGCCTGCACCGCAAGTGTGGACTCCCGGATGCGTTGCATCCGTCCCGAAATCCTGGGGTGCCTGCAAAGGTGGTTCCGCTCAGTCAGGACTGGCATTTGAGGACGGTGCCGGCACTCTTCGCTTCCTCACCAACATTCCCTGTGACGGAACTCCGGCCGTTGCGCTCGAAATCCGCAGGACCGCGCCCAATTCCTCGAATGGCGGAAATTAGCGAAGCAGAAGCTTCCAGATGTTATTCTGGCTTTTCATGCTCGAAGATACCGCATCTGACCGCGAATTCATGGCCGCAGCCCTAGCCGAGGCTCACCGGGCCGCCGAGCGAGGCGAAGTTCCAGTCGGAGCAGTTCTCGTCTTCGACAACCGCATCATCGCTCGCGCCGGCAATCGCACGATAGCCGAGTGCGACCCCACGGCGCATGCCGAAATCGTGGTTCTGCGCGCAGCCGCAAAAATGCTCGAGAACTATCGGCTGCTTGGCTCGATCCTTTACGTCACCATCGAGCCCTGCGCCATGTGCTGCGGCGCCATGATTCAGGCCCGCATTGCGAGGCTCGTTTACGGAGCCGACGACCTCAAGGGTGGCGCGGTCCGCTCTTGCTTCTCTGTTCTCGATCACCCGCAGCTCAACCACCGCGTCGCCGTCACCTCCGGCGTGCTAGCCGACGATTCCGCCGCCATTCTGAAAACTTTCTTCTCCGCTAAGCGCTAAATCGCCCCATCTCGGCGCTATCTGTTCGTAGTTTTCTAATCGCTTTCCTCGCTTTCGAACACTGAGCTGATGTGCTATTCATCTCTCAATCCGACTTACGCCGCCTCGGCTGTTGCGCTACACTCTCGTTGGAGAAAATATCTAATGCTCTGCCCTCGTAGAGAAGGTTTCCATATAAAGACTTATTGGCGATTTGTTGCGAATTTTGGATTGGCTCTGGCGCTGCTTTCGCTGCCGGCTTCCTTTTTCGCGCAATCGTCCTCTTCGGCGCCGCCTGCCGCGCAAACACAGACTCAGACTTCTCCACCATCGCAAGCTCCCTCGCCGTCGGCCCAGCCGCTTTCGCCTGCAGCCAGCAGTCGCGAAAATCTTCTCGCCCAGTTCAACGACTCTCTCGAAGAGCTTACTTCACGGGTATCGCCTTCGATCGTCCAGGTGCAAGTCACCGGCTATCGCTCCATCGAGGCGAAAAATCAGGACGAGACCAGCCTGATCGGCAGAGAGCGCAGCCTGGGTTCGGGGGTGATTGTTGACCCGGACGGCTACATCATCACGAACGCGCATGTGGTGAAAGGGGCGCAGCGCATCCGCGTGGTCGTCTCGTCTCGGCCTTCCGGGGATTCGCAAGTGCGCGAAAGCCTCGGGCTAGGTGAGCACGTTCCGCCCCTGGACGCGAAAATCGTGGGCATCGCTCCGACCATCGATCTCGCATTGCTCAAAATTGAAGCCAAGGGCTTGCGGGCGCTTCCTTTCGCGGACTACGCAAAATTGAAGAAGGGTGAGCTCGTTCTCGCCTTCGGCAATCCCGAAGGTCTCGAGAACTCCGTCACCATGGGCGTAGTCAGCTCCGTTGCGCGCCAGGCTGATCCCGGCGTGCCTTCCGTATTCATTCAAACGGACGCGCCTATAAACCCGGGAAATAGCGGAGGGCCGCTGGTGGACACAAACGGCGATCTGGTCGGCATCAACACGTTCATTCTTTCCGAATCCGGCGGCAGCCAGGGCTTAGGCTTCGCGATTCCCAGCAGCGTGGTGAAGTTCGTCTATGAAGAGCTTCGCAAGTACGGCCGCGTTCACCGTAGCATCATCGGAGCCGTCCTGCAGGACATCACTCCCGATCTCGCGGCTGGACTTGGCCTGCCAAGGCAGCGCGGTGTCATCGTTTCCGACGTGGATCCCGACGGGCCTGCGCAAAAATCAGGGCTTCAAATTCAGGATATTCTTTTGAGCCTGGATGAGCGCTCGATCGGAAGTGTGCCTCTCGCCGAAATGATTATTTCCACGCGGCCCGCCAGCGCCATTGTCCAAGCTGAAGTGCTGCGCGGCGACAAGAAGATCACGCTGGAAATTCCAGTAACTGAAGAAAAGAATGACGTGGATCAACTGGCCAACCTCGTCGATCCGGAGAAATCTCTAATCTCCAAACTCGGTTTTTTCGCCGTGGAGATTGACGACAAACTCGCGCGCCAATTAGAAGAATTGCGCGAGCCCTCGGGCGTAATCGTCGCAGCCATGGCCGCGGATCTCCTCGGTTTGGAAGCTGACTTGCAAGCCGGAGACGTGATCCATGCGCTCAACGGAACACATATCGAAACGATCGCCGGCCTGCGCGCCGCTCTAAAAGCCATGCGGCCCGGCGCTCCCGGCGTGCTGCAAATAGAGCGCGACAGCAAATACATGTACGTTACTTTCGAAATGGATTGAGAAATTAGAATGCGGATATTCAGTGTTCGGCACGCGCTGTTGTGACCATAGAGAGCCTTTGCTAAGCTAGAGACGCTCCAGCCGCGGAGAGGTGTCTGAGCGGTTGAAAGAGCTCGCCTCGAAAGCGAGTGTTGGGGAAACCCAACCGTGGGTTCAAATCCCACCCTCTCCGCCACAGTTTCGGTCGCTTCGGGTCATCTTGCCGTATCTTTGCCCGCCCTCCGCGCATCTTCCTAAGAGTACTGCTCGCAACCTCTAAGCTCGTCGGGAGTGACAAAACCTGAGATATAGTTGAATGAGCCTATGACTGCTGATCTCGCGACAAAGAAGAGCCGAGGATTTCGCCTTCGCGCTGCCGTTTGGATTCTGATTTTCGTTTTTGGCGCGGTCACCGCTTGCGAGGGCTATTCCGTCCTCACACACGAAGCCATCATCGACTCGGCCTGGGACGACGCCATCAAGCCGCTGCTCCTTAAAAGATTTCCTGCATCAACTCCGGAAGAATTGAAAACCGCGCACTCCTACGCTTACGGAGGATGCGTGATTCAGGATCTTGGCTACTACCCATTTGGCAGCCACTTATTCAGCGATCTTGTTCATTACGTCCGCACCGGCGATTTTGTGCAAGCACTGATACGCGATTCGCAGGATTTGAACGAATACGCTTTCGCCCTGGGCGCTCTCGCGCATTACGCCGCCGACAACCAAGGCCATCGCGTAGCCGTAAACCTCGCCGTGCCCATGCTGTACCCCAAATTGCGCGCGAAATATGGAGACACGATAGTCTACGACCAAAATCCGATGGCACACCTCAGAACGGAATTCGGCTTTGACGTCCTCGAAGTTGCCAAAGGGCGTTATGCGCCGGACGCCTATCGCGATTTTATTGGATTTGAAGTTTCCAAACCGCTTCTCGACAAAGCTTTTCAGGAAACCTACTGCGTGGAGCTGAAATCTGTCTTTTCGGACTTCGATCTTTCCGTGGAAACTTATCGCTATAGCGTAAGCAAAGCGATACCTACTGCAACGAAAGTGGCATGGGAGACAAACAAAGATCAAATTCAGAAAGATATTCCGGGAATTACCAAGGAAAAATTCTTGTATCACATTTCCCGGTCGAGTTATGAAAAAAACTGGGGCCGCAAATATCAGAAACCCGGATTTAAGGACACATTGCTGGCGTTCTTGTTCCGTCTGGTGCCCAAGATCGGGCCGTTCAGCGTTTTCAAATTCAAAACTCCCACCCCCGCGGCCGAAAAACTATTTGAGGCCAGTTTCAATGGATCCGTGAAGGATTACGAAGATTTCCTCCATCAACAAAAAGGTTCCGGCAAAATCGAACTCGTAAACGACAATTTTGACACCGGCACCGTGACGGGTCCCGGACAGTATCCGCTAGCGGATAAAACGTACGCTCAGTTATTAGATCACCTGGCGAAAGATCATTTCGCGAAAGTTTCCCCGGAACTTCGCAAGACTCTCCTGGATTTCTACAGCGATCCGAACGCACCCTTCGCCACGAAAAAAGACAAGGCCGAATGGGCCAAAGTTCTCAAAGAAGTTGATGAATTGAAGAACTCGAGCGCCACCGCCGAGATCCGCTGACCAAACGAATTCAGCTCAAGTTGGCTATTTCGCTTGGGAGACGGCCCCGGTGAGCACTGTAATGGATGCCGCGGGAAGTTCGTATTGGGTTGTCGAAGACGCCGCAATTGTCGAACGCGCTGGCGGTCCATCAGGATCGGCCTTCCCTCCCCCCACGAGCGGACGCCACTGATACTGCGCGCTTCCGAACGTAACCATCCTGACGGATCCCGCAAAATTGCCTGCGCTACTCGACTTCAGTCCGTCGAACGCGATTCGCACCGCGTGTGAATTTTCCTGGTCCTTGTTGACGATTAACAGCGACCACTGGCCGTCCGGGCGCAGCGCCGCATATACCGTCACCAGAACGTGCCCCGCGGCGTCCTGTATGTCGCTTGCGGCGGGAAACAGGCGATGCGCGCCATCACCCGGTTGCACCCAATCGAGATTGATGAGTTGGCTCGCAAAATATTGCGAGAGCGGCTGCTCCACTTGCAGATTTGTATCCGTCGAAAACAGGCCAAAGGTGCCAAGCGACTCGTTGCATCCCCGGTGAACTCCCAGTGGCAAATAATGGAAGAAATAAACGGCATCGCCGCCATTGCCTAAGAACGCTCCCACGTAATCCGCCAGCCACAAGGCGCCCCAGATGTCCACGTAGGCTTCCTCGGACTGCCAAGCGATATTGGATTCGGTGATGAACAGTGGAATGTTTGCCGGCACGCCATCTTCGCGCCACACTTGAGTAATGTGCGTCACGAGATTTGCTTCATCGTAGAGGCTGCTCCACGGAATCTTGCAGGGCTCCATCGGATAATGTTCGAAAGAGAAAAACGCGAGGTCCGGCAGCCGTCCGTGAGATTTTAGATAGTCGATGAATCGCGTGGTCCAGGAAGTTTTCCCCTGCGCATCGGGCCACGCTTCGACGTCCTTGTTCACTCCCGTAAATATCGGCCCGCCCAGCTTCAGCTTGGGATCCACTTTGTGCAGTGCTGTTGCCCATTGCAAATACAGCGCCCCGTAATCTTCCGGTGTGGTGTAATGGCCGTCCGGCTCTTCTCCCATCTCGACATACGAAATTGGATAGCCGCGCTTCTCGATATACGAAATTTCCGCCGCGGAGTCCTCCGGGGTGCCGTACAACATCGCAATCGGAATCATAGCTGGCAAACCCCGCGTGAACCCGCTGGTGAAAAACAGATCGAACCCCACTTGGTCGCCGGCATGTTCGTCTAAATCGGCAGGCTCGTGCCACGGATCGACCGAAGAGCAATATGTCGCGGTTTGGTCCTGATCAGGCGTGTGGCGAATCAGGTCGTGAAACTTTCCATCGGAAGTAGTCGTGCCCAGATAGATTTCCCCAATGGCATAGCCCAGACAATTTCTGCGATCCGCGGAGCCGTGAGTATCGCAGGTGTTGGAGGATTGCGTCATCAGCACGCGAACCCACTGCACAGAGACCGGCGCGGATGCCAGTTGAAGCATCGCCGTGCCGCCCTTTCCATCCGGTACCGCGCCGCCTGGAAATGTTTGCCACGCGCCGATCGCGGGCTTCTTGATGGGGTCTTCGCCGGTCCAATACTGCACCAGATATTTCTTGGCATAAGGCTCAGCCCAAGCGATGCGGATCGCGCTGATATCCTGCCGGCTGGTAAGATCCAGAAAAATCCATTGCGGATGAAGCGAATCGTCCTCGCCCGTGAATGCTTGTGTAAGATACGGATTGCTTTTCCAATATGTATCCTTGTCGCCGTCGGTCAGGCGAGAGTAGCCAACCATGTCGGTGCCATCGTCGTGCGTCACGCCGCGATGCGGCAGCGGATAGCCATACGAATGGCGTATCAAATCCCCGGGAGTCGCGCTGCCGGTGAAATAACCTTTACCCCTTGGATCGCTCCATGTGCCGGCAGGATTCCAATGCCACGCTTCCACGTGCAGCTCGGTATTTTGGCGGTACGAAACGGTCTGCCAGCCCGCAGAAAGAACCTCCTTGACCATGGGCTCGACGAAAAGTTTGTCAGCAGCCCCGTAAGGCAGCCGGTCGATTCCCGCGCCGAGCGCGCGTGTAGGAACTATCGAATTTGTCGAATGTTCAGGCACGGCGTCTACGCGGATCGTTTGCCCTTGCACGGCGCCGGCCCCGCAATACAAGAGAGACGCGAGGAACATTGCTCCTGCCGACGAACGAGTCGAACGTTGCCGGGCGAAACGCGATTCGCACAGGCACGAGCGGCTGAGGGCCAAGTTGTTTGTCTCCTGATTTTGATCTCTGCAATAAACTCGACTGGCGATTCGCTACGAACTCTTTCGCGTGCTTTTGCCTGAAACCGGCCCGCCGATTTTATTCAACGTCGCCTGCGCGCGTGCTTTATAGGGACTTTCAATCGAAACCGCTTCGGTGAGCACCGTGCGCGCTTCCGGAATTCGCTGCATCTTTGCGAGCGTAAATCCCAAGCGATAAAGATTGCGCGCGTAGAGGACCGTGTTGGACTTTAACAGCGGACTGGCCTGCTTGAACGCGTCCACGGCGGGCTCGTTGCGCCCTTTATCCACGTTTACTTCGCCGATGGCGGAATATGCCAAGCCTTTTTGGAGNNTTATTTTCACTCCAATAATCGGAAACCAACAGCAGCATGGAGATGTTATTGGGGTCGGCCGCAAGTATTCTTAGAGCGGTGTCGAGCATTTTCGGAGTTTCCTGCGCCTGCTGGTAGGCGATCGCGGTTTGTTCGCGCACCGTGATCGTATAAGGAGAATCCGGAAATGAGGTAACGTATCGCTCAAACAGAGCAGCGCGTGCTGCTGGATCGGAGGTCTTATACGCGGCGTTCACCAGCGCGTATTCCACATATCCGATGTCACCTTGCACGTTGTTTATGCTCACCGACTTCTGCTGGGCCCATTGGTCGGGCGGCGTGCCTTCCGGTGCCGGCAAATTCTTATATTTCGCGATGATTTCCGCAACTTTGTCGCCGGCGGCAAATACTTTTTTGGTGTCGCCCTGTTCCTCCGCGGCATGAACCATGCTTACAGCCGCGGAAAGGTTGGTCGGATCGAGCGCGAGCGCCTTCGCAGCGAATTCGTAAACTTTGGCATAGTTTTTTTGCGCCAGATACGTCTGCACGTAAAGCTGGTCCGCCAACAGCGCCATATCTCCGGTACCAAAATCGGTCATGAATTTATCGAGCAGCGCCACTTTGTCAGGCCCGTCGGGAGCTGCGTAAATCTCGGCGAGAGCTTTATCTTCGGGCGTGCCGGCTGAGACCGAAACGCTTTTGCCGATCTGCGCCGACGCAGTTGTTGCGATACCGAGCAAGATCGCCATGAGAATCACGAAACGTTTCATAGTCACCTCCTCTTTATTCACTTCAAAATCCGGGGTGGTCCGAAGCCCTCACCAGGCTTAGCAAAAACAGGAACAAATCGCGGGACACGGCGGCAATATTCCTCGTAAGCCGTGCCGAATCGGTCGTGCAATTCGCGCTCTTCGAGTGCGATGGCGATGCGCGTGAGCACGAGCCATATCGCCGCAACGAGCCACATCGCGCGTGTCCCAGCGAGAAAGCAAGCGCCGAGGATCGCAAGGAACGAGCCCATATAGCGCGGGTGGCGAATCAGCGCGTAGATTCCCCGATGAACGATTTCGCCGCCGCCGGAGAGTTCCGTTTGTCCCACGAGCCGTTTTGCGCCCAAATCGCGATGCACTCGCCAGAAGATCCACGCCTCGAAAATAATAAGTATGAGTCCGGCAATAATTTCCCACAGCGGTGGCCAGTTCGCGCGAAATAATTCACGGTGGAAAATCACAAGGAGCACCGTGACGGGAAGCCATGATAGCAGCACGCCGGTAATGTAGCCGGCCTTCGGATTGCGCCGCCAATAGCTCACCTGCGGATGCATTACGAACCAATAGAACGGGATCGGCAATTGCAAAAAAAGAACGAGTGCCGCGATCCAGCCGAGGAAGGTCACGCGCGCATCTTAGTCGAACCCGCGACCCGGAAGACAATATTTTTTCAAGGCCCGAAGGCGAGCATAAGCCGCGAAAGGCGTGTGCTCCATACTCGTCTCCATTGACGATTTAAGCGTTTCGATGGACGATTCAGAGCGCAACAACGGTCCGATAGATAGGGGGACACATGCCGGCAGCCACATCCTTTGAGAAAATCGAAACGGAGAAATTAAGCGACCGCATCACCCGCGAGATGCTAAACGGCGAAGACGCCACACTCGCGCGCATTTTTCTTGCGCGTGGAGCGATTGTGCCGCGCCATTCACATCGCAGCGAACAATTTTCTCTGATTCTGTCGGGAGCGCTGAAATTTAAGTTTGATGATTCCGAAGTTGTCTTGCGCGCTGGTGAAATCCTGCTGATTCCTGCAAATGTGCCACACCGGGCCGAAGCCCTGGAAGACACGGTGGACATAGATTTCTTCGCTCCCCGGCGCGAAGATTGGATTAGCAAAGACGATGCGTACCTCCGCGGCAACGCGGGCAAGGACTAACAAATGGACCTCGGACTGAAAGGGCGCGTCGCAATCGTAGCTGCTGCCAGCAAAGGCCTGGGCCGCGCAGCAGCTGAAGAATTTGCAAAGGAAGGCTGCGAAGTGGCCATCTGCGCCCGGACCGCAGCCAATCTTGAGCGCACAGCCAACGAAATCGGGAAGGCCAACAACCGTGCAGTATTTTGGCGCGCGGTGGATGTGACCAAACCCGAAGCCGTCCGAGCTTTCGTGGAAGAAGTGGACAAAAAATACGGGCGGATCGATATCTGCGTCACGAATGCGGGCGGCCCGCCGGCAAAAAAGTTTCTCGACATCAGCCTCGAAGATTGGCGCGCAGCGGTTGAGTTGACCTTGCTGAGCAATGTCTATTTCGCGCGCGAAGTGCTCCCTCGCATGCAGCGCAATCATTGGGGACGCCTGCTGACGATTACATCCGTGTCCGTGAAACAGCCCATCGACGGCCTGCTGCTTTCCAATACTCTGCGCGCGGGCGTAGCGGGCCTGGCCAAAACGCTCGCGAACGAATTCGGCGCCGACGGCATCACTGTGAATAACGTGTGCCCCGGGTTCACGCTCACCGACCGCCTCGAAGAGCTTGTGGAACTTCGGGCGAAAGACGCCGGAATCAGCCGCGAGCAGGCCATTAAGAATATGAGCGCGCAGGTTCCCGCTGGGCGGCTCGCGCAACCTGAAGAGTTCGCCGCGCTGGTAACATTTCTCGCGTCCGAGCGCGCAAGCTACATCAACGGCACGACCATCGCGGTGGACGGCGGCTTAGTGAAGGGTCTTCTGTAATTCCAGAGCAACCTTGCGAACTTCGTACCCGGACGCTCCCGTACTATAATTATTGCTTTGCTGGACGAAATTCTTTTTCTCAAGGGGGAAGAATGAAGCATGCACCATCGCGCCCGCGCCGGAATTGGCCGTTGGTCAATTTCGCTTTTGTTCTGTCGGCGGCCTTGATGTTATCGGTCATCGCGCGCGCGGATGAGCCGTATGCCCGGAGCAAGGACTACGATTTGCAGAACGTCAAAACCCATCTGTGGTTCGACGTCGAAAAGAAAAAAGTGCGCGGCGAAGTGACCGAAAGCGTCTCTATGCTGCGGGACGGCATTGAAGCAATTAAGTTTGATTCCGTGGACCTGACCATTCAGAACGTAACAGTGGACGGCAAGGACGCAAAATTTTCGACCACAGATAAAGAACTCATCGTGTCCCTCGCGAAACCCTCCAAACGCAGTGAGCATCACGACGTTTTTATTCGCTACGAAGGGGCGCCAAAGAAGGGCATTTATTTCATTCTGCCGGACAAGAATTATCCAAACCGCCCCAAAGAAATCTGGACTCAGGGCGAAGCCGAAGACACGCGCTATTACATTCCGATCTACGATTATCCAAACGACCGGACGACCTCGGAAATGCTTCTTACCGTCCCGGCTGCCTGGATGACCATCTCGAATGGAGAACTCCTCGGCACCAAGGACGAGCCCGATGGCATGAAGACCTGGGATTGGAAGCAGTCCCAGCCGCTTTCCACTTATCTGATCTCGGCCGTAGCCGGCGAGTTTGTCGAAAAGAAGGACACTTGGCGCGGCATGCCGCTGCGATTCGTAGTGCCGCGCGGCGACGAATCCAAAATCGATTCAACGTTTGTGAACACGAAGCAGATGCTGGACACCTTCTCCGACCATCTCGACGTGCGCTACCCCTGGGCGCAATACGCACAAACTTCGGTGAACGATTTCGTGGTGGGAGGCATGGAAAACACCAGCGCCACAACTCTGACGACTCGTGGACTTGTAGATCCTCGGCTCGCCGGCGAAACTCCCTCAGGCTCGGACAACCTTGATTCGCACGAAATGGCGCATCAGTGGTTTGGAGATCTGGTCACCTGCAAGGATTGGGCAAATCTCTGGCTGAATGAAGGCTTCGCAACATATTTTGAGCATTTTTGGACTCAGCAGAAGTACGGCGAAGATGCAGTGGCCTATGAATTCTGGCGCGACCAGAGCCAGTGGTTCCGGAATCTCCGACTCTTCACGAATCCGATCGTGACCCACGATTTTGACGACTCGCTGGAAAACTCCGGCAACATCTACAACAAGGGCGGCTGGGTGCTGAAGATGTTGCGCACCAAGCTCGGCGATCAGAATTTTTTCCGCGGGCTGCATTATTACCTGGAAACGAATCGCGGGCAGAACGTGGTTACCGCGGACCTGCAAAAGTCTATCGAGCAGGCCACCGCGACGAACGTGGACCAATTCTTCCAGCAGTGGATTTATCGCGCGGGGGCGCCGAATTACACCGTGAGCTACGCGTACGACGACGCAACCCACCAGATCAAACTGACCGTGAAGCAAACACAAAAAGTCGAAGGCATGGTAGGCCTGTTTGACATGCCGGTGGACGTTGAAATTGCGACATCGACCGGCCGCAAAACCTATCCCCTCGCAGTGAGCAAAGCTGAGGAAACGTTTACCCTGGCGGCGGACAGCGCTCCGCTGATGGTGGTTTTCGACAAGGGCGACAACGTCCTGAAGACTCTGGATTTCAAGCGCGACGCAGCAACGCTGATTTATCAATTGAAGAACGGAGCAACCGTGCCGGACCGTGCCGAAGCCGCAGCCACATTGGCTACTCCCGGCATCCGGGATAATTCCGGCGTGATTCCGGCACTGGGCGAAGCGGCGCAGCACGATCCTTTTTGGGGCGTTCGTTCGGAGTCTTTGCGAACGCTGGGCAAGATCGGAGGAGCCGACGCGCAGAAGCAGGTTCTTGGCGCGGTGAACGACGAAAAGCCCTGGGTTCGCGAGGTTGCCGTACAGCAGCTAGGCATGTTCAAAGATGATGCCTCGCTGGGGCCGAAACTCACGGACATCGCCGCGAACGACAAAGCTTTCCGGGTCCGCGCCGCTGCTCTTCGTTCCCTCGCCGGAATCAAAGCTGCGAACGCGTTCGATGTTCTGACGGCGGCCGTCAAATCGGATTCGCCCGACGACACTCTCCGCGAGGCCGGGCTCGGGGGACTTGGAGACCTGGGCGACGACCGAGCAGTTCCACTACTGCTGGAATGGGCCGGACCGGGAAAGCCGCTCAACACTCGCGGCGCGGCGATCAGCGCCGTCGCTACGCTCGACAAGAAAAATAAGGAAATCACCCAAGCGCTCATTTCATATCTGAAGGAGCCCTACTTCGACGTGAAACTCACGGCGCTGTTTTCTCTCGGCCGGCGCGGCGATCCGGAGGCAATTGCGCCGCTCGAGGAGTGGCTGAAGAGCGGCGATTTGCCGATCGGAACAACCTCATTCGTGAAAGCGCAGATTGCGGCCCTAAAGTCGCAAGCTACTGGCAAATTATTTAGCGGCGACAAAGGAGCGAACGGCCCGGCGGCCGCGCCGGCACCCGGAGGGCAAGATGCGGTGGCACAGCCTTCGGCGAATGCCATTGGCGGGCAAGATACTACGTTGGATGCGCTGAAGAAATTGCAACAGCAAATGGCGGAGATGAACGCGCGTCTGGCGAAGATCGAATCTCAGCTCGCCGCTCCGAAGGTGGTTATCGAGAAATGATTTACTGGGCGTCACGGATTACGCTGCACCAAGGAACAATCAGTACGCCAGAAGAATTCGTAAATCGCGCAGATTATTTCCAGTGGGACCGGTAACGATTGTGTCGCCGAGACGCTTGAAGAAATTGTAGGCGTCGCTGCGGCCGAGAAATTCTGCCGGTTCCATACCGGCTTCGCGCGCGCGTGGGAGTGTCTCACCATCCGCAACCGCGCCTGCTGCCGGACTGTTTCCGTCAATTCCATCCGTTCCCGCGCTCAGGACCACAATCTTTTTCCCCGCAATTTTCGGAACGCACGCTAGCACGAAAGCCAAATTGCGCCCGCCGATTCCTTCGCCCGTCACCGGACTGCTCACTTCCCCGCCGGCTAGCAGCGCAACGCGTCTGCCTGGATTCTCGTTTTTCAGCGCATCGAGCTGCGCGAGCAAATGATTTGCGGCTTTTTCGAGCGGCCAACTGTCCGTGGAGTTATCGGCGAGGCAGATAAAGCCTTCCGCTTCGCAAGCGTGATGGCATGCGTGCGTCAAATCGTGTGTGCCGAGCAGAAGTTCAAAATGGGAGCGCCCGAAAGCGGGATCGTCTCCCTTCGGAGTTTCGCTAAGCGCGTGTCGCTCGAACGAGGCGTGAAGGGATGCCGGTAATTTGGCCAACAATCCGTAATGACGTGCGATCCGTTCAGCGTCCTGGCTCGTCGTGGGGTCCGGCACGGTTGGACCCGAAGCCAGCGCCGATTCTTGCCCTTCCGGGACGTCGCTGATCGCGAATGTGATTTTCAGAGACCGAGGCGCGGCCGTGGCCATCCGCCCCCCTTTTGTAGCGGATAGATGCTTTCGGATCACGTTGATTTCTTCAATGGGCGCGCCGCAGGTAACCAGCGCGTGGTGTAGCTTCTGAAAATCTCCAAGCGTGATGTTTTCGTCGAGTGGTTGTTCCACCATCGCCGAGCCGCCGCCGGAAATCAAAAAAAAGATTAGCGTGCGGTCGTCGGACCGCCCGAGCCGGTCCAGGATCGCGCGGCCTGCTGCAAAGCTTTCCGCCGAGGGGATTGGATGGCCGCCGACAAACGATTTCCATCCCGGCAGAGCCCCGGGCGGAGAAGCGGGCCCGACCAAGATTCCTTTGACCTGAAATTCAGGCGCAAGATTATCGCTCAAGGCCTTGGCCATTGCGAACGAAGCCTTCCCGAATGCCAGGGCCACGATCTCTCTAAATTCGCGAAGGTCAATCATCGCGCCTGCCGCATGGATAACTGAACCTTCGCGGTTAAGCTTTCGCGCAAGAGCGGTGGGAATTTGAATCGCCGATAGCGTTTCGAGAAATAGGCGCTGCGCGGTCTGCTTCACGGTCTTTTGGGCCCGATAACGCGCCGAGACCGAATCGGTGGGTTCGTCCTCAAATGGAAGGAAGCGATGTGAGACATAGCAGCAGGACCTTTCCTTCAGACCTCATCGATCGCGTTATTTCATACCTAGGGCGTCCGCATTCACCGCGTTGGGAGGGCGCCGTCCCTCAAACAGCGCGACGACATTGTTCGCAGCCATCACGGCCATTTTCGTTCGCGTGTCCAGCGAGGCGCTGGCCATGTGCGGCGTCAGGATTACGTCCTTGCGCGTCAGCAGCGCGGGATGCACTTTTGGTTCGTGTTCGAAAACATCCAGCGCCGCGCCGGCAATTTTTTTATTTTCGAGAGCTTCCGCGAGTGCCGCTTCGTCCACTACGGGGCCGCGCGAAGTGTTCACCAGAAACGCAGTGTGTTTCATCTTCTCAAGATTATCTTTCGAAATCAGGTGACGCGTATCCGGCAGCAGCGGAACATGCAAGCTGATGAAATCGGATTCGCGAAACAGCCGGTCGCGATCCACGAATTCCGCGTTCAGTTCTTTTTCTACATCCGCCGGCGCGCGAACCGCGTCATTGTAAAGCACGCGCATCTGGAAACCCAGCGCGCGGCGCGCCACCCCGCGGCCGATTCGTCCAAAGCCCAGGATGCCCAGCGTCTTGCCCCAAACATCGCCGCCAACGAGCTGATCCAGATCCCAGCCGTTCCAAGTGCCGGAATGCATCCACGAATCGCCTTCGAGCAGTCGTCGCGCAACCGCCATCAAAAGCGTCCACGCGAAATCCGCCGTAGTGTCGTCGAGAACGCCGGGTGTATTCGTAGCCACGACTTTATGTTTCGTACAGGCCGGCACATCGATATTGTCGTAGCCGACAGAAACCGTAGCCGCAATGCGCAGCTTCGGTGCCGCCGAGAGCAGCTCCTCGTCCACTTTTTCCGTCAGCAGGCAGACCAAGCCGTCTTTATCGGCCACGTGTTTCAGCAGGTCCGCGCGGGAAAGTTTGTCGCCCTTCCAATAGTCCACCTGAAAATGTTCGTCAAGAATCGTACGTGCCGCCTGAAATAGTTGTCGCGTGGAAAAAATCGCCGGCTTGCTCACCGCGCACCTCGCAAAAACGTTTCCTGCAGGATTAGTAGCATACACCGACTAGCGCCCCCGCGCAGGTGAGCGATGAACAGTAGTCCGCCAAGCCTCTTCTTAGACCGTCACCACGATCTTGCCGACATGTTCGTTCGATTCCATGTACCGGTGCGCCTCAACGATCTGGCTTAGCGGAAATGTCTTGGCGATGCGCGGTTTGAAATCGCCCTTTTCGAGATGGTCGAACACGTATTTTTCGGCGTGCGTCCTGATCGCCGGCACCGCGACAATCTCAAATATCGAGTACCCGCGCATGGACAGACCCTTCGGAAGAGTAATCAGCAGCGGGAAAGGGGTCGGTTCCATCGCCAGGTTGCCGTATTCATAGATTGTTCCGCCCTGCGTGGCTGCCTTGCAGAGCAACTCGACACCCTTACCCCCGATTGGATCGAAGACCACCCTTGCTCCCTTGCCGGCCGTAATCTCTCCTACCCGTCTCACTAAATCCTCTTCTTGAGTAACAATCACATGGTCAGCGCCCGAAGACAGTAATTCCGCCTTTTTCTTCGATGTGCGCGTCGTCGCGATACTGACTGCACCCTGGGCCTTAACGATTTCAATGGCAGCAATTCCCACGCTGCTGCTTGCCGCTGTAATCAACACAAAGTCGCCTCGCGTGACCTTCCCGAGCTGCACCAGCGCGCCGTACGCCGTCAGGTACTGCATCCAGATCGAAGCACCCTCCTGCGGTGACAACTTCTCCGGATACGCCGCCAGCGAATATGCCGGAACAATAGCCACTTCCCCGTACACGCCATATTTGTCCGCGGCAAACGAAGGGACCGTGCTGACTCGCTTGCCAAGCAATTTTTTGTCAACGCCGTCGCCAACTGCCTCTACCACTCCCGCTGCTTCATAACCAAGGGTGCAAGGTGGATGCGACCGGACAACATACTTGCCCTGGCGGAAAAGTACTTCAGCGCGATTCAACCCGATGGCCTCCACGCGCAAGCGCATCTCTCCCTGACCCGGCTCCGGTGTCGGGACCTCTTCCAATTTTAGAACTTCCGGCCCGCCGCATTCATGAAAGCGGACAATCTTTGCAGTAGCAGGTATGTTCGAGTTTGCCATGATCTCCCTTTCAGCTTTCAGTGTTTCGATGCGCTGCCGGACGCTGGAGATTCACAAGGTGGTCGTAGCGTTCGTTTACATCCGCGCCCAGTATGCCACACGCGGTGGACTTCAAAACCGTGCCACGCGGCCCCGCGCGAGTCACGTTGACGTCCACGGACGCGGGCGTCTATAGTTGCCATGAAATCCGCGCGACGTATCCGGCCGCGCAAAAACCATGGATCCCCGCGTCGTTAGTGAACTCAAAAAGCTTCTGGGTGCCGAAGCGGTTCTGCACCGCCCGGAAGAATTGTTGCTCTACGAATACGATGGTTCGGTGGAAATCGCGCGGCCGAACTGCGTTGCCTTCCCTCGAACGACTTCCGACGTAGTCGGCATCGTCCAGATAGCGAACCGTTATCAGGTTCCCGTCGTGGGCCGCGGCGCGGGCACCGGCCTTTCCGGCGGAGCGCTTGCGCGACAAGGCGGCATCCTGGTGCCCTTTTCGCGCATGAATCGCATCCTCGAAGTCGACGCGGAAAATCAGCGCGCCACCGTCCAGCCCGGAGTTGTGAATGCAGACGTAAGCGTAGCAGTCGCCCACCTGGGTCTTCATTTCGCGCCTGATCCTTCCAGCCAGCGCGCCAGCACGATTGGCGGCAATGTATCCGAGAATTCAGGAGGGCCGCACACTCTGGCCTACGGAGTCACGACGAACCACGTCCTCTCGCTTGAGGTTGTACTTCCCACCGGCGAAGTCGTGCGCCTGGGCAGTCCCGCGCTCGATTCTCCCGGCTACGATCTTCCCGGCCTGTTCGTCGGGTCCGAGGGAACACTCGCATTGGTCACGGAAGTTACAGTCAAGCTTACGCGCCTTCCCGAAGCAGTAAAAACTTTGCTCGCAATTTTCGATACCGTGGACGATGCCACGGAAACGGTCGTCGATATCACGGCACGAGGAATCACTCCCGCAGCTTGCGAGATGCTCGATGGCTGGACGATTCGCGCAGTCGAGGCTTACGTGCACGCGGGATTTCCGGTCGACTGCGCCGCCGTCTTGCTGCTCGAAGTGGACGGCTTGCGCCAAGCAGTCGAACAGCACGCCGAAGATGTTGCCGATGTTTGCCGCCTTCATCACGCTCGCGAAGTGCGCGTGGCGCGCGACGAGCATGAGCGCGCCTTGCTTTGGAAAGGCCGAAAGAACGCTTTCGGCGCCGTAGGACGGCTCTCCCCGACCTACTACGTGCAGGACGGGGTAATCCCGCGGACCAAGCTGCCGGACACTCTGCGGCGGATCAACGAGATTGGAACAAAATACGGATTCGAAATCGGCAACATTTTTCACGCCGGCGACGGCAACCTGCATCCCATCATTCTTTTCGATGCTCGCGAAGAAGAACAATTTCGCCGCGCAGTCGTCACCGCGGACGAAATCATCGGCTTCTGCATCGAAATGGGCGGTTCCATCACCGGCGAACATGGAGTCGGCATGGAAAAAGACCGCTTGATGCCGCTTCTCTTCAGCGAAGATGAGTTGAATTTAATGCGGCGGGTTCGCGATGCCTTCAATCCCGCAGGCCTGTTGAATCCAGGAAAAATCTTTCCGACCACGAAAGGCTGCGGAGAAATTCACGTGCGGCCCTTGCCGGTTGCCGGTGCCTCGCGCGCATGAGCACGGCGGGCGCAACCGTTGGGTCTCGCCTGGCGGATATTGTCGGGCCGCAACACGTCATCACCGATCCCGCTCGCCTCGCAGCATTTGCGGTCGACAATGAAAAGCCTTCTGCCGCAGTGAGTCCACAATCGTCCGCGGAAATTGTTGAGGTCGTAAAATTTGCAGCCAAGGACCAGCTTGCCATTGTTGCCACCGGCGCTCGCACAAAACTGGGAATCGGCTTGCCGCCGCGCCAATACGATATCGCGCTGGATATGACACGCCTCGACCGCGTAGTCGCGTACGACCCCGGTGATTTGACCTTGAGCGTCGAAGCCGGAATTCCTTTGCGGAAACTAGGCGGAATTCTTGCCGAGCACCGTCAATTCCTGCCGCTCGGCGTGCCTTATTTAAGTCAAACGACAATCGGTGGAACCATCGCGTCGGGTGTTGACAGTCCTCTGCGCCAGATGTACGGCACCGCACGCGATTACCTCCTAGGCATGGAATTCGTCACGGGTGAAGGCGTAGCCGCAAAAAGCGGCGGACGCGTGGTGAAAAACGTCACAGGATACGACATCCACAAATTAATGATTGGCGCCCTGGGAACATTGGGAATTATCACTCGCATAAATTTCAAGACCTTTCCCACGCCGTCGGCGAGCCGCGCCTTCGTTGCCACTTTTCAAACCGTAGAGCGTGCCTGCGGGATGAGGAATCGGGTGGCGCAATCCCCGCTCGCTCCGATGACTATGGAACTTTTTAGTCCGGGTGTCGCCGGCCTTTTTGCCGGCAAAGCCGCCGCTCAAATCGAACCGAATTCCATGCCGGAAAATGTAATTTCCGGAACCCGCTGGACGTTTACCATGGGTTTCTCGGGAAATGAAAATACGCTCAAGCGCTACGAAACTGATCTCCACAAAATGGCGGAAGAATGCGGCGCTGTTGACCTTGTCGTTCTCAGCGGCTCCCAAATCGCCGCGGCTTTTGCACGCAAGCGCGAGTTCGTCCCCATTGCATTGTCGTCGTCGCCGGCCGCTACAATCCTTAAGATGAGCGTGCTTCCAATGAGGATGGCCGAAGCTCTCGCAACTGCAGCGCGAGCCGCTGAAGCCAACCGCCTGCCTTGGGTCGCGATGGCGCGAGGAGTCGGCGTCATTTATTTCGCCGTGCTTCCCACGGAACGCAACGAAGAAGCGAAGCAGCAAGCCGCGCACGCGTCGAACCAGATTTTGGCGGCGTGTGCGGCGCTTGGCGGGCAGGCCTCGATTCCCTGGTGCCCCACCGAGTGGAAGAGTGCGCTGAAAGTTTGGGGGCTCGAGCGCGCAGATTTCGTACAAATGCAGAAATTAAAAAACGTTTTCGATCCTCGCGGCGTGCTCAGTCCTGGCCGATTCGCGGGAGGAATTTAAGGCTATGGAACACAATCCTCCGCAAACTCACGAAGACGCCCAGCGTGAATTCGCGCTCACGCTCAGCGGTTTTTCTGCAACGGACAAGCCCGAATATGAAGACTATTCGCGCTGCGTGCATTGCGGCCTGTGCTCCAATAATTGTCCTACCTACCGTTTATGGGGACGCGAAGCAGATTCACCGCGCGGCCGCATCCGCCAAATGGCGCTCGTGGATCAGGGGCGGCTCGAAATCGGCGAGACGTTCGTCACTCACATCGATCGCTGCCTGAACTGCCGCAACTGCGAAACCGTCTGTCCTTCTGGCGTTGAATACGGAAAGATTCTCGAGCTCGCAAGAGCGCAGATCGAACAAAAGTACA
The DNA here is from genome assembly GCA_003167215.1 of Acidobacteriota bacterium. Taxonomy (GTDB): domain Bacteria; phylum Acidobacteriota; class Terriglobia; order Acidiferrales; family UBA7541; genus Palsa-295. The sequence goes on along the minus strand of PMTV01000068.1, from coordinate 52,191 downwards.
AAAGGCCTTTGACTTCGCGCCTCCTTCGCGACTTCGTCTATCGCCGGCTGCTTCCACGCCCGCGAAGGATCGCCGCCGCCGCGCGTTTCATGCGGTTTTATCAGAGCTCAGGCCTCGCGTCCCTCGCGCGTGCGACTGGAATTTTGCGGCTGCTGGGATTGCAGGATCGCGAGAGGTTACTCCCCAAGGTTGACTCAACTTTCTTTTTCACTGATCTTGGAAAGACGTTTCCAGCGCAGGGACCGCAGCGCGCGCGTGTTGCGTTTTTCGCAGGTTGCGTGGCGCAGGTAACATTCAGCGAACTCAACCGCGCAACCATCCGCGTCCTGCAAGCCAATGGCTGCGAAGTCGTCGTCCCTGCGGAGCAAATCTGCTGCGGCGCGCTGGCGGCACACGCCGGGGTGCGCGACGTCGCGCGCGATCTGGCGCAAGCAAACTTCCACGCATTCCGTGCGGACGATTTCGACGCCATCATTACGAATGCTGCCGGATGCGGTTCCACGCTGAAGGAATATGCGTTCTTGTTCGCAGCGGATGGCCCTAATCGCGCCGACGCAGAGAAATTCTCAGCGAAAGTTCGCGACATTTCCGAATTTCTCGTTGATCTCGGCCTGGTAGCGCCGCTGCGTCCCGTGCCCATGCGCGTCACCTACCAGGATTCCTGCCATCTCGTTCACGGACAGAAGATTCGCGAAGCACCGCGAACACTGATCCGTGCAATTCCGTCGGTCGAGTTCGTGGAAATGGCCCTCTCCGATCTTTGTTGCGGCTCCGCGGGCGTTTACAACGTCACCCAACCGAAAGCCGCGCTCGATCTTTTGACCGACAAAATGAATCACGCGAAACAGACCAAAGCGCAAGCCATCCTCACGGCAAATCCAGGATGCATTCTGCAACTACGCGCCGGAGCTGCGATACATAATACGGGCCAGGAAGTATTGCACGTCGTGGAACTCCTCGATCGCGCCCTTGTAAAATCCTGATAAGTGCGTTTTGATCTCTGGATAACCGTTGGATGGATCTAAAAGGGGGCTTGCGGGCGGAGCGTGATCGGGGTGGTGCCGCCCGCAAGTATTGACTGCATCTTTGTGACGAACTCGGTGACGAACTCGTTCGCGCGAACCGGCCGTTATTCCTCGGACGGCGGCACCGGAGCTGCGGTCCCGTTGCGACCGCCATGGCCCGCCTTCACCGTGTAATCGGACGGCACCTGGAAAAGCGTGGCAGCCGGCTCTTGCTTCTGGATATTCGTCAACTGAAAAACAGTCTCGCCCATGCGCGGATCGGTGCGCTTAGTCATGACCGTCGTCTGCAACTCGGCTGAATACCACCGCTCCGTGACGATCACGATCGGCTTCTCATTGCCCATTTCGCCCGCGGGAATCGTGCGAGTGATGCGAGTGCCCTGGGCTGAAACCCCGTTGATCGTTTGCGTGCCCAGCGACTGGCTCGTTGTGTTCTTCTGAACTTGTGCGGCCATGGCGGACGAGCGCGCAGCATCGGGACCGTGGGTATGAGCTGACATTTGACGGGCCGTTTTTGCGCTCGCTTCGAGAACGTAGTGTGTTCCCGCCACAGGATCATTGATGAACGACACCTGCGGTGGAGTTTTGCCCGAAGCCGCCCACTGGCCGATAGCCGGAAGCGTCATATCGCGGCGAGTGCGGCCCTGAGTATCGCGCGCCACCGAACCCGTGGTGCTGCGTTCGATTTTATTTCCATCCGTAAGCGTTTGCGTCTCCTGCGTTGAAAAACTCGCCGAGAAAGGTGCGCCCGTCACGGTCTTTCCTTCCAGGCCGGCCTCGAAGCCAACAAACCCCATGCCGTCAAACCCCGGCCCCATTCTCTCGAACATGGCTCCGCCACGGTGGGGCGGTGGAGGCGGACCCTGCTCTGCCGGCTCGGACGCCTGAGCCCAGGCACTGCCGCTTGCCATCACAAACAAGACTGCCATCGCCGCTATACTCACAACCCTGTTGCTGGCTTTCATTCGAATTTCCTCCAAATTGTTTTTTCTCATCTTCAAAAATAAGCGTTCGGATTTGCATCCGATACCAGCCGGATTGCCTGCGGTGTCCCGTCTTCGCTTAGCAACAAGTCCGCGAAGACTCTCTCCGTCCCGTCGCTCTCCGTTACCGGCAAGCCAAAAGATCGCAGCGCGGAACGCGGAAGCGTAACTCGCACGATCGCCCCGCCTTCGAGCGCCGCCGGATCATCGGCATACGGCACCGGCACGAACTTCCCCGCATATTCGTCCTCGTCCAGTTCACTCGTGCTTGGATTCTGTCCCTTTGCAGAAGCATCCGCCGCAGGAGCCGGCGCTATATTCGTAGCCTGCGGCGCTGCAGTGCTGGGCCGCGACGCAATCCGGTGCCGCACTCCCAGCCCTAGCGCGAGAAGAATCGCAGCCGCAGCGCCAAGGGCGGCAAGGTGCCCATGAACCCTTCGCCTCGATCCTGCAAGTCTCGACGCTTGAAATTCGCGCAATAGCGCTGCTTCGATTCGCGGCGGCGCCTCGCGGCCGACATTATGCTGAGTCAAATTGCGAAAAGCGAAATCCAGCGCTTCCCCACCGGTAAGTAGCACGCCGCAGCCCGCACAGGTTTCCGCGTGCGCCAGAGCCCGTTCGCGAAACCGGAACCCCGAGGTCCCCGGTCGGTCTAGATCGTGATAAATCTCCCTGAATTGAACGCAATCCATAACTTTTACCTCATCTTTCATTCGCCCACCGCCGATGCTCGGCGAACCGGCTGGCTGTCGTGCAACTTCTCAACCAGCAGCGCGCGCGCGCGGTGCAGTCGCGACCTCACCGTACCTACCGGACAATCCAGCGCAGCCGCCGCCTCTTCGTAACTCATTTCTTCCAGTTCGCAGAGGATCACGGCCTCGCGGTAATTTTGCGGCAACGTTGCGATAGCTTGCCGAACCCGGCTGACAGTTTCCAGCGATGTAAACTCATCCCGGCTCAGCAAAAATGGCCCGCGCCCGTTTCCGTTTGAGTGTCCCGTCTTCCCGGAGGCCGCAGAGGCGCTCAAAAGCGAATCGAGCTCGTCCGCATCGCTCGGAAGAGGGAACGAATGCCGCTCCTGCTCCCAGCGTCTGCGAAGATGATTCCGGGCAATCCCAAAAAGGAAGCCGCCAAGAGTCCCGCGCTCCGGATCAAATCGTTTCGCGTCTCGGATCAGCGTCATGAAAACCTCTTGCGTCACGTCTTCCGCCAAAGCCACGTTTCCGCTCATATGCAAAGCGAAACGATAAATGGCAGGGTGCCTGCGGCGGTAAAGCAGCGTGAATGCCTCTTCGTCGCCGGCTAACATCCGCCGGAGCAACAGACCGTCGCCCATCAATTCCGCCTCGCTCTTCATCTCATATGGTTTGACGGCCGGCCCTGACTCTCGTTACATATTCACGCCCGCGGTCCGAAAAGTTCCCAAAATTTGAACGAGTTTAAGATGGCCGTACTCTTTTCCCACCTGCTACGGTGATCGCGGTTCTTGACCAAACCGCCGCTCTTGAATAATGTAGGGGCGGGCGAGCGGTCCTTTCGTACTTCCTGCCATCGGCCGCGGCAGGCTTTCGGCGTGCGCCCGGCCACCGGAGAAGCCATGCTAGAATTCGACCCGCACGTCCTCGACGAGAAGCCCATTCCGCCCCCGGAGGATTTCAGCAAAAAAGCTCACGTTAAATCGCTCGAAGACTATCGAGAGATGTATCAACGCGCCTTGGCCGACCCCGAAGAATTCTGGGGCGAGCAAGCCAAGAGGATCGAGTGGTTCAAGGCTCCCACCAAAGTCCTCGAATGGAAACTGCCTCACGCGAAATGGTTCGCGGACGGGAAGCTCAACGTCTCCTACAACTGCCTCGACCGCCATCTCGAAAAGAATGCGAACAAGCCCGCGCTGATGTGGGAAGGCGAAGACGGCTCAACCGTTCAGTTCACCTATGCCGAGTTTCACGAACGCGTCTGCAAATTCGCGAATGTTCTTTGTTCACTCGGCGTGAAGCCGGGCGATTGCGTCACGATTTACATGCCCATGATCCCCGAACTCCCCATCGCTATGCTGGGTTGCGCGCGCGTCGGCGCAGTGCACTCGGTGGTGTTCGGCGGATTCAGCGCCACCGCCCTTGCCGATCGCATCGTGGACTGCAAATCAACACTCCTCATCACCGCGGACGGCGGATATCGCCGCGGTAAAATCGTTCCGCTGAAGGAAACCGCCGACGCCGCTTTGGAGAAGTGCCCCACCGTCGGAAAATCCATCGTCGTTCGACGCACGAAAGAACCAGTAGCCTGGAAAGAAGGACGCGATCTGTGGTGGCACGAACTCGAAGAAAAAGCCCTGAAAGAATTCCCCGCCCTCGAGCTTGATTCCGAACATCCTCTCTACATTCTCTACACCAGCGGCACCACCGGTAAGCCCAAAGGCGTCCTGCACACCTCTGCCGGTTACTTGCTGCAATGCATGTGGAGCACCCGACTTGTTTTCGATTTGCGCGATGAAGACGTTTATTGGTGCACCGCCGACATCGGCTGGGTCACCGGCCACAGTTACATCGTTTACGGCCCGCTCGCGAACGGCGCCACCCTCGTGATGTACGAAGGCGCGCCCGATTTTCCGCGCAAAGACCGCTTCTGGGAAATTATCGACCGTTACAAAGTGTCCATTTTCTACAGCTCCGCCACTGCCATCCGCGCTTTCATGGCCTGGGGCATGGACTGGATCAAGCCATACGACCTGTCGAGCCTTCGCGTCCTCGGCACCGTCGGCGAGCCTATCAATCCGGCCGCGTGGAAATGGTATTTCGAAGCCATTGGCAAGAATCGCTGTCCCATCGTGGACACCTGGTGGCAAACCGAAACAGGTTCCATCATGATTTCTCCGCTCCCTGGCGCGACGCCCACAAAACCCGGCTCTGCGACTTTGCCGCTGCCCGGCATCATCGCGCGCGTTGTGAACTTGAAAGGCGAGCCAGTCGGCCCAGGAGAAACCGGTTACCTCACCATCCAAAAGCCGTGGCCCTCCATGCTCCGCACGATTTACGGCGACGACGAACGCTACAAGCGCGAGTATTGGGAGCGAATCCCCGGCGTCTATTTCGCCGGTGATGCCGCTCAATGCGACAAAGACGGTTACATCTGGGTCCTCGGCCGCGTGGACGACGTAATCAAAGTCGCCGGCCACCGCCTAAGCTCCATGGAAATCGAAAGCGTCCTGGTAAGCCATGCCGCAGTCGCCGAAGCCGCGGTAGTCGCGCGCCCAGACGAAATCAAAGGCGAAGCCATCATTTGCTTCGTCGCCCTGCGCACCGGCTACACTCCCAGCAAGGAGCTCCGCTCCGCGCTAATGGATCACGTAGCCACAACCATCGGCTCCATCGCCAGGCCCGCCGACGTTCGCTTCGCAGACGGCCTGCCCAAAACGCGCAGCGGCAAAATCATGCGCCGTCTCCTTCGCGAGCTAGCCCACAAAGGCGGCATCTCCGGCGACACCACCACCTTGGAAGACCTTACGGTTATTGACCGGCTCGCAAAAGCCCAGGCTCAGGAAGAAGAATAGAAGAATAAAACTCGTGCGTGGAGGCTGCCGGCTCTCTTAAGTAGCGCCGCCGTCTCGCCAGCTGTTTGGATTTCTACAACTGCTTCAGTGTCGTTTACAAACAATTAGAGGCCCAACTCGCTTAATCCCGCATGCTCGTCCGGCCGTCGCCCAAGCGGCCAATGATATTTCCGCTCCACTTCCTTGATCGGCAAATCATTGATGCACGCAAACCGCAAGCGCATCAGCCCGTTCTCCCCGAATTCCCAGTTCTCGTTGCCGTAAGAACGGAACCAGTTCCCCGAATCGTCGTGGGCCTCATAAGCAAAACGCACAGCGATGCGGCTCCCGTCAAACGCCCAAAGCTCCTTAATCAACCGATAATCCAGCTCCCTCGTCCATTTGCGTTTCAGAAACGCGATGATCTCCTGCCTTCCGTTCACAAACTCCGCGCGGTTTCTCCATCGCGAGTCCACTGTGTACGCCAGCGCCACCTTCTCCGCATCGCGCGAATTCCACGCATCTTCCGCCAACCGCACCTTCAGAATAGCCGTTTCGCAAGTAAACGGAGGCAGCGGCGGGCGCGCCGCCTCCGCACTCGCTTGAGCCTTAGACGCAGCCCCACCCGCACTCGGATCGCTCATCTCAACCTCCGCATATCTGTAACGCCGCGCGTTTGTTTGGTCCGCTGACTCTTTTGACTCCTGGGTCCATTCGGTGGCTAATCCAGCGCAAACAGCCCTAACTGGCTCCCGCCGCTTTCGACAACGGCTTCTGCTCCGCATGAAGCCCGCTGACAATCTCCGCCAAAAACCAAATCCTCCGCTCCGTCTGATCGATCCAAACCTCAATCAAACTAGTGGTCGCGACGTCGTTGTTCTTCTCGCACACCTCATGCGCCGCGCGGAAAAACCGCGTCAGCGCCTGGTTGTCGGCGGAAAGTTCGGCCAACATGTCCAGCGGAGCCACAAATTCTTCGTTGTTGTCCTTCAACCGTTGATATCTTGAGATCTCGCTGATCGAATGAATCGTCGTTCCGCCAATCTTGCGTGCCCGTTCCGCGATATCGTCCGTCATGGCGAAGATCTGGTCGCCATGTTCGTCCAGCAGCAAATGGTAATCGCGAAAGTGTTTCCCGCTCATGTGCCAGTGAAAATTCTTCGTCTTCACATAAAGCGCGAACGTGTCCGCGAGCAGTTTCCGCAATTCGCTGGTAATTTCCTCCACACCCTTGCGCCCGAGATCGGTTGGTGTTTGCAAAGCTTCGTTTTCCCGTCCCTTCAGTTGCGTTGCGCCATTCTTTGCCATTGTTTGTCTCCTTAAAATGAATTCTTCATTCGAACTTTAGGGCCCGTGTGACCGACGACCTTCAAACAACTGCTTTGAGCTGATATCCCCGCCAAATCTGATGTCCCAGAGATCCAAAAGGCTTCGTGGCCGGCAAGCGAATCGTAGGTCTGAAGACGCTAATGGGAAGATTCCAATCCTTCCGCCATCTCGACTAGCTTTCTAACTGTGTTCCAGTTTCTCCCCGTCCACGATGTTTTTAGCGTCCTTTCAACCAGCGCCATCGACAGTTTCGGCCGCGCCATGCCAGTGGGAAAATAAATATAAACCTCTCGCCCGTCGATGCGCAACTCCTCGGGGTCCGTCTTGATGCGCAGAACGTTTGCACGAACTTCCGAGCCGGGATCGCTCAGAAGGAATGAAACGAGAAGCTTGCTCGCATCGACGCCAGCCCGCTTCGCAAAAGGATTTTGCCGTGAGCGCTGAATCTCGCGTTGCTCTACGGCCGCATCATTTTCGCAGCGGTCCTGGTGACGAATCGGCGAGGCGCCAATCGTTGCCCTTCTTTCATCAATTTGTTCATAAATCCGGAAATAACGTAGGCCTTTCCCGCGGCGAGTGCTTCGAGACCGACTCGCGCTGGCTTTTCAGCTGGCTCGGCAGATCTGAAAACTCGCTCGGGCTGTTTAGCGACCTGTTGAAATTCGGTGTTGGTAGTCCCAGGGCAAAGCGCGCAAACACGCACACCAGAACCGCGCAACTCTTCCGCCACGCCCTCCGCGAACGAAAGGTCGAAAGCTTTCGTTGCGGCGTAAACGGTGCTGAACGGCACAGCCTGGAACGACGCCAGCGAAGCCACGATCAATACATCCCCGTGCTTGCGCGCCACCATCAAGGGCAAATAGAGCCTCGTAAGCCGCACCACTGCGGAGCAATTCACCTGAATCATCTCCAGCATTTTCTCTACCGGAATTTCGTGCACGTACCCGAATGCGCCAAAGCCCGCATTGTTAATCAGCAATTCCACTTCGATGTTTTTTCCGGACGTAAAATTGAAGATTTCGACCGGCGCCTCGGGTCGCAACAAGTCCGCGGAGAAAATCTCAATTTTCACTCTATATTGGGCGGAAAGCTCCGAAGCGGTATTTTTCAAGCGATCAGCGCGCCGCGCCGTCAGCACCAGATTCGCGCCGCCAGCCGCGAGCAGCTTTGCGAACTCAAGTCCGATCCCCGCGCTCGCTCCAGTTATCAGCGCCCATTTCCCGGCCCAAGTTTTCAGCGCGTCTTGTGCCACGGGTTCCTCCAGTGAAAAGGCGAGAAAAAGATGAAACCACAAACGGAGCAGCTTCGGAAGTAGCAAATTATTGTTCGATTGAGACGTGCGGAACCATTTCCGCGAGGCGTCGAAACGATATTCTCTCAGCTTATCGAACGGTTCTAGAATTTGAAGACAATGCCGGCGGATATTTTGGGGTTGTACTGATAAGTGCTGAAGTAGCGCGTGCCGAGCAGATCGGCTTCGAGCCGGTAGCCAAAGCGATGATGCGGCTGGATAAGATCTACTCCTCCTCCAAGCTCGTACGCGAAAGCGCCTTCCGTGCCGTAAGGAGATTGCGGAGTGAGGTGCGCCACCCCAACCAATGCGTGGGCGAAGACTTGAAGGTTTCGCGGGCCGGACCACCGGAGACGCGGACCTCCTCCGCCGAATAAGGACCACGAATTAGCGCCCGATAGCGTGCCGTACGCACCCATGAGTTCGCCGTCGAATCCGAGCCAGTCCCGGTAGAACCACACGACCGAGGCGTTGAATCCGTTCTGATTTTCCGCAGCGCCGGGCACTTCGTAGAATCGCAGGAAGGTGTAACCGGCGTAGGCTTGCCAGCTATAGTTCTCGAACACGCCCTGAATACCCTGGGGCTCAGGAGCGGGAGAGGGAGGAAGGAGCGCTGGGTCCGCAAAAATTGCGGGCATAAAGATATTTTGCGCGTTGGGCGCAGGCGCTGCAATCGTTCCGCTGAGAGGCGAGGATGCCAGGGCGTAGGACGAAAAATTCGCTTGCGCGCCCGCGCCGGAAGCGACCATACAAACAATTCCGAACAAAAACAGTGCGTATCGCATAGGCTTCTTACCCCCGACAGACAACAATCCCCAGTGTTACCAAGCTTCAATTTGAACAATGAGGCAAGCGGCTGTCTATAGCTATGATTCGCGATGCTGCCAGGGAATTACCACCTGTCCGTTTGGGCAGGTCGAGTGACGCTTTCAAGTATAGACGAACGCAGCACCGGAGACCGGGACAACGGAACTAGGACCGCCGAGCGGTGTCGCGACTGCGCAAGACTCGGACTTCGTATTATTTTGCGCTGCGTTCCAATTCTTTTCTTGACTGCCCTCTCGATTTTGCTATTCTGGATTCGCTGCTGTAGCCAGCAGCGCTTATCAAGAGTGGCTGAGGGGACAGGCCCGCTGAAGCCACAGCAACCTGGCGCAACTGCCAAGGTGCTAACTCCTGCCCAAGTGGGGAGAGATAAGATCCTCGACTGACCGGGACCCCGGTCGATTGAAGATTCAACTCCCAAATTGAAGTTAAACCAGGCCCGGCGTCCGCGAATGCGGATTTGCCGATACGCCTATCGCGGCGCATAAAGCGCTCGCGCAGGCTGTGCTGCATCGCTATTCGGATGCGCAACTGTCTGCCGAAACTTCATGGCGCGGAGGCGGATTTAATCCGCCGCATCGGGAGAGTTTCGTATGTCAGCTAATTTGACGGGACCCAGACGCATCGTGGTGATCAAGCTAGGTGGCTCGATTCTGGTCAGCGCGAATGCATACAAAAGGGCTGCCATTTTCGTACGCAACCGGCAACACGCCGATCCAGACGAGCGGCTCGTCATCGTGGTATCGGCCCAGGAAGGCGCGACGGACAAACTCGAGCACGCGGCCCGGAAAATCGTTAGCGAGCCACACGCAGCAGCGCTGGATCTGTTGTGGTCCACGGGAGAAATCCGTTCGGCGGCCATTCTCGCGTTGGAATTGCAAGCGCTCGGCGTGCGAGCCCTTCCCCTGAATATTCATCAGGCAGGATTGGAACTTTCCCACGGTGGTAGTGAAGATGCGCAATTCTCTGAAGCCGTGCAATTCACTCCTCGGCGGCTATATCAGGCTCTTGCGAAATATCAGATCGTGATAGTCCCGGGATTTTTTGCAACCAATCCAGAGGGTGCGATCGCCTCACTTGGCCGCGGCGGTTCAGACCTGACAGCCGTTCTGGTGGCGAAAGGACTGCAAGCGTCCCGGTGTGAACTCATCAAAGACGTGCCGGGATATTTCACGAGCGATCCGCATCTGGACGCGAGCGCGCTTCCGATTCCGCAGCTCACGTTTGCGCAAGCTCTCGAATTCGCGGACGGCGGTTGCGAGCTAGTGCAGCGGAGCGCAATTGAAGCCGCGGCACGTTGCGGGCTTCCACTCGTGATTCGGAGTTTAATTGAAACAGAGCCGCTCAGCCGCATTGTCAGCGCGGAAGAAAGTGATACTTGGGCAGCTGCGATTCCGTCCGCGGTGGAAGCGGTCTAGGAGATTCGTAATTCCGGAAAGTTAAATGAGATGAAGCGCGGCAAAGCAATTGAAAAAACCAACTGATGAAAAAGGAGCACGAAATGGAATTTGCAACCAAAACGATTCATGCAGGGCAGCCTTCTGAACCTGAAACCGGCTCGCTGATCGCGCCGATTTTTCAAACTTCCACTTACGAGCAAGAGTCTCCGGGGCACGACAAGGGATTCAACTACTCGCGCACGAATAATCCCACGCGGGAGCGCCTGGAAACGGTGCTGGCGGAACTCGAGGGCGTCGCGCACGCGGCTTTGTTCGCCTCGGGCCTCGCGGCGGAAAATGCGGTGCTGCAAGCCTACTTGCGTCCCGGCGATGAGATCGTGATTTCGCTGGACGTTTATGGCGGTACCTACCGGATTCTCAATAAGGTATTTCAGCCGCTCGGAGTGACGGTGACACAGCTTGACGCTTCCGATCTTACGACACTTGAAGAGGCGATCAGCGAGCGCACACGGCTGGTGTGGATCGAAACACCCACGAATCCGCGCCTGCTAGTGTACGACATTGCCGCAATCTGCAAAATCGCGCACACGCGCGGCGCGCTCGTGGTAGTTGACAACACTTTTGCCACGCCGTACTTCCAGCAGCCCTTCGAGTTGGGCGCAGACATCGTAGTTCACAGCGTGACGAAATACCTTGGCGGCCACTCAGACACGATTCAAGGCGCCGCTCTAGCCAAAGATCCTGCGATTTTTGAGCCGATTAAGTTTTTGCAGAACGCAACGGGCGCAGTTCCCTCTCCTTTTGATTGCTGGCTGACGCTGCGCGGACTGAAAACCCTCGAATTGAGAATGCAGCGACACGAAGCAAACGCCATCGCCATCGCGAATGCGCTAAAGGACCATCCGTTGGTTCAACGCGTTTATTTTCCCGGGCTCAGCGAGCATCCCGGCCACGAAATCGCGCGCCGGCAGATGAGCGGATTCGGAGGGATGGTTTCGTTTGAGTTAGATGGAACGGAGGAAGAGGTTGTGTCCTTCGTTTCTTCGCGGAAATATTTCACACTGGGCGAGAGCCTCGGGGGAGTGAAGGCGCTGGTATGTCATCCGGCGACGATGACGCATGCTTCGATTCCAGCGGAAGCGCGGGCAGAGTTGGGGTTGCTGGACACCCTAATCCGGCTTTCGCCCGGGTGCGAGAACGCGAAAGATTTGGTTGCAGATTTACTGGAAGGCCTCGAACGATTGAGCGAGCGACGAGCGTCGCGAAAGGCGGTGGCAGCCAGTGCCGACTAGTTCGATCGAAAAAAAATCCGGACATGGAACCCAATCCGACCGACCTGAGATAAGGCAAATTGAGGTTGGCATTCTGGGCGCGACGGGAATTGTGGGCCAACAAATGGTGGCACGACTGGAGCGGCACAGATGGTTTCGGGCAACGTGGCTGGCAGCAAGCGTCCGCTCGGCCGGGCAGCGTTACGGCGATTTGCCGTGGAGGCTGGCTTCGCCAATGCCGGCGAAAGCAGCTTCCCTAACGGTTGAAACGATCAAGCCCGGTTCAGGCCCGCAATTGATTTTTTCGGCGCTGGATTCGGCAGTAGCGGGAGAGGTAGAAGCCGAATTCGCGGCCGCCGGGCATGTGGTAGTGAGCAATTCGCGAAATCATCGCATGGATCCGCTCGTGCCACTGCTGATTCCAGAAGTGAATCCCGATCATCTGGATCTGCTGCCGCTTCAAAAAGAAAAGAAGGGCTGGAAAGGCGCGATCGTAACCAATCCAAATTGTTCTACCGTTTTTCTTGTGATGGCACTCGCCGCGCTGCGGCCATTTGATCCAAAACGAGTGCTTGTTACCACGCTGCAAGCGCTTTCCGGCGCGGGATATCCTGGAGTGGCGTCGCTGGATGCCAGTGCGAATGTGATTCCTTACATCGAGGGAGAAGAGGAGAAGATCGAAGCGGAATCGCGCAAGATTCTTGGGTGTTTCGAGAACGGAGGGATTGAGCCGTACGCGGCCGAGGTCAGCGCGACGGCGACACGCGTTCCTGTAATTGACGGCCACACGGAAACGGTGTCAGTGGAATTGGACAAACAGGCTTCGCGCGATGAAATCCTTCATGCGTTCCGAAGCTTTTCAGGAGATCCACAAGAATCGAGCTTGCCGAGCGCGCCGCTGCATCCCATTGCGTATCACGATTTGCCGAATAGGCCGCAACCTCGATTGGACGCCGAGAGGGAGGACGGGATGGTTGTGCATATCGGGCGGCTTCGCTCGTGTTCGGTGCTCAGCTATAAATTCGTGGTGTTGGGGCACAACACGATTCGCGGCGCAGCCGGAGCCGCTTTGTTGAATGCCGAACTGTTAGCGGTAAGAGGATTGATCAATTAGCGGAAATGCTGCGGCGGAAGTGGAACTCGGTTGCACGCGGCTCTTAATGTGCGAGTTTATGCAGCATGGCTTTGCCTTCCCCGTCGGTGAGGATGCCCTTGCGCATGAGCGCGATAATCACTTCGTTCAAGACGTAGGAGGATTCGTTGCTGGAGATCTCCCCGGCAGCTCCCAGACTATCTTCCTCGGAAACTTCATCGTCGGGCGGGGACGCGCCACTCAACTCACTGAGCCATTTCTCAAGCATCAGAATTTGTGCAGGCTCTAACTCCGTAAACTTAAGTCCCATTCCCATCCCTTCTGCGGCGTAGGCGACGCTGGCCTGCGCTATAAAGGGTTTTTTATTCTTCATGATGCGCAGTTTCACTAGAGAGCCCAGCGGAAACGGACTCATCATCTCGACGTAACAACCCATGCGGCTTAGGTCACTGACGCGCGCGCTCATTTTCGTGCGGCTTTTCGATTCGACTATCTCCGCGTCTGCGCTCAATGAATAGCGCGGGAAGGCGCGGCGCTCGTCAGGGGCTATAGCCGCAGATCCCACGACTGGCTTTTCGACTCTATTGGGCATGGCACTGCACTCTCATTCTGGAATTCGAAATAAAGGTTTGACGGAAGGGGGAGCCAAACCGGCTCTGACCAATGACTGTTGTGATTCTAGCGTTGCGGGCGGCGTTTGCACAACTGTGTTGCTTCCGGACGGTTCCTGGCTCGCACCGGTAACGAGGCGATCTCGTGGTTCAAGCTGGCACGGCCGGATTCCTAATGTTGTGGGGACCGACTTCCCTTCCGTGAATACAAACTCAGATCCGTCAACAATTCACTGCTATGCTTGCGCGGGCCAGATATGCGGGATCCCACTAAACCGCTGAGGCTTCGCATATTTGAGACTTTCTCAAGCGTTGCAGTGTAGAGGATTGCGGTCCATGCCTGAAGAAAACCAGGCGTCACAGGTTGCAGCTACCGAGCTCGTCAAGCGTCTTGGCCTGATTGACGCGAGCATGATCGTCGCGGGCTCGATGATTGGCTCGGGAATTTTCATCGTTTCCGCCGGCATTGCCAGGCAAGTGGGCAGCCCTGGATTGCTTTTGGTCGTCTGGCTGGCGACTGGATTAATGACGATCATGGGGGCGCTGTGCTACGCGGAGCTTGCCGCAGCGATGCCGCTTGCGGGTGGCGAGTACGTTTTCTTGCGCGAATCTCTTGGGCGGTTATGGGGCTTTCTGTACGGCTGGGCTACGCTGCTGGTGATTCAAACTGCCACGATTGCCGCGGTGGCCATTGCGTTCGCAAGCTTCACTGGTGTGTTGTTTCCTTGGTTTTCAGGCTCCGTATGGATTTGGAAGCTCGGTACTTTCGGACCCTATAAGATGTCGTTTGGTTTGCTCGGTCCCTACAACGTCGGGCTGAACACGCAAAATTTCCTAGCCATTTCGTCAATTATCTTTCTTACCTGGATTAACTCTCGCGGCCTGCGCACCGGCGCCGTGGTACAGAACATTTTCACTGCCGCAAAAATCGCCGCCCTCGGAGGACTGACTCTGCTCGGTTTTGCGTTCGCCACACAGGCGGCGCGCAATGCCAATTTCGCGGATTTTTGGCGGAACGCGAACCTCTTTGAACTGCACGCTTATCAAGGTGGCCAAAATACTGTGTGGGTCAGTACCGTGACGTTAGTAGGGCTGGCCATGGTGGGCGCCCTGTTTTCGTCCAGCGCGTGGACGAACGTTACCTACGTCGCATCCGAGGTGAAAAAACCGAAGCGCAACCTGCCGCTTGCTTTGGCATTGGGTACGGGAATTGTGACCCTGCTCTACGTTCTGGCGAATGTTGCTTATTTGAAGGTGCTGCCTCTGATTGGCACGGCGAACGCAGGATCGGTTTTCGAACGAGGAATCCAGTTTGCAGCTGGAGATCGCCTGGGGACTGCAGTCGCCGAGGCGATCGTTGGCTCGAGCGGCGCAGCTCTAGTAGCGATTGCGGTGATGATCTCAACTTTTGGCTGCAACAATGGACTGATCCTGGCCGGGGCGCGCGTTTACTACGCGATGGCCAAGGACGGTTTATTTTTCAGAGGTGTCGGCGAAGTCAACCGGCACAATACTCCTTGGGTTGCGCTGTGGATGCAATGCATCTGGGCTTGCATTTTGTGCCTCTCGGGTACCTACGGACAATTGCTCGAGTTTCTGGTTTTCGCTGTAGTGCTGTTTTACATCCTGACGGTTTTAGGTCTTTTTGTCCTGCGCTTCCGACGGCCGGACATGGAACGACCGTATCGGGTGTTCGGCTACCCGATTCTCCCGGGGTTATATCTCTTGCTCGCTTTGTTTATCGAAGTGCAATTGCTGCGTTACAAGCCGCAATTCACCTGGCCGGGATTGGCGATCATTTTGTCGGGCGCGCCGGTTTATTGGTTTTGGCAAAGGTCGCAAAGCGTGACGCCTCGAAAGCATCAGGATAGGCGGGGCTAAGCGCGCCGATCGTTTTCCGATCAGCGCAACGCGCTTAGTTCGACGCCAGCTCGTCGCAGAGTTTGCGCGACCGCCGCGGCAATCTTCGAGGCACCCGGCGTGTCTCCATGAATGCAGATGGTCTGCGCATTTACTGAAACTTCGTTTCCGTCGTGTGCAGTTACCGTGCCGCGTTCCACGATTTGCAATGCTTGCCGGCCGGCCTCTGAGGGATCGCGTATCAGCGCGTCGTCAAACTTGCGCGCACGCAAAGTTCCGTTTGCCTCGTAACGGCGATCGGCAAACGCCTCAGCGACGACTCGGAAGCCGGCTTGTCGAAAGACGTCGAGCATTGAGGTTCCAGCCAAGCCCACAAGTATAACGTCCCGGCTCCAACGACCCACGCCTTTCGCTATTGCTTCGGCCAGCACGCGATTCCCTACAGCTTGATTGTAGAGCGCGCCGTGCGGCTTCACGTGCGCCACTCGGGCTCCGTAAGCTGCGGCAGCTTTGGCTAACGCTTGCACCTGCTCGAACACAGAGTCGGCGATTGCTTCTGCGGGCAGATTTAATTCGAGCCGGCCAAAATTGGCGCGATCCGGATAGCCGGGATGCGCGCCCAGAACTAGTTTCCATCGAAGCGCCTGCTCAATTGTTGTTTTGATTGTTTGTGTGTCGCCCGCATGTCCACCGCAGGCGATGTTGACTGATGTGAGCGAGGGCATCAACGATTCCTGGGTGCCGTCGAGAATGGCTTCCGGCAACTCGCCCATATCGCAATTTAGGTCTATGCGCTTCACTCTAGAATCAACTCCTCGGAAGCCAGTATTTTCTCTTGTTCCATCAGCAGAGATCGCGCGACTTCAAAGGTGGCTTGTTCAAATAGAATCTCGTCTCGGGGGCGAAGCTGTCCCACACGGTGGAGATCGGCGGAGATGACATTCGCGATCTTTGGATACCCGCCAGTAGTTTGTTGCTCCACAAAAAGTATGATGGGCAAGCCTCCGTGCGTCACTTGAACGGCGCCCAGCGAGACTCCTTCCGTGATCATCTCGCCCGGGGAGTTCTGTGTCACCGGTTTGCCTTCTAGACGAAGACCCATGCGATTGGATTGCTCACCGACGCGATAGGTCTCGCGATAGAACTCGCTCAGCGATGACTCAGAAAACCAATTCGATTGTGGGCCTGTGGTGACGCGCAAAATGTGGCGAGGCGATAAATGATTTCGCGCTTGCGGAGCGATGGTTCGATTGCGGAAAGACCCGATTGCGGACCCGATGTCCAGGACATCTCCCTTTCGCAGGGGCCGGCCTTCGAAGCCGCCAAGCCCGGTCAAGATGTGCGTCGATGAGCTGCCTAGAAAAGGCTTCACGGCAATTCCGCCTCCAACACATAAATAACATCGCGCTCCCGAACGCGCCGGACCTACGCGAAGCGTTTGGCCCGGCCGAACGTCAATTGACGTCCACAGATCGACGACCGTACCATCGAGAGTCACGACGAAATCCGAACCAGTCAGTGCCAGAATGGCGCCCTCCGGGAACAGGAATGTTCCGCCGAGAAGCGTCATCTCCAGTCCCGCTGCACTTTCAGGATTCGCGACCAGGCGGTTTCCAAGGCGCAGCGAAATCGGATCGGCGGCTCCCGACGGTGAAACGCCCAGGGGACCGAAGCCGTCTCGCCCCAAATCCTGCACCGTGGTAAGCAGTCCCGGCTCTTGAACCTGAATGAAGCTCATGAATTCTCCAGCGCCGCGAATCGCGCTGTGGAAATCGGCGTAAATCGCACGTGATCTCCGATAGACAGAAAACTCATGTTCTTTCGATCTGGACGAAACATCGCGATGGGAGTGCGTCCGATCAATCTCCAGCCACCAGGCGTGGCAAACGGGTAAACACCGGTCTGATTACCTGCAATCCCAACGCTGCCAGGCGGCACGCTCCGGCGGGGCGTTGTCAGGCGCGAGGTTGCCAGCGCTTCGGGCAACTCGCCGAGATATGCGAAGCCGGGGACGAATCCAAGAAAGTACACGGTGTACGCGATCGAAGAATGCAATTCGATCGCCTCGGCGGGCTTGATTCCTCGCAGCGCAGCTAGCTCGTCTAGATCAGGACCAAATTGACCGCCGTAGGACACTGGAATTTCCATCTGCCGCGGCTCCGGAAGACGCACGTCCTCAAGTCGATCGAGATAGCGACGCAGAATTATTTTCAGTTCGTCGTGGCTCAATTTCAACACATCGAAGCTGACGAGTAGCGAGCAATACGCGGGATGAAGATTTCGAACGCCCGGTATGGGTTCCAATTCCAGCAAGCGGAGCAGTTTATTGACACGCTGGTGGATGTCCAGTGTGATCTGTCGACCAAAGTAGACCAAAAGCGATCGATCGCTTGCAGGTTGGAAATGCGCGCTGTCGGTCCGTGGTGTCAGCATTAGAATGAGCGGCGGAGGAGTGCAGTCCGCCGCGAAATCTTCTCAGTCATTCTCCGACAAATCCCCGGCTAACAGGAAAAAATACGGGGAATAGTTGGGGGCGCTCGGCGAATTCAGGACAGGGGTCGAAGCGCCGGACTTGCTGATTAGTCGTGCAGAACAACGCTCAGAAGCGAAGTGTCGATGTGAAGGCCGCCGTTGTACTTGATGAAGCCTAGTTTTCTGAATTTGTTCATAAAGAAATTCACGCGCGAGCGCGTGGTGCCGACCATTTCCGCCAGCATCTCTTGCGATATCTTGGGGAGCACCTTTTGGGGTTTGTCTTCCTTGCCATAGCGGGCAAGCAGCAACAAGGTGCGAGCCAGCCGCTTCTCGCTGGAGTTAAAAAGCTGATCGACCAAATCTTCTTCCACTCGGATGTTCCTGGAAAGCATGTAAGCGATGAAACGGTCGGAGAACGCATGTTCCGCGTGGAGAACGCGGATCATTTCCTTCTTTTCGATCAAGAGCGCCGTAGTCGGCGCAATTGCCGTGGCCGACCCTATCCGAATCGGCTGGCCGGCGAGGCATCCCTCGCCAAAAAAATCGCCCGGCCCCAAAACAGCGACAACGGCCTCTTTGCCGGTTTCATTCACGACCGACAGCCTTACTGCGCCTTTCTGAATATAGAGAACATTCTTCGCGGGATCGCCCTGCGAGAAGATCGCTTCTCTCTTCTTGAATTCCGTAACTTTCCGAGCGACACCGGCCGAATCAAGAAAATGCTGAGCGTTGAACGCGTCCTTACCATTGGCAAGCTTGCTACCGGATTTCAGTCGATTTGAAGCTGTGGCCACGGTTGCAACCCCTTCCTACATAGTATGGTAGCTCGACCGCGAATTCGCAAGCAAGATGCAAATGTGTGCTCAAGTGAACAGACACCCGCCACGGCGCCTTCTAAGATATTGCGTGTGGGTAAAGCGATAGGAGCAAGGTGAAAACAGGTCTTAAAGCTTCCGCCCAACGATACTGAAGATCGCAGGTTCCTTTCCACTTCAGCCGGCACAAGCAGTTCTTGCCAACAGAGAAATTGATACAACACCTTGGGACCGGTCGGAGTATCTGCCTGTGAACGAAGGAGATAGCTAAATGCCGTTACTTCAGCTTGTAATGGTCCTGATCGTGGTAGGCGTCCTGCTTTGGCTGGTCAATCGGTTTATACCGATGCAGGGAACGATCAAGTCCATCTTGAATGCAGTGGTAGTCATCGCTGTAGTTTTGTGGCTACTGAACGTTTTCGGACTATTCCACGCTTTCTCCCGAATCCACGTTGGGGCATAAGCAAGCCTTAATAAACGACACGGAGATGAGCTGTGCGTCGTCGGACGCAAATAATGAACCACGCTCGGCGAAAAACGCCCAGCGAATGAATTTCTCGGTAATGGAGGCAACACTGATGAAAGTACTCGGAATAATCAGCACTACAGCCGTGTTCTTGCTTCTCGGAGCCACGGTTCCTGCTTTCGCGCAGGAAGAGCACCACGAAGAAGCGGCCAAGCCTGCGACACACGAGGAAGCCGCCAAGCCAGCTAAGCAAGAGGAGGCCAAGCCTGCCAAGCAGGAAGAGGCCAAACCTGCGAAGCAGGAAGAGGCTAAGCCTGCCAAACAGCAAGAAGCCAAGCCTGCCAAACAGGAAGAGGCTAAGAGCGAAAAACCAGTGAAGCAGGCCAAGCCAGCAAAGGAAGAGGAAGCCAAGGCTAAGCCTGCAAAGCAACAAGAAGAAGCNNCCAAGGCCAAACCTGCAAAGCAAGAGGAACAAGCCAAGGCCAAGCCAGCGAAGCAAGAGGAAGAAGCAAAGGCTAAGCCAGCGAAACAAGAGAAACAGGCCAAGCCAGCAGAGCAAGAGAAGCAGGCTAAGACTGAAAATCAGGAAGGGCGCGGCAAGGAAGCAACAGCGCAGGAACATGGTCAGCCTCAGCGCAGTGCAGCCGCAGAGCAGAAGCAACGCTCAGAGCCGGCACTTCGGCTCAGCGCCAGAAGCAGCGCTCGCATACCTGACGATCGATTCCGCGCCAATTTTGGTTCGGAGCACACCTTCGTAATCAACCAGCCAGTGATGGTCGGCGGTTTTTCACGATTCCAATACGGTGGTTTTTGGTTTGGATTCGAGAATCCGTGGCCGGAGGGCTGGTACTACACCGATAACGTTTACGTTGATTACATCGACGGCGGCTATTATCTGTGCAACCCGTACTATCCCGGCGCTCGCGTTGGCATTAGCGTTGTGATCTAACCAGCGTTTTCGGCCAGCTTCAGGGCGACAGGCGTGCAGTCAGGCCGAGTCGCCCTGGCGGTGCTGGGAGAACGTGAGAGCTCCGCTCGTTACTTGGGCGAAGAGAGAAACAGGAGGAACAATGCTCGGGACTATATTGATCGTGATCTTGGTGCTGGCACTTCTCGGTGTGTTGCCCAGGTGGTCGCATAGCCGGGACTGGGGTTATGCCCCGACTGGCGGAGTCGGGCTGATCCTGGTCATCGTCGTTATTCTGCTGCTTCTCGGCCGCATCTAGAAACGCGTAGGCACCAGCATCAGCGGAGTCCACGTGACTGAGTCCCCTTTCGTCCAAGTCACTCGACCAAGCGAGTGCCCAGAATCAGGCAAGGCTCGAGGCTGAATCAGCCCTTTTTTATTTTCAACCTTTGCCATTTATCCGCACTCTGAGGTGAAAAATGGATGAGTCCAAACGACAGGCCATTCAGTTCCTGGAAAAGGAAATCAAGACGTATGTAGCGCTTGCATTATTTTTGTCAAAAGAAGGCATCAAAGAACGCGTGCACGTGGGGGACAAGGAAATTGTTTTAAGCCCCACGTACTACAAAGAAAGAATGAGAGAAGCCAAGAAGCTCGTAAACGAACTCAGAAAACCGAGTTAACGTGGCGCTGACTCATGCTCTTGGCTGGATTTGAAGGGCCAGGTGCCCTTCCACTTCGCCCAAACGAAAAAAACCAGCACGCCGACTAGTAACGTCAATAAACCAATCTTGATGTAGAGCCAACCCGAAGTCAGAAAAACGTACCCCCATCCAAAAAAAGCGATGATCATGGGCACGGGATAAAACCACATCTTGTACGGTCGCGCGCTGTCAGGCAACTTCTTCCGCAAAAGTGGGATGGCAAATAGCTGCCCCAGAAACTGCACCAGAATTCTGGTAGTAATCAATGCGCTCACGATCTGATCAAGCTTGAGGAACGCGGCTGCAATCGATACACCGCCCAAAACCAACAGGGAAACTCGAGGGTAATTTTTCGTGGGATGCAATTGCGCGAACGGGCGGAAGAAATAGCCGTCGATCGCAGCCGCATAAGGGATTCGCGAATAACCCAGAAGAAGCGCGAACACCGATCCGAACGCCGACCAGAGGATCAAGATTGTTATCGCGATCGCAGCCCCTCTGCCATAAAGACGTTCCATGAAATCAGAAACGATGAAGTTCGAATGAATTCCTTCCCGCCACGGCACTACCCCGATTATGGCGAGATGCAACGCTAAATATCCTACGCAACAAATCGCGAGCGAATACAGAATGGAGCGGGGCACTACGTAAGAGGGATTCCTCACCTCATCCCCGATGTAACATACATCGTAATATCCGAGATAGTTGTAGACGGCGATCAGAGTGGCACTGCCGAGACCGAGCACGAACCCACGATTAAAAGCGAATGCTCCTGATGGAAAATCGAACGCCCTATGAACATTGAAGTGCGGAAGGCCGGTGACAATGACAGCTAACATCGCAAGCACCGTGCCAACCCAAAGGGTCACGGTAATTTTGCTCAAGAACTTGATCTGCCGGCACAAGAGGAACAAAACTACGAGGCCTGCGGCAACCGCAATGTATTGCTGGCCTCGAGCGGTCAACCCCGGCCAAAGATAAGAAGAATAGTTTCCGAATCCAATCATGCCGGATGCGATTTCCAAGGGGCCGCTTAGAACGAATTGCCAGATGAAGAGAAACGCCATGAGACGGCCCCAACTTTGGTGACCGTAGGCCTCGCGAAGAAAATGATAGCTGCCGCCGGAGCCTGGCAGCGCCGCCCCCAATTCGCTCCAGATCAGACCGTCGGAAATCACTATCAGCGCGCCCGTCAGCCAGCCCAGCATGGATTGTGGACCGCCCATGGAAGCCATCAATAGCGGAATTGTAATGAAGGGGCCAACACCAATCATGTTGATCATGTTTAGGGCAGTCGCTTGAAGCAAACCGAAGCCGCGCGTCAAGTGAGGCTGCGTTTCAGTTTTCATTGCGGTAGTCCGGCGGGATCGTCCGAGTCATGGTCCCGGGTCAGAGCAGGATGGGTTTGATGCCGGTGAGTTCACAAAAATCTCGCAACGCGGGGTAGAGATCCGCACCGTAGCCCAGGCAG
Source organism: Acidobacteriota bacterium (assembly GCA_003167215.1). Classification (GTDB taxonomy): domain Bacteria; phylum Acidobacteriota; class Terriglobia; order Acidiferrales; family UBA7541; genus Palsa-295. The sequence goes on along the minus strand of PMTV01000068.1, from coordinate 30,136 downwards.
GCATATTCATTGGTCCAGCTCTGAATCAGAGCGTCGATATCGCAATGAGCGGTGACGAACCCGTGAGGCCAGAAAGGAATTCCGCACTCGTTCAGGCGGCGCTCAACTTGATCGGCCGGCGGCTCAAAAATGGTGCAGCGCGTGATGGCCATTTGAAATATTCCATTCAATCGGCCTAGGCGCGCCAGAACGCCTTCGCCAACTTTGCAAATCAGTTTTACGGAAACGCCGCCCGCTTTTCCTTCTGTGGGGATTCCGTGCGTCGCAAAACCTGCCGGACCTAGCTTGCCCGCAAGGGAGGGAGGACATGCGCCATCTCCAATTATTTTGATTTCCTTCGTGCGTTTGTCGATGTGCTGCAGGTCTCCGTAATAGACGCGCTCCTCGCTTAATTTCGTGAGAAGAAACACTGTGAGCGCGGTATTCAGATCGCCGAGCGTTGAGGCGCCGTAGCCGTCTTCGAGCATCATGCTTTGCGCAAAACACGTGGCAGCGTAATCATCACCCAGCCCCGGAAATGATTGAATGGTGTAAAAATCGAATTTTTCCGCTTCGATTAGTTCTTTGAGCGCAAGATACAATCGGATTGATCTTTCGTTAACGACGGTTTTCTCCGGTGCTGTCCCGAACAGCTTCTTCAGGCGCGGTTCTAGCTCCGAGATTTTCTGAGCCGAGATGTGCTCGGCCGCTTTGATGAGCTGCGTTGTATCTCGCGAATCGATGTCCAAACCGAACATTCGCATCCATTGCGATGGGTCGGCAGCTCCGCAGGTCTGGCCCATGCCGCGCCCGCCAAATGCTCCGACGGTTCCCATGTTGAGAATATTTTTCAGATGAGCCGCGCGCACGTAGCTGACGATGCTTTCGACCGCCTCTCGGTCATCGGCGCTGCCGTACACAAATTTATGCTGCAAGCCAATTTCGAGCAATCCTCCGTGCATCACCAGACCGCCAACGGGCCGCCAACCCTGCGAGCCGTCATGCGTCCACAGCAAGACGGCTTTGCCCGTCGCGGCAAAATCACGGATGGCGGCGACAAGATGTGCTGCCCAAACCCAAGTTCCGGAAAACAAGATCACAGCGTCCACCGCATCATTGGACTTCATCTTTTTTAGAGCGGCCTCGGCTTCTTTTTTGCTTGCCACTACCACATCATGATCGACAATCTGTAACCCCGCGGCGCTTAACGCTTTTTTAGAACGCCGAATGACTGCATCATCGATAAACGGCGTTCCCATCGGATCTTTCAATCCATCTTTGTGAACGCCGTAAACGATAAATCCGACGGTTGGCTGGATCACTATTTCTCCTCTTCCGATTGGCCGCGAGAATTTACATCACGTAACATTTTTAAGGCGGCACATAAGCGCCGATATTGTTTCAACTGGGACGCGTACGAAGCCGAGAGCTGCGCGTCCGGCTCGACGACTTCCTTTTCGCGGATGACCTGGTCCACGGCCTCCACAACTCTCGTATAGGCTCCGGCCGCTACGCCAGCCAGTATCGCGGCACCCAGGCAAACAGCTTCATCGCATTGCATCACGTGCAAGCGGCACCCTGTCAGGGCCGCTCGCAGTTTCAGTCCCAGTGGTGAACGCGTTCCACCACCAATAACATAAAGATCCTTGAATTCGCCACTCGCGTTCGCCAGCAGCTCCGCCACCTGCGCGAGCTCGCAGGCGATTCCTTCGAGGATTCCCTGGTAGATTTGGCTTCGGTTCGATTCTGAAGAGAGCCCAAAAATGGTCGCGCGAGCGCGCGGATCAAAATCAGGATTACATGTCCCGAACAGGTGCGGTGTAATACACAGGCCGGTTGGAAGGGCTGTGCATTCTCTTTCCAGCAGCGAATACTCATCGGATTCGTTCGCTTCAAACTTTGAGTGTTTCAACTGTATGCCCCGGCCATAAATCAGATCGCGGAACCACTGAACCATGATCCCGGACGGAAAATATGCAAGAGTGAGAAACTTTCTCGGAACAACATGGCTGTAAGAGTTCAGGCGAGCGGAAAACGCTCCCTCACCCAGCCTCGGCTCATCCGACGCTGCCACAAGACACTCATAAGTTCCCATCGAATCCGACACGCGGCCGGACCTAATCACACCGACGCCCAAAGCTCCGCACGCCTGATCGTGGCCGCCGACGACGACAGGCGTGCCGACACCTACCCCAAGGGCGTTCGCGGCTCCGGAGTTAAGCGTTCCGGCCATCGCTCCCGCCGGAGCGGCAAGCGGAAGCTGATCGTCGGTCAAGCCGACCGCATTCAAAATTTCTTCAGACCAGCAGTCGCCAATCACGTCAAAGGCGAGGAATCGCGAAGCCAGCGAATATCCGATGTATGGCGGAAGTCCAAGTTTGACGTGAACAAAATCCGTTACGCCGAGGAATCGAATCGCTTTGGAATAAATTTCGGGCCGGTGCTGGCGTAGCCACAGAATCTTGGGTATCGGGTACATCGGGTGAACAACCAGCCCTGTTATTTCGAAAATGCGGCGCGCTCCGATTGCGTTCTCACACCAGTTCGCTTCGTGGCTCGCTCGGTTATCGATATTCAGTATTGCGGGGCCGATTGCCTCGCCCCGAGCGTTCACCGGAATAAAAGTTTCTCCGTGCGAACTGAGGCACAAGGCCTGCACTGGGTCATGGATTAAATCGCGGGTTACCTCGCGAGACGTCTCACAAACGGCATTCCAGAATTTTCCCGGATCCATTTCCGCAAAGGTCGGCTGAGGAAAATCAGGAGAGTAAGGGGAGACGCTCCTCGCAACTACTGCGCCGGACACGGCAAAGACGACTGCTTTGCATTGGCTTGACCCGATGTCGATGGCTAGGAGGCTCATTCAGCGCGCCAGCCTACTCTTTTGCGGCTTCGAGCAGCAAATGTTCCCGAAATTGCGTCGTGAGTTTGGGATTGTCGCTGTCGACCGTTCCCAGCTCGCGGCCGTTTTCATAGTCGGTTACGCGATATTTGCCGGGCGAAAGTCCGCGCAATTCGATTGTTCCGTGCCACTTGGATGCCGCGACCGGCGAGAAGAACGCGTAATACATTTTGCCATCCTTCTCCACGGCATAAGCTTCCGGAACATCGTACCCGTAAGTGTACAGGTCCCGAAAATCGCCGCGCGACAGCATTTTCTGATTGTAAATCGCGATCCATTTCTTCCAGAGAGCTTCCTTTTCGGTGGTGAGATAGACATTCTTGAGTTTCGGTCCGTAATCCGGCCACGTGAATTTGGTGCCCAGCACACCGCCCACTCCCACGGTGGATGCAAAATCGCGTCCGATGTCCTGTTCGTTATTTGAGTTAACTCCGGAGATCTTAGTGAGTTCAACGTGATCGCCGTAAACCGCGGCGTAAGGTCCCAGAAGAGCTTTGTACATTTTGATTCGCTGCCTCACTTGCGCGGAACCTACGGGATCACCCGTCACGGCTTGATCGATGAAAGGAAGCCAGGCCATGTTGGGTGGAGTTCCGCAAGGGCAACTCTGCGTGACGCTCTCGGGTTTCAAGGCACGTGTCGTCTGAAAAATGATCTTATAAATCTCGCCCATTGCTTGCGTCGAGTCATAAGGAGATTTGTGATGGTGCTTTGGGTTGTAACAGGGCGGCACGGTAAACGCAAAATCCAGCTTGTGGCCGTCGAATCCCCAGTCGCTTATGAAACGTTTCGTTAGTTCACGATAATATTCCTGAACTTCCGGAACTGCCGGGCACAAACCTGCAAGGCCCGTCGTCATGCGGGCGTGTTTGCCGTCCTTGTCCAGCATCAGCCAGTCGGGATGCTCTTTTACAACATCCGCAAGTTTGTAAGTGTGGTTGTCCAGCATGTCGATTCCCTGTCCGTCTTCGACGACAATGGGAATCCACCACAGCGTGATTCGAAGCCCCGCCGCGTGAAAGGCATCAACAATTTTCTTGATGCCATCGACGCCCAGGCCGGCGCGAGGCAGCCAATCCCCTCTGATGTCGAACCAGCCGGCATCGAGCGTTGTCCACTTCAATCCCATTTCCTGCAGTTTTGGGATGGTGCCGATCATTTGCGCGGGCGTGAATTTCAGCTCATAACCCCATCCACACCAATTCGCTTCGTAATCCGCGGAATTTGGTTTTGGGATTTTCCAGCCTTGCGCGGCCAGCGCGTCGGAGTACATTCGCAGCGGCTCGTAGAAATCTCCGTGAAATACTGAAAGGAAACTGACGGGCGTAGAATAGACTTCACCGGGCTCGAGCGTTTGTTCGGGCTTCAACTCTATCGAGGCGTCGACGCGTTCGCCGGCGTCAACGTGAACGGGAATTGCCAGTGTGAGCGGCAGAGTTTCCAGGTGGCCGATCGCTTCTCCCATCTCGGCAGTCCAAAAGGCCACAACCGGGATGCCGCCTCCCGTGCCAGGGTCTCCTTTCATGACCTGCTCCATGGGATTCGCTCGAGAGAAATCCTTGGAAATCAAAACCACGTTATCCTTTCCCCATTTCTCGCTCGAACCGTGGAATGACCACATCGCGAAGGGACGAACTGCAGAATCAATCAAAGATGCGTTCAGTTCGTGCCGCTGCGTGACCACCGTTTCGAGCGCTGCAGGAGTCTTGCCGATATTTTTGTACGAGGCCGTAGTCAACGCAAGTGACGGGAAGTTGTCGTAAAACTCCACCGAAACCGTCTTCTCGATTTCTGGCCTGGATCTGCTAACGCCCTGGAGGTCGATCCGCTTACCCAATGGGCCGAGGCGGCGGGAAGCATCGGAAAGTTTTGGATGAGCAATATCGATTTCGAAATCACGGAGCTCTTTGCCATCGATCATAACGTAATCGGGATCACTTGCCTCCTTCCCCTGCGGATCGTCTATCGTCAACTCGCCGCCATTCACGTTCAAGTAGCCGCGAAGATAGCCCGAGGGAAGAAGCTGAAATTCCGCGGTCGGCGTTTTGATCGAAATGCCATCCGATTGAGTGCTTATTGATATCGCCGACTGCGGCTTTGTCGGGTCCGCCAGCGCCGTGGGAGATTTCTGACAGGCCGCAGTTCCGATCACCAGAAAAACAGCAAGAAGCAATAGACAGCGGAACTGCTGGAAAGGTGTCTCCACCAGGACATTTAACCGACGAATGTTGGGCGACTTCGGAATCGTATTTCCACTGCGCATCGCTGGAACCCTTAGCATTAGAGAAACCGCTTCACGCGAGTAGAAATCTTGCGCGAATGAGGCCCGGTCTCGATAACTTTGGCCTCGCGCCCTTCAACCGTTGCAGATTTAACACCGCGAAAGTCAGTTGGAACCCGAAAAAGCAGGATCACGTATCGAACATTCAGTTCGGACTTCGCGGGAAGCCAGCGATAGACCGTTTCTCCAAACATCCGATGCTGTTCCACCGTTTGTCGCCGAGGCATTGCGAATGGCGTGGTGCTGAACTCAAGGCCTCGACAAAAGGTTCCTCCGTTCCATGGCGCATGCGACTGGTGAAAGCGTTCGACCCAATTCCCTACCCAGGGAAAGTCCGCTCGATGAAACAAATAGACCACGAGAAGACCAGCGGGAGGGTTGCAGGCCGATATGAAGGCCACCTTGAGTTTGGGGTCAAGCAATTGCGCGGTGTAATGCTCAAATTTGGCTTGTGGCACAGTTCGCAGATTCAAACACCCGCCACGGGCCGCAGGCGCGATCGGCCAAGCAAACTCAGCATTAGCTTTCAACAGAGGCCGCGAGCTATACGAAGCTGGGCAGGTTTTTGCGCGGGTTGCAGGCATATCGAACAGCGTTACGTCAGACTGGACAAAGGGGGGCCCGAAAGTCACGTGCTCGTTCCAGGAAATTGGCCGATCAAAAGTACCTAGATTCGTTGCCGTCTCCTCGCAGTAGACCACCGGGTTTCGCTCGTCGGCTGAAATCTCTCGCACAAATTTGATTTGAGCATCCGGCAACAAAGCACGACAGTGAAGAGTCGCAGGCGACGTGCCCAATGCGCTCTTGAATTGCCATTTCACTGAGGGTGCTTCCCCGTGCGTACTGTGTCCAGCGGCCACTTCGTCCTTGGAAGGAGGTCCGAAGTAGTCGAAACTCAGGTTGTGCCCCGCGATTCCCGCGAGCAACCTTCCATCCGGAAGAGACCCGTACGTGCGCGAATGCTTGGCGACATTATATTTGTAAGGATCAATCGTTTTCCACTGCGGACGCCACAGCGGATTGACCCCATCACACTCGTTCAGATTCAACTCGCAAATGTGGCCGCCGCCCTCCAGTACGGAAACATGGCCCCAGGGCGCCTTCAATCGATAGCCGGAGCGGCCATCCAAAACGCTTGCGACACGTCGTATCGACACATGTCCCGAGCGAGCGCTTGCCGCTTTCATCGCCGGGCAGGAGACGGCTTGCTTTTATCCAATGCAACGCGAGCGTTTTGCAAGAATGCATCCATGTCGTCCGCCTGAAATACATTTCGTCCGAAGAACACTCCCGCAGCGCCGGCTGCCACCACGCCGTGGATCAGCGCGAGAGCCTCCGCATCCGACGAGTACCGGCTGCCACCAAGAACGAGAATTGGAATCGGACAATTCTCCACGACGTCGCGCATGGACGGCGGATCGCCCGCATAATCGGTTTTCACGAGATCGGCACCAAGCTCGGCGGCCATTCTGGTGTGTAGCTTCAGCCACATTGGAGCGGAAGGGCTCTTGACGTTCTTGCCCCGCGCCAGCGTTTCAATGATCAGCGGCATGCCGATCCGCTCGCACTCGCGCGCCACTTCCGCGTTGCGTGCCACTTCTTTCGTTTCGAAATCTGAATCGCCGGTGCCAACCGCAAGGTACGTCAGCACGGCGTCCGCGCCGTTGCGCATGGCGTCTTCGGGCCGGGCCAGCAGACAGCTTCTAAGTTCGCCGGATCCATCGCCACCCGGCAGTCCCCACAAAGTCGTCCAGTCAATACGGGCGATAATTCCGGGCATCGACGGTCCGAGCAATGAGCTGAGACATCCTCGTAGGAGGCCGAGGTTCAACAAAACAGCATCAACCCCGGCGTCTGTAAAGCGTCTGACCTGATCCGCTGGATTTTCAGTACCTGCGATAGGCCCTAGGACCAGCGCGTGATCGAAAGCCACAACCAAAGCTTTCCTGCCGGGCCGAACGATTCGGTTCAGCCGTATTTTCTTACCACAGTCACTCACAGACTGCACCTTTCGACGCCCGCTTCGAATATATCGCCACGAACTTGGGGGAATCCTACCTTCAGACTTCAGAAATAGAATTTCAGAGCGAATTGGATCAATCGAGGAGGCAACGACGCAGTAGGAAAGCCAAATTGCGAAGTCCCCCGCTCGGTGGAGAAGTTCTCGTCCGTCGTGGTCACATCCGTGAACGTCAGGTTTGGATGGTTCCATATATTGAACAATTCCGCGCGGAACTCAAAACGCATTTGTTCGCGAACGGGGAATTGCTTGATGAAAGACAGGTCCCAGTTTTGCAGTCCGGGACCCCGAATGATGTTTCGACCTGCGTCTCCAAACGTCCCCTCGGTGGTATTGGGGACAAAGGCGCAAGTGTTGAATATTGTTCCGGGGAGGCAAGGCGTTCCGTTGGGATTTCCAACAACATTGGGACGCGCACAATTGAAAACTTCTCCTCCGCAATCGGAATTAGAGATGTTCACCAGATCATCGGTGGGCGTGAACCAATTGCCTGTCTGCGCCGAGATAATTCCAGTGACTTGCCAGTTGCCGACGAGCTGGTTGCGGAAACCCGAAAGATTTGAGCCAAATCGTTGATCCTTGCCGAATGGCAGGTCGTACACAAAGTTGAAGACGAATCTATGTCGAACATCGAAATCCGCGTTGCCATACTCCAGCTGTGGAGCCGTTTGCAAACGAAAATCCCCTTGATTCTGAGCGCCGAGACTGGCACTTGAAGCATCGTCGAGCGCGTGACTGTATGTGTAAGCTGCTTCAAACTGCAAACCCTTGGAAAAGCGCTTCTCCAGGCGAAGTTGCAATCCAGTGTAATTTGAAAATAAGTTGGAACGAAGCGTATCGATCCCCGCATCAATATTGGGATCGGGGCGTCGTCCGGCGGTGGGACTATTGGGGTCCGGTGTAGGGACGGCCTGGTTTCCGTTAAACAGACCGAAGAGATCTGCGCCGTGCGAACCCACGTAGGAAACTTGAGCCACGACGTTCGATGGCAATTCATACTGGAAACCAAGGAACCATTGCTGCATGAACGGTGTAGTGATTTTTGGGCTGATGGAGAAAAGCAACGGAGTATTCGGGTCAACCAAGGAGTTCGCCGGGAATCCCTGCTGCAATGAGTTGAAGCCCGGGATCGAACAGTTGGTTAGGGGAAAACTAGGGTTCGCGGAATTCCCTAGGCAGGGCATGTTGAATGACTGCGTCACAAAAAATGGCGGATTGAATCCGGGACTTGGATTGGAGTAGGGACCGTTTTCTTGACCGCCATAAAAAATCCCGTAAGAAGTTCGGAGAACGAGTTTGTTGTTTATTTTGTAGGCGAGGCCGACTCGCGGCGCAAAGTTGTGGAGATCAGGCGAGACCAGACCCGGTGACCCATTACGGTCAATCGAAATTTGCGTGGCAAGGGTCGGTGTGAGTACGGCATTTTGTCCCTTAGGAACAATGAGGCACCCGCATCCAAAATCAAAGTTGGCCTGTTCATTGCCGGATGCTTTGACGGTGGAATAAAGCTCGTAGCGCAAACCGAGATTGAACGTAAGGCGCTCCGATTTCTTGAAGTCATCCTGAACGAATCCCGCGTAGATTTGCCGATGGTAGTCAACGTTGTGAAGATTTACGATTGACCCGCCATCGGAAATGCCCAAGAGGAAACTCGCAAAGCCATAACCGCCAGTTCCGGGCGCGGCTGGATTATCGGTGAAGCCCGTGCTGAAATCGGCGGTGCCGCGAGAAGCCGATGGTTGAAAAATGGTGAATTGTTCGAAGCGGATCTCGGTGCCGAACTTAAGTGAATGACGACCTTTGATCCAGGTGAAGTTGTCGGTAAAGACGTAGCTATTCTGCTTCTCGATCGAAGGTAAATAGCCCGAGCTGCCAAGTTCTGGAGCCGAGCCATCGCTGAACGTCAAAGCTGGAAGTCCGCCATTAAATGTGCCGGGTTCGAACGGCACCCCGGGGTAGTCAAGCTGCCCTGAGACGTTTTCGTTGAAGTTAACTTGGTAGCGATGCGCGTTGATGCGGTTATAGCCAAAACGAAACTCGTTCACATGGGTTGAGTCAAGAATGTGAGTCTCGCTCAACGCCACGCTGCGGTAAGAGAAATCCTCATTCCCGTCGAAAAACCCGCCGCCATCCAGCACATTATCGAAAGGCGGTGGAATAAAACTGGGTTGGTTTTCGTAGCTGAACCGTCCAAAGATGGAATCCTTGCTCGAAAAAGTGTGGTCCATTCGGACGTCAAAATTGTTGCGGGTTTCACTGCGCACGGGGACGGCGATGTAATTGAAAGCTGGATTGATGGACGAGTTCGGGGGCGGAATCAGAGCTGCAAGCCGGGCAGCCAGCGGGTCCACGGATCCGGTAGGGAAAATATTCGTGGGGTTGCCTGAGCCGTCCACCCCGATCGGAAATCCGCACATTCCAGAGGGATTGGCGGGTGTTACCGGTACTGGCAGGGTTTGCCTGGCGTTGAAGATCTCCCCCACAAAGGTCTGGTGATGATTGCAATCAAGAGCGATAGCCCCCGTCGGGTTGCCGGTGTTGGGGTCAATGGCCATCGCCGGCGTGTTCGTCAGAAGTTCGGAGAAGTTGCCCACCACCATGTCTTGGTCAGGAACGAACGCGGTTTGCGGTATTCCCTGCCGCAAGCGAAATCCTTCGTAATCGACGAAGAAGAACGTCTTGTCCTTCTGTACCGGGCCGCCAAATGTAGCGCCGAACTGGTTCTGCTTGTACGGTGGTTTCTGCGGTGTAACAATGAAGAAAGGAGAAGAATCAAGAACATCATTTCGCAAATATTCGAAAACATCTCCGTGATAACCGTTGGTGCCCGATTTGATCACGGCATTTAGAATTGCTCCGTTGCCTCTTCCAAATTCTGCGCTGTAGTCGTTCGTTTGAACTTTAAATTCCTCAATGGCGTCAATGGGTGGTTGAATCACGTACGACGATTCATTCAGCACGTCGCCTAAATTTGAATTGTTGTCGATTCCATCGAGCAGGAAGTTGTTCTGCAACGAGCGGGCACCGTCCACGCTGAATCCATAACTCCCGCTCACGCGCGAGCCGGGTTCGCTGGGCACAACGCCGACCCCGAGCTGCGCCAGCTGCGCGAAATTTCTCCCGTTCAGCGGAAGTGTCTCGATACGCGTTTTGTCCATCACCTCGCCCATCGTGCTGGTCTCGGTTTCCAGCAACGGGTTCTGGACCTTTACTTCAACCTTTTGCGAGATCTGGCCTATTTCCAGTTTTACGTCTGCTTCGATTCGGCCCTGCACGTCAAGTTGCACTGGACCGGCCACGGCCGTCTTGAAATTTGCCTTTTCCACGGTGACGGTATAGCGTCCGACTTTCAAGGGCCCTGCTACGTACTCTCCATTTCCGTTGGTAGTTGTTTCAAACTCAGTGCCGCGATCCACGTCACGCACTCTGACCTTCGCGCCAGGAACCACTCCTCCTCCAGCATCGGTAACCACCCCTACGATGTTGCCTGTGTCTTTCTGTGCCCAAGCGCTTCCTGCAAAGAGCAGCGGCAAAAGCAGTAAAGCGGTGAGGAAACCGGGGAAACGTCCCTTGCTTGCGGATCTTAGAATTCCTGTCCGGGACTGCTGTCTAGAGTATGAACGAAGGCCGCACATTTTAGTCACAGGTAACCCCTCCCCTAGGCAATGCTGTATCAAGTTTTCTTACCCTGGCTGAGTGTTGGACAAAACCCCAATCGTTGACGTACTTAGCCCTATTGTGTTTGTTTGTCAACTTTTTTTATCTAATTTGGTGTATTTTGTAATTTTGGGATCAATTTCTCCTAATCTGTGGCACAATCCGCGTGCTTTTCGGGCCATTTAATGGAGACGGAGCAGCCTGAATGAGCCTTCTGGCAGAAGAACGGAGGTTTCGCATACGCGAAATTCTGTCGCGCGAGCGAACTGTTACGGCCTCCGATCTGATACGCGATCTGGGGGTCACAGCGGCTACAGTCCGGCGCGATCTCGCCGTTTTGGAAAAAGAAGGCGTGCTGCTGCGTTCGCACGGCGGCGCCGTCTCACGCACCTCCAGCACCAATTTTCAGCCTTCCTACGAGGCGCTGGGGCGCAGCAATCGAGCCGAAAAACAGGCCATCGCGCGAGAAGCGGAGCGCCTCATCCTGGACGGTGAGACCGTTTTCCTGGAAGGCAGCACCACAGTCTACGAACTCGCCCGCCGCCTGTTGCATCGCAACAGGCTGACCATAATCACAAATTCGCCGCCGATTGTGGATGAATTCCAGCGCAGCCAGCACGTCTCGGTCATCTCAACAGGGGGCGAACTTCAGAAGGACGTATTTTATCTTTCGGGAGTCTGGGCGCAGCGAGCCTTGTCGGAAATACGCGTGGACAAAGCGGTATTGGGTGTGAGCGCCATCGATCCCCAGTACGGAATTTCCACTGCGAGCCAGGCCGAAGCGCAGATTAAAAAGATGATCTTGAAGTCCGCACGCGTCAGCATTGCACTGGCGGACCATAGCAAATTCGGGAATCAGGGCTTCGCCTACGTTGGTCCCATCACGGACGTCGATATTCTTGTCACCGATTCCGCCACAGACCCCAAGTATCTACGTCCCCTGCGCGAAGCCGGTGTCGAACTAATCCTGGCGGACCTGCGGGATCAACCACATGATACGAATGGACATGAGCCGGGAAGGACGCGGGCGCGTTCCGGGCCTGCTAAACACTAGGTTGCCAAGATGCGTGTAGATTTCAAGAAAGTGCTCGTCTTGTTGTTGGCGGCCGGGATCGCGACGGTCGCGGCGACCTACGTACATTCGTTTGGTTTCCTCGCATTGCATGCAGCAACCCTTGAAGCACTTCGACCAGACAGCCCAAGGGACCTGCTGCAAGCGTTCGCCGCGCTGGAGCCGATCGATACTCACGTTCATGCATTCAAGACCGATCCTCAGTTTAGTGATCTGATGACGCATCTTCGATTGAACGTTTTGGATATTTGCGTGGCCGATAACCACGGAATTTATGGCCAATTGGATACAGAAATTGCGCGCGCCAAGGGGTTTGTTCAAGCGAGTCAGAACCATGCACGATTGTGCGTCACCTTCGATCCATTTGATTTAAGTCGAACGGATTTCGCGCGAAAAACGATAGAACAACTTCGCCGGGAATTTGCCCAGGGTGCCGTTGCGGTGAAAATCTGGAAGAACATCGGCATGGAACTAAAAACGCCAGACGGAAAATACGTCATGCCTGATGATCCGGCTTTGGAACCCATTTACCGGGCGATCGCGGGCGACAATAAAACTCTTGTCGCGCACCTTGCCGAGCCTTCCTCCTGCTGGCAACCGCCGAATCCTGACAGCCCGGACTACGACTACTACAAGGAAAATCCTCAGTGGTACATGTATTTGCATCCCGATCATCCTCGCAAGGAGGTCATTTTAGCGGCGCGCGATCACCTGCTGGCTGAAAACCCGAAACTGCGGGTGGTCGGCGCGCACCTGGGAAGCATGGAAACCGATGTGGATGAAATCGCGAAGCGATTCGATCGCTATCCGAATTTTGCAGTTGATACTGCGGCGAGAATAGAATATTTGATGATTCAGCCGCGGGAAAAAGTGCGGAACTTTCTGATCAAGTATCAGACCAGAGTGCTCTACGGCACCGATCTGGAATTTCTACCTGATGAATCCACAGCGGACGCGCTAAAGGAGTGGCAAGAGACTTACGCAAGAGACTGGAGATTTTTAGCCACCAACGACACCTTCCAATACAACGGCCGTCAAGTTCATGGCCTCGGTTTGTCCGAAACAGTCCTCCGCCGAATTTATCATGACAACGCCGTACAGTGGATCCCTGGAATGAGCTCCTCTTCGAAGTAAAACTGCCAAATGTTATTGCCAGGAACCGCTCGGCCACTACCTTGCGTCTAGAAAGTCATTTTCTGCACTTCGATTTGCGGAAGCAGTCTTTGCGCGTCTGCAAAATTGATCATGCCCGGCGAGCTTGCCGCGCAATTGGCGGCGCCACAAGCGGCGGCGAGTCGTACTGCCTCTTCGCCAACGATCCCTTGAATTGCAGCGTAAGCGAATCCTGCCAGAGTTGCGTCCCCGGAACCGACCGTCGAGACCACTCTCGCGCTGGGGGGACGCGCTATCCACACTGGTCCGTCTCGATGCTCGATCCAGACTAGACCGTCTTTCCCCAATGTGATCGCGGCGCTGCTCGATCCTCGTCGAATGATTTCACGAGCGGCCTCAGTTGTTTCCTGTCTCGACTTCAGCGATCTTCCCAGCAGAGCTTCGGCCTCGGCGCGATTCACTTTCACCAAGTCTGGATTGGCTTTCACGCTCTCGCCCAGAGCCTCGCCGCTGGTATCGATAAAGACTCTCGCGCCCGCATTTCGCGCAGCTTCAATTAAAGAAACATAAAAATCTGGTGAGATGCCTGAAGGTAAGCTCCCGGAAATGACGAGCAGCGACGCCTTCCCCTCTTCCCGTATTCGCTCGGAACACACCCGCACAAATTCGGCGGTTTCTTCCCGGGTCGGCGCGGCGCCGGGTTCAAGTATCTCCGTCACCTTTCCGGAGTCTTCGATCACCTCCAGATTCACGCGAGTGCTAGTGGTCGTGCGCACCGCAACCACTTCAATATCCATTGATTCCAACTGCCGAGCGCACTCTTCGCCGATCGCCCCTCCCAGAAATCCGATCCAGCTCGCATTCGCTCCTAGCGCGTGAGCAGCCATCGCCACGTGCGCGGCCTTGCCTCCGGCCAGGCCGCGGGCGCTTTTAGCGCGATTCACTTCACCGGCCTCGAGGGATGCAACGTGCAACCGGCGGTCCATCGCAGGATTTGCGCTTACGCAAACGATCGTTGAATCGGCCATCAGCCCTTGCTCCCGAAGTGCACTTGTGTCAAGCTATCACGCTAAGTTCGAAATAGTAACAAAAAGTAATAATTCGAAAGCACATCCATAAACCATGCTGGCAGAAGAACGGCGCCGAAAAATTCTTGAATTGACCCAACGCGATGGACGGGTTGTTGTCAAAGACCTTGCACGGCGCTTCTCCACTTCTCTCATCACGATTCGCAAAGACTTGGAATCCCTTCACCAAATGGGCCGAATTCAACGGGCCCACGGCGGCGCGCTTCCGATGGACGCGTCCGCCTTAAGGGATCCTACGCTGCACGAGAAAGAGCAATTGCATCGCCGCGAAAAACTCAAGATCGCCGCGGCGGCCGCGCGCTTCGTTCAACCGGGCCAAGTCGTAATCCTTGATTCAGGCACTACTACTACAGCGGTGGCGCGCGCGATCAAGCATGTTCGGAATCTCACGGTGATCACCAACGCCGTCAATATCGCGGCTGAGCTGGCCGGCACCGACGTCGAGGTCATTTTAACGGGAGGCGTGCTAAGAAGAAATTCGTTTTCGCTAGTAGGACCGCTCGCCGAGGATTCCTTACGTCACGTGACCGCCGATCTTTTGTTGCTCGCGGTGGACGGTTTCGATCTGGAATATGGTCTCACCACTCCGAACCTTCTGGAAGCACGAGTGAACCGCGTCATGATGGAAAATGCCAAGACCACGATTATCGTATGCGATTCGAGTAAATTCGGCCGGCGCAGCCTTTCATTCATTGCTCCCATTTCGGCGGTGCATCACACCATTACGGACAGGAAAATCTCTGCCAAAAACTTGCGCGCTCTCCGCGCGGCACATATCAAGACCATCGTTGTTTGAACTTTAATGCTTGCGGAATTGTGGAGGCAATGTTGACGGAATTGAAATCAGCAAGCGGCGCTAACACCATTTCCGAGATTCTCTCCCAGCCCGCCACCTGGACTACGTGTTTGCAAGCGATGGATAAAAGTGCGGAATTGCGCTTGCTTGCTCACAACCTACCCGGGAATATCGAGTGGGTGTTCATCGGCTGCGGCTCCAGCTTCTACTTGGCTCAAAGCGCGGCGGCGAGCTGGTCCATTCTCACGGGCGAGAAATCTCGCGCGATTCCTGCATCCGAAATCATGCTCTTTCCGCAGCTGCTTCCCGTCCCCTGCCAGCCAGTCATGATTACCCGCTCCGGGCATACCTCGGAGATTCTGCAGGCAGCCAGGTATTTGGAAGGTGTACTCAATCTTAAAGTTCTCGCGATAACCTGCGGTACAGACACTCCCATCGAGAAACTTTCTTCGGACCACATCATCCTGCATGCTGCCGACGAGAAAAGTACAGTAATGACCAGATCTTTCACTTCCATGCTCATCGTATTACAGTCGCTCGCCGCCATCCGCGGAGATCACCCTGATTTCTTGACCGGCCTTCACAAGCTTCCCGAGCAATTTGCTGCGCGATTAGGCCAGTTCCAAACCACGGTAAAATCGCTGGTGCAGGCGGGGACATTCGCGGATTATGTCTTCCTCGGCCAAGGTCCGTTCTTTGGAATCGCGCAAGAATCGATGTTGAAGGTGAAGGAAATGTCTTGTTCCTACGCGCAGTGTTTTCATACGCTGGAATTCAGGCACGGACCAAAAGCCATCGTAAGTCCCGAGACTCTGATCACCTTTATCATCAGCGAAACCGGGTTCGACGCTGAGGTTGCCGTCCTGGAAGAAATCAAGGCGCTGGGCGGCACAACGCTGGTGGTCGCAAATACATGCAGCGCGGCGATTCGCAAGGCTGCCGACTATACGGTGGAGTTGTCTCTTGATATTCCTGAAGCCGCCCGTGCAGCCGCGAGTGTGATCGCCGGGCAACTCCTGGGATTTTACACGGGACTTAAGAAGGGATTGAATCCTGACGAACCTCGCAACTTATCGCGCGTGGTAACGCTGGAGAGCAGAAGCTAATCGAGGTTCATGAATGTCTCTCGACGTGTGCGTGGTCGGAGAAATCAATCCAGATCTGATTCTTTACGGCTTGCCAAAAGAATTGAAGCCCGAAGAAGAATCCTTGATCGGTGGGTTTCGCTTGACGCTGGGGAGTTCGTCGGCGATTTTTGCGCACAATCTTTCCGTACTCGGCACTGGCGTCGGCATGGTTTCAAAAATCGGAGCCGATGCTCTGGGAAAAATGGCGTTCGACTGGCTCGCCTCGGCCGGTGTTGATTTATCTCATGTTTCTTTCACTTCCAGTAAGACATCCACGGGCCTGACCGTCATACTCACCCAGCCAGAACATCGTTTCATCCTGACCTATCCGGGAACGATGTTCGAGTTGAGCTACGTCGATCTCGATCTCGATTACATTTTTTCGTCGAGACATTTGCATCTCTCGTCGTACTTCTTGCACAGAGCCCTTCGCCCGAAAATCGTTGATTTGTTTCGCGAAGCCAAAGCCAAGGGCCTTTCGACCTCGCTTGACACCAACGATGATCCCGAAGGCAAGTGGGGCAAAGATTTGCTGGACGTGCTGCCGTATGTCGATATTTTTTTCCCCAACGAGCGTGAGGCTAAAAAGATCGCCGGCACCGACGACCTGGTGCAAGCAATCGGAAAACTTGCGCAAGTCTGTCAGTTCGTGGTCGTGAAACTGGGCTCCCAGGGAGCTATCGCTCGCAAGGGTTCTGAGGAATGGCGGCGCCAGGGGATGCGAGTGGCTTCAGTGGATTCGGTCGGTGCGGGCGACAGCTTCGATGCCGGCTTCATCCATCGTTTTCTGCAGGGCGCAAGCCCGGCCGAATGTCTTGAATACGCCGACATCGCCGGGGCCTTCTCAACCACTCGCGAAGGCGGAACAGAGGCTTTCACGGATCGCGATAGCGTCGAGCAATTTTTCCACGACCATTTGGACCAGCGCTGAAGGTGAACGAATTCGGGCTTCTTAGAAATTTCTATTGTTTGGTGACTTCGATGAGCAAATGGTCAGAGAAACTGGCATCGAGCCGCGCGCCTGGCGCAGTCACAAACCCCAGGTCTTTACCGTTGACGTAGTCCACCACGTGATATTTCCCCGGCGCTAGCCCTCGTAGCTCTATTTCCCCGGCCCAAGTGGCTGGTTTCGTGTCTTTGCCATCGGAGGCAGGCGCAAAGAACGCGTAATACATGGCTCCGTCTTTTTCGATCGCATATCCCTCGGGCACGTCATAGCCGTACACGTAAAGATTGCGGAACGTTCCGCGGGAAAGCATTTTGTCGTTGTAGAGACCGATCCACTTTTTCCAGTACTCTTCTTTTTGAGGTGTCAGATACACGTCGCTCAACTTCGGGCCGTAATCGGGCCACGCGAACTTTGTACCGACAACTCCGCCGGTGCCCACGGTAGAAGCAAAATCAGATCCGAGATCTTTTTCATTCCCGTTCGGATTTGCTATGCGGGTCAGCTCGACATGATCTCCATACACTGCAGACTTCGGGCCCAGCAGCGCCTTGTACATTTTCACTCGCTGACGAACCTGTACAGAACCCACCGGATCGGCCGTGACGGCCTGATCGATATAGCGCAGCCACGCGATACTCGGGGGTGTGCCACAGGGACAACTCTGCGTAACGCTATCCGCCTTCAGCGCTCGCGTCGTTTCAAAAATCGTTTTGTAAATCTCGCCCATGGCGTAGACCGAGTCGTTCGGCGATTTGTGGTGATGTTTTGGGTTGTAGCATGCAGGCACGCTATAAATATTGTCGAGCTTGTGTCCATCGAAGTCCCAATCTCGAATGAATCTCTCGGTCAGTTGCTTGTAATACGCCTGGACCTCCGGCAGCGCAGGGCACAGCGATGCCAGATTTCGCGTCATGCGAGCGGGCTTCCCGTTTTTGTCCAGGATCAGCCAGTCCGGATGTTGTTTCACCACCTCCGAGACGCCGTACGGATGTGATTCGTATCCCGGCCCTCCATCTTCTACTGCTAGTGGCAGCCACCAAAGTTGCACTTTAATTCCCTGCTGATGAAACTGTTGAACCATCTTGCGAATTTCATCATCGGGAAACGTATCGCTACGCGGCTGCCAGTCGCCATAATTGTTGAACCAGCGATCGTCCAGCGTGGCCCAATGAATTCCCATTTCCTTCAATTTTGGAATTGTGCCCAGCATTTGAGCGGGAGTTACGTTGGCTAGGTAGGCCCAGCCACACCAACTCACTGCATAGTCTTCGCTATTGTTCGCGGGCTTTTTCAGGCCTTCCCCGTCGATCACGTCGGAATAAATTCGCAGCGGCTCGTAGTAATCGCCTGAGTAAACGGCGACGAACGTCTGAGGCGTGGAATAGGCTTCGCCAGACTGCAATGTAGCGTGCGGCGTTAGATGAACGGCGGCATCGACGCGCCCGTCGGGTTGTGTTTCCACAGGAATGGAAAGCACCAATGGAAGAGTTTCGACGTGCCCAACCGCTTCACCTACCGCATTCGTCCAAAACGCAACGACGGGTATTCCGCCACCTACCCGTCCCAGGTCTCCTTTCACTTCCACGAGCGAGCCCATCTGATTTTGTTGCGAGAATTTCTTCGGAATCTTAAAAACGTTATCTTTGCCCCACTCGATACTCGCTCCATGAAAGGACCACATTTCGTGCGGAGCTGCCGACGGGTCTGCCAAAGATGCGTTCAGGCGATGCCGGTCCAGATTCACCGTGTCGAGTTTCACTTCTCTCCGGCCCGAATTCCGAATCGTGCTGGAGACCAGAGCTATGTTGGGAAAGTCGTCGTACACTTCCACAATCAGAGATTCGTCGATATCTCCCGCTGAATTCTTACCCTTCACCTCGATACGTTTCCCTTTTGTTCCCAATCGGCCGTTAGGCTCCGAGATTTGAGGGTGGGCAACATCGAAAGCAACATCTGAAATTTGTTTCCCACCAGCTATCACCTGAATGCCGGGGTCGCTGCCCGCATCATCTAGCGAAAGTTTCCCGTAGTTTGATATCAGGCTCGCCGCGACGTAACCCGTCGGTCTCAGCACGAATTCGGCCGTGGATGTATCTACCACCACGCCATCGGCGGACGCGGACACGCGGAGCTGCGACGATGGTGAAGGCGCGGCAGGTGGCGTCGCGGGCGTAGCTTGTTTTCCGCATCCGTTCGCGAGCAGGGTGACGCCGGCGAGAATCGTCAACACAGTGGCGGAGAATTGCGGAAACTTCAGCCGCTTGGCTAACGATGCTGCAATCATTGTTTGCGCCTCGCCATAAAGAGAAAGAAAACGCTATATTACGAAACATAACGATACTCGCGCAATATCTCACATCAGGAGCAGGTTCGCGAATGATTTTTATTTACCTCTACGCCCTGGGATTGACGATTCCGGTTTTGCTTGCCGCCTCAACATCGGTGGGGAATCCGGACCAGGTTCCCGGCGGCAACTGCTCTTTCTGGGGCGAAAGAATCTGGAGCGTGACAATGACTGCCGGAACCAAAAAGATGATCGTTACGCAGGTCCACATCAAGGCGGCCGCGCATTCCTGATCTTGAAGCGCTGAAATGCCAAAGAGTCGAGGTGCAGAAAGATAAGACGCGTAGACAACGCGATCGCAGAACACAAGAAACCCTGAGAGCGCGTCACACGGCAAGGTGGCAAAAAAAAGGTACAAGGGTATGGCCCACCGAGGCCACCTCGGCGTACTTGGCCAGGGCTGAACGACCGGCCACCAGAACAGAAGGCCGGCGCCGAAAAAACATGCGTGCTCCAATTCATGCAACCACTTCCAGCGCAATGCCAGCTCAAATACGGCGGGGACATGCCAACCGATCAAGGCGAGCGCGGCGGCGAGCCAACAAATCGCAGGGTTGGCGAGAAAACGGCCAAACCATTTCACTACACGCCACTGGAGAAATGGGCTCACGACGCGGCGAGCTAACCAGTGCGGTAGCCCCTTGAGAAGCGGGAGTGCTGGTGCGCCGAGCCAAATCAGAGCCGGAGCGATTGTCATGAGCAAAAGATGCTGCACCATATGAACGGAGAGCGAGACCTCGTCAAACGCGTCCACTGGCGACCCAATTGCGATCCACACTGAAATGATTCCAGCCAAAAATGCCCCAAGCTGCCACGCTGAAATCAGTCGCGGGAAAACAATGCGGAGACGAAGCCAGCCTCTGGTATAGACCAGAGCTGCGAGACACAACGACACATTCACTCCGATGGGAGCGGACCAGGATTCCAAAACAATTTGAATCTCAGAGGTCATGGAAATTCTAGGGGTGACCCGAAGATGGCGTTGCGGAGTCTGGTTCGAGCGCGATAGCACGCGAGGCGTCGCGCGCCGGCGATTGTCCTGCAGGATGCAACGTCTCAAGGAACGCGACCAAAGCCGTCGTCTCCGCGGGGCTCAGATTCTTCCCGTACGCAGGCATGTTGCCACCGCCTTGGATTACTTGCCGAATCAGTTGATCCTGTGTCAACCGAACGGCCACCGCATCGAGAGCCGGTCCGCGCTTTCCGCCTTGATTGTCGAGTGAGTGGCAGTTGTGACATTGCTTCACCTGGAAAACCAGGGCGCCTTGGCGTTCGAGTGCGGAGCGGTTGTGGAGAAACTCGGCGGGAATGGGAATCCCGCTCCATGCGTCCATCACCGGGCTCCATGGTGCATTTCCAGCGAGACGCGTAAACGTTCCCAACGCGACCGCTACGAGCAGAATCGTGAGCACGGCAACGGGCCTGCGCCGCCAGCTCTTCTCGCCTTCACCGAAAAGGAACGGCAAGAGCAGGAGTCCGAGAATTACAATCACCGGTCCAATGAGCAAAGCGGGAGTTTCCATGGATGGCGGCAAGAGCGAGAGCACGGCATAGAGCCACAAGAAGAAGAAATCCGGACGCGGCGCGGTTTGAATAATCGTAGGATTCGGAGGGCCTGACGGGCCAAAAGGTCCGAAGTAAACGGCGCAAGCGGCGACCGAGAGCAAGATGAAGGCTGAGAAAAAAAGGTCTTTCCAAACCGCGCCGGGAACGAACGGAATCCCGTCTTTTTTCGTGAGTTCGTGATACTCCTTAATATAGGTGGCCTTGCGGACCACGCGTCCCGGCATCGGCCATTCATTGATCCCCAGCTTAATGACCATCAGCAAATGCACGGCCACGAAGGCGATCAAAAGCCCGGGAATGACGAATACATGAAGGGCGAAGAACCGCGAAAGAGTTGCTCCTGCGATGATCGGGCCGCCCAACATCAAATTCACGATGGAAGGTCCCATCAGGGGAACGCGACTTGCAATCGACGCTCCAATTCCTAGGCCCCAATAGGCATCTTGATCGAATCGCAGAACTTGGCCCGTGAAGGCCATTCCAAGAGTCACGAGCAGGAGAAAGACCCCCACAATCCAAGTCAGTTCACGCGGGTACTTGTACGCGCCGAACAAAAAGACTTGGACCATATGGATCAGAACGATTGCAACCATAAAATCCGAGCCCCAACCGTGGAGACCTCGAATAAACCAACCTAGCACGACGCTGTGATTAAGAGTCTGGAGACTATTCCAGGCTTCACCGGCGGAAGGCACGTAAATGAGTGCCAGCATGATGCCCGTCACGATCTGAAGCATGAACACGACGAATGCAGCACTGCCAAAAACGTAAAACCAGCTCGCGGTTTCGCGCGGAACGGAGTGCTCGGCTGTGTCGCGGATGGTAGCGCCAAGCTGAAGGCGCGCGTCCAGCCACTTGCCGATCGATGCAATCAGACGCATGGACGTATCTCGCGAACGATGTTTGAGGCCTGGCCCGGAGTGGGCATCTCGCCGGCCCTAATTAATAGTTTTCCATTCTCAATCTTGTAGTGATATTCGAACAATCCGCGCTCGGGAGGGCCGGAGGCGCGGGAGCCATCCTGGTAGTAGGCTCCGCCATGGCAGGGGCACAGGAACAGGTTAGATTGCGGGAACCAGCGAACAGGACATCCGAGGTGCGCGCAGTTAATCGCAAACACCTGGAAAGTTTGTCCATCCACATTTCGGACCCAGCAGGCGATATCTGCCGTTTCCCCATCCGTTGGACTCACAATAGGATCTCGATACATGGCAAGGCGAGTCTGACCCGAGGGAAACTGTTCGAGACTGCCGAGGGGTACCCAGGAGTCATAGCTTCCTTTCCGCTCGTGGGCAACGGGAGAGAGGAGGTAGCGCACAATCGGCACTCCTAGAATCACCGCAACGATGCCGTTCAAGAAAATCCCGATCTTCATGAAAAGATCGCGCCTGCTAAAACCTGCTGGAAGAGTCATCGGACTTCTCCCGTCGATTTGGCGGTGTTCAAATAAGGCTGGCCCGGGAATTTCGGCCGCTGGGAGGCGAGCCAAGCCACGACGTCGGAAACATCCTGTGCGGACATTGGCTTTCCCGGAATATCACCGCGCCAGTCCGGCGCTCCCAATTCAGGGCGTCCCACAATTACAATGGTGCGAAGCTCTTGATCGTTTAGTAGAGCAAGGAAGGATCCATTCACGATGGAACCTGCTTTTCGGCCTCCGCGACCGCCGTCGCCATGACAGAAAGAGCAATATTCGGAATAAGTTTTCGATCCGCGCGAAGCATCGCCCAGCTCGGAAGAAGAGTAAGGTGGCGGGTTCGCTCCTTGCAAAACGTCTGGCTTGGACCAGCGTTCGCGAATTCCGTGCACTATCACATCAACCTGTTTGTCAGTAAGCATGCCTCCGGCGCTCTGCGCAAAAGCAGGCATGGACGTCCCGGGAATTCCGTTCGTCGCCGCGCGATGCAGGACCTCATCGTCTGCAATCGCCAGGTACACAGGATCGCCGAGTGGGATTGCAGCTCCACCCTTCCCTTCCGACCCGTGACAGCCCGAACAGTTCTGCGCATACAGAATGTTGAAATCTGAAATCTCGCTGGGAACGATTGGAACATCCCCCGGAGTCGGCCGCCCGGGTGCGTTAGTGCATCCGCACAAACCAAGTGCAGAGATGCATACCGCGAGGATGAGCGGAGGAATCCTCATCGCGACCCGTCCTTCTCCGGCTTTTCTTTCGTGATCCCCGGCCCTTCGAAACCAGCGCGCATCAAAAAAGGTACGAACTGGCGGATACGCACGCGCTGCTGGCGCACCACGACCAATCCCGCGACGATACCGAAGGCAAATTGCGAAGCAATGAACCACCGCCAATCAATGACCTTATTCAGCAAGGGATTTAGAAGTCCCAGGACGCTGTAGAGTAATCCTGTCCAGAGAATCGGCGCTATAACGCCTCCCAGAAGAATTGGGCGGCGAGGGAACATCGGCAGCATGGCTCCGTACAGCAATCCCACTAATAAGGACGTAAGCAGATGAATGAAGCTCGCGACCACGAAACTGCCTAGGTGAAACGCGTTCAGCGTCGCCGGCGTCAACTGCAGCGACTGCCCATAGATCGTCGCGGCCAGCAGGTTGATCGGATACCAAATGCTCCGTTGCTTGAGAACACCGTAGAGGCACGCGAGAACAGCCATGGCCACGCTGCCAGCCAGCCCACCTTTAATTCCTGCGGATACCGGATATGTCTCGAGTGGAAGCAGAGCTCGCGGAAGCTCGGGTGCTACCGGCAGCCTTTCGACTTCGCGTCGCGGAGTAGTGATCACGAACACTTCCGCTTTGACTTCGACCGTCTCCTCCATTTCGTGGGGGAGCACGTCCTGGAACCAGCCGATACACCCAGTCACAGCCAGGATCGCTCCGAGAATGCTGACCGAAGGACTCGTGAGCAGTCCGGCCAAAAGCAGCGTAATGCCGAAGGCAAAGACGATGGGCCAAGCTGTCGGCGCCGGCAGCTTGATCGTGCCTGGGGTGGCTTCGGGTGTTTCCGTTCGTGAATCAGAGCGATGCATGCGACTTGGTTTTCCTCAGCGACCGATAACGTAGACCACGGTGAACACAATGACCCAGACCACATCAACGAAATGCCAATACAACGAAAAGACATCCAACCGCTCGCTGTGCTCCGGCTTCACTTTGCCTAGAAGAGTGAAAATCATGGCAAGAGCGATAGCGAGCAGACCTACGGTGACGTGAAAAGCATGCAGACCCACAAGCGAGTAATACGTCGTGCCAAAAAGATTCGTGCTGATGGTGAAACCTTTTTCGTAAATCAAGTGTTGCCATTCGCGGCCCGTTGCCACTAGAAAAATCGCGCCCAGAGCCATCGTCAGGAACCACCATAATCCGAACACGCCGACCTTTGCCTTTCGCAGAGCTCTAACAGCTAAATGAATCGTCAGACTGCTTGATAGCAGGCAGACCGTGCTAAAGATGGGTAGCTCGAGCAAATCCTTTGGCGTGGGGCCCGACAGGCTTTTCCCTATATAGTAAATGTGAGCGACCACAAAAATCGTGAAGACTGCAGATTCAGCGGCAATCAGGGAAAACATGCCCACGCGCCCACGCGAGGGAAGCGCCCAGGCGGACTCATTCGATGATCGGGCTAATGTTGCACTGCTCAATCGAGTTCTCCCGCCTTATTCATATTTCCAATCCGGATCTTCCGGGTGCTTGATGTCCCAAAGCGGACGCCGGCTTTCGACCACCGGGATCTTTGCAAAGTTATAATCCGGTGGAGGCGAGGTCGTGGACCACTCCAGCGTCCACGCATCCCAGGGATCATTCCCGGCAGGTTCCCCTTTTAAGAGTGACCACAAAAGATTGCCGACGAATACGAGCACACCGGCAATTTGAAAAAACACGCCGATCGTGATGATCAAGTTCCAGATGTCCCATCCGCGGCCTGGCTCATAGGTGTAGATCCGGCGAGGCATCCCCAACATTCCCGGGATGTGCATGAAATCAAAAGTCAGATGGAAGCCGATTAAGAAAAGCCAGAAGTGCCATTTCGCGAGGGCGTCGTTGTACATCCGTCCGCTCATTTTGGGGAACCAGTAGTAGAAAGCTCCGAAGACGGTAAAGAGAATTCCCCCGACGATGACGTAATGAAAATGCGCCACAACAAAATAAGAGTTGCTGAGTTGCCAGTTAAACGGGGAAGCTCCCAGCATAATTCCGGTTAAGCCCGCGATCAGGAATTGGAACAAGAAAGCAATGCAGAAAAGCATGGGAGCCCTGAACTGAATCTTGCCGCCCCACATCGTCCCGATCCAGTTGAAAATCTTGATCCCGGTGGGAACAGCGATGACCATCGTAGTCGCCGTAAAGAATGCGTTTCCGTAGGAGGACATGCCGACTGTGAACATGTGGTGAGCCCAAACGCTCATGCTTATGAACCCGATAGCCACAGTCGCGCCCACCATCACTGGATATCCAAAGATCGGCTTGCGGGAAAAAACCGGAATAATTTCGGAAGCAAACGCGAAGCACGGGATAATCAGGACATAGACCTCTGGGTGACCAAAAATCCAGAAGAAGTGCATCCAGAGGACGGCGGCTCCTCCGGCCTGCGTGTCGAAGAAGTGGCCGCCGAGGTAGCGATCGATTGAAAGCATGATCTGGGCCGCAGTGAGGGGCGATACGGCCAGGATGACCAACCCACCCGTGACCAGATTTAGCCACGCCAGCAGCGGCATTTTCCCCAGAGTCATCCCCGGGCAGCGCATGCACAAAATAGTTGTGATGAAGTTGACCGCGGTTCCGATGCTACCGATACCAGAGACTAGAAGGGCCAGCGTCCAGAAATCGGTGCTATGACCGGGCGAGAATGCGCGGGAAGTGAGTGGCGCATAGGCGAACCATCCCACGTCGGGCGCATTGCCAGCGCCGTAAAGTCCATTCCCACCGATAAAGCTGAAGTACAAAAGCAGCCCGCCGAAAGCGGTCATCCAAAAACTGAAGGCATTCAACCGCGGAAACGCCATATCGCGAGTACCAATCATCAGCGGAATTAAGTAGGTGCCGAAGCCAAATAGGATCGGCATGGCCACGAAAAAGATCATCGTGGTGCCGTGCATCGTGAACATGCGGTTGAAAACTTGTGGCGAAACGAAATGGTTATGCGGAACGATGAGTTGTATGCGCATGATCGTCGCTTCGACGCCACCGATGACGAGCATAAAAAGCGAGTAGAGGATGTAAAGAATCCCGAGCTTCTTGTGATCGACGGTGACAACCCAATCGTGCAGCCTCTCGCCGATCGGTCGTGCGTCGGGGTCCGCTATCCCGAGCGCGATGGTGTCTGAGGCCATGGCTATTCTGTCGCTCTCATCGCAACGTCACAAGGTATGCGGTGAGCGCGTCCAAATCCTTTTCATCCAACTTCATCGCGGGCATTAACGAGCCTGGCTTGATGGAGTCGGGATTTTGAATCCACATCTTGAGTTGTTCGGGAGTGTTCGGTGCGGCGCCTGACGCGATCGTAGTGCGACTCATCAAATGAGTGAGATCAGGACCGAAATGCCCGTCCGCCACTGTTCCCGAGACTGCATGGCAATTCAAGCAAGCAGTGGTCTCAAATATCCGGCGGCCTTCGCCCACTTCATCGCTAACAACGGCTGGTTTTTTTTCGTTCTGCACCCATCGATCGAACTGTTCGCGCGAATCAACGTACACACGCAACAGCATTTTGGCGTGCTGCGTGCCGCAATACTGCGCGCATTGACCGAGATAGAGTCCCGTCTCGTGGGGGTCGATCCATGTGTGGTTTTCGCGGTTTGGAATCAGGTCCGTTTTTCCCGCAAGACGTGGCACCCAAAAGCTGTGGTCGGTATCAGCCGAAAGCAAGGTAATGAAAGTGGGTGAAGGATTCGATGAATCGCTCACCGGGACGTGCAGTTCGTTCGCAGTAACCACACCTAGAGCGGGATAACGAAATTCCCACCAGAACTGATGGCCGATGGCGATAACTTCGATCGTCCCGGGAGGTTTGGGGGCATCCTGAATAGAATGGATAACGCGCGCAGTAGCGAGAAACAGCACCAACACGATCAGGACAGGAATCACGGTCCAAGCGAGTTCTACCTGATTGCTGCCATACACTTGCGGAGGCTCGCGGCCATCGTCGCCGTCGCGCCTGCGGTACTTCGTGACGGTATACGCTAGCAGGCTAAAGACAATCAAAAAAATGAGACCGGTAATTGTCAGAACCAATAGCGACAAACGAAAGATCGAGTCAGCGGGCGTTGATTGCGGCTTGAAGATGCTAGGAATTTGAGAGGCATTGGGGGAAGAGCCGAAGCAGAGCGTAGCGGCAAGCAAGAAGCCCGCAAGCAGTACAGCGATGCCTGCTATGCTTCTCCCAAGGCTGCGAGTTTGCTCGCTGGGTTTCATTTGGTTCGAGCCGGTGTCCCGCCGTGTGCCGTTGCCGCCTGCGCAACCTTCTCGCCTCCCGGACGCGTGGTGAGCAATCCTAATAGCACGCGCGCACGCTCCAGTTCAAGTTCTTCTATCGAGCGCTTGCCGGCCTCCTCCAAAACACCGTCGATGATCGTTTGATCTGCGGGGTAAACTCCGCCATTCGCCGGCCAATTCCCCGCTAACGAGAGAAATACAGGCAATCTGTGTTATTCCCAACGAAACACTTTCGCGGAGAGGGCCGTGCAAATGACAAACACCACGGCCAGTGCCGCTACGTCGCCCATGTGCGGCCACCACGCGTCGCCCTTCCATATTCCCTCCATGAGCGACACCGCGTAAGTCATCGGCAGCACTCGGGCCACCGCTTGAAGGACTGGCGGCATCGAGTTAACCGGCGTGAAAAGTCCCGAGACAGCGATCATCGGATACAAAATCGCTGCGCCAATCGGTTGTGCAAAGCGCGCCGTGGGAACGATACTGGCGATTAGAAAGCCAACCGACAGGATGCTCAAAGTGCTGATCAGCAGCGCAATCGTAAATCCGAACAATGGAACATGGACGCTGATCGGGTAGTACCGTTTTCCCGCAAGCACCATCAAGCCCAGTGTGGCCGCCGTGAGCATCAGCTTTACGATTACTTGGGCGCTCAGGATTGTCTGTGGCCGTAGCGGAGTGGCGCGGAGCCGTTTGAGAATGCCGCCCTCGCGATAAATCGAGATGATCGTGACGAGGGACAGCACAGAGCTGACCGCGATCAGGAGCGACGCGAGAACGGGCAGGCCCACGCGGAGAAAACCGCTGGCGGCGAGCGAGGGTGCGGCGACGTTACGGCCGGCTGCTCGACCCACTACGAGGAACACCAGGACGGGGAAACCGATGGTCCCGAACGCTCCAAGCGGCTCGCGCATGAAGACCTTGATCTCGATCCAGGTCAGTTTCCAGAGCCCGCGCAGCATCATTTTGGATCCTAGTCTCGAATCGAGTGGCCGGTCAGTTTGAGAAACACGTCCTCAAGGTTCGGGACGATCATGCGAAAGTCAGTGACCCGTATCCGATTCTCAGACAGACAATGGATCACTTCTGTCACGAAATCTTCGCCCCGGCCGCGAATCGTGAATTGCAAATCGCTGCGGACCACCGACTCAACCTGCGGGATCGCTCCGAAACGTTCCTCGGCGGCCGGGTCAGCCGTGGCCAGCGCGACGATTCGTTCAGGGCAGTGCCGGTCCACGAGCCTCTGCGGCGTGTCGATGTCAATAATCCGGCCGTGCTCGATGATTGCCACCCGGTCGCACAGCCGCTCCGCCTCTTCCATCAGATGAGTCGTCAAAAACACCGTCTTGCCGCGCTCGCGGATGCCTCGCACCAGTTCCCAGATCGCCCGGCGTGCCTGTGGGTCCAGCCCGGTCGTCAGCTCGTCGAGAAACACCACTTCCGGATCGTTGATCAGGGCAAGTGCAATAAACAGTCGCTGCTTCTGGCCACCCGAGAGGTTCATGAACCAAGCGTCCCGCTTGTCGACGAGGCCCAGCTGTTCGAGTAAGCGCTCGCCGTCTATTGACTTCTTTCGGTAAAGGGAAGCCCAAAGATCCACGGCCTCCCACACTTTTATTCGTTTCTGCAGCTGCGCCTGCTGAAGCTGCACTCCAATCCGCTCCTGCAACTTGTATACCTGGCGGAAGGGATCAAGACCTAGAACGGAGATGCTGCCGCGATCGGGCTTGCGAATACCCTCGATGCACTCCATCGTGGTGGTCTTCCCGGCGCCGTTCGGTCCGATCAAACCGAATATCTCGCCGTCGTTGACCTCGAACGACACCTCGTCGACTGCTACCGTTCGGCCATAGGTCTTTCGGATTCCGGAAACCTGAATTACGGGAACAGAGGTCCTGAGGGAGTTCATTCAATTCTCGTGGGATACTGAGTCGAGAATTGCTCCGGCGGTTGGCTCGGTCGAAGTGTCATCTCTTGAGGCCGCCAGCTGTGAGGATCGTCGATCTCACGCTGGCGATTCTATCAGCTTCGAGCACGGGCGTAATAGCTCACAAAATCCTGGATTGGTGAATCGGATTGTATCCACCTGAGTTCGAGCCGTTGACTTGGCTCCTGCTCCAACCTAATATGAGCGCGCCAAATGACGGACTCTTCCTCTTTCATCGGCCGCACCATTTCCCACTACCGCATCGTCGAAAAGCTCGGCGGCGGCGGAATGGGTGTGGTGTACAAGGCTGAGGATCTGAAGCTCGGCCGCTTTGTAGCCCTCAAGTTCCTGCCTGACGACGTAGCCAAAGACCCGCAAGCCCTCAGCCGCTTTCAGCGCGAAGCCAAGGCGGCTTCGGCCCTGAATCATCCGGACATCTGCACGATCTACGAAATTGACGATCAGCACGGCGAAGCGTTTATCGCCATGGAATTTTTGGAAGGCACGACGCTTAAGCACCGCATCTCTGGAAACCCTGTCGAGACGGATATCCTGGTGGGTTTGGCGATTGGGATTGCGGACGCACTCGACGCCGCACACAGTAAAGGAATCGTTCATCGCGACATCAAGCCCGCCAACATTTTCGTCACCGAGCGCGGTCGCGCCAAAATTCTGGACTTCGGACTTGCCAAACAAATTCGCCTCGCCGCAGTCCATTCGATGACGCAGGATGCAACCCACGCCGCGCAGATGACCGCGGGAGTGCGTCCGGAAGATCTCACGAGCCCGGGCGTGGCCGTGGGCACGGTCGCGTACATGTCGCCCGAGCAAGTTCGCGGGAAGGAACTCGATGCCCGCACCGATCTGTTTTCCTTTGGCGTGGTGCTCTACGAAATGGCGACCG
>PMTV01000037.1 GCA_003167215.1 Acidobacteriota bacterium | reverse complement strand
GTCAAAGTCGTCTTGCCGTGGTCAATGTGACCAATCGTCCCAATGTTCACATGCGGCTTATTTCGTTCGAATTTCTCCTTCGCCATCTCGCCTCGCTCTTTAGAAGGACTTCGCGACCTTTCTCTTATCCAGAGACGCCGCGCTGAAACATTTCACTTCTTCGCTGCTCGATCTAACGATTCAGAAACCGCAAAATGGAGCGGGGGACGGGACTTGAACCCGCGACCATCTGCTTGGAAGGCAGAGACTCTACCACTGAGTTACCCCCGCTCATTCCCAGATACTTTCGTCCACTTCTTCCGGACTTGGATAGCTGGAGCCTGGGACCGGGATTGAACCGGTGACCTCGTCCTTACCAAGGACGCGCTCTACCAGCTGAGCTACCCAGGCACATTCCGGTTTCCCGCAATCGCTGCCGCTACTTCGAATCGCAGCCAACTCCTCCGCGCTTCGAACTCTACTCCTGAATCTTTGCCAAGCTCGCTTGCCGAGCCCCTACTAAATCCTCAACCAAGCCCTGGACCGCGATGTGGTAATCAAAAACTGGTGGACGGGGGAGGATTCGAACCTCCGTAGCCCGCAAGGAGCGGCAGATTTACAGTCTGCTGGTTTTAGCCACTCACCCACCCGTCCCGCAGAATCATTTGGGACGCAGGCTCCGGCGTCCCGTCAATCCTTCGGGACACAACTTCATTGTCCCGCGCTACCAACCAGAACTCTACCGGACCGCTGTACGGGGCACTCCGCAACGCAGAAAGGGCTCGTGTCCGAAGACACCAACCCTAGCGCTTTTGTCGCGAGGAATTCTGTCCGCAACCTTGCAAAAAATTTTGCCGTGCCTTCAAAGTCAGCTGGCGGAGGGAGTTGAACCCCCGACCCTCTGATTACAAATCAGATGCTCTACCAACTGAGCTACGCCAGCGTTGCTCAAACCGAACAAAAATATCACAGAGGCAATCGGATTGCAAGCAAGTTTCAGTCGCCCCCGCAAACCCATTGCCAAGTCAGCAGTTACAGTACGTTCAAAACCATCCCTTTGTCCTATTGAGCAGCAGGCTTCGAGAACTGCCCATCCGACAGATCCACGTTGTGGTGAACCTCAGAAAACGTAATCGTGTACTCAGTCTGGGCGCTCGATTGGTGCACGCTAAACGGCAACTTGATTCCGTCCGTGTCGCGGTAGTCCGACAGTTCCGACTGGATCACTGCCGCTCCCTGAGCAGTATGCAGCGTTGTAATGGCTCTCAGCATCAATCCACTCTGCGTGTCGAAATACATTTTATCAACATCACCCGCCAGGGACGTAGCTTCCACAACATAAGCATCATGATCGCCGATTTTTTCCGTGCCGGTGACCCTCCAGCTCGAATAGTACTTTCGCATGTTGATCTGATGATAAAAATCCGCCTGGCGTTTCGAGTCCTCAGCTTCCGCGCCACTTAATGTTCGCAGCCCGTTCTGTGGATCATCCGACCATGCCGTAGTGCCGTCACAACCTCGCTGGAAAGTCGCGCCGCCAAGGCTCACCACCGCCAACGAAGAATCCGGCGCCTTGTCGTGAACTTCCACTGTTCCAGACAAGCTCATCGCCGGGATCTCGATCGTGCCCTTCGAAACGCGCGAATTCAATTTATGCCATGCGGCCTCGCCGCCGATAGCAGCTATGTATTTATCCAGAATCTGGTCCGCGCTCGGTAAAGTCGCGGCGGGACTGGTTACAGCCGGAGCCGTGGCTGGAGCTTGAGTTGTTGTCGCTGGAGCTTGTGCGAACGCTGCAAAACTCACTGCCAGAATCGCGATCCCAGCGCCGAAAACTCTCATCTTATTGAATGTCATCTTAGAAACCTTCCTTCGAGGGAGCTTGTTGGCGCTGCGATTTTGGAAGCCACCAGCGGCTACGTGCCTGCCCGTGAACGTCGGGCGCATGTTCACCCTCTAATTCTATTACGTGGAGGGAGAATAAACATTACACTAAATCTGACGAAACAGACATAATTTTAACGTGCCTATCTCTTCCGCAAAACGCGCATGGATTGTTGTCGCGATATTGTTTTTGCTCATTGCGGCCGCGCTTGGTTTCTTTTATTACCGGCAGCACGGGCCTCTTCCAGCGCTCCCCGGCGTCACCAATAACCCCGGCCCGCCGCCGGATATCTTGAGCCAGCTTCCCGCAGACGCTCCCGTCATCGGCTATATAGACGCGGCAGCGCTCCGCAAGTTGCAGAATTCTCCGCTCGCAGCGGTTTTGGGCCTCACTTCACCGGGCCCCGAAGCCGACCGCGACTATGCTGAATTCGTGCGCGATACCGGCTTTGATTACACGCGCGATCTGGACCATGCCGCTCTCGCTTACTGGCCTGTCAGTTTTGGCGCTCCTGACAACGCCCTAGGCCAAGACCGCGTGCTTGCCATTGGCGACGGCCGCTTCGATCAACAGAAAATCGAAGCCTACGCGCTGCGCACAGGGAAAATAACGGTGCGTGGAGCTCAATCCGTTTATGAAGTTCCTGGGAACCCGCCTGTTTCGATGGCCTTTCTATCGTCCACCAGAATTGTTCTCGCCGGCGGAAGAAACGCTTCGGACCTGATTGCCTCCATAACATCCGCTGGAACGCCTACCCGTGATTCTGGCATGCAGTCGAGCATCAAACGCGTCGCAGGCGCGCCAATTTTCGCCGTTGCGCGCACCGATCAGCTCCCCGCTGGCTTCTATGCGAATTTTAAGAATTCCCCACAGCTCGAACGCCTCGCTCGCAGCATCCGGGCCATCACCCTGGCAGGACAGCCCGCCGGCAATAACATAAATCTCGCTCTGGATGCTGAGTGCGATTCGATGAAAAACGCCTTCGAGATTTCCACCTTGCTCGATACTTTCCGCATGGTCGGCTCCATGGCGCTCTATGATCCCAAGATGCGCGCTCAGATGACCAAGCAGCAAGCCACCTTCCTCGCTGCTCTTATCAACCAGGTAAAGGTCGTACATCAGGACAAGTGGGTGCGTCTCTCACTTCAGGTCACGCCCGAAATGCTCGGCGCCCCTAGACCGCACTCCGCCGGAGTTGCTTCCCCGCCCAGTCGGTAGAAACACGTCCACGCGCAATAATTCAGGTGGGCGATGAATCTAAGGGAAAACCGGCTGATTAATCGGCGGACGCGGCGACGGTAGAAGCGGTGCTCAGATAACGCCAGGGATTAACCGGAGTGTTGTAGATCCTAACTTCGTAATGCAGGTGCGGCCCAGTCGAGCGGCCGCTGGCGCCTTCATATCCAATAATGTCCCCACGCTTCACGTGCATCCCAGTCTGCGTGTTGAAGCCCGAGAGGTGCCCATACCACGTGCTTACGCCGAAGCCATGGTCTATCACCACCAGTCGGCCATACCCCGCGCGTCGATCGACTACGGTGATTACCCCATCGGCGGTCGCGCGAATCTGGTCACCATAATGCGAAGCAATGTCCATGCCCGCGTGGAACGCGCCTTCCCCGCTAAACGGATCCAGCCGCTCTCCGAAATGTCCGGTAATTTCACCCTTTACAGGCCAGAGCGTGGGCACCACTCCCAGACTGCTCAACTGCGCCGCAGGCAGCAGTCGCATGCCGTTACCCGACATGGCCACCGCCGTCGCGTTCTTCTCCAAGTAGCTGAATTCATCCACCGATTCTTCGAATTGAGCTTGGGGCTCGTCGTCCGGTCCTTCGGCGAAAGCAAAAGGAGTTTGCCGGAAGCGTGTGATTCCGTAGGCCATTGCCACTTCGCTGGCCAGCGATTGCAGCGAGTCCAGCCGCTGGTTGGTATCCTTTACCTGCGTTTGTAGCTGAATGTACTGCTGCTTCAACGCGTCTTGGTTACGCCGCAGCGTGTTGTAATTTGTGGCCTTCCACAGCATTCGGGAGTAGGAACTCATCCCCGCAACCACGGTGATACCGCCCACGGCAGCCAAAATAGCCAGAAAATGAAGAACGTAGAAAGGAATCCGCACGCGCCGCATGCCGCCCGAAGCGCTCGAAGCAATAAAAAACGTGTAATACTTGCCTTTCACTCTTTAATTTTCCTAGTTAGTTTGTTTTTGCTGGCTTCAGATCGCGAGTCCCCGTTCGCGGTCCGCCAAGGCTGTTAGCGAATTGGACACATCTGTTCGAAGGCGCGTGAATTGTAGTGACCTGCGGGGTGTAGGTCAACCTCAATCTTCCATTTTGCATAGGTGCGCCTGATACCGCAAGCTATTCCCGGACCTCATAACGCGTTTTTAATTTAGCATTCGCCTTCAGGACACCTTACCTTATATAGAGCAGACGTCACAACTGTACGAAGGGTCAGGATGGACGCGGAAAGTAAACTGGTCGCCAGAATAGCTCGTGCGTTTCCCGAGAAGGACAAAGGGCGACGGGACGGGCGACTGCGCCTCGGAATTGGCGATGACGCTGCGATCATTGCACCCGGCGGCAAAACCGACTGGGTCTTAAGTTCCGACGCATTTCTCGAAGGCGTTCATTTCCTGGCGAAATCGCATCCTCCCGACTCCGTAGGTTACAAATCCCTGGTCCGTGCCGCTAGCGACCTCGCCGCAATGGGCGCCACCCCACGATTCTTCCTTCTGACCCTCGCCATTCCGGCGAGTCGCACCGGACCGTGGCTCGACGGTTTTCTGCGGGGCATGTCGCGCGCGGCCCGCTCGATGAATATGGCGCTTCTCGGGGGCGACACCACAAAAGGCGACGCTGTTTCGATCAGCATTACGGTACTGGGGGAAATCGCCCGAGGCCGCACGGTAACTCGGTCTGGCGCCCGCCCGGGGGACCTTATATATGTGAGCGGTAAGCTCGGCCCGGCACAGCTAGGCCTGGAAATCTTGCTTCGGAGCTCTTTCCGCGGAAAAATCCTCGCCGATAGAAGTATTAAGGATGGCGGTGCGGAACTCCGCCGCCTCCTTCGCCCTCATCTTTATCCCACCATAAAGCTCAAGCTCGGCGCCTGGCTAGCGAAGCACCGCGTAGCCTCAGCCATGATGGATATCTCCGACGGCCTTTCAACCGATCTCGCCCGCCTCTGCGCCGCCAGCCGAGTCGGCGCACAAATCCGCTCCGAATCAATCCCGCGCGTCGCCTTACCCGGAACGCTAGCGAGCCGTTTCAAATCGCTGAAGCCAGACCCTCTAAAGATGGCCCTGCATAGTGGAGACGATTACGAACTCCTTTTCACCGTCCCGCCGCGCAACATCAAAAAGTTGATCAAAGCTCCCGGATTTTCCCAGCTAACCGCAATTGGCGAGGTGACACGCGGAAAGAGCATCACGCTGATCAGCCGGGAAGGTAGTAAAAAGCCCTTGAAGTCTCAAGGCTGGGACCCGTTCCGCTCGTAGCGCGATTGCCTAGACGACTTCCTCGAGCGATGCTTACCGCTTTTGCTCCACGAGCCCGGCAATCGTATCCATCAAATCAAACTTAGTAAGAACTTCGAGCTTCTTGTCCGGCATTTCCACGAAGACGGCGGGGCTGTCGTGGCTGAGAATGTGGGTGATCCGCTCGATCGGAGAATTTGACGGGACCTGCGGCAGCGGAGTGCTCATCACTTCGCGGATTACCAGTTTGCGCAGATCTTTTCCCTGCAGCGCGAGGTTCAGAATCTGATCCTCGAAAACCGTGCCGATGGATTGCGATTCCTCAAACACAGGAAGCTGCGAGATGTCCTGCTTCTGCATGGTGTGCAGCGCGTGGAAAACGGTTTGGTCCGGGCGCGTGACGATCAGGTCGCGCGTTTTGCCGTTCTGCCGCTTCACCCGGATCACGTCCGCGGCGGTCAGCGTCACTTCCGCTTCCACGTAACCGTGCTCCCGCATCCAGCCGTCGTTGTAAACTTTGCTCAGATAGCGCGAGCCGGAGTCCGGGAGAAACGCCACCAGCAGGTCCCCTTTCTTTAAGCTTTTCGCCACGCGCAGCGCCCCAGCGATACATCCTCCGCCCGAGCCTCCGGTAAAAATGCCTTCTTGTTTCGCCAGACGGCGCGCCCACACGAAGCACTCTTCGTCGTTCACCTGCACCACATCGTCCAGGATTTTCAGGTTCATCGCGCCGGGGAAAAAATCCTCTCCGATGCCCTCTACCACATAGGTTTTCGCCTTGCCCACTTTCCCCGTCTTCACGAACTCGTAGTAGAGCGAACCGATGGGGTCCACCCCGATGATTTTTACCTTTGGATTTTTCTCTTTCAGGTATTTTCCCACGCCGCTGATGGTCCCACCCGTGCCCATCCCGCAGACGAAATGCGTGATCTTTCCTTCTGTATCGTTCCAAATCTCCGGGCCCGTAGTCTTGTAGTGCGCCTCCGGATTCATCGGATTTTCGTACTGGTTCGGATAATAAGAATTGGGAATCTCACGCGCCAGCTTTTGCGCCACGGAATAATAGCTGCGCGGATCTTCAGGTTCCACCGCCGTGGGACAAACGATCACTTCCGCGCCAAACGCTTTCAACAGATCGATTTTCTCGCGCGATTGTTTGTCGTTGATGGTGAAAACCACCTTATACCCGCGCACGCACGCCACCAGCGCCAAGCCCATTCCCGTATTCCCGGATGTGCCCTCGATGATTGTTCCGCCGGGCTTGAGTTTTCCAGTCCGCTCCGCTTCGTCAATCATCGACAGGCCGATACGGTCCTTCACCGACCCGCCCGGGTTCAGGTAATCTGCCTTAACGTAAATTTCGGCCGGCAAATCCTTTCCGACGCGATTCAACCGGATCAGCGGCGTGTTGCACATCGCCTCGAGAATGTTATTGCACTTCATGTGCGCGCTTTCTCCTGGTGCGTAATGAATCTCAAGCTTAGTGACTTCCGGATTTCCTGTCCAGCAGCATCCCCGCCGATAGTGCGTCAATTTCCAGCAACTGCGCTAATCAGGAGTTGACGCCTTCTGGCCTCTCCGTCAGAATTTCCCGCGAACAAGCCAATGATCATCCATAACGAATACGCGGACGTTCCTCTCTCGGGTTCCCCGATGCGAATCTTCGTCGCCGCGCCCAAGGCCGAAGGCCAATACCCCGGCATCTGGTGTTATTCCGACATTTTTCAACTCACGCCGCCCATGCTGCGCGCCTGCGCTCGCCTGGCCGGATATGGATTTGTCACCGCTGCCCCGGAAATTTATCGCCGCATCGAACCGCCGGGAACGGTGATCCCATTTGATGACGCCGGCCGCATCCGCGGCCAGCAAGACGCCGCGAAGACTCCCGTCGCGCATTTCGATGCCGATTGCCGCTCTGGTGTCGACTGGCTTTCCAAACATCCTAAAATCGCGCGGGAGCAAATCGGCGTCGTGGGTTTCTGCATCGGCGGCCACCTCGCCTTCCGTGCTGCCTTCCAGCCCGACGTCCGCGCAACCGTCTGTTATTACGCCACAGGCATCCACGACGGCAAGCTCGGCCGGGACGCCGATGCCGGATCCTTGGCTCGCGCAAAAGAAATCCGTGGTGAACTTCTGATGATCTTCGGCACCAACGACCCGCACGTTCCCGACGCGGCCCGCGAAACGATCGA
This sequence comes from Acidobacteriota bacterium, assembly GCA_003167215.1. Classification (GTDB taxonomy): domain Bacteria; phylum Acidobacteriota; class Terriglobia; order Acidiferrales; family UBA7541; genus Palsa-295. Next base: position 42,977 of record PMTV01000037.1, on the reverse strand, counting down.
TCGGGCACTGCAAAACTCCGGTGCCCGTTATAAAACGCTGCTGTATCCGGCCGAGCACGCCTTCACGCGCGACGAAGGCCCCCGTTTCGATCCCGAGGCAACCGACCTCGCATTCGCGGAGATGGTTCGTTTATTCCGTAAAGTTTTTCACAACTGATCAAGACTCTTGCGAGCTGGTGTCTATTTGCGGACGCTAGTTGATGCGGCGGATGGCAGGACCATCTTTATGTCCTGGGGTTCGGGCGCCGTGATCGCGCAATATTGCCGCGGCACGATTGGCGGCCGGCTCTTCGGATGTTCGGACGATGATTACCGCGCCGCCCTGTTTGATGTGATTGGCGTAAAATTCCTGTTCCCCGATGTAGTTCGGCTGTTCGCCCGAAAGATCGCGCGCTTCGCTCTTTTCCAGAGGGCCGTCGGCGCCGAACAAACGCGCAATCCAGTTGTGATGTGGTTCGGGGCGCTTCGTGGAAGGCTCGCCTGGCGTGTTTGCAGTCCGCGCATCTTCATCGATATCGCTGATCACTTCCACTTGTTCGCCCACGATCCCTGCTAACTCTAGGTCCTGAACCGCGTCCTCCGCATCTCCGTAGCTAGCAAGAATTCCGACGATCACGTATTGCATGGTTGCGCCTCCTTAATTCTGCGCCACCCAGTTTAGTTTAAATTGGTAGCCGGCACACCACATCCGCAGGCAGATCACCCCCGGAGAAATGAACGAACCATCGCGTCGTGCTATGCTTTTCTGTGCTCCCGGTCGCGCAAAAATCCGAATATGTTTTCTACGATGGCCACTGCGGCCTGTGCCACCGCGCCGTGAAGTTCATTCTTAAACACGACCGCTCAGGAACTGCCTTCCGGTTTGCTCCGCTGCAAGGCGAAACCATCCAGTCACTCGTGCCGGCGGACCGCCTCGCCAGCCTGCCGGACAGCTTCGTCGTCCTCACCCGAGACGGCACCTTGCTCATGCGCTCGAATGCTTCGCTTTATATTTTGCGATCGCTGGGCCACGGTTGGAAAACTCTCGCAAAAGTATTGGGCGTAGTTCCTCGCGGTTTGCGCGACCTTGCGTATGATTTCGTCGCTCGCATCCGCTACCGGGTGTTCGGCAGCCGCGGTGATCTCTGCCCCATCGTGCCTCCGGACTTGCGCGCGCGTTTTGATCCGTAGCGAGAACAAATGCTGCAGCTTCCCACGGCGAGCCGGACGAAATATTGCTAGCCGTACAGTTTGAACCTCCGCGGCAGGATAGTGGTGCCCGCTGCCGTGATCTCTGGAGGCAAGAATGAAAGCATCTATGTTTTATCGAATCGCTGCTGTTCTTTTGCTGCTTTTCGCAGTGGGACATACACTTGGTTTTCGCCAGTCTGATCCTGCATGGGGAGTTGATGCCCTTCTTGGCTCAATGCGGTCAATTCAATTTGAAGTGCAGGGATTCAACCGCAGCTATTGGGACCTCTTTGTGGCGGCCGGACTCTCTGTCGGCGTGTTCTATCTATTCGCGGCGATATTGGCATGGCAACTAGGCGGCCTTCCGGCAGCCACTTTGGCGCTCATGCGCGGCACTGCGTGGGCCTTCGCCCTTTGCTTTGCCGCCATCACGGTTGTGAGCTGGAGATACCTCTTCATCCTACCCATCGTTTTCTCAATCGCGATTACATTATGTTTGACTGCGGCGGCATGGCTTTCAGCGAAGCCGGTTCCCATGCCTCCATTGCGACCGTAAGGTGAGAGGATTCAAACTGCGCCATTGCTGAAATATTCTGCGGCTGCATTGTTCCTTGGATTTAGTGGTAAAGTGCCTCCGTCCCGGAGGACTTGTAACACAACGTTAACAATTCCCGACGCGCATTTCGCTAGGATGGCTCACCATGCAAAATGAAAACCTGCAAATTGTGGTGTCCCCGGGAAATCGTGAGGGCCAGAAGATCCTGCGCCTGAAAGGTCCGCTGAACATGCAAAACGTCTTTGGATTTCAGGCCGCCGTGCGCGCGGAAAACTCGTCGGTGGTCATTCTCGATTTCACCGGCGTTCCTTTCATCGATTCGGCCGGACTCGGTGCTCTGGTAGGTGCCTATGTTGCGACGCAAAAGGTACAGCGAAAACTGGTGGTCGCGGGAATGGGCTCGCAGGTGAAAACATTGATTGAAATGACCAAGGTTTCGCAGCTCATCAAAGCCTACGACACAGTGTCGGAAGCGGAAGAGGCGCTCTAGCCATCCCGAAATTAGCATTCGGAGCAGATGCTCAGCGTCTTTGTTCGCCCCATTAGAAAACTCGGATCAAGAATTCTGTAAGTTGCATTTCGGGGGCGATATGAGAGTGGGATTCGCGGTGGCAGTGGCGGTGATGAGTCTCGCGCTGAGTGTCGCAGCCCAGAATGGGATGCATATGGTCCATGCCCAAGGTTCTTTCGACATCAAGATGACTCCCGCCGAACCAACCGACTTCGAGAGGGCGAACGACATTACTCGGCTCACGTCCGACAAGACTTGGCACGGTGACTTCGAAGGCGTCAGCCATGGAGAAATGATCACCGGCTCAACCGCGAGCACCGGCTCCATGGCCTACGTTGCTATTGAGCGTATGACAGGCAAGCTTAACGGCCGACAGGGCAGCTTCACCTTCTCGCACCGCGCCACCATGATGAAAGACGACGCCCCTTCTGCGGGAGAGCTGAGCGTGGTGGTCGTGCCCAATTCCGGCACTGGAGAACTGACCGGACTCACTGGCTCCCTCATGATCCATATCGACGCTCAGGGTAAACACACCTGGACCTTCGATTATTCGCTCCCATAGCCGTCCTCGCGTGGGCGCGCGTCAAGACCCGCCGCAAGATTGACGATTTACGCCGCTGCCATCTTTTCCGCCGCGAGTTTCGGTTCCACCCACTTTAAAACTCCGCGCACGATAAATACGTTTAGAAATATGGAGAAGAGCGATGCGGCGAGCGTCGCAGTAAACACTTCTTCACCCACCAACCCTGACTTTCTCGCAACTTCCACCAGAATGAATGACAGTTCGCCGATCTGCGTCAGTCCCGCCGCCACTGCAATCGAGGTCCAAATCGAATACCGGAAAAGCCGCATCACTCCGGTCCAGATTGCGAATTTCCCGAAGACGATCAGAAAAAGCATTACTCCCAAAAGTTGAAGGTGATGAATGATCACCTGCGGAACCACCAGCGTTCCCAGCGACACAAAAAATAGCGCCACAAAAGCATCCCGCAGCGGAATCAGAACGGTATGCGCCTCATGCAAATCCTTGGCCCCGCTAATGGAAAGCCCCGCGAGGAACGCTCCCAGCGCAACCGAAAATCCCAAAGCCTGTGCAATCCCCGCGGAAACCAGGCAAATCGCAATCGCAATGAGCAGAAAAAGTTCTTGATCCTTCGTGCGCGCCGCTGCCCGAAGAATCTTCGGAACTACTGTCATCGCCAGAAACACCAGCGGAACCAGCAGCAGAGCCGCCTTGCCCAGTGTCCACGCAGCTCTCGCAAACCGGCCTTCGCCCGGTCCGCTGAATATCGGAATGATAACCGTCATGAAAACCACGGCGATATCCTCAACTAGCGTGATTCCGATCATCACGCGTCCATAGCCTGTGCCCATGGCGTGGCGGTCCGCCAGCAATCGCGCCAATACCATCGTGCTCGCCACCGATATCGTGGACCCAACCACAAACCCTTGAATCATGCTCCATCCGAAAAGCTTCGCCGTCCCCAGCGCCAGGCCTATCGAAAGCAGGATGCCCAGCGTCCCGCCTCCCAGCGCAATCCATTTCACCCGCATCAGATCCGGTATCGAAAATTCCACGCCGATCGAGAACATTAAAAGCACCACTCCCACTTCGGCGAATACTTCAAACGTGTGCAGATCGGAAAGCTGCGGCCCGGGCGTGAAAGGGCTGATTACAATCCCGCCCACCACGAACCCAAGAATCAGAGGCAGCTTCAGCCGCCACGCCAGCAAACCACCGGCCACGGCGGCAAGGAAGATGTACGTCAAATCGCGAAACAGAATAGGATTCGCTTCCATCGCGCCATACTACCTCAAGAACGCGGCAGCCAATTCACTGAAGAAGGATTTTTTCCAGACCCTGCTCACACGCCGTGCAGCATTGAACAAATTGAGAACACTCGGCGAACTCCGCCCGGAGCAGCCCCTGCGTGGATGCGATAGAATGGCAAAGCAATGGAAAGATTCTACCGCGCCACGATGAAGATCACCGGCAACACGCTCTTTGGCCGTCTTGCGTTCACTTTCCTTTTGTTGTGCTCCATCGCCTTCGGTGCCGCGGTAGGCCTGCTGTTTGTTTACACTAGCGACCTTCCGGAAATTCACGCGCTGGAAGATTATCGCCCCAACGTGGTCACCGAACTTTACGCCGACGACGGCCAATCCATCGGCACCTTCGCGCTGCAGCGCCGCATCCTGCTTTCCTACGGACAAATTCCGAAAGTATTGAAAGACGCTATTCTCACCACCGAAGATCAGCATTTCGAAGAACACTGGGGCGTGGACATCCCGCGCGTCCTGGAAGCCGCCTGGCGCGATATTTCCAAACGCCGCATGGCTGAAGGTGCCAGCACGCTCACCATGCAGCTCGGTGGCGGGCTCTTTCTCAATCGCTCCGACCGCAGCCTGCGCCGCAAAATTCAGGAAACTCTTCTGGCTCTGCAGATCGAGCGCCATTACACCAAAGACCAGATTTTCACCATGTACTGCAATCAGATTTATCTCGGCTCCGGCAACTACGGCTTCGAAGCCGCCTCCGAATATTATTTCGGCAGGCCGGTCGGCCAACTGACGCTCCCGGAAGCCGCCACGCTCGCCGCGATAATTCGCGGCCCTATCTATGCTCCCGTAAACCATCCTGATCGCGCCCTCGCCCGGCGCAATCTTGTGCTTTCTCTGATGGAGCGCGACCACAAAATCACCCCTGCGCAAGCCGCGGCCGCCGCCAAGGAACCCCTCGGTCTTCATATTTCCTCCGGTCGCAACGACCTGGCTCCGTACTTTGTCGAAGAAGTTCGCCAATACTTGGAGCACACCTACGGAACCGTCGCCGTTCACGAACAGGGTTTGCGCGTTTACACCTCGTTGAATGCCGCCATGCAGAAAGCCGCCGATCAAGCCGTCCGCGACGGCTTGCATTCCTACGATCGCAGGCACGGCTGGCGCGGAAACCTCCCGAATATTTTGCAGAATAAGTTTGGCTCGCTGGATAAATATCAAAACGACGAGTGGCACAACTCGCTTCAAAAAAACGATTACGTTACCGGCCTGGTCACCGCGGTTCAGCCGACTTTCGCTTCCATCAAGATCGGCCAGTATCACGCCATGCTCACTCCCGCCGATTTTTCCTGGACCGGCCGCAAATCCCCCGCGCAGTTGCTCAAGCCCGGAGATCTCGTCTGCGTTTCGATCAAGGAAGTTTCCGGCTTCACCGTGCGCGTCCAACTCGAACAGCAACCCGCCGCTCAAGGCGCCTTGCTCGCCATCGACAATCCCACCGGCGAAATCAAAGCCATGGTCGGCGGGTACAGTTTCGACGAATCGAAATTCAATCGCGCCACGCAGGCCTTGCGCCAGACCGGTAGCTCTTTCAAGGTTTACGTTTACGCCGACGCCATCGAACAGGGCATTTCGCCCTTTGATACCGTCGTGGACGAGCCCGTCACATACCGCAGCGGCGCCCAAAATTATTCTCCGCATAATTACGACAACAGATTCGAAGGCCGTATTACCTATCGCCGCGCTCTCGCCGATTCGCGCAACGTTCCCGCTGTGCGCCTTCTCGATCACGTCGGCATACAAAATGTAATCGCTCTTGCGCGGAAATTCGGCATCACCAGTCCCCTGCCGCCCTATCTTCCCCTCGCCCTAGGCGCTTCCGATCTCACCCTGATGGAACACACCTCCGCGTTCACCGTTTTCCCCGACGACGGTATTCACATCGAGCCGCACTACATTCGCCGCGTCACCTCTTACGATGGCGCCGTTCTCGAAGAGCCGCGCCCGCAAGTGACTGACGTGATTCCGCCCGACGTCGCCCGCACCATGGTCGCCATGCTCGAAGAGGTCGTTCAGTTCGGCACCGGCGTGCGCGCCAAAGAGTTGGGTCGCCCCTCGGCCGGAAAAACCGGAACCACAAACGATTTCACCGACGCCTGGTACATCGGCTTCACTCCTCAATTGACCGCAGGCGTGTGGGTAGGAAACGACGACAAGCGCATTTCACTCGGCAAGAAAGAAACCGGCGCCCGCGCCGCTCTACCGATCTGGCTCGAGTTCATGCAGCAAGCCGTTCAAGGAACCCCGGTGGAAGAATTTCAGAACGTCATCCCGCTCGAAAAAATTGCCCCAACCAAACAAATCCAAGTTGACGTCCCCGACACCGCGCCCCCTGCAGACGCCGCCGAACAAGGACTCACAGAAACTCGCGGCGCAGACCCTGCTCCGAAACCGCCGAAGCCTCCACCGCCTTCCACCACATCCGCCTCGCCGTCTCCGCAACCCGCTCACGCCGGCAGCCCAATCACACAACCGCACTAGCGGAATGCAAGCATCCTCGGGACATAGCGAACCTCCTGCCAAAACGTTGCCGTGGAGTTTTCCTCCTCGCTGCCGTCTCCGCTTGCCTTGCGCTTCTACACGTCCTGTGGTACATATGCAGAAGCACGAGGTGTAGCCATGACTGAGAAATCCGATCTCCCCCAAGGCACTCTGGACCTTTTGATCTTGAAAGTTGTCGCGCTCGGCCCCGTACATGGGTACGCCATAGCGCAGCGCTTGCAGCAGGTTTCGCGCGACGTTGTCCAGGTTCCCCAAGGGTCGCTCTACCCCGCATTGCACAGGCTCGAAAACCGCGGGCTCCTCACTGCGGATTGGAAGGACACCGACACCGGTCGCGAGGCAAAGTTTTATCGACTCACCCGGAAAGGGCGAGCCCAACTCGAAACGGAAGCCGCGAGTTGGGAACGATTGACGGCAGCCGTGGGCCTGATCCTCAAAATGTCTGACGGAGGTGTCCAATGAGCTGGTGGCAGCGCCTCTGGCGCCGAAGACAAATGGAAGAGCATCTCGAGAAAGAACTCCGCTTCCATCTCGACCAGCACGTGAGCGAGCTAATCGCACAGGGCCATAATCCGGAAGAAGCACGGCGACAGGCCACGCTTGCTCTCGGTGGGCCGGAGCAGGTCAAGGAATATTGCCGCGACTCCCGCGGCACACGCTGGCTGGAAGACTTCTCTCAAGACATTCGCTTTGCGTTGCGCATGCTCCGAAAAAATCCGGGTTCCGCAGCCGTCGCCCTTTTGACGCTTGCCCTGGGCACCGGTGCCACGACTGTGATGTTCACTGTGGTTGACGGCGTGCTATTGAAGCCGCTGCCCTATCCTGAGGCACATGAGCTGGTCACGGTCCGGGGTCACACGGAAACGTGGAATACAAAAATTTTCGGCGAACAGAATGTTGCGTATCCCGATTTTCTCGATTGCAAGCGCGATAGCCGCTCTCTCGAGATGGCCGGCACACTCTACGACGGAGGCACGGTTAGCGAGCCGGGACCACCCGAGTATGTTGACCTCCGCGAGATCTCGTCCGGCCTGTTTTCGGTTTTGCGCGTAAACCTCGCGCACGGCCGCGCTTTCTTGCCTGAGGAAGACCTTCCTGGTGGGGCACCCGCCATGATCCTGGGTTACAGTTTCTGGCAGCGTCACTTCGGCGGAAGGCCGGAAGCGCTCGGCATGTCGGTTGTTCTCGACCAAAAGCGTTACACGGTTATTGGCATCGCACCCGCCGACTTCAGGCTGTATGGAAACGAACCGGACGTGTATACGCCCATTGGCCAAGACACCGCAGCATATCTGCAGAACCGCAGTGCCCATCCAACCGGAGTCGTAGCTCGCCTCCGGCCCGGCGCGACGCTGGCGAACGCCCAATCCGAGTTGGCGTTGATTGGGCGTCATCTGTCTGAGGAGTACGCCGACACGAATGGCGGCCGCACATTTGCAGTAGAGCCGCTTCGTCCGGAAATTGGAGACGTGCGCTCTACGCTTTGGCTGCTGATGGGCGCGGTCAGTCTCGTCCTGCTCATTGCCTGCGTGAACGTCGCCAGCTTGCTTCTGGCACGCGCCGTTTCCCGCGATCGTGAACTTTCCATGCGCGCAGCTCTTGGTGCGAGCCGCAGCCGCTTGGTGCGGCAATGTCTCACCGAGAGCGCGGTACTGGCGCTTTCGGGTGGGGCGCTCGGCATCCTCCTCGCCAACATTGGTATCCGTCCATTTGTGGCGCTCTGGCCCGGCAGTTTGCCGCGCGCGCAGGAGGTTCACCTCGATTGGCGTGTGATGCTATTTACGATCTCCGTCTCCCTGCTGAGTGGACTTCTTTTTGGGCTGGCACCTGCCCTGCGCTCTCCAGCACACGGCCTCGAGCAGGCCCTCCGTGCCGGAGCACGAACCGTTTCCGGAACCGCGCGTCGTCTGCACAGCGCGTTTGTGATTTCCGAGATTGCTCTCGCGGTCGTGCTGCTGGTTGCTGCGGGGATGTTAGGCCGCACACTTCTGCTGCTCTCATCGCTTGACCCCGGCGTGAATGTAAGCAACGTGTTAGTCACCCGCATGGCGCTTTCGCCCGCCACGCTCGCGGATCCCGGCCGCATTCGTCCCGCCTGGCAGGATGTTTTGACCCGCGCAAGCCGCCTGCCCGGAGTTCAGTCCGTTGCAATCGTCGATACTTTTCCCATGCGTGAGGGCAACAACCAAATTGGGTACTCGATTAGTGCAGACATCCCGCCCGAAAATCAGCAACCAACGACGCTGGCAACCAGCGTGACGCCCGATTATTTGAAGGTGATGGGCATACCTCTGCACCGAGGCCGATTCTTCGATGACCAGGATCGCATCGGCAATCAGCTCGTCGTCGTGATTGACGACGTTTTGGCAAAACAAGCTTTTGGAACACAGGATCCCATCGGAAAACACCTTTGGATCCCGGGAATGGCTAGCCCATTCTCCTCAGGCGGCAATGCACCCGACGCGGTCCTGGTAGTCGGTGTGGTCGGCCATGTTCGGCATTGGGGCCTTGCCGCCGACGACCAAGCTCAAGTGCGCGCACAGCTCTACTATAACTTTGCCCAAGTGCCGGACCCGTTGCTGCCTCGTTGGTCTCAACTCATGTCCGTGGCCGTGCGCACGAATGTCGCGCCATTGAGTCTGGTCGAATCATTGCGCCAGCAAGTGCGGGGAGCTGCCGGCGATCAAGTTCTGTACGAGGTTCGTACCCTGGATCAGCTTGCGAGCGGCACGCTCGCTCGGCAGCGCTTCCTTCTGCTGCTGTTCGGCATATTTGCCGGCTTGGCTCTGCTGCTTGCATGCATCGGTATTTATGGCGTGCTCGCGTACTTGACCGGCCAGCGCGTGCCGGAAATCGGCGTGCGCATGGCGCTTGGCGCTCGTCCTGCCGATGTCATGTGGCTCGTTTTACGCCAGAGTCTTGGAATGATTTTCATCGGTGTCGGCGTGGGAGTATTGGGTGCTCTGGCAGCCGGGAGTCTATTGCGGCACTCGGTGGAAGGAATGCAGCCGGCCGACCCATCGGCTTTTGCCATCATGATTCCCGTTCTCATTTTTGCTGCGCTGTTCGCCAGTTTCGTCCCGGCTCGCCGCGCCAGCCGCGTAGATCCCATGACCGCGCTACGCCAGGAATAGCGCAGCGTGCGGTTCCGCTCGCGTCGTCCTCCGGACACTTGATTTACATGCCCTGCTCGCAGCAGTTCTCCGCCTACGTTCCGCTCGTTGACTTGCCTCCAATCACAACCTAAGATGTGCACCTGTCGAGCGACCGCACCACAGTCGCACGTGAAATGGCTGATTCCTCATCCCTTATAGGTCAGACTGTCTCGCACTACCGCATCATCGAGAAACTCGGTGGTGGCGGAATGGGCGTCGTTTACCGCGCGGAGGACACCAAGCTCAAACGCCAGGTCGCGCTGAAATTCCTCCCGCAGAATTCCCTGGCGGACAAGTCTTCCCTCGAACGATTCGAGCGCGAGGCGCAAGCCGCTTCTGCGCTCAATCATCCCAGCATCTGCACCATCTATGACATTGACGAAGATTCGGGCGCGCCCTTCATCGCCATGGAATTGCTGAAGGGCTCCACGCTCAAGCATCGCATCAACGGCCGGCCGATGGCGCTCGACGCGTTGCTCGAAATCGCCATTGACGTCGCCGATGCGCTCGAAGCTGCGCACACCGAAGGCATCATCCATCGCGACATCAAGCCCGCAAATATTTTTGTCACCGAGCGCGGCCAAGCCAAAGTTCTCGATTTTGGTTTGGCCAAGCTGGTGTCCAAAAACGTCGGTGAGACGGTGACGGCCGGCGGCGTGACCATGGACACGGACCCCAATCTCACCAGTCCAGGCACTTCCCTCGGCACGGTCGCCTACATGTCGCCCGAGCAGGTCCGCGGAGAAAATCTGGATGCGCGCTCGGATCTATTTTCGTTCGGTATGGTGCTTTACGAAATGGCCACGGGCCGTCAGGCGTTCAGCGGAAACACATCGGGCGTAATTTTTGCGGCGATTTTGGAACGCGAGCCGCTGGCTCCCACACGCGTGGTCCCCGACCTGCCGGTTGACCTCGAACGCGTGATCACGAAAGCGCTGGAGAAAGACGCCAAGCTGCGGTATCAGCACGCCGCCGATTTGCGTTCGGATTTGCAGCGGCTCAAGCGTGACACGGATTCGGGAAGGTCAGGTTCCGTGCGGGCCGCCGCTGCTGCTGCCACATCCGCAAGCGCGACACGGATTGCGCCATCTGCCATGCACCAATCCGGCAGCTCCTCCGCGGTTTCTGCCGTGGCGCACGAGCACAAAGGAAAGCTGATCACCGGTGCCGTCGTAATCGCGCTGCTTGTGGTGGGAGCGGGCTACGGCGTGTTTTCACTTATGCGCGGCAAGGCCGCAGCCATCCCCTTCCAGAATTTCACCATCACGAAAGTCACCGACAACGGTGAGTCGGTCCAGGCGGCCATCTCGCCCGACGGGAAATACATCCTCAGCGCAGTAGCAGAGGCCGGCAAGCAAAGCCTCTGGCTGCGGCACGTTGAGACTAATAGTGACACGCAGGTCATCCCCGCAGCAGTCACACGCTACTCCAGACTCGCCTTTTCACCCGACGGCAGTTATCTCTACTTTCGTCGCGCCGCCAGTGGCGTCGAAGATTCCTTCGACTACTATCGCGCTCCAGTTCTGGGCGGAACTCCGAAAATTGTCGCCCGCGACGTGGACACGAACATCACGTTTTCGCCCGACGGCAAGCGCGTCGCGTACGCGCGCGCCAACGACCCGGAAGTCGGCAAGTGGCACCTTCTGATCGCGAATCCCGACGGATCCGACGAAAAGTCGATCGTCGCTGGACCCGCAGCGGAGATTCCCCGATTCATTTCATGGATGCCGGACGGAAAGAAAATCCTCGGTTCCATGATTAGAGTCGGCGATTCCCTCACCGGGCTTAAAACCTTCGACTCAGCTTCCGGCGAGTCGAAGATACTGGCCCAGTACAACAACATGCTCTTATCTCAATTAGCTGGGACCACCGACGCCGCCGGAGTTTTCGTCAACGTGATGCACGTTGATACTTTTGATTTCCTATCGCAACTCCAGTTCATTTCACTCCCCAGCACAAAAATTCACTCGATCACCAACGATACAAATGACTATCGAGGACTTAGCGTTTCGGCAGATAACAAAACGATCGCAACGGTACTTCACAAGGATATCCGAAGCTTGTTCCTTCTTCCGATCGTGGGAAACACAGGCACTCCCCCTGGCCCGGTTCTCCCGCAAGAGAAGGACTACGGCACCTTCGGATGGAGCGCCACTGGAGACCTCTATCTACCGGAGCAGGGAAAGCTGATTCGAATTTCACTCGATGGCAGCAACCGCGCTACCTTCCTGAATCAAGTCGCAATCGAGCCAGTGACCTGTGGAAGTGATGCTTCCGGAGCGCGGAAGCCGCTCCCCGTCGTATTCATTAGTCCTCACCACACTCCCTCGGGGATCGCCGGGCGGAGTGTCTGGCGCGTTGATGCAGATGGCGCCAATCCGAAAGAGCTTTCCGAACAGAGCGGCGCTTTCGGTCCTATATGCTCCCCGGATGGAAGGTGGGTCTATTACAACGAGGACCAGGCGTTCAAGCGTGTCTCCATCAATGGCGGGGAAGCGGAAGACGTCCCCGGCGTCGCCATTCCAGGGGCGATTGTGGGCTCGCCATATTTTGATATTTCTCCCGACGGTAAAACACTGGCATTCGTTGCAGCGTTCACGTCTCCACAAGGAGAAACCGGTGGAGTTCAGCAGAAGCTTGTGCTGCTTGCGCTTGACGCCGGACCGCATCCCGCACGGCGCATTCTCGATCCGAACCCGCTGATATCAAAACCCCCGAGGTTTTCGCCGGACTGCAAGTCCCTGCTATATGGCATCCGCGAAAACGGAGTCGAGAATCTCTGGCTGCAGCCGATTGACGGCGCAGGACTCGGCGCTGCCGGCCATCAGATCACAAATTTCACCGCCGATGAAATCAGCTGGTTCGGATATTCGCCAGACGGAAAGATCATCGGCGTCCTCCGCGACCGCCCCGAATCCGACATAGTCCTCCTACGCGACACCGGCCCCTCGCCGCAATAACACCGGCATCTTACTTATACCGCAGCGCAACCAGCGGATACGTGGAACCTTCAGCGCATTATCTGCGTAGAGTACTGGGAGGTCGAAATGCAAAACTTCCTGGGCAATCTTCGCTACGCCTTGCGACAGTTCCGGCTCTCGCCCGTTTTTACCGCTGCAGCCGTACTCACGCTGGCCTTGGGAATTGGTGGAACCACCGCAATGTTTACGTTGATCCACGCGGTGATGCTCCGTTCGTTGCCCGTTTCTGATCCCGGAAAACTCTACCGAATCGGCGAAGGCGACGACTGCTGCGTGGAAGGAGGTCCTCAAGACCGCTGGGGAATGTATTCGTTTCCCTTGTACCAGCGTTTGAAAACCGAAACGCCGGAATTCGAAGAGCTGGCTGCATTTCAGGCCGGTAGCGGACGATTGAGTGTGCGCCGTCAAGGCGTCGAATCCGCCGCTAGGCCTCTGCGCTCCGAGTACGTCACCGGAAATTATTTTCAAACGCTTGGCGTCCGCGCTTTCGGTGGGCGAGTATTTACTCCGGATGACGACACACCGGCCGCTCCGCCCGTGGCCGTGCTCAGCCATCGCGTTTGGCAGACAACCTATGGCGGCGATCCTTCGGTAGTTGGCTCAAGTTTCGTGGTCGAGGGTCATCCCGTCACTGTAATCGGTGTCGCTCCCCCCGGATTTTTCGGTGAAACGTTGCGCGGCGACCCACCCGATATTTGGGTTCCGCTGCATCAAGAACCCATGATTGATGGTGACGGTGCACTGCTAAGTCAATCTATCTCCGCATGGCTGCGCGTAATCGGCCGTTTGCGGCCCGGAGCCTCCGTTGCCGGAATGTCTCCGCGCCTCACCGGAGTGCTGCGCCAATGGATGCAAAATGATTCCGGCTATCCCGCCAACTGGATGCCCGGCGTGATTCAAATGCTCCCCAAGCAGTTCATCAACGTCGTCCCCGCCGGCGCCGGTGTCGCCGAGATGAAAGAAGAGTACGGCCGCAGCCTGCAGATCCTCTTGTCCGTTTGCGGCTTGGTGCTCTTGATCGTGTGCGCCAACGTGGCCAATCTGCTGCTCGCCCGCGCGGTCACTCGTCGTGGACAAACCGCAATACGCCTGGCTTTGGGTGCCACGCGGCGCGAAATCATCTTGCAAGCTCTCACCGAAAGCGTCCTGCTCGCCGTCGCTGGCGGCATAGCCGGACTTCTTGTCGCGGTAGCAGCCGCGCGCCTTCTCCTCGCGCTCGCCTTTCACAGCGCCCATTTTCTTCCGATCAGCGCCGCTCCATCGCTCATCGTATTGGCGTTTGCTTTCGGCTTGGCGCTCATCACGGGAATTATTTTCGGAGCCGCTCCTGCTTGGTTTGCAACTCTTACCCATCCGGCGGAAGCATTGCGCGGCTCGGGACGCAGCACCGGCGATCATTCCTCTTTCGCCCGCACCGGGCTGCTGATCGTACAAGCCACTCTCTCGGTTGTCCTCGTCGCAGGTGCCACCATGCTCGCGCGCAGCCTGAACAAACTCGAGCACCAGGATTTCGGCTATCAACTACAAGGCCGTGTCGTGGTGGCGTTGCATGATCCTCCTGCAAGTTACACCCTGCCCCAGCTAGAGGCGCTCTACCGTCAGCTTGAAGAAAGTCTCAATCGCTTGCCTGGAGTGCAGGGCTCCGGCCTGGCGCTTTACAACCCGCTCACTGACAACTGGGGCGAAATGATTTTGGTTTCCGGCCATCCTATTCCCACCATGGGCGAGGAATCCGGCGCGTCGTGGGATCGCGTCAGCGCCAACTATCTTCAGAACCTTGGCATTCCCATTTTGCGCGGCCGCGCCTTCACCTCCGCCGACAACGAAGCCACCGCCCCAGTTGCCATCGTCAACGAAGCCTTCGTGAAACGTTTTTTCAAAAGCGGCGAAGACCCGCTGGAGCAGCACTTCGGCCTGGACTTGCCCCAGAACGCCGCAACGTTCCGCATCATCGGAGTCGTCCGCGACGCAAAATTCGCCGGCTATGCCTTGGACAAGCCGGCGCACGCGATGTTCTACGTCCCGCTCGCTCAGAATGTCAATTACACCGACAACGTAATGACCAGAGTCGAGCTGCGCTCCCATTTTGTCAGCGGAATCATGTTGGTGACCAGTCTCCCCACCGGCACGCTTGAGCCGCTGCTTACCAAAACCCTTGGCGACCTGGATCCCAACCTCACCATCATCAGCATCCGCACCATGCAGCAGGAAGTCGATCTTTCATTCGATCAGGAACGCGCCGTCGCCAGCCTCGCCGGTCTTTTCGGCATTGTCGCTCTAGTGCTCGCTGCTATCGGACTCTACGGCGTCACCGCTTACACCGTCGCGCAACGCACCAACGAAATCGGTATTCGCATGGCCCTCGGCGCCGACCGCAGCAACGTAATTCAGTTAATCCTGCGCGGCGCATTCAAGCGCGTCTTGATTGGCCTGCTATTAGGGCTGCCGCTGGCCGTCGGCGCTGGCCGCCTGATCTCGTCTCAGTTGTACGGCGTTTCCTCCTGGGACCCGCTCGCATTGACCATCGCTGCCGGCGCGCTCGCCGTCTGCTCCTTCTTCGCCGCCATAATTCCCGCAAACCGCGCAGCCTCCATTTCCCCCATGACCGCTCTTAGAATCGAGTAGTCTCTCCGGTTGATTCGCTCAAGTGACCAGCCTGTGTTCACCACGCGTTGCCAGTTGCGCGCCGGAAAAAGCGTCCATCCGCTCACTCGCAGCCGTTTACCTCGCCGCCTCCTCCGGTAGAATCGCCCGCACTCGCAAACTCGTGTCGCACTTGGGAGGCGCCATGGTCGCTCGCGTAACGCACTATCGCATTCGCGAAGGGAAGCTCGCGGAATTTACCGCCACCGTGCAGTCTCTCACCGCCGCCCTGGACAAGCTGAATGGCTTTCGCGTCCTCTTGGTTCTTCGCTCCGAAGATCCCGCCAGCCGCGACGCTATGGCTATTTCCGTTTGGGATTCAGCCCTGGACCTGCGCAACAGCGACAACAACACCTTCTATTACGAGGTCATCGCGCGCGTGCTCGGTTGTTGCGAAAGCTTCTCGCCCATGCACCAGCAGGAAGTCCTGGTAACCAAATTCGCAAATTCTTAAGCACAAGTGTTAATTCAGTTTTTTTCGTGGGTCGGCGTGTGAATGATCTTTTCGATCGGCAAATGCTGCGGTGATTACTTGCGAGGAGACACACTTCTATACAGAGGATAAAACTCGCGGGGATTTCCTTAACTCACCACGCACTCAAACTGCCCGGCATAAATCGATCCGCCCAAAAACTATTCGGGCGGCTACAGCGTCGCAGCCGCATCTCCGCGACGACGGCCCAGCAACCCTACCCCGGCCAATCCAACCAATACGAGCGCAAGAGATCCCGGTTCCGGCACTGTAGGAGTATTTCCCGTCGTGCCCTCGCCAATACGACGCTCTCTCGACCGTAAAATCCAGTTGGTGCCAGAGTCGTCGGAGTTAGAGCCCCAACCACTAAAGTGAATGTCCGCCGGTGCCCCGTCCGCCTTTAGTCCCAAACTCGAGCTACCCGCTATCTCAGTCTTGCCGGAATCTTTCCCGGATCCGAGAGGCGCTTTATCCGCCCACACCGGCGCCGCCGCCATCAGGACAGCACCGCAAAACAGCAAACCTAGCCTAACCTTCATGTCGTTTCTCCTACCCTCAGTCCAACCGCAAAGACCTTTCCCTGAACTCCAAATACTACTCGCCGTGAAAAACAGCGTCTGTGCAATTGTGAACACATCCTACTCTCCGAATGCATCCCACAATCAACGAATTCTATGCTTCATGCGCTAAAAGCACAATACATATTTTACCGTATGGTCACTCCCCCTTTTTCGTTACGGTCCGCCTTCCAACTGGTGAATCCCAAAGGGATTCACGATGATATATTTCGCTACGGGACCGCCTCGGTAGGTGGTTTAACCCCCTTATCCTTAGAGATTTAGCAAACAGAGAGCATTGCCGAACCCGCGCAAACATCCGCCGCACTTCGCTACATCCGGGTGCCTTCACGTGCCAACCATCCCCAACCGCTCCCGAAAATACTCCTTCCAACTCTCCGGCAGCACCTCCACTCGCAACGCTCGCCGCAGCGAAGCGACGTCATCCTCGCCCCATCTTTTCGCTATATACAGCCGAGTAATCTCCGACACCGGCACCGCGTTCGCCTCTCGCGCAATCACTTTGAACTCGTCCCCCGCGCCCACTTCTCCCTCGCGCGTCACCGCCAGATAAAATCCTGTCCGCCCACTCGCCAGAAACCGCTTCACCATTTCGCTCGAATCAAATCTCACATTCAGTTTGTAACAAGGCAGCCGCGGCTGCGTCACCACCACTTCCGCCGACCCCACCGCGAACCGGTCGCCCAGATGCGCCGAGTCTTCCGTGAATCCTTCCGTCGTCAAATTCTCCCCAAAGATCGCCGTCGGCAATTCGCGCCCCGGTAGTTCCTTCTTCCAGTAGTCGTAATGCGCCACCGGATAGCAATACACCGCCTTGAATTCCCCGCCGTGCACCGTCAAGTCCGCCTGCCGGTCGCCATCCAAATTCAGCTTGCGCAACGCCACCCGCCCCGTCACCGGCTCCTTGTAAATCGCCGTCGTCACGTGCACCCCGTGGTACATCACTTCCCGCGGCAGCCCCGTGTTCAACGAAATTATCTTCATCTCAACCCATCCTTCTTGTGCATAAGCGTAATAGTCTCACAACATGTCCTCCAGAATCCCGCTCCAGCCCGGAACGCCGACTTGTCCTGAGCACAGTCGAAGGCGTCCCTTTCGGCTCTTTTGCTTCTGAGACGAAGCCCCACTTGCAACGCCCGCCGCCAATTCTTCTCGAAGGCTGCNNTTCCTCTACCGCTTGCGCTGCCTCACTCGCGCAAGCATTCGCTTCGCTCCCTCATTACCGGCAGAATTATCGAGATGAAAACACCGGCCATACAGCGTTCGCTCTCAAGACCTATCGGAGGTTAGCCGAGCGGGAAAGCGCCAAATCAAGTCCAGTAGTGCAATCTGGCTCAATCTGGCTCATCAATCTTCTTACGAATTACTGCGGGCCGGGCGTGGGCAACGTTTGTGTATAGCAGCCGCCTCGGAAAAGAAACGACGTAAGCATTCCGTGTGGATCCGTAATCTGACTTTCGTATATCACGTTTCTCGATTGCCGGAAGTAGCTAAACCCGAATTTGCTGCCATCGGCGACGGTCTGGCTCTTGATGTAGCTATCATTTGAGTATGCATTAATCAGGACTGGCGCTCCATCTTCATGACGGACGGTGAGCATCTGGGCCTTCTCATCGTAGGTGTAAGCGTCCACGTGCCCGTCCGAATCCGTTGCCCGAATGAGCCGTCCTCCTGCGTCATATTCATATCGCACCGTCCGGCCAAGCGAAGATTCGATGCGGCGAATTCGATGTTGCCCATCGTTCTCGAAGTGCAGCCACTTTCCTGAAGGCGTCGTAATAGAGAGGAGATCTCCCCAATTATCCCGTTCCATTTTGTACTCATGGCCTGCCGGGTCAGTGAAAGCAGTAAGCACAGTTACATATTGCGGCAGCCACTCCGGATGGTATGGGAAGACAAATGTCCAACCGTCATTTCTTTTCACACGCCAGACTTTTCCGTCAAATCTAGCCTGCGTACGAGTATACGGACCACTCCAACCGCCGGGCTCGACGTAAACATCAAAATTCCCTTGTCCGGGCCGCGGCACCTGGTGGACAAAATGAATTCTGGCTCCATCTTCCGTGCTCAGATCGACGTAAGAGCCCATTTGTCCGGTAAGAGCCACGTCCAACGTGTCCGTGGCGCCAATCCCGAACGCTCGGGAACGGTCATCGTTGTTGGTGTACACCCGAGTGAACCGCAGCGGATATTCATCGTCGAATATGAATTCCATTTTTCGCTGAACAAACAGACCCAGAGCAAGATCCGTACTGAAAAGCTGCGCGCGAGTGTCTTTGACCGCCTGATGGATATAATCGGTCCTCCACAGGGGAGGTTTGCCGGGCAAGTCGTAAATCGTAAATCCCGGATCCCCTGAGTTCAAGAATGGCTTCCAAGCGCCATTTGCTCCCACAACCTGTCCACCCATTTCATCGATTTCCAGTCCAGATAGGACGCCTGCGCTAAGCAGGCTCGTGTAGTCGTCGCTCATCGGCAATTCGAAATACAAAATGGCGATGTTCTTGGTCAGTATTTTTTCGAGACGCGAGTTCAACCATTCTGGATTCCACTTCTCCATTAACGAGGGCGGATGCAGTCGCGCCGACGAAACAATTGCGAAACGACCCTCTGTGCGGAGATTTTCGGCGTATTCCAGAGCGAAGTCGGGGATAAACATGTCGCGCGAAGTCACGCCTATCAGAATCGCAAAAGGATCGCGCGCAAGGTCCGGATGGAGTTGCGAAAGAAAATCGACGCACCTGTCCGCGTTAAGTTGGTGGCGTTCCGGGTCCTCGAGTTTCGGATCCAAGGAAGCTGGCGGAAGAACGACTGCGTCGATTCCCAGTTTAGCTTTGTAGTATCTAGGCGCCCAGTCAAGGGATTCGCTTTCTGAAAGCCCGATTGGAATCAAGTAAAGCTTCTTGGCAGGAACGGACGGAACACGCAACAAATGTGGGGCATTGTTCAGTTCTACTCTGTTCCGCCGATTTTCAGCGACGAATGCCAGTCGAGAGTACTCCCACCATCCGAGGACGCCGTTTGCGACTCCATACAAATGTCCCTCTCCCCGCGAGCCACTCAGCTTCACTGACCATTGCGCAAACTGTGAGCCGTGAAAAGAAAGGTCATAGCCCAACGCTGGCCATTCGGTCTTGATGTCATTTCCCAGCGTACTCTGCACTTCCGGAGAAGACTTGGCGATTGCGATGGCGTCTTTGTAGGCCTGCGTGTCAGTCAGGCGAGTCTCCACCAGAACAAAGATCCCAAAAGCGAGAACAACAAAAGCGATCGCCAGCACCGAAGCAATCCAAAGCATTCGCGCGGCTACGCCCGACCAATTTATGGATGAATCGCGGGACGAAACATTGTTGCCAACGGCGTATCCGCACGTGAGGCACGCCGAAGCATCAGCGGGTAGCGGGGAGCCGCATTTAGGACAGAATCTTTCGACGGTTGCGTATTGCATACTCAGTAACTAAACACTGTTAGATTCAAGTTGGCCATAGTACTCGGCGAAAGCACTTGTCCTGTTACTAAACGCTTCGAATTAGATCTCGCGGGTGACAACAGTTCCCTAATGCCCGGGGTTAACGATCAACCTCCAAAACCCCCCGCAGATCTGCGGAGTCTAGTACCTGCTCACACAAAACTATTTTGCCCCTTAAATCTTTACTACTGAGTTATATACAATGTTTACCGTAACAGTCCCTTGAAATATTTCTCCTTTTTCATTTAGCATCGGTTGGGGCACAAGAAAAAGTGCCCTGGAAGGATGTATGGGCGAGAGAGCGCTTCGCGAAGCTCCTCAGCCCCAATTGAGAGGACTGGAGAAGAAGATGAACAGATTTCTAAAAGGCCTCCGCGCGGCCCCCTGGGCCTGGATGCAGACCGGGCCCCTAACAGTTGATGTCGAAGCTCGTCTGTCCAATCACGAACCCGAACCCGAGCGAATTCCCGCGAGCACTCACACCCCGGCTCGTACTGAGGGCGCCCTGTTGCCCGAACGTATCGCCGAGGAGACTCTGGCCGCCGTGGCGGCCGAAAGCAAGATCATCGAAAGTGCGGAACCTGCTCGCCCATCCGAAGAAGCCGAACCCGCAGTCGAAGAAACCAAATTAACCTTGGACGATTTCCCCGCCCTCAAAGCCGCCATAGAATCCTTCGAAAAGCGCGGCGATCCAATTATGATCACCGTTGACACCGAACGATCCGGGTCGGAACCTGTCCACACTGAGGGCGATTTGCCCGAACGTGCCCCAAAGCGATGCCGCGCCAAAGCCAAGCCAACAAAACACGGAGGCAATCGAATCGCAAAGGGCGTAATTCTTCGTCCCGCCGTCCCGCGAAAGCAATCTCAGCCGAAAACCCAAGCTGAAATCGACCTATCCCATCACGAGCGCCACTGCACAATCTGCCATCATCCCGAGCGCGACGCCATTGAAGAAGCTTTCTGTCAATGGCGCAACGTGAAGTTCATCGCGCGGGAGTTCAACGCGACAGGCGGCCCGACCGCCATCTACCGCCATGCGCGTGCACTAAGCCTATTCCAACAACGCAATCTCACTCTTCGCTCTTCACTCGAATTTGTCATCGAACAATCCGAGCGCATCATTCCCACCGCTGAAGGTTTGGTAAAGGCCATTCGCGCTTACACCCGTATAAATGACGCCGGCGAGTGGATTGACACCCCCACCACTCACATCGTCAAAGTCATCGCCATGCATTCCCAGGATGCTGGGAGCCACACGAATGCAATACCCGGCCTAACCCTGGACGTAAGGAAACTTCCCTCTTGCCCTGACGAAGGAAGGGTCGCACTAACGATCGAATCGCCTGCCCCGCAGCCACTTCTACCCGGTTCTGCCCCACAAGTAGAAAACGTCGTAACCGACTGAAAACAAAGGAGAGCGCACATTCTAACCGGGGCCAGAATCGGTTGCAGCGGCGAAGGCAGGCAGGCTTGCGTTCGGATGCTATACTTATCCGTTTATCGCCCATGCGAAAATCTAAGCGAGCAGTCCCCAAGTGAAAATCGAAGACTTCAACCAGCGCGTCCGCGACTCAATCCTCGTCGCCGACGGGGCCATGGGCTCGCTGCTCTACGAGTTCGTCGGCCCGCAGCGTTGCGTGGACGAGCTGAACACGCTGGACCCCGAAGCCGTCTTCCACGTCCATCAGCGCTACCTCGAAGCCGGCGCCCAAATCATCGAAACCAACACCTTCGGCGCCAACCGCCACAAGCTCGGCCAGTTTGGAATGGCCGACCGCGTCGCGGAATTGAATCATCGCGGAGTGAAAATCGCTCGCGAGGCGCGCGAAGCTGCCAAGCACGAAGTTTTGATCGCTGGCTCTATCGGCCCGCTCGGAATCGTCCAGCACGTCCGCGAACTTCCCGAAGATCAGATCTTCGCCATCTTCAAGGAGCAAGCTGGCGCCCTCGAAGAGCGCGGCGTAGATTTTTTCATCCTGGAAACTTTCAGCGACATCGAAGAACTCCTCCGCGCGATCGACGCCATCCGTTCCTTCTCGCGTCTGCCCATCGTCGCGCAGATGACCTACTCCGACGAAGGCACCACCTTCGGCGGCACTCGCCCGCAGGACGCCTGGGAAAAACTGAAAGACAAAAATATTCAGTCCATCGGAGCGAATTGCACCATCGGCCCGCAGCTTTTGCTTCCCATCCTGCGCGAGCTCGCCGCTTCCACTTCCCTTCCGCTGTGCGCCATGCCCAACGCTGGCTTTCCCAAGCGCGTGGGCGACCGCACCGTGTATCCGCGTTCTTCGCCCGAATATTTCGCGCTGTTTGCGCAGGAAGCTTCCGAGCTGGGCGCGCGCTTGATCGGCGGCTGCTGCGGAACCACGCCGGAACATATTCGCGCCATCGCCGAAGCAGTGAAGAAAATCCGTCCGGCTGCGGAGGGCGGCGCGACGGCGGCCAAGGCCCGTTCCATAGAAGTCTTCGAGCCGGCCGAAAGAGTTCGCCGTATCGCCACGCGCGAACCGGACAGCAAGCTCTGGCGCAAAATCCAGGAACAGAAATTCGTCGTCTCCGTCGAGATCGATCCGCCCAAGGGCGTCACGGTCGAGCGCATCGTCGAACAGACCGGCCGCGTGATCGCTTCGGGAGAAGTGGATGCCATTGACATCAATAGCGGAACTCTCGCGCGTGTCGGCATGGACGCCCTCGTTCTCGCTGGCGCGCTCGAAGCCCACGGCTTCGAAACCATCCCCCATCTCACCACGCGCGACGCGAACATCATCGGCCTGCAAGCCATGCTTCTGGGCGCCTGGGCAGTGGGCGGCGTGCGCAACGTCCTCGCCATCACTGGAGACCCGCCTTCACTCGGCGACCATCCCGAAACCAGCGGTGTGTACGAAGTGGACTCCATCGGCCTCGTGAAAGTTCTCGCGCGCTTGAATCAGGGAACCGACTGGGCCGGAAAAAGCCTGGGCGGCGCGACAAACTTTACGATTGGCGTAGCGGTGAATCCGGTGGCCGAGGACATCGACGATGAACTACGCCGCTTCGAGGAAAAAATCGAAGCGGGCGCGCACTTCGCCATGACCCAGCCCATCTTCGACCCCGAGCATTGGAACGCCTTTCTAAAACGCATGGGCGGAAAATCGCCGGTCCCCGTCATGGTCGGCTTGTGGCCGCTAACCAGCTACAAACAAGCCCTGCGCCTGAATAACGAAGTCCCGGGAATAGTGATTCCGGAAGCCACTCTGCGCGAAATGGAAAAAGCCGGGGACGCCGCACGCGACCGCGGGTTCGTACTCGCTAGGAAGATGCTGGATTGGGCGCGCACTGCGCGAAGTTACGGCATCGCCGGGGCCTACCTGATTCCTCCGTTCAAACGCTACGAAGAAATCCTCGAATTATTCCGTTAGTCAATTTCAGGAGGGAATACTCAGAAAAACCAAAATCGTTTTCGCCGCCGAGGCGAGTTCGCTCCCGGAGCGAGACCCGCATCTTCATCCAGTTCCGGGACGAACGGCAGCGTTCGCCCCTCGAACGCCGCCATCGGATTATCGACCAGCAACGCCCGCGCCACTTCCTCACCGCGCGTCTTCTCCAAATACTCGAAGGCCTCCCTCAATCGTAGCGGCCGGGACGAAATATTGTGCGCGTCGCTCGCCAGGAAATGCACCGCCCCCGCATCGATCCACTCTTCCGCTGCGATCTTCGCCGCCTTGCCGAACCTTCCCTGCAACGACTGCGCTGTCACCTGCACGTAGCATCCCTGCCGCAGCCAACGGAATAACCGCTCTGGTTTCGTACGTATAAGGGGATTCCGTTCCGGATGCGTGATGATTGGCCGAATCCCCGCAAGCTGCAGCTCGTGGAGGGCCTGGTCCATCGACGCCGGAATGGAAAAATCCGCGAACTCCACGAGCAGATAGTTTTTCTGATTGAGTGTGAAACGAGAAGGGTCGCGCCGAATCTCCTGGAGATTTTCAAAGCTGAGATGGAAATCGCAGCCAGTTGCGAAAGTGAGGCGGCCTTCGAAGCGAGATTGAATTTCATCCCGGCGCATTTTTACCAATTCGGGAACGAACTCGTGATTCGGACTGGCGTGCGGAGTAGCAACTATGTGGGTAATACCGTCCTCGATGGCCATTTCGGCCATGGCGAGAGACATATCGACCGACTCTGCGCCGTCATCGAGGCCTGAAAGGATGTGGCAATGAATGTCGACCATTAAAAACGAGAATAACGCAAGCGCGAAGGGATGACAACGAAGTAGGACAAAACCTTGCAAATGATTCACAGACCCAAAATGACATTGGCCAAGCGCTTGCGATCACACCACCGAAAACCCTGAAACAAACAGAACCTGATGAATGTTGTGAACGCGGCCGAAAGGTCACAAGGCGAAAGAGATTTAGCGTGGCTTCTGGTAGGCCAAGGCGAAGAGTTTCCGGCGCTGAAACGCGCAGCAGAAGATCGCGCGCCCAATCTGAGGCTGTTACCTTTGCAACCTGCTGACTCTTTGCCGCAGATGTACGCAGCCGCGGACACGCTTCTGCTAAACCAGATCGCCGCAATGGAAGATGCAGTGATTCCTTGCAAGCTTTTGACCTACATGGCTGCGGGACGCCCGATCGTGACAGCCGTGAACGAGAATTGCGAAGCCGCTCGGATAATTCGCCAGGCGAGTTGTGGAGTGATCGTGCCGGCCGAGAACCCCGAGGCCCTTATCGCGGTGATGGTTTCATTGCGAAAAGACGCGGAGTTGTGCCGTGTGCTTGGGGCCAACGGGCGTGTTTACGCCGAACAACACTTCACCAAGGCCAGCGTGCTACAAACCTACGATGAACTTTTCCTTAACACTTTATGCACGACCGCGTTCTCGCCTGCTCGAGAAGAAGTCGCAGAGGGTTGAGTGGGGTTCTCTTCCTACTCGCCGCTTCACAAGTACGCAAGTTCGAGGCTCTCGAACTACAACGCTAGAGAGAAAGCCCCTTCACGCTCTGCTTGTCAAATGGGATGAACGTGTTCTTCGATTGCGGTAGGCGTTCATTTCGCGAAAATTCGAAAGACGCAGAGCAAGGGATTCCAGCTACCAGCTAATGATTCTTCGCCTGAAATACTATCGGTTTTGCCTTCGAGTCGTGACTTATCTGCTTCCTTTCCTAGCCTTCGAATTAGGCTGGCGGATGTGGACCAATGCTTGGAAGAGTCTCGAGCGCTTGGCAGACTTTGATTCTTTCGGTCACTTCAGATTATTGGCTCTGGCGGCATTGGTCTGGGCGATTCTGGCTGAGCAGTACGGCGTAACGAATGTTGACACGCTATTCCGAGAACGCACGGGCACGCGCGCGGCACTGGCTGCGAATGCAGTAACCAGCGTGGTCCTGCTTGCCGCACTTTTTTTTAGCCAGGATTTTATTTTTCCGCGCGGATTATTCGCCATTTGGGCCGTGCTTCTGTTGTTTTTGACTGTCGTCATGCGAGCATGCTTTCGGATCTACGTTCGATTGAAGATCAGCGACGGTAAGCGAGTTCGCCTGGTAGTTGTGGGCGCCGATACGTTCGCGCACAGGGCTGTATTCCGCCTACAACAGGTGCCGCTGGTATCGTGCGAAGTGGCTGCATTTGTACGTTTGCCAGGACAGCAGGCGGCAGTCACGGATAAGCCCGTGCACGAACTGGAAGAACTGGGCGAACTGGACGTGGAACAAGGAATTGATGAGGCAGTAATTGCGATAGATCCAGCGGAGTTTCACGAAATGCCGAGGATACTGAAAGCTCTAGAACACTTGAGAATTCCTATGCGCGCCATCGTGGATCTAGGGGAAGACATTGTGGCGCGCGAACGGCTCTTTCAGCTCGGGCGCATGCAAATGCTTGACCTGACCTCAACGCCCGCCGAATCGCTGGACTACAATCTCCTGAAGCGGGCATTTGACATCGTGTTTTCAGCTTCGGTGCTGATCGTGACGGCGCCCGCGTTCGCGCTAATCATGCTGGGAATTTGGTACACGTCGCCCGGGCCGGTGTTTTTCTGGCAGGACCGTCTGGGACTTAACGGAAAACTTTTCCACATGCTGAAGTTTCGTACCATGAAGGTTTGCGCCTGCTCGGAGAGCGACACACACTGGACCACTGAGAGTGATGCGGGCCGAACAAGCCTTGGCACATTTTTGCGAAAGACAAGTCTGGATGAGCTGCCGCAGTTCATCAATGTTCTTAAGGGCGACATGAGTGTAGTGGGCCCGCGACCGGAACGGCCGCACTTCGTTCAAAAATTTTTGAACGACATAACACGGTATAACAACCGGCATTGGCTAAAGGCCGGAATCACAGGGTGGGCGCAAGTGAATGGGTGGCGAGGGGACACTTCCATTCAGAAGCGCCTGGAATATGATTTATATTACCTCCAGAATTGGAGCTTCTTTTTCGATCTTCGCATTATCGTGCTGACCATTATTTCCGCCGTGATCGGCCGCAACGCTTACTAACTGCCGTCTTCATCCCTAGATCCCGCAAGAGGAATATAAGTGGACCAACATAGCCGGGTGCGGAGCTGTGCGCAGTTCGCGATGCCAGCAGATAACGCGAATTGCAGCCTTCGCACGCCTGCGCGCACCAATCTTTATGCTCATTCGGATTCTTGTTATAGTGAACTGCACTTACTTTGCGGCTCCTGAGGTTTGCAGCAGCCGTCATAACTCGTAAAGAGAGGGAACAGGATGGCCGTGGAACGTAAGCCGGAGTTTTTTGCAGGGAAGGACATCAAAATCGGCATCATCGGGTGCGGCTACGTGGGCCTTCCGCTGGCGCTGCGTTTCGCGGATGTGGGTCACCGGGTGACGGGATTTGATACCGACCAGGAAAAAATAAAAAAACTCAACGCCGGGCAGTCGTACATCCAGCACATACCCGCCGATAAGATCCAGCACCACGTTCAAGGAAAGCGGTTTGATGCGACTACGGATTTCTCGAAGTTGCGCGAAATGGACGCGGTGCTCATTTGCGTGCCCACGCCGCTAGACGAACGCCGGGAGCCGGACCTGAGCTACGTGGAAAAAACAGCGCAATCGATCGCGCCGAATTTGCAGCGCAATCAGTTAATCGTTCTTGAAAGTACGACGTATCCCGGCACAACCGAGGAGCTCGTGTTGCCGATTTTGCAAAAGGGCGGCTTGCACTGTCCCATTGCAAAAGGCGAGGGGTCGGAAAATGTGACAACGGATTTTTATCTCGCATTTTCTCCCGAGCGTGAGGACCCTGGAAATAAACAGTACGGCCTGGCGCAGATTCCCAAGATAGTCGGTGGCATCAATCCTGCTAGCGGGCGCGCAGCGGCGGGACTTTACGCGCAGATCGTTTCGAAGGTGGTTCCGGTGAGCTCCACGCGCGCGGCGGAAATGGTGAAGTTGCTCGAGAACATATTCCGCTGCGTGAACATCGCGCTCGTAAACGAGCTGAAGCAGCTTTCGTTGCGGATGGATCTGGATATCTGGGAAGTGATTGACAGCGCCGCAACCAAACCTTTTGGCTTCATGCCGTTCTATCCGGGACCGGGTCTGGGGGGACACTGCATACCCGTTGATCCTTACTATCTTTCCTGGAAAGCCCGGGAATATGATTTCGCAACGCGTTTTATTGAACTTGCCGGCGAGATCAATACCGCGATGCCGTATCACGTGGTGGATGCATTGGCGAAAGCATTGAACGAGCGAGAGAAAAGTCTGAAGGGATCGAAAATTTTATTGCTGGGAATGGCTTATAAGAAAGATGTAGATGATTTGCGGGAATCTCCTTCTCTCAAACTGCTCGAATTGCTTACGGGGAGCGGGGCGCTGCTGGATTACAACGACCCGTATTTTCCGGCGCTATTTAAGATGCGCCACTACGATTTCTCGAAAATGCGATCAGTGGAATTAACCCCCGAGCGATTGGCGAAATATGAATGCGTGCTGATTGCAACCGACCACTCGAGTTATGATTTCAATGAAATCGTGAAAAATGCCAAGTTAGTGGTCGATACGCGGAATGCCACGCGCCATGTGAAGCAACATCGTGAAAAAATCGTCAACTGCTGACCTGTTTTGATCCACATGTGGGGTCCGGCAGCCTATGATTCGGAGGGCAGCCTTTGCAGGCCCGTTTCTCGCCCTGTTTACTCAAGAAGGCAGCTAGTAAGATAGTCCTATTGCCCCAAACGCGGTGGAACGCTACGGTATCGATTATGGGCGCTCCACTTGCAACCCAAAAAGAAAAACAGAACTGGATCACCGATCCGGGCCGGCGCCGCAGCATGCGGGTACTTCTGAGCGTGCCAATATCGGTGAGCGGGAAAACCGTGCAGAATCAGGATTTTAGCGAAGAAACGCGGACTCTAGTGGTCAACGCACACGGCGCACTGATCTCACTAGCAGCTCCGGTTGTCGCCAACCAGACGATCTTTGTATCCAACAATGCGACGCAAGAGACCGAAGAATGCCGGATCGTTTACCTAGGGAACACACAGGCGGGCAAGGCGCAGATGGGCGTTGAGTTCTTAAGCCCTTCGCCTACGTTCTGGCAAATTGATTTTCCACCTGAAGACTGGGTCATGCCGGAAAACTGAATTCTGGCAGGCCTCCGGAAATTACTAATTACCGCCAAGCGAAAGTCAATTCAACTCTCACGCTGCCCAAGGGCAGCTCGGCCTGCAAGAGAACAGGGGTCCGCGGTACATCGTTAGCCAACCACACAGTGAAGCTCTCCTGCGATACCTCCACGCCTTGTTTGTAGAGGTGTATAGAAATGCGCGCGGCCGAGAAATTACCCGCGTCAACAGCTATGGTTTCATTCGGTACTTCCCGACGAGCGCGAACCTCGAGGAGATCCTCCCCATCGTAGACTGGCTCTCGAAACTCGGCTGTCTGCCGCCAATCTACGGTACGAAGCACGAATAAAGCTCCAAGCGGATCCAGTGTGCCCGGAAGTACCTCAACCACAGGAATGCCAGCCCGGTGGGGCTGGCCTATGGAAGAAGGATGCAAGATCTGATTTTCAACACTGCCCATTTCGTTGAGATGTGTTTCGTACTGGCGGCTCTCGAGCGTTGTGGCATCGGCATAGGAATCGATTTGGTCGTCAACAGTGAGAAAAGACCTGAAAGGCCTCAGCGTATGGGCTGACGCGCGAAAATGCCAAGTACTCCAGCCAAGAATCCGGCGATGTTCCGGAACGCTCAACTCTACCGCGGCGGCGCTTGAGAATCCTGCCCAGGTAACGTGGTAGTTCAATGTTTCGCCGATGCGGAAAGGCATGGACTTTTCGTCGACGGGACCTTTCGTGCTGCCATTCGTTTTAGCGAATCCGGTTGGCGCATCTTGAGTTCCTGCGGAATAAGCCGGCAGAAACATGACGGAGATGAGAAATGGTAACGACGCCGTGAGGCCCAGATACCAACGGAATTTTTTGCGCTTCGTCGCCATAGACCCGCACACGCTGATCTGGATACTGAGTTAGCTCACCGATAAGAAGACAAATAATTATGTCCCGCCGCACCGTGCCAAGCTATAGTAAATCGTTCTGACACATCAATTCCCTGAAGCTTGCCGGTTAAGGAGATTCCCTGAATGCGTTACCTGGTTACGGGTGGCGCCGGATTCATAGGCTCGAACATCGTGGACGACCTTGTTCGTCGAGGCCAGCAGGTGGTAGTGCTGGACGATCTTTCTGCGGGAAAGGAATCAAACCTCAGCGATGTTCGCGAGAAGATTGACCTCCGCATAGGCAGCATCACAGATTTGGCAACTGTGCAGTCGGCATGTCACGGTGCCGATTACGTGATTCACTTGGCCGCGCGGACGTCGGTTCCACGCTCAGTGGAAAACCCCATCGAGACGAACCACATAAATATTGATGGCACTTTGAACGTCCTGGTGGCAGCGCGAGATGCCAAGGTGCGCCGTTTGGTTTACGCCGCTTCCTCCTCCGTCTATGGTGAGACCCCAACGCTTCCAAAAACCGAGGCGATGCCGCCCGATCCTATTTCTCCTTATGGAATCACAAAATTTGTTGGCGAACTCTACGCGCGGGTGTTCGGCCGCGTCTATGGCCTCGAAAACGTGTGTATTCGTTATTTCAACGTCTTCGGTCCCCGGCAGGACCCTAGCTCGCAATATTCCGGAGTGCTCTCGCGATTCATGCTGGCAGTGATACAGGGGCAGTCCCCGGTGGTGTACGGAGATGGGGAGCAATCGCGCGATTTCACCTTTATCGAAAATATCGTGGATGAAACATTGCGCGCGTGCGAAGCTAAGAGTGCCTCCGGAATGGCATTTAACGGCGGCACCGGAGCGCGCATCACGTTGAATCAAGTCCTAAAGCTTCTGGAGAAAATCACCGGAAAAAAGATTCAGGCTAAATACGATCCGCCGCGCACGGGTGACATTCGCGATTCTCAGGCTGACATTTCGCTAGCACGAAAAGTGCTTGGCTACGAGCCACGAGTTCATTTCGAGGAAGGTTTACAGCGCACGTGGCAGTGGTACAAAAGCGAATACGGCAAGAAATGAGGCGTGGCTCAGATCGTGCGGCCGTTAAGGAACGCGGGGAGCTCCGTAAGGCTATCCAGCATTAGGTCTGGCGGAAACGAGCGCAAGCCTTCGGCTCCAAGACCGTAAGTCACTCCACAGGCCCAAATGCCGGAGTTGCGCGCGGTCTGAATATCAACTTCGGAATCTCCGACAATCATCGCTTCCTCGGGCTTTGCCGCCAGTTCACGCAACAAAGTTTCCACGCCCATAGGATGAGGCTTCTTCTTCTCAAAACTATTGCCTCCGTAAACAATTCGAAAATAGCGCGAGAGACCCAAGCCATCGAGGATTGCGCGGCTGAAGTTAACAGGCTTGTTGGTCAGGACAGCCATGGGATGATTTTCCAGGAGCGCTAATCCTTCGCGAACGCCTGGATAGGTCACCGTGTTGTCGAGCATGTGATTGCGGTAATAGCTTAGAAAATACGCGAGCCCTGCGTCGGCTTCCTCATCGCTCACGGTTTCTGCTCCTAGCGCCCGGCGAACGAGCACGGGCGCGCCATTTCCTACCATTCTGAAAATTTCTTCGTGCGCTAGTTCCACGCGGCCCATGCGTTTGAGCATGGCATTGATAGAAAGCGCCAAGTCCAGTTTTGAATCGATGAGCGTGCCGTCAAGGTCGAAGATCAGGGCTCGCACAGCGGAGAAGCGATTGTCCTCAGCCGACATGCGCGTCGCTCCTATGGAAAGTCGTACAAGAACCCTCAGATTTTATGCGGACCGATCAGAGTTGTCACCTTTCACGTCCGTCGAACGCAAAAGTGCTCGGAACGATGGGCTACAAGTAGACGGCGCTCACTGCTACAATGTTTTGTTTCTGCGGCGCTCGCACCGCTACGAGAGGCCCCATGGCAGAAATTCATCCCTTCCGCGCCCTGCGATATGATACCAATCGCGTGAAGCTGGGCGACGTTGTTACCCAACCCTACGACAAAATCACTGCCGCCATGCAGGGGCGGTACTATGCTACGAGTCCATACAATCTGATTGCAATCGAGAAGGGCATCTCGCACGCTGATGATTCCAGCGAAAATAATGTCTATACGCGCGCGGGAGAGAAAATCAAGGAATGGATAGCACAAGGGATTTTGGCCCAAGACCCGGAGCCTGCGATGTATGTTTACTCGCAGGAATATCTGGTGCCCGGCACGCACACGCGCAAGGTGCGAATCGGATTCGTCGCGCTGGGCCGCTTAGAGGATTACAACGCGAAGATCGTTTTCCCTCACGAGCGCACACTCTCCGCTCCCAAAGCGGACCGCATTGAATTGCTGCGTCACACACACCTCCAGGCAGGCCAGCTCTTCATGCTTTACGATGATGCGCCCAGACAGATTGACATCTACCTGGAAGAAATTGCGCGCATACCCACGCCGTTCGAGATCCATGATGAATTCGGTGTGAAGCACCGCCTGTGGCCGGTCACCGATGTCGCGTTCATCCGCCGCGTGCAAACTGCCATGGCGAATAAAGAAATCATCATCGCAGACGGCCACCACCGCTACGAGACCGCTCTGAATTTCCGCAACGAGTGCCGCGCGCAGCTCGGAAGAATCGATCCACTCGCCGCTCACGAATTTGCGATGATGACGTTTATCAACTCGCACTCAAGGGGATTAACCATCCTACCCACCCATCGCCTGGTTCGCTGTGTCTCGAATTTTGACTTCGAGAAATTCCGTAAAGCGCTTGCGCGATTTTTTGATTGGTATTCTTATCCTTTTCTGACGGTTGAAGAACGCGTAACAAGCTACTCCGAGTTCCGCAAAGACTTGGGAAGCCAGAATCATGGCCGCCGGGCTATTGGTATTTATCCAGGCGCGATCGATGGGAGCGCAGGGGCATTCTATTTGTTCTTGCTGCGGAGGGACGTGGATCTCGAAACGGTATTGCCGGATTTGTCTGAAGCGCAGCGTTCGCTGGATGTGGTATTGCTGCACCGTCTGATTTTGGAAAAAGGATTGGGCATCACCGCCGAAGCTGTCGTAGCGGAGAGCAACATCAGCTACGAGCGTGAAATCGACACTGCAATTGCAGCGGTGGATCGCGGCGACGCGCAATTGGCGTGTTTGTTGAATCCGGTGCGTGTGCAGCAGGTTATCGAAATTGCTTTAGGCGGTGACGTTCTACCCCAAAAATCCACGGACTTCTACCCCAAGCTGCTAAGCGGATTGGCTATCTATAGTATTGAAGGAAAGGTCTATCAATAACTGAAGACAGGCGCGGCCCAGAGTTTGATCTGGGCCGCAATTCGAAAGGCTTCCGCCCGGGTTACTTGGCAAAGCTTTGGACGGCAAGAGCCTCGCTGTCGTAGGTGTCGAACACGGTCATGAGCTTCGTGACCTGGAGCACTTCCTTAAACTTCGAACCCAGGTTGGCCAGTTTCAGCGTGGCACCTTGCGAGCGGGCGCTGTGAAATGTGGCCACAAGCGTACCAAGACCGGCGCTGTCGATGTAGCCGACGTTCGCGAGGTTCAGCACGATCTTTTTCTTGCCCGCAGCCAGCAGGCTTTTCACTTTCTCGCGAAACGCGTTGCTCTCTTCGCCCAGCACAATGCGCCCTTCAATCTCCAGCACGGTAACGCCGTTCACTTCTTGATCCGTCATCCTCAGTGCCACGTTCTTGCCTCCTGGAAATCTTAAATGCGCTTTTCCCTATTTGTGATACGGAGAAGATACACAGTTTACCTTCCCGCGTGGCCTTGTTCAGTAAAAATCAGAGCAAGACATATAATAACCACAAGCGGGGCAAATCAACTTGCAACTTCGCTGCGCCAACCGGGCCGAACAACTCGGGCAGAACGCAGATGCAATTTCCGGCTCATGTTTCGGCAAGTCATGACCGATTTGGGACTCCGCTTGATCTTCCGGATGATTCGCTCCATTTGGCTGTGACATACCTGGCCGGCCTTTGAACGCATGTTTATAGCACATCCCGCCTTAAGGGAAAAGCATAGGTACACGTCCCACAGACGTCCAAGGGGCGAACCACAGGTTATAGACACCACTGGGCGCGCTTAGTTCCCCCTTAATTGCGGAGATGAAGACTCTTGGCGAGGATAATGAATGTGGTGGGGCCAAAGTGCAGAATTCGAGCAACCGCGAGTCGGTGGGGCGCGTCAAATCAGGAGAGCGAGAAGAGCTTTGAAAGTTAGGCTTCAACCCGGGCCAGTTCTCACGATTCTTGTTGCAGGCCTCTTAGTTTGTCCTCTTGCGCAGGCTCAGCGCGGTTCACACGGTTCGGCTACAATAGCGGCGCGTCCTGGTCCTTCCGCAGTCGTGGGTCCACACGCAGGCCGCGCGCGTACAGCGACGTCGAATCAGGCGACCGTTCGCGCATTCGCTGCGTCTAGCGTTGCGCGTCCTCCGTGGCAGGACAGGCCGATTCCCTCCGGATCCAAGCTCCCACCGGTCCGCAATCCGTCGCCCAGAAACCCAGTTCGGACAACTGGATATTATTTGCTTTATGGCGGAGGGACGTATTGGGGTCCCACCAACGGCGACGAGGCTTCCGACCAGGCGACCGTCGATCAGGCGGACGCGGATGAAACAGGCGGTGATCAATCGCTTGACCAATCAAGCCGCAACCGATCGCAGAATGCCAATGCTGTGACTCTGCAAGGCCAGGAAGCACTGTCTGCTGAGGAAGATTCGTACGCTCCGCAGAGTGCTGCGGACCAGGAAGCGCAGGCTCCGCTTCCTGATGAAGGAGAGTTCACCCTGGTACTAAACGACGGGAGGTGGATTCAGGCCGTCGCGTTCACGCACTCTAATGACAGGATTGTGTACATAACCACGGCAGGCAGCCGTTACACGATCGCTTCGAACGAACTCGATTCAGATTCCACACTAAGAGTTAATCAAGAGCGCGGCACACCGTTACAGTCGCCTCTCTGAAGTTTGCTTCTACTCCTATCGGCAAGCACCTCAGATATTCCTACAGTTCTGAGCGACGGGCAGGTTCAGGCATGTAGAGGCCGGCTTCGGACGGCAGTCCTGCACGCTCGAATTGGATAGTGGTGTGAGTTATTTTGAAGTCTTGTGCCAAAACGTCGCGGACCTGTTTGAGGACTCTTTCGCTATCCTCCATATGCATGTCGGGAATGCAAACGTGGCACGACAGTGCGGTCAAATCGGTGCCCAAAGTCCAGATGTGAATATCGTGAACCTCTTGCACGCCTTCCACACGTAGCACTGCGGCAGCCACGGCATCGAGCCTCATTTCCCTGGGCAGCCCTTCCAAAAGGATGTGGCTGCTTTCGCGGAGAATGCCGATTCCTGACCAAAGCACCATCACGCCGATGCCAATGCCGATGACCGGGTCGATCCAGAGCGCTCCGGTCCAGCGAATGGAAAGCGCACCCACTACGATTGCTACATTCGAAAGCGCGTCACCCAGATTATGGATCCAAACGCCACGGATGTTCAGGTCATGCCGGCCGCTGTGAACGGCAAGCGTGATGCCGCTGTTGATAACAAGGGCAAAGAGTGAAACCCATAGCATGATGCCGGTTTGGACTCCCACCGGATGGCGCAGACGCGCAACGGATTCGTACACCAAGAAGAGCGACAAGATTGCCAGCAGCATTGCATTCACAAACGCCGCAAGAATTCCCGCTCGATGGTAGCCGTAGGTTTTTTCAGCCGTCGGCGGGCGTTTGGCCCAACGCATGCCGAGCCAGGAAATTACAAGTGTCGGGACATCCGTCAGGTTATGTAGAGCATCGCTGATCAGCGCGATGGAATGGCCGGCGTAACCGGCCGCCAGCTCGACTGCCACGAGGATAAACGTGGCTACGACTGCTGCGCCCAAGATGCCCGTCATGCCTTCCAGCGGTAGATGCACGTGCGCATGCCCGCCGAGGCCATGGCTGTGATCATGGTCGTGGCTGTGCCCCAACTGTCCGTGTGAGTGCGCCTGCATGGCCTAAATTCTACTCGCCAGCCGCGCTGGTGCACAGTGCCGGGATTGCCGTTTGTGACTGATTAGGACCGAAGACAACGAGTGAGTTCGGAATGAACTTTGCAGATGAAACTGGATTGACTTCAATCGCCGCCACCGCCTACCATTGCAACAGTTCCCGAGGCTTTTGAAATTGCGATGGAGCGCAGGCGGGAGGCGTTAAGATTCGCGTCGGCGATGATCCACCACGTTGCCAAACTGACCTTCTGGGGAGTGCGCGGCTCGACGCCGACGCTCGAGCGTGATACCTGGCGCTATGGCGGCAATACGCCTTGTCTTGAGCTAATAGCCCCGGACGGTACGCGGTTTGTTCTGGACTGTGGAACGGGATTGCGAATGCTGGGGAACCGCTGGACGAAGGCGCACGGTGGCCAGGGCATCGATGCCCACATTCTTGTTACGCATTACCACTGGGACCACATCCAAGGTATTCCGTTCTTCAACCCCTTCTTTCAGGCACAGAATCGCTTCCATTTCTATAGTTTCCAGTCAAAATATCTGGGGCCAAACAGTCTTCGCCAAGTGATTGAAGCGCAGCTTGCCAAACCGTATTTCCCGGTTGAAATTAGCCTGATGACGGCGGCCCGCGAATTTCATGAAATCACTGGTGGCGACAAATGGGAAATCAACGGCACCCAAATCACTGCCAGATTTTTGAACCACCCGCAAGGATGCTTGGGCTATCGCGTAGAGACCTCGGGGGGCTCGGTGGTCTATGCCACCGACAATGAGCCGGGTGTGGCGGAATATGACCAGAATCTTCGGCAACTCGCTCAGGATGCGGATGTGTTGATATACGACTCTCAATATTCCCCGGAGCAACTCGCCTCGGAACGCAAAGGCTGGGGCCATTCGAGCTGGCTGGAAGGTGTGAAGATTGCGCGCGAAGCAAAAGTAAGAAATCTGGTCCTCTTTCACCACGACCCAGATTCAATCGACAAGACCGTGGATGGCTTCCTTTCCGCGGCGCGGCAGGAATTCCCCGCTACCTGGGCGGCCACGGAGGGAATGTCCATCACCATGAGCGAGCGCGGCATAAACGTGGAGATGCGCGAGTCACGAGGCGGGCAGCGACGCCGGTTACGTTTCACCGCGACTGTTAGTGGACAATCTGACGACGGTAAGCCGTTCGAGGAGAAAGCTACTGTACGAGATTTGAGCCTGCAAGGGGCTTACCTCTGTTTGAACAACCGGCCAAAGTTGCAGTCGGAAGTGCGCGTGGTGATCGAAGCCACCGGGGATCCTGCGGCCTCCAGTATTCTTTCCCTGCGCGGAACCGTAGTTCATTTCGATGCGGGTCGCGAAAAAACTCAGAACGGCGTGGGCGTAGTTTTCATCGACGACTCGGATCCCGCGCGCCCGCACGATTGAACTAGCATCTCAAATTGGCTGCGTCCGGCATTGCCATATCGCGCAGAGGTAGTTGGCTGCGGGTCCTGCAAAATCGGTAGAATTTGGTCTGACTGTTGTATAGCTGCGCCTTACTCGGTTTCGTTTAGCTTCGAAAGTTGTGCATCGAGGTCGGCCAGAGCGCGGCTGAGCTGTTCGCGATAGCGCGCGTCCTGGATGGATTGCAGCTGCTTCTCAACGCGAGCTCGCGACAGAAGTAATATTTCCTTCTGGCGCCGAATTTCAACCTGCGCCTGAGTTAACTGCCTCTTGTGTGCACGGTTTTCTTTGGACTCGAACTCCTGAACCTGACCTTCCACGGCCTTGCTTTCCCATCCTCGCGCCATGTGTAGATTTTATGTTGCTCACCGTAGAGGGCAGCAAGATATTTTCAGTTAATTTCGCCTAGGAAAACAGCAGGCTTCGGTGAAGTTCCGGGACCTTCCGGTTTCGTAGGAAATCTCGAGTCCTCAAGACGCGCTTACGCCTACAGGGACACCTCTAAGAATCTCCTGTAATCACCGTATGGCTCGTGGGGCTTATCTGGCGCACGGTAAAAGGTCTTTTGAAATTGAAACTCGGGGGAGCCAATTGTATATGAACACAATCAAGGTCTTGATAGCGGACGACCACGACTTAATGCGGCGAGGAATCAAATCGATCATTGACACGAAGAAGGGTTGGGAAATTTGTGGAGAGGCACAGACGGGTGTGCAAGCGGTGGCCAAAGCGAAGGAACTCAAACCGGACATTGCGATTTTGGACATCACCATGCCGGAGTTGAACGGTTTGGAAGCAGCCAAGAGAATCCAAAAAGTATCGGAGAAAACCGAGATCCTGATGTTGTCGATGCACTATTCGGACCAGCTCATCCGCGACGTGATTGAAGCCGGCATACGAGGGTACATCGTCAAGTCCGATTCGGACCGCGACCTGTCCATCGCTCTCGACAACCTGGCAAATCACAAACCGTTCTTCGCTCCGCGCGTAACCGAAGTGATTCTCAACTCCAGCAGCGGAAGTATTTCTCCAAGAACGGAAGGGCCGAGGAATCGAATTACCACCCGCGAACGGGAAATCATTCAGCTTCTTTCCGAGGGCAAGAGCAGCAAGGAAGTAGCGGCGCTTCTGAATATCAGCGTAAAGACTGCCGAAACTCATCGCGCTAACATCATGCGCAAGCTTCAAATGCATACCGTAAGTGAACTGGTCCGCTATGCGGTGCGCAATCGAATCATCGAAGCTTAACGAGGGACGGCGACGATAGAGCTGGAAATCCTTGCCGAGAGGCCAAGGGATGGCCGACCCTGCGGAGATCACTCCTATTTATTGCAGAATCCAATCGATGGGCTTTTCAAGGAACTCGAAGTCGCATCTTTGACCCACGGTCCCCGGCCAGTCTACCTGTGTGACTCGCGCCTTGCCCGCAGATGGCGCGCCGTCCGTGGCGAGAGAAACCTCGAGAATGGAATTCAGCCCCACAAGCGCCGAGCATCCACATAGAAAGCCGTCCGCGCTCACGTTCTCGGTAGCCGTGACGATTTCAAAATCCGTGTCCGTCGAGTCGATCCCCCGAAGTCTCAGCATCACCCTCAAACGGACTCGGGGTTTAGGCTGGGATTTTTCGTGACTGAGGACAATCAGGCTAGCTAGTTTTTTTTGCAGAGCCTCGATGTTGACGGGCTTTTGAAAAAAGCCCTTTGCTCCGATGCTCTCGCACAGCGATTTGTATCGCTCGCTGGATTCTCCGGAAACGATCAGAATGGGGATGTGCGATGTGAAACTTAGGGAAGAAAGGGTCTGGCAGACTTCGAAGCCGGAATATTTTGGCATCATAAGGTCGAGCAAAATAGCATCTGGCTTGTACTGTAGCGCCAGTGCCAACGCTTCTTCAGGGGAGCCACTGTCGATGATGCTGTAGGAGTCTCTCAGCCGGAATCCCATCACTTTTCGAACGGATTCATCATCGTCTATGATCAGCAGTTTCGGAACCGCCGTACCGGGCTTCGTAACTATGTTGACGTCATTCTCTGCTTTTAGCGTATTCGGCATTTTCTTCCGTTTTCCCTTGGCGCGGATTTTTCGCCAGCATCTCTGCAACACTCTGCTGCAACTGCACTCGCGAGAAAGGCTTTCGCAGGATCACAATTCCGGACTCCAATATTCCATGGGCTGCAACCGCGCCGTCGGTATATCCGGACATATAGAGAATTTTCAGACGAGGACACTTTAGAGATAGGTTTTCAGCAAGTTCACGGCCGCTCATGCCCGGCATCACTACGTCTGTCAAAAGAAGGTCAATGTCGCTGTCAGAGTGTTTGGCGATTTCAATCGCTTTGGACGCGCCCTCGGCTTCGAGAACTTTGTATCCGGCCTCTTTCAGCGTATTGCACGTCACTTGCGAAGGGACGGTTCGTCTTCGGCCATCAGTATCGTTCCGAGCCCATGCGCGATAAGCGATGGCTGCTTCCGAGCAGGTTCTGTCGTGACGCCCTCTGCACGGGGAAGGTAGACCTGAAATTTAGAGCCTTTGCCGATTTCGCTCTCGAGCCAGATATATCCGCCGCTTTGCTTAATAACTCCGTAAACCGTCGCCAGCCCCAGGCCCGTTCCTTTGCCTTGCTCCTTCGTAGTGTAAAAAGGCTCGAATATGTGGGATTGCACTTCGGCGCTCATCCCCATACCGGTATCGCTTACCTGCAACATCACGTATGGCCCCGGCACGACATACCTTTTACGGCGCGCGTCGTTTTCATCCAAATCAGCGTTCATCGTCTCAATTTTCAGTTGCCCGCCGCGAGGCATGGCGTCCCGTGCATTCACGGCCAGGTTTAGAATGACCTGCTCGATCTGCCCTCGGTCGGCTTTCACCCTTCCAGCGTCGGCGAGGGGATAATCTCCAAATCAACGTCCTCTCCGATCAGCCGCCGAAGCATCTTTTCAACGTCGGTCACAATCGAATTGAGATCCAGGATTTTCGGCTCCAGGACCTGTTTGCGGCTGAAAGCCAGAAGCTGTTGGGTAAGAGCGGCCGTTCGCTGGCCGGCTTTTTCGATTTCATCAACGGCTTCTCTCATCGGATCGTCCGCGGCCATCTTTTCTTGCATTGCTTCGCTGTAGCCGATAATCACCCCAAGGATGTTATTGAAATCGTGAGCGATTCCGCCTGATAGTTTTCCCACCGCCTCCAGCCGCTGCGACAAGACCAGTTGTTGTTCCAGGTGCCTGCGTTCCGTGATATCGCGATTCACGATGACGAGCTTTGCGACTTCCCCGTTTTCGTTTCGCACCGCGCTGGCAGTAGACTCCAGTACGCGCCATTCACCGTTCTTATGCCGAATGCGGTACTCAACCCGGCATCCGATTCCCGTTTTTTTCGCTTTGTCTGCCGCCAGCTTGACCGCTGGTTGGTCGTCAGGATGAATTTGTTCATAAGCCGAAGTTTTTTCCAGTTCCTCAGGAGTGTAGCCCAGCACTTTTTGATAAGAAGGACTGTTGTAAAGGCGCTCTCCGTTTGCGGTCACGACCGCGATCATGTCCGCGGCATTTTCTCCAATCAAGCTGAACAACTCCTCTTGCGCCACAAGATGCATCCGAAAGCGGTGAATTTGAAGTTGCTGGTAGACGACATAAACAACAAAGAGAAACACCATCCCCACCAATGCGCGCATCGCTAAATGAATGTTGAGTTCGTCCCAGAAGTCGCGTTGAAGAAAAAACACAGTCAATGAAAAGGAAACGATTCCGAGAGTCAGAAGCAGTGTCACCATGACGCCGGAAAAAGAAAGCCACCATTGTCGCCGCTCCACGCGCCGCATGACCGCTTGGAGCGAGTAGGTTTCTCCCACGCGAATTGATTTGGGCAGTTTCATGCCGCGTGCTGCCGAACAAATAGAATGCCTTCGGCGCTTTTCTGCCGACTCTCAACGGTGTGCATAACTCAAAACGGTGCACGTTCGCTGCCAAGGGCAGGAATCCAGGAATTCGCGAGGCCTGCTATCTTATTTCTATAACTGCACTTATATCGCGTCGCTCCTGTGTTGGCTGACGAACCCGCGAGGTTAATGCTCCAAAACTGCACACTATGTCTCTTGGCGAAGCATCCCCGGACAACCCGCTAGCTGTGAGGGGCATGACGCGGCAGAACGACGGGCCGTCGCCTTTGCTAATCTCCGCGCCGTCGAGCCGTTCTTCGTGAGCGCGACTAGACGCTCACAGGAGCAGCATACGGAACGGCTCTGTCTTGGTCGGATTTGCAGCCTGCAATCGACGGGGCGAGGACCGTGTTAGCGCTTGGGCAAAGCACGCGTGCTGGGAGTGGTATGTTGTTTGCGCTCGGCGGGATCCCAATCGTCAGACGGAAAAGTGATACGCCAGAAGAGCGGCGACGGTTCGATAAATTCGAGGCCGACCTCGGTTTTGCCGGAATCTTTCTGTCCAATAAAAGTCACCGTGCAAGGCAGTTCTTCCACCGTCTTAGGATTGACGATTGCGAGCTCTTGTCCTCGCACGAGCTTTGCCGCAAGTCGCGCCATGCAGCCGTGTGCGTTCACCGACACCGTGTGCGCTTCTTCGGTGAAAGGCACCTCTCCGTTTTTTCCACGGATCAACACTGGCATCGTGATCTGTACGCGGTGTGAACGCCGGCGCTCCGCACTGCTCTCGCCGGCAGCGGGCACCGTCTTAGCTCTCAGCTCTCGCATGAAAATCTCCCATTCATGAAGGTATTTGCGCGTCGTAGCATATAGCGCCTAAAAAGTCCTTCCCTGCACAGTGAAGCTCTCTACAAGAATACCTGGTAATCAGATCGAAACCGTCCGTTTTGAGATAGTTTCCTGTAGGGCACTCTGGTTGCCGCCAAACCTAATCAACCCCGTCTTCCTATTTGGGCGATTTACGCGGGCGCTTGGTCGGCGGCGATTTGCGCGAACTTTTCTTTGGAGCGCTCACAGCTTCCCGCACCGCCAAACCAATCTTTGCATCCAACTCCTCGGCATTTGCTTGGGGTGTCTCGCGGGCCTCAGCAACAATCGCGGCGGTGCGTTCGGTTGCGTGCTCTGCCACGGCCTTCAGAACGTGCTCGGCGATACGATCTGTTAAGGATTTGATGGTCTCCTGCACCGCCTCC
The DNA here is from genome assembly GCA_003167215.1 of Acidobacteriota bacterium. Classification (GTDB taxonomy): domain Bacteria; phylum Acidobacteriota; class Terriglobia; order Acidiferrales; family UBA7541; genus Palsa-295. The sequence goes on along the minus strand of PMTV01000037.1, from coordinate 1,066 downwards.
TGAAGATGCGATTCAAGGCGCTCGCGCAACAGCGTCATGTCTTCTGTCATTGCTGTTTCTACGGTCGCTCTCAACATTTGCCGTTCGGCGTCAAGCTCCGATTGATCCTTCTGCAGAGAACCAAGATGGGCTTGAGGTATGGCAAAGTCCGGGGTCATCGCAGGTGTGGCGACGGCTAAAACGGCGTGAGCAGCCACTTGCATGTGACCTGCTGCCTCTGATTCTCGTGCAAGAGATGCCGACACCGGGACAGCAAAAGGTTCTGGCTCGTCTGACTCCGCATACACTGGAACGGTCAACTCCTCGTCATCAGGATGTGCGAACCAATCTGGTGGTGGGGATTTGATGTCCCAGACATTTCCGGGAACTTCGAACTCCAACGCGATGTGGAAAATCTCGCGATAGGTGCGCGGCCGCTGGACCCATACGACTCGAGCGGGGAATTTCCTCGGGGGCAGCCCGCGTTCACGGCCGCCAATTTCCATGGTGAGCTTAGAACCCTTTGGGACGTAGTGCTTCGACTCGTACTTGCAGCCATTGCAGTTTACCGTCACGGTTGAGGTGTGTTCATCGAACGCCTGGCCGAGGGCGTCGATCCCCCGGATCGTGATCGGCACGGCGTGGATGACTCGAGTACTGCGACGGCTTTCTGCACTGCCGTCGTTCGACGGCAAGGATGCGGACACACTGGCCTCCGAAGGGGGAGCTTGAAGATTAGCATCCTGTTACGGCGTGGTCGATGCGTCGTATGCGGTTGTGCGAAAGGGTAAAGGAGAGACTGCGCAAGCCGGATCGCCAAGTCCGAGCCGGCAGAACCATCCGCACACGTTCGGGGGCAAATCACCGGAACTTGCAATCTTGGGTGCGGCTGGACAACTCCTGATCAACACGCCGGTTAGTGGAGTGAAATTCGCTCGAGTTTGCAGAGAAATCACTACGAATTTATTAGAATGGCCGTTTTCTTGGCGGTTCCGAATCCTCGACACAATTCGGCAAACCCATATAAAATCAGTCGGTCGCTTTCGGCGGGCCTGTAGCTCAGCTGGTTAGAGCAGCGGACTCATAA
>PMTV01000031.1 GCA_003167215.1 Acidobacteriota bacterium | reverse complement strand
ATCGCGCTGATCTGCGGAATCACGCCGCTGGCCAAAGTGTTGCGGAGGAAAATGTCGGCATAGCCCGCAAGCGACATCACTCCTTCTTGAATTCGAGCGCCGCCGGAATCGTTCAAACCAATCACAGGTGCGCCGGCGCGCATAGCCAGGTCCATAATTTTCGTGATCTTCGAGGCGTTCGCTTCGGAGAGCGAGCCCCCGAAAACCGTAAAGTCCTGCGCGAAGACATACACGAGGCGGCCATCGATGCGGCCGTAGCCGGTGATAAAACCATCACCCGGCGGGCGCTGCGTTTCCATGCCGAAATCGTGGGAATGATGGCGGACGAATTTGTCGAGCTCTTCGAAGGAGCCTTCATCGAGGAGCAGGTCAATGCGTTCGCGGGCGCTGAGCTTGCCCTGCTTGTGCTCGCGTTCACGGCGCTCTGCTCCGCCGCCCGCTTCGGCTTCGGCGTTCAACTTGCGCAACTCTTCCAGGCGGTCGTGATGTCTGCGATGTTCAGTCATGGGAATGCAGCGGTTTTGTTGCGACTAGAAATTGTTGCTGATTAAACACGAGGTACGCTAGCACGATGCAGGACGGAATGCGAGAGGTCGCGTGTAGAGCCTTCGTCGAGCAGACGAAAATAGATGTAGAATGTCTGCCGTTTTTGAGTTTAAAAAGCTAATTTGGCTACGAAGGAGATCTCATGTCTTTCAGCTCAAAGCGTTGCTCGGCTCGCGTGACCAGCTTCGTTCGTATTTGCACGGTCATCCTGGCGCTGATGGCCTTTGGGCCCGCTGCCTTGGCCCAGGAAGCGGACGTCACCAGCAAGCTACAAGGTTTTGACTCCTACATGGAGCAAACGCTGAAGGATTGGAATACGCCGGGGATCGGCGTAGGCATTGTTGTGAACGATAAGCTGGTTTTCGCCAAAGGATACGGCTATCGCGACTATGAGAATAAGCTTCCGTTCACGCCGACCACTCTGGTACAGATCGCTTCCAACAGCAAGCTGTTCACGGCGGTGTCCGCGGGGATGCTGGTGGAAGAAGGAAAGCTCACCTGGGATAAGCCGATCCGGCAATCGGTGCCCACGATCCAGTTCTACAACGACGAGCTGAACAACAACGTCACTCTGCACGACATGTTGTCCCACCGGACGGGAGTAACGCGACACGACCTCATCTGGTTCAAATCCGACTTCACCAGAAAGGAGCTGTTCGAAAAGCTGAAGTACCTGGAGCCAGAGCAGCCCATGAGACAAACCTTTCTTTACAACAACCTCATGTTCTCGGCTGTGGGGGAAATCATCGAGTTGAAATCCGGGAAGCGCTGGGAAGATTTCGTGCACGAACGCATACTCGCGCCGCTGGACATGAACACCACCACCTACACAATATCCGAGATGCTGAAAAGCCCCGATCACGGCGTGCCGTTCGAGGAAAAGCGCGATTCGTTCGAGCTATACAAGGGTCCCTACTTCGAAGACACCGAGGGCGTGGCCCCGGCCGGTGCAGTTATTTCTAACATCGACGAGTTGTCGCACTGGCTGATCGCGCTGATGAACGACGGGAAATACAAGGGGAAGCAGGTGTTGCCGGCCGATGTTCTGAAAGCTACGCTGCAACCGGCGATCGCGCTTCCCAACGCTACTGGAGAATCGCAGGGATTCTGGGAGTTGTTCAATGCAGCTTACGGTATGGCGAGAGAGACCGCCTCTTACCGGGGACATCTGCTCACCATGCATGGCGGTGATCTTCCCGGGTTTCATTCCCAGATTTCTTTCATGCCCAACGACCACATTGGCGTGATCGTACTAGTGATCGGCGATCACAGCGCCCCTCTTTACAACGTGGTCAGCTACAACGTATACGAGCGGCTGCTAGGGATGGACCAAACGCCTTGGAGCCAGCGTCGCTTGACCCAACGGCTGGCGGATAAGAAAGCCGGAACCGCCGCGCGAGCCAAGGCCGGAGAAGACCGCGTGCCCAACACCAAGCCTTCCCACGCGCTGGCTGACTATACCGGTGAGTATGAGAATCCGGCGTACGGCATCCTTAAGATCACGCTCAAAGACAATCAACTTCAATTTGGTTTCCACGAATTCCAGTTTCCGTTGAGCAATTTCCACTACGACCGGTTCGACACGCCTGATGACGAGCTTTACGGCAGGTTCTCGATCAACTTCAGGACGAATCCTCAGGGAGACATCGATAGTGGGGTGATTTCTTTGGATGAGGCGGAGGTGACTTTCACGCGCAAGCCCCCGACTCTAGAGCCGACTCTTCTGGAGAAGCTCGCCGGTACTTACCTGACGCCGGACAAGACCAAGTTTCAGGTGCTCTATCAACCGGGCGCGGGCATTTCACTGGCGTTTCCCGGCGCGCCTCCGCAGCCGCTTATTCTGGTCAAAGGTCTTCAGTTCAGGACTGCCCGATTCGCCGACGAAATTTTTGAGTTCGTGATGGAAAACGGCAAAGTAAAGGCTTTGAAGGATCGCGACCCGTCGGGCGAGGTTTCCTTCGAGCGGCAATGAGAAAGTACCTTTGCAGCGCCCTAGGGCGGGAAGCTTTTGTAGACGGCTAGGCCGCGCCCGTTTCCGGATCGCGTGACCCAGGACGAAGTGTTGCGGGGAAGTCTTCGTTTTCACGGGCGGGCAAGTCCCGTTTCTTCGGCATGGTGGTGATCGTGATCACACTGATCAGAATTAAAAGCGTTCCCAGCAGCGTGCGCGGTCCGACGGCTTCCTTGCCGATCAAGTACCCCAGCGCGACTGCCACAACTGGATTGACGTAGGCGTACGTGCCGACTTTCGTCGGCGATTCATGGTGCAGCAGCCAGACGTAGGCGGTAAATCCCGCGATGGAACCCGCAATGATTAAATAAATTAGACAGAACCATACGGTCCGGGAAACCGCCTGCATGTGAAATCCAGAGAATTCACCCGTGAGTGCCGCGAGAACAAATAATTGAATTCCTCCAGACAGCATCTGTGCGGCCGCGCTCATCGGCTTCGACGCCGGAAGAGGGAGGCGGCGCGTCAGGATCGTGGCCACAGACCAAGTGAATGCGGCGATCAGCAGAGCGAGAGCGCCGGCGCGATTGATGGGAACCTCTCCTAAAGAAAAGGAGTGATTCACCAGGACGGCAACGCCGCAGAGTCCGACCAGCAAGGCCAGGGCAAGACGCACGGTGAGCCGTTGCGTGCGCAGGAAGATGATTTCCAGCAGCGTGATAAACACCGGGATCGTCGCCAGCACGACCGCGGCAATTCCTGACGGCACGCGCTGCTCGGCCCAGAACAGGCAGCCGTAGTCGAGCAGGAAGATCAGCGTGCCGAGAAAGGTTGCAGCCGCCCATTCGCGCCGGCTAGGAGTGGGAGTGCCGCTTAGCCGCATCCAGGCGTACAAAAATATTCCCGCCAGCGTGAAGCGCATTGCTGCAAACAGAAATGGCGGTACTTCGCGGACTCCTACTCGAATGGCCAGATACGTCGATCCCCAGACGAAGTAAATGATGCCGAACGCCAGAAGGATCTTCCACGAAGGCGGGCGGGCAGTTCGCAATTCCATCTCAACTAATCGTAACTCGCGAGGCTGCTCGTTCAAATTTGGAATTTAGCTTTCTATCCCGGGGCCGGAGACATTTTGGCTTTCGCGTAACCGCGAGCCATTGGGGTGGCAGTCAGGTTATTCGCGGCAGGCGTCCGCGGGAACGGGCACGCTCGCGGGAGCAGGCAACGGCGCGAGGTTGTACTTGGCGAGGAGCGCGTTTACAGGGGCAAAGCCTTGCGCCGCCAGATCGCGCCAGGCGGCGATATTTTTGGTTAGGCCGGCGCAGGATTCGTCCAAGGCTGATTCGGCAGTTTGCGAGGGAGCTGCATCGCCGCTTTGGATCATGAAGGAGACGCGGGCGAGATCGCGGTGGATGGGGCCAATCCCTGGGGCTTTAGGCGTGCCCTCCTGGATCGCCGCAATCTTCTTGTCGAGATCCTCCAGCGCGTCGGCGAGCTCCTTTCCTTCTGGTGTCTGCACGGGCGCTGCAGCGGCGTCTTTCGCCTGGGCATTTTGCTGCGGCTCGGCGGCGGCATCCTTTGCATGCGGACTCTGGGTAGCAGCGTCGGAGGCATTCGTCTGCGACGCCGGTTTTTGCGATTCGTCGGTGATTCCTTTTCCAGGAGGATTTTGTTTCGGCGCAGATGCGTTTGCCGAGGCCTGATGTTGTTTCACAAGATCGGCGAGGCTTTTCTGGCGGGCGACAACGGCCTCCCGTATCGGTGCGATGACGAGATAGGCCTTATAGCTTGCGGCGAGACCGGCGGTAATCCTATTCCCCGCTTCTAGTTGTTTGGTGAGATCGGCCGGTGAGACATGGACGCGCGGATCGAGCGAGATCGTGAACGGCTGCTTCATCAGCACTCCATTGGCGATAAGCACAGCTTCGTATTGGCCGGGAACGGCGAGCGGGCCCAGGGTTTGTTCGCGCGGAGTGTCTTCGGGAATTGCGTGATCGGAAAGGGTGTACTCGACGTAGTCGAGGATGTTTCCGTAGTAGCTGAAGGGGAGCGTCTTGGGAGAATCGTAACGCAGATCCCAGACGAAGCGGTTGTGCCCCACATTTTTCGAAAGCGCCGCGAGAGGGCCGAACCAATATTCCGGGACGTTCTTGGGAGTGGTGTCGGGTTCAGGAGCAACGCTTGTAAATCGCCGCACGACTTTTCCCCGCGCGTCGTGAATCTCAAGGGTAATGACGCCGGCCGGAACGGATTTTAAGTAGTAGTCGAAGATTGCGCCGTCGGGTGGATTTTTTCCGGCGGGCGTTTCGGGAGGCAGTGGAGTTTCCTGGTCGTTATCCCAGCGAACGCGAACCGTGTTGGATGGCCGCAGCAAATATGCGTTCGCGCTGGTTATTTCCGAACCGGCTTGGCGCAGGGGCGAGAGATCATCGAGGATCCAGATGGCGCGGCCATAAGTGGCGGCTACGAGATCGTCGCCATGGACGGCGATATCGCGCACATCGGACGCGGGAAAATTTAGCTGCAACGATTGCCAGTGATCTCCGTCGTCGAACGAAACGTAGAGCGCGTTTTCCGTGCCCGCATACAGCAGTCCTTTGCGCACGGGATCTTCGCGAACCACGCGAGCAAGCCAGGAATCCGCGAGGCCTTCGGTGATCTTTTGCCAGGATTTGCCGGCGTCGTGAGTGCGATACACACATGGATGCTTATCCCGAGAAACTTGTGTGACAACATAGGCCGTATCCGCGCCGTAGTGTGAAGCTTCAATGGCCACGATGGTACTTTTGGCGGGCAAGTCAGCGGGCGTCACGTTCTGCCAAGTCGCGCCGCCGTCCTGCGTACGTTGAACTAAACCGTTGCTCGCGCCAGTCCAAATCACTCCTGACTGGACCGTAGAGGGCTCGAGAGCTGTAAGAGCAGCAGGCCGATTCGGACGCTGCGGTTCGAATTCTTTTTCATCGGCGTCCGCGTCAGCGGCATCCATTTCGTCGGAAAGTTCCCGGGCACCAGGAGAAATATTTTCGTCAGCTAAAGGGGCGTGACCGGAGGCGCCAGCGGGCGATTTTTCGCCGTTCGCCGGAGCACCAGGAGGGACCGTGAGATCGGGGCTGATTTCTTCCCAGGTATCACCAGCGTTTGTGGTCTTCATCACGTACTGCGTGCCGAGATAAAGCGTCTTTGGATCCTGAGGCGAGAAGACGAGCGGGGCCATCTGCGAAGTTCGAAACTTCGCGCCACGCACAAAAACATGCGTGATCTGGCCGGTGATTTTGTCGAAGCGCACGACGCTGCCGTACCAGCCGCCGGAGTAAACGATGTTGGGATTCGTGGGATCGGGCGCGATGAAACAGAATTCAAATCCGCCGATGGAGAACCAATCGCGAAAGCTGATCTCACCGTAATCGCTGCGATTCGGCACCGCGACGGTACCGCTGTCCTGCTGCGGGGCGTAAGAATAGTAGGGAAACTGGTTGTCGGTGATCACGTGGTAGAACTGTCCGGTCGGTTGGTTGTACCAACTGCTCCACGTTTTGCCGGCGTCCACGCTGATGGTGGCGCCTTGATCGACACCGAGAATCATGCGTTGTGAATTTTTCGGGTCAATCCACAACACATGATAATCGTCGCCCCCCGGAGCGCCTTTATAGGCGGTGAATTTTTCGCCGCCGTCGGTGGAACGATAAACGGTGGTCTGCATCACGTAAACTGTGTCCGCGTTATTGGGGTCCACAAAAACGCGGCTGAAGTAAAGATTTCCCAAGACGCGCGAGTCGGTCGTAATTTTGCGCCAAGTCTGGCCGCCATCGTCAGAGCGGAACAGGCCGGGCTCGGCAATGGCGAACACGCGCTGGCCGCGTGTGCCGGGAGCAACTGCCAGTCCAATGCGGCCCAATGGTTCGTCAGTTGGAAAGCCGGTAGCGGGGAGTTCCTTCCAAGTCGCGCCTTCGTCCAGCGATTTATAGATCCACGAGTTGGGCTGTTTCGAGTCATCGGGAGGGCCCTGAAAGAAATCATAGGGCTTCCAGAGCGCGGTGTAGAGCACCCGAGGATTGTTGGGATCGGCGACGGTGTCTGCGGCGCCGGCGAAGTCGTCTCGATAGAGCGTTTTTGTCCAGGTTTTGCCGCCATCCGTGGATTTGAAAATGCCGCGCCAAGGACTCGATGCCGCGAGGCCGAGAATGGGATGGCCCAGCGCGCCTACAACAAGGATGTTGGGATCACGCGGGTCAACGATGATCGAATTGATGTAGCGAACGTCAAGCAAGCCGATATGCGTCCAGGTCGCACCGGCGTCGGTGGATTTGTACATTCCGTTGCCATCGGTCTGCTCGCCAGTGCCGACGTACACGATATTTGGATTCGACGGAGCGATTGCGACCGCACCAATCGAGGCGACATGCTGATCGTCAAAAATCGGTTTCCAGACGCGGCCCGCGTCGGTTGTCTTCCATACGCCGCCGCCCGGCGTACCCATGTAATAGACTGCGGCATCGCCCGGGATTCCAACTACAGCGGAGACGCGACCCGCGCGGTACGGTCCAATCAAACGCCAGCGCATGGCCGAATAGAGACTGGGGTCAACGGGCTGGGGATTCTGCTGTTGGGCTGGCAGAGACGCGGCCGACATCCAGAATGCAAGGAACACCAGGACGAGGTAACGCTGTGTACGAGTCAAAATCTCCTCCGGGAGAATAAAAAGTGTATCACTACCTACGATTTCTTTTGCCTCTTAACAAGTGTTGCCGATCGAAATGTTTCATGCAAACGCCTTGGAAACGACGATCAGTGTAAACACATTGGGCCCAAAGGTGGTGCGAGCATTTCGGCCAAAATGCGGCCTCAGTGCAAGCCCGACCAATCGTCGGCGAGGAGAATGGAGTTACTGGGGTTGGATGGATCGTACTTCACGCTGGCAGTTTGGCCGGCGGCAACGCGAGTCAAATGCAGGCGTTCTTCGAGTCCGGTAACGTCCTGCGCGGTTTCGTAAGTGACGCCAGAGATTGAATAGGTGTAGTAAAGAAGTTTCTGTGAACCGTTGGCTGCAACACCGGATGTCTTAGGCCGGCGGTTGGCAAGGATGCCTGCTGGATTTTCCGGGCGAGAATCGCGGACATGCTCGACGATCTCGAGAACTTGGCCTTCCACGATGCGTCCTACGCGATTCAGAAAAGCGCAGCGCTGGCGTTCGACTTCGCCGGCATCTTCCGGCTTGCGGCGCAACCAAAAAATGACGCCGCTTAGTACGAACGCCGCGAGGCCCGCGAGCGGAAGCCAGTTGCGCCAATCTTTTAGAAGTTCGTTCAAAGCTCGCCCTTACGCCCCGCAGGAGCGTTACATCGATAGGCAGGTTCGCTCAATATTCCGGGTCTTCAACCGAGCCGATGACAGGATTTCGCAGCGTTCCGACGCCGCTGACGCTGACTTCCACGACATCGCCCGCAACCAGAGAGCCGACACCGGAGGGAGTGCCAGTAGCAATGACGTCGCCAGGCTCCAGCGTCATCACCTGCACGATATAGCGAATTATAACATCAAGAGAAAAAACCATTTCCGAGGTGTGTCCATACTGTTTCCTGGTTCCATTCACGAAAGTCTCGACCGTGGCCTCGGCTAAATCGAGCGATGTTTCGATGACCGGGCCGAGCGGGCAGAAAGTGTCGAAGCCTTTGGCGCGTGTGAACTGAACGTCGAGTTTTTGAAGATCGCGCGCGGTTACATCATTCAGGCAAGTATAGCCAAGAATGTAAGGCGAAATATTTTCATTGGGCTGCAGGTTCTGGCAGCGGCGGCCAACGATCGCGGCGAGTTCACCTTCGTAATCCACGCGCTTGGAAATGCGCGGGATGACGATGGGCTCGTCGGGCGCAACGACGGACGACGGCGGTTTCAGAAAAATTAGAGGTTCTTTGGGGGCTTCGTTGCCTAATTCTTTTGCGTGCTCGAAATAGTTGCGGCCGACGCAAACAATTTTGCTCGGAGTGCATGGCGGAAGAAGTTTTACAGAATTCAGCGGCCAGGAGGGTCCGATGGGTTCGCGGGTAGTCCAAAGCTGGCCCGGGATCTCGCGGACTTCGTTGCCTTCAATCACTCCATTGCGGATTTCAGGATAGATTCGATGATCCGAGCGATTCAGTTCTTTCGCAGTGAATTCCAACGTCTGGAAGCGGCAGAGCTTCATCGATGATGCGCCGCGGGATCGTGATTCCGTCGGCGTGGCGTGATGGCGTGATGCCGTGCGTGAAGGATCATGGCTCCCACCCAGGACCCAACGGCGAAAACGCCGTAGATCACGGCGCCTTCGATAAACGCCTGGAATGGCGTGCGCAAAATCTGAAAAAGATTTCTGAAAAGCATCCCGGCGATGTCGTAGGCGATGACAAACATCACCCATCCGATCATCGCCGACGTGAACATCTGAATCGGGCGGTTCAGGAAGCGCACAACTGGAATGAGCATGAAGATCACGAAGAGACCGTAGGAGGCCGCGTTTCTTTCGAGCGCCCGGTTGTCGAGCCAGGGAAGGCGGTTAGCCGCCACCAGCGCACCGAGCATTACCATCACGAGCAGCGTGCCGGTGTAGAGTCCGGTCCAAAGCGCGGGACGAGGGAGCGCCTTGTTAGCTTTTGCTCCGATAATTCGATCGATTGGGGAACGATCGGTCATGGGTTCGCCGGTTGGCCTTCCACTGGAACACTGCCGGAGGCGGGCGCACTGGCTTGGCTTTCATTGCCGGCTCGATCCACCGCAGTTGCAGTGTACACGTAATGGCGGCCGGGCCCCGCATTCATATCGCGAAACGCGGGAGTAAGCAACAAATCCGAGTTCAAACGTGTTCCGGGCATGTCATCTTGGTCACTACGATAGACGTTGTAACCGGCAATGTCGGTTTCAGGACTGATGGCCCAGGATATTTCGAGATGCGCGGGCATCTGGCCTTGTCCCGGTACCAGCACCACAACGAGTCCCTGGGGCGCTGCCGGTGGAAAGGTATCCCGAGGAGTGACCGCGATTAGTTTCGAGTCAGATGATTCAAGCGTCACACCTGTGTACTGCGAAATACTGCGAACCGAATACACATAGGTCGTGCCGAACTCGACTTGCAAGTCCCGGAAACTGATTTCAGGGGTCTCTCCGATGCGCGTGAATGGAACTTTCAGTTTGGGGACTTCACTTATGGATTCAGATGCATTGGTCACCGGCGCCGGTTGAGTCTGGACCTCCGGCACGGCTTCCGCGCGATAGATGTGATAGGCGACGATTGGCGGAGCGGCGCCCACCGGTGTTTTTTGGGGCGGCGTCCAGGTGAGGATGATGCCCGCATGCGTAACTTCAGCTTTGACGTCCGTGATGGGATCGGGCGCGGGATAGATTTTCAGATCGGCGTGATTCGAGTCCGCTGATTCCTTTTTCACGGATTCTCGCGTGCGCACCGTGTACGACGCTGTCCACCCGATGTGTTGGCCCAGATCGCCTGCATCTAGAGCATTCACCACGCGAACGTTATTTTTCTGGGAATAGTGAGCAACCATCGCCGGAGGAATTGTGAGAATCAATTCTGACGCAGTAGTCGTAGCGGAAGCCGTCGTGCCGGGAACGGGTTCGAATGTACGATAAACCTCAATGGCAGGAGTCTGCTTCAGGGGGCGATGCTCCACCGTTTCCTTCGGCAGCGTGAATGTGAGGGTCACGTCATTTCCTAACTGTTGCGCTGCGAGGTCCGCAATCGCAGTGGGAACTGGAGGCTTCCGCTCCTGGGGTTCGCCGGGTGCGGCGCATCCCGCGAGCCAAAGTGACGAAGCCCAGAGTGAAAAAAAAAGTAGGAAGATGGACAGGAGCGGAGTGAGCGCTTCCGAAGCGGGGGCGGGAGTTTGTTCCCCTTTTCTGTCGTCCATTTTCCTTTTCTAATTTCTAAAGAATGTAGCGGCTCAGATCCTGATCCTTCACGATGTTCGCAAGCTGCTTCTGCACATAGGCGGCATCCACCTTCACAGTTTTCTTTTTCATCTCGGGAGCTTCGAACGAAATCTCTTCGAGGACTTTTTCCAGGATGGTGTGCAGCCTGCGAGCGCCGATATTTTCGGTCTGCTCGTTCACTTTGGCCGCAAAACGCGCGATCGTTGCGATTGCGTCGTCGCTAAAGGAGAGCTTCAATCCCTCGGTGTCGAGTAGCGCGATATATTGCTTGATGAGGGCGTTCTTTGGCTCTGTAAGAATGCGAACGAAATCGGCTTCGGTAAGCGAACTGAGCTCGACTCGAATCGGAAAGCGGCCTTGCAGCTCGGGGATCAAATCTGAAGGCTTGGTGGTGTGGAATGCGCCTGCCGCGATAAAAAGAACATGATCGGTGCGAACCATGCCGTAGCGCGTATTGACCGTGGTGCCTTCGACGATCGGCAGAATATCCCGCTGGACGCCTTCTCGCGAGACGTCCGGGCCGTGTCCGGCTTCGCGGCCGGCAATCTTGTCAATCTCATCGATGAAGAGAATCCCCATTTGTTCGACGCGATCGACGGCAAGGCGGGTGACCTGGTCCATGTCAATAAGGCGGTTTTCTTCTTCTTGAATTAAATAATCGAAGGCCTCCGCCACGGTCATCTTGCGTTTCTTTTTTTGCTGGCCGAAGAACCCGGAAAGCATGTCCTTGACGTTGATGTCCATTTCCTCAACGCCCTGATTTGTGACGATTTCGAAGGCGGGCATCGCGCGTTCGCGCACTTCCACTTCCACCATGCGCTGGTCGAGTTTTCCTTCGCGAAGCTGGGCGCGGAGTTTGTCGCGAGTTCGCTGCAATTGCTCGCGGCGCTGGGCTTCCGCGGCGGGATTTGCATCCGTAGGCATGGGNNAGGTCGCGCACCATGGATTCCACATCACGGCCCACGTATCCCACTTCTGTGTACTTCGACGCTTCCACTTTCACGAACGGGCAGCCCGCCAGCCGCGCGAGGCGACGCGCAATTTCCGTCTTTCCGACGCCGGTAGGGCCGATCATCAGAATATTTTTGGGAAGAATTTCTTCGGCGAGCTCAGGAGTGAGCTTCTGCCGCCGCACGCGATTGCGCAGCGCAATGGCGACGGCTTTTTTGGCAAGATTTTGCCCCACGATATATTTGTCGAGCTCGATAACGATTTCTCGTGGGGTCAGCTCGTCAAACGAGGGGAGCGGCTCGGGCTCGGCTGCCTGCGATTCACCTGCCAAGTAAATCACCATGTCTTTCTCCGACTTTCCGGTCATAGTTCTTCGATGCTGAAATTCGCATTAGTGAAAATACAAATTTCGCTGGCGATGCGCATAGCCTCTTGCGAAATATCCTTTGCGCTGAGCTTCGTGAACTTCGAAAGCGCCCGAGCGGCGGCAAGCGCGTAAGAGCCACCCGAACCGATGGCGCAGATTCCGTCGTCCGGCTCGATCACGTCGCCGCTGCCCGAAAGCAGGAATGTGGACTTTGTGTCCGCGACAATTAAGAGCGCTTCGAGATGGCGCAGAGAGCGGTCCGTGCGCCAGTCTTTGGATAGCTCGACGGCTGCGCGGGGAAGGTTGCCATGAAATTCCTGCAGCTTGTTTTCAAAACGCGAGAAAAGCGACAGAGCGTCCGCGGTGCTTCCGGCGAAGCCGGCAATGATCTTGTCATTGTAAAGGCGGCGTGTTTTTTTTGCGTTGTGCTTGATCACGCCTTCGCCAAGCGTCACTTGGCCGTCGGCGGTGAGCACCACTTTGTTGTCTTTCCGCACGCACAGCACCGTTGTGCCGTGCATCGGTTCACTTTTTCGCTTCATGGGCATCCGGTGATTATACCCCTCGCGCGCCGCATCGGCCAATCGAGTGCGCGCCTTACTGTTTTTGGGCATGATTGCATCGAAGTATGCGCTTAACGTGGATAGCCTACGCGAGACCGGCTTCCAGCGCTGTATAGAATGCATCGAGTTCGGCCGGCTGGGTAAAAATATGCGTGGAAATGCGAATATGGTCAGGCCCACCGGCGATGCGAATATTTCGTGACGCGCACTGATCCATCACAGGCTTGAGGTCGAGCTTTCCTTTCCCCTGATTCGGCTCGAAGGTGACGAGACCGCCGTAAAAACGGTCGGCGCTCGCATTGGTGATGGAAAGTTGCGGATAGCCCGCGACCCGTTCACGTACTTGCGATGCGAGCTCATGAATGCGGGCGTATCGGGTCCGAGTTGCTGGTGGAAATCGAGAGCCGCTTTCAATCCGACCATCACCGACAGGTTGGAAGTGCCAAACCAGGAAAAGCGGTAAGCTTTCATATCGTAATTATTCCAATTAGCGGTCGCGATGTTTACCCACAGATCCTTCAGACGCTCGTCACGAATGTAAAGCGTGCCAGTGCCTTTCGGCGCCATCAGCCACTCGTGAGGGCTCGTAGCGTAAAAATCGCAGCCGATATCATGGAGATCGAGCGGGATCTGGCCGATGGCGTGTGCGCCATCCACCTGCAAGAGGACTCCGCGGCTTCGCGCCAGCGCACAGATTTCCTTTGCCGGAAGAACCACACCGGTCACGGTCGTGATGTGGCTGAAAAACACCACGCGCGTCTTGGGTGTCAGGGCGTTTTGGAAGCGCTCAACGATTTCTTCCGCGCTGGCCGGCGGCTTCGGAAGCACAACTGTATTTAATTTCACGCCGAAGCGCGCAGCTTTCTGTTCCCAGGGGCAACGGCCGCCGGGATGTTCTTGGTCGGTTAGCAGAACCTCGTCACCCGGCTTCAGATCGAGGCCGTTTACTACCACGTTGTTGGCTTCGGTAGCGTTGCGAACCAGCGCGAGCTCGTCGCGATTTACATGAAGATAGGACGCCAGAGAGTCACGCAATGCGTGCAGGCGGTCGTTTTCCTCGTACCCGAACCAGGGATAAGCCGGCTCGCGGTACTCTTCGGCGGAAAGAATATGGTCAATCATCGCGCTGAGAACCGGCAGAGGCGAGCAGCCGACGGAACCGCAATTGAGGTTGATATGATCCTGCGCGAGCAGCCACTGGGCGCGCAGACCAGCCCAGTAGCGCGCCGGATCACTTGAAAGAAGATCACCGGGCGGGAGTGGAACGGATTGCGTACAGAGAATTTGCTCGGCCCGCTGGAACGGCATACCCAAAAGTGCTGCCGCACCTGCTGCGCGGCGAATGAAATCGCGACGAGGAAGCACGAGGACCTCCCTATGTTTGGCGGGTGGAATTATGCTCCTGAGCATGCCGATTCTGCTACTGGGTCAATATAGAAAGAGAAGGGCGGCTGAAGTCTGGCGAAGCGCAAGAACAAATCGATGGAACGAACCGGAGCAGCCGGGTTATTTGTCGGTGTCGCTGGCCGCGGCGCCCTTTGACTTCTTATCTTTTGGTTTTTTGCCTACTTTCTCCCAGCGTTCGTCGAGGGACTCTTTGGTGAAGAGGGAATCGGAAAGATTCGTGTTGTACTCGCACTTATCGAAGAAAACCTGGTAAATCTTAGTCCCGTTGCGCTCGCGAGTGATTTGAAACGGAGTTTGAATGCCCTGAAACGGATGATAATTGGAGTAGTATTCAATTTCCTCGGCACGCATGCGCGTATTGGCATCGCGCGTATCCACAACCTTGCGAATAGGCAGATGCGAAGATCGCGCAATGGCTATGCGGATGGTGCGATTGTCGCTGTCCACCAGTTCGACCCAGTCTGCCTCGCGTAGATCCACCACATCCGACCCGCCATAGCGGAAAACCATGTCCGCTTCGTGGATTCGATGCCGGAGAATGTTGTCGATGTCTTTCTTCATGTCTTCCTGGTACTGCGCGAGCTCACTCGTGCGTGCTTCGCTAACGCCGCCACGATCCAGGTCCCAGCCTTTGTCACCGTTTCTCACCTCGATGATATTGCGCTTGGGAATATTTTCCTGGCGATCTTTGAACGGGGGGCTAGGGATTGTGAAGTCCTCGAAGTGTCCATAGCCGTTGAGTTCACCGGAATGCCCGAACTGGCCCAGGCGTCCTGTGCAAGTGACATCATGAACGTTTAAGTACGCGGCGCCGCCCAACCCCTCTATCGCCTGCTGCAAGATTTCTTTGGCTTTCGCCGCGCTCTCCGCCGGCATCATCACTTCGGTTTGTTGCGCGGCTGAAACGGAGACAACTGCAAGGAAGGCAAACACTAGGACGGCCGCTGCTCGAATCCTGCGCGCGATTATCCGCAAAGGACGGAACCTCCATTTACGTTGATTACTTCTCCGGTGATGAAGGTTGCCAGGTCCGATGCGGCAAAAAGGATGGGACCGGCAATTTCCTCCGCGGTGGCCACACGTTTCAAGGCGATGGGAGCCAGAGCTGATTTCATGCCGGCTTTTTTGTGCAGTACGGAAGCGGACATGTCGGTATCTACCCAGCCCGGTGCGACGCAATTTACCAAGATGTTGTGGCCGGCGAGTTCGGAAGCCAATCCCTTCACAAAACTGATAATTGCGCCTTTGCTGGCGCCATAGTGAGAATGAAAGGCTTCGCCACGTTGCCCGGCAGTGGAACTGATGGCCACGATGCGCCCGCCTTTCTGCGCGATCATGTGCGGCACCGCATAATGAATTACGGAGTAGACGCTCTTTAGATTTACGCGAATCATCTCATCCCACTCGCGTTCGGTGAGCTTTTCAATGGGCGTGTCCTCCTCATTCCAGATGCCGGCATTTGCGACAACGATATCCAAGCGGCCGAGCCGATCACGAGCGAAGTCGACGAGTTTTTTCGCGTCTGCCATTTTACCCAAATCGGCCTTGAACGATTCCACACGGGTGCTGTGCTTGCGCGCTTCCTGTTCCACCTGTTCGGCTGCTTCGCGATTGCGATGATAGTTGAAGACTACGTCGGCTCCGGCTTGTGCGAAGAGCTTCACGGAAGCGGCGCCGATTCCGCGCGAGCCTCCAGTTATGAGTGCGGCCTTTCCTGCCAGCGAAATCATTGGTTCCCCCAAACATTCTTAGCAAATCAGAAACTGTTGAAAGCCTCAGCAAAGCAAGGTTACGTGTCAAGCTGGTGCGGAATTTCGTCGGGCTACGAATGCACCGGCGCTTTGTGCGCGGCCTTCACGAGTTCGCTGAATAAGGCTTGTGCCAGTGAATCCGAGTCAATCATTCGCTCGGGATGCCATTGCACGCCGGTGACCCAATTTGAATCGCCCATCCACTCGACCGCTTCAACCACTTCATCGGGTGCGCGCGCGGTGACGCGAAGACCCCGGCCTAGCTCGAGGACCGACTGGTGATGCGAGCTGTTCACCCGTACTTCACTTTTTCCCGCTAATTGATCGAGACGCGATCCCGGTTCAATTCGGATGAGATGAAACGGCTCGGTCGCGTCTTTTTTCCATACATGTTGGATTCCGCTTCGAACTTCGCTCGGGATGTCCTGAATCAGCGAACCTCCCAGGAAAACGTTCAGGCTCTGTACGCCGAAGCAAATGGCGAGAACGGGTTTGTGTTCAGCGAAAGCATGTTTGAGAAGCGCGAAATCCGTTTGTTCGCGACTGGGATCGGGGTCTCCGCATTCCGGATTCCGCGCAGCATGAAAGCGCGAAGGCTCGACATCCGCTGGGCTTCCCGGCAGCACAAAAGCATCGAGCGAACACGCGGTTTCTTTCAGTTCGTCCGGCGAGGGCGCGAGCGATACTTCTACCGGTTCGCCACCAGCGCGTCGGACGCCATCGCAGTACCTTTCGTACTTGTCGCGCTGCCCTGTAAGTTCTTCTTTTCGTGTGCGATAGGGGATACCAACTCGCGGTTTCTGGCTGAATTCGGACGGCATGGAATGCCCATCCTACCATCGAGCGTCCGCCCCAGCAACCAGTAGAAAGATACGGCTCAAGAGCGCAGGCGACACGAAGTAAAGGCAATGCGGCCAAAACGAGAGAAATGAAGCGTTGTTAGAGCGTACTTAGGCTCATTCTCATTATCGGCGGCGACGAATTTGACTGCCGGGATGTCGAGGCAGGTTTCCTTGGAGGATGTGTCTTCAGCCACGTGTCGTAACTCTGTTTCATCTGCTCGATATGATGCGGAATGTGGCGTTCCTGGATCTCAATCCAGCCGGCAAGGCTCAGGAGCCCGTCGGTCGGATGATTCACGCGGTGTTCCCAAATAGGTTCGGGCAGCGCGACGAGCAATTGATACGTAGCCCTACGCAGTCGACGAATTATTTCGAGTGCCTCACGGGTGCTTTGATGAAAATAGCCTAGAGCGCCGGCCCAGCGTGCGGGATCAAATTTGAGGGCAGGGCTTTCCGGCTCTGCGATAAAACGGCGGCAACGGATGTAGGCGCTGGCTTCGCTGTCGGCAAGATGGAGAATAATTTCGTGGATGCTCCAGCGCTCAGGTACGGGCTTATAAAGCCACATCTTCTTGGGAAACTGCCTCAACGCGATCGATAGCAGGGCCGGTGCGCGGCCGAATGATTCCAATTGTTGTCGTCTCACTTCGCGGTTCATACACACCTCCTGCATTATTTCTTTAGACGCACTTAGCTGCACTTCCGCTGCCAGGAGCTGTGTAAATAAACGAATAAATTGCGTTGATTGTTCCAACACAAACCTAATTGTTCGCAAACTGCACCAGGGAGCGTCCGACTTAGGGAAAATCATGTTCGGGGATGGGACAAATATCCATGCCTCAATTTCAAAAAACATCCTAATTCTGGTTTTGCATGCAATTTCGCGTAGACATCCGCAATTGTGAAAATGATTTATGCGAAATACAGGAGGGGACTAGAAGCTGCCGGGGGGCTTGGCATTCGGGTGCCCAGCAGGTGCCAATCTTGCACCACGCGTGCGCCAGAGAGTACGAATATCGCCAACGAGATAGAGCGAACCGGTTACAAACACGACATCAGCGGTATCGGCGAGTTCCATCACGCGCTGAAGTGCTTCGGCCGGGTCGGGAACGATCAAAGCATGCTTCGCAAAATGCCCGGTGATTTCCGAGAGTAGCGAAGCGGAGATTGCGCGCGATTGGCGCGGCATAGTAAGAATCACGGCTTCAGCGCGCGGAAAAAGCAGACCCGCTATCTCGTCAACGGCTTTGTCGCGCATCGCGCCGTAGACCAGGAATATGCGGCGGCCTGAAAAATTCTCTTCCCAAAACCTGAGAAGCTCCCGGGCGCCGGCCGGATTGTGCGTGCCGTCCAGATACACATCAGGCCGCTCAGAAATGCGTTCAAGACGGCCGAGCCAACGCACCGTCGCGATTCCGCGCTCGATTGCTTCATCGCCAATCGGAAACCCTCGTTCCCTGAGAAGGCGGGCAGCGGTGGCAGCGGTCAATGCATTTTGGATTTGGAAGCGGCCAGAAAGCGCAGGTGCGATGGCCAGTTTTTGGGACGTGTGCCCGAACGTCGCGGCTGCGCTATAGAAACCACCCGACACTTTCAAATCCTCGATGCGCCAAGATTCGTCAACTTCCACCAGTCTGGCGTCCATTTCCGCGGAGCGGCGAACGATAACTGCGCGCGCTTCGGGCCGTTGATTCGCGCTGGCCACCCAGGCGTTAGATTTAATGATTCCTGCCTTTTCCGCCGCAATTTCTTCAATGGAATGACCCAGATAATTCTCGTGGTCGAAGTCGATTGGCGTGATTACGGTGGCCTCAGGCGTGACGATGTTCGTGGCATCGAAGCGTCCGCCCATACCGACCTCGTATATTGCGAAGTCAACGTGGTGTGCGGCAAAAGCTAGAAAAGCCATGGCCGTGACGCATTCGAAGAAAGTTGGATGTGCTAAGAGCTTGCCCGAAGCCATGAGCGATTCGATGGAGGCGTGCACGTGAGTCCAAGCCTCTGCGAAATCTTGGTCCGAGATATTCTCGCCATCGATGCGGATGCGTTCGTTAACGAGTTCGAGATGCGGCGAAGTGTAAAGGCCCGTTCGCAGGCCGGCCGCGCGCAGGATGGATTCGAGCATCGCAGCTGTGGAGCCTTTGCCGTTTGTGCCGGCAATGTGTGCGCAGGGCATAGCGCGATGGGGCTGGCCCAAATCTTCGGCAAGGATGCTGATGTTTTCAATACCGAATTTCTGCACCGGCATTGCGGTGGTGAAGGACGCAGCGAGCGAAGTGGAAGGGATTCTAGCAGGCTGGCGCGGTGCCGCCAGTTCTTTTCCAAGTGACAGAAGCGCTCGAACGGATTCTTCGTAGTTCATATTTCCGGCTGAATTATTACGCGAGGAAGAAGTTGAGCGCCTGGGAGATATAGGGCTTCAGCTCTTTGCGCGAAACAACCGCATCGAGGAATCCGTGCTCCAGGAGAAACTCAGCGGTTTGAAAACCCTCCGGCAGTTTCTGGCGAATGGTCTGCTCAATCACTCGCGGGCCTGCAAATCCAATGAGCGCGCCAGGTTCCGCAATATTCAAATCGCCAAGCATGGCATAGCTGGCCGTAACGCCACCGGTAGTCGGGTCGGTGAGAATGGAAATGAAAGGAAGCCCCGCCTCGTCTAAGCGCGCGAGTGCTGCGGAGACCTTGGCTAGCTGCATCAAGCTGACCACACCCTCCATCATGCGGGCGCCGCCAGAGCACGAAACGATAATCAGCGGAATTTTCCGGGCCAGCGAACGCTCGATGGCGCGCGCCACTTTTTCGCCGACCACAGCGCCCATCGAGCCGCCAATAAATCCGAACTCCATCGAGCAGCAGATCACGGGCCGGCCGTTCAAATGTCCTTCGGCAGTAAGGATCGCGTCTTTCATACCCAATTTATGCTGCGCGTCTTTCAGACGCTGTGCGTAGGGTTTCGTGTCGGTGAAATGGAGAGGATCGCTGGATGCGAGTTCGCTGTCGAGTTCCGACCAGGGTTCGTCATCGAGCAGGAGTTCGAGCCTCTTGCGCGCACCCAAACGGAAATGGTGGTCGCACTTCGAGCAAACTTCCCAGTTTGCCTCCAGGTCTTTTTTCCAGATGATGGCGCGGCAGGAGCCGCACTTTGTCCACATGCCTTCGGTGCGCACACGACGTTCCTCCACCGGAGTGGGGTTCTCGATCGGTTTTTTCTCGCGTTTGAACCAGGCCATGGCTAGTAATCGATCCCCCGCTGCGCGAGGATTCCTTTCGTGTAGGGATGCTTCACTTCGCGCATCTCGGTGACGAGGTCGGCGGCTTCGACCAGCTTCGGATGCGCATTTCGCCCGGTGCAAATCACATGAACGCGCTCGGGGCGTTTTGCGAGTGATTCTACTACCCGCTCAGGGTCGAGCATTTTATAGCTTATTACATAATTGATCTCGTCGAGTACAACCAGGTCGTATTTCTCGCTATATATCTGCGCGCGGCCATATTCCCAGGCCTGCTCGCACAAGCGGACGTCTTCGGGATCCGTTTCGGCGCCGCCCACCTTGACGAAACCTCGCCCCATGGGCCGGATTTCGAACTTGTCGTCCCCAAGCATTTTTGCTGCATCCAGTTCGCCATAATGCCACGAGCCTTTGATAAACTGCACCATCAGCACGCGCAGGCCTTGCCCTACCGCACGGAAAGCCGTTCCTAGAGCGCAAGTCGTCTTGCCCTTGCCAGGTCCGGTGTAAACAATCAAGAGTCCTTTACCTTCCGGCATGGGTTGGCGTCTCGCGAGAGCGATTTACAATACTGGCCGCCCTCCGGCGAAACGTCAAGCGGCCACGTCGCCGGCTGACGACTCGACCAGGCCAGGGTTGAGAAAGACCCTCGTCGTGATAATGAGATATACTCCGAACGAAATCAGGCTTAGAGGCGCAAAGTAAAAAAGCCTCCATGGGCTCGCGGCGCGACCATGCAATCTAAATTCTCTTCAAGGAGATAATGTGCTGAAACATTTTGCATTTCTCATCGTGGTTCTTCTAGGAGGCACCATTCTGGCCGTTCCTGGCTACGCACAGGATGCGAGCCAGCGCCCTAGCCCGTCAGCGAACGCAAATTGCAGCTTCGCAGACGGCAAAACCGTGACCGTGGCCTATTCGAGCCCGCGCGCGAAGGGCCGCAAGATTTACGGTGGTTTGGTTCCCTATGGCAAAGTATGGCGCGCAGGTGCGAACGAAGCCACCACGATTGCAATCGATACTGACGTGATGATCGGCGGCAAAGCAGTACCCGCAGGCACCTACACAATCTTCACGATTCCGAACGAGGACAAATGGACGCTGATCCTCAACAAGACAACCAAGAACGCCAAAGGCGGTCCATTGTGGGGCGTTCCGTATCCGGGCGAAGAGGGAGACTTCGCACGCGTGGATATGAAAGCTTCCAAGCTCAGTTCGCCGGTCGAGAACTTCACCATCTCGTTTGATAAGTCAGGTTCCGGATGCGTGATGAATCTGGATTGGGAAACGACGCGAGCTTCGATCGAAATTTCGGATAAGAAGTAAAAGTTAGGACAATCCCAGGAGCTTGGGCAAGGACTTCGCTATCGCGGCTATGCGGTCGCGCGCTGCGATGGACATTTCCCGGTCTTCGCCGGTTCCGCGCTCACGCAGCACGAGCCAGATGCCGGGTCGATGGACATTTTTGTCGTGGCAAATGGCGCCCGTGAGCTGGGCAATTTCTAGATTGCTGTCCGCAAGTTCACGATCTAGCAGAATACGCGCTTCGTCAAGCAAGTCCTTGAACCCCTGCGACGCGAGTATCGGATCTACGTCGCGCGGAATTGGAGCTTCTACCTCCAGCAGATCGTAATCCAAAAGCGGCTCGGTGAGCATAACTTCCACGGAAGCGGTGGGAGCGCCGGCGTCATATGAAATTTTCACGGGCATCGCGATTCCATTGTTGCAGAAGACCGCCTACTTTGGGTAGGGATGGCCCGCCAGGATCGCGAAAGCGCGGTAAATTTGCTCGGCTAGAATCACGCGCGCGAATTCGTGCGGCATGGTGAAAGATGAGAGCGAGATTTTCTGTTCCGCTTTGGCGCGAATTTCGTCAGGAAAGCCTTTCGCGTTGCCACACAGGAAAATCAGCTCTCGCGTGCCGCGATCGCGCAGATCGCCCAGCCAGCGCGCGAATTGCTGCGACGTGTGTTGTTTGCCTGCAGCGTCCAACAACACTACCGTTGCCGCGGCGTCGATCCTTAATTTCCGGAGGGTTGCAGGACCGGCATCGCGCAACACGATTACTTCCGTTTCCGCGTAGCGCTTTATGCGGCCAACGTAGTCATCCAGAAGAGCGCGAACCTCTTCACGCCGTGTCTTGCCGAGCAAAACTAAACGAATTCTCACGATGTTGTCGCTTAGGGAGCGCGTTCAGATGAGTCCGTATTTTTTGCGCTTCTCAAGCAGGGTCTTGCGGCTGATGCCGAGGATATCCGCGGCGCGGCCGATTTTGTAGTGCGTTCCCTCGAGCGTCAGTTTGATGGCCTCGCGTTCGAGATCTTCCAGCGAATGCATCATTCCCGTAAGTCCGTGCTCGTTTCTGGCAGCACGCAGAATCTCGGGGAAATCTTCGGGAGACAGTAGCGGCTGCTTGGCAAATACCAGCGCGTGCTCGACTGCGTTTTTTAGCTCGCGGACGTTTCCTGGCCAGGCGTAGGCCTGCAACACGTTCAGCGATTCAGGATCGAAGGACGCTTCTGCCCGGCCATGCACCGGCGTCAGCCGCGCGAGAAAATGCGAAGTCAGCGGAACGATGTCGGCACGGCGTTCGCGCAGTGGCGGAACATGAATTGCCAAAACATTTAGCCGGAAGAAAAGGTCCTCGCGGAAACGGCCGGTCTCCACGGCTTTGGCTATGTCCGTATTCGTCAGCGCCATCAATCGCGCTTCCATGCGTAGCGTTTCCGTACCGCCGAGCCGTTCGAACGTGCGCTCTTCGAGAACGCGCAGCAGCTTTGCCTGCATCCCAGGGGTGAGCGCTGCTATTTCGTCGAGGACGATTGTTCCGGTTTGTGCCAATTCAAGGCGTCCCGGTTTGCGTGCGACCGCACCCGTGAATGCTCCGCGTTCGTGCCCAAAGAGTTCGGACTCGACGAGTTCGGCAGGCAGGCTAGCGCAGTCAATTTTCAGCAGGGGAGCGTCGCGTCGGGGCCCGCGCTCGTGAATCCATCGCGCGAGCTGATCTTTTCCCGTGCCACTTTCGCCGGTGATGAGAAGCGTAGTAGAAGTGTCCGCAAGCTTTTCCCCGATTTCAAGCAAGTGCCGCGAAGCGGTGTCTTCCGCCACCCACGGAATGGTCGGCGCGGTCATTGCTGCGTTGCATCACCTTCCGCACTGGTTTGAGACGGGGGATGCGGCGAAGGCGCGGGAAAAGTCATTCGCTCAGCGGAGCGCCAGAGTCTTTCGAGATCGTAATACTGACGAGCGCGCTCACTAAAGATGTGCACGACAAAATCACCGTAATCGAGAAGGACCCATTCCGCGCTGGATTTTCCTTCTCGATGTGCCACCCGACGTCCTTGGCAGTGAAGTTTTTCTTCGATCGCCTCGCCGATGGCCTGGATTTGCGGCTGGCTTTGTCCGGAGCACAGGAGGAAATATTCAGCGAACGCACCGGCCCCAGAAAGGTTAAGGACCGTAATATCCACGGCCTGTTTGTCCTGGGCCGCTTCCACGGCCGATCGAATTTCGGGGCGAAGGGAGTTAAGTGTCACCGGTACAGAGCCTGTTCCAGAATGTATTCCTCTACGCGCGCAGGCACAAGCCCATGGATCGTTTGCTTGCGTTCCAGGCGGTGCCGGATTTCGGTTGACGAAATATGACTCGCCACAGTGGTGAGAAGATGAATCACGGATTTGCGCAGCACGATCTTATTCGGATCGCTCGACGGCGTGCGGCCGAGCCTTTCGGGGGGAATTACCAGACGCAACGCGTCTAATCGAAAGCCCGGACGGCTCGCAATGATGAAATCACAACTGTCGAGCAACGCTTCATAATTTTTCCAAGTGGGGATTTCAAGAAACTGATCCGCGCCGAGAATGAAAAACAAGTGATCGTCGGGGTGCTCCCGGTGAAAGCGCCTCACGGTGTCTACACTATAGAAAACATGCGTAGCGGCGCCTTCCGGCGGCGCCTCGGCTGTGGAAATATGGAATCCCGTATGATCTGCGCAAGCGAGCGCCACCATTGCGTAGCGATGCAGAAATGGTGTCAGCGCGCGCTTCGTTTTGTGCGGCGGACGAGATGAAGGGACGAAATATATGGCATCGAGGTGAAAGCGTTTCTGTGCTGCCTGCGCCACAGCGATGTGCCCTGAGTGAATCGGATCGAACGTGCCGCCAAAAAGTGCAATCGACCGGCGATGGGCCGGTCCATGCGGCCGATGAATAGAGTGCGGGCTCAACGTTTTTCCTGAGGCGGCAAAGGTGAATCGCCATCGTCGATCGCTGCGGTGGCCCGCGCTTCTTCGGCGTCGCGCTCGCGGGAGGGCTCAGGCTGAACTTCCGGTTCGGCAGGAATGGACGCTCTCGGGATTCGATCGAGCGCGTCAGCCATTGCGCGGACCAGTCCAACAATTCCTTCACCACTCGCAGAAGATACCGCGTGGAATTCCAGGCCGCGCTTCTTGGCGAATGCGCGTAATTCCTCCAAATGTTCGCGATTTGTGGTGGCGTCAAGCTTGGTTGCGACGACGATCATCGGCTTTTCAGTCAGCGCGGGGCTGAACGAAGCGAGTTCGTGCTCGATAATTTCGAAATCGCGGATGGGATCGCGGTCGTTTGAGTCGCTCGTATCCACAAGGTGCGCGATCAATCGCGTGCGCTCGATATGTTTCAAGAATCGAGTGCCTAGACCTACGCCTTCGTGGGCGCCCTCGATCAATCCTGGCAAATCCGCTACAACAAACGTACGGCCTTGGCCGGGCGCAGCGTCGGGATCGGCAGAGACGACGCCAAGGTGCGGCTCAAGCGTGGTAAACGGATAGGCAGCAATCTTCGGGCGCGCGGCCGAAATGCGCGAAATCAAAGTGGATTTTCCGGCGTTGGGGAAGCCGACAAGGCCCACATCGGCAAGCAGTTTCAGTTCGAGCCGTAAGTGGCGCTCTTCGCCAGGCTGGCCGTCTTCATGTTCGCGCGGCGCCTGATGCCACGGGCGCACAAAATGCGGATTGCCGTTGCCTCGCCCGCCGCGACCACCCTTAGCTGCACGATATCGCTGCCCCGCTTCGACGAAATCAAAAACTTGTTCGCCTGAGTCAGCGTCGAAAACTACTGTCCCGACGGGAACCTTCAGCACCATTTCTTCCCCGGAAGCGCCGTGGCAGTTCGAGCCTTCGCCATGGCCTCCGCGCTGGGCGTGAAATTCTCGATTGTAGCGGTAGCGAAGAAGCGTGTTGTCGTGTGGATTTGCTTCTATGTAGATATCGCCACCATGCCCGCCATCGCCGCCGGACGGGCCGCCGCGCGGAACATACTTCTCCCTGCGAAACGCGACGCAGCCATTGCCGCCATCGCCCGCCTTTATTGAGATTTTGGCTTCATCTGCAAACACGAATCACCCGCTAGAAAGAGATGCTGAGAGAGCATACGCCGACGCAAGGTCCGAAGACAAAAATACGCGCCCCGGTGCTTTGGAGCGCGTAAGGAACCTTGCAGAACTAGTTGGCAGGCGCTGCAGCGGCTTTCTTCTCGGATTCTCGCGTGCCAGCTTCTTCCACTGTAAGAACGCTGATATAGCGCCCGTGTCCGCCCTTGTCTTCAAAGAGGACGATGCCGTCAATCAACGCGAAGAGGCTGTCGTCTTTTGCCAGCCCAACATTTTTTCCGGGCTTGTAGTGAGTGCCGCGCTGCCGGATCAAAATGCTGCCGCCAGTTACGAGCTGGCCGCCAAACCGCTTGATTCCAAGTCGCTGACCGTGCGAGTCGCGTCCATTAGTGGATGACCCGCCGCCTTTTTTGTGTGCCATGAAGATCCCCTACGGAATTTGAATGTCGCTGACCTGAACGGCGGTGTAATTCTGCCGGTGGCCGCGCTGAATGTTGTATTGCCCGCCCGTTTTGTACTTCAAAACTCGCAGTCTCGGGCCGCGGCCTTGCTCCACAATTTTACCGATAACTTTGACTTTCGAGATATCGTCGGCGGAAACAAATTTCTTCTCGTCCGTGCGCACGGATAGCACGTCTTCGAACGTTACCTTGCCGCCCAGTTTTCCTTCGAGCGTCTCCACCCGGACAGTCTTGCCCGGCTCCACGCGATACTGCTTTCCCCCACTGCGAATTACGGCGTACATGCTGCCTCCTGAAGCCAGTGACAAACCCCAATTATACGGGCTATCCAGCACATCCGTCAACGAGCACTGTGTTGATAATTAAGCGTAGGCCTGGCGGCAGGATTCGTGTTCGCGGCAGGATCGAGGACAATTGGTGTGGTCGATCAGGATGTAATTGTGACAAGCGGCGCAGATTACGCCGTACATGGTCTCGTTGAATTGATCGTGTCCAATCTTGGCGGTATGTTCGTTGCGCGCTTGCTCGCGGCTCATGACCATCGTGCTGCTCCCTCACTACATTCTATCTGAAGTGCCTCGATGAAAAAATGAAGCAACGTTTTGTGCTGCCTGTGACTCTGTGTATTTTGCCAAAACAAAGCGCGTTATGTGCCAGCACATCCGATGGCCCAGCCAGATTGGCTCTTGTGGCACCCCGGGCCACCAGCCTACGCTTGCCGTATGAGCGAATTCAAACGAACGGAACGCACGCAGGTCAAGCGACTGCCCGATCGCGGCGCTTATGATACTGAAACTGTCTTTCCGATTCTCGACGAAGGGTTAATTTGCCACGTCGGATTCTCAGTCGAGGGCCAGCCGTTTGTGATTCCGACCGGCTACGCGCGGGTGGGTGACACGCTTTATATCCATGGCTCGGCTGCAAGCCGCATGTTGCGTACGCTCGCCGAAAGCATTCAAGTTTGTGTAACCGTGACGCTGCTCGACGGATTAGTTCTGGCGCGAGCGGCTTTCCATCACTCGATGAATTACCGGTCTGTCGTGATTCTCGGACGTGCCACTCTCGTTGAAGACCGAGCTGAAAAAATTAAGGCGCTGGAAGCGTTTACCGAGCATATCGTGCGCGGGCGCTGGAAGGACGTCCGGCTGCCAACGGAAACGGAGCTGAAGGCGACAACTGTGCTTTCGCTGCCGCTCACCGAAGTTTCCGCAAAGGTTCGCTCCGGCCCACCGAAAGACGACGCAGAAGATTACGAACTTCCTATCTGGGCCGGCGTCGTTCCGCTTACGATTGTCCCAGGCGCTCCGATTACCGATCCTCGATTAATCTCGAGAATTGAGGCTCCGGCCTACGCGAAGAAATATTCACGCTGACTTCCGGTTTTCGCTGCCGCTAGACACCGCGTGACTCCCGCATTCCAAAAAAAACAGCCTCGGCCGAAGCCGAGGCTGTTGGGTAGACTTGCCGGAGTTAGCGAAAATTAGTCGCCAGCGACTGCGGCTTGCTCGGCATCAGTCTTTTCGACCTTCGCTTCGCTGTTCCCATTCTTGTGGCCGTTGCCGTTCGCGTGGCCATTTCCGTTGCCATTCGCGCCGGCAATTTGCACCGGCTTCACGGTCGTGCCTGGAACCGCCATCTGAATCTGCTGAATTGATCCAATCTGCACGACTGTCTCGGTGGACTTCTTCAGCACGAGCTCTTCATAGATACGGCGAACCTTGGCAGCTTCCTCGTTTGCCTTGCGGCGGCGTGCGCGATCTTCCTCAGCGGCGGTAAGAGGAATGTCGTGCTCCAGATGGCGGACACGGGCTGCATCATCTTCATCGATGCGCAGCGTGTGTTCGTAGCTGTTGAGGTCAACCTTTTTGCCCTTGGCGAAAATTTCGTGCTTGCCGTGCTCTTTGTACCATTGCGCGACGGTCGCGTTCTTGTANNCAGAAGGAAATTTCCCCTTGCTGCGTGGCATACGGAATGATGCACATTTCGGTGCGGCGGAAATCGTAGTTGAAAAGATCCTGGAACCACATCCCCGCGAGGAACAGGAAGTTCCACGGATCTTGGCGGCGCTTCATGGAGTCATCCAAGGTGCGATCCGGACCGACCTTTCCGTAAACTTTTTCAGCTTTGTCCTGACCTCTCACGCCGAAGGTCTTGTCAAACTTCTTCCAGAGGTCCTTAAGCCGCAAACTTGGCGGTGCCTGGAACGGATGATAGTTCTTTAGCAGAGCCATCGCGGCCATGTAAGCAGAAAATTTCTTGCCGCGCGCCGCGTCTGTAACCTTGCTGACGTCAGCAACGAGCCCGGGAACATTCAGGAACTTCGGGACCGGCGCCCATTCTTTGTTTTCCTTGTTGATCATCACTGCCGTGCCCACGCCGCAATTCGGGTGGCAACCACAGCTCATTTGTCCCCACATGGCGTCGGGGCCGTGTGCTAGGTCGGCGAAATCAGAGAATGGGCTAATCAGGGAGATAGGAAACCAATCGCGAGTAGGTTCGATTCTTCCTACCTGGGCGCTGACGTCCTGGGCCAAGTGAGAAAGCGTGTAGCGCTGGCGCAGACGGCGTTCCGGGGTGATTTCTTCGTCGCGCCCGGTGAAGGAAACTGGCTGGAACGAAACGAATGAAATTTTCTTGGGATTTTCCATCGCGAACTTTACGATCGGTCCCACTTGATCGTTGTTCACGTTGTTGACGATGGTCGTAACCAGCACGATATCGATGCCCGCTTCGTGCATGTTCTCAATCGCGCGCAATTTCACGTCAAAGAGGTTGCCCACCTGGCGATGGCTGTTCGCGTCATTGCCAATACCGTCGAATTGCAAATATGCATACCGCAAACCCGCTTCGAAAGTTTTCGCACAGAATTCCTTGCTCTTCGCGAACTCGATTCCATTCGTTGCAGCCTGCACGCTGTTGTAGCCAACTTTGCGCGCAAAACGGACGGCGTCGAGAAAACGCGGATGCATGGTTGGCTCGCCGCCGGAGAACTGCACGGACATCTGACGGCGCGGCTTGATTTTGGTGGCGTTTTCGAGGATTTCTTGAATTTCTTCCCAGTTCAGCTCGTGAACGTAGCCAACCTGGTTCGCGTCCATGAAACAGGGATCGCACATCATGTTGCAGCGGTTCGTCAGGTCAACAGTGAGAACGGAGCCGCGGCCGTGGCGAATCGTGCTTGAGCCATGCCGGTGCATGTCTTCATCGTTGTGCGCTGGGATGTCCCGACCGGGAAAATTCTTTTCAATCCATTCAAGGAACTTGGAATCCGCTGCCATCAAATCTTCGCACTTGCCGTGGATGGGGCATTCTTTCACCATCCAGACTTGCCCATCGCGCTCGATGATCTGCGCTTTGATTTCGCCGACTTTCTCGTGTACCAAGTCGGTCCAGTCTTTCGTGCCGTTCATAATGGCTTCGCGCGCTTCGTGCACGCAGGAAGGGCACAAAGAATCGGTCGTGCGCGGCCAGCCGAGCGTGGGCTTGGACTTCTCCCAGGATTTCAGCATCGGCTTTTCAGACCACTTGGGAATGAACGAAGGATTCGGCCGGTACTTATTGAAGAATTGAATCGTGTCGAAGGTTATCCCCGCTGTCCTGCATAGGGCCCAATCGAACGATTTCCAAAGCTGATTACCTACCGTCTTCGGCATAATCCTGCACCCCTCCCTTTTCGATACGCGCACCTCAGAGTAGTGTCTAATCCCCCGAAGCGACTGATTCCAACGGGTGTGCCACACCCGTAACGAGTTACCGTACCAAAGTTTGCCTGGAATCCAAACGCAGGTCTATGCGGGTGCATCCAAAGGTACAATTCGCAGGTTGAATGGCATCAGGGGCCAGCCAACGGGAGCTTCTTGGTACTAAGGAACCGGTCATTTTGCCCAGTGGGTGGCGAGGCCTGCTAAGCCGTAGGGTTTATAGTCCGATTGACCGCAGGCCTGCGGTGCCGCTGCGAGATCTCATCCCCGCGTCCGATGAATCTAATCTAGGTTCAACGGCGTGCGTAGGACACCAATGGCGAAGTGGGCGAGGTGCGGAGCGTCGTCGTCCATCTGAATCCAGCGGACCACGCAGTGATCCTTCAAATATTGCGAGACCTTTGCCTCGGTAATTCCAAGATGTTCGGCAAGCTTCGATTTCAAGCCACTATCGAACGACGGCCGGCTTCCCCTCGTGGTTTTGGCTCCGCTGCCGCGCGCGCCGCGAACCAGATTTCCCACGCCCACGCGAAGCGTCTGGCAGGCTTCCACATAATAAGAGGTGATCTGATCGGAATCAGAAAGCAGAAATACGCCCGGACCAGCCGGAGCGTCTTCGGTGTCCAAGCGATGCAGCGGGCTCGCCACCAGCCGGCGCAGCATCGATTCCAAATGTGACATCCGTGAAGCCAGCGCGGGATCGCCCGCCCGTCCATGCGCCGTGCGCTCGGACGGCAGCATGGGCGCGGCGTGTTCCGCGCGAACGCGCTCAGGCGGCTCATGTGGAATCACCGCCGGTTCGTGTGCTGCGGGCGCTCGTTCCGGAGTAGCCGTGCCCTGCGCCGGAGCCCGGGGAGTTTGCTGCCGCGTCTGCGTGGGCTGTGGAGATGACGGGGCGCTTGTTTCCGCGAAGGCTTGTGACGGAAGACCCGGCGCAACTGCCGCACCCTTGCGCCGCCGTCCGCGCCCACCGCGACGCCCGCGACGCCGCTTCTTTTTCGCCGGATCGTCCGGCTCCGCTGCTGCGCCAGTCTTGCCGGGCGATTCGGAGGAAGCACCTTCGTCGTCCGATTCATGAATTTCGCCGGGAGCTAGAGGCAAAGTCACTTGCCCTTCGTCGGATATGTCCGAAACAGAATTGAGGCGTTCTTCCGTGTTTACGCCGGCATCCATGGGTATCGCGCTTCCAGCAGGGAGCGCCGCTCCCAATCTCGTCAGCGCTTCTTCCGCTTTTTTCTTCCATTCGGCGCGGCGGAATCGTTCGGCCGCGATGGTGTACCACTTCACGGCGTCGTCTGCGACTTCAGCCTTTTCTTGGATAAGTGCAAGCTCCCACGCCACCATCCCGTCGTGCGTGCGCAGGTAAAGTTCGGAGAGCTTCGCGTGGGCGTCCGGGCTGTTCTTCGCTTTGCGGATGCGTGCCTGAATTTGGCGCCAATCTGCCATGGCGGGCATTGTAGCAGTCGCAGAGGCATAGTCCAATCCCGGATCATTCTTGGAGGGTTGGACGTTCGTGGCACCGATAATGCATCATCACACCATGAACTGCGGCGAACGAACGCAATGGATTTACGAGCAAGCGCTCGCCGCTGGCTTCGATCTGTGCGGCGTCGCTCCCATCGCCATGGGGCCGGTGACGCGAGCGAGCGCCCCTCATGGCTTTTTCGATGGAACGTTTGAAGAGCTCGCATATTTACCGGCATGGCTGGCACGCGGCTACGCGGGCGAAATGAATTACCTTCGCGACCCCCGCCGCGCCGAACCTCGCCTCGTTTTGGAAGGTGCCCAAAGCCTGATCGTCGTCGCGCTAAACTATAATTCTCCGCTCCCATATTCTACGGAATGCCCAGTGACACACGCCGATGATTCACCCCGCGGCTGGATTTCGCGCTATGTCTGGGGAGACGATTATCACGAAGTCCTCCGCGAAAAGCTCGATGAGCTCCTCGCGGCAATGCGGGCGCAATTCGCTGAGCCGTTCGAAGGCCGGGCCTACGTTGACACCGGTCCAATCATCGAACGTATTGCCGCAAAATATGCGGGCCTCGGCTGGCTCGCAAAGAACACGTGTTTAATTAACGAGAAAATGGGCTCGTGGTTATTCCTGGGTGTGATTATCACTACGCTCGATTTTGCGCCCTCCATTGCGCCCGGCCAACCGCCGCCAGCCGATCTCTGCGGAAATTGCCGGCTGTGCCTCGACGCTTGCCCCACGCAAGCATTTCCGTCGCCTTACGTTCTCGACGCGACCCGGTGCATTTCATATCTCACCATCGAATTGCGCGGAGCGATCCCTGAGCAATTGCGTCCGGCAATGGGACGCGCCGCCATCGGCTGCGATATTTGCCAGGATGTGTGCCCCTGGAATCGCAAGTCCCCGGTGACTCAGCTTGCGGCATTCCAGCCACGTCAACTCGCTCCGAAGGCTGAAACTGGCAACAACGATAAAGAGCACAGCGACTCGCTCTTCGCTCCGGAGCTCGAAAAACTCGCGTCGTTAACCCAACCGGAATTCAGCGAGATTTTTCGCAACAGCGCGGTCAAACGAGCTAAATGGCGCGGTATCGCTCGCAATGCGTGCGTGGCGCTTGGAAATTCTCGCGTCGAGCGCGGTTCGGCCGCGCATCATCATGTCGTCGGCCTACTCGAACGTCTTGCCGGCGGCGATGACCCACTCATTGCCGAACACGCTCGCTGGGCGCTCACGCGTTTGAATAATCCGCAAGACGTTCCAGCAGGGTCATCCGATTGACTTGCCTCACGAACTTCCGATAGCGTAGCCACTCAATCCCTTTCGCATTAGGAGGTTGAATGGCTTTCTCTTCGTTGATCGTGACTTTCCATTTCCTCGCTCCGCACTTCAGTTTTCCGGAAGGTGGCGGCGCGGCTGAGTTCATCATCCTTCGCTGGCTTCATCTCGTCTTCGGAATCATCTGGATCGGCTTGCTGTATTTTTTTAATCTCGTAGGGTTTCCCACCATGAAGCAGCTCGACGCATCGGTACGAGGCAAGGTCTATCCGGTGATGATGTCGCGTGCCATGGCTTGGTTCCGCTGGTCCGCCATGATCACCGTAGTCGTCGGCGTTCGCTATTACTTGCATCTGTTGAGTGCGGACGCCCACAACGCCGGCGACCCGTCGCTCACGTTCAAATGGTTCGGCTGGTGGGTAGCCGTATGGCTCGCAGCCTATGCGCTCATCTACCCGTTCCAGCTTCCGCACAAAGGAATTCTCGACCGCCCCTGGCTGCGCACCATTGCGATTGCGATCATCGTTATCGCAGCCTCGTGGCTCATTCTTGATCTGAATAGTGGAGCAGACGTTTCCAACGCGCATCTGTCTATCAGCGTGGGCGGTGGGCTCGGTTTTCTGATGCTGATGAACGCTTGGGGAGTCGTTTGGCGCGTGCAGAAGCGGCTGATTATTTGGACGCGTGCGAGCTCGGAGCAAGGCACGCCCATGCCGCCGCAAGCCGCACGGTTCGCCCGTTGGAGTTTTCTCGCCTCGCGTGTGGCTTTCTGGCTTTCATTCCCGATGCTTTTCTTCATGGGCGCAGCGGAGCATTATCCGTTCCTCAGCGGCATCGGCCATTGATCCCAATGTGCCCCGGTTACTGTTCCGTTCGTCTAACTACGAGCGCCAGCGCAGCGTAACCGGCCTCGCTATTGGGTGCTTCATCGCAGCCCCGGTGCGCTTCGATTCCAGGTAAGCAGCCTTCAATTCGAAATACCAACGCGCCTGGCGGTCTGCGTCATCCACCAGCATCATGCGGTCCTCATATTTCAATCCCAGGGCTTGCTTTTCGATCACTTCGGTGTCCTGCCGTATAAATCGCGGCCCAAAAACGTGAATGATGAACGAGACAATCGGAAACCAAGTCAGAATGTTCCAGGCCGCGCAGAAATCCAGCCGGCAAAGATCGCTGCGGATGGGCGTCACCGTCGTGCGGCTGGATAGCCAATAGCGTCCTGCGCGAATCTGTTCGAAGCGCTGGTTGGGCAGAACGAAATCGATCATTGTGGTGGCGGGTTCGCCTGTAATGAGCTTCAGGATCTTATAAGGCGCGCTATTCGCAGACGGCGCATGCGGACTCATGCGGAATCCGTTTGGAATTGGCTCAAATTGCTTTTCTTTTTCGCGGATGCTGCGGCGGCTGCGCCACCACCAGGCTTGGTGTACGAACGGTCCATGCGCCGGGTCCATCAATCCGATGATCGCCTGATCCGCACCGCACGGAAGATCGGCGCAAAGATGCGCCATCTGATAATGCGAGCTGAACGTTGGTAGCTCCGGCGCTGCCGACGGCGCGGCGTCGAGGATCCGGCCTTCCGGATTGCTCATGAAACACCACACATAGCCGTCGCGCTCTTCGCAAGGAAAACTGCCCGCGTAGATTCGCTCGCATTTTAGTTTTGAATCCGCCGTAAGCGAAGGAATCGCTTGGCATTGCCCTGTGTGCGCTTCAAATCGCCAACCGTGATACGCGCATTCCACTGTCGCCCCGTCAAATTGCCCAAACGAAAGCGGAAACGCACGGTGGGGACAAACATCACGCAGCGCAAATGCCTTTCCGGCGGCGTCGCGACCAAGCACCAGCGGCACATCCAGCAGCATCGCGCGCACAAGCTTTCGTCCGTGCACCTGCTGGCTCCGCAGCGCCGGATACCAGAATCCCCACATCATCTCGCCCGCGTGATTCCTGGATGTCTCTGCAGTACTTTCGGTCATGGCCGGAACGTATCGTAGTACACCAGTCCTCTGTGGCAAAGCGAGCAGTGAGATCGGTCCTGTCGTCCGCCGTTCCTGCTTACCCCAAACCTTGTTTCCTGGACTAGGACCTTTTCTGTCCCTGAGGACAGCTTGCCGGTTCCATTTTGTTCTCTTAACCTGTTTCTATCGAAGCATTTATTCCCGCCTATTATCCGGGAGACGCGGAAATTTGGCTTGGGCCCCGCTGGTCGGGAGGAGAACAGATGAAGTCTGCCAACCGTGTACTCCCGATTGTCGTGCTCATGTCCTTGACCATTATTCTTCTCTTGCAAACGGGATGCGCCGGCATCGGTGGCAACGCTGGAGGAGGAAAAACCGGAATGAGCGTCCCAAGCGTTCCGGCCGGTTTATCGGCTGCCGCAGGAAACGCGCAGGTCGTGCTGAATTGGACGGCCAGCTCGAGGGCGACAGTCTATAACGTCAAGCGTTCCATCACCACCGGCGGCCCATATGCGCAAATTTCGACGCCGACCGTCCCGAACTTCACCGATACAGGTCTGACAAACGGCACCGCATATTTCTACGTTGTGTCCGCCTCTAATTCAGTAGGACAGAGCGCAAATTCGGCCGAAGTGAATGCAACTCCCGTACCACCTCCGCCGGCAACTCCTACGGGCCTAGCCGCAACTGCTGGGAATGCTCAGGTGAGTCTGAATTGGAATGCGAGCACAGGCGCGACCAGCTATCACGTCAAGCGTTCCACCGCCAGCGGCAGTGAAACGCAAATCTCAGCGCCCGCTTCCAACAGCTTCACCGATACCGGCCTTACAAACGGTACCAAATATTTTTACCTAGTTTCAGCCGTGAACTCTGGCGGCGAGAGTGCCAACTCCTCCGAAGTCAACGCCACTCCCACCGCTCCAGCAGCGCCTCCCGCAACGCCAACGGGATTGCAGGGAACCGCAGGAAATGCGCAGGTGAGTTTGAGCTGGGATGCGAGCACAGGCGCGATGAGCTACAACGTCAAGCGATCAACGGCCAACGGTGGCCCCTTCAGCGCCACGCTTGCTTCGCCCGCTGTGACGAACTACATAGATACCGCCGTGACAAACGGCACGACCTACTATTACGTGGTATCGGCGGTAAACGCTTCCGGTGAAAGTGCCAATTCCGCGCAAGCCAGCGCGACACCCACAGGTCCCGTGGCGAATGTGACGATTACGATCGATCCAACCAAAACTAAACCGATTTCCCTTTGGATCTATGGCATCAATTTCTATTCCGGAATTACCGGCGCTCCACCCCAGCTCACTTTTGACCGCGACGGCGGCAATCGCTGGACCGCCTACAATTGGGAGACCAACGCCTCGAATGCCGGAAGCGACTATCTCTACGAGAACGACGACTATCTGAGCAGCAGTACTGTACCAGCGGAAGCAGTCCGGAGTTTCATCGCGGGAGATCAATCCAACGGCTTGGCAAGCTTGATGACCGTCCAGCTCCAGGGCTTGGTGGCCGGTGACGAGAGCGGGCCTGTGAGCGTTACCGACCCGCCGGATTTGACGCGTTTCAAACAGGTGGTGGACAAGAAGAGCACAGTCTCCAGCGTTCCGTTCACGATCACGCCTCCCACCACAGACGCCAACGTGTACATGGACGAATTCGCCTGGGCCTTGGATCAAAAATTTTCCGGAATGGGTATTTTCGGGACAAGTCCCGCTCACCCCACGTTCGTCAGTTTGGACAATGAGCCGGAACTCTGGAACTCGACCCATTTGGAAGTGCAGGGGCCAAATCCCGTCACTTCGGACGCCTACATTGCGAAAACCATTACGCTCACGGAAGCGTTGAAGGATCAGTTTCCCAACATGGTGATCTTTGGCCCGGTGCACTACGGATTTCAGGGCATCTACAATTGGCAAGGAGAACTGAGCGCCACGCCCGGCGGCGCGAACTGGTTCCCGGACAAGTACCTCGCAGCCCTCAACACCGCGTCGGCTACCTACGGCAAGCCCCTCGTCGATGTCTACGACTTCCATTGGTACGTGGAGGAGTACGATGCAAATGGAAACCGCGCTATCGATTTGAGCGGCACAAGTCTTACCGACGCCCAGGTCCAGCTAATCGTGCAGAGCCCTCGCGCCCTTTGGGATCCCACGTTCACCGACTCCACCAACAGCAATCCGTGGATCTACGAAGAGCTTGGCAACACGCCCATCAACATCCTGGGACGCCTTCAGGCCAAGATCAACTCCGAGTTTCCCGGCATGAAAATATCAATCACGGAATATGAGAACGGCGGCTGGAACCACATCGCAGGAACCATCGCGCAAACCGATAACCTCGGTATCTTCGGGAGTCAAGGGCTTTTCGCGGCCAGCTTCTGGCCTCCCAATGGAACCTATTCCTACGCGCTCGCTGGTTTCCGCGCATTCCGCGATTTCGATGGAGTTGGCGCGAACTTCGGCGACACTTCGCTGCAATCCACATCCAGCAACGTGCAAAACGTAGTTGTTTACGCGAGTTCGGACGGCGCCGCTCCGGGCAGGTTCGTATTCGTGGCCATCAATCGTTCCACCACATCGCAGGTCACCGCGATCAATGGTCAAGCACTCTCGGGGACTGCTCAGCTCTTTCAGATGACGGCGGCTTCCGCTCAGGGACAGAACCCTGTCCAGCCTGTGTCCATCGGAACGATGGCCGTAAGCGGCTCGTCTCTGACGATTACGCTACCGGCATTGAGCGTGACTACGATTGAAGTTAACTAGCGGCGCGATCGACTGAACACCAGCTAGACACTAATGTTGCATCCCGTTTGACTCGCCAAAGAATTGCGGCTATTCTGAATATCGGAATGAACACAATGTTGGCCTTCTTCTATTAGCGCTCTCCTTCTACTCCCGCACACGGCGGGCTGAAAATCTCTCGCGCCAGCTTTCTAGAATCACTGACACCAACCACGATTAAGAATTACGAGGCACGGCCATGGCGAACTTAACGCTGTTTGAAAAACTCGATAACATCGAATCGCGATACGAAGAATTGACGCAACAGCTCTCCTCGCCCGAAGTGCACAACGATTCGGCGCGCTTCCAGAAGCTCGCCAAGACACACGCGGAAATGGCCCAAATGGTGGCGAAATACCGCGAATGGAAGGAAATTCAGAAGGGTTTACAAGGCGCAAAGCAATTGCTGGTTGAAACCGACGACGCCGAAATGAAGCAGATGGCACACGACGAAGAGCACGAACTCGAAACCCGCAGCGTGACCGTCGAGCGCGAATTGAAATTTCTGTTGCTCCCGCGTGATCCTAACGACGACAAAAACGTCATCGTTGAAATCCGCGCCGGGACCGGCGGAGACGAGGCTTCGCTCTTTGCCGCCGAACTTTTCCGCATGTACTCGCGCTACGCTGAATCGCAAAACTGGAAAGTCGAAATTCTAGAAAGTTCCGCGTCCTCTATCGGTGGAATGAAGGAAATTGTCGCCGCAATTCAGGGAAACAAAGTCTATTCCAAGCTGAAATACGAAAGTGGCGTGCATCGCGTGCAACGCGTTCCGGCCACCGAGCAGCAAGGGCGCATTCACACCTCCGCCGCTACCGTCGCCGTGCTGCCCGAAGCGGACGACATCGATATCAAGATCGAAGCCAAAGATCTTCGCATCGACACGTTTTGCTCGTCAGGCCCCGGCGGTCAATCCGTGAACACCACGTACTCCGCGGTGCGCATCACGCATATTCCAAGCGGTCTTGTAGTCTCGCAGCAAGACGAAAAATCGCAAATCAAAAATCGTGCGAAAGCCATGCGCGTCTTGCGTGCTCGGCTTTACGAAATGGAACAGTCCAAGCAACACGAAGCGATTGCCGCCGAGCGCCGCGGCCAGATCAAGACCGGCGACCGTTCCGAAAAAATTCGCACCTACAATTTTCCGCAGAACCGCGTCACCGACCACCGCATCGGCTTGACGCTGCACCAGCTCGATCAAGTGATGGAAGGCAAGCTCGGCTCCATCGTGGACGCGCTTTCCACTCACTATGAATCCGAGCGACTCAAGCAGGAGCTCGTGGAAGCCTAAATGATTCGAGATTCTGCTGGCAACGGCGTCAATCTCAATGCCAGGCTGAATGCCCATGGCCAGGAATCTGTTCCTGCGTTCCCGCCGACCTCTAATGCGAACGGACAGACGATCGATATTCGTAGAGCGTTGAAAGAAGGAATGGCGAAGCTGCGTGAAGCGAGCGTGCCGTCGCATACGCTTGCAGCAGAACTTCTTCTGATGCACGCGCTCGGCCGCGACCGCACTTGGCTTTACACCCATCCCGAGGAAGTGCTCGAACCTGCTGGCTCCGAAAAATATTTCGCGCTGATTGCGCGCCGTGCGGCAGGAGAGCCCACTCAATATCTCACCGGCAAACAAGAATTCTGGGGCCTCGAATTCGAAGTAACGCCGGCGGTATTGATCCCGCGCCCGGAGACCGAGCATGTGATGGAAGTGGCCTTGGCGCGGCTTGGCCCCCGCGGTCTCAAAATTCATATGGATACGGGGCTGCCGCGCGAACGATTGCGCGTCGCCGATGTCGGCACTGGCTCTGGTTGTCTCGCCATTTCGCTGGCTTACGAATTGCCGCACGCCGAAGTTTTTGCCACGGATATTTCCGCGCCCGCCCTCGAAGTTGCGCGCCGCAACGCCGCCCGCCATGCCGTTGCCGACCGCATTCATATTCTACAAACAGACTTGCTGGAAGCTTTGCGCCCCGAGTCACATTCTTTCGACCTCATCGTCAGCAATCCGCCCTACGTCGGGCGCAACGAATCGGCCGAATTACAACGCGAAGTACGCGATCACGAACCTGACGCGGCCCTCTTTGCTGGTCCTACCGGTGCAGAAATTTATGCGCGCCTAATCGAAGAAGCCGGCGAACTGCTTCGCCCCGGTGGCATGCTCGTTCTCGAGCTCGGCCACAACTCAGCCGAGCACGTGCGCGCAATCCTGGCGGAACAGAATTGCTGGACGAATGTCAGCTTCACGGATGATCTCGCAGGCATCCCGCGAGTGGCGGCCGCCGACCATATCTGACAAAGCGTTGCAGCTTTTTGTCGTAGAATCTAACCCTCGCTCACTTCAACGAATATGCCGAAGCTGGCCCATTTTCGCGCGAAGAATGACGCACCAGCGCCTGCCGCGGATTCCGTTGCCTCCATTCTTCACATCGATATGGACGCGTTTTTTGTTTCCGTCGAACTGCTGGCGCGACCCGAGTTGCGCGGACTTGCCGTAATCGTAGGCGGCCAGCGCGACCAGCGCGGGGTTGTGACTTCTGCGAGCTACGAAGCGCGACGCTTCGGCGTGCACTCCGCGATGGCCCTGCGCACGGCTGCAAAACTTTGCCCCCACGCAGTGTTTCTCGACGGGCACCATGAACTCTACGGTCGCTGGAGTGATCGCGTCGCGGCAATCCTCGCAAAATACTCGCCGACGGTGGAAATGGCTTCCATCGACGAAGCTTATCTGGATCTTGCCGGCACCGAGCGCCTTCATGGTCCGCACTTTGGTGCAGCGCACAAACTCTTGCTTGAAATCACCTCCACAACCGCGTTGCCGTGCTCGGGCGGTTTAGCTGCAACCCGCCTGGTTGCAAAAGTCGCCAGCGAGCAGGCCAAGCCACGCGGCCTGGTTTGGGTTGCGTCGGGAAGTGAAGCCACCTTCCTCGCACCATTGTCCGTGCGCAGAATTCCAGGTATCGGCAAAGTGACCGAGGCGGCGCTCAAAGGCCTAGGCGTCGAAACGATTGCGCAGCTTCAGCAGGTCACATTGCAGCGTCTCGAAGAAGTTTTCGGAAAATGGGGCCAAGCGCTTTATCGCAAAGCGCGCGGAATCGATTCCTTCGAATTTTTCGTGGACGCCGAGCCGAAATCGATTTCTCACAATCAAACTTTCGGCCACGACACAAACGACCGTGAAATTCTGGAATCCACCCTCAGCCACCTCTGCCAGAAGGCCGCAAAACGACTGCGCGAAGCGGGTCTTCACGCCCGCACCGTCAGCATTACGCTGCGCTACGCCAACTTTACGACGATCACTCGCAGCCACACACTCACCGAGCCCTCCGACCTCGATACAATTTTTCTTCGGATGGTTCGGGATCTCTTTTCAAGCGCGTGGAACGGCACCGCAAACCTACGCCTTGTCGGCGTCGAATTCTCCTCATTCACGGCCGGCTCCGGCCAAATGGATCTCCTTGATCCTGGCCGCCGCGACAAACTGGAGCGCTTGGCGCTGGCCACCGATAGTCTTCGCGATCGCTTCGGATTCTCGAAAGTACAATTCGGCGGCTCGCTCGCGGCACACGACGATCGCGACGAGCACGACTGATTTTTCTTTCGCGCGAGCATTCGACACTTTCACTGAACAAATTCGTTCCGGCCTCCTTCCTGCCCTATAATCACGTCTCCTATGGCCGCAACTTCTGATCCCGGCAAGCGTTCAAAAGGCGCCATCCGTCACCTACGCGATTTCTGGTCGCGCATAACCGAAGGCCTGATGCTCGGACAGCTCTGGGGACAGTTCAAGTCCGAGGCCGCAGCTACTTACGTCTTTTATTCGAAAGATGTGGACCGCGAGGATATCGACCGGGAGAAATCAAAATTCAAACGTTATTTGCGCTTGGCCTGGGCTTTGTTTCTGGCGATGTTAATGAAGCTTTCTCCCGCGCGCCGAGTTTTGTTGATCGCGGCAATTATTTTGCTGATCGCGCGAAACGAGAACTATGACTTCGGCTGGCTTAGCGCCGCAATTTTGTTTTTGTTGCTGGCGCTTGAACTCGCCGATCGCGTGACCATGAAGCGGGATCTCGAAATCGCCCGTGAGATTCAGCAGTGGCTGGTTCCCGCTCAACCACCCGTAATTGCGGGCATGGATATCGCCTTCGCTACGCGTCCTCAAAATACTGTCGCGGGCGATTATTATGACGCATTCTTGCGGCCCTTGGCGCCGAGCGGCACCAGCAACCCATCGTTACTCATTGCGGTTGCCGACGTTGCGGGGAAAAGCGTCCCGGCTGCGCTCTTGATGGCTACTTTCCAAGCGAGCCTGCGAGCGCTTTCGGCCACGCCCGCCTCACTTGACGAAATCGTGGCGGGCCTCGAACGCTACGCCCGGGCCCATAGCCTCGAAGGCCTCCGCTTCACAACTGCCTTTCTGGCGGAAATAAATCTTGAGACACGCGAGATGTGCTACGTCAACTGTGGGCACAACAGCCCGATCTTGCGCCGTGCGTCCGGCGAAATCGATCGGCTCTCGACCGGAGGTCTGCCGCTCGGGACGCCGCTCTTCACGGAAACCGAAATCCTCTATCCGTCGGGCCGCACGCAGCTTCATCCGGGCGATTTGCTTTTCATTTTTACCGACGGGGTGATTGAAGCGGTGAATGAAGCCGGGGAAGAATACGGCGAAGCGCGGCTTCTCCCCTGCGTGCAGCCGCTCCCCGCAAACGCCGGAGAAGTTCTTTCGCGCGTGATGACCGACGTCAGTAATTTTGTCGGCTATGCCCGCCAGCATGACGACATCACAGCTCTAGTTCTTCGCGTGACGGCATAGTTGCCACATCGGGTTGACCTGATTCCTTCTTCCAGTCTGTTTGACGCCTGGTTCGTTGCAAGTTTTCAATGTAAAGGATGATACGCGGCGTGTCGCGAACTAGCCCGCTTCAGGAAATGGCTACAACTACCAACGACGCTCCATTTCGCTCATAATCGGAAATATGAGTCCCCGGGCTTTCGCTGAACGAATTTGCCGGAAATTGTGCGAGGCAGGCTACCAAGCCTTTCTCGTTGGCGGATGTGTGCGCGATATTTTGCTCGGACATGAGCCCGCCGATTACGACGTTTGTACCGACGCCACGCCCGAGCAAGTGCTGCGCATCTTTCCCGGCAGCCTGACTGTGGGTGCGAAGTTTGGCGTCGTGATTGTTGTTCAAGATTCGCAATCTGATACCTTTCCCCCTGGTGGTATTGCCGCAAGCGACTCGGCCGCGCCGATTCAAGTGGAAGTTGCGACGTTTCGCTCGGATATAGGTTACTCCGATGGCCGCCACCCAGACAGTGTGGTGCTCGCAAAATCACCAG
The DNA here is from genome assembly GCA_003167215.1 of Acidobacteriota bacterium. Classification (GTDB taxonomy): domain Bacteria; phylum Acidobacteriota; class Terriglobia; order Acidiferrales; family UBA7541; genus Palsa-295. The sequence goes on along the minus strand of PMTV01000031.1, from coordinate 13,685 downwards.
AGCAAGACGTGAAGCGCCGTGACTTTACGATCAACGCTCTGCTTATGAATCCGGAGACGAACGAGGTTCTGGATTTTGTTGGCGGACGCGAAGACCTTCGCGCGGGAATTATCCGCGCCATCGGAGATCCAGTTGCGCGATTCCGCGAGGACAAGCTGCGCATGGTTCGCGCGGTACGTTTTGCCTCGCGGCTACACTACGAGATTGAACCGAAAACTTTTCGCGCGATTCAGGATCTGGCCCCCGAAATCGGCCAGGTTTCTCCCGAGCGGCTTCGCGACGAGTTGACCAAGCTGCTTACCGAAGGCGGCGCTCGGCGCGCGTTTGAGTTGTTGGATGAAACCAAGCTTCTGCCCCAACTTCTTCCCGAGATCGCGCGCATGAAGGGCGTGGAACAGCCGCCGCAATTTCATCCGGAAGGCGACGTCTGGATCCACACTCTCCTGATGCTTGAAAAACTCCCGGCCGGATGCTCGCCCACGCTCGCATGGGGCGTGCTTTTGCATGACGTCGGTAAGCCGGCCACTTTCACGCCCGCTTCCGGCCCGGATGGAAGAATTCGCTTCGACCGGCACGCGGAGGTCGGCACGCGCATGGCTGAAGAGATTTGCCGCCGCTTTCGTTTCTCAAATGACGACACGGAACAAATCGCCGCGCTGGTTGCAAGCCACATGAAATTCAAAGATGTGCTGCAGATGAAGCCGGCTACATTGAAACGGTTCGCTCGCCTGAACCGCTTTGACGAGCATCTTGAATTGCACCGCCTGGATTGCTCGTCCAGCCACCGCATGCTGGACAACTATGACTTCGTTCGCCGATTCATGGACGAGACCCCTGCCGAGGAAATACGTCCGCCAAGGTTGTTGACCGGAGACGATCTTCTCGCCATCGGCCTCAAGCCCGGGCCGGCATTTAAGGAAATTCTGAATGCAGTTGAGGAAGCACAGCTAGATAACTCGATTAGCACTCGGGAAGAAGCGTTGATTTTGGCGAAGTCGCTTATCTCGTCACAGAATTAAGTCTTTAGAGCTTTGCGACTCTGAAAACCCGTGCCGGATCGCGAGGGAAAAAACTATTTCATGAAATTATTCTCGATCGTACTTCTTTTGCTAACGGCGATCGCCAGCAGCTTCGGTACCCAGCAACCGAGCCAGAAGCAAGCGGCAGCCTCGGATCAGCTTGGAATGACGTGCGCGCAAATTCTGCAGATGAGTTCGACGGACTGGATTACCCATTTCAACGGCAAGGTGAATCCAGCGAACGACGCCTCTCCCGGCGCGGCGGCTAGCGCGAACAAGCCGAGTGGCGAAACCCCGGAGGCTCAAGCAACGCTGCGTGCAATCGCGGTGTACGGAAAATGCTACGGTGCGCGGACCGACCGTCTTGCCGCGTCGCTAGGCAAAAGCGGCAAAGGACCGTTGATGGGCGTGCTCGGAGACTTCCGCGATTTCGAAACCGCGCTGGACAATTTCACGGCCTTGGCTCTCGGCCGGGCGCAAACTCCGGCCGATCCCGTGAAAACGGCCCTCGCTGCCCTTTACGAAAAGCAGTTCCGCTATGCGCTCTATCAGAGCTACGAGCAGAAACCTGTTAATCAACCTCCGCCCGCGCCCAAAGAGGCGACTGTCGCGCCGCCAATCGCAGCGGCCGCAGATCAGAAACCCTCGGCGACGCGCATCACCGACCCGATGACGCTGGCGAAAAATCGCTTCGGCGATTTTTTGGCCGCGCTCCCGGAAGACGAGAGACACGAAATCCACACCGCATTCGGCGAAATTTTCGAAAAAGGATCTATTGGCGAACGGTGGAAGATCGAAGTTTATCGCTATGCTATCTACATCCTCGAATCACCAAAGGACACACCGTTTTCCCCGCCGCCATTTTGACCGTCCCACCCGCGGTCTGTTAGTCTCGTTCGTTCCTATTCGGGAGAATAAATGAAATTTCGGACTTCCATCTTGCTAGCCGCGCTCGCGTGCTCTTTCGTCGGCGGCGGTCTTCGCGCGCAAAGTGATGACGCAACCAATAAGCTTGCGCGCGATATTTACAAGCAGCTCATCGAAATTAACACGACGGATTCTGTGGGTAGCACGACGGTAGCAGCGGAAGCGATGGCCCAGCGGCTGCGCGATGCCGGCTATGCCGCGGACGACGTGCAAGTGATTGGACCGAATGCTCGCAAAGGCAATCTGGTCGCTCGCCTGCGCGGTACGGGCGCACAAAAACCGATGCTGCTGATTTGCCACCTGGATGTTGTCGAGGCGCGGCGCGAAGATTGGTCCATGGATCCGTTTCAATTCATCGAGAAGGACGGCTACTTCTACGGCCGCGGATCGGGGGACATCAAAGACGGCGACGCAATTTTGATGACGGCGATGATTCGCCTGAAACAGGAAGGATTCAAGCCGGACCGCGACATTATTCTGGCGCTCACAGCCGACGAGGAAGGCGGGCGGTCAAACGGTGTGGAATGGCTGATCAAGAATCATCGCGACTTGATTGACGCCGAATTTATTCTAAATCCTGACGCTGGCGATTTCGAGTTGGACCAAGGAAAGAAACTGCTCGTCGGCGTCCAGGCGGCGGAAAAGCTCTATCAGGATTTCGATGTGAAGGTGACGAACCCGGGAGGCCACAGCTCGCTGCCGGGCAAGGAAAACGCAATCTACGAGCTGGCGGACGGTCTAACCCGCCTTGAGCATTACCAATTCCCCTTCGAGCTCAGCGAAGTGACGCGCGAATACTTTAAGCGGGAAGCTGACATCGTGGGCGGGTCAACAGGCGCGGATATGAAAGCTATTCTCAAAACGCCGCCGGATGAGGCCGCCATCGCGCGGCTCTCGGAATCTCCTTTTTACAACGCGCGTATGCGCACCACCTGCGTCGCAACCAGGCTGGAAGGCGGGCATGCAAATAACGCCTTGCCGGGAATGGCGCGTGCGAACGTCAATTGCCGCATTCTGCCGGGCCATACGCCTGACGAGGTTCAGGCGACGCTAGAGAAGGTGCTAGCCGATCCCAACATTTCCGTATCGCAGATCGTCTCGTCCGGATCAGGATTGAGATCCAATCCACTTTCCACGCTTCAGCCGAGTGTGATGACTGCAGTTGAGAAAGTCGCGGCGGAGATGTGGCCTGGCGTTCCGGTTGTTCCCGTGCTGGATGCCGGGGCCAGTGACGGAGCTATCTCGCGAGCTGCCGGGTTTCCTACCTATGGCATTCCGGGCGTGTTCATGGATGTCGATGACGACCGCTCGCACGGCCGCGATGAGCGGATTCGCGTCGCGTCATTTTACGAAGGCGTGGATTTCTACTATCGCTTGTGATCAAAACACTTTCCACGCCGCAATAAATTCTGCGGCAAGCAAACTTTCGATGAGTCTGATGAGACGTTCGCTCTTGAAGGCCTCGCAAAGCCAGTGGCTGCGCGAGCACGCGCCGCGCTACGGTTTCATGCGGCGCACAGTGACGCGATTCATGCCGGGCGAAAATGTCGAAGACGCGCTTGCTGCAGCGCAGACGCTGGCATCAAACGGTATCGGCGCGGTGTTGACGCACCTTGGCGAAAACATCACCGATCGCGCGGAAGCGCAAGAAGTCACAAAGCATTATCAGGACGTCCTCGATCGAATTCGCGCCGCGAACCTGCCTGCTGAAGTATCCGTGAAACTGACGCAGCTTGGCCTGGACCTCGATAATGAATTTTGCTACTCCAATCTCGTCGCGCTGATCGAACACATACCCGCGGAAAAAACTCTCTGGATTGATATCGAGCAGAGCCCTTACGTGGACGTCACGCTCCAGCTCTATCGTCGCGCGCGCAAGGCCTATGCGAATGTTGGCGTGTGCGTGCAGGCATATCTTTTTCGCACCGAAAAGGATCTGGATGCGCTGATTTCGATTGGAGCCTCTGTGCGCCTGGTGAAGGGTGCGTACAACGAACCTGCCGAAATAGCTTTTCCGTTGAAGAGGGATGTGGACGAGAATTACCTTCATCTCGCTCAACGACTGCTGAGTCCTGAATCGCGCAAGATGCGTGTTCGGGCGGCAATGGCGACGCATGACCGCGCCCTGATTAAGAAAATCGTGGACTGGAGCGCATCGCAGGGGATTGCAAAAGCACACCTTGAATTCCAAATGCTGTACGGCATCCAGCGCTCAGAACAATTGCGGCTCGTGCGTGATGGCTACCGTTGCAATGTTCTGATTTCCTACGGCTCGTTCTGGTTTCCCTGGTTCATGCGCCGCCTGGCCGAGCGCCCTGCCAACGTGCTCTTCCTCGCCCGCAATTTCTTTTCAGGCTAGAACATCTCTTGCGTGGTAGCTTTGTTACTTCTTTCGGGTGTAAGTGGTTTCCTGAAACGCGGCTTCCTTGCCGTCCGCTCCAGTGCTCATCAGCGTCACGACAAATTGGTTGTCGTCTATCTGCCGCATTGTGGCGTGCAGGGGGACCTTACCGCCCCGGAGATTCTGTGTCATTCCGCTAAAATCGACGGTCTTGCCCCCATCGCTGCTCGCTCCCGTCAAAAAAATCATAGCTGTGGACCCTGTGTACATCCACACCGCCTCGTATTGCTTGGTACTGTTGTTGAAGCCGTAGATGCGCGTCCCTGAAACAGGGCGCCCAAAAACAGTATCGTTGTTTTCTTCGACGATAAATCGTCCGCCCAGAGCGACGGAAATTTTTGAAGTTCCGGTCGAGGCGTTCGCATCAGCATTCGGCTGCGCGACAAATTTCACCGTTCTTGTGTACTCACCCGCGCGTTTCGCAAAGAATTCCTGCTCCGGGCCGGGCTTGGTGGTGTCAGCGGTTGGGTGCGTGTCAAGAGCGGCCTCCGGCTTTTGTGGCGACTGGTCCTGGGGGTCCTGGGCAAAGACTGTGGCCACAGGCAGAAGTAACAGCGCCGCGAGCAAAGCCCTACGGCCACACGGTGGCGCAAGTTTCATTGATATCTCCCTTCGAACGGCTTGTCGGGGCCCCAAGAAACACTACATACAGGCCTCAGAATATAGCTATAGGATGGAAGGCGCAATTACGCTCGGGGTTGGCGCAGCTTTTAGCGCGTGCGCTCATCTTTTTCAACTTTGCCGTCGCGCAGACGAATTACGCGGTGTGCGTGGGCCGCGATGTCTGATTCGTGCGTGACCAGGATGATGGTATTGCCTTGCTCGTGCAGACGTGCAAAAAGCGCCATAATTTCTTCGCCCGTCTGGGAGTCCAGGTTCCCTGTGGGCTCATCAGCCAGAAGAATCGAAGGCGCGTTCACCAGCGCGCGCGCGATGGCCACGCGTTGCCGCTGGCCGCCTGAGAGTTCGTTGGGCTTGTGCATCATGCGATCGGCGAGATCCACTTGGCTCAAAGCCCTTTTTGCGCGGCCCAGGCGTTCTTCGGAAGGCGTGCCATTGTAAATCATGGGCAGCTCGACGTTGTGCAGCGCAGTCGCGCGCGCCAACAGATTAAACGTCTGGAAGACGAATCCAATTTCTTTGTTGCGTATGTAGGCGAGCTCATCGTCGTCTAGCTGGCTAACCAGCCGTCCCGCCAGCCAGTAACTCCCCTTGGTGGGCGTGTCTAGGCAGCCAATCAAATTCATAAGGGTGGATTTTCCCGAGCCCGACGGACCCATAATGGCGACATATTCGCCTTTGTGGATTTCGATGCTTACGCCCCGCAGCGCATGCAATTGCTCTGCGCCCATCTCATACGTCTTCCAAAGATCTTCGGTTTGAATGACTATGCCGGTGTCAACCAGGTCCTTGCGGTAACTCTGCGGAGCGATGATTTCTTCGACAGCCATGCGCAATGTGCTCCTGAATTCAGTTCAACTAGGTGGAAGATTCTTCGCGTTTGGGCGCGGAGTTGTCCACCTTGACCGTGGCGCCGGGCCGCAACGTACGAAGCGCTTTGTAGCTTCCAGTGACGATTTCGTCGCCGTCTTTCAGACCGCTGGTAACTTCAATATCAGTCACACCCGCGATACCCGTCTGCACCGGAACGAACTCTGCCTTCTTTTCGCGGATGACAAAAACTCCCTGAATATCGGTCTTCTTGGCATCGCCATTCGCCCCTAACAGCGGCTTGGAAGCCGCGAGCGTGACGTCGCTCCCTTTCTTGCCCGGCTTCGCTTCTTCGATTTCTTTCTGAGTCCGCACGGCTAACGCCTGGATCGGAATAGTCAGGGCATCCTTCTTTTCCGCTGTCTGAATTTTGGCGGTCGCGGAAAGACCGGGGCGGAGCGCCTCGGGTGGATTATCCACGGTGACCACAACTTTGAAGTCCCGCGCTTCCTGGGTATTTGCCGTCGTTTGCGTGGTAGCCGCCTGTCCGGACGAACGAAGAATGGCAAGCTCACCCACCTGGCTTACGTGGCCCTTGAACGTTTTGCCCGGAAGCGCGTCAATTGTCACTTCGGCAGGCTGTCCCTCTCGCACGTTGGTAATATCAGTCTCGTCGACTTTCACCTCGGCGGTGACGATACTCATGTCGGAAATGGTCATGAGGTTACTGCCTTCGGCGTTCTGAATTCCGGGTACGACGTTTTCCCCGACGCGCACAGCGATGTAACTGACAATCCCATCGATCGGCGCTGTATAGGTCGTTTTGCGAAGAATGTCCTTTGTGTGTTTCAGGACTGCCTGGTTCTGATTCATGTTATCCCGCGACTGATCTCGCGCCGCGCGGGCTTGTTCAACCTGTGCTTTGGAAGCGTTAAGCGCCGCCACTGCGCTGTCGTAAGTAGCTTTGTTCGCGTCAAACTCTTGCTTGGCTATAAGCTGATCTTTGTAGAGCTCTTGGGTGCGCTGCCAATCGAACTTGGCCTTTTCAAGGTCTGCCTGGCGCTGGGCTAGCGTCGCGACCGCGGAGTCATAACTTGCGGACGCCACGCGCATGCCCGCTTCGGTGGAACTGATACTGGCCTCTTGGGCCTGAACATCCGCGGCCGGCTGAATGTTTTCCAGGTGGAGCAGGATGTCGCCCCTCTTCACATGGTCGCCTTCTTTCACCACGATATTGGTAATTTTCCCGATGCCTTCACCCAGTACGTTCGTATAATTTTTCGGCCTGACTTCACCGGATGCAGTTACGATCGAGGTCAGGTCCTGCTTAACGACTTTGCCGGTCTGCACCTGCACAACACCTTTGTTCGCCTGATAGACGCTGTACCACGCAATACTACCAAGCACGACTACAGCACCCACACCGATTGACACTTTTTGCCAGGTTTTCATTGCATCAACCTTTTATGTCCTCACGTCAAGGGGCGGAAGCACCCGCCACACCATTCCATACGTCCGAAGGGGCCGGAATGTTTCCGGATTAGACGAAGATAAAGAGATAAAGACAGTAGCTACGTAAATTTTCGGGCTCTTTCATTCCTGTTTTCTGGTTTTCAGGGGGGATCTCTACCCCCACTGCGTCGCCCAAGATCGCTAATTTTCGGTAACTTTGGTTGTGGCTGCGACGAACCTCGTCATCCCCACGGCGACCATTTTAGATGTTTTTGGCGGGGAAAGAAACAGAATCGCCGCGCTCCTGACCAAATTCTGATGCAAGCGAAGCAAGACGATGTTCTAGGCCAATGGACCAAGTAACCGCGTGAGCCCGCGAAGCGTCCTAGCAAGTAAATCCCCTGAAAGTGCCAGGCAACCCCCGTTAGTCTAATGTGCTCATATCCCATATCGGCGGGGGACTACGTTGACCTGTACGTTCGGACAGGTTAGAATCTCCAATCAATCAAGGGGAAAACGTTGATTATTGGCCGTTGCGGTAAATGGCTTCTCTTAGCGATTTTAGCGGCTGGTTTGGGGGCCGCGTCCTCGGCGTTTGCCCAGGGCGAATCTCAAGGGCAGCAACCAGCCCAGCCTGAACAAAATCCGGCCAAGAAAACTGCAAAACAAAAAGCCAAGAGCGACAAAGATCTAAGGAAGGAATTAGATTCCCAATATAGGAAGTGGCTTGACGAAGACGTGGTCTACATCATAACTCCCGAAGAGCGCAGCAGCTTTCTTCATCTCAGTACCAACGAAGAGCGCGAGCAGTTTATCGAGGCTTTCTGGCAGCGGCGCAACCCCGACCCTGATTCGGCCGACAACACATTTAAAGAGGAACACTATCGTCGAATTGCGTATGTCAACGAGCACTTCTCCTCTGGAATACCTGGCTGGAGGACAGACCGCGGCCGTATCTACATCATGTGGGGTCCAGCCGATGAAATCGAATCGCATCCTGCGGGTGGCAGCTATGACCGTCCAGCCGAGGAAGGCGGAGGAGAAACTTCAACCTATCCTTTTGAGGACTGGCGTTATCGCTATCTCGAAGGCATAGGCGAAAATGTCATTCTGGAGTTCGTGGACCCGACAATGAGCGGGGAATACCATCTGACCATGGATCCCAGCGAGAAGGACGCCCTTCTTATGGTTCCAGGCGCGGGCCTCACCCAAATGGAATCTATGGGATTGGCCAGCAAGACTAGCCGATTCAACAACACCGACGGTACGCACGATGCTGCGCCGATCGGAATGGCGCCAGAGAGCGCGAATGAATTTTCCCGGCTGGAGCTTTACGCTAAGATCCAGCAGGCGCCTCCGGTAAAGTTCAAGGATCTGGAAGCCGTGGTTACCTCCCGGCTCGTGCGCGATCAGGTGAAGTTCGACTACCGCTTTTATTTCCTGCGTATTACATCGGAGACGGTCCTGGTTCCCATCACCGTGCAGATACCGACGGGACAGTTGAGCTTTCAAGAAAAACAGGGAGTGGACTCCGCCACAGTCAATCTTTTCGCGCGCATAAGCACACTGAGCGGGCGCATTGTTCAAACCTTTGAGGATACGGTGAAGCGCGATGTTCCAGCTGCTTTACTGCAACAGGCCCGCGCCGTGCCGTCAATTTATCAGAAAGCTGTACCTTTGAGCCCTGGGCTCTATCGCCTCGATATCGTGCTTAAGGACGTAAATAACGGGAACGTCGGTGTGGTAAACACTCGGCTTGCTGTTCCGCGTTTCGAGGACGACCACTTGTCGTCCAGCTCTCTGATTCTCGCGGATCAGATTTTGCCCGTTTCGTCGAAAGATATCGGGCTCGGCCAGTTCGTCCTGGGCGATGTGAAGGTGCGCCCTAAGCTGGATGCGTCATTCGGAGCCGCAGACGGAATGGGTGTTTTTCTGCAGATTTACAACCTGAAAGTGGACGACAAAACTCATAAGTCAGACGCCACCGTGCAGTATCGCGTCATGAAGGATAAAACTACCGAGCCAGTCCTGAAATTCGATATTCCTAAGGATAAATTGCCCGAGCACGGCGAGGAATTGACTTTGGAAAACATAATTACGCTTGGCTCATTACCACCTGGTGCGTACAAGCTGGAAGTAGCGGTAACCGATAATCTCGCCAAACAGACAATTACGCCGGCAATGGATTTTACGGTGAAGGTACCAGCCGGAACGACTGCACAGAGGAGGTGACCTGGTGAGCCTGCGAGTGATTCGCTCATCCATTTTCGGGGTGCTCTTGTGCCTGCTTCCTCTTTCGGCCATTGGCGCGCCGAATTCCGGCAAGATATCCGGCGTAGTGCTGGATTCATCCGGAACCCCTCAGATGGGCGCCACTATCTTTGTAAGCTCCGATCAATTGCTCGGCAGTTCAGCTGCCGAATTGCTCACCAACGATCGTGGACGATTTTCTACCGCGCTGCTTCCTTCCGGCACGTACTCGATCAAAGTGACGCTGGCTGGCTTCCTCCCTGTCATGGAGGAGCACATCTTGGTCAATGATGAGCGCACGACTCTACTCGAAATTGTTCTCGGCTCGATATTCTCATCACTCGAAAGACTGCAACGCCAGTCCGATCAACCCATCGCTGCGGACGAGTGGACTTGGGTGCTTCGAAGCGCGTCTGCGACGCGTCCGGTCCTGCGCTGGCAAGACGACGGCGAAATATTCGGCGTTCCACCGGGCCAATTCGAAACCGCGCAAAATCAAGCAGGCCGCATGCGTCTGGAACTAACTTCGGGATCAGATCATCCCGGTTCGGTCTCGAATCCGGCCGATTCCCCGGGCACGGCCCTTGTTTATGATCTCTCTCTTGGCGGTCATGACCAACTCTTGATGGCCAGCCAGTTCAGCTACGAAAGTGGGTCCTATTCCGGCGGATTCGCCACTCAATGGATTCCATCAGGCGAGCCCGGCGTGGGTCCGGTGACAACCATTCTAATTCGCCAGTCACAGTTGGGTCCGGACGGCCCCACGTTCCGCGGGCTGCGCATGTCGTATGACAATTCTTTCGTGATCGGTGACCGCATCAGCCTTCGCTATGGTTCGGATTTCGTGATGGCGGGTCTCGCGGGCACGACAGCAAGCGTGCGGCCGCGCGCTGAGATGACCGTCCAGCTTGCTCCCACATGGCAGGTGTCCGTTCTCGCCGCCGCCAATGGATGGCAGGATTCTGCGGGCGATCAAAGCACGCTGCAGTCTGCCCTAAACACTCTCGATCAGTTTCCCATAGTTTTGATGCGCGACGGTCATTCGGTCCTTGAAAACGGCTTGCACGAAGAATTGGCCATTGAACATGCGTTCAGTAAGAACGCCACTCTCACCGTGGCTCTGTTCAATGACCGTTCGACGCACACGGCAGTTTTCGGGCACGGGTCCGTTGCCGGACCGGATTATTTACAAGATTTCTTCTCAAACGTCTTTGCCTACGACGCCGGTGAATCCAGCTCATTAGGGACACGTGTCGCTTATCACCAGAAATTCTCGGATAATGTTACTGCTACGATTATCTACGAATATGCGGGAGCGCTATCCCCGACAGAAGACCCCTCTCAAGCAGCATTAAGAAACCAGTTGGCGATGCGCTATCGCCAAAGCGCGGGCGGGCGCCTGACCGCGAGAGTTCCCCGCATTGGGACAAAGTTTACTGCTGGCTACAAGTGGATCAATGGCCCGGTGGTCTCTGCAATGGATCCTTATGGCGAGTCTCTCTATCACCTCGATCCGTACCTGAGCCTCGGGATTCACCAACCGTTGCCAAGCTTCATCCCAGGTCACGCGGAACTCCTGGCCGACTGCGGTAACCTCTTCGCACAGGGTTACGTTCCCTTGGCCACTCCTGACGGTCAAGTTGTCCTGATCCCGACCTACCGATTTATACGCGGTGGACTTAGTTTTCAATTCTAGTTAAATCAGTTAAAATCAGTGTACTGGAAACGGGAAGATGCCTCCCACAAATGGTATTCCATGAGTTTCTTCAACCGTCCGCTCTCGCAAGTTAATAAAAATAAAATACTTATGATTAATAGAATCTGCAGTTTACTGGAAGCTGACGTGCTTGCATTATATGGGTTCTAGGCAGAGGTTACGGGTGTAGCTGGATGAATGACAGTCTCCGAATGCGGCTCGGCGCAGTACTTCTGGCACTTATAACGCTGTCCGCCGTGGTCTTCGCTGTCCTCAATTTCCAGCAGCGCTCCCGCTTTGTTCTTCCAGATGACGGTGTCACCTGGATGGATTCGGCTCAGGGAGTAACTGCCTGGCACGTTGTCGCTGACTCGCCGGCCGCCAGGGCTGGCATCAAACAAAACGACATCGTTGAGTCGGTCCGGGGCGTCCCGATTCAGCGCGCCACCGACGTCACACGCGTGTTGTTTCACATGGGGCCATGGGCGGAAGTTCACTATCAAATGCGCCGTGGCGAGGCCGCCTTTGAGACGCGGCTGGTAACCGCGCCACAGGACAATTCATCCTCGATCGAGAATTACCTCCGCATTACAGCGCTTCTATATCTCTTCATCGGGCTGTTCATATTCGTCCGCCGTTGGAATGCGCCGCGCGCGATTCATTTTTACGTTTTCTGCCTGGCCTCATTCATTCTCTACAGCTTTCATTACACCGGAAAACTGAATTCTTTCGACCAAACGATTTACTGGGCCAACGTGGTCGCGCTGCTCTTGCAGCCGGCTTTGCTCGTTCACTTTGCGCTCGTATTTCCGGAACGCCGTGGCGCCCTTTGGCCGAAGCTGGCTGCCACCTACGCTCTGCCGGCCTTGCTTCTAACCTTGCATATTTTCATCGCCTTCGGGACGTTGAATTTTCTGCCGGCATTCAGCACACGATACTGGCTCGATAAAGTGGAACAGGCGAATCTCGGAATCTATTTTCTGATTGCTGCCACCATTTTCCTTTTCAGTTACCGCCGCGCACCCAGTGGTGTCTTGCGGCAGCAATTGAAGTGGGTCACCGGTGGGACCTTCGCAGGCTCGCTACCTTTTCTATTGTTCTATATCGTGCCCTACGTTCTGGGTATTGTTCCTGCGCCGTGGATGAAACTCTCGGTCTTTTCACTGGCGCTCATCCCACTGTGTTTTGGTTACGCCATTATCCGCTACCGCCTGATGGACGTTGACATCATCTTCAAGCGCGGACTTGCTTACACTTTCGCGACTGCTGCGGTTGTCGGTATTTATTTTGCGGGCATCGCTCTAATCGGCGAAACGTTTCACACGCGCTGGCCCACCGGTCCGGCGGGCGGCGTGATAGCAATCGTTGTTGCGGCATTTTTGTTTGAGCCGGTGCGAGGATGGGTTCAGACTCGCCTTGACCGTTTTTTTTATCGCGACCGACTCAATTACCGCCGCACGCTCATCGAGTTCGGGCGCGCCCTCACAAACGAGGTGCGCCTCGAACCCCTGGTCGGCTCCGTGCTCGATCGCATTTCGCAAACCCTATTGGTAGACCGGCTCGCAATATTTCTCGAAGACCCTGCGCATCCGGCACAGTTCGTCCTCTCGCGTTCGATGGGACTGCGGCCTGAGGGTCCTCTCGATCTATCGTTTCTGGACCCTTCGCGTCCTGCTCTGGAGCGCGGGTGTTTGTTCTTCGAATCGGCGCGGGCGGCAAGCCAGGAATCTGACTCCGTCCGCCGGACGCTGGAAGAGCTCGATCTGAATTATTTCATTGCCTGCCGCTTCCGCGACCGCACCGTCGCGATTCTGGGCCTCGGCAAAACGGTCGATGGCGATTATCTCTCGACGGACGATCTCGAATTGCTTTCCACCATCGCGGGTTACGTGGCCATCGCCATTGAGAATGCGCGGCTCTATCAGTCGCTCGAGCAGAAGGCCATGCAGATCGAGCGGCTGAAGGATTTCAGTGAGAACATCGTCGAATCGCTGAACATAGGCGTACTCACGGTCGATCTGGAAGATTGCATCGAATCCTGGAATCCGCAACTCGAAGATTTGCTCGCCATTCCGCGCCGTGAAGCGCTTCAGCGTCACCTGCAGGATGTTCTCCCGCAGGATCTAGTAGCCGAAATTGCCTTGCGCGCTACCAGCGATCACGTTTCCGGTATCTATAAATTTCATCTGAACACGCCTGCCGGACGCCGTCTGGTGATTAACGCTTCCATCGCGCCGCTCGTGGGCAAAAATGGAGCCCGCCTGGGACGGCTCATTCTTCTCGACGACATCACGCAACGCGTGCGCCTGGAAGAGCAGATGGTGCAAACCGAGAAACTCACTTCGCTCGGTTTGCTGGCGGCCGGCGTGGCGCACGAAGTGAACACCCCGCTCGCGGTGATTTCGAATTACATCCAGATGCTCGCGAAACAGATTCCCGCCGACGATCCGCGCCAGAAAACAATCGAGCGGATCGTAAAGCAGACCTTCCGCGCCAGCGAAATCGTCAA
>PMTV01000052.1 GCA_003167215.1 Acidobacteriota bacterium | reverse complement strand
ATTTCTAACCGGTTCTGGCTCATATTCAGAAATCTCCGTAACTTATAGAAAACACAGGGCGGCGTACCAGTCTAACCGGGGCCAGAATTCACAATTGGCGACGACCGAATGACGCATATTTTCGCCTCAAATGAAGTCACAAATTGCGGCTCCAGTAAGCCTTCGGGGCGAGAGAATCGGCCCCGGGAATCATCGGCCCCATTAACCGTTCCCATGCCCGAAAGCCACCATGTTTGAGACACTGACAGACAAGCTCCAGCGCGCCTTCAAGAATCTGCGCGGCCAGGGCAAACTCACCGAGGAGCATCTCGATGCTGGCTTGGTTGAGATTCGCGAAGCCCTGCTCGAAGGCGACGTCAACGTCGGCGTAGCGGACGAGTTCATCAAGCACGTCCGTGAAAAGGCGCTGGGCTCCGAAGTCCTCTTGCAACTTTCGCCCGACCAGCAAGTAGTAAAAATTGTTCGTGACGAATTGGGCGAGCTTCTCGGCCGCGAAGCAAAACCTCAATACAGTTCCAAGCCGCCTTCTGTCTGGCTTATTGTCGGCCTGCAGGGCTCTGGCAAGACCACTTCCACCGGAAAAATGGGCAAGTGGCTCGCGGAACATGGACATCGCCCGCTGGTTGTCTCCACTGACGTCTATCGCCCCGCGGCCCGCGAACAGCTCGCGCAGGTTGCCAAAGCGACCGGGACCCCGCTGTGGCCCGGAACCGGAACCGACAAGCCGCTGGAGATTGTGCGCGGCGCATTGCGTGAAGCAAAACTATCTGCCTGCGACGTCGTGCTGGTTGACACCGCTGGCCGCCTGCACATTGACGACGACTTAATGAATGAGCTTTCCGATCTCAAGCGCGAGCTAAATCCTTCCGAACTACTCTTCGTCGCTGACGCGATGATCGGTCAGGACGCGGTACGTTCGGCGGGTGAATTCCACAAGCGCCTGGGCATCACCGGCGTTGTACTCACGAAAATGGACGGGGACGCTCGCGGAGGCGCGGCGCTTTCCATCCGCAAAGTTACCGGCGCGCCCGTAAAGTTTGTCGGCATCGGCGAAAAATATGATGCGCTCGAGCCTTTTCTCCCCGACCGCGTCGTGTCCCGCATTCTCGGCATGGGCGACGTTCTCGGCCTGATCGAAAAAGTTGAAAAGAACGTTGACGAGAAAAAAGCGCGCGAACTCGAACGCAAGTTGCGCGAAGACGACTTCACGCTTGAGGATTTCCGTGATCAGTTGCGCCAGATTCGCAAGATGGGGTCCATTGAATCAATCATGGGCATGCTTCCAAAAGTCGGCCCGTTCGCCAATCTGCCGAAAAACACTGAGATTGATGAGAAGCGCCTCGGTTCCGTGGAGGCCATCATTAATTCCATGACCGCCAAGGAGCGCGCAAATTCCAATCTGATTGACGGCAAGCGCCGCAAACGCATCGCTTTAGGCAGCGGCACCTCCGTCCAGGAAGTAAATCAAGTGCTAAAACAATACGCCGACATGCGCAAAATGATGAAGCAGTACGGCACCTATGCAAAAACAAAAATGCGCGGCATCGGCAAATTCGCCGGCCTGAAATAGGAACGAACGTGCCGATAGTCGTCAACAACACGCTCAACGAGATTCGCTCCCTCGCGATGAGTGGCGGCGATCGTCCTGCACAGGCCAAACGCCTTGCCGAACTGATCCGAAAACTTGGCGAATATCGCTGGGTCGGCATTTACGATGTGCGCCCGGAACTGGTCTCCATCATCGGCTGGAGTGGTCCCAGCGCTCCGGAATACCCCGAGTTTCCCGCGAGCAAGGGACTCACCGGTTCCGCAATTCAACAAAAGAAAATGGTCATTGCAGGCGACGTCCGAACCGACCCGCGCTATCTCACCGCCTTTGCTAGCACTCTTTCCGAAATCATCGTTCCGGTTCTGGCTCCCGGAGGCGATCGCGTGATTGGAACGGTGGACGTTGAAAGCGAACTTGCTAACGCATTTTCAGAGCGCGACCAACAAATGATCGACCACTGCGCTCAAGCGGCCTTGCCCCTCTGGCTCCTGCGTTAATGCCCGCGCCCCTGAGATAGCGATTGGTGAAAGCAGCCCCCTTCGCTATAATGGTTCGGTTCGGCATAGGAGGATTTTCGCTGTGTTAATGATTCGGCTGGCTCGGATTGGTAAGAAGAAGCGCCCGTTTTATCGCGTGATCGTTACGGAGAAAACCCGTCCGCGAAACGGCCGGTTTGTGGAAATCGTAGGTACCTACGACCCGCTGAAGAAGCCCGCCGCCATCACGCTGGACCATGACCGCGTGACTTACTGGCTCAGCAAGGGCGCACAGCCCAGCGACACGGTACGCAGTTTTCTAAGAAACCGGAAACCTGCCTGAGGCGTCTCACCCCACAGTAAATCTACGCTCGTACATGCTCCAGCGAATTTCTCCGCTGAGCTCATGCCGTGGAGGTCGCGATGAAGGCTCTTGTTGAAGAGATTGCCAAAGCTCTTGTCGATCATCCGGAAAACGTTGCAGTGAACGCTGTAGAAGGTGAACAAGTCACGGTCCTGGAATTGCGCGTCCATCCCGACGATCTGGGGAAGGTGATCGGGCGGCAGGGACGCACGGCTAAATCCATCCGCACGTTGCTCGGCGCGGCAGGAATGAAATTGAAAAAGCGCTTTACCCTGGAAATCCTCGAGTAGTGACTGTGCAACAATCTCCGCGGTCCGATCGCGTCACGGTAGCGCGCGTTCTGCGTCCGCACGGTCGCCGCGGCGAAGTAGCCGCCGAAATCCTCACCGATTTTCCCGAGCGCCTTACGCGCTTAAAATCCGCAGAGCTGTGGAACGAGAAAACGGCTACGGCAAAACGAGTGGCCGTTCGCAAGTGCTGGCTTTCGCATAGCCGCGGCGGCCAGGCCATCTTCCACTTCGAAAATTCGGATTCGATCTCTGACGCCGAAAAACTGATCGGCCTGGAAGTCCAAATTCCGCTGGCCGAGCGCATCCCGCTGCCGAACGCAAGTTATTACGTGACGGATTTAATTGGCTGCGAAGTGTGCGAGGAAAATGGCGCTACAGTCGGACTGGTTGGCGACGTGCAATTTACAGGCGAAGGCGCTGCCAAGAATCCCATTCTTGTGGTCGATTCTGCTCGAGGCGAACTCCTGATTCCTTTGGCGCAGGAAATTTGTAGGAGTGTGAACATCGAAGCCCGCCGCATCGAAGTGGTTCTCCCCGAAGGCCTCCGCGATTTGAACTAAGAAGAACTGCAAATTATTGACCGGAATCAGGAGCGATAAGCGACAATCATCTTCGCCACGTCATTTGGGTAGGATAAGCAGCGATGCGTTTTGACATCATCACGATTTTTCCCGAGTTTTTCGGCGGCCCACTCGATTACGGAATCGTGCGGCGTGCGCGCGAGGCGAAACTCATTGACGTGCACACTCACGACTTGCGCGATTTCGCGCATGACCGTCATCGAACGGTGGACGACCGGCCGTTCGGCGGCGGCGAAGGAATGGTGATGAAACCCGAGCCGCTGTTCGAAGCGGTCGAGTCGCTGCTAGGTCAAGATAGCGCTGCTGCGGTGCAGGCCGGCACCGCCACCATATTGCTTTCCGCCGCGGGAAAACTCTTTACTCAGGAAATGGCGCGCAGTTTTGTGAAGCTCAAGCGAATTGTGCTGATCTGCGGCCGATACGAAGGGGTGGACGAGCGTGTCGCAGAGCATCTCGCTACTCACGAAATTTCCGTCGGCGATTTTGTCCTGTCCGGCGGCGAACTCCCCGCTGCAATGGTACTGGATGCGGTCACCCGCCTAATCCCGGGCGCCCTGGGCAACGAAGATTCCACGGTGAATGAATCCTTCAGTGCGTCCGACGGCGAGCGGGAGAAGACGCCTGATAGCCAAGTGGCGACCGGCTACTTGAGCGTTTCAGAGCACGGAGCGCGGACCGCCGGTCGCGGCATTCTCGACTACCCTCACTACACACGCCCACCCTCCTTTCGCGGATGGGACGTCCCAGAGGTACTTCTCGGCGGAAATCACGAAGAGATTCGCCGTTGGCGCCGTAAGTGCGCGCTGGAAAAGACTCAGCGCAATCGCCCTGATTTGCTCGATGGCAGCTCGCGGCGTGGAGAGGATGGGCGGTTGTTGCTCGAATCCGGGCCAAATGTAAAGTCGTGAGGCCGTCGAGCACAGCCTCCCAAGCTTAATTTCATATAGGAACCGTGCGGCCGTTTCGTTATAATGGGTGATTGTGCGTTGCGTGCTGGCCCCACCTGAGCGGGTCTGCCGGAAAATGAGTCATGAAACCCATAATTTCTAAAGTGCAGCAATCCCAACTTCGCAAGGATCATCCCGTGTTTCGTCCGGGCGACACGATCCGTGTAAATGTCCGCTTGAAGGAAGGTGAAGAAGCCAAGGAGCGCATCCAACCGTTTGAGGGTGTAGTGATGAGCCGCCGTGGCGAACTTCTAGGCGAATCATTTACCGTGCGCCGCGTGAGCTTCGGGATTGGCGTGGAGCGCATTTTCCCCGTGCATTCCCCGATGATCAGTTCGATTGATGTCGTGCGGCAAGGCCGCGTTCGCCGCGCCAAGCTGAATTATCTTCGCCAGCGCAAAGGCAAAGCTGCGCGTATCAAACGCGTGGAGACATTCGAAAAAGCGCCCGTTCCCGCAGCCGCAGAGTAACCTTATTATTTTGATTTCGCCCGCTCCGAGAAATTGGTGCGGGCTTTTTGTTTTAGGGCTGCGCGCCGCCGCAACTTTGACCGTTTGTGGAAAACTGCGGGTTCGCCGTGTGCTAAAATCCGTGGCCGATGGGCAGACTTTGCTGTACGCGGTACGAGCGCGACGCACGCCAGCACGGATGGCAGCGCATTGCCGGGCTAGACGAAGCGGGACGCGGGTCTCTCTTTGGCCCGGTAGTGGCCGCGGCCGTCATTTTGAACCCCCGCCGCCGCATTGTAGGCCTGGATGATTCCAAAAAACTCACTCCGGACCGTCGCCGAGAATTAGCGCCGCGCATTCGTGAATACGCGCTGGCCTGGGCGGTGGCGGAAATCGAAGCCAGCCGGATCGACGCCTGGAATATCTACCAAGCCAGCCGCCAGGCGATGATGGCAGCAGTTTCGCAGCTTTTTCCTCTCCCGGATTATCTCCTGCTGGATGCCATTGAAATTGATTTGCCCATTGAACAGAAAGCGTTGATTCATGGCGATGCACGTTCGGTTTCGATTGCGGCCGCATCCATCCTGGCAAAGGTGGAGCGCGACCAATGTATGCGGGAATATGACCAACTCTATCCCCAATACGGTCTGGCGCAGAATAAAGGCTACGGTACTCCGGACCATCTAGAGGCTTTGCAGCGCCACGGGCCTTCGCCACTGCATCGCTTTTCGTATTCTCCTGTTCGGGAGGCGGGGTGCTGGGCCGTTGGCGCAACGCAGGACATGTTACCGCTCACACCTGCCACCGATGCCCTCGGCGCCAACGAAGACCGCACGACGCTTTCGAAGTCATAGGCCTCTCCAGCTACTTGGCTTTTCCACCCCGAAACCGGTCCCGATCTTGCCTCTCTGCCGGTACATCCAGGCTAGGCGCTTAAAAGACACTGTTATCGCCTATGGCACCAGGCTTCGCCCGGTTCATTGCTCCTTGTTTTTCGCGCATGCTAACCTTCTGACCTGAGCCGCCACTGTGGCCCAACCACGCCGCCCCGCCGTAGGTGAAGGTGAGGCAGGCGAAATTATCCATGGCCTTTAATAAAAGCAAAGCGCTGGAAAGCGCGCTGAAGTTCCTCAATCAGGGCAAAGTTGCCCAGGCCATCGCCGAATACCAGCAAATTCTGCGTCATGACCCCAAGGACCAAGCTACCTTGATGACCGTGGGCGATCTCTACGCCCGCCAAGCCGACCTGGGACACGCCATTGAATACTTCGAGCGGCTCGCGCAGGTTTACCTGGACGACGGCTTCAACAGCAAGGCCATCGCTATTTACAAAAAAATTGGCAAACTAGCTCCCAACGAGCTTCCTCCGCTTGAGCGCCTCGCCGATCTTTACGTTCAGCAAGGAATCTTGAGTGAAGCGCGTCCGCTGTATTTGCAAATTGCAGAAGCACATCTGAAAGCCAATCGAGCTCCGAAAGCCGTGGAAGTGCTGCACCGCTTGTTGGAAGTTGAGCCGGAAAATCTGCGCGTGCAAATGCGTCTGGCTGAACTTTATAACGTCATGGGCCTGAAGAAAGACTCGGCTCAAACGTATCTGAATTATGCTCAAAGGCTATTCGATCGGGGCGAAAAGGACGAGACGGAAAAGCTAATCGAGCGCGCTTTGGAAGTGGACCCCACTAACGCGGCTGCGCTTCTTTTGAAAGCGAAAGCGCTTAACGCGAATAATAAAACTGAGCAGGCCATTCCAATCCTGGAGTCCCATCCGGAAGCGAACGCAGGCGGCGAAGTCACCAACATGCTGGTGGATTACGAGCTGCGCTCGGGGCAGAGCCAGAAGGCCGCGGAACGTGGCCGCCAGGTACTGGCCCGGGGCCATGCGCATTATGGCGTGCTTTACAAGGTTGCTGAGACCTTAATCGAAAGCGATCAAGCAAGCGCTGGGCTTCAGCTGTTGCGCGAGCTGCGCGGCGCCATGATCGAGGCGGGCGAGCAGGATAAGTTCTTGAAGTCGCTCACGACCGCGAGCGAGCGCCTGCCGGGAAATCCCGAGCCGCTGGAAATGCTGGTTGATTTCTGCCGCACTACGAGCGATCCGTTCCGATTGAATGCCGCGCTGGGCCAGCTCTCCGATGCCTACGCCGCTGCGGGAAACTTCCCGCGCGCCGAAGCGCTGTTGCAAGAACTCGTCGACCGTAATAAGGACGACGAACGCGTGGTTGCGCGGCTCAATCAGCTTCGCGAGCGGGCGGGCGGCGCGCCGGTGGCAGCGCCTGAACCAACGCCGCTGCCTGAAACCAAAGAGGAAGAGGCCGAACCTCACGTTCCGCAAGCTTCTATCGCGGTGGCGCCGGTTATTGAAGAGACGCTCGATGATGAAACACAGCGGTACATCGCACAGGCCTTGACCGACGTCGATCTCTTTTCGAGCTACGGTCTAACGCAGAAGGCCACGCATCTCCTCGAAAACGTTTTGCAGCGTGCGCCACGACATACACCCACGCTGGAGAGGCTGTTGGATCTATATCTGGGCGCCGGCAACGAAAGGCGCACCGCTGAATTGGCTGGTCAGCTTGAGCAAATTCATCGCGAGCGCAATGACCAGGTGAATGCCGACCGTTTTGCGGAACTGCGGCAAAGATTCCAGAAAGCGGCGGGAGTATCACCGGAAGAATTACAAGCTGCTCCACCCATGGCCGCGCCGGTTGAGAGCTTGCCCGCTGCGCCAGAAGCCCAAGCGCGGGCGAGCGTGGAAACTGCGTCCGAGGGCGCCGTACCCGTGGACCAAACTGCCGAGCTGAGCGCGGCCGAAATAGCCGCCGAATTCGGCATACCGCTAACATCCGCTCCGTCGGAACCTGTCGTTGAAGAATTTGCAGTTGTTCCCATACCGTTGGAAGAGCCAGAGATATCTGTCGAGGCTCCTCCGCCTCAGCAACCCATCGCACAGACTCCGCCCGCTGCGTCCGGGGAAGAGCTGGATCTATCCGACGAATGGGAAGCGATTTCGCAGGAAGTAGTGGATGCTGAGAAAACCGTGCTGGAAGAGCCCCCTGTAGCTGAGGCGCCAAGCGAACCCGCTATTGCTGAGCCTGAGCAGGAAGTCGCGCCGGCGCCGGAGTCCGAACCCGAGCCTGTCTTTGTCATAGAGGAGTCTGAACCAGAGTCCATCGTGGAAGGTATGGCGGTCCAGCCGGAACCCGCCGAGCTCGACTCCGAAGCGCCGATCGCGCTGGAAATTGAGCCAGAGCCGGAGGCAGTCCCAGCATCGACCAACGATTTCTCCGTGCAGCCGGATTCGTTCGAGATCCAGGAAAGCAGCGAAGAAGCAGACGAGATTCCCACGATCGAGATCATTGAGGAGCCGGACTCCGAAACTATCGCCGCCGAGCCAGTCGTTACAGCCAATGGCGAATTTGAATTGGAGCTGACACCGGAACCCAGTTCTATCGCCAGCCATACCGGCCCGGCAACCACTGAGGATTTCCTCAACGAGCTAGCGGCCGAGGTCGAAGATCTGGAAGCGCCCCCGGCGGATCGTGCCTTTGCGTCCGCTGCAAAGAATATTGATGAGCCGGTCCCCGTTTCCGCGGCGAATTCGGTGCCTGCGGCTGCAATTTCGGAGAACGGAAGCTCCAAATCATCTGCAGTACCCGAGATAACGACCGAAAGTCTGAACGAGCTTGCGGAAGTTTTTCAGGAATTCCGCAGCGAACTTGGCGAACTTGGCGAGGAAGACGAAGACCTGGAAACACACTACAACCTCGGCATCGCCTACCGCGAAATGGGGCTGCTCGATGAAGCCATCGGGGAATTCCAGAAAGTGGCGAAAGCCGTTCAAAAGGGCAAACCCTTCCGCTACACGATGAATTGCTCGACCATGCTCGGCCTCTCGTTCATGGATAAAGGCGAGCCCAATATCGCGGCGCTGTGGTACCAGCGCGCACTGGAAGTTCCCGGGCTTGAGCACGAGACTATTCTTGCCCTGCGCTACGATCTCGGCTTGGCCCTGGAAGCCGGCGGAGATTCGTCAGCGGCGCTGGATTGCTTCCGTCAGGTCTATGCCGCGAACATCGAATACCGCGACGTCGCGGACCGCATCTCCACCCTTCAGAAACGCTAATTCTCTTCGTGGTTATGCTGACGCTGTGGTCGCTGCGCCTTTAAGGAACGCGAGCAAATCGGCATTGATTTGGTCCGCGTTGGTCGTGGGCATGCCATGAGGAAAGCCCTTGTAAACCTTCAGCGTCGCGTTCTTCAGTATTTTCGCGGACTTGGGTCCCGCAGCGGCGAACGGCACAATCTGATCGTCTTCACTGTGCATCACTAGCACGGGGATTTCGATTTTTTTCAGGTCTTCAGTGAAGTCGGTTTCCGAGAAGGCCTTGATGCAGTCGTAGTGGGCCTTCATGCCTCCCACCATTCCCTGCAACCACCAGTGCTCGCGAATGCCCTCTGAGATCTTGGCGCCTGGGCGGTTGTAACCGTAAAACGGCAAAGTGATGTCCTTATAGAACTGGGGCCGGTTGGCTGCGAGTTGCGCCCGGAGGTCATCGAACACTGAGATAGGGGCCCCTTCCGGGTTCTTTTCGGTCTTCAGCATGAGTGGTGGCACTGCGCTGATGAGCGCGGCCTTCGAGACACGCTTGGAACCATGGCGGCCCAGGTAGCGCGCGACTTCACCCCCACCGGTCGAATGCCCAACCATAATGGCGTCCTTGAGATCGAGATGTTCAAATAGCCCGGCCAAATCATCCGCGTAGGTATCCATTTCGTTTTCGTCCCAAGTTTGGCCGGACCGGCCGTGCCCGCGGCGGTCATGCGCGATCACACGAAACCCCTTCTGGCCGAAGAACAGCATTTGTCCGTCCCAGTCGTCCGCAGTCAGCGGCCAACCGTGGCTGAAGACTATAGGCTGCCCCTTTCCCCAATCCTTATAATAAATCTGCGTTCCGTCTTTGGTCGTAATTGTCGCCATGGATTGCGCTCCTTAGTCCTAGCTTTTTTGATGCGCCGTGCGTAGGTTGCCGGGGAATTCCCTGCTGGCCTCGAAACGCTGCCATTGTACGCCGAGCTTAACGGTTTGCGGTATTGCAAACTGAATCGCACAACCTGACAGCTCAGTTCTCTTATATAGCCCCGTTCGATGACACGGAGTAGATGTTGCGGCTGCCGGAGTAATCTCCCATAATCCTTATCCTGATGATGAACCGGGTTCTCCGAGTTGTGCTCCTGCTCCTTTGGCTCGAATTGGGGTTAGCGCTGATCTTGGTTCCATGGTCCGAAGTGTGGGATATGAATTATTTTCTTTACCAATATCCCGCGCTGGCATTTTTTGTAAGAAATTCCTTTCTGCGCGGCGCAATCACGGGGCTGGGTCTGATGAATGTACTTTTTGCGCTCGAAGCGTTTCGCCGCCGGACTACGATCGTTGAAACCCGCAGCTAACAGACCGCTCGTTTGCTACGTCACCGACCGGAAGTCTTTGACTGGTACTGGCATGGGAGTCTCCCTCACCTCGACAATATTGCAAAACATTCAGTTAGCCGTCCACGCTGGGGTCGATTGGGTACAGCTACGTGAGAAGGATTTGCCGGCCGGGCAACTGCTCGAACTTGCGCGCGCGACTATCCATCTCAGTAAGGAGCAAGCCGCCGGAACTGATCACCAACCGCAAATCATAGTTAATGACCGTCTGGACGTCGCTCTAGCCGCGCGCGCTTATGGAGTGCATCTCGGACGCGAATCCGCTCCAGTGCGCGATGTGGTGCGGTGGTGCCGCGCCGGAAATGCACCAAATAGGTTTGCGATCGGAGTTTCGTGTCACAGTTTGGAAGAGGCTCGCGAAGCGGAAACTGCCAAGGCTGACTATATCTTCTTCGGCCCGGTCTTTGAGACACCGTCGAAGCAGACGTTTGGCATGCCGCAAGGCACAGAAAGGCTCGCCGAAGTTTGCCGGACTGTACAGTTGCCCATAATCGCGATCGGAGGCGTGGATCAAGAAAATACCGCGCGTTGCATTCGTGCGGGGGCCGCCGGAATTGCCGCCATCCGGATATTTCAGCAGTCAAGGGATGCGAAAGCTGTCACGGAGTCGGTCGCATCCATGCACAACCTGCGTAGAGAGGAACCCTAGCGGATGCAGTAGGGATTATGCGCTGAGCCAGCGGCCAACCGGTTGCCAGCTTTCCTTATGGTCGCAAATCACTTTGATAACGGCAGTAATCGGAATCGCCAGAATCAAACCCATTGCGCCCCACAAAAATCCCCAGAACAGAAGCGACACGGTTAGCGCTAATGCATTGAGCCGCACCATGGAGCCGACGAGCGCTGGGACTAACAAATTTGCTGCAACGAGATGCAAAAAAGTAAGCACGGCGAAAATGCCGATGAAAGGCGAAACGGTGTGAAATTGTTTCAGGCCGATTAACAAAGGCGGCATCCAGGAAAGGACTACGCCGAGATAGGGGATCAGATTGCAGGTACCGGAAATAAGCGCGGTGAGGAACGGAAACTCAAGTCCGATCAACAAGAAAAAAAGCCAGCTCAAAACGACAAGAATGACTCCCACCATTGCCGTCCCCACCACATAGCTGCGGAGAACCAGAGAGATATCTGTCAGCGTTTCTTTGACCAAGGTACGTTCGGTGGCCGGAAATAACTGCATGGTCGCATGCCATACCTGGCGCTTCGCCGCGAGCATAAAAAACAACAGGAAGGGTATGAAAGTGGCCCCCAACACTACTTCATATAACCCACTCAGCCGAGAGAACACCGCCGCGCGAACGGGATGCGATTCGGCGACCGCTACTATATGTTCGGCCTGCTGGCCAACCTGGTCGGGAGAGCCAATTTCCGAAACGTGCTCCTCCACGGAAGCCAGCTTTTGTTCTACAACATTGGCGACCGCATGCAAGGGTGCGCGGTACTTAGGCCAGTCCCTGCCGAACTGATCCACACGTTCGACCAGCGACCATGCTACAAACAGCAAGACAGCAATTGTAAAGAGAACAATGATGAGCGATCCCAACGCGCGAGGGATATGCCAGTTTTCCATAAACGTTACGACCGGATCCAAAAAGTACGCGAGTAACACCGCCACCAAGACCGTTACGAGAACAGAAGACGCCCAGTAGCAGAAAGCGACCACAATTCCCGCGGCAATGATCTTGGCAGGTGTGGAATTGTCGCTGACGATTTCAGTGTGTTCCAGTGGCATTCCCGTACGATAACACAGGCTGCGCCGCGATATCCGCCGATGTGCTTACGCGTACACCCGCGGGACCCCGATTCGTTAAAATGCGCGGTCGGAACCGGATTCGCCGGCAGGACCGCGGCCTCACAATGATAGAATTGCTTCCCGTTTTGCGCGGGATAAGAATAGGAGCAAATGGGCAAGGAACTTTTCGGGACGGACGGCATCCGCGGCATCCCCGGTGAATACCCGCTCGACGATGCAACCTTGGATCGCGTTGGTCTTGCGCTGGGAAATTATTTGGGTTCGGCAGGGCGGGCCCATGGCGAAAATCCCAGCGTTCTGATTGGACGCGATACGCGCGAGTCCGGCCCGCACATTGCCGAACGAATCGCCTGCGGGCTGGCTGCTGGCGGCGCGAGTCCGGTTTCCGCCGGAGTTCTTACTACACCCGGCGTGGCTTGGCTCGTCAACCGCGAAGGGTTCGCCGCTGGCGTGGTGATTTCCGCCTCACACAATCCGTACCACGACAATGGAGTGAAGCTGATTTCTTCCACTGGAATGAAATTCCCGGATGCGATAGAAACAGCTCTCGAACAGTTTGTCCTTTCCTCGCGCGATGCGGTCTCAGCCGCAAAGCCGCTGCGTCTTCACGACAACGAAAAGATTGATGATGATTACCTGGAGGGATTAGCCCAGGCTCTGCTACCAGGCGCGAAACTCGCTGGAATGAAAATAGTGCTGGACTGCGCGAATGGAGCGGCCAGCAATCTGGCACCGCGGCTGTTTCGTTCGTTGGGCGCGGATGTGATCGCTATGAATTACGCGCCCGACGGAAAAAATATAAATGCGAATTGCGGCTCGCTGCACCCGGAAGGCATGCAAAAGCTCGTCGTGCAATCCGGCGCGGCGCTGGGTGTGGCATTTGACGGAGATGCCGACCGCGCGATTTTTTCCAGCGCCACCGGGAAGCTGGTGGATGGCGACGGAGTTTTGCTCGTCGTGGCGCGTTATCTGAAATCAGCCGGAAGTCTTAAGGGCAACGTAGTAGTTGGCACTACCATGGCCAATCTCGGGCTCGAGCGTGCACTGGAAGATTCCGGAATGAAGCTTGCGCGCACTGCCGTGGGCGANNGTCGCCGATCTCAAGATTTTTCCCCAGAAAATTGTCAACGTCCGCGTGCGGTCCAAGCCGCCTATCGATTCCCTGCCCGAAGTTGCCCGCCTGCTTCGCGAAGCCGAACAGGCGCTCGGTAATTCCGGACGAGTGGTGCTGCGCTATTCGGGTACCGAACCGCTCGCCCGCGTGATGGTGGAAGCCAAGCGCGACGAGGACGTCCGCCGCTGGACCGAGTCCCTTGCCGGCGCTTTGCGCACTTCCATCGGAATATGAACCCGCCGGGCTGGCGACTACATCAAGCTACCATTTGATTTACTTGATTTCTCCCGCCACACAAGCTAACTAAATGCTCTGCAGGCTTGGTCGGAAAGGTCATTCTGGAGGAAGGATATGCGAAAAGCTTGGATGGCTGTAGGCGTCGCACTTATTATTTTAGCTTTTTGCTCGAACACTGTCGGCCTGCAGGCGCCCTTGGAGTGCCCGGACAAACCGGCCGGGCTGAAGAAATTGATTCAAGATATTTTGAAAGCGGAGAAGGATGGCAATAAGCAAAAGTTGAAAGAATATTGGGAGGGACTGAGGCTTCCGAATTCGGATCAATGGTTTGGCCAAGTGTTTGGAGACCGTTTCGGGCCTCCGATGGCAAAGACCTACACCGCAGAATCGCAAATCGTCGGCAAGACGCTCGACAAAACGCTGACGAATGTTTTGCGGGACAAAATGACCCAGATCGACGTCCTTCGCTTCGACAAAGCCTGTGATTCGCAGGCAGGCAACGGCGTATATCCTCTGCTGGTGGCTCGTAAACAGGAACAGGCGATGTATGAGGTAAAACTTGCGAATGGGACTTACTGGACCGAGCTGTTTGCCTTTGTCTATGTGGACGGCAGCTTTCGATACATCCCGCAACCGCGAATTCCTCAATTTAGGACTAGCGTCCGATCGACCAATAATACGCCATCCAATGATGGAGACGGGTCTGGCGACAGTGACGATTCAGGCTTTACTCCCGCCGCAATCACGCACCAGGTCGCACCAATATTTCCGCAGGGCATCGGGCAATCCCTTACCGACTCGGTGAGGGTAAATGTCCTGCTTGGTGTGGACGGAGGCATCAAGGAGATGTATCCCATTGCGGGCCAATGCGCCTTTGTGGACGCCTTTCAAAAGGCCATAAAGAAATGGACATTCTCACCTGGAAAAATGAATGGAACTCCTTACGAATCGTGGTTTTTGGTCTCTGAAGATTTCACCCGGTCTGCCCGTTGAAGTCGAGCCCCTGCCATAATAACGGCCCTGGATTATCTCTATAGCGTTCTTAAGCCTTTAGCCGTCACTGCAACATGAAAGCCCAAGCGGCTTGCGCTCCGCAATTGGCGCGCAATCCTCCGCCTCCTTCCTTCTGTTCCTGCTCCTGTTAAAAAAAGCTGCAACCGCGGGAACTTTCTGCGTTCTTCGGACATTACAGATATAGAAGCATCTGAATCGGGAGGACGTGACGCTCGGGAGTGTCGGAACCCGGGCTCGTGGTGAGCGATGACCAGCGATGAGCAGCTAATCCTGGAACTTCAGCAAGGCTCGGACGCAGCCTTCACCGAGCTCTTCTTGCGCTACCGCGAACGGGTCTACGGGTTTTTCCGGCGCCGTATGAACGACGCCGCTCAGGCCGAGGAATTAGCCCAGGAAACCTTTCTCGCCGTGCTACGGGCCGCGCAAAGGTATGAACCTCGTGCTACGTTTCGCGCCTATCTATTTGGCATTGCTTTCAACATTCTCGCGGCGCATAGACGCAAATCAGGTCTCAATCCAACGCAGCCAGTTAGAGCGCCTGACGAACCTTCGGATCCGTCAGGCACAAATCCGGAGAATGTAATTTGGGTGAGGCAAGCCGTGGAACGGCTCGACGCCGCCGAACGGGAAGTCTTGTTGCTGCGCGAGTTCGAAGAATTGAGCTACGAGGAAATCGCAAAGATGTTGCATGCGCCGGTGAACACCGTCAGGTCGCGGTTGTTCCGCGCGCGAATGGCGTTACGCGAAATCCTGGCCACCACGCCGGGAAATTTAGGAGGGCGGAAATGACTTCATCCACTCATCCTTTCGAGCAAGAAGAAGTGATGGCCTATCTCGACGGAGAGCTTTCCGCGAATCGCGCGGTGAGCGTTGCAGCGCATTTACGCGAATGCACGGAATGCGCGGCGCTGGCAGAGCAGATGCGCGACGTCTCGATTCAGCTTTCAAATTGGAGCGTGGAAGCCGCTCCCGCAAGCTTGACGAAGAACTTGGAGGCCGCGAGGGCCGATCATGCACTAGTGAAAGAAACAAAGCGCGGAAGGTTCGCTGGGTGGCTGACTGGAAAATTCCCGTCTTTCAAGAACCGTTGGGTATGGGGAGGGGCTGGCGCTGCGGCTGTCATCGTGTTGCTGTTCGCCATCGGCCTGCCAACTCGACGAAGAGAACAGCATGCCGAGGGATTGGCGCAATTGGCTTATACCGAACAATCGCGCTCGGCCGAAACCGCACCGAGTAAGTCTGCCGCTAGCGAGGTTGAAGCATTCATGGCCCAGTCTCGACCCTCTCCTCCGCCCGTTCCCGAACCGACTCAGCCCATGATCGCCCGAACAGCCTCAGTCTCCTTGATCGTGAAAGACTTCGGGCCATTGGAAGCAACCGTCAAAGCAATTGCGTTGCGTCACAATGGGTACATCGCCAGCCTGAATTCGACTTCGCCGCAGGAGGCCGCACGCACCCTAACAGCAACGCTGCGAATACCGTCAGCGCAACTCGAATCAGTCATTGCAGAGCTGAAGCAGTTCGGCCGCGTCGAACAAGAATCTCAGTCGGGCGAAGAGGTGACCAAGGAGTTCACCGATCGGGCCGCCCGGATGAAAAATGCCCGCGCCACCGAGGAAAGATTGCTGAACGTTCTTCGCAATCGTACCGGCCAGGTAAAGGACATCCTCGCAACCGAGCAGGAAATCGCACGAGTCCGCGGCGACATCGAGCAAATGGAAGCCGATCAGCGAGCGCTGCAAACCCGAGTTGATTTTGCCTCTGTGGAGCTTTCGGTGCAGGAAGAATATAAGGCGAGCTTGCAGGGCGCTCCTACCGCGACGGGCACGCGGCTGCGCAATGCAGCGGTCGAAGGTTATCGAACAGTGGTCGAAAGCGTGATTGGATTCGGGGTCTGGGCGCTACAGTCTTTGCCGACCGTGCTGTTGTGGGGATTTGTTCTCTTCGTGCCGGCGCGCTGGATGTGGAAACGCTTTCGACGAACTGCGGCACCGCAATCCTAACTGGCGGGCAGGGTCCCGATCTCACTGCTAACGCATTTGCACTATTCCATTGCGTGGACGTGCGTCTTCATGTATTCCTTCCCATGATCGCGGGCTCCTAAATGCGCTGCAGGGATGTTTCGATGGCTTCAAGAATTGCACTGGTTATTTTGATTACGCTTCTTGCGGCCATGGCCGCCTTTTCCCAGGAAGGGCAGAAGGAGCAGACGACACCACAAAATTCTACCGCCGCAAATCCCGAACCGAATGCGTCCGCGACGAAGCTGAAGCGTGTACGCGTAGGTGGGGCAGTCGCTTCGGCAAACCTTATTCATCAAGTTACTCCGGTGTACCCAAAGGAGGCGAAGAAGAAGCACATCACGGGAGCTGTCTTGCTCCACGCAACTATTGGAAAGGACGGCACCATTGAAAATCTTGAGTACGTGAGTGGGCCTCCGGAGTTGACGCCTTCGGCCATGGAAGCGGTGAAGCAATGGCGATATAAGCCTACGCTCTTGAACGGTGATCCTGTTCAGGTAGACACCACGATTTCAGTGGTCTATACCCTTGGCAACCGTTAAATTAGATTGCAGCCTTCCAAAGAACGTAGAAAACCTGCTACATCTTTTCAGAAAGCGGAGGTGTTCGCGCAATTTAGAAATGGAAACGAGTGTTTCTTAGCGTAAGTCTTGTCGCGCCAAGCGGCGGATGGTTCCGGCGACGGCCAAGGCTCTTGGCAATCCGCGTGCAGTTAGAGTAATCGGCTGTCTCTTATCCCGGGGTGGGCCGGTTTCGCCGCGCCGAAACCGGCACTAGGGGTAGAGCAAAAAAAAGGGGACTCGACGGAGTCCCCCTTTTTATTTGCCCTGTTTTAATTCCGCTCTTCTTGCCGGTTTTAGCTGCAGCCCGATGTGCTGCCGCAGTTGGAACACTTGTAACAGCTGCCGTTAGGCGTCATGAGCATGCCGCACTCGGAGCAGGATGGCGCATCATCAATCGCAGCTCGCGGACGAGTGGAGGCTTCAGGGTCCGGCACTTTCATCACCGTAACCGGAGCCAGGGCCTTCGGTTCCGCCGTGACGGCTGCGATCGGGGCTGTTGGGTCTCCGGTGGCAACTTCACCGTCGAGATAGTCCGGTGAGATAAATTTCCCGCCCAACCAGCGCCCGATGTAATCCACAACCGATTTCGCGTAGCGAATTCTCGGATTGCCGGTGTAGCCAGAGGGCTCGAAGCGCGAGTTCACGAATTTATCGACCAAAGCGCGAAGCGGGACCCCGTACTGCAGCGCGACGGAAACGGATAACGCGAAGGCGTCCATGATGCCGGAGAGCGTGGACCCTTCCTTAGCCATCTTGATGAAGATCTCACCGGCGGTGCCATCGTCATACTTGCCTACCGTGAGGTAGCCTTCGTGCCCGCCAATCGAAAACTTATGGGTGATCGAGCTTCGCTCGTTAGGTAGCTTGCGGCGCCTGGTTCGGTCAAAAAGTTCCTGCTGCTCGTGCGGAGGAATCTCGTCCTTGGCAACGGGAACTTCGACGGATGCCGTCGCGGGCTTCTCTTCTTTTTTCTTGCCCGAGACAGATAATGGCTGTGAGCCTTTCGAATTGTCGCGATAGATAGCCACAGCCTTGAGTCCGAATTTCCAAGACTCGGTATAGGCTTCCATGATGTCTTCCACCGAGGACTCTTCCGGCATGTTGATGGTTTTGCTGATCGCGCCGGAAAGAAACGGCTGAGCGGCAGCCATCATGCGTAGGTGACCTTTCCAGGAAATTGAGCGCCCTCCGGGAGTGGCCAGCGAGCAGTCAAATACCGGGAGGTGTTCTGGCTTTAATCCCGGCGCCCCTTCGATAGCGCCATTCGCATCGATAAAATCCACGATCTGCGCAACCTGCTCCGGCGGATAGCCCAGATTCATCAACGACTGCGGAACGGTGTTGTTCACGATTTTGATTACGCCGCCGCCTACCAGCCGCTTCTGCTTCACCAGCGCGAGGTCAGGCTCGATTCCGGTGGTGTCGCAATCCATCATGAAGCCGATGGTCCCGGTCGGAGCCAGAACGGAGACCTGAGAATTCTTGTAACCGAACTTTTCGCCTAGCTCGAGGGCATCGTCCCACGACTTTTGCGCCGCATGAAGCAAGGACGGTTGCACGTGCTCTTCCTTGATCGGCCTCAGAGAATCGCGATGCATGCGAATTACGTCAATCATGGCTTCGCGATTCCGCAAGTAGCCGCCAAAAGGTCCCATACGCTCCGCGATGCGCGCCGACTGCGCGTAAGCCTCGCCGGTCATCAGAGCTGTAATCGCACCGCAGAAGTCTCGCCCCCTGTCGGAATCGTAGGGCATGGCCAGCGACATCAGCAGCGCGCCCAGATTCGCGTAACCAATGCCCAGCGGACGAAAATCGTGCGAGTTCCGCGCGATTTTCTCGGTGGGGTAGCTTGCATTGTCCACCAGGATTTCCTGCGCCGTGATGGTTACGTCCACTGCGTGGCTAAATCCATCCGTATCGAACTGCCCATTCGAACCCAGGAATTTCAAGAGGTTCAGCGACGCCAGATTGCACGCCGTGTCGTCCAGGAACATGTACTCCGAGCACGGATTGGAAGCATGAATGCGATCCGTGGCCTTGCAAGTATGCCAGCGATTGATCGTCGTATCATATTGCATCCCGGGATCGCCGCATTTCCAAGCCGAATCGGCCATCTCGCGGAGCAAATCTCGAGCGCGAAATTGTTCTACTGCCTTGCCGTCATTGACGTTGCGCGTCCACCAGTCGCGATCTTCCTCGACGGCGCGCATGAAGTCGTCAGTGACGCGCACGGAGTGGTTGGCGTTCTGGAAGAAGACAGAGGAGTACGCTTCGCCGTCGATCGCAGGATCGTAACCTTGCTCGATCAGAACATGCGCCTTGCGCTCTTCCTTCATCTTGGACTCGATGAATTCCATGATGTCCGGGTGATCCACGTTTAGAATCACCATCTTGGCGGCACGGCGCGTCTTGCCGCCGCTCTTAATCACTCCGGCGAAGGCGTCAAAACCCTTCATGAAGCTCACTGGGCCGGACGCGATCCCACCGCCCGAAAGCGACTCGTGGCTTCCACGCAACGACGAGAAATTCGTTCCAGTACCAGAACCCCACTTGAACAGCATGCCTTCGGTCTTTGCCAGGTTCATGATCGAGTCCATGTTGTCCTGGACCGAGTTGATGAAGCACGCGGAGCATTGTGGCTTAGCCTGAACGCCGACGTTGAACCATACCGGCGAATTGAATGCCACTTTTTGTTCCACCAGCAAATGCGCAAGCTCATCGCGAAATATGTTCTTGGATTCCGGTGTGGCGAAATACCCGCCCTCTTCGCCCCAGCGAACAATCGTCTCCACCACGCGGCTGATTAATTGCCTTACAGAAGTTTCGCGCTCGGGCGAATTCGGCTTGCCGTGGAAGTACTTCGAAGCGACAATATTTGTCGCTGTTTGCGACCACGATTTCGGCACTTCCACATTGTCCTGCCGGAAAATAACCTGGCCTTTATCATTGCCTATGATTGCGGGGCGACGTTCCCACTCAACTTTGTCATATGGAGATATTTTCCCGTCGGTGAACCGGCGCTGGAATTCCAGGCCGGAAGCTCGCCGGGTAACCTGATCAGTTTCGGATTTGCTTTGCAGGGTCATTCTCGGTTCTGCCATCTCTGCCTCCGCGCTGGGTGTGAAGCCGCCGTACATTGGCTGGGCTGCGGTGCGGAGTAATCTATTCTACTCCCAAACCACAGAGACCAGGCTGTCGTTGTGCGTATCGAGAAATACACGGACATCGGGGAAATTTGAGAGCACCGCCGGCCAAACGCTTGCGTGGCGCCTTTCCAGCCGAAAAAATAGAAAAGCCTAGCTAAGCCGCGCTTGAAAATCCGATGCGCGGTGCGAAGTAGGATTCTTCCCCTCTAAATTTTCGGTATTGCCGGGCCCGTTGCTCTGTTGATCGATGCCAGGAAGCGAGTCATCACCGATTCAATTTTCCCCCGGGTCTGGATGGGCAGTATCGTGGGTTGTGGAAAACTTGTCAAGAAAAAATCGACACGTAACCACAAAATGTTCCGTTCGAGTTGTCGAAAGCGTCTACTGGTGGTGTTGTCTGCGCCGATAGCCGCAAATTCCACCTCAGAAGTTTCGCGTTGCTGAAGATCTGATCTTCTGCCGCCCGTGAAATCATTTGGTTTCTCTTATTTTCTTTTTCTCCTCGAAATCCTGCGCTCGAGATGATTTTTCAACATGTTCGTCCCCTCGTGAGGGACCTTCCTCCACGCTACTCAGGTTATACTTGCCGGCCGCATCGTTATGAGGAGCGTCGCCCGCCGATGGCTGGGTCACATGATTCCAAATCTGGCGGGCGCGTTGCTTTCACCTATTCCGCTTTTGTCTTCTACGAGTTCGCGCGATTTTTCGTTGTCGCTTCGCTGGAAATGCA
>PMTV01000066.1 GCA_003167215.1 Acidobacteriota bacterium | reverse complement strand
CGGACTCAAAATCCGGTGGCCGCAAGGCCGTGTGGGTTCGATTCCCTCCTCGAGCACCATCCTTCGATTTCCGCGGCGAATTGCTGCAGCCATTTGCTACCCTCACGCGACCGTAGCTCTTTCTGCCACATCGCGAGTTCCAGGCAAGGTTTACTCCGGCGATACCCGCGCTGCGGTTTTTCCCATCTTTGCCCGAATTTAGACAATAGTAAGCAGGCTCGAACTGAGCGGGCGTACGCGAATGGGGGCGCACTCCAATGGCACAGCCGGAGCACCGAAGGAGCGAACGTGTTTTAGCGGACCTTGCTGTGGAGATCCGCGGGGAATCTGAGGATCACAGGCCGTTTCAGGAAGAGACTTTTACCGTGACAGTGAGCGCGCATGGGGCGCTCGTGATGTTGGGAACGAAAGTTGCCATAGGCCAGAAAGTGACGCTATTGAATCCCAAAACTTGGGACGAGCGAGAGGGCAGAGTTTCCTTCATGGGGCGCGAACACGCCGGCCTGGCGCAAGTAGCCATCGAGTTCCTGAAACCAGCGCCGGAATTTTGGCCCATCAGTTCCCCACCGTCTGGATGGAAAATTTCCTAGCCACAAAACTGCCGTTAGATTCGAGATTTTGGCGCGGCAGCGGTCAGTTTTGCCCGCGTATTATGCGAATTGCCTCCGGCAGCGCCGAAGCGCCGGCGTTAGACGTGGATTCGATCTCGGAGTTTTGTCCGTCCTTCGATTCGGTGCCGCCCTCTCCCGGAGCGAGAAACAAATTGGATTCCACACCATGTTGCTTGGTATAGAGATCGTAGTAGCGGCCACCTTTGGCGTAGAGCGACGCGTGCGTGCCGCGCTCGACGATTCGCCCCGCCTCCAGCACCAGGATTTGATCGCTGCGTCGCACGGTGGATAGCCGGTGCGCGATAACGAAAGTAGTACGGCCGCTCATCAAGTAGCGCAGCCCTTCCTGAATGAACGCCTCCGACTCGGAATCCAGGCTGGAGGTGGCCTCGTCCAGAATCAGAATGCGCGGATCGGCCAATATTGCGCGAGCAATTGAAACGCGCTGCCGCTGGCCTCCCGAAAGTTTCACGCCGCGCTCGCCTACGATCGTGTCGTACTTTTTCTCGAACGTCTCGGCAAACTCATCCACGCGCGCAATGTGGCAGGCTGCGAGAATCTCCTCTTCGCTGGAATCGGGGCGCGAGAAAGCGACGTTTTCGCGAATGGTCCCGTCGAATAAGAAGGTTTCCTGCAACACCACTCCTAATTGCGAGCGGTAGGAATCAAGACGCACGAGCGAGAGGTCATGTCCATCGACGAGTATGCGGCCGCTGGTAGGCACGTAGAACGCAGCGATCAGCCCGATAACCGTGGATTTACCCGCTCCGGACGGGCCCACCAATGCCGTCACAGTTCCCGGTTCTGATTGAAAGCTGACATCGTGCAGCACAGGTTTTCCGGTATCGTACGAAAAACCGACATTCTCGAATATCACCTGGCCGGTGATGCGGCCCAGCCGCTCCGTGCGATTCGGACTTTCATCTTCGAGATTTTCGTTCAGAACTTCCCGCGTGCGTTCGAGGCCGGCCAGGGCCTCTGTGATCTGCGGGCCGATTCCTACGATTTGAAACACCGGCGCAACGAGCAAGCCGAGAAAAATTGTGTATTCGAGAAAAACGCCGAGCGTCATGGTGCCGGCCAGAATATGCCGCGCTCCGAGGAACATAATCGCCGCGCTGACGATACCCATCAGGCTGGTGGCGGAAAGGCTCATCAACGACGTCGCCGTGAGAGTCTTCAAAACGTTATCGAGCAGCCTTTGGACTCCGGCCGCGAAAACTTTCTCCTCGCGCGCTTCAGCGTGGTAACCCTTCACCACGCGCACGCCGCCTAGAGATTCCGTGAGCCTGCCGGTAACTTCTGCATTGATCTTCGGCCTCGCGCGAAAGATAGGGCGAATCGTCTTGAACGCACGGTTCAATCCCAAAGCAAAAACCAAGAGAACGGCAAACGCCACGGCGGTCATGCTGGGGCTGATCCGCAGGAGGACGACCATCGCAAAAACCGCAGTCAAAATTCCCCCGGCAAACTCAATGAGCCCGGTGCCAATGAGGTTTCGCACGCCTTCGACATCGCTCATGATGCGCGAGACCAGGACGCCGGTTTTGTTTGCGTCGTAGAACGATACGGGCAAGCGCCCGACATGCGCCTGAACCTTGACGCGAAGTTCCGTAATCATGCGCTGCGAGGATTTCGAAAGGAGCTGCGTCAGCGCATACGATGTGAGGCCTTGAACGATTGTCGCTGCGACCACGGCAATCACGATCGGCAATAAGAGGTTTATTTGTTTTTTGGTAATGACGTCGTCCACGAGGTATTTTGTGGAAGCAGGGAGTATCAACCCGGACGAGCGGTTGATAATCATCAATACGAAGCCAAGCGCGAGAATTGTGCGCCTTGGTTTTAGGAGCGCCAGGACGTCGGGCAGGAGTTTCCAGTCGAACTTCGGCTTCGCGGATTTGCCGGCTGCGCCAGGCTTATTTTCAGAGGCCATAGAATTTGGAAATTACTGAGCTAGTCGTTAGATGCTGAGCCTCACTGGAAGACTCTACCTTGCTCAGCCGCCCGGTCAATAGAACACCGTAAACTTCCGAGACAAACCACCTGGCAAAAGCCGCGCGTTGTCCGCATCATTTGGTAGTGATAGACTTTTCGGATGCCAACCAAAAAGAAGGCCCGCAAGAAGACGACTTCCAAGAAAAGGACTCCGAAAAAGGTCCTAAAGAAAAAGGCAAAAGCTAAAAAACCGGCTCAGAAGAAACAGTCTATCCGCGCGGAAAGCTCCGTGCGCCGGAATGTTCCCGAACCTGCCGGCCGCACCAGCGAAGTGAATTCCGGCATGTACCGCCAAGGCCGCCGCGGCCTGGGGCCCAATGCCGGCGGACAATCCGGTGATATTCAAGGTTTGCCAAGGAAAGAAGACGTGGATTCCGAGAGCGTGGAAGAATTGGCGGAAGAGGGACAAGCCTTTGAGGCTGAAGTCGTGAGTGGCGTCGAGAATGCTCCGGACGCCGATCAAGGCGAAGTCAGGACCCACGAAGTTCCGGAAGACGACGTTCCGGGCGAATACCGAGACAAGCGCGAGAACGACTGACATTCTTCCCGGCCCGTCGGAGTCTGGAGTTTCAACCCGAAATAGTGGCGGAGACTGCGGCTTAATTTGCCGCAGCCCCTGCCGAGACAGTGTTGCCTTCGAATTCCTCTTTCGATGAAGCCTGCTTGCCGCGTTCGATCTCGATGCGGCCCTTGAAAAAGGCGCCGTCCTCGATGCTGATGCGGGCGGTAATCACGTCGCCGGTCACTGAGCCATCTTTCTTGATCTCCACGCGGTCGCTGGCGCGGAGGTTGCCGTGGACCTTGCCATACACCACCACTTCGCGCGCGATCACTTCCGAATTCAAATGCCCGGTGCGTCCCACGGTGAGGCGCTGGCCCTGAAGTGCAATAGGACCCTCTACCTTTCCGTCAACCTGCAAATCTTCTTCGCCCGAGATCTTGCCCTTGACCTCGATGCTTTCGCCAAGGCAGGCCACATTGCGCGCGGTCGGCGCGCTCTGCCGGGCAGGATAATTAGTGCCCGGAGATGCGGCTTGCGATGCCGGAGATAATGGCGTTGAAGGCGCCGGAGAATACCCTGGAGCTTCGCTTTGGGGCTGCTTTGTCCACATAATTTCGATCCTCCTTCGATGTCGTTGCGACGCGGAATCGGTCCCGGAGGACCAATGTAGATACACTGTAGGCGCGTGCTGCAAATCAAGGCAACGTCGAAAAGGTTCAGGCTTGCTTACTCCGGAAACTGACCGTCGGTACAGGTCGGAGAACGCGAGTGCCTCGCCAGCTTTAGAAGTTTGCCGGACTAGGAAGAAAAACTATCGAGCGCGGTGCGCTCATCGGGGAAGTCCGTGAATATACGGTGCAGGTTGGTCAAGCGCAATACTTCAGACGCGCGCGGGTTCAGATCCACAGCTCGCAGTTCGGCTCCATTTCTCCTCGCGGTGTAAAGACTGCGCACTAGCTGGCCTATTCCCGAGCTGTCTAGGTAGGACACGTCGCGGAAGTTCAGCAATACCTTGGTGCGCCCTTCCCGGAAAATATCGACTAACAGTTCATGAACGGCTTCGCCTTCCACATTGGTAAAGCTTCCGCGCACATCGACAACCGTGACGTCTCCCAACTGCCGCGTGTTCGCACTGAAATTCAAACAGGCCCCCCTAGGCTAGGAGAATATATTTTACCGTATGGTGGTCAGGAATATGAAATACGATGTGAATGCGCACAGGAGGTATATCGGCCAAAACGAAAAACCTGTGAACGGGGCCCGGTGCGGCTATGCGGAAAGTTCCGCCAACCAGGAGTCCAGTATCTTTAAGTGCTCGGCTGGCACGTCCACAAAAGCGACTCCCATTCCCATTCCGGGTTGAACGTATACGATTTTACCGGAAGTTTCGAAAACGCCTTGATCGCGGGAAATGTGTACTTCCAGTTTAGTGCCTTCCGGTAAGTTGATAAGGGTGTCTACGTAACAACCTTTGCGGCTGAGTTCGGAAATGCGCCCGGCGATTTTCGTGTCGGTCTCGGGTTCTCGAAGGACTGCGGTGGCAATTAGCGTAAAACGTGGAACTTCACGCTTATTGGTGTACTGTCCGCCTCCACCGGCAGGATTAGATGGGGTGCCCGAAAAAAAGCCCATGAGATACTCTCCCGTTGTGTTTCAGATTGGCACATTCGCGAACCCGCAGCCATCGTTGCGATGGCATGTGACACCTAAAATATACCTGAGCGCTTTGCACGACTAGATATGCCGCATTTGGCGCCGCGACTGGATTTTGCTTGGCATTGGAAGCAAGATATCGTGATCTGGTGAATTCTCGAGGCAACGCTCGGGACTTCCAAGATTATTAAATGAGTTGATTCACCGGGCAGATAGCTTTAGTCTCATTATCTTAGCTCTAAATACCTTGGCCATTCCCTATACCTAAAATTGGAAAAATTCATGAGGGCGCTCGCGCAACCGGGGGACCATCTCAGGGAGCTCCGAAACCGGCTCGGCGTTACTACTCGGGAGGTGGAGGAGCTTAGCCGGAAGATTGCCGAAGACCGGGGTAACGACGAGTTTTCCATCTCAAACGCGTGGCTCACCCAGCTCGAAAATAAGAATTCCGTTCCCAGTATCTACAAGCTGTTTAGTTTAAGCGTGATCTATCGTGCGAAATTCGTTGATTTGCTGAGCATATTTGGTGTGGAGCTCGAAGATAGCGTGCGGTATCACTCCAGTTTGCCGCTACACAACACCCATCTGGCTTCCATCGAAGTGGCGGATCGCGATAGAACGATTCGATTTCCGGTGCGCTTTGACCGCGGGTTCCACGTGGAGACAACCAGCTTGATTTCACGGATGGTTGAAGTATGGGGGGAAGTCCCGATTGCGCTGATTCAAAAGCTGGACGTGCGCAACTGCCAGTACGGATTCATCGGTATGGATGATCGCACAATGAATCCACTGCTGCGCCCCGGCTCGTTCGTGCAAATCGATAGCCATAGGAAGCGCGTAGCGGCCGCGGGATGGCGTACCGAGCTGGACCGGCCGATCTACTTCGTAGAGCTGCGGGAAGGCTATGCGTGCTCCTGGTGCGAAATTCGCGGATCGAATTTAACACTGATTCCGCATCCGCTTTCGGGTTGCCCAACCAGGCAATTTGCGCATCCCGGAGACGCGGAAATTATCGGACAGGTGACAGCTGTGGCGATGCGCCTAATCTCTGCGGGGAACGGCCATCCTGATGTGCCTCCCAAATTGCCAGCGCGACCCTGACGTTCGCGCACAGAAACTCCGCGGCGAGGGGAT
The DNA here is from genome assembly GCA_003167215.1 of Acidobacteriota bacterium. Lineage (GTDB taxonomy): Bacteria > Acidobacteriota > Terriglobia > Acidiferrales > UBA7541 > Palsa-295. The sequence goes on along the minus strand of PMTV01000066.1, from coordinate 54,489 downwards.
CGGTCGCTGCCGGCACGGCCACACGGTAAGGCTGAAGACTCTTCCACGCTGCGATGAAATCGCACACCGCAGCCTGTGTGGATTTGATATAGCGATCCAGCTGGCGAACCAAATCCTCGACGGAAGAGTCCAAAACCTGCCGGTACGATTCGCGGTGACAAAGCGCCAGCGCTTCGCAGGCCACCTCGTCGGAAAAGCGAGATGCCAAGCCATCGTGATAATACAGGCCGGTATTATAGTCGCGCGTGGATCCCAGGTAGATCATGCGTTCCAGGGGCGCAGGCATATGCGAAAGCGTCCGGCGCCGGAGGTCATCGGCCGCCAATTCAACATCTGTTCGGTTGATCGGAAGACTCATAAGTAATCACTTCACCTAGGCGCGATGACGCGCCGGATCGTTTTCAGCGGGATCGATTCCCTTCACGTTGAGGAACGCGAGAGAATTCTCCGAGATCAAACACACTCTGCCGGCCGCAGCAGCCGCAGTTCGCACCATTCCGGGAGCGGCGTAGGGTCCTCGCAGATAGAGCGCGATCTGAAGCAGGCGGCATGCCGTCAGAAGCCGGGCGAAATTCAGCGCCAGGCGGCTTTCCGTGGAAAAACTCAGCTGCGCATGCAACCGCGCGTGCCCTCTATGAAAACGCATCAAGTCCAGAACCGCGCTGCGCACCCGGCGCACCCAGGCCAAGGCGATGTTCTTACGGTCCTTAAGGAAAATAGATTGAACGTCCGGAGGCGCCGCCGAAAGTACATATTCCAGATCCTCTCTGGCGAAAATTCTCTGCACCAGGTCGTTCGGCAATAAGCCAAACTGCAACGAATCGAGCGTCTGCCTCGCTTCGCGGAGCTGTTGCGCGCTGCCTTCTGCCGATGGCTTCACGCGCCGGGCAAAGAAATAAAGCGATACGGCCAGAGCCAAGCCGACGACTAGCGAGATGATGAGCTGAATCATGGCTGTGACGTCCTGTCCAAGTGCTCCTGTATCGAACCCAGCCCCTGCCGTGTCCGCCCGGCCAGCCCTTGGTAATCAGTGTCTGGCGGTGGCGCAGGAATAACAGGAACCGGCGCGTAAGACCACAGCGCCACGGCCCAGATCGATAGAGCCGTAAAGTAAGAGATAGGTTGGGCGATTTGCCAGACGGGCGTAAACCGGGAGCCCAGGAATAACCTGAGAGTCAGCGCAACTATGCTGGTGCCGACATACACTCCGAACCCGAGAATCATTCCCTTCAAGTTCCTACCTATTTCGATGCGGTAACATCCCGTCAGAAAAACAATGGTCAGCAGTGCCAGAGCCTGAGCCAATCGCAAATCCCTTTCCAGATCAGCGGGATTCGCAGCCGGCTTCCAGTGTGGCAATAAAAAAGCATGTATGGCAAACACCACAAACATGGCTCCAAAGACCGTAATCGCAGTCCAACGCGCAAAACGCTCGAGACTCGTGTGCTGGGCGAATACGTGCCTGGATATTTCGATTATCACTCCGCAGCCCAGGACCATCGTGACGAAGTCCAATGGCCAGTAAAGGCTGTTATATAACGGTTTTGACGCGGCATAAAGAAAGGCCGAGACGCCTAACACGGAAGCGACGTAGCTATAGAATATCGAATATTTCCCGAACGATCTGCACTGAATTGACCGCACGAGAATCACGACCTCAATGAAAATACCGGCCAGCCACACGATTTTTGACGAGATTGTCATCCGGCTGGGTCAAATCCTAACACAAATAGCCGGGAGGAGAAGCCGGAAGTTCTCCTCCCGCTAAGTGAGGCTTTAGGAAACCTCAAGCCCCCACGGTGGGGGCTCCACCGGTGGTTGTGTCCCATCGATATCCCAACCCGATCTTGTTACGGCTGAAGCCTGCGACACGGGAACGGCTACAAGCGCAATTGCGACGAGAAACACCCAAGCGATCTTTTTTTTCATGAAATTCTCCTCGAGACGATTGGTCTTGGTTTCTGGACCTCGGCCACAGTAGTCGGGGAGATTTCGGTTCAGAGCGCGGGCGTGAATTTGCTCAGGATACGAAGCAGAGAGGATTTACAACCAGGCGGTGACGCGGTTGATTAAAACGCTGCCGCGGATGAAATCGTTCTTCGACACAGCGGCACTTCCCTGCGAGCGGACATCTGGGAATTATTCGTGGGCCCTCAGAATTCTGTAAATCAACGGTTACTTACATGGAAACGTGGCGGAACATATGCATAGAATTGTTCTTCGGAAGTCTGCTATTAGTTTAATCAGGCGATTACTTTTCTAAATTAGATGACGAACACAAATGAGATCGCGCTAGACCCGGCTCTGACCGGCTCCGAATTGCCGCCGGAGCACATCCGCAAGAACTTGACTCACCTGGAACGCCGCGAACGTTGGCTGTGGTCAACTACCGTTGCGGTGATATTGCTACTGACGCTCGGCGTTGCGTCGTTCGCCTTTCCCGCTCTGCTCAGTCGCGAGCAAAGCACATACTCGTTCTATCTGAACCAGTCCGTGCGCGCGCTCGTCGGCCTGGTCCTGCTTTTCAGCGTGTATCTTATTTACCAGCGAAATTTAATTTCCAAGCTGCGCAACGAACTCACCGGCCAGATGAATTCGCTCGCTAAAGTGGAAAGTCTGGCGTCCGAGGTGTACAAGCTCGCCGCCCTCGATCAATTGACCGGACTCTATAATCGCCGCTCAGGGGAACAGCGCCTGGCCCAGGAAATCAGCCGCGCACAGCGGCACGGACGTCCACTTACCGTCCTGCTAATGGATATCGACGGTCTGAAACTGATGAATGACACTCACGGTCACGCGGCCGGCGACACCGCGCTGAAAGGCTTTGCGGATCGCTTGCAGCGCGCCATACGGGGTTCGGATCTGGCCGTCCGCCTGGGCGGCGATGAATTTATGGCGCTGCTTCCGGAATGCCGAGCCGACGAAGTGCGCCACGTGCTCGCGCGCATCGAAGGTTTCGAGTTCGATTGCAACGACCAGAAAATACGCCTCCACTTTTCGCGCGGCTGGACGGATTACAGAACAGGCGAATCGTCTCAAGAATTGCTGCTCCGCGCCGATAAGGAACTTTATGCCGACAAGCGCGCAGGCAAACAGGGGAACCGTGAAGTCCCACGCTCCGCGGTCCCTGAATCCGTCCTATAACCCAGGCTGTAAACTAAAAACGAGAAAATGGCCGAGTGCGAATATCTGTCGGTCTGAACCTCCGCTTGGACTCGTGCGGATCGTTTTTTTGCCGTGACTGGAATGTTCCTGACAGGAACACCATCTCTAAAAAGCTCTTGCGCCGGCATGGGGTGACTCGTAAGATACGCCCCAGTTATAGGAAGGTAACGATGCCAAAAGAAAAACCAAAAGTGAACATCGGTGAAGTAATTCGGTCTTATCGAAGCGACCGGGGCCTATCGCAAGGTGATATCGAGCGCCGCACAGGACTGCTCCGCTGCTATCTCTCGCGTGTGGAGAATGGACACACCGTTCCCTCGCTCGAAACGCTGGCAAAAATAGCGGAAGCGATGGAAATTTCCTTGGCCGATTTTTTTCCCGGCAGCGATACGCCACAAGACCGTGAGACCCGAAAAATGCTGGGAGAGCTATCGGAAGAGGAGATTCGTTTTCTGGCGGATATTAAGAAATATTCCACCACTCTTTCCGAAGACGACAAGAAGCTTGTCTTAGCCATGATCCGCAAGATGGCGACGATTATTCCTCCGGTGCGCAGCACAAAGTCTAATGGAGCTGTTGCCCGCCGCCCGGAGTACTAGCCCGCGAGTTGCCAGACCTCGGTGCCGCACCATCCCAGGCCGTGTCGCGCCCCACTGTGTTCGCCAAAGACTTAAGGACAGCACAGGAGAGCACCTCCGCTACCCAACTACCTTCCGCTCCGCTACAATAGAGATGCGATGACACAGAAGCGCCACACGACTGTCGGCGTCAAAGTTGGCAAAGTTCAGGTTGGCGGAGGTGCGCCGGTAGTCGTGCAATCCATGACGAACACGGATACCGTTGACATCGCTTCCACCACCCAGCAGTGCTTCGAACTCGCGCAAGCGGGATCCGAGTTGGTTCGCATCACCGTCAATATCCCAGAAGCCGCTGCAGCAGTCCCGGAAATCAAGAAACGCTTGCTGGACGCCGGCTGCGACGTTCCCTTGATTGGTGATTTCCACTACAACGGCCACGTCCTCTTGAAGAAATATCCCGATTGCGCCGCTGCGCTCGATAAATACCGCATCAATCCCGGCAACGTCGGCCATGGCCAACGTCGCGACGAGCAATTCTCGACGATCTGTAGCGTAGCGCGCGAACAGAACAAACCCGTGCGCATCGGCGTGAATGGCGGCTCGCTAAATCAGGAACTCGTCATGCGCAAGATGCAGGAGAATACCGATCGCGACCTTGGCAAATCATCTGAGGAAATCATTAACGAGTGCATGGTCCTTTCCGCTCTCCAATCCACGGAACTGGCCCTCGAATGCGGCTTGCGCAAAGATCAAATAATTATTTCCTGCAAGGTTTCGCGCCCGCACGACCTGGTGGAAATTTATCGCGACCTCGCGCAGAAGACCGACCAGCCGCTGCATCTCGGCCTCACGGAAGCAGGCATGGGCGCAAAAGGCCTGGTTTGGTCCGCGGCTTCCATGGGAATTCTGCTCGGTGAAGGAATTGGCGACACGATCCGCATCTCGTTGACGCCTCGCCCCGGCGGCGATCGCCGCGAGGAAGTGTATGCCGCATGCGAACTTCTGCAGTCACTCGGACTGCGAACCTTTGCGCCCAGCGTCACCGCCTGCCCCGGCTGCGGCCGCACGACCAGTACCACGTTCCAGGAATTAGCGGAAAGTATTCAGGGATACATCCGCGACAAAATGCCGGAATGGAAACGCCATTACGAAGGTGTGGAAGAATTGAAGCTGGCAATTATGGGCTGCATCGTGAACGGCCCCGGCGAATCAAAAGCCGCCAACATCGGAATCAGCTTGCCCGGCACAGGCGAGTCGCCGCGTTGCCCCGTTTACATCGACGGCCAGCATTTCACGACGCTGGAAGGAAATTACGACGAACTGTCGGCGGCCTTTCAGACTCTACTCGATGATTACGTCGAAACGAAGTATCACAAGCGCGAAACACCGCTCCCAGCCACTACCGCGCCCTTCGCTCCCGCGCCCGCCAAGCCTTCCCTCCGCGTCCTCGCTTAACGGCTTTACGCCACGCGCAACACGATTTTCCCGAATTGCTCGCGATGTTCCAGCCGCGCATGCGCTTCCGCGCACTTTTCGAGCGGCAGCACTACATCGATCACCGGCTTTAGCAGGCCTCGCCGGTAAAGTTCCAGTGCGCTGAACAATTCAGCCTTGCTTCCCATGAACGAGCCAAGAATCGAAAGCTGGCGCGTGAATAGGAACCGCAAATCGATCTTCGCATCGTACCCGGTGGTCGCGCCGCAAGTAACCAGCCTTCCGCCAGCCGTAAGGCTTCGCACGCTTTGATCCCAGGTGGCCTGTCCCACGTGCTCGAACACCACGTCCACCCCACGCCTGTTCGTCATGCGCTTCACTTCCTCAGCGATGTCATTCTCCGAATGCAGGATCATGGAATCCGCGCCGAGTTCCTTTCCCTTCTTTACCTTTTCCTTCGTCCCGGCCGTGGCAATCACACGCGCGCCGGTCGCTTTCGCGATTTGGATCGCCGCGGCTCCCACTCCGCTGCCCGCACCAAGAACCAGAACTGTTTCGGCAGGCTTTAGTTGCGCTCGCGTAATCAGCATATGCCACGCCGTCAGTGACACCAGCGGAAACGCCGCCGCTTCCTCGAATGACATATTTTCCGGCATCGGCACAACGTTCACAGCGGCTGATTTCACATATTCAGCGCACCCGCCGTCCACCATCTGCCCGAAGAGTATGTACTGGCGGCAATAATTGTCATTTCCCGCCAGGCACTGCGCGCAGCGTCCGCAGGAAATCCCGGGCTGCAACAAAACGCGTTCGCCCACTTTCAAACCCGTAACTTTCGCTCCTATCTCCGCCACTTCCCCGGCGATGTCGCTCCCAGGAATATGCGGAAGCGGGATCTTTATTCCAGGCAGCCCGCCTCGCAGGAAGAGATCGAGGTGATTCAGCGCGCAAGCCCGCACGCGGACCAGAACATCGAACGCATCAATCTGGGGCTTCGCCACATCCGTGTACTGCAAAACCTCGGGTCCGCCGTGCTCTGAATAAATGATTGCCTTCATGTGCTCCTCTTGGGTATCGCAACGCGAAACCAACCTAACACCCAGCGGAATCCGTGTCCAGAATCACTCGGAGAACCGATTGACGCGAATCGATCGATAGCGTATCGTGCCGCACAAGATACGACTGCAACCGAACGCTTCCTCAGGCTGACTATGCCCAAGCGGCCCTCTACACGCTGGCAAACCGTTCGTGAAGGCATACGCTGGCGCGGACTGTTTGTTTCCTTGTTGCTTGCATTGCGCGAACTGCTTCGTCCTTTTATGTATTCACATGCCTGGCACATTTTTCAGACCAACCTGCAGCGGCCTTTATTCGAGCCCTACGCGAAAGAGCAAGTCGAGGTGAAGGTATTCGCCGGGAGCCAAGATCTCGAGGTGGCTACCGCAGTTATCTCGTTAATGGGTATCCCTGCAGCGGAGATTGCCGCGCGTTTCGGCCGAGGCGACGCAGCGGCTGTCGCATATGTCGAACGCGAAGCGGCAGGATACATGTGGGTTACTTTCGCCACCGGCATGGAGCTTGCATTCGGAGTAAGTTGGATTCTCCGCCCGGACGAGGCTCTCCGTTATGGTATGTTCGTTGTTCGCAGCCGTCGTGGACTCGGAATTCACGGCTCTATGAATCGCGCCTTGAATGAATACGCGCGTCAGCGCGGTGCCACTCGAACGTTCGGGGGCATCAGCGCTCTGAACTCACAGTCCCTGAATCTTGCAAAACACGCGCGGAATCCTAAGATCATGACCGTGATCCTCATCTATATTCGCGGCGTGAGCTGGACATTCGCGAAGACAATCGGAGCCCCACTTGAGTCACACTTCTCCCGATCATCGAAAGATCTATACCGCTCGCGAAAGTCCGTTGGTGACGAACTCTGAATCTTGGCTGGGCGCTCTAATCGCAATGCGAATATCCCGGCTTTTTGTTCAGTCCATCCGGAATGGGGCAAGCGCTAAACGCGGCGATTGATCTGCGACGACGACCCAATCCCGGCCAGCATGTCGTGGCTGGCTGCGGCGAAGTTGCGTTCCACAGCGGAACATTCGTGGGCATTTCGTCGCCGAACTTCCCGCCGCGCCAAACTGTAAACGCTTTGAGCGAAGCAGCATAGCGGGCAGATAGCAAGTGTTGAATAGTTGATACACGTAGAATCAACAGTTATATCAACAGCGTTCGCTTTTTCTTTCAAATTCATTGACAGATGGCGGCTAGGAATATACCTTCTTGGTGCAGTCCCAGCCAGCGCTTTACCGAACGGGCGCGGAAGCGCACAAATAATCTCGCCTATAAAAATCGTTAGGAGACATTGAGATGCGACGAATTGGACACCTCTTCACCCTTGCGGTGGCAGTCGCGCTTTGCGCGAGCGCCAGCTTCGCACAGGAAGGGAAGCTGAAGATCAAAGTGACGCCGTCCCAGGCGTACGTGTTCGTGGATGGCAACGGCATCCGCGAAGGAAGCCGCGGTATCAAACTGAGCGCCGGGAAGCACACGGTGGTGGTGGTTAACTACGGATACAAGATCTCTACGCAGGACGTCAACATCGAGGCCGGAAAATCCACGGACCTCGTTGTGGCGCTGCAACCGTATGGCGACAAGGTTGCCGGCCCCTGGGGCCGCGTCTATATCTCCGGAACAGACGTTCGCGCCGCGGTTCTTTCGAATGGAAAGACTCCCGGCTATTTTGTCGGCCACGTGGACGAATTCAATAACGACTTCTGGGTCTGGAAACAAGAATTGCTGCTGCCGCCCGGAACACATCATCTAACCATCACGCGCGGCGGAAAAGACCTATGGTCCGGCGACGTGAAGGTCGAGGCCGGGAAAAAAGTTTCGATTAACGTAGCCAAGAACACGCAGGTCACCACGGATTGGAGCAATCGCCAGGCTGAACTGCAAAAGAAGGCGCCGTTGCCACGCTTCTATGCGGGCATCGCTAGCGCGACTGTAGCCATCGCGCCGGTAAGAGCTACGGTCACGAATTCGACTGCCAACATTAATTGCAGCCAGAACACGGACCTCGCCTGGCAGACCACGGATGCGGTGGATGTGACCATCGATAATGGTGTTGGCGCTGTGGACGCAAGCGGAAGCAAGTCGGTTTCGCCGCGAGCAACGACCACCTACACGCTGACGGCAACGGGACCCGGCGGGATCGTAACAGGCACCGAAGCTGTTAACGTCAACACCGTCGTGGTGGCAAACCTGACGGCAAGCCCGACCGATCTGCACTATCGCAAGATCGGCGATAAGGTCATCACCGATGACAATGGCACGCTGACCTGGACCACATCAAACGCTGACTCCGCCAATATCGATCCAATCGGCAAAGTGGATCTCAACGGCAACCAGACGATCAAGGCAGACCCCACCAAGACCGACATCGGGCCGGTGGATGAAACCAGGAATTACAGTTTGACGGCCACGAACGTCTGCGGCGGAACCTTAACGCAAACCGCATCTGTTCACGTGACCGGCTCTATCGAGCCCATTCCCGCCGTCGTCTTGCAGAGCATCTTCTACCCCACGGACTATCCGGATAAGGGTCACCCGCAAGTGGGACTGGTAAAGAGCCAACAAACGGAGCTCGCCACGCTGGCCGACGGGTTTAAGAAATATCTCGAGTACGACGGCGATGCGAAGCTCTCTGTCGAATCGCACGCGGACATCCGCGGCTCAAAGCCTCACAACCAGGATTTGAGCGAGCGTCGCGTCGAGCGTATTAAACAGTATTTGGTCGATCAGGGCATCTCCGCCGACAAAATTCAGACTGCCGCGTACGGAAAAGAGCGCCAGCTGGAAAAGTCGGAAGTAAAAACCCTGGAAGACACCAATCCGAACAAGGCCCCCAAGGCGCGTGAACGGAACAAACAGGGCAGCTGGCTCGCCTACAACCGCCGTGCGGACATCGTGCTGTTGCCTTCCGGCAACAAGTCGGCGCAGTTCTACCCGAACAATGCCGACGACTCCGGAATCATCTGGCAGATGCCGAAGCCGCCGCTCAAGAAGGTCGAAGCAGCTCAATAGTATTTTTTTTAGGCTCGTATCACGAAAAGCGCCGGAGAGCGAACCTCTCCGGCGCTTTTTTTGCTTTGCAGGCTAAGTCCACTCACCTTTATCGAGAGCGGCAAGAAGCGTAGCGGGAGTTGCATTGTCGCCGAAGGTTTTGCTCAGATGGGCGAAGCGGTCGATATTTCCCGGCGCGAAGATGAAGCTCCCGCCGAGCTGAAAAGGATTCTGGCCAAGTTTGTGCTGATGATGCCCGGCCGCTTTCGCGCGGTCGCGGCTCTTAAAATTGTCGCGGCGAGCCATGTGCAGCAAATTAGCGGAGCGCAAGTTAGCGATGGCATAAGCCTGGCGTTGTTCGTCGATCAACAGGGGAAACGCGATTCCCGTTTCTTCGCGGAAAATTCCTGCATAGTGTCGGTCGCCAAGGCCGATGGCGGCAAGAGAAGCGCCTTTGTTCCGGAAGGCTTGTTCGTGTTCGCGCAACTGCGCGGTGTGCTCGCGGCAAAAAATTCAGCCATAGTGGCGAAGAAAAACGACGATGGCCGGCCTGCTCTCCCATAACGAACCCAGACGGATTTCTTGGCCATTGGCGTCCGGAAGAACGATATCTGCGAGCCTCTTGCTGAGAGTTTCCTGCACGTAGAATCATTGCCGACCCAATATTCTTCTGTCAAGACGGCATGCCCTCATTTTATTTCCTGCCGTTTGGCAGCGGAACAGTTTCCGAGTAAAGGCCACCCGCTCCCCACATCTAATCCTCCCCTGGGCCGAAATCCATCTTTACGCTCATGGTAGTGATGTAGGATGACTCCCGTGCGAATTGCACATTCACCTAACCAGCGCGTTGTCGAAGGAATCTCCTTCGAAAGCTTGGTGTCGTGGTGGGTAGGATCACGCGACGCCACCCTCCGGCGCAGTCGTCTGTTAGCTGTGTTGCTCCTCTTGGTGTGTCTCGCCGTCGCTATCGTAGGAGTCCCGCGTCTGCGGATGTTCGGTCACGATGTATTCGTGTCCCTGGACGGCGGCTGGCGCGTTCTCAACGGAGAACGGCCTCAGGTGGACTTTTACGCTCAGATGGGACCGGTTTACTACCTGTTGCACGCAGCGGGACTTTGGCTGGCGGGCAACAACGCGCGCGGTTTGGGTTACGGCAGCGCCCTGGCCACCACGCTGATCAGCTTCTGGGCATTTTTCGTTCTCCGGCCGCGTATGAAGTCCGCTCCGTTTTTCGTCGCTTGTCTCTTCTTGGCGCTGCTCGCCGCCGCACCGTTTCCGCTCGGCTACGGTTTCACTCAGGCCGCTTTCTCCATGAAGCACAACCGCTATGGTTATGCGCTGACGTCCCTGGTTCTGCTTGAATCGTTCCTGCCGGAGAAGGCCGACAGTCGTAGGCTCCGGTTCGCCGGTGGTTTCTCCACCGGACTGGCCTGCGCCTTGCTGCTTTTTCTGAAGATCAGCTTTGGACTCGTGGCGTTAACGCTCGCAGCCGTCTCGCTGCCACTTCGCTCAGGCGCACGCATCCGTCTGGCGGGAATGGCGGCAGGTTTCGCCGCCTTCAGCATCCCTATCATGGGCTATCTGCGCTTCGACCTACCCGCGCTCGTGAGCGAGTACCGGCTGCTGGCTGCCGTGAAGCGTGGCGCGATTGACGCCCATGATGTGATCAAGCGTATATATGTGGATCGTTTCGAAATTGCTCCGGTCGCTCTGATGGTAGCTCTTGTCAGCCTGCTGCCCGGAGTCTCGGTCCGCCGTCGTTTCACGTTGACGTTGGTGGTAGCGATGGCGACGGTCGCCGGCACGCTGCTCCTGCTCACGAACACCCAGCCCTTTGGCCTTCCTCTTCTGGGAGCGGCCGCGCTCCTACTTTTGAACGAAGTGACCGCCGCAGTGCCGGACGGCACCTCCCCTCCCCAGATGGCCCCGCTGCTGGCCATCGGTTTACTCGCGGTCGCAATTCCGATGTGTATAGACGCTGCGGGCCTTGGGGCTGCGATGGCAGACAAAGTTCTGCGCGAGAAACCCGGCCATCGATTTCAGGAGGCCCCACTAGCATCGATAGAGTTCGTTGATTGCGCCACACCGTGCCCCCCGAACGACGATGGCAAGAACCTCGTCCGGTACACCGAGGAAGGGATCGCGCTGGTTCAGGCAAACGGACGACCCGGTGAATCCGTACGGGGCCTTGGCGCGAGCAATCCGTTTTCGTTCGCTACGCTGCGCCCTCCCTCCCACGGAGGCGCAGTGGTCCTCAGCAAGACAGACATCAGCGCAGCTGCCATGCCGCCGGAGAAATTCCTGATTGGGGACGTAGCCCTTATCCTAGCGCCCAAGTTCCCGGCTGGCGAGAGGGATACTCTGGCTGTGATTCTGAATGCCTACCCCAACATGCTCGGCGTTGAATATCTTCCAGTGGCGGAGTCGCCGAATTGGGTCCTTTACCGCCGGGCGAACTGATCGTTGAGTGTCCCATTTCCGATTTAGAAATGTTCGATCTCTCGCCAATCGTGTTTTAAGGTTTCGGCGTTTGGTGGTTGGGAAGGTTCGGTGTCAACTTCGGGATGATGAATTCTTGAATCAGATTGGCGGCGGCAGTTGCGCCGATCCCTATTCCCTCGTTTTCAAACACTAATCCCGCTCCCCGATCTTGCGCTGGATAGTAAAGATTTGAGATGCCGCCCGAGGCCAGATCTCCAAGGATGCCGGAGTAATTTAGCTGCCAGTGTCCGTTGTCGCCCTTGCAAATCACCGAATTGGCGATGGCATACAAGATCCGCGATCGCGTGCTGCCGGTTCCCTTGTAGAAATAACGCGGATCCTGTTTCAGCAGCGCCGGCAGGACGGCCCCTCCGAGGAACGTGCCGGTAACCGTGTCGGCGTAGGCGGCGCCGTAGCGCTTTCCGTATCCTTGTGCCCCTTGCCCATATCCGCTGAATTGATTTTGAGCCTGCTCGATGCCGGCGATGGCCCCCGTCACTGCGAATGTGACCGGGTCCACGGTCGACTTCCAAGCCAGCTCGTACTTCTGCTTGGGTGTCAGAGGAACTGCATCGCGGACGTAACTGACATAAAAATTTGGGAAGACGCCCAGCACGCGCTGCTTCTCTTGCTCCTTGATTTGCTCTTCTGCCAATTCGACAGGTGGCAGCCCAACACGCACTTCAGTGACTTCGGTGGCCACCGCCAAGGCGATCTGCGGGACGATGTAGAACTCCCCGGGCCGCAGTATTGCGGAATATGTCTGCGTAGCGAATCCCGCCATCGTAACGGTCACCTTAAACGGACCGGAAGCTATGTTGGCAAATGAGAATTGCCCGTTTTCGCCTGAAAGCACGTCCCGCGTTGGGGGTTGGTCTCCATTCGTGAGCGTCACGCGCGCTCCCGCGACGACAGCTCCAGTTTGATCGACAACCGTTCCGGTGACGTCTCCGGACGACCGTTGCAAGGGTCGCGGCTCGCCCTCTGATACCCCTGTTCCCCGCGCGTTGGGTACACCGCTCTCCGCTGCCGGTCCGGGAGTGGACTGCTGTGACCGAGCCGGAGCTGGAAATCCGCAGAGCAGGACACAAAGGCTCATCCCAACGAACTTCCCACGGCCAAAGTCCCAGTTCCGGACGTTTCCACCCCAAAAATTCCCGCACGAGTTTTTGTTCGTGGAATTCACGGTTATTATTTTATAGCCTTCCCTGTGTCTTTCAGCACAGCTATGTTTGACTGTATGTAGTTGTTTGAGGTTGCACAGCGAAAGACGTAAAGGCGAATATAACTAGATTAGTAACGAAACTTCTACGGAAGGGCTTGTGGTCGACAACGAATCAAAATGTCCGGTCAGCGGGAAACGCAAGTACGCGAGCGAAGGCGAAGCTCTGGCGACTGCCGCGCACCAGATCGCAACCGCCAATGCGCCGAAGGATCTGCGGGCGTATCGATGCTCCTGGTGTAACGCTTGGCATCTGACCAAAAATGCAGGAAGAACACCCGCCTCGCGCTGAGCTCCTCTCGAGCCTAACCAGCACCCGTCGACGTTTACGGTAGCAATTCCTGTGTCAGTAAGGCTCCGCCCATGGACGCCAGCACCGAGGATTCCTTAACGGCCTTGTGGGAGTCCTGTGCCACCCAAAGCGTTTCCTTGTCGTCACCGCCATCGGCCGAAGCAATCTCCACTTTGTACGCATCGAAGGTGCCGGCGGGTACCGTCACTTTTTCGACGCCGGAAACATTCAACTGCAGCAGCTTCACTTTTTGTTTCTGGACGTCGAAATTACGAAACGTGGCGCTGTAGCCCTCGGCCAAGGGCAGGCACGCGATGGACTGTTTCGAACCTGCGCCATCAGCGAACAGTGGCCCGCCCAGATCGACCGAGACAGGTTTATCCTGTCCGTTCATGTTCACATTACCTGCAGCCTTGTCACCGCTGAAATTGAGGTCGATCACCACTGGTCCCTGTTTCAAATTGAGGGTGCGCGCGATCAGTGTCCCTTTATCCAGCGTTGATACTTCGGTCACCGTCCCTTGAGGTGTGTCAATCACGTCTGTCGCGGTCCAGGCACCGCCGCCGTCCGAAATGGTGGTCGAGACACTGAGGGGGACCTGCTGGCCGCCAATCTCGAGCTTGGCTTGATACTTGTAAGTGCCGGCTTCGAGGTCCCTGGCCGGCTTCGGAGCGCTCACCGAGCTTGCGTCAATTTTCTTGGCCAATACCACAGTCTTGGGATCGACTGTGATTTCTTTCAGGCGGGCCATAACTTCCGGCGTTCCGTCAGTCTGGGCGCGTCCGCCAAGATACTTGGCGAAGAATATTTCCGTGGCCATGACCGAGGCCATGTTGTTCACCGGACGGGCAAAGCCGTGGCCCTCGTCGGGAATCAGCAGGTATTCGACGGGGAAGCCGCGGTCGCGCAGCGCGATCACAATTTGCTCGGACTCCGCGTGGTTGACCCGCGCATCGTTGGCGCCTTGCGCAATCATTAGCGGCGTTTTGATTTTGCTTGCCCAGGTGAGAGGCGAGCGCTCCACCAGCAGCGCTTTCCCTTCCGGCGTCGTGGGATTCCCCATGCGCTGATAGAACATCTGGCGGATGGATTCCCAGTACGGCGGGACCGAATCCAACAGCGTAATTAAATTGGAAGGACCGAACAGATCCACAGCCGCGGCGTAAAGATCGGGAGTAAAAGCTACGCCCGCCAGCGTGGCGTAGCCGCCGTACGATCCGCCGAAGATTCCCACGCGCTTTGGATCGGCAATGCCTTCGTCAACCAGGTACTTCACGCCCCAGGTGACGTCGTCCTGCATTTTGCGGCCCCATTGCTGGTTGCCCGCGTCTTCGAATTTCTTGCCGTAGCCGGTGGACCCGCGGAAGTTCATGCTCAGCACCGCGTAACCGCGGTTGGCAAAAAATTGGGCATATCCATTGTAACCCCAGTAGTTGCGGCCCCACGGCCCGCCGTGCGGGAAAATAATCGTAGGAAGATTTTTAGCCTGCACGCCTTTGGGAAGAGTGAGATAGGCGGGGATCTCCAGCCCGTCCGATGACTTGTAGTGCACCGGCTTCATCTCCGCAAGGTCTGCTCGGGGAAGCTTTTCCCGAATCTTATATTGCAGCGCGAGCTTGTGGTCTTTGCGGTCGAAGAGGTAGGTCTCACCCGGCTCGGTATCGCTGTTGGCCGTCACCAGCCAAATCTTCTCGTCCAGCGTGGCCGAATTCAAATTCACTTCCTTGCCCGGGAACTTTCCGTCGAGCCATTTGAAATCGGCGCCAAAACCTTTGTCCTTGAAGTAGTAGCGCGGCTTGTCTTCGACATACAAGGTGAACGCCAGTTCGTCGGTTGCTTCGTTGAAGAAGGCGCCGCCGAAATCCACTTTCTTCAGCGGATCGGATTCCACGATCTCCGTTTTCCCCGTTTCCGGATCGAGCAGCGCCAGAGCGGTCAGGTCCATGTCGCCGCCCTTATTGGTCTCCATGTAAGCGCGCTTGCCGTCTTTCTGAAAACGGATCACACTGCAAGCTTCAAAGACGTTGCAGGAATAGATCCTGGTGAATTTGTCGGAATCCACGCGAAGGATTTCCGTGTCGCCGTTCTCCGCGGAGCGCGTGGCCAGCCGCAGATTGCCCTGCAGATCGAACTGCCAGCCTTCGATGCGTTCGGTGTTCTTGCGCATCAAGGTCTTCTCGCCGGTCGAGATCTTGAGCTTGTAAAGGTCGTGCCAGGATTTGTCGCGGGCGTTCAGCCCGATGTAAACCACGTCCGGATCATTTTTGGGAACATCGACAAGTTCGACGCGCACACCCTTCAGGCCGGTCAAATCGCGCGAAGCTGGAGCGTCCGCGCCTTCCGCCGGTTTGGCGCTCGGATCCACGGCGTAGACGTTGTAGTTTTCGTCGCCGTCGTTGTCTTTCACATACAAAATGTATTTGCCGTCACGGGTCCAGAAGAATCCGGCAATTGGCCGTTTGGTTTCCGTGGTCAGCAACTGCGCGGCGCTGAACGGCTCATTCACGCCCTTCACATAAACGTTGCGCGTGTCTTTCCACGGCTTTTGGAACGCCAGATACTTTCCGTCGGGCGAAATTTGGGCGCCCGCGATTTCCGGATTTCCGAAGATCAACTCGCGGTCGATGATCGGCGGCAGGCCGCCGTTGGAAGTCGTGTTTTTGCCGGTCTGCGCTGCGAGCGGTGAGGCGGCGAGCGCCAGACACAATAGGCCCTTGAGCATCTTTTTCATAAGATTAATTTCCTCTTAGCATGGAGAAGAGTCAGATTGGATCGCGACTAATTCGCTCTAGATTATCTGTGCAGCCGGTCGTTGCTGTCCACCGGAATTTCCGTGCAGTAGCGGAAGGCGGCGCTCACTAGATGGGGGAGGTCGGCGTCGTGGCGTTCTCCGGATAGAGGCGCTCAAACTCCGGATCCCCGTGAAGGATGACCAGGTCTGGGTCGCGACGAGTCCACACAGCATCCTTGGAACCCGCTTCCCAGGCTTTGCGCAGGGCATCCAAAGCTTCCGCCTTTTTGTTCAGGAGGCAGTACACGCAAGCCGCATTGTAGAGAATCGAGGCTTCGTTGGCGCGCAACGTAACTGCCAGGTTGAGTTCGCGCAAGGCGTCTTCCTCTCGCCCCAATTCGGCGTAGTTGCCGCCCAGCAAAATGCGCGCTCTCGCATCTTCGGGCACGTGTTTCATGTGCTGTTCGAGTGCGCCGCAGAATCTCTCGTTCATTTTGAGTTTGGCTTGTTCTTTTCCCAAGGCGCCGAAACAGTTCCTGATAGGCACATAAACGTTATAGTCCTCACCGCTCGACTCGATGGCAGCTTCTGCTACGTCTAGAACTTCCTGATAGCGTCCGGCGGCAAAAAGGGCGCGGCACAGCAGGTAATAGGCGCCGTCGCAATCACGCTTGCGTTCGATGGCCTTCTTGACCATGCGCACGGCCTCGTCATAGAGTCCAGCGGCGTATAGCACCCAGGCCTGGCTAATGTGTGTTTCAGGCAAGTCCCAGCGCAGCGCCACGGCTCTGCCGGAAGCCTCTCGCGCGCGTTCCACCCACACCTGATCGCGGCTGAAGAAGGAGTAGTACATCGCGCAAGCGTTGGCGCAGGCGGCGTAGGCCAGGGCGAAACTGGGGTCCAAGGTCACCGCGTTCTCGAACATCTGCAGAGCGAACTCCACGTCCTGTCGTGTCAGTCGCCGCGCGTAACGCTTGCCGCGCAGGTAGAGATCATAGGCTTGCGGGTTTTCCGTGGGCTTGTCGGCCAGGGCCTCCAATTCCTGCGGAGAAAGCGTTACGCGCAGGGCCTCCGCGATTTTGCGCGCCATTTCATCTTGTACTTCGAAAACGTCCTTCATCTCCCGATCAAAGCGATCCGACCAGAGCGGAAAATCGGTATGCGTGTCGATGAGCTGTGCACTGATGCGCAGGCGCGCGCCGGCCCGGCGCAGGGTGCCGGTGAGGACGTAGGCCGCGCCGAGTTGCTGGCCAATCTGCGCCGGGGTCACGGGCTTGTCCCGGAAGGCCAGAACGGTTGGGCGCGAAAAGGTGTTCAGCCCGCGGATCTTGGAGAGCTCGGTGATTACGTCCTCGGTGATGCCGTCGCGCAAGTACTCGTCTTCCTTCGCGCCGCTCTGGTTTTCGAAGTAGAGCACCGCGACGGATTTCTGCTTGGCTGCAGCCGCGGGCGGCACGGAGGGTGAAGAGCTTTTTTCCGTGGCGGGTCGGCGGCTGGAATCAAGGTCTCGCTTGATGCGTTTGAGGTCGGCGCGAAGTTCTGCCGCAGTCTGATAACGCAAGTCGGTATCTTTCTCGAGTGCTTTGCCGAAAACGTTTTCCATCGCCGCGGGCAGGCGCGGATTTAACTCCTTCGCTGACGCCGGCGCGGAGTGCAGGATGCCGTCAAAAATCACCGCCGACGTCACTCCCGAGAACGGAACTGATCCGGTAGCCATTTCGTAGAGCACGACACCAAGCGAAAATAAATCGGACCGTGCATCCAGTTCTTCTCCGCGAGCCTGTTCCGGCGACATATACGCCACCGTGCCCATGGCACTCCCCGGGCTGGTCAATTGCTCCTTATCCAGCACATGCGTTTGTGTGCGCATGGATGTAGCACCCACCGATTCGGCGGCATGCTGGTGCACGGAGGTGAGCTTTGCCAAGCCAAAATCCAGAATTTTCGCCTGCCCGCGTTCCACCAAGAAAATATTCGCGGGTTTCATGTCGCGGTGAACGATTCCCTTCGAGTGCGCCGCATCCAGCCCGTTAGCGATTTGAATGCCGATCTCCAAAAGCTCCGATATTTCGATGGGCTTCCCGGCGATGCGGTGCTTCAGAGTCTCGCCTTCGAGAAGTTCCATGGCAATAAATGGACGGCCTTCGAATTCTCCAATGTCGTGAATGGTGCAGATGTTTGCATGATTGAGCGCAGATGCAGCGCGCGCTTCGCGGCGGAATCGCTCGATCGCCTGAGGATCATGGGAGATATCGTCGGGAAGGAACTTCAGCGCGACGTTCCGGCCCAGCCGCGTGTCCTTGGCTTTGTACACCACGCCCATGCCTCCGCCTCCCAGTTTTTCCAGGACGCTATAGTGGGAGATGGTGCGGCCTACGTAGGAAGAAGTATCAGGCACAGGCCGTGCATTGTACGACAGCGCCTCGATACAGGCAATCGTGCAACTTGCGACTCAACGCAGAAGACTCATAGGTGGCCGCAGAATGGTGCGTCGCATGCGATCAGCGAAGCCCTTCAACCAAATACTCCGTTGAAATCGCGGGGTGGTATTGGTAGGCGTAACTCTTTCCGTCGCGCGAGGCGGTGACGTTGAGGCCGTTCGAAATCGCGGAAGCTCCCGGAACGTTCACGGTGTGAAGCAGGGTGCGTTTGCCGCCGGCGAGTTCGACGCGCCAGATCTCGAACC
The DNA here is from genome assembly GCA_003167215.1 of Acidobacteriota bacterium. GTDB lineage: Bacteria > Acidobacteriota > Terriglobia > Acidiferrales > UBA7541 > Palsa-295. Next base: position 35,838 of record PMTV01000066.1, on the reverse strand, counting down.
CGCCGTCGTGGCGCGAGACCCGGACGAGCAGCGCGGCATCGTCGAGCGTGAAGTCAAAGGGACGGTCATCTTTCTGCAGCTGGGGCAGCGGCTGGGGCTCTCCGCCTCCGATGGGGAACAACTGAGATTGGGAGTGAGCGTCGGCGGTCACCATGCGCTTTCCATCCGACGACACGGCGACCAATCTTATTCCGTCCGGTGTGATGGGCGTCTCGTTGCCGTTTGTGTCAATCAGATACGCGCGATCTGTGTGACCCGGTTCACTGCCGTTGGCGACGAGCCGGCCGTCGGGCAGCCAACGTGAGATCGTGTGGGTTATTTTTGAGTGAGTAAGCTGGCGGGGCTCGCCCGTTCCCGTGGGCAAAAGCGTAATCTGAACGGGAGGAACCGGCAGACGACTTGCAGCCCAGGCGCCATCCGGCGACAACTCGTCCGGGTTGCCGTCTCCAAGCCGCACTGCGGGCGAACCATCCAGGTTGCGGAGAAACGTGCTGTACATCGGGCCGGCGTGCTCGTCACCGAAAAGAATGAGCTTGCCATCGAGCGAAAAGCGCGCGCCGTATACCCAGTCCATCCAGGTGAAATCGCGGCCTTCCGGATGTTCGGGAGTGAAAACCATCAGGACGCGGCGCTCACTTTGCTGAGCCAGAAGCGCGCGGCCATCGGGAAGCGCGTCTTGAACATCAACATCTCCCGGCACGGAATAAAGGGAGCGCTCGCGCCCTCCCAGGGTCACGGCGAAAAGCGCACGGTGGACTCCCGCGACGATGGCATTGAACCAGATCTCATCTCCGTCCGGAGACCACACCACCCCCTGAACCGAGCCATAGGAGCTGCTCAGTTGTTTGCGATGTCCCTGTAAATCCACGATTGCCACCGCGCCTTGATCGTCACCGAAAACAGGATGATCGAGGAAGGCGATCCGTTTACCGTCGCGCGAGAAACGCGGATGGCTGATCCATCCCGCGGTTTCATAGAGCACTTTGCCCACCGGATATTCCAGGCGATAGACGTGGCTTTCCGGAACAAACCGCACCACGGCAAAGTCCTTGCCGTTCGGCGCCCAGTCGGCATAATGAACGGAGTCCAGGACCGGTCGAGGAGCGCCACCACCCAAAGGCAGCCGCGCTAAAGTGCCCACGCGCGCATATCCTGGCCCAATGGCTTGAAAGTTTTGGATCACGAGTAGTTCGCCGCCGGACGACACAGATACGAGGGAATCCGCTTGCACTCCTAAGGATCGCAATCCCGGGCTGTCTATTTGTCCGGTGTAAAGGCCGAGAGCGGTATCCGAACCCCAGCGCGACACGCAGACGAAGCCTTGGCCGTTGGGCAGGAAGCGAGCGGATTCAACGTAGCCTTGCTGGAAGGTCAGCTGCGTGAATTTTGGCGGCGTGGTGCGCGCTGTTGCACGCGCCAGGAACCATGTCGCCACCAGCAGCAGAACCAGCGCGAGGGCGCCGATCGCTGCGAGCATCCACGGCTGGATCTTTTTCGTTGCGCCGGCTTCGGTGATTGCGCGCGTGGCCGTCGAGCTTCGCAACCCGCTCAACTCACCGATCTGGAAGGCGATGTCTCCCGCGGATTGGAAGCGCTGCTGCGCGTCCTTTTCCATGCAGTGATGAACGATGCGGTCCAGCGTGGGCGAAATTTCGTGATTCGTGGAGCTGACTTCGGGCGGCTCGTGATGCAGGATCGCGCTCATCAAATCGGCGGCGGTGTCCCCTTGGAACGCGCGGCGGCCCGCCAGCATTTCGTAAAGAACGGCGCCGAAGCTGAAAATATCGCTGCGCGCATCCAGGGGTTTTCCGCGCACCTGCTCGGGCGACATGTAGCCGATGGTTCCCATCACCACGCCTGCTTGCGTGGCGGAACCTAAAGAGGCCAACGTGGCGTCAGAATCAGCGGGGGCAGTTTCCGTGAGTTTGGCCAGACCGAAATCCAGAATTTTTACGCGGCCGTCATTGGTGACGAAAAGGTTTTCAGGCTTAAGATCGCGATGCACGATGCCGCGTTCGTGCGCCGCGGCCAGGCCTCGCGCGATTTGGACGGCGTAATCGAGCGCTTTGCGTTCGCGCAAGGGGCCTGCGGAGAGACGCTCTCGCAGCGTGGCGCCTTCGAGCAATTCGGAAACGATATATGGAGAAGCAGCCGCGGCGACTGCTGCGCCACTTGTTGCGCTGGCTCCGGTCGCTTCCTCAGTCAGAGGCGTTGCACCGACATCAAAGACAGTCAGCAGGTTTGGATGATTCAACGCGGCCACGGCTCTGGCTTCTTGTTCGAAACGCCGCAGGCGGTCGCGGTCGGTGGCCAGAGAATTCGGAAGGATTTTGATGGCGACGTCTCGCTGCAGCCGCGTGTCGCGCGCGCGGTAAACTTCGCCCATGCCTCCCGCGCCCAGCAGGGACTGAATTTCATAAGGACCGAGTTTTGTTCCGGGAGCGAGGGACATTAGAGCGCGCCATTATAGAACAGGCAGGCATCGTCGTATGGAAAATATCATCATCTTTGCCTTCTAGTGGATTTGTGACAGAGCAAGTAGAATCCTCGCGACGATGCCAACCAAAAGCTCGCACGAGAAAGTTCGGATCGTGTCGCTCGCGCCGAACGTTACCTCCATTCTGCTGGCGCTGGACGCCGGGCGCGAGCTGGTCGGCGTCAGCAAATGGTGTAAAGACGTCGCGGAGGTGGGCCGGCGTCCGCAAGTGGGCGATTGTTGGAAGATGAACATCGGCGAAGTAATGCGCCTCAAGCCCACCATGCTGATCGGCTCCGTGCCTTTCACGCCTGACACCGTAGCGAAAATTCTTGCGGAGCCTGTGACTTTCGTCGCCATCAATCCGCGGTCGCTGGCAGACATCGAGCGCGACATTCGGACTTTGGGCAGAATCGCGAACCGCCCAGCCAACGCGGAGACGTTGATCGTCAAGATGAAGCAATCGTTCGCTGCCGTGGCCCAAGCTGCTCGCGCTAAGCGAAAGAATCGCGGGCCTCGTGTCTATTGCGAGGCCTGGCCGAAACCGCGAATCAGTTCCCCACCTTGGGTTAAAGAGCTAGTCGAAATTGCAGGCGGCAGGATGGTGGGCGGTGCGGGCCGGCGCGTCACAGACGAAGAAGTGGCACAGGCAAAGCCGGATGTGATTGTTCTAGCTTGGGCCGCCACCGGAGATCGAGCGAAGCCCGCGACTGCGTTGCGGAATCCCGCGTGGCAGGATGTCCCGGCGGTGAAGAAGCGCCGCGTCTTCGTGATCCGCGACGAATTGCTCAATACGCCTGGACCACCATTAATCCAGGGCGCGCGGGAGCTTTTCCGCGTGATTCACGGAACAAAGTGAGAGGTCTCGAATAATGTTAGTAGTGGCCGCGCTAATCGAAGCGGACGGAAAGCTGCTGGTCTGCCAGCGGCGCCGCACCGATTCGTTCGGGCTGATGTGGGAATTCCCCGGAGGAAAGTTGGAGTCGGGCGAGACCCCTGCGCAAGCCCTGGCGCGAGAGTTGCAGGAAGAGCTCGGAGTCGTCGCGCGAATCGGTCCGGAAGTTTTTCGTACGCGCCATCAACACTCCGAGCTGGGTGAAGCCATCGATCTGATTTTCTTCGAAGCAACCGTGGCACCCGGTGACATCCGCAACCAAGCCTTCGAGACCATGGAATGGCGCTCTCCGGAAACCTTGCGCGAGTTGAATTTCTTGCCGGCCGACCGCGAATTCGTAGCCAAGCTCGCCCGAAACATCTGACACTGCCGCTGGTGGATCATTTCTCCCACCATCGCTGGTCTCTCTCCACGATTTCTCCGAAAGAAAACTCGATTGCTCCGCATGCGCACAGGGGCAGGTATGGGTGTATTCTAGGAACGCGAAAATCATCGCCGGCGGATTTCTTGCGGCGCGCTGGCACATGAAAGGCTACGAGGGCAATCGAAGCAATGGACAACGAACTTACCACGCCGATTCACGGGCTGGATGATGCCGAGCTGCAGGAATGGCTCGAATCGCTGGACTCGGTCTTGCAATCAAGCGGCCCCGAGGTTGCTTCGTACATTCTTGAGCGCCTGCGGGCACACGCCAAGGTTGTCGGGATCGACATTCCGTTCACTGCGGCGACGCCCTATGTCAACACCATCCCTCACCGCTTGCAGCCCGACTTCCCTGGCGATCAACAACTGGAACGGCGGATCAAAAGCCTGGTCCGCTGGAACGCGATTGCCATGGTCGTGCGCGCGAACCGCGAAGAGCACAACATTGGCGGGCACATTTCCACCTATGCGTCCGCGGCAACTTTGTATGAAATTGGATTCAACCATTTCTTCCGCGCGCACACGCCGGAGTTCGAAGGCGACATCATTTATTTCCAGGGCCACGCATCTCCCGGAATTTATTCGCGCGCGTTTCTGGAAGGGCGTCTCTCCGCGGAGCAGCTTGAAAATTTTCGGCGTGAATTGAAGACTGACGGCGGTCTCACTTCTTATCCGCATCCCTGGCTCATGCCCGCATTTTGGGAATTCCCCACGGTTTCAATGGGACTCAGTCCCCTGATGGCTATCTACCAGGCGCGATTCAACAGATATCTCGAAGATCGCGGACTCAAGCCCGTAACCGACTCCAAAGTCTGGGCCTTTCTCGGCGATGGCGAGACCGATGAACCGGAATCTCTCGGCGGAATCGGTTTGGCCGCCAGAGAAAAACTCGACAACCTTATCTTTGTTGTGAACTGCAACCTGCAGCGCTTGGACGGTCCCGTACGCGGCAACGGCCAAATCATTCAAGAGCTCGAGGCGGAGTTCCGCGGCGCCGGATGGAACGTGATCAAGGTTCTGTGGGGCACCGAGTGGGATTCCATTCTTGAGCGCGACACCGAAGGCCTTCTGGTAAAACGCATGGGGGAAATGGTTGACGGCGAATATCAAAAACTCGTCGTCTCTTCCGGCGATTACGTCCGCGAACATTTCTTCGGTTCCAGCCCGCAGTTGCTAAAATTAGTGGAACCTCTCTCCGACGAGCAGCTCCGCCGCCTGCGCCTCGGCGGCCACGACCCGCGGAAAGTTTACGCTGCTTACAAAGCCGCCGTCGAGAACCGCGGCGCACCCACTGTAATTTTGGCGCGCACCATCAAAGGCTACGGCCTCGGCGAGGCCGGCGAAGGCAAAAACGTAACCCACCAGCAAAAGAAGCTCAACGAAGAAGAGCTCCGCGAATTTAGGACGCGGTTTGATATCCCGGTAACCGACCAACAATGCATTGACGTTCCGTTCTACCGCCCCGCCGAAGACAGCGAGGAGATTCGCTATCTCCGTGCGCGCCGCGAAGAGCTTGGCGGTTACGCGCCTCAGCGGCGAGTCCGCGCGAAACCGATCGCGGCGAATCACGAGGAGTTGTTCAAGGAGTTTTACGCCGGCAGCGATGGCCGGGAAATTTCCACCACCATGGCATTCGTCGCCATCCTGCGCAAACTGCTGCGCGATCCCGAAATCGGCAAATTAATCGTCCCCATCGTGCCGGACGAAGCTCGCACATTCGGAATGGAGTCGCTCTTCCGCACCGTCGGAATTTATTCCAGCGTCGGCCAGCGCTACGAGCCAGTGGACGTGAAGACTTTGCTCTACTACAAAGAAGCCAAAGACGGCCAAATTCTGGAAGAAGGAATCACCGAGGCGGGCTCCATGGCGTCGTTTATCGCCGCCGGCACCGCGTACGCCACTCACGGAATCAACACCATTCCGTTTTTTATTTTCTACTCCATGTTCGGATTCCAACGCATCGCCGACTTTATCTGGGCCGCCGCGGATATGCGCGTTCGGGGTTTTCTGCTGGGCGGAACTTCTGGGCGTACCACGCTCGCGGGCGAAGGCCTTCAGCACCAGGACGGCAACAGCCACGTGCTCGCCCTCACCGTTCCGAATCTGCGTGCCTACGATCCCGCTTACGCTTACGAGCTCGCCGTGATCATTCAGGACGGAATCCGCCGCATGTACAAAGATGGCGAAAGTATTTTTTACTACATCACCGTGATGAACGAGCCGTACGCCATGCCCGAAATGCCCGACGGCGCGTCCGAAGGCATTCTGAAGGGCCTGTACAAGTTCCGCACTTCCTCCAACAAAAAATCAAAACTGCGCGCGCAATTGTTCGGCAGCGGAGCGATCCTCAACGAGGCGCTGCAAGCCCAGGAAATCCTCGAGAAAAAGTACGGCGTGGCCGCCGACGTCTGGAGCGTCACCAGTTACAAAGCTCTCTACACCGACGGAGTCGAGACCGACCGCTGGAACCGCCTGCATCCGGCGGAAAAGCCGCGCGTCCCTTATGTGACGGAAATGCTGAAAGATTCGCCGGGAGTTCTCGTCGCCGCCACCGACTACTTGAAGACTTTGCCGCATATGATCAGCTCCTGGCTTCCCCGCCGAATCGCGTCGCTCGGCACCGACGGCTTCGGGCGCAGTGACGGCCGCACCTCGTTGCGCGATTTCTTTGAAGTGGACGCGCGCTTCATCACCCTTGCCGCGCTGAATGAACTTTTCCTCGATGGAAAAATCGAGGAAAAAGTGGTAAAGAAGGCCATCGCCGATCTCGGGATCAACAGCGAAAAGCCTAACCCGGTTACGTCCTAGCTCTTCAGCGTTCGCAAAGAACGCGGCCCCGCCCCAATCCACCGGGACGGGGCTTTCATTTTAGGGCGTAATTTTCGCTCCGCCGCTCAATTCCCTTTCGCCGCGAATTTTTGCGCCGCCTCCTGCGACGAAACCACCGGCACGATTTCGAAGTCCATCAAGTCGCGCCATTCCGCGATCCACGGCTCGAATAACTGTGGATCCTCGCATTCCATCACTTGAAAGCAGCGATCGAAATTTTCTTCAATCCAGCTCGCAACGTACTTCAGCCCTTCAGGCATCATCCGCCCGTGTTCGCGAAAGCGCCGGTAAATCGGCTCCGCGTCGCGATTCTTGAATCGCTCAATCACCATGAAGAGCATTCTGTCTCCTCGTTTGCTGATGGAAGGGCGGGGCTTCAGCCCCGCCGAAAGCGCCATGATGCAACAGGGCTTTGCCCCTGAAGCCGTTTTTTCTCGCACGCAAATTCTCCTACACCAACGACCTTCCGCCATCGACGACGATGGTCTGCCCGGTCACGAACTCCGCGCTGGCCAGATACGCGACGGCGCCGGCGATGTCGTCACCCGTCCCGGTGCGATGCAGCGGAACGCGCCGAATATAATCTTCATCCGGAAGCTCGCCGGGAAACTGAATCGTCCCGGGCGCGACGCTGTTCACCAGAATTTCGGGGCCCAGGGCGCGCGCCAGGCATTGCGTCAGCATGATGCATCCTGCCTTCGACACGCAGTAGTGCGTGTAAGACGGCCACACGCCGAGCGACACCAGATTGATGATGCGCCCGCGTCCCCGCCGTTTCATGATCGGCGCAGCCTCCTGCGCGCACAGGAATTGCGACTTCAGATTCGCGTTCATCATGTGGTCCCACTGCTCTTCGGTCAGGTCTTCAAACTTCACGGCCTGAAAGATGCCCGCGTTGTTCACCAGAATGTCCAGCCGCCCGAATTCGTTCTCCGCGGCCATAAATAATTTTTCAACGTCCTGGCGCTTGGAAACGTCTCCTCCAATCGCCACCGAGCGCGGCCCCATAGCGCGAATCTCCTGCGCCAGCTCCTCCGCCTCCGCCTTCGAGCCGAGGTAATTCACCACCACGTCCGCGCCCTCGGACGCAAGCCGCAGCGCAATGCTCCGCCCCACCCGCTTCGCCGCGCCAGTAACCAGCGCCACCTGCCCTTCCAACCCTTTCCCCGACATCGCTTCCTCCCTGCTAATGACTTCAGCTTCCGCGCAGGATGACACGTTAGCATTTTGCGCGCCGAGACGAAATGATGACAACGATGGAGTGCTTCGCGATGAAAAGTGGTAAGACGGCGATGGCCAGAGACCTTGCGCGTGAATCCGAGCTTCGCAATTCGATGATAGCAATCGCCTCGAATCAGCCTTACAAATCGTTGTGCTATGATGCCGTCAGAGGAAGCGATGAAATCCACCGACATGAAATCCAAACAGGGACAAGGTAAAGGGTCAGGGTCACGCGATAAGGTTCGCAAAATGCGCAACGATTCTCACGCTGCGAAAAAGATTGGCAAGATCAGGACTCCTCTGGCAGAGAAACGCACGGATACGCGTGCGCGGCGTCGGGTGACGAAGGAAATCTTGAAAGAAGTTCAGACGAAGCTCAACGGCTAACCTGGCGACTTCCACACCTAGCCCCAACACACCGAAGCGAACTCCTAACTCATTCAGTCCTCTTCGCTGAGCTGAGTGGGCGCAGCCACCGGCATCATGTCGTGGCTGCGCCCCAGACGCAGGCGAATCCCCCGCCGCAAACCCGCGTTTCACCAAGGGGTTTGCGACTACCGGAGGATCCTGCTTGATTTACTTTTTGCCGCCGGTTACGTGGCCGCGACCGTCGCGCTCCTCGTTCCCTTTGAAGTGCGCACTATCGACACGCTTTGACTCCTCGGCTTTCTCGCCAACCTTTGGCGATGGGCCCTTATAGCCGTGCTCCGGATGGAAACGGTTGTTCACGTGGCCACGGAAGTCGTCAGAGCCATGAAACCACGGGCCGGCGCCAACGAATACGCCGCCGGTAAACCATTCTGGACCGTAGTAGCCGGCCGGAGCGCACCCGTAAGGAGCAGCGTCATAGTAACCGTAGGGACATGCCGGCTCTATTCCCACACTGACGGCGACCTGAGCCGCCGCTTTGGGAGCGGTGACCGTGAAGCACAATGCAGCAACAGCACCTAACAACAGAAATCTTAGTCCGCGCATAAAATCTCCTGAGTAGTTTAATTTGACATTTTCTCGAGCAAGTTATCGTACGGTGACTGACGGTTCCGCGGCTGTGCAAAATCGAACACTTTCAAAAATGACAGCAAGTCGATAGCTTGGCTAACCTCGTCTGGACCGCGCAATTCCGCGCAATACTTTGTTCCGCTCTCTCGCCGCGATCCGGGATTACGAAGCTGACTTGGTGAAACGGGCTGCCACCGGAGCGAACTAGTAGTGACTGCTGTTGCCGCAAGGACTAAAATAGTGGCGCAAGTTCAGATTGGAGGAATGCGAACATGACTGACGCAGCTCAGCAGACCGCGATAGAGAGGCAGAAACCGCAGACGTTTCCGGCGAAGGCTTTCGCCGCGCAAAGCAAGACTTCTACTATGGCGCCGTTCACGGTGCAGCGGCGTTCGCCGCGGCCGGAAGATGTTCAAATCCAAATTTTGTACTGCGGCATCTGCCACTCGGACTTGCATCAAGTCCGCAACGAATGGGAAGGCGTGATGCCGACGGTGTATCCGTGCGTTCCGGGGCACGAGATCGTCGGGCGCGTGGTGAAAACCGGAAGCGCGGTGAAGAAATACAAGGAGGGCGACGTCGTCGCGGTGAGATGCATGGTCGATTCCGACCGCACCTGCGCCAACTGCCGGGCGGGCGAGGAAGAGTTCTGCGAAAGCATGCCTACGTTCACGTACAACGGGCCAGACAAATTTCTTGGCGGGGTAACGTATGGCGGCTACTCCGAAAGCATCGTGGTGGACGAAGAGTTCGTGCTGCGTGTCTCCGACAAAACCAATCTGGCGGGCACTGCGCCGCTAGTCTGCGCCGGGATTACCACGTATTCGCCGCTGCGCCACTGGAAAGCGGGCAAGGGACAGAAAGTCGGCATCGTGGGACTCGGCGGCCTGGGACACATGGGCGTGAAATTCGCGAAAGCCTTTGGCGCGAACGTCGTGCTTTTCACCACTTCCCCGAACAAAACCGCGGACGCGCTGCGTCTAGGCGCGGACGAAGTGGTGATCTCGAAAAATCCCGACGAATTCAAGAAGCATGCCAATACTTTTAATTTCATCCTGGATACTGTTTCCGCGGAACACGATCTGAGCATTTATCTCAGTCTGCTGAAGATGGACGGTACTATGACGCTCGTGGGTGCGCCCAACAAGCCGGCTCCGGTAAGCGCGTTCAGTTTGATTTTCGGCCGCAGGAGCCTGGCGGGAAGCGCGATCGGCGGCATCCGCCAAACGCAGGAGATGCTCGATTTCTGCGCCGACAAAGGAATCACGGCGGATATCGAGATGATCAAAATTCAAGAGGTTGACAAAGCTTACGAGCGGCTGCTGAAGAACGATGTGAAGTACCGCTTCGTGATCGACATGGCTTCGCTGAAATAATCAACTGAGAATTGCGCTGAACTTTTCGCGTGAGGAGGCAAATACGGAAGTCAATTCGTTCGGCAAGCTCAAGCGAGTGGTTCGAATTATTCCGCTGCTCTCAATTCTGGGATTATCCTCCTGCTTCGGCTCCTCACTGAGCAATCTGTTCGTCACGTCAGTGAAGCTCACTCCCGCGAATCCGACGATTGCGATTGCCGGGACGCAGGCATTTATTCTAAACGTGAGTTATGCGGTCGGACCCACCGATCACGAAAACCCCAAGGACACCAGGTGGACTTCGGACAATGAAGCAGTGGCGACGATCGACAAAGCTGGCATAGCAACGGGAGTCTCCGCTGGGACCGCGAATATTGGAGGCAGCTTTGACGGTAACAATGCGCACACGGTTTTGACCGTGACTGGCCGCGCGGGTGACGCCATCGCGGTGCAAGGCGATTCGCGCACGCTGCACGTCACGAATCTGGCCACCCGGCAGGAGCTGACGTTCGCCGCAAATCCGTTGAGCGATTCGATAACGGTTTCGTCCGGCAGCGAGGGCGAAAGTACGGGCGCTGCTGAGATTACGGTTTTTCCGGAACACGGGCCCGCGTGGCTGGCGATCGATCCTTCTGGAAATTATCTCTATGTGGTGAATCACACTTCCGAAAGCGTTTCCGCGTTTGCCATTGACTGGAAAACCGGCGCGTTGAATGCCGTGGCCGGGTCGCCGGTTCAAGCTGGCGCGAAACCGTGGAGCGTTGAAGTAGACCCCGACGGCGCAAGTCTTTCCGTAGCACATCTTGAAGGAACAGGAATTTCGCGCTTCCGCATTGACGCCGCAACCGGCGCGCTCACGCCCGAATCGCAGTGACGCCATGAACCGAGGGCTTGGATGCGCAACATTGCGCTGCTCGCCGGGTTTCACCCATCAAGCCTCGCTCAGGACTTGGGGCGATACTGCAGGGCCATGGCGACCAGGGCGCCCATCAGCACAGCAGGAAAAAGCTGGCCGACCACGGACTCTGCGATGGTGAGCGAGCGCGCGAAGGGAAGTATGGGGCTGATGTCGCTACCGACCGTGGTAAGCGTGGTAAAGCTGTAATAGGTCAACTTCGCGGTGAGTTGGTCCAAATCGGCCGGCGTAGAAACGAAGTGGAAAGCGCCGGGATGAAGTTGTTCAAGAAACTCATAGGCGGAGGCCCAGGCCAAGCCCAGTAGAAGATACGCGCTGAGGCCGCCCTGCACCCGGCTCCATGTGACCGGGCCGTTGCGAAACGTCACGAGCAAGACAATGCAAACGTAAATAAGCAGAGTTGCAGTGACGAGTACGCTGCCGAGCTGATGAAGAAGCGGCGTCGGATGGATGCGCCCGGCCCCCACCACCGCCGCAGTGCCGACGACCACGGCGATCACAACAGCCGTGGCGATTCGGCTCTGGTTTACGACCAGGGCCGCGGAAATCATCAGCGCTACCACAGCGAGTTCGAAGAAGATGCGTCCGCGAAGACCGGCTTCGCGAAGCGGGGTGATTACGAAGATCAGAACTGCCAAGCCAATGGTGACGAGTGTCAGGCCAAGATCACCGGACCAGAATTCGCTCATGCGCATGCGGAGAAGAGTGCTTCGCGGTTGATTTGGTTCATTCGGCATGAAGAGCGTCCTCCGAGGTATCGCCGGCCTGCGGACGGGCGGAATTATAGCAACGAGAATGCATGGGCCAAAGACAAAGCGTTCCAGGTCGGCGCACTACAAAATAGAGGTAGTACCTGAGACACCGCTGAATACACGGATTGATGTATGGCCACTGGGTATTGATTATGTTTTGCTCTCAAGTGCTTCAGGTCACTCTTTTGCCCGGCTTGACCACCGGGACCGGCCTAAATTGAGCCGCTCGATCCGCGCAGCCCGCCGGAGCATAGCAGGGCGGGTACTCGACGGATGATCGGACAGGAGGATGCGCAATGCGTTTTGCTTTAGTGGTGCGTTCGATGTTGTTCGCAATATTGCTGATGGGCGTGGCGGGGGCGGTGTCCGCGCAAGTCCGCGTAGCGATTGCGGTAGGGCCGCCGGTCCTGCCCGTTTACGAGCAGCCGATTTGCCCCGGCGACGGTTATTTCTGGACGCCTGGATACTGGGATTATGACTACGATGCCGCCGACTATTACTGGATACCGGGCACTTGGGTGATGGCTCCGGAAGTCGGCTTCCTGTGGACCCCTCCCTACTGGGGTTGGGGCGGCTCCGGATTTCTTTTCTATGACGGCTATTGGGGTCCCACTGTAGGTTTTTATGGCGGAATCAACTACGGCTTCGGCTACTTCGGTAACGGCTTCTATGGCGGACGTTGGGAAGGTGGGCATTTCTTCTATAACACATCGGTTTGGCATGTGGGCGATGGCTTCCACAACGTTTACAACGAGCACGTGGACATACGAAACGATTCTCACGTCAGCTTCAACGGCCACGGTGGGATTGACGCGCGTGCCACGCCGCAAGAAGAAGCTGCCGCACATGAAAGACATATCGGGCCGGTAGCAGCGCAAACCGCACATATCCAGGCTGCCCGCTCTGATCCACAGCAACGCGCATCGTTCAACCACGGCCAACCGGGAGTAGTTGCAACTGCGCGACCTGGAGATTTTAAGGGCAATGGCGTGGTGAGAGGCGGAGAAGCGGGTGGGCGCGCGGAGAACACCGGCGGTCGATCAGCCGTCCATCCTAACGATCTGCCGGCGGTACAACACGCGGCTGCTCCAAACACCGGGAACGCAAAGACGGATAAGAAATACCAACAGGAGCAGGACAAGTTGCAAACAAAGCAGACACAAGAACGGCAGAAGCTCCAGCAGCAGCAGGACAAGGAGCATCAACAGTTGACGAAACAAAAGGCTGATGATGCCCGAACGCAACAAGTAGAGCAGAAGCACGCGCAGCAGACACAGCAATTGCAGCAGCGGCACACGCAACAGACGCAGCAAATGCAGCAGAGGCAGTCGTCCGCTCCACGCTCGTCAGGCGGCGGCAGGCCCAAGTAGTCGTTCTGAGAGCACACCGGGCGGGGCATCTGCCAACCAGCGGATGCTTCGCCCGCGAAGGCCGCAATAAGAAGAACGCCTCGAAAAAGAAAAGGCCGGCCCGTGAAGGCCGGCCTGACTTGCTTTTAGTCAAACTGCATGAACCGCATACCGCAGACAGACTGCCCCGCACCCCAAATCAAAACTACCTAACGAACCGGCTGTTATTTGGCCGGAAGGTAGCTCAGGTCCGGGCGAAACTCCATTAACTCGCTGTAGGTGCTATCGATCGAGCTGTTGAGTCTCTCGATCACCGACATGGCTTCTTGCTCGCCGAAGGCCGCTCGGAGGTCGTCGCGCAACGGTTTGATCGCCGGGTCGTCCCCCATCGAAGCCCAATTAGCGCGCTCGTAGGTGATGACATAGGTGCCGCCGGGTCCGCCGTTCACCAGGCGATGCCACGAACCGTGCGCCGGCGAGTTCATCTTTTGCCGTGCCTCGGCCACCCGCGCGATGGCGCTGCGGAAATCGTCGCCGTGCCCGTAGCGAATGTGAAAGGTGATGACCTCGGTGTACTTGCCGTTCATGTCCGCGGATGGATTGCTCACTTTCGGCAGGTCTTCCCAGTAGGACGTGACCAAGCTCTCCACAGTGCTCCCAATTAGCTTTTGGTATTGCGCTAGATCGTCAGCATCGGGAACCGACGGCTTGTCGAAATCCGCCCAATGCTGGCCGAAGCGGGCGACCATGTACGTTCCAGTGTGATCTCCGGTGAGAATTTGGAAAACGAAGAGTCCCTGCGTATCTTTCTGCTGCTTGTGCCAATCGGCCTTTTGTTTCCGGCCGTCTTCATATTGTTTCAGCATGCCGTTCTTCGGCGTCTGGAGTTCGATCGAGGCGATGGTGCCGGGTTCTTGCGCCGCCGCGGAAAGCGCGAGGAGCATTAACACACTCAGGGCTGCAGACAGCTTAAGCAATTTCACATTTTCCTCCTGGATTTGATAAGACGAGGACCGAAAGCTCGGCGAGCGTATCCCGCAACGGAACGGGCTGTCAACTGGATTTCCTCTATCATTCATTCGAGAAACCCGCGCACGCGGCTCGCTAGAGTGCACAGAAAGGCTCGCATTGAAGATATCCTATTCGTGGCGCAGGGCGACGATTGGATCGACTTGAGCAGCACGGCGCGCAGGAATATATGCGGCCAGCAGTGCCACGACGATTAAGAGCAGCGTTACGGCAGCAAACGTCAGGGGATCTCTCGCGCTGGTGCCGAATAGCAGCGTGGTAAGAAGCCGCGTCACTGCGAGCGAAACGACGAGACCGAGAACCAAGCCGGAGAGTACCAGCTTCATTCCCTGCCCCACCACCATTTTGAGGATCTCAACGCGAGACGCCCCCAGCGCCATGCGTATGCCCATTTCATGCGTGCGCTGAGTGACCGAGTACGCCAGCACGCCGTAAATGCCGACAGCCGTCAGCAACAAAGCCAGCCCGGCGAAAAATCCTGTGAATTGCGTGGTGAGGCGAGGCTGCGCCACCGACGCCGAGACGACTTCGTTCATGCTCGCAATGTTGGAAAAAGGCAAATCTGGATCGATCTCCGCGGTTTTCTGGCGGACGGCTGCGATCAGGGGCTGCGGATTCGAGGTCGAGCGGACGACGAGCGTCATGGTGGCGGCGGGATTCTGCGCCTGCGGCATATACATTTCGGGAATATAGGGAGTGTTCAACCCGGTGAATTTCACGTCGCCCACGACGCCGATGATTTCCATCTCGATTTTATCGCGCGAATTGGCGAGATGCCTGCCGATGGGATCCTGCGCGGAAAAATATTTTTGCGCGACGGTTTGGTTGATGATTACGACAGGTTTTACTCCTGCGATGTCCTGCTGGTTGAACACACGGCCGCGCAGCAGCGGGATGCCCATCGTTTGCAGGTAGTCCGGCGAGATTTGGCGGACGGCGATCACCGGGTCTTTGCCGATTCCTTGGCAGACCATTCCCTCGAGGCAAAAATAAACGTAACGCAGAGCGCCCGCGAGCGGCAGGAAACTCGAAACGCCGGCGGATTGCACGCCGGGCAAAATTTGCGCGCTTTCAACCAGACGGCGGTAGAACTCGGCTTGCTGCGCCGGCTGCGGGTAGCGGGATTTGGGGAGCGTCATCAGGAACGTGGTCACGTTGGTGGGACTGAAGCCGGGGTCTACGTGCATCAGGTTGCCAAAACTTTTCATCAGCAGTCCTGCCCCGGTGACTAATACAACTGCAACGGCGACTTCCACCACCACGAGCGCGGCGCGCGAACTCCTGCTTTTGCGGCCTTCATTCGAGCCGCGACCGCCCTCTTTCAGCGTTTCGTTTACGTCGCGGTGCGAAGCGAGCAGCGAAGGCAGCAGACCGAAGGCGATGCCGGTGACCACGCAGAGGACCAGCGAAAAGATGAGCACTCCGGCGTCCAGGCTGACCTCTTCAATGCGCGGAATGGTTCCCGGCGGCAAAAGACGCAACAAACGCAGACCTCCAGCCGCGAGAGCGACGCCTAGAATTCCACCGAGCGCCGACAGCAGCACGCTTTCGGTCAGAAGCTGGCGCATAAGTCTCGGAGACGAAGCGCCGAGTGCCTGCCGTATCGCAATCTCCTTTTGTCGCGTGGTGGAGCGAGCTAAAAGCATGCTCGCGATGTTTGTGCAGCCGATCAGCAGCACGAATCCCACGGCGGAGAGCAGCAGCAACAACGTCACGCGCACAGGCCCGACGAGACTTTCCTTCAGCGAAACTATTTCCAACGAATAATTCGAGGCGTCCACGTAGCCGGGAAAATCTTTTGCGTAGGTTTCGCTGATAGCGTCAAGCTCGGCTTGCGACTGCGCCAGCGATTCGCTGGGCTGCAAGCGCGCGAACACGACGAGGTACGAAGCGCCGGTGCGAATCATCGCGGGGGTTAGCGCGACGGGATCGAACACCCGTGGAAGCCAGACGTCAGGTTCCGGCTGCGCGAAAGGAAAATGAAAACTTGCGGGTAGCACGCCGACGACGGTGACACTCTTGCCATCGAGGGGAATCGCGCGACCGATCAAATCCGGCGCGGCACCGAAATGGCTGTGCCAAAAACCGTCGCTGATGATCGCAACATCGGCGCCACCTTCGCGATCTTCTTCGGGAAGGAAGCCGCGGCCTTCAGCAGGAATCACGCCGAGAACGTCGAAGAAGCCGGCCGTGGCTCGAGCCGCGGAAATCTGTTCCGGCGCGCCGTGCGTGGTGAGATTCGCGTTGAGCGGATAATACGCGCCGACACTTTGTAGCGTGCGCGTTTGCTCCCTGACGCGCGTCATCTTGGTGAAGGAAACCGGGAGGCCGTTAATGCCGCGCTGCACGTTGTTAGCGGCGATCGAAACCAACTGATCGGAATTTTTGTAGGGCAGCGGACGAAGCAGCACAGCGTCGATGACGGAAAAAATCGCGGTGTTGGCGCCGATGCTCAGCGCAAGAGTAAGGACGGCGACAACGGTGAAGCCGAGATTCTTGCGCAGCATGCGCGCGCCGAAACGCAGATCCTGCAGCAGGGTTTCGATCATCGGGAGCCCCTTCGCTCGCGATAGATTTCCTTGGTTTGCTCCACACCGCCCAGCCGCATCAACGCTTCGCGCCGCGCTCCGCTGGAGTCATGCCGGAGTGCGGGCGATTGTCGCACCAAACGCGAACCCATGCTTGGGACAAATTACGACACTACCGAGGATTCGACGCGGTATCGGGAAAAAAGAGAACGGACGATGCGAGCACGTCGCTCGGCTATGTTCGTTCCCTGCTAGAATCGGGGCGCGAATGGAGGGGGCATGAAGATAGATTTGCTGGCGATTGCGGCGCATCCGGATGACGTGGAACTGACCTGCGGCGGAACGGTGTTGAAAATGGCGCAAGAGGGATACCGCACCGGGATTCTGGATTTGACCAAAGGCGAGACGGGCACGCGAGGGACGCCGGAGACGCGTCTGCGCGAAGCGGCGCGTGCGGCAAAAATATTGAAGGTCAGCGTGCGGAGAAATTTGGGGCTGCCGGACGCGCGGCTGGAAATGCGCGAAGATTACAAAATGGCTATCGCCGAGGTGATTCGCGAATTGCAGCCGAAGACAGTGATACTTCCCTACTGGGAAGGACGCCATCCGGACCATTACAATGCCGCGAAGTTGGGCTACGAAGCGTGCTTCGTCGCCGGGCTGAAGAACTATCCGCTGAGCGGACGCGCGTTTCGTCCGTTCAAGATTCTGTATGCGGCGGCGTACGAAAACGCGCGCCCGACATTTTGCGTGGACATTTCCAAACAGTTCGAAAGACGAAGGCGGGCGATTCTGGCTTACAAGTCGCAATTCGAGCCGCCGGATAAAGATCGCAAGTCGAAAGTGTATTTGCCTCTCGACGAACTGGAGGCGCGGATGAATCTGACGGCAACCGCCTACGGCCGGATGATCGGAGTGAAATACGCCGAGGGGTTCATCGTGAAGGAGGTCATGCGTGTGGACGACGTAGTGCGGATGCCGGTACGGTCTATTTAAACGCCGCTAGAAGGGGTCAGATTCTTGGGTGTAGCTGAAGCCGGGGAGGGCTTGCGAGGTGCCGCGCTGGTCAACTTTGACCTTTACGGTGCCTTCCGCTTCGGCGCCGGTCTTGCGGAGCAGGGCAAATGTGGCGATGGCTTCGTTGTAAACCTTAGTAATCAAATAAGATTCGCCAGAATCGTCCTTCTTCCAGACTTGGCCGACTTGGATCTTTCCGGCAGGCACACTACGAATGTAGACAGATTCGACCGGCGCGTCAATATCGCAGCGGCCGTATGATTCGCAGGGGAAACCCCTTACACGGAGCAATTGCAGCGAGTTTGCGGAGAACGGGAAACTCTTTTACCACATCCGCCATCCAAGCAATTATCGTGAGGATGCCGGGGGTGGGGTGTATAATCCCGGCGAAGCTCCTCCGGAGGTGCGCATGAAAAAGAGCCTTTTCGGGCAATTGGGGGCGCTACTTGTAGCTGCTTCGCTTCTTAGTCCGGGGACCATCGCGGGGTTCCCGCTACAATCCGCGCAACAGCCTGCGAGCCAGCAGCAGAGCGGCCAATCACAGCAGCCCGGCCAGCAAACCTCTCCGCCCGCGCAGACTCCGCAGCAACCTGCTCCAACGCAGACAACGCAGCAGCCTACTTCGAGCGCTCAAGACCAAAGCGCGCCAGGAACGGGCGAGCAGAATCCGGACTCACTACCGATTCAGCAAATGCCGACGGACCCGAACGTCAAGGCCGGTTCCAAGCAGGATGTGAACGCGATCGGCAATCGTAGCGTAGGCCACGGATTGAATTTCTATTCGCTGGAACACGAAATCGCGCTGGGAAAACAATTGTCGCAGGAAGTGGAGAAGCAGGCCAAATTCATCAACGATCCAATCGTTATCGAGTATGTGAACCGCGTAGGGCAAAACTTGGTTCGCAATTCGGATGCGCAAGTGCCGTTTACGATCAAGGTAATCGATTCGGATGTGGTGAACGCGTTCGCGCTGCCGGGCGGATTTTTTTACGTCAACAGCGGTTTGATCCTGCACGCGGACGAGGAGTCCGAGCTGGCGGGAGTGATGGCGCACGAGATCGCGCATGTGTGCGCGCGGCATGGCACCAAGCAAGCAACCAAGAGCGATATCATCCAGGTCGGCGCGATGGTGGCAACGATCTTCATTCCTTACACCTGGGCCGGATACGCGATTTATCAGGGCATGAACTTTGCTATTCCCATGACCTTCCTGAAATTCACACGCGTGGATGAGGCCGAAGCCGATTACCTGGGGCTCCAGTATATGTACAAGGCCGGCTACGATCCGAACGCGTTCGTTTCCTTCTTTGAAAAGGTTCAGGCGGACGAAAAGAAGCAGCCGGGCACCATTCCGAAGATTTTCTCCACGCATCCTCCGACGCCGGAGCGCATCGTTGCGGCGCAGAATGAAATTGCGAAGATTCTGCCGGCGCGCGACGAGTACATCGTCACCACTTCGGAATTCGACACGGTTAAGCGGCGGCTGCAAATGATCGAAATGAATATGAAGGTGGACGACAAGAAGAACCCGAACAAGCCTTCACTGCGCAAAAAGACCGATCAGCAGCCCAACAAGGGACCATCAACGGGAAGCGATCCGCAGTCCACCAGCAGCGATCCTACTTCCACGGATGATCCGGACCGTCCGACGCTACAGAGGCGGCCGGATCCAAACGCGCCGCCCCAATAATCCGGGCGCGGATGTAGCTCAGAGCAAATTCGCGGGTTATAAACTGCAAAGGGCGCCGATGAAACGGCGCCCTTTTTTATTCCGCTGTACGACTAACGGGTGTGAACTTCGGCGACGCCCAGGCGTTTAAGACCTTCGGCGTAATATTTGCGATAGAGGATGTCCCACTCTTCGCTGCCTTCCAGGATTTCTTTTTTCTGCGAAGTGATTTTCGCGCGGACCTCGGTGTCCACCTGCTCTTCGAGCTTGAGCAGCGACGACAAAATAGTTACGATTTCCTGGCGAATAGTGTCGCGGTCTTCGACGAAATCAACTTCAGGAGTAGATACAAGAAGATCGATGATTCGATGAGAGATGCGAACGGTTTTCTCACGGGTCAGTCGCATGTCAGCGGAGAATTAATTTCCTTTCACGGGCGAGCTGGCCCTTCACTTTCTTGAACATTTCCTGGTACGAAACGCCCGTGCGCTTCATTTCGTCGGAGTACTTGGCTAGAATCTCGCGGACTTCTTCGTTAACGCGGTCCTCCACGGTCACCTCGTCTGCCATCACCTGGCGGACTTGCTGCGTGAGGCTTTCCACGTTCTTTACTTCGATCATCTTCTGGGCCGCGAGGCGTTTTACCACCTCTTTGGCCATGTAACCGACAAAATCTCGCGACAGAAGCATTCTGTTTGGCTCCGCGAACGATGACGAGCTTTTCAGTCTACTGGCTGGGTATTCGAAGTGTCAAGGTGAGGGCTTGCGGCCGTTTTAGCTCGCGTGGCGTCGCAGCGAAGCTTCGCCCTTGCAATTGCGGGCTGATCTTGCCTGCGCTCATTCGTCCGACGGCGCGCAGCGACCGAGGGGGCGTGATTTAGTTACCGTGCTCTCCTGTCGCCATGTTCTGATAATCTAGCTCGGGGAATTACTCCCGCAGACCGCACAGTGACCGGTCCCGAGCGCTGCAAACTACTCGAAAGGAATCGCCAAAGGTGAATTCACCCACGTCCTCTTCCCGCGAAATTAAGCGCGCATTCAATTTTAACGGCGGCCCTGCTGCTCTTCCGCTTTCCGTGCTCGAACGCATCCGCGAAGAACTATTCGATTACCGCGGCACCGGGATGTCCGTAATGGAAATGACCCATCGCTCGGCTGAGTTTGAAGAGATTCTTTCGCGCGCGGAACAAAACCTCCGGCGCCTGATGGAGGTTCCGGACGAATATGCGGTGATATTCCTGCAGGGCGGTGGCAGCCTGCAATTCACCATGGTGCCGATGAACCTTTACATTTCCGGGAAGCCCGTGGACGTGTTGCACACCGGGATGTGGACGGCAAAAGCGATCGCGGAACTAGAAAAGGGCATACCGTTCCGATTGGCGGCTTCGACAGAAGCGGAAAAATTCAGGCGCGTACCGCGGAAGAGTGAAATTGTGTTTGCGCGTGATGCTTCTTACGTGTACATGGCCTCCAACAACACAATCGAAGGGACGCAGTGGAGCGCGTTTCCGCAGACCGGAGACGTGCCTTTGGTGGCGGATATGTCGTCGGACATTCTTTCGCGGCGAATAGACGTCCGAGACTTCGGATTGATTTTCGCAGGAGCGCAGAAGAATCTAGGGCCATCCGGAGTCACCGTGGTTATCATCAGGCGCGATTTGGCGGAGCGAGCCGATAAGAAACTGCCGACGCTCCTGCAATATCGGACCGAGATCAAGGAACACTCGCTTTTCCACACTCCGCCTACGTTTGCGGTATACATCGTGGGTTTGGTTCTCGAATGGGTTGCGGCCGAAGGCGGCGTGGCCGCAGCCGAAAAACGAAATGAAGCAAAAGCCAAGCTGCTCTACGATACGATCGACGCGGGCACTTTCTACTCCTGCCCGGTAGAGAAGGATTCGCGCTCCAAAATGAATGTGGTGTTCCGCGTTGCGGGCGGGGACGAAGCCATGGAGAAAAAGTTCGCGCAGTCGGCCGCTGCGGCACACATCACAGGCGTGACCGGCCATCGGTCGGTCGGCGGGATGCGCGTCTCACTTTATAACGCCGTGACGCTGAACGCTGTCGAAGCGCTGGTGAGTTTTATGCGGGAGTTCCAGCGAACGCGGGGCTAAGCCGGAAAGTGCGCTCGGTTCCAAACGGACTCGGACGCTGACTAAGCTCGAGCGAAAAATAGCCACAGCAGTGTGGTATTCACGCAACACTCGCTTGACTTGCATCAATTGGCCCGTTATTGTTGATGATTCATGTCTAATACCGTCGATTCGATAGCCAGTTCGCCACTTTTAGGAGTTTCTTCACATCCGGGCTGGCTTCAAGACGCCACGCTTAGCGCAAAACAGCCGAAAGCGGCTCAAGTTGATGCACAACCCCCGCTTGATGAATACTTTAACTCGCTCTTTACCGCGCTTGGGCCGCAGCACTGGTGGCCCGGGAACACACAGTTCGAAGTGATCCTCGGTGCCATCCTCACGCAGAACACCTCGTGGAAGAACGTCGTACTGGCTCTGGCCAACCTGCGAGCCGCCGGGGTTTTTACGCCCGCTTCCGTTGAAAAAGCCCACATC
This sequence comes from Acidobacteriota bacterium, assembly GCA_003167215.1. GTDB lineage: Bacteria > Acidobacteriota > Terriglobia > Acidiferrales > UBA7541 > Palsa-295. The sequence goes on along the minus strand of PMTV01000066.1, from coordinate 13,813 downwards.
CGGCGCCTGCAATCGCTAGTTCGTCCGTCGGGCTACTATCGGCAGAAGGCGCGGGCGCTGAAGGCTTTCGTCCAGTTCTTGCGCACGGACTATCGCGGATCGCTCAAGCGAATGTTCGCAACTCCGACAATTGAGCTCCGCGAAAAGCTTCTGCGAGTGTGGGGAATCGGCCCGGAGACCGCGGACGCGATTCTACTCTACGCCGGAAAGCACCCGGTCTTCGTAGTTGATGCTTATACCAAGCGCATCATGGCGCGGCACGGATGGATAAGCGGCAAGGCTAAGTACGAAGAAGTTCGTTGGATGTTCGAGAGGCAAACTCCAGGAAACGTGGAAAGATTTAAGGAATTTCACGGGCTAATCGTTAGGGCGGGGAAAAACTGGTGCCGCAAGCAAGTCGCTGAGTGCGACAAGTGTCCATTGGGACGGTATCTGGAGGAAGGCCGGTGAAGGGCGAACGGTCAAAATGGAAGCGAGAGTTGCGGCTCACGCTGGGCCTCGTGGCGATAGTTTTGCTTGCCGCAGCGGTATTCACGCTCGGCTCGTTAAACATTCCCCTGCATCCGGAAAAAGAAAGCGGATTGGTGATCTTGTTCGCGCTGTCAACTTTTATGTTTGCGGCGCTGCTGGTTTTCAGTCTGATAATGATCAGGAGCTTGGTCCGTCTGTGGAACGAACGGCGCATCGGACAGATGGGCTCGCGTTTCAAGGCCAAGATGGTTTTAGGCGCGCTGGGCGTCTCCTTGTTGCCGGTTATGTTTTTGTTTTTCTCCAGCTACGCTTTATTGAATCGGACACTAAACCTCTGGTTCCCCCGGCCCTTGGAAATAGCCAACGAAGAAAGCCGAGTGCTTTTAACGGGCTTCGGCAAAGCTGAGCTCAAACGATTGAGTACGCTCGCTTCCGAAGCTGCGATGCGAGAAACGCCGGACCAGAGCTTCCTGGTGCTGAGCCGAACTGCAGATGCTGCGTGGATCACCGATCGTCAAGGGCAAGTGACTGGGGGAATGGATTTCGAGAAGGGGTGGAGTTTCGGCCCGGAGTTCCAGGCGAAGACACAAGATCCTCACTCCCAGAATCGCAATCCGGCGGCGCCGAAAATGGTGCGATCGCTCGCCAGCGGCGCGCAAGTGTGGCAGGCGGGGAACCAGCTCTACCTCGCGGGAAGCGCTCCCATGCAAGGTTCTATTTTGTTTGCCGCCCGGCACCTGCCGGATGATTTTGTGGAGCGGTATCAAAATATTGAAACTCAAACGGGACTTTACGCGGAACAGAAGCAACGATTACGCGCTTTCAAGCGCGAGATTTTGCTCACGCTCATCGCAGTCACGTTAATCCTGCTTTCCAGCACCACCTGGATCGCGCTGCGACTTTCGAAACAAGTGACCGTGCCGATTCAGGGTCTGGCTGAGGCGACGCGCGAAATTTCGCGCGGCAATTTCGATCATCGCATCGAGGTGGAGGCGCAAGACGAACTGGGAACCTTGGTACGTTCGTTCAATCGCATGACCGAGCAACTGGGAGAAGGCCGGCGCCAGATTAATGAGTTCACGCGAAATCTCGAGCAGGCCATCGAGGAGCGCGAGGGCCGCCGGAAATTGATGGAAGCAATTCTGGAAAATATCCCGACGGGAGTGGTCTCGCTGAACGCGACCGGAGAAGTGGCGCGGGTGAATTCCGCTATCGTGATGATCTTGGGAGAACACGCACGCAACGCACATACGCTGCCGGAGCTGCTGGGCGAAGAAGCAGGCCGCGCGGTTCTGTATCTGATGAGGCGGTCGTTGCGTATGGGCGCGGCTTCGCGTGAAATTGAAATCGCGTCCGCGGGAAGGCTGCTTCGCGCTGCGGTGACGGTGAGCTCTCTTGGACCGCGGCGCTCGAACCCGGGCTTTGTGGTGGTCATCGACGACCTTACCGACCTTCTTCGCGCGCAAAAAGCGGCTGCCTGGCAGGAGGTTGCCCAGCGCATCGCGCATGAAATCAAAAATCCGCTTACGCCGATTCAGCTTTCGGCGCAGCGGCTGCTCCGGCATCTGGAGCGCACGGCGTCATTGAAGACCGAGGCCACGCGTGGTGAGCTCGAAAAGCTGGTGGCGGAATGCGCCGGACTGATCGAGCGCGAAGTGCAGACGCTCGAATCGCTGGTGGATGAGTTCTCGCAATTCGCGCGATTCCCTTCCGCGCGCCTGGCTTCCGCGGATTTGAATTCCATTGTGTCTAGTGCGCTGGATTTATTTCACGGACGTTTGGACGGCATCACGGTGAAAACAGAACTGGCCGCTACCTTGCCGCCGGTGAAAGCCGATCCGGAATTGATGCGTCGCGTGGTCGCCAATTTGATTGATAACGCGGCGGAGGCCATGGAAGGTTCGACGATTCGGCGTTTGCGCGTGGCCACACGCGTGGAAGGAGACGGCGATGCGGTGGAAATCGAGATTTCCGACAGCGGCCACGGTATCTCTCCCGAAGACAAAGAGCGGCTTTTTCTGCCGCACTTTTCCACCAGAGAGCGTGGCACCGGGCTGGGACTCGCCATCGCGAGCCGCATTATTGCCGAGCATAACGGAACAATCCGCGTGGAAGATAACCTGCCGAGCGGAGCGCGATTTCTGATTCGATTTCCCGCCGCGGAAGTTGTGGCCACACAAACGCAAACGGGTGGGCCGGCTTAGCGGTTTTTACTGGAATCTAACTTTGCACGCAGGCCCCGCGGGCTCAAAAGATCGAGAAGTTCAAAGGCTCGAAAATAATGCCGGCGACCATACTTATAGTTGATGACGAGATCGGAATCCGGCAATCGCTGGGCGCGTTGCTGCGGGACGAAGGGTATGAAATCGAAGCAGTGGCCTCAGGTGAAGAATGCCTGGAGCAGATCGGCCGGCGAAACTTCGATTTGATTCTGTTGGACGTTTGGCTGAAGAAGATGGACGGCCTGGAAACGCTCGAGCGCATTCAGCAGCGCGAAGGCGCGCCGATGGCGGTGATGATTTCCGGCCACGGAAATATCGAGACGGCGGTGCGCGCGACGAAACTTGGGGCCTTCGACTTCATAGAAAAACCGCTCTCCCTCGAAAAAATCGTGCTGGTAGTGCGCAACGCGCTCGATTACGTGCGGCTGGAGTCTGAAAATCGCAGGCTACGCGCTGAACTGGAGGAAAAGCATCAAATTCTGGGGAACAGTGTGCCCATGAAAGCGCTGCGGCAGCAGATTGCGTTGACCGCGCCGACGAACGGCCGCGTGCTGATTTACGGCGAAAGCGGAACGGGCAAAGAGCTGGTAGCGCGAGCTCTACACGCCAGCAGCTTGCGGGAAGCGATGCCGTTCGTGGAAGTGAACTGCGCCGCCATACCGGAAGAACTGATTGAATCGGAAATGTTCGGGCACCGCAAAGGAAGTTTTACCGGCGCCAGCGAGGATAAGATCGGCAAGTTTTTGAAGGCCGACGGCGGAACCTTATTCCTCGATGAAGTGGGCGACATGAGCCTGAAGACGCAGTCGAAAGTTCTGCGCGTGCTGGAAGAACAGCGCGTGGAGCCTTTGGGTTCGAATACGCCCGTGACCGTGGATGTGCGCGTCGTGGCCGCCACCAATAAAAAGCTGGAAGAAGAAATCGGACGCAATGCTTTTCGGGAAGATTTATTTTATCGGCTGAACGTGATTCCATTTTACGTGCCCGCGTTGCGCGATCGAGTGGAGGACATCCCGATTCTGGCGGCGCATTTCCTGCGCGCCTTCTGCGAGGAATACGGCAAGAAACAGAAAGAATTCAGCTCGCCCGCTGTCGATGTGCTGCTGAGTTATCCCTGGCCCGGGAATGTGCGCGAACTGAAAAACCTGGTCGAACGGCTGGTCATCATTTGCCCTTCGCCGCGGATCGAACCGCATCATTTGCCGCCGGAAATATTCCGCGGCGCGTCCAAGAGCCCGCAGAAGCCGTACGAGAGTTTGCAGGAGGCGCGGTCCGCCTACGAGCGCGAATTCGTGTTGCGCAAGCTGGAAGAAAATCGCTGGAATATGACCAAGGCGGCGCAGGCACTGGGTCTCGAGCGCAGCCATTTATACCGGAAAATGCGCACGCTGGGCATCGCGCCTGCGAGGGAATAGAACCTATTCCTGGTAGTCCGCGAGCTGTTCCAGCTGGCGGTGCCAATCAAGTTGGCGAACGATCGCGGAATTTTGGCGCCAGTGCGGCTGCACTTTCACCATCAGCTCCAGGAAAATCTTCGCGCCGAGTATGGTTTCGAGTTCCAGGCGAGCCTGCGTTCCGATTTTCTTGATGGTGGCGCCGCCCTTTCCGATCAGAATCCCCTTCTGGCCTTCGCGCTCAACGTAAATCGTTGCGCGTATGCGCGTGATCTTCTCGGTCTCTTCGAAATTATCGATCAGCACGGCGATGGCGTGCGGCACTTCTTCCCGCGTGATGAGGATCGCCTTTTCGCGAACGAGTTCGGCTGCCAGAAAACGCTCGGGCTGATCGGTGAATTGATCGGCCGGAAAATGCGGGGGCGCCTCGGGAAGCCGCGTGAGCCAGGAATTCACCAGGTCGAGGCAGCCGGCGCCGGTGAGCGCGGAGATCGGAAAAATCTCCGCGAACTCAAATACTTTGTTGTAGCGCTCGATCATGGGCAGCAGAAGCTGTTTGTGGATACGGTCCACTTTATTCAGCAAGAGGTAAACCGGGCCGCGAAAGCGTTCCACCCACTGAATCGAGAAGCGGTCGCCAGCGCCGAAATCGGCGGTGGCATCCACGATGAGCGAAAGAATGTCGATGCCTTCCAGCGCGTATTGCAATTCGTCCATCATCATGCGGCTCAAAACATTTTCCGGCCGGTGAATGCCGGGCGTATCCACCAGAACGATTTGCGCGTCGTCGCGATTCAGAATGCCCTGAATGCGGTTGCGAGTGGTTTGCGGCTTGGGCGAGACGATAGCGACCTTCTGGCCGACCAGAGTATTTACAAGCGTGGACTTGCCCGCATTGGGACGGCCAACAATCGCGACGAAGCCGGACTTGAAAGGCATGCAGACAACGATTGTACGCCATCGGGCTGGATGCGAGTAGGTTTCAGCGGAAGAAGAAAGAGGCGGAGGGATGACAACGCCTTCTTTCCAAGAGTCTCAGTTAAAGCGGACGCGGACGCGCAGAACTTTGCGCTGATTGGCTTCGAGAACTTCGAAGCGAAGGCCGTCGGCGTCGATGATTTCGCCGGTGCGCGGAACGTGGCCTGCAACACTATTCAACAATCCAGCGATTGTGCTGGAGGTGGAGTGCCGCATGGCGGCGTCGAGTTTCACACCGAACAGTTCGCCGACTTTATCCACCGGAACGCTGCCGCGAACTACCAACGCGCCGCCGGCTTCGCGAATCACATCGGGCGCCGGCCTGCGATCTTCTTCACCGATTTCGCCGACAATCTCCTCCACCATGTCTTCGATGGTGACGACACCGGCCATCAAGCCGTACTCGTCAATCACAATCCCCATCTGCTGGTTCTTGCGCTGCATTTCTTTCAGCAGCTCGGACCCAAACTTCGTCTCCGGCACGAAAAGAGCCGGTCGCATCAGCTCGCGAACCGTGCGATGAGCGGCTTCGGTGTCCGGCACCTCGAGCATATCTCGCGCCATGACGATGCCCACGATGTCGTCCAATGATTTTTCGAAAACCGGCAGACGTGAGAATTTTGTTTCGACAGCAAGGTCGCGCAAGTCTTCCAACGAAGCATCCGCGCGAATGGCGATCACGTCGGGGCGCGGCGTCATCACTTCGCGGACGCGCTTGTCGCCGAACTCGACCACCTGTTCGATGAGCCGCGCTTCGTCCTGCTCGATGATTCCCTCTTCCGTTGCAGCGTCGACAAAATCTTCGATGGCTTGCTGCTCGGCCGCCGGGGCGCTTTGCTCCTCTTCCGAAACGTGGAGCACGGACACCAGGAGTTCGAGCACAGCCAGAACCGGCCACGTGAGAAGCAGAAATGCGCGCACGATCGGAACGAAGGGCGCGATCCAGTTGCCCGGAGCGCGCGCAAGAAGAAGCGAAGGCAAAAACTGCATGGCCACCACGACTTCGGCGCCCAGGAAGAAAATCATCTCAAGCGCAGCTTCCCAAGTTCCGAGCGAGAAGAAGATTACCGCCCGAGCGGTAATCGCTGCGACAAGGACGAGCCAGAGGCGCGTGAGAAGACTGAATGCCAGCGCAGCTCGACGGGGCGCCATGTGGAACCGCGGAGCAACTTCGGATTCGAACGTTTCCAGATGGTCGTGGATGCGGCCAGTGGACGCGCGGCCCAGCTCGCGGTACACCCGGTCAAGGTAGGAGAAGAACAGCAGAATAACTGTAAGAAAAAGAATGCCGGCGGTGTAGAAAAAAATGGCCACGCTAGAGGCGCTCCGACATCGTGACCGCAGGCGCCGCAGCGCGAATCGGCCGGCGGTTGCGCCCTGGCATGCTGGAACGCCAAAAAGTGAAGTGTCGGCCCATGATTATGCCAAACCGAGATGACGGCGAAGACTCATTTCCCGCCGGTCCATTTGACCCTGATCGGTTTCGTGGTCGTATCCCATCAGATGAAGAATTCCGTGCAGGACTAGGATGCGCATTTCGCCGTCGAAATCGCGTCCCAAACGGCGGGCGTTTTGCCGGGCGACAGCGGGAGCAATCGCAATATCGCCCAAATACGGCGGCGCAGAGGCAGCGCGCAGCGCGAAAGAACTGCGTTTTCCCGGCAATCGGCCGATCCTTCGATGGGAGTGTGGCTCATCCGCTGCGAACGACAATACATCCGTGGGGCGATTTTTTCCACGGTAGACGCGGTTCCACTTCGCGATTTCCGCATTGGTGACCAGGCAGATCGTAAGTGCGTTGGAGGGAATGCGCAGCAGCCGCCGCAACTTTCTGGAAAATTTCTCCAGCTCGCCAATGGAAATTTTCACCTGATGCTGTTGGTTGAGAATCATGTAACTGGATTAGGCGCGATGATTCTTGCCGGCAGGATGGGCTGCACCGTGCTCGTCGTAAGCTTTGATAATACGCTGAACCAGGCTGTGGCGCACGACGTCGTGCTCGTCGAAATAAACCATCGAGATTCCTTCGATCTTGCCCACGATTTCGATGGCTTCCACCAGTCCCGAGCGGCGCGAATCCGGCAGGTCGATCTGCGTGACGTCTCCCGTGATCACCGCCTTTGAATTGAACCCCAATCGCGTGAGAAACATTTTCATCTGCTCGCTGGTGGTGTTCTGCGCCTCATCGAGGATGACGAAGGAATCGTTCAGCGTGCGCCCGCGCATGAAGGCCAGCGGCGCAACCTCGATAATGCCTTTTTCAAGAAAACTCTCCAGTTTGTCGGCTTCCAGCAAGTCGTGAAGCGCATCATAGAGCGGGCGCATGTAGGGATCGACCTTCTCCTGAAGTGTTCCGGGGAGAAAACCCAAGCGCTCGCCGGCTTCCACTGCCGGCCGCGCGAGAATAATTCGAGTGACTTGCTTGGAGAGCAGCGCGGAGACAGCCATAGACACAGCCAGGTAGGTTTTTCCCGTTCCGCCGGGGCCGATCGCGAAAACCATGTCAAACGTTTCGAGCGCTTCCATATAGCGCGCCTGATTGGGACTCTTAGGCGCGATGCTTTTCTTGCCGAAGGAGCGCACGCGCGTGGGTGAAAAAGCGCCGCGCAACTCGGACGATGGGGCTGTGGTGGCGACACGGAGCAGCGATTTCACTTCTTGGCTGGCCGGGACGCGGCCTTCGCGCACGCGGTTATTATATTCTCCGAGGATTTGGGCCGCGCGCTCCACTTGAGCGGGTGCCCCTTCGATTTCCAGGTCATGATCCTGCAAATGGGTCGTGACGTGCAGGGTTGATTCGAACAGCTTGATGTTTTCGTCGAGGGTACCAAAAAGCTCGCTGATGCCACCCACTAGTCGGACGGTTTGTTTCATTCAGTATCGCGGGCGCGACGCCTCCAGAACACTGGGTGATTGGTAGCGTAGCGCGGGAGGCAAGCAGGGTCAAGGTGGGAGCAACAGGATTCATTAAGCTGTAATGTTGATAAATCACGCGGCTGGAGTGAAAAACCGCCCCTGTTGGTCTTGATGGGTACGCCGGCATGGCCCCTCAGCCTGGGAGTAACTCTTGTTTCAATTGTCCGAGAAAAGGGCCCAGCCTAGCCGCGACATTGTGTCATTCTGTTAGCTAGCGCTGGGGGTGGAAGCGAAGGCCAAGAACCGTTCCAAAATGAGAATCGTGACGCCGCTGAGCGTCTAATAGGAATTGTAGCTAGCTGTGAGGCTTGCTGGGTATCAACCGACGGGAGACTTGTATGGCAAACGTTAAGGAACCTTCGCGCGACACGGAAGGCAAAGTTTATGCCGAGCCGCGGCGGACGCAGCGAGTGCGGATTGGGATGTCCGTAGAGGTCCGCTCAACCGAAGGCGAGCTATTTCAGGAAAAAACAAAGACTATCACCGTGAACGCGAACGGCTGCCTCGTGCTGCTGGCTGCCAAGGTGAAGCGCGGTCAGAAGCTCACCATCAGCAATCCTCAGACTCAGGAAGAGCTTCCGTGCACCGTAATTTTTCAGGGCGATTACAACAGCGGCAGATCGGAAGTGGGTCTGGAATTCTCCGAGCCCTCACCCAAGTTCTGGCGTATCGCGTTCCCTCCCACTGATTGGGATCCAAGTGAGCGCAAACGCGCCAGCGCTCCGACCGCCACCGCACCCGTGCCCCGAACCACCCGCTAAACTACCAGCCGGACCGGACATCATCGCCCGGAATTTCTCAACGCAATTATTTAGCCGAATTCCCGCCTAAGGCTTAGCCGCGGGAAATTGAACTTTGGGAGCTTCGCGCGAAGTCTCCGAAGCCTGGAAATACGCGTCGTTGCGCTTGAAACCGGCCCAGCCCGCATAAATATTGTTCGGGAATAGCCCGATGTACGTGTTGTAGGCCTGGATGGAATCGTTGTAACGCTTGCGTTCGACCGCGATGCGGTTCTCCGTGCCGGCCAGCTCGTCCTGCAAGCGCAGGAAATTTTCGTTTGATTTAAGCTGCGGGTAATTTTCGACAATCAGGAGCAGTCGGCTGAGCGCGCCATCGAGCTGGCCGTTCGCCGCGATTTTATCCTGCGGAGTTTGCGCGCCCATCAACGCTGAACGAGCCTTCGCGATATCGCCGAAGACGGTTTCTTCGTGCGCGGCGAAGCCTTTCACCGTTTCCACCAGGTTCGGGATCAGGTCCGACCGGCGCTGAAGGACTACGTCCACCTGAGCCCAGTTGGACTTCACCGTTTCGTTCAGAGTAACCATCTGATTGCGATGTGAAACGTACGAACCGCCGACTATCAGCGCGAAGATGACGAGCACGACGATGATCGCTGCAACTGCTTTCATGAAATCCTCCTGTGGAAATTCATTCAATCACCCCGCGGCAGAACCTGCCCCAAAAAATCGTCAGGCAGATTCGAGCCGGCGGTCCACTTCATTCGTGACGACCTCAACCAGCTCGAGATAGGCATTGAGTGATGCCTCGACATCAATTTCGCGCTTCTTCCGTTTCCCTTCCCGCAGATCGAGTATGGCTTGAAATGCCGTCGGGTTCCCGCCGGTCAGCGACGCTATAGCATCCACGCTTCCGCGTTTCGTGGTCGGCATCTCGTGACCCAGGGCCAGCAGCGCGTGGCGAAATAGCGCGCAGAATGGCGAAACAGAATTCATCATAATGCCGAGGTGGACTTTATTGCTGAGCGGCGCAGCGAGTATCGCCTGGCGCAGACGCAGCCAGGCTGTGCGAAGTTCGCGTTCCACTTGAAGGCGGTGTAGCTGCAGCGGCACTTCGAACTCGGCCAGAAAATCCGTGCCTAAAAGAATGCGGTGATGGAGCTTCATGTCCAGAAGCTCGATGGCGAACACGTCGGCTGAGCGGCGCAGTTCATCCTGCGTAAAAAAAAGCGGAGGCGGATTACCTTGCCGAATCCACCAATCCGCGACGCCGTGGGAATGTTCGAGAAGCGCGGCATCGGCTCGATCCACTACGCACACGATATTCAGGTCCGAATGCCCGGCGCGGAATTCGCCGGTAACCGCCGAGCCGTAGAGCACGACAGTCTTAAGGTTGTCGTGAATCGCCGCTTTCAGCCGATCCACCAGTTCTGTCAGTTTAGCTTCCATTCGCGATGTCCTTAGCTAACTACGCGTGCGAAGAAACAAAATTACCAGCTACCGCCTGCACCGCCTCCGCCCGTCGCTCCTCCGCCGAAACCGCCGAAGCCACCGCCGCCTCCCCCAAATCCCCCTCCACCAAATCCTCCTCCACCCATCATCATTCCACCAATCATTGGACCGATCCACCCACCGCCCCGCCCACCTCTCCCGCCTCCTCGCTTGATTAGGTTCGCAATCAGTGAGAAGAGAAAAATCAAGAATATAATTATGAAGATGGGATTGGGCCCGTTCCTTTGTTGGTCTCGGCGGGGCGTGCGCGCCGCAGGAATAGACGTCGTGGCGCTGAGAGTGACGCCGCGATCCTGCGCGATCACATCGGCGACGCGGCGAGTCATGAGAAGCATTGCAGCGTCGTAGTTTCCATCGCGAAGATACGGAACTGCTTCACGGCCGAAGCCACCAACTTTGCCGTCGGGAAGTATCGGTTCCAGCCCATATCCTACAGTCGTCCAATACTGGTGGTCCTGCGGTGAAACAAGAATCAGAACTCCCTGATTGGATTGCTTTGGGCCAACTCCCCATCTTGTGAAAAGATCGACTGTAAAGTCTGCAATTGGCCTTCCGTCTAGAGACTTGACGGTGACGACTGAAATCTGGGCATGCGCTTTCTGGTCCACTTCGGTGCAAAGCGCAGTGAGCAGGTTGCGAGCTGGCTGGCTCAGCACCCCCGCATAGTCGTTTACGTAGCCCTCGGGCTTCGTTTTGGGAAGGCCGTTCTGAGCGTATGCACCGAGCGTGAGGAACAGCCATCCAAAACACGCCAGCAGAACGGTGGCGGCCTTCAGGCTGTCGATGGACTTCCTCTGCTTGCGCACGGACGGCATGGTAGGTGGCGGGCATGTTAGAACTACCTGAACGATGGTGTCAACGTACGTGCTGTCCCAACCAAACCAACGCAGTCGCACCAATCAAGAATCACGAGTTTGTGCACGAGATTGTCAGCGGGTAAGTTGCGATGCTACACTCCGGTGTCCGTTTGTTCGTTTACGCACAGTAATGTTCGCTAATGAACGAACCGTGAGCCGAAATTCCCGATTAACCGTCTAATTTCAACTGGATATGCATGGCCGCTGCGTTGCACCGAAAGAGTCCATTTGAAACAAATGGGCCTGCGCGTGCGTTTAGATAGGGTGAGGCCTGCTGGCATTTCGACGTTTCACTACTCTGAGAGGGAACAACGATGATTCGAAGGATTACTCATGTTGCGCTGGTGTTTCTGACGGCTGCTTCTCTTGTCGTTTCACCGGTTTTTGCTCAGTCACAGGAAACGCAGGCCCCGCAAGGAGTGCAATCCCAACAAACTCCTGGGCAAGCTCAGCCGGGGCAAACGCAAGAGCCGACAGGCGGCGAGCTCAAAGCCCAGCCCAACACTCCTGCCGCTGACGAAGCGCGGAGCATGAAGATGGGCCCGGACTATTCGAATGGCAAGCACGTCTTGCCGGACATCACCGCTCCGTACCGCTCACTGCAGATCGCTCAGCCCATGCTGACAAACTCCCCTCGCATCGACCAACTGATTCAGGGCGACAAGTTGATGCTCAGCCTGGAAGATGTGATATCGCTGGCGCTCGAAAATAATCTGAACATCAGCGTACAAAAGTTCCAGCCTTGGATTGAAGAAACGCAGCTCTTGAAAGCGAAAGCCGGCGGAATCCCGCAATCAAGCAATTCGCAGCAGGTGGTGCTGGGTACTTCGCCATCCGTTTCGTTCGATCCCCTAATTACAGGAACGGTAGGATGGGCGCGCTCGACGATACCGGTCAATAACCCGTTCATTTCCGGCACTGGAACAACCTCCGACACCGCGGAAGCTATATCGTCAAACGGTTATACCTACAATTTCGGCTACTCCGAGGGTTTTCATACCGGCGCGAACTTCTCGGTGACCCTTAATACCACTCGGCAAGCCTCGAACTTGTCGGAAAACCTATTTAACCCATATATCCAGCCCGTCTTGACGGCCACTCTAACGCAGCCGCTGCTGAACGGCTTCGGAATACTCGTGAATACCCGTTACATCCTCGAAGCTAAGAATTTCATCAAGGTGTCCGAGTCGCAATTGGCGCAGCAGGTGATCGCGACAGTCACGCAAGTCTCCAATGACTATTGGGAACTGGTCTTCGACCGGCAGAATGTGATCGTGCAGGAAGCCGCGGTGGGTGTTTCGACAAAATTGTATGAAGACAACAAAAAGCAGCTGCAGATTGGAACCATGGCGCCGCTCGACGTGCTCACCGCGGAATCGCAAGTCGCCACCGACCAGCAGAACTTGATCGTGGCGCAGACTACGCGCCTGCAGCAACAGACCGTCCTGCTGAATGACATCACTAAGAATCTGATGGCGCCGGAGCTGGTGGGCCTCGAAATTATCCCGACCACAACCATCTCGAATCCCGAAGTGGTGGAAAATATTCCGCTGCAGGATGCAGTACAGGAAGCCTGGAAGAAGCGGCCTGAAATATATCAGGCGGATCTGAACCTGAAGAACGCCGGCATCGAAGTGAAGGCTACAAAGAACGCTCTTCTTCCCTCGCTCAATGTTTACGCCCAGTTCAGCCAGACGGGTCTCTCGGGAAACGCAATCACGCAGACTTCCACAACTCCCACTTCGATTGTGCCCATCCCGAGTGAACCCATTGTGGACTCTACTACCGGGCTTCAAATAGGGAACGAAGTGGTGGGGTTTCCGGTATTTCCTTCGGGCGTGCAGACGAATGGCTTGGGCAGCGCCCTCTCTAACATGATCAACAACAATTTCCCGACGTATGCAGGCGGGGTGACTTTTGCCATTCCGCTGCGCAACCGCTCGGCGCAGGCAGACAACGCCCGCGCCCTGCTCGACGAGCGCCAGCAGCAAACGCAGTATCGCCAGACACAAAACACAATCGTGCTCAACGTCCGCAATACCATCATCGCCTTGCAGCAGGATCGTGCCCAGGTGGCCGCTGCGGAAAAGGCTCGAAACCTGGCGCAGCAAACGTTGGACGCCGAACAGAAGAAATATCAGCTCGGTTCGTCCACCAGCTACAACGTCGTGCTTCGGTCCCGCGATTTGACCGCCGCGCAAGGTACGGAATTGCGAGCCAAGGTCAACTTGGAAGAAGCTCTCGTGAATTTCAATCAGGCCATGGGGCGCACGCTGGAAGTCAGCCGTATTACCATGGCGGATGCGCTGCGAGGAAAGGTCTATCGCGAGAACCTGATTCCTGGAACGCCGGATGCCGGTAGCCCTGTCGGAGCAAAGTAATCCGGTCGAAGCCGGAAGGCGATTCATCTTCAAGAGTCGGCTCCTGATCCAGCACCGGCTCGTTCTTCAATGCTAACCTCAATTTCCGCAGCTTGCCGCTGCCGTCGCGTTGCCCTAGAATGAACGATAGACCGTTTACGTGTTGAGCATTGCCCCGCCGTCCAAGGAGCTCTGTCCATGGCCGAGAAAATTGGCGAGAAGACCGCTGACCCTCTGAAGACTAATGCGGCGGATGCTCTCGATGCGAAGCGCAAGCCGTCGCAGGCAGAACTCAAGTGGGAAGAAAGAACTCTGCGACCGACGCTAGAGAAGTCGCCCGAGCGCCCTTCTGATTTCACCACCGTT
>PMTV01000056.1 GCA_003167215.1 Acidobacteriota bacterium | reverse complement strand
CTCTTCACGCTGGGCGCTGTAGCAGCATGGATGGCCGCGGGTGCGGCTGGGTTTCCATTTCATCTCTGGATCGTGGCGCTCGCAAGCGGTGTGATTGCGTCGTTATTTTTCTTGCCGGCGCTTGACGACTGGGGATTCCGAGTAACCCGAGCTGCATGGTGTCAGGCAGGTACGTACGCTATGGTCGCATATCTTTTTGTCTGCAGTTTCGCGCATCACGCCGCAATGCAACGCGTAAAGAGTTTTGCTGCGGCGAATAACATTTCGATCGATCGCATGGGCGCCTTGCCGCTTCCACCTTCTTTGCTTGACTGGGGCGGTGTAATACGCTCGATCGATGGTGTCTATCAGGCTCGCTTTGATTTGCGAAGCCCCGTGGCTCCGGAATTTCATTTCACTGCGGATTCTCCGCCGGATGAATTCGTTGCTCGCGCGTTGTTGCTTCCCGAAGTCCGGCTCTTCTGGCAGTTCTCGCGTTTTCCAGTGATTCGCACCTCGATGGAAGGCGAGTATCACATTGTCGATTTCGGCGAAAACCGGTTCGTCAACACTCGTAACAAGAGTCCGCAACCCTTCACCTATCGCGTGGTTTTCGACAAAGCTGGAATTATAATCGAGGAAGGCTGGCAATCTGACGGCATGCTACTGCGTCGCATGCAAAAGCTTTCGCCGCAGCGTACGGGAGAAACGCCATGAAGGTCCTGATCTTCAGCGATATTCACGGAGATTTGCGCGCGCTCGAACGCATCGCTTCCCAGCAAGCGGACGTGTATATTTCTGCTGGGGACCTGTCGAATTTCGGCAAAGGCCTGGAACGCTGCGGAGAAATACTAAAACCGCTGGGCCAGCGCGTCTGGGCATTGCCGGGAAATCACGAAACGCAGAGCGAGAATCACTCGTTTTGCCAGCATTATGGCTTCCTGGATTTTCACCGCCAGGTGCGCTCGCTTGAATCCGCATCTGGCATCACGCAATGGGCCGGGCTTGGCTACAGCAATATCACGCCGTTCGATACGCCCGGGGAATATTCCGAAGAAGAAATAGGCCAGGCCCTCGCTGCATTCGGTGGAATGAAATCTCTCCATCTCGTCGTACATTTTCCCCCGCTCAATACCAGGCTCGACGAATTCGCGCCCGGCAAGCATGGCGGGAGCTCGACGTTGCGCGAATGGGTGACTCGCGCCCAGCCAGCCTATCTTTTCTGCGGCCACATCCACGAAACCGCCGGCCGCTCCGATCGCATCGGGCAAACGCAGTGCATCAACGTCGGCAAGCAGGGATATACGCTGGAAGTTTAAGAAATAGAGAAATATCGGAGAGCTCGGACAAAACGGGCACGGCCGTTCCAAAATCAATAACGCCTTTCCACGACTTCCAGTTACTTCTTATTGGCAGGATAGACGACAAGCTGCCGGCGGTCGCCCGCACCTTCGCTTGCAGTACGCACACCCGGCGCGCCATTTAATTCCAGGTGAATCAGCCGGCGCTCGCGCGGCGACATTGGATTAAAACGAAACGTCTCGCCCGTTTCGCGTACGCGTTGCGCCGCCACCCGCGCCGAGAGTTTCAATTCTGCAAGCCGCGCCGTCCGATAGTCTCCGCAATCGAAGCGTACGCGATCGTGCAGGCGGGGATCCAACCGCAGCCATCGATGCGCGACATGTTCGAGCGCCAATAGAAGCTCCGCATCGCGTTCGAGCAGAAAATCCTGATCTGCTCCGTGAAACGCGACGACCACATCTTTTTCTCCGGCGCCGCCGGCTACCGAATCAGGATTGACGATTTCGTATTCAATCGCCAGCCCCATTTCGCGGACGGCGAGATCGAGAAAGCGTTTCAGCTCCGTCGACGCGCGTTCGCGATCCAGCCGTGCCTCACCCTGTGCATGTTCCTTCATGAAAGGCCTCTTAGCGGCCGCAAGTCGTTCGTCACTCATTGAGCGCTTTCTTCTTAAATTTACTCTTGGAAGGGAGCGGCTCGGTCCGGTTCAAATACACTTGCTGGCCAATGCCGACGAGGTTGCTCGTGAACATATACAAATTCAGTCCGCTGGAAAGGCTGAAAAAGAAAAAACCGAACATCAGGGGCATCAACGCCATCATTTTCTGTTGCGCGGGATCAGTGGTCGTCTGCGGCGTCATTTTGGTCATCAAATACATCATGATGGCCATTCCGATCGGCAAAATGTAGTACGGATCCTTGGCCGAAAGATCGTGAATCCAGAACATCCACGGCGCATGCCGCAGTTCAATCGCGCCATTCAGCACCCGCCATAACGCCCACCATATCGGCATCTGAAAGAGCATCGGCAGGCAGCTTCCCATGGGGTTGATGCCCTCGCGGCTGTAGATGGCCATAACTTCTTCATTCATTTTCTTCTTGCGCGGATCGCTCATGGAATATTTCTTGTAGCGATCCTGGATCTGCCGGATTTCCGGCCCGACTTTCTGCATTTTCTGCATCGAACGCCAGCTTTTCATCTTCAGCGGGAACATGGCAAAGTTGATCACCAGCGTCAGCAGAACGATGCACCATCCGTAGTTCGGCACTTTCGTGTGGATGGTCTGCAGAGTCCACAGCAGCGGCTTCGCGATCACTCCCGTCCATCCGAAATTAATCAGCTCGGCGAGCGGCGGCTTGGTTTTTTCCAGAATCTTCAGGTCTTTCGGGCCCACAAAAACGCGCACGGCCAACGGCGCGGCAATCGCAGTCCCCGCCGCCATCTCCGCGATGGGCTCGCTCGCGGGCTTCCCGTCATCCACGATGCCGTGGTCCTGCGTCCAGTGCCACAGCGAGAGTTCCGCGCCGTCCGGCAAAAATGCCGCGGTGAAAAATTGGTCTTCGATGCCCAAATATTCCATCGGCCCGTTTTGCAGCGCCGGCTGGCTCTGATTTCCGGACACACCCAGCTTTTTATATTGCAGCAGATTCAGTTTGTCGTTGAGCTTGTAATAAACGGTGACGAGTGAGGCGGCCTTGTACACCGCTCTGTCCCCGAATCCGCCGCGCCAGGCGATCCCTGCGGGAATCGCTTTGCCGTCCAGCAAAACGGAAACTTCGGCAGACATCACGTAGTCCAAGCCGAAATTTAGCTTCTTGGTTACATCCAGATGGCCGTCGCTCCAATGGAATGTAATTTCCGTCGGCGCAGTTAAATTACCCGGCCCAGGCGTCACTTCGTAGAGCGCCGAGTTGGCCTTCGCTTCGAGCTGCGAATCCGAAAGCACCAGAGAGAATGGCCAGCCCAATTGCTGCGCCGCGGAATTGTTTACCAGATCGAGCAAATGCGCCGGCTTTTGATCGTCCGAATATTTCTTCAGCTTCCAACTTCGCACCACGCCGCCGCGATTCGAAAGTTCCACCAGATAGAGCGGACTCTCCACGACGACTGATTTTTCTTCTGCCGCTTGAATCCGGGTGGCGCTGGCGGCGGCCACCGCGGCGGTTCCCTGCCTTATACCTCCGCTCCCGGCCGACGAGTTGCTAGGAACTTGCGGCGTTGTTTCCTGCACTGCCGTCTGCGCGGGTTGAGGTTGCGGCGCCACGGGAGGCTTGTAGAAATGCCCCCAGGCGAAAAGAATCACCAGCGCGATAACCACGAACACTACCGCGCGTATCTGATCGGACATCTCGTTCACAGAAGCAGCTCCTTGTCTTGCTTACGCGAAGCGCTTTCCGTGAAACGCGCATTTAAAACTTTGAATGAATTTACCGCGGAAGAGTGTGTAGCGCGGGGAATCTGCATTCCAGAAGTCTTGCCTTCTTCCCTATCCGGCACAGGATCGAACCCGCCCTTCGTGAAAGGACGGCAGCGCCCCAGCCTTCTCAGCGCAAGTACCACTCCGCGCCGCGCCCCGTGGCGCGCAATTGCCTCCTGCGCGTACTTCGAGCACGAAGGATCAAACTTGCAAGCGCCTCCGAAAAAATGCGAAAGAAAAACTCTATAAAACTGAACTAGCGCGAGCAGAACCCATACGCCTGCCGATCGCCGGCTTTCCCCGCTGGAATCAGAACGAACCGCTACGGTGTGCGCGGAATCAATTTCACCAGTTCGGCTGCCAGCGGCAAGAATTCCGCCGTCGCGGCTGTCGTGCGCGGATGAATCACAATATCCCATCCCGTGGCAATCTCCTGTCGATGCAATCTTAGAATTTCGCGTAGGCGCCGCCGGATTCGGTTGCGCCGGACCGCATTACCCAGCGCCTTTTTTATGCTCCAGCCAAACCGGCTGATTTCGAGGCCATTGGGACGTAGAAATATCGTGAACTCGCGGCTCGTCCGGCGGCGCCCTTCGCGATACACCACATCGTAGTCCGAGCGGCGCACCAGTCGGCAGTTCCGCGGAAGATTCAGTCGCGGCGTATCAGACGCGCGTGAGACTGTGGCGCCCCTTCTTGCGGCGTTGCGCAAGGACTTTCCTTCCACCCTGACTCTTCATGCGCTTGCGGAAGCCGTGTTTCTTGTGGCGGCGGCGCACATGCGGTTGAAACGTGCGTTTCGGCAACGGTCGTTCTCCTCTGACTGAGCAATTGTTCTATTTGTGAGCCGGTTGGGCGCCGCAGTCTTGCCGCAGCCCCCGCTTGCCCCGCACGCACAATCCCGCGCTGGCGCGGCGCATCTTAATCAAATCCCTCACCCTGGCGAAACGATTAGTGTATTAGACCCGCGCTGTGCGGTCAAGAATTCGCGCGAATGGCCGGAGAACGAAACTTAGAACTTAGTTTCAGGCGGAATATAGGGCTGCGGAAAGACAGCGGCAGGTCCGGCGCAAAACCGGACCTGCAAGATGCGATCTCTCTTCGACATTCTTTAACGCTTCGGTTTTTCCTCAGGTTTGCTCTCTGGTTTCGGTTCGGGCTTTGGCGCGGGTTTGGACGCAGCCTTCGGCGCAGCTTCATGTTGAGGCTGAGGTTTCGGTGACGCTTCATGCTGCGGCTGCGCCTTTGGAGCCGCCTTGGGCTCAGCCTTTGGTGCCGCTTCACGCTCAGGCTGCGCCTTTGGTGTGGCCTCGTGCTCGGGTTGAGCTTTTGGCGCCGCTTTGGCCTTTGGCGCAGCTTCGCGTTCAGGCTGCGCTTTCGGTTCAGCCTTGGTCTCGGTCGCTGTCTTAGGAGTGCTTTCCGTGCGTGATGCACTAGAACGCGGAGTAGCCTTATTCGGCGTACTCTCTGTATTTGTCGGTTTCTCGCGCGATGACGCGGACGATTTCGCTGCGGGGGAAGCGCTCTTGTGTTCGCTCGCCGCGCCGGCGTCCGTATGCTCAGTCTTATTTTCCGGCGCAGCCGTATGTTCGGCTGTCGCGGCATAACCACGACCAGCGGTGTTTGCGCCTCCAGCCTTTGTCGCCTCTTTACCCGTAGCGCCCTTGTATGGAGCCGCTGCTTTGGCCGGCACCACTCCTGCGCCCTTCATCTCACCCGGTTTTGCCGTTGCAGCCACCGCGGGTTTTCCATGGTTCACGGAAGCAAATTGGCTACGGTCGGAAGCCGCTGCGTGCTGGTGCTCGGTTTGCGCCGCTGTCGGCGGTGTGTGTTGTGCGTGCGCATAGGTTTCTTGGGCCGCAGTTGGTTTCGCCGATACTCCGCCCGGACCATTGAAACTCGCACGCCCGGTCGATGAGTAGTTGTTGATCACCGTCTTGCTGTAAACGTTGTGAATCACGGTCACATTTACATTGCTCACCGAGCGGTTGTAAAAGAAGCTTCCGCCTTGCCAGTAACCGCCCTCGTAGCCCACTCCGCCGTAACCGAACCCGTAATTTACGCCGCCATAGAAACCAATCTGCGACCCCCAATAACCGCCATTCCACGCATACACGCCGTTGTTCCAGCCCCAATAGCCCGGGGTCCACAGAAAGCCAGGAGTCGGCGCCTCCGCCCACGTGCCCGGCACGAAATAATAATCAGCGTCGTCTTCGCTGTAGGCCCAGTAGCCAGGCGTCCAAATATAATTGTCAGCGGGGCAAATCGGCTGCACGTACACCGGCAGCGCCGGCGGTGCGACGGTGATCGATACCCCAACGACCTGACCGTAGGATCCAGCCGGTATGAAAAGCATCAGCACTGCAAGCAGTAGCCAACGTGTGGAGTGAATTGAACGGAGCGTCTGCATGAGCATCACCTCGTTAGATTTTGGTTAAATAGCAACTAATGGACAGGGCCACGATGACCACAGGGCGCAAGATTCGAAGCATACTTATATTGGTATTTCGTCGGAGGGCCTATAGGCTAAACCCTGTAAAACTTATCAACAAGAACCTTAGTCGCGAATGAAGTATCCCAGAGCGGCCCGGAAAGCCTCTAGCAACCCCGCACATGCTGGGCACAATCAATCCAATAGTTCGTAAGACGTTTTTAACTTCTCGGCCGAAATTCGATCACCACATCTTCCTCAGCTCCCAGGGGCTGTCCGTCCAAGAGCGTCACCGTATAGCGCCACTCGCGAACAGCTTGTATCACTGCCGGAATTAAAGCCGCCGGGCCACTGATCGGCTTTACCTCAATAACATCTCCGCTCTTTCCGATCGTAGCTCGCACTTTCACCGTCCCAGCCATTTCCTTTAGGTTTCCGCCTAATGGGACCTGAGGGTCCACGTGAAATATCAATATTCCCACTTGCAATCTTTCCGGGCGGTGACCCGACGCAGGCCCCGGCTGTGCTGGGACGGCAACGAAACGTTGCGCACTGATCGCCAGCGTTGGCGATGCGCTCACCGCCTGTTCCGCGAGTGCCAGCCTGAATGGACCGCTCATTTCATCTGGCGCAGTCACAAGTATTGGCCCCTGGGTCTCGCTGAACGGTTGCGGAGTCACCGCCGCTGCTGGGGAAGCTTCGCTCGTTTCCGCCTGCTGAGGTTTTGTTACCGGCGTGACCGGGGCGCGCTGCTGCGCATCCTCGGACGATGGCTTCTCGCCGTCTGCGCGGTTTGTCTCCGCCGCTCCTGCCGGAGCAGTCTTCACCGGCGGCTTGCCCTCGGAAGCGGTCGGGGTACTGCTAGCCGCTGTGTCCGCCGGACCGCTGGGTCGAGCACCCGCGGAATTGCCCGAGGCAACCTCTGTTGATTTCTGTGCATTGCTTGCAACAGCACTCCCACCGGCGAAGTCGTTTTCCCCAGGAGTAGCTGCGGGCAAATTCGCCGGCGTCGCGTCGCTGCGTTGTTCCAACTCTTGATCGTGACCAAGCAACTTGTCGAAAAATCCGTTCCCCACGCCGACGCCAACCGCAAAGCACGCTATCCCGATCAGAAGGACCAGTGCCGCGAGAAGCCATCCGCTTCGGCGTTCAACCGAAACCTCGTGACCCTGTTTCATCAAGAGGTTCGCCACTTGATTCCTTCTGTGCAACTCAAGTTGTTGGATCAAATCAGCTTCTCGCGAAAAAACGTGAACGGGCGGTTCCTGCTCCTTCCCGCCCGCGGTTCCCTCTTCGATCTTGGAAGGTTTATCCGTCTCGGCGGCGAGAAGCTGATTTTCTTCGAGAAAATCCGGAGGAGGCGTGATTGATGTATTTTCGACCGAATGATTATGCGTCGGCTCG
>PMTV01000019.1 GCA_003167215.1 Acidobacteriota bacterium | reverse complement strand
TCCAATCCGTGAGCCTTTCCCTCCGCCGCATCTGTTCCGAATTGGTACAGGTCGAAATTTCTGTCTCCTGCTTGCAGATCTTTGTTGATCTTCCCTCGCGATCTATGGATCGATCCAGATCGACAAAATATCCGCACGTGAATGACGCTCCTCCAACTCGTCTCGTCCGCCGCGACCGCAATTTTCATTTCGTCGGCGCGGACCCGCGCGATGTCGTATTCACCGTCGTTGCCGACGACATGACCGAAGCCTGGACAAGATTCCGCAACAGCGCCGCCTCCGCCAGGCAAGTCCTCTTCGTCATCAAAACCGAAACCGAGATTTATCTCGCACAGTGAGAAATTGGTTTTGACTATGTAGCGGCCACCATTTTACCCTGAGCGGAGCGAAGGGCAGGTGGGCAGCTCTTTTCCCTAGCCCAGGGAAAGTGATCTAATGCGGATGTGCAAATCGCGCTTCCGAAGCAAGGCCTCGAAGGTTACAAGAGCAATAGCCAGCGCGCACGCGTCGCGACTGAGCTTTGGGCCCATCAGAATCTGTATTGCGCGAATTGTGATTGCTCGAAGTTACATCGAGCGGCGGCGAACATGCCTGCGGTTGACCTCGATTGCCCTAGCTGCGGGGCGTGCTTTCAATTAAAAGCCCAGTCGCATCCTTTCTCCAGGCGAATTGTTGACGCGGCATATAGCGCGATGGTTCGTGCCATTCGGGAGAATCGCACCCCGAATCTCTTCGCACTTGAGTACGCACTCTCTGATTGGGCTGTAGTGAACTTGATTCTGATTCCGAGCTTTGCATTTCCGCTCTCTGCTGTTGAAAAACGAAAACCTCTCGCTGCACACGCGCGCCGCGCGGGTTGGGTTGGATGCAATATTCTCCTCAATGCCATACCTGCTGACGCACGAATCGCTATTGTCCGTGCCGGCAATTTCATTTCACCGAATATTGTTCGAGAACAATACCTCCGAGTCCTTCCGTTTGAAAAGTTGACACCGGAAAAACGCGGATGGACCCTTGACGTGTTGAATGTCCTGCGCAAACTTGACAAGACAGAGTTCGCGTTAGCTGATGTCTATGCGGCAGAACATGGCTTGGCGCGCTTACATCCAGCCAATCGCCACGTCCGCGACAAAATCCGCCAGCAACTCCAGATATTGCGCGACCTAGGCTTCGTCCAATTCCTAGGCGGCGGCGAATATCGCCTCCTCTGATCTCGTCGGTTCGGGCGGGCGTCGTATCTGGTGCTCATATAGCACCTTGTCCCACCTTAAGCACTCACAAATTGGACCTGTACCCATTTTGGGAACAGGGTGTATAATCATCCCATGTCGTCTGAGGCTTGGGCGTGAGGGTCATTGCCCGGAAGACCCTCCGGAAATTTACCGATGGCCTCAAAGGCAGCAAGGACCAGAAGGCGGTCAAATCGGCTCTCGATGCTTGGTTCCATGAGGTGTCCCGAGCGCGCTGGAAAAGCCCAGCCGATATTTTGAAAGCTTATGCCAACGCCAGCATTGTCGGAGCGGATAGAGTGGTTTTCAACATCAAAGGCAATAGCTACCGGCTGGTAGTAGCCGTCAACTATCCGCATCAGATCGTGTTCATCAAATGGATTGGAACACATGCGGATTACGACGGCATTGACGTGAAAACGGTGAAATATGGACATTAAACCGATTCGAAGCGAAGCAGATTACGAGCGTGCGCTGCGCCGGGTGGAAAAATTGTGGGATTTCCCCGAAGGTTCCGCGCGAAGCGACGAGTTGGACATCCTGGCTACGCTTATCGAGGCTTACGAACGCGAGCACTATCCCATCGACCTCCCAAGCCCCATCGAGGCGATCGAGTTTCGATTGGAACAGCAGGGCAAAGACACTCGCGCCTTAATTGGGGTCATTGGCCAGCGCACGCGCGTTTATGAGGTTATGCAAGGCAAGCGTCCGCTCTCCCTCAATATGATTCGCAATCTCCACCAGAAATTCGCCATTCCCGCCGAAGTCTTGATCCGCCCCGCGCGCCGAAGCCGGAGAACCGATCATCGTCTCTCGGAACTGAAGCTTGGCCGAACGCGCGTCCGAAAGTTGGCTTAGATCTAGCTACGCCGCAACTTACGCCGATTCCCGAATCGGGACTCCTTCACCGGGATTAAATTACCTCTTGACTTATGTTAACTACTATGATAACATCAGCTAGGGCTATTATTCAGCCCCAGCAGGGAAGGCATATGGGGCGAGGGTCGGGCAGTTGAAGGGCGGCAGGCCAACCCATCCGTGTGTCTCGCCACGCCACTTCTAACCGGCTCGCCCAAAGCATTTTTGGCTAAGGATTCAGGTCGCGTAATCGCATTTCTACCCGGTTTTGCACAAAATGTAGAATGCGACGTAACTTCCACAAAACAAACGCCCGGAGAATTTCTACCCGGGGCCAGAACCGGTCAACGCCGCGCGCAAATTTCAATCGCGAAGCCTCTTTCTAATCGAGAACTCGAATTATTAGAACCTCGTCTAACCCACAGAAAACAAACGATCGGACCTCGTTCTAATCGAGAACTTTCAACCAATCCGTGTTTCTGCATTTCTGATCTGGGCAGGGCCTTCATTAGCCACGCGCTTACCCTGTTTACCCTGACGCAGGAATGGCCGCAGGAAGGGTCGGTTCTAACCGGTTCTGCGTCACAAACAGAAATCGCTGTAACTAATTCAAAACAAACGACCGCGACATTTCTAACCGGTTCTAGAATTGACACATTAGCCTTACATTCTTCGCACACCCGAACCCATTCCGTCGCGCCAACTCCGCCCCGGCTCGCAACTCTTCGCTCGCGCCTCAGAGTCAGTTCGTTGGTAAAAGGTGATTTTGACGCCGGACCTGTCCATCTGGACAGGTCTTGCCGGATTGAGCGCACCGAGCGGGAAGCGCGTGGCTGCGGGTGTTGGAAAGGGATAGGCTCGTAACGAAGGGTGAGCGGAGCGAGCATGCAGATAAACAAAGCGGCGCGCGAATCAGAAATGCTGGGGACGCTGGCGCTGGCTGCGCCAAAGACGGCGGACTTCCAATTCGTAAAATTCCGGGTGGAAGGCGAGATTGTGCGGCTGACGCTGGACCGTCCGGAACATAACCTGCTGAACGAGCGGGTGCTGATGGAGCTGGTGGCCGGAATCAATTCGGTGAGCGAAACGAGCGCGGTAAAACTCATCGTCCTGGATTCGGCGGCGAAAGCATTCTGCGGCGGGATCGAGCTGGGCGAATATACGGCGCGGCGGGTGTTTCAGTTGCTGGACGCGTTTCACAGCGCTTTTTCCGCGATGGTGGAGACGGCCAAACCGATTCTTGTGGTGATCAACGGGCCGGCGTACGGGGGTGGCGCGGAACTCGCTGCGCTGGGCGATCTGGTGATTGCAACGCCCAACGCGCGTTTTGCGCAGCCGGAAATCAAGCTGGGAGCGTTTCCTCCGCTGGCGGCGGCGGTGCTGCCTTATATTCTTGGACCGAAAATGGCGCTGGAGCTGGTGCTGACGGCGGAAACGATGTCCGCGGAGCGCGCGCGCGAGCTGGGGCTGGTGAACTGGCTGGTGGCGGAAAAAGATTTGCAGAAAAAAGTGGAGGAAGTTTGCGCGAAAGTAACGGCGCAATCCGGCCCGGTGCTGACGATGGCGAAGAAAGCCATCCTGGGCAGCCTGGGTTTGCCGCTGCGCGAAGGCGTGCGCAACTCCATGAAAGTTTTCCTCAACGAGCTGGCCGACCTGGAAGATTCGCAAGAAGGGTTGCGAGCGACGGTCGAAAAGCGCGCCCCGAAATGGAAGAACCGCTAGGCGCAGAAAAATTCCACGCGATTGACAGTGAAAGGCGGGGCGCATAAACTCGCCGATGACAACTTAGCTGGCTCGGGGGACAAACTTTTCGAGGAGTCCGTGGGACGATTCGAAAAGTGAGGGGAAGGCCGTGAAAATCGGCCACGGTCCCGCCACTGTAATCGGCTGCGCTTGGCGCAAGCCGAAAGTCAGGAAACCTACCCGAGCTGGTCGAAGCTGACACTCTTCGCGAGAGAGAGTGTGGCGACGAGCCTCGATCTATTCGCGAGGCTTTTTTATTGGGGAGAACTTTTACGGGCGCTGGGCGACAAATCGTTTGCGTTATTTTTGCGCTGGTATGCTGCCGAGCGATTTCTGCAGCGGGCGCGCCGGTGCAATCGGCCAACTTCAAGCGCGCGGTGAAAATTGTGACGGATGAAACGGGGCGGCGCGTGGCGATTCCGTTTTCGGTACGACACGTCGTGACGCTGGCGCCGAATCTGACGGAAACAATTTACGCGCTCGGTTTGGAAGACAGGCTCGCGGGGGATACAAGCTTTTGCGATACGCCGCCAGCCGCGAAATTGAAGCCGCACGTAGGCTCGCCGCAGACGCCGAGCCTGGAAGCGATTGTCGCGCTGCATCCGGACCTGGTGCTGGCGACGACTTCGATCAACCGGCCGGAAACGGTGGACGCGCTGGCGCGGCTGGGCATCGCGGTGTACACGAGCGATCCGCACACGGTGCGCGGGATGCTGGATTCCGTCGCAGGCATGGCGGATTTGATGGGCGCGAGCGAGCAGGGCGCGGCACTCGTGGCGCAATTGCAGGCGCGGCTCGACGCAGTGCACGCGCGAATCGCGGAATTGCCGCTGGTTCACGTGCTGTTCGTGGTGTGGGAGGACCCGCTGATCACGATTGGACAGAATACTTTTAT
>PMTV01000039.1 GCA_003167215.1 Acidobacteriota bacterium | reverse complement strand
TCATCGACTTCATCGACATGGAAGAGCGCCGCAATCGCGAAAAAGTAATGGCCGCCCTGGAAGATTCTCTCCGTGCCGACCGCGCTCCTTCAAAAGTTCTGCGCTTCAACGAGTTCGGCCTGGTCGCAATCACGCGCAAGCGCACCAAGCAGGCTCTCGAACGCACACTATGCCAGCCGTGCCCCTATTGCACCGGCTCCGGCATGGTGAAGTCAATTCCCACTCTTTGCTACGAAATCCAAACCGAAGCGCGAAAAATGGCTCCGGAAGTCAGCTCCGGCAGCCTCACCCTGCGCGTCCACCCCGAAATCGCCAAAGCGCTCAAGACCCGCGAATCCGAGCTAATGGACGAACTCGAGCGCTGGGCCAAGAAGAGCATCATCATCCAAGCAGACCCAACGCTACATTGGGAGCAATACGACATCTATTAGAAGTTGAGCTGAGTGCCGGAAACTGGAAAACTAAAAGCGCCGCGGATTCCGATCCGCTGCGCTTTTTTCGTTGCCACCAAGTTGCACTGCTGTGTCAGCGACATCTCACCGTTTTTGTTATCATAGCGCCTGCGGGAAATTGAATAGGGGGTCTCGGTTGCCTGCGCGCGTCCTCAATGGAAACGTCATCCGCGATGAGATTTATGCGGAGCTTGCCGGCGAAATTTCCGCGCTGGCTGCCGCCGGAATTCGCCCCGGACTCGCAGCCGTTCTGGTTGGAGACAATCCCGCGTCGAAAATTTACGTGAAGAGCAAAATCGCCGCGTGCGAAAAGCTCGGACTTGCGAGCATTCACGTAACGCCGCCGGCTACCATCACAACTTCCGAGCTACTTGCCATTATCGAGGACCTCAATCGCCGCGATGATGTTGACGGCATCCTGGTCCAGCTCCCGCTGCCCCCGCAGGTGGATGCAAGGAAAATTCTCGAAGCGGTGGACCCGGCGAAAGATGTGGACGGGTTTCATCCGCTGAATGTCGGCCGTCTGGTCGCCGGCCGCCCCACGCTAGTTCCCTGTACGCCCGCCGGTGTGATGGAACTTTTGCGCCGCAGCAGTATTCCTCTCGAAGGCGCAAATGCAGCCGTCCTCGGCCGCAGCGACATCGTGGGTAAGCCCATGGCGCTGCTTTTGATGCACGCGAACGTTACCGTCACCGTGTGTCATTCGAAGACACGCGACTTGCCCGAAACCGTTCGCCGCGCGGAAATCGTGATTGCCGCCATGGGACGCCCTGCGATGATTACGCCCGACTACATCCGTCCCGGCGCCACGGTCATAGACGTTGGCATCAACCGCGTCACGGACTCCGCGCAAGCGGAAAAATTCTTCGCGCATTTTCCCGAGCGGCTCGCTGAATTTCGCGCCAAAGGCACAGCGCTGGTTGGAGACGTTCATCCAGACGTGGCCGGCGTGGCCGGCGTTGCCGGCGCGTTCACTCCGGTGCCAGGCGGCGTCGGACCGCTCACTATCGCTATGCTGATGAGTAACACGGTGAAAGCCGCACGTTTGCGGCGCGCCTCGCGCGTACCGGCTGCCGCGGCCGTCCGGCACTGATGCTTTTCTATGCTTAGGGTCGGCCTCACAGGCGGAATCGCGACGGGCAAAACAACGGTGGCCTCTATGCTCCGTGACCGCGATGTTCCCGTGCTCGACGCTGACCTGCTAGGCCACGAACTTCTCGAACCTGGCCAGGCAGCCTATGAAGAAACCGTCGCCGCTTTTGGCCGGGAGGTTCTCGACGCAAACGGCAAAGTGAACCGCGCAAAGCTCGGCGGCATCATATTCGCTGACGCTCAAAAGCGCGCGCGGCTCAATCAGATTCTTCATCCGCGAATCCTCGATATTCTGCAAAAGTGGTTTGCAGCGCTCGATGAACCGGAAGGCCCGGAGTTTGCCGTCGTTGAAGCCGCGCTCATCGTCGAAGCCGGTTACAACCGGAATCTCGACAAGCTCATCGTTTGTTGGTGCCGGCCCGAACAACAGCTGGAACGTTTAGCGCTTCGCGGACTCTCGATGGAAGAAGTCCAGCAGCGCATCGGTGCGCAAATGCCGCCGGACGAAAAACGCAAACTCGCCGACGAAGCGATCGATTGTTCGGGCTCCATCGAAGAGACTCAGCAGCAGGTGAACCGCGCTGTTGAAAAACTCAAATTGGCCGGCTCCCGGAGAAACATTCCCTGACCCGGCAGCGTATTTACAGGTAGGGACGCAGAACACCGCGTGCCCTTATTGTCTTGGAAATCCTCAAGAAAAGGACGTTTGCCATGCATCGACCCGGAGACAAAGGACGCGCAATCCGCCTGCTGGCCATCGGATTAATCATAGGCCTGGGCGCATATTGGGCCGGCTCGCGCTGGGGCCAGCGAGTTCCCTCGGTTGTAAATGCTCTGCGTTCGTCCTCAACTCCCAGCGAGGCGGGGCTGGATCCCACAGAAGCCGAAAACGTCCATATCTACAAACAGGCGGCGCCCGCCGTCGCTAACATCGTCACACGAACAGTCGAATACGATTTTTTCTTTAATCCCGTCCCGGTGGAAGGCGCCGGGTCAGGCTTTCTGATGGACAACGACGGCCACATTTTGACGAACTTCCACGTCGTTCAGGGCGCGCAAACCATCGAAGTCACTCTGGGCGATCAATCGCGATACAAAGGAAAATTGGTCGGCTCCGATCCGAACAACGACATTGCACTGATTCAAATTGATCTCGCCGGACGCAAAATCACGCCCTTGCCCCTCGGCGATTCCCGCAATTTGCTGGTCGGCCAGCGCGTGCTCGCCATCGGCAATCCGTTCGGATTCCAGAGCACTCTCACCACCGGCGTGGTGAGTTCGCTGGGCCGCACGGTGCAAACGCGCGAAAATACCTTTATCGATGAAGCCATTCAAACTGACGCATCCATCAATCAGGGGAATTCCGGTGGACCATTACTGAATTCCCATGGCGAGGTGATTGGGATCAACAGCGCGATTTATACGCCCGCCGGCGGTACCGGCGGCATTGGCATCGGCTTCGCCATTCCGATCAATACGGCCAAACGCGTCGCCAATGATCTGATCACGCGCGGCCGCGTGCGCCATGCCACTCTTGGAGCCGAAGGTCGCGCGCTCTGGCCGCGACTCGCTGAGGCGCTGAATCTTTCCACACAACAAGGAATCTTGATCGAGCGAGTCGAGCCAGGTGGACCCGCGGCCCAAGCCGGTATGCGCGGCGGAACGAAATCCCTGACTGACAACCGCATGCAGGAATTACGCGTTGGCGGCGACGTTCTGATCGCCATTGACGGAAAGCAAATCGCCAGCCAGTCCGACTTGAGCCTCCTGTTGAATCGCTCTCAACCCGGCGATACCGTTACCGTGACTATTGTGCGCGACGGCAAAAAAATGGACTTGCCCGTAAAACTCGGCGGAGATTGAAGCATTCGCCATCTAGCCTGTGGCGCATCCGGATGAAAATGGAAAAAACGGACTATGGTCTTGACGCTCCTGGGCTTGTCCGTGGATTTCTATTCGGCGGTCCGGCGCTGTTCGCGGCGGGATATTTCTTGGTTGACTGGGCCAAGGCAAGAAACATCGGGCCTTTGATTGGTTTTGGCTATGGGCGTTTTATACCGGCATTGTCCTTTTCTTCGAATCGCTTCTATTGATGGGCAGCAGTTATTACGGAAAGTTTCGCGCCCGCGACAAGCTCCTCGATAGTCTGCATCTTCGCGGAGATGAAACCGTTCTCGATGTCGGTTGCGGCCACGGACTGCTGCTGATCGCCGCGGCGAAGAGGCTTCCGCGTGGGCGCAGCATCGGGATCGACCTATGGTCTCAGGTGGACCAAGGAAATAATTCACGTGAGGCGACGCTGGAAAACGCGAAGCTCGAAGGAGTGGCCGATCGCGTGGAAGTGCGCGATGGTGACATGCGAAAGCTGCCCTTCCCCGACGCCTCGATGGATGCAGTGATAGCCAATCTTGCCATCCACAATATCTCGAACCGCGAAGGTCGCCGCGAAGCCATCGCCGAAATCGAACGCGTGCTGAAACCCGGAGGGCAAGTCGCGCTGATGGATTTCAAGCACGTGGGCCAATACGCGGAAGACTTGAAGAAAGACGGAATCGCGGATGGTCGCGCTTCCGGTCCCATCTTTTGGATTTTCCCGCCCGTTCGAGTTGCCCGCGGCCGCAAGACCTAATTAAGGGTTGGAGGCAAGCTTCAGCTGTCTTGCGTCGCGTTCTTCACGCTATGCAGGTGATCCTTACGTCGTGCGGTCACTCCATTCTTCGCGCAGGTTTTCGCGCTCGTCTTCGCTAAGTCCGAACCACGATTCGGCGACATCCCGGACGCGCTCCAGCGCCGCCTGAATTTCTTTTTGCTTTTGATGAACGATTTCGCTATCGGCGTCCACCGGCACGCGGATCGGGGGCGCGACAAGCATCACCGCGCGTGAAAATGGATAGGGAAGCTGAAACAAATCCCAGGACTTCTCGAAAGTGTGCGCCCTTTGCAGCGCAATGTGAAACACCGAGACCGGTTTTCCCGTGCGCCGCGCCAGAATCACGGCTCCGGGTTTGGCAACGTAGCGCGGCCCTCGCGGGCCATCGATCGTGAGCGCCACGTGCTTTCCTTCTTCCAGGCGGCTCGCCATAATCGTCAGCCCTTCGATGGCTCCGCGCGACGAACTTCCTTGGGCAGTCCCGAATCCGAGCTTTTCGATCACGCGCCGCGTCCACTGCCCGTCGAAATTCACAGTATTCAACACTACGATTCCGCGTTTGCGCCAGACCCAGATCGCGGAAAAAATGCAGCGGTGCCAGAATGTTCCGATCGCAGCTTCACCTGCATCGCGAATCTGCACTGCATTTTGCACCCCGACATATTCCACACGCAGCGTAGGCCCAATCAGCCGCACCACCCAATACACCGCCCAGGCGATGACCGGAATTTGCATTCGCCGCCAGCGCGAAAGCTCCGGTGGGCGCGCGTCGAATTGCTGATTGGCATTTTGGCGGTCGTGCGGGACGGCCGATTTCGCATCGTTTGCCACTGCGGTATAGTATAGAACTTCACGCAAATTCAGATGTACTCCAGAACACAATTCGCGCGCAGGCATAACACTGTTTTCAGCTTCGCCGGGCGGCACACGCTCTGCCAGCGATTCTTTGTCTCCATCGCTGAACTTCTTTTTGCATTTGTGCTCATTTTTCTCTGCACACCGGCACTGTCTGCCCAGCAGACGCCTGCGAATTTGATTGGCCGCGTGGAAGGCAATGACGTTTCAGTCGAAGGCGGCTCGGGCGCGGCCAACCTCGGGAATAGCGGTCTGCCGAATGGGGGAACCAATGGGCAGCTCTCCAGCTTTTCCGTCACGAACGGCAGCGTGGTCACCGTACACGTGGGGCAGGCGCGAATGGCGCTCGCGGCCGGCGGCCAAATCGACATTTGTGGCCCGGCAAAATTTACCGTGCTCGAATCCGGCGGCGGGATCACTCTGGCGCTGAATTTCGGACGCATGCGCGTGCAGATTCCCGCGACGGCTGCTTTGCGCATTTACACGCCCACCATCGTTGCCACACCGCTCGATATCGGCGGAGCGGTTCGCGACATTACCGTTGGGTTGGATTTGAATGATTCGCTGTGCGTGCTCTCGACCAGCGGCGCCATCCGCCTCGAACAGCAATTCAGCGGAGAAGGATTAATCGTGCCGCAAGCGGGAGAATTTTTTCTCGCAGGCGGAAACCTTATCCCGGTAGCGGGCGCGCCGGGGAGTTGCGAATGCACGGCATTTGTAGCGCGGGCTACTCCTCCCCCGGCGCCGTCGCAACCCGTGCCTGCGCAGAACATCCCGCCTGCGTATATGATTCCGCCGGTCGTCTCGCAAGTGCAGCCCGAAGTAGCGCCCGCGAATACTGCGGTCGCCGAGCCGGCGGCTCCAAGGAGCAGAGTGCAGATTGGCGCGCTGGCACGTGCGAACGAAATGCATCCGGTACCGGCCCCGGCGGACAACGTCGAGCCGCCAATTCCGGATATCACCATTCCCCAATACACCGTAATCCTGCAACCGTTCATGATGTCAGTGACACCCTCTCCACTGC
The DNA here is from genome assembly GCA_003167215.1 of Acidobacteriota bacterium. GTDB lineage: Bacteria > Acidobacteriota > Terriglobia > Acidiferrales > UBA7541 > Palsa-295. Next base: position 147,557 of record PMTV01000039.1, on the reverse strand, counting down.
GGCCCGCGGATACTCCGACGGATACGGCGCTGCTGGTACGCGTGGCGCGCGTTGCGCCGGAGTGGGAGTTCAGCGGCCACGTCGATTCGCCGGAGTTTGCGGTGGACATGCAGCGGGCGCTGGGGCAAAAGGCTTCGCCAGCGCAGCCACAGCCGATACATGCGAGCCAGCCCGCCAAGAAGAAGCGCGGATTCTGGGGCTCGCTGAAGAGCATCTTTGGCGGCGGTGACGAGACCCGCCAGTAGTCCTCCCGCGTGATAAAAAGCAAAGCAGGTCCCTCGTCGGCCGAAAGTCGGCCTCGCTCGGGATGACAGGCCTATTTTTTCTCATGACCTTGAGTTTTACATTCCTTCGTAGTTGGGGCCGCCGCCACCCTCTGGCGGGACCCAGTTGATGATCTGGTAGGGGTCGGCGATATCGCAGGTTTTGCAGTGGACGCAGTTTGCGGCGCTGATCTTCAATTTTGGCCCGTCTTTGTCGGTCACCATTTCATAAACCGCGGCGGGACAAAAATATTGGCAGGGGTTTCCGTATTCGCGGACGCAGCGGTCGCCGCAGATATTCGGCTCGAGAACGATGAGGTGGCAGGGCTGATCTTCGTCGTGGCGCGTTCCGGAATGATAGACGTCGGTGAGGCGGTCGAAAGTGAGTTTGCCGTCGCCGCGAAAACGGGTGGATTGATCGACGAGGGTGCGGTCGCGATTCAGCTTCTCGTATTCCTTGTAGCCGGCTTCGCTGTGCATGGGATCGACCAGGCCGCGGCCGCCAGTGATGAATTGAATTCCGGATTTTGCGAGTCCGGTCCAGAGGCCGCCATGAAATGCCTGGTGAAAATTACGGACTTCCCAAAGCTCTTTTTTGATCCAGCTATTTTCGAGTTTGGTCTTATAGGCGGATAGAGCTTTCTCGGAAGTGTCTCCGGAGCAGAGCGCTTCGTAGATTGTTTCAGCGGCGAGCATGCCGCTCTTGATTGCCGTATGAATGCCTTTCAGGCGCTGCGAATTCAGCAGGCTGGCGGAATCACCGATGATGAGTCCGCCGTCCATGTAGGAGCGCGGCATGGAATACCAGCCGCCGTACGGAACAGTTTTTGCGCCGTAGCGAACGAGCTTGCCGCCTTCCAGGATTTTCTTGACGAACGGATGGGTTTTGAATTTTTGAAATGCTTCGTGCGGATCGAAGAGCGGATCGTGATATTCCAAGGCCACGACCATGCCGAGCGAAACGCGATTGTCGCGAAGGCCGTAAACCCACCCGCCGCCGTACAAGTCAGAGCTGAGCGGCCAGCCGAGCGTGTGCGCGACGTATCCGGTATCGATGCGTCCGGGCTGCACGTCCCACAATTCTTTTATGCCAATGCCGTAAACCTGCGGATTCAGGCCGTCGAGTTTTAGATTGTTGACGAGCTCTTTGGTGAGCGAGCCGCGCGGGCCTTCCGCCAGTACGGTGACTTTCGCGCGCAACTCGTAGCCGGGTGTGAAGTTGTCTTTGGGCTTGCCGTTTTTGTCCACGCCCTTGTCTTCAGTAAGGACGCCGGCGATGCCATTCCTGCCGGCGGCCTTGTCGTACAAAAGGTTTCTGCCGGCGAATTGGGTGAAAAGATTCACGCCTTTTTTCTCGACCAGGCCGCCGAGCCATTTCACCAGTTTGTTGAGCGAGACAACGTAGTTGCCGTGATTCTGCAGAGGCGGCGGAGTGATGGGCAGCTTCCAGGAATCATTTTCGGTGAAGTAGTACGCGGCGTCGCCGGTGACGGGCGTATCGAGCGGCGCCGTTTTTTCGAAGTCGGGGACGAGCTCGCGAAGGCCGCGCGCGTCCATGATCGCACCGGAAAGCTGATGCGCGCCGATTTCGCGCGCCTTTTCCAGCACGTAAATATTTTCGGCGGAGAGCGCGGGAGATTTGCTGGCCTGGGTATGCTGCTCGATTAGATTCGCGAGATGCAGCGCACAAGCCAGCCCCGCCGGGCCCGCGCCGATGATCAAAACATCCGCTTCGAGTTGTTCGCGCTCGGGGGGCATAGGCGTCAGTCAGTGGCCTGGGAAACGGCTGAAATAGCGAGTTCCCATTTCTGAATATTTTGGCGATTTGAGTAGTTCGCCGCTCTTTGTTTTCTGTAAGTTACGGGGCGTTCTACTTCCTGAGTTTGGCGATTTAAACTTGCGACTTTGGGATCAGAAAATGGCTCAGTTGAAGGCAGATTCCTAGGGAGAAAAACGCTGCTCGCGTGATTGGTCGAGGCTGTCCGTAGTGACCAGGCGGATAAGCTCTGCCGACGACCTGGGAGAATCCGAGAAGATTGATGCTGCAGGGAGCAAGCGGGGAGGTCAATCGCACAGGCGCACGCAGGACGGACGGCTAGAGCGCCAGTGCGCTTTGACTGCCCTTCGCCAAATTTGCCAAAACTAATCACAAAAAACGCTAGCACGTTGTTTGGCGAAATTCAAGGATTCGCATGCTGTGGACATCTTCGCACCTACGACCCACTCGCGTGGCGGGTTTGGGGAACAAGATAGTAGTTCGAGTCGAAAGGGTTTTTGAGCAACGTCAAAACGCGATGGATCGGAGCTTGCGACGCCCCAAATCGTGCAGACTCCACTGAATTCAAGGGGTGGGTGCTCGTCCCACTTTTACGCGCGTGAGGGAGCAGAAACCGTTTCGCCCGGCTTAACATCCACTTCAGTTTCCCATTCAGCGTCCAAGGTTCCGACTTTGCCCCGTGCAATGATCTTATAGTGTCCCGGCCTCACATTTTCCTGCGACCATGAGCCCGAGGGAGAGATGTTGACCGTTGTCAGCTGCCACGTATTCTTGTGCTTAATCGACCAGGCGGCGGCCGCTCTTAGCCCTTCATCGACAGTCCGAAGTTTATACTTTTCGAATTCGTCGGCCCTTTGTTCCTTTGGCTCTTGTGCAATCTTCTCCTTATCCTTTGACGTTTGTTTCGCGATTGATTGGGCCACCTTGGCGGCCTCGGCCATATAGGCCTCGCCGGCGGTAGAGGGTTCAAGGTCGTGAAAGCGGCCCCAATAGACAAGGTTCACTGTAGCTGAGTCTGGAATCATCGACGTCCCATTTCTAGTCACGAGATTGATTTGGCCGTTGACCGTGCCCGGTTCGAGATCTTGAAACGATGCGAGCGCAGAGGCATTCAATGTGACGGCAATAAGGAATCCTAAGAAGAAAATCGACGAAAAGCGTTTGCAGTGCGACGTCGACGGGACGAGAGAGATGCTGTTTGCTTCACCACGATATTTAACTGGCATTTGCGGTAGCATTTCTTAATCTGTAACTAGTTCGAATAATACCACTGGGGCACAAATGCCCAAGTGATTCTCTTTGGGCATCAAGGTTCGAGTGCTATTGGGAGGAGGAGAAGGTGTCGCAGGAGCTTGGCGAGCCCGAGGTGAATCCGCGTTTGAACCAGAAATCGCGCTGGGCGGAGGTGCCGTGGGTGAATTTGTCGGGCATGACGCGGCCGGTTTGCATTTTCTGCAGATGGTCGTCGCCGACGGCGGCAGCGGCGTTCATTGCGGATTCGACGTCGCCCTGCTGGAGGAGGTCGCGCTGTTCGGTGGAATTGGCCCAGACTCCGGCGTAGCAATCGGCTTGGAGCTCGACGCGGACGGAGATGGCGTTGGCCATTTTCGGATTGTTTTCGACTTCCTGGCGGACTTTTCGCTCGATGCCCGTGATTTTCTGCACGTGGTGGCCGATCTCGTGAGCAATTACGTAGGCCTGCGCGAATTCGCCGGAAGCGCCGAGCTGATTTTTGAGTTCGGAGAAGAAGCTGAGGTCGAGATAGACCTTTTCGTCACCGGGACAGTAAAAGGGGCCGGTGGCGGTCTGGGCGAGGCCACAGGCGGAATCGATTCCGCCGCGATAGAGGACCAGTTTTGCGTGACGGTATTGCGGGATGATTTTCGCCCAGGTGTTTTGCACGTCATCGAGGACGAAAGAGACGAATTGGACTTCGCGTTGTTCGGAGGCGCTCTGCGCGGGGCTGGCGGGCGCGCTCTGCGTGGATTGCGTGGTGGAGGAGCCACCCAAGAAAGGCGTGAGCAGATCGCGTTTGAAAATGAAACTCAGGATCAGCAGGATCAGTATGCCGCCGATGCCGATGTGGATGCCGCCGGGGAAACCTCCGCCGCCGCTGCTGGAACGGTCGTCTTCGACATCGTTGCTGACTCCGCCTGGGGTCCAACGCATGTAAATCTCCTGGCAACTTTCGCCGCTTCAGACCAATCTACTATAAGGTAAGGTCGAACCGGGGCAACCCTATTCTTAGCGGAATCCTATCTTACGTCCTGCCTCGTGCTTCATAATCTGAACGGCTTCTGACATGCGCGCAAAATCAAAACGAAATAAGAGCAAGACGGAGCGCGGGCGGCGTTTTCACTGGGCTATATGGGTTGCGGCAGCGTTTGTGGCGATCGCCTGCGTCGTGGTGATTGCGGTGGCGATCAAGTCGCCGTTTACGCAGGGGCGCGTGGCGCAAGGGCTGGAAAATACCGTTCGGGCGAAGGTGACGTTCGCGAAGTTTCACATGGTTTACTTTCCGAACCCGGGATGCGTGGCTGAGGATGTGACGTTTGCCCTGTCGTCCAGTGCGGACGGGACTGCGCCAGTGATCACCATTCAAAAGCTCGCAATTGAAGCGCGGTATGCGGACCTGATCGTGAGGCCCGGCTACATCGCGCGCGTAGTGCTAAATGGATTGCGCGTACATGCGCCGCTGCGAGGCATTAGCGCCAATAGTTCGGCTTCGCAATCCAGCCAAAGACCTGAGGTGCGTATCGGCGAAATAGTGGCGGACGGAGCAGAGCTGGAAGTGGCGCGGGCGGACGGCAAAGCGCCGCTGAAGTTTGAGATGCATTCGCTGAGGGTGGAATCCTACGAGCGCAGCAGTGCGTGGTCGTACAGCGTGACGATGCAGAACGCGGAACCGCCGGGAGAAATTATTTCGGAGGGGAAATTCGGGCCCTTGAATCTGGACGATTTGGGCGCGACTCCGGTTTCGGGTTGGTACAAATTTCTGAAGGCGAACCTGGGGATCTTTCCGGGGATCGGCGGGACGCTTTCTTCCACCGGAGATTTCGCCGGGCGCATGGGCGAAATTGGGGCGCGCGGCACGATTGATATTCCCGACTTCAAGGTGCTGAAGAGCGAGCACGAAGTGCATTTGACCTCGAAATTCTCAGCGAATGTGAACGGGACGAATGGAGATGTTTTTTTGAAGCAGGTAGCGGCTTCGTTTCTGCAGACGTCGGTGGCGGCTTCGGGCAGCGTGGCGGGCAAGCCGGGGCAAAAAGGAAAAACAACTTCGCTGGATGTGGAAGTGAACAACGGACGCATTCAAGATTTGCTGCGGCTGTTTGTGACGGCGAAACATCCGCCCATGAACGGCGTGACGAGCCTGAAAGCGCACCTGGAGATACCGCCGCAAAAACGGCCGTTTCTGCAGGAGCTTACTCTTCGCGGGGATTTCGGAATCGGCGAAGGGGCGTTTACAAAACCCAGCATGCAGACGCGCGTGGATGAGATGAGCGAGCGGGCGCGCGGCGAGAAGCAGGACAAGAGTAAACCCCAAACACAGGCGGACGCGGATGATCCGGAAAATGTGGTGTTGAATTTGAAGGGGCACGTGGAGCTGCGCGACGGAGTGGCGAAGTTTTCGGAGCTGTCGTTTAACGTGCCGGGAGCGTCGGCGCGCATGGACGGCACTTACAATTTGTCAAACGAGCAAATTGATTTTCATGGAATGCTGAAAACCGAGGCGGAATTGTCGCAAGAGACTACGGGAATGAAATCGGCGCTTCTGAAACCGCTGGACCCGCTGTTCAAGAGGAAGAAGGCGGGGGCAGCGGTGGCGGTGAAGATGACGGGGACGTACAAGAATCCTCAATTCGGTTTTGATACCGCGGGTGAAATCAAGCCTAAGTAGGCAGGCGTATTTGTACCCGTTGCCTACACTGAATTGGGCCGGCTTATAACGGGAGTCGTGTATGGCCTGCTGAAGAGAAGGGGCGTAGGCTCGCGAAGATTTCACAACCAGGAGGAATCTATGTTGGCGGCAATCGGAGCAATACTGATTATTCTCTGGCTTTTAGGTTTCTTCGCCTTCCATGTGACGGTGGGGTTTATCCACATACTTTTGGTGATCGGGATCATCATGATCATCGCGCATTTCCTGCGTGGCAGCACCGCGACTTAGTACTACTGGGCCCTTCTGCTGGCAGGGTACAGCGGCAAACTTGGGCTAAAAAGGTCTGTGGACAGGATTGGTGCGAAGAAGCCCACCGGCGCATTAGCGTCGGCGGCCTTTTGCGTTTAATGGGCTATTCGTAACGCAGAGCAACCATGGGATCGACGCGCATGGCGCGGCGCGCGGGAAAATACGCGGCCAGAAACGCGACCGCCCCAAGCACGACTGTGACGACAACGAACGTCAGCGGGTCGGTAGGCTTCACGCCAAACAGTGCGCTGGACATCCAACGCGTGGCAACGAAGGCTCCGGCCACACCGATGCACAAACCTAGCAGCACAAGGCGCAATCCGTGGCCTACGATTACGCGAAGAACATCCGCTTGCTGCGCACCAAGAGCCATTCGCAGACCGATTTCCCGCGTGCGTTGCGTGACCAGATAAGACAAAACGCCAAAAATTCCAGCGGCCGTAAGCAGTAACGCAATGGCGGCAAACGCGCCGAGCAAAAGCGTGTTGAAACGGTCGTTCGCGGCTGAACTGGATACCACATCAGTCATAGTGCGAAAGGTGGAGGTGGCTTCGTCCGCATCGATCTGTTGGACGGCTTGGCGCACCGCGGCGGTAAGCATAGCGGGATCGCCCGCGCCGCGTACCACTACACTCATCCTCATGTGAGAACCAGGGATGAACATTTCCGGACGAATGGATTCCTGCAATGCGAAGTGCTTGTTGCCTCCCACGATTCCCACGATCTCGCGTGTGGCGAATTGGGGTTTGCCTTCAAATAATTTCACGTGCTTGCCGATGGCGCTCTCGTGGGGAAAAAACTTCTTGGCGAACGGCTCGTTGACGACCATAACTTGACGGCCTTCGGATGCATCTTGACTCTCGAAGCTGCGCCCGGCCAAGAGCGGAATCCGCATGGCTCCAAAATAATCGCCGGCAGTGACGCGAAAATCTGCGTCCTCAAAGTCGTTCGGGTTCGCGGGCGGGTGCTCGGTGATGGTGAAAAACGTGTCGTTGCCTTCGCCGCTCAGCGGCAATTCCGAGATGAATCCGGCATTGGTGGCGCCGGGCGCAGACTGTATACGTTCCTGGAGTTCGCGGAAAAATGATTCGCGGCGTTGCTCGTCGTCATACCTCGGCGAGAGGAGCGACACTTCGGTGGTGAGGACGTTCGCGGGATCAAACCCGAGCGGAGCACGCATCAAACGCCAGAAACTGTTGAGTAAGAGACCGGAAGCGATCAACACTACGAGCGACAGGGCTACTTCCGCTACGACCAGCGTATTGTGTGCACGATGTTTTGAGCGCGAATCGCCAGAGCTGCTGCCTTCCTTCAAACTTTGGGTCAAATCGCGGCGGCTCGCTTTCAACGCGGGCCCGAGGCCAAACAAGAGCCCGGTGAAAATCGCGATCACGAAAGTGAATGTGAGGACTACACCGTTCACACTTACCTCGTCGAGGCGCGGAAGACTCTGCGGGCCGAGCTGTTTTAAGAGTTCCACACCTGCCGTGGCAACAAAGACTCCGGCGACGCCTCCAATCAAGGCAAGGACCAAGCTTTCTGTCAACAATTGCCGGACCAGACGGAATCGTCCGGCACCCAGGGCACTCCGGATGGCAATCTCGCGATGGCGAACGGTATTGCGCGCGAGAACCAGGCTGGCGATGTTGGCGCATGCAATCAGGAGAACCAGAGCGACCGCGCCGATCAATACCAAAAATGCAGGGCCTACGTTGCCGACGAGAACACTTTGAAGGGGCTCGAGTTTTTGACTCCATCCTTTGTTCGTATCGGGAAATTGTGTTGCGATACGAGCTGCGATGGTGTCCAGCTCTGCTTGCGCTTGAGAGATCGAAACGCCAGCTTTGAGAAGGCCGATGGGCCGCAGAAAATGGGAGCGGCGTGTCTGCATTCCCGGATTTTCGAAAGGCGCTGGAAACCAGAGATCAGCTTGAGTGAGAACGGGCATATCGTTACCGAGGACGCCGACCACAGTGCGCGTCTTGCCGTCGAGAGCGATCGATTTGCCGATGACATTTGGATCTGCGCCGAAGCGTTCCTGCCACAAGTGGTGGCTGAGAATTACAACCTCGGGATCAGATGTTTTTTCATCAGCAACGGTGAACACGCGGCCGTAACGGGGTTGAACGCCGAGGGCGTCGAAGAAGCCCGCCGTTATCATGGAGCCTTTGATCTGAACGGGCTTGTCGGTTCCGGTGAGATTGAAAAGCGAATCTCCCACTGCCCTAGCGCCGTAGTGTTCAAAGGATTGGTTCTGCGCGCGATAATCCAAAAAGTCGGACGGTGAAACGGCGGCCTGGTCACAGAGAGGACAATTGCCCCAGCCCCACACCAGTCTGGTGGGATTTTTGAACTGCAAAGGACGGAGGAGTACTGCATCCACCACAGAGAAGAGCGCGGTGTTGGCGCCGATTCCGAGCGCAAGAGTGAGCACGGCGATCGCCGTAAAGCCCGAAGATTTTCTTAGCGAGCGCAGGCCGTAACGAATGTCTTGCAGCAACGTTCCCATTTTTGCCTCCCGACCAAACAAAAATCACCCGCGAGGAAATCCAATGCTATTCGTAGCGCAGAGCCACCATGGGATCTACGCGCATGGCGCGGCGCGCGGGGATGTAACACGCGGCGGCGGCCACGATAATCAACAGCACGGCAACGCCAGCAAAAGTGAGCGGGTCATAGGCACTGACGCCGAAGAGCTGATTGGCCATGAGGCGCGTCAGTCCCAGCGCGGCGCCGATGCCGATTGCGACGCCGATCAGCGCCATCTTTGTTCCGTGCCCGACCACCAGCTGCAAGACATCGCCAGGTTGCGCGCCGAGCGCCATACGCACCCCAATTTCGCGAGTGCGCTGACCGACCAAATACGAAATCACGCCGTAAATTCCGACGCACGCGAGCACCAGCGCGAGCGCCGCGAAGATGCCCAGAAGGATCATGGAGAGCCTGCGCGCGGCAAATGAATTGGCGATGACCGTTTCCATCGTCTGAACGTTGTATACCGCTTCGCGAGAATCGATTTCCGCGACTGCGCGGCGAACGTCACCCATTACAGCAGTGGGATCGCCTTCGGTGCGCAGCACGACGGCCACAACAGTCGCCATCAGCGGCATGAGTTTTTCCGGTACCTGCATGAACGGATAATCGAACTGCGCCTCGATCGCCGATTTCGGATCGGCATCGAGCCCCCACTGCTTCACGTGCCCGACCACGCCCACGATCTCGGCTTGCACGTTAAAGGTGCTGAGATTGATGCGCTTCCCTATGGGGTCTTCATGAGGGAAATAAGTGCGGGCGAAAACGTCATCTATGTCCACGACTATTGGCGCGTGCTCGTCGTCCTGCGGCGTAATGAAGCGGCCGCGTTCGAGCCTGACTCCCATGGCTTTCTGAAAACCTGCTTCAGCGAGATAAAACAATGCCGGGTGCATATCGTGCAGGTTGGCGGGCTTGGGCTCGCCTTCAATCCAGAAAACCTCCGAGGAATTATGGATCATGGGGCGCGAGCCGAGCGTGACGGAGACGGCTTTTACTCCCGGAATGTTGTTCATTTTGTCGTCGAACAGCCGCAGACGCGCGCGCGTTTCGGCGGAGGTGGTGTTGGGATCAGCCGGCAGGGACAAAACAAAGGTGATCGCGTGGTTCGGATTGAAGCCCGGATCGACGCGCCAAAGCGCGGTGAGGCTGCGAATCATGAGCCCGGCGCCCACGAGCAAAACCAGAGCCAGCGCCACTTCCACGGCGACGAAAACTCCGTGGAGGCGGTGTCGGGCTCCGCCGGAACCGGCGCCGCTCTTTTTGAGAACGTCCTGCAAATTCACGCGCGAAGTTTTCAGCGCGGGAGCGAGGCCAAAAACAATTCCGGCAAACAGTGACAGTACTATGGTGAAGATCAGGACGCGCGAGTCGAGGGAGACTTCGTTGGCGCGCGGCAAAGCGCCAGGCAAGGTGGCGAGCACGGCTCTAGTGCCGCAAAAGGCGAGCAAGACTCCCAGCGTTCCGCCCAAGCCCGCGAGCAGAATGCTTTCGGTGAGAAGTTGGCGAATGACGCGCGTCTGGTTCGCGCCTAAAGCCGCGCGAATGGCAAACTCGCGGGAGCGGCCCATCGAGCGCGCCAGAAGAAGATTGGCAACATTCGCGCAAGCGATCAGCAGCAGGAAACCAACGGCCGCGAGAAGTACGAGTAGGAACGGCTGAACGTTGCCGACAATATCCTGCTTCATGGAAACGAGATTGATGCCGATGTCTTTGTCGGCTTCCGGGTAGGCTGCCGCGAGGTTTTGCGAAATGCCATCCATGTCCGCTTTTGCCTGCGCGAGTGTTACGCCCGGCTTCAGGCGGCCGATCGCGTGGGCGCTCACCTCGATGCGGCGATCCAGAAAAGAGGGATCGGTCCACTGGCCGGCGGGAGTGTAAAGATCCCGCTCGCTGCCGTAAAAGTTGAAGCTTGGCGGGACGACGCCCACAATCGTGTACGACGCGCCGTTCAGGACTATCGATTTCCCGACGACATCCGGCGAAGAGCCGAATTTGCGTTTCCAGAGTCCTCCGCCGAGCATCACCACCGGAGCCGCTCCGGCACGATCGTCATCGGTGCGGAAGGTGCGGCCGAGGATGGGCGCTACACCGAGCGTCGGAAAAAAATCCGAGGAAATCATGGAGCCGCCGACGAGTTCCGTTTCGCCCGTGCCGGTTAAGTTGTAAGGCTCATTGCGGTATAGGGCCATGGATGAAAACGTTTGCGTATCGCGCTGCCAATCGAGAAAGTTCAGGTAGGATATCGGCGCTCGAGCGAACCCAGGAGCCTTTCCGTAAACAGTGACGAGCTGCTCGGAGTGCGGGTAGGCCAGCGGATTCAGCAGCACTCCGTTGACCACTGAAAATAACGCCGTGTTCGCGCCGATGCCGAGCGCCAGCGTAAGAATGGCGATGGCGGCGAAGCCCCGATTCTTGAGGAGCATTCTAATGCTGAAGCGAATGTCTTGAAGGAGTTTGCTCATTTCCACCTCTCGATCAAAAAAAAGCCGCCACACCCAAAATTCAACACATCATTCGTGACGCAGGGCAACGATGGGATCGACGCGCATCGCGCGCCGCGCCGGAACATACGAGGCAAGACAAGCGACGGTCCCGAGCACGAGAGCTACAACAACGAACGTCAGCGGGTCGGTCGCGCTGACGCCGAAGAGCAAACTTGAGAGCAGGCGGGTAAGTGCGAGGGCTGACACCACGCCGCAGATGATGCCGATGCCAGCCAGCCCCGCTCCATGACCAAGCACGAGGCGCGAAACATCGCTCTGTTGGGCGCCCAGCGCCATGCGAACACCGATTTCATGCGTCCGTTCATTGACCACGTAGGAAGTCACGCCATAAATCCCAATCGCCGCCAACGCCAGCGCCAGGAAGGCAAAGACTCCCAGCAGAAGAAAAGCGAGGCGCTGCGCCGAGATGATTCCCGAAATGATTTCGTCCATCGACCTCACTTCGAAAAGAGGCTGGTTCTTGTCGACCAGCCAAATCGCATTCTTGATTGCAGGCAAGATGACGTCGGGCGGCAAGGTCGTGCGCACCACTAGGCTCATTGTCTGGTCGGCAGTCTGTAGGGAGGGAAAGTAGATGGTTGGGCGGGGCTGCTGATCGAAGCCCGTGTCGCGAACCCCGCCGACGATGCCGACGATTTCGCGTGGGGTCTGCCTCGCGTCCGGAATTTGCAGGTGCTTTCCGATGGGATCCTGCCCGGGGAAGATCCGACGGGCCAACGTCTGGTCAATCACTACAACCCACGGGCGGTCCAAGTTGTCCTGCTCTGTGAAGGCCCGGCCCTCAATCAGTGGAATGCCCATCGTGGCAAAGTAGCCGCGGCTGACATCCCGATAATCTGCGGCCAGATGCTCTCCGGGAGGCAGTGGCGGATCTTCCTTGACGACGAAGTCTCCCATGTCCATGTCGTCCTGGCTGAGCGGAACAAGTTCCGTAAGCGCGGCTGACTGAATTCCCGGTACTGCCTCAACGCTGGCCAGGAAGAGCTGAAAAGCGGCGGACTGTTGGCGCGGATTCCGATACTTGGAGTCCTTTGCGTCCGTGGGCAATTTAATCCGCAAGGTCAGCAGATGATCGGGATGGAACCCCGGGTTCGCCTCCAATAGGGGCCAGAAGCTCTTAATCATGAGGCCGGCGCCAATTACCAGCACAAACGCCAAAGCAGATTCGACAATCACAAGCGTGGAACGGGTCCGATGTCCGCGACGGCCAGCGGCGAAGCCTCTCCCGCCCTCCTTCAGCGATTCGTTGACGTTGCATCGCAGGCTCTGCAGCGCAGGAATCATGCCGAGGATGGTTCCTGCGAGCAGCGAGATGATTATCGTGAAAACAAACGCAGAGCCATTCATGTGAAGCCTCGGCAAGATGACCTGGTCAGCCGCATTCGGAACGGGAATACGCGAGGGTACAAAGATCGCCAGGAGGGCAGTCGACCACATCGCCAGAAGCGAACCTGCGGCGCCGCCTAGGAGTGAGAGCAACGTGCTCTCAGCGAGGAACTGACGGATCAGCCTCAGGCGTCCGGCCCCCAACGCCATCCGAATCGCCACTTCCCGCTGGCGTACAACGGAGCGTGCCAGTATGAGGTTGGCGACGTTGGCACAAGCAATGAGCAGTACAAAACCCACGGCACAAAGCAGAACGAGCACCGCGGGCCGGAGATACTCCACACGCACGTCTTGGAGCGGCACCAAAACTACGCCAAAGCCTTTTCGTGACGGACGCGCGGTGGCGATGCGTTGGGCGATGACGCTCATCTCTCCCGTAGCCTGCTTCAGCGTGACTCCGGGCTTGAGACTGCCGAAAACACCAAGGTCGTTTTCCACACGCTGCAGCCACTCGGCGTCGAAGGGGACGACCACATCCGCTGGAAAAAGCGCTGCGAAATCCGCGGGCAAGACTCCGATAATTGTGTACTGCTCGCCGTTCAACGTCATGCCGCGCCCGACCACGGATGGATCGGAAGCAAAGCGCCGGTGCCAGTAGCCGTTGCCCAGGATTACAAAATTGTGGCGGGCTCCTGCCTCATCCCGCCGAAATGTGCGGCCAAGGAGGGGCTTAATTCCAAAAAAATCGCCGAAATTAGTTGTTACTCGTAAACCCGACACCTGTTCGGGCTCGCCTTGTCCGGTGACTGTTCCAGAGCCGTGCTCGAACAAAAACAAGTCGTCAAAAGACTTGCTCTGCTCTTTCCAATCCAAGTAGTCCAGCCCCGTCGGACCGATCCGACTCCACCCGCTTTGAAGATTGTTCACCCAAATCACCACTAGACGGCTGGCATGTCTCACCGGCAGTGGCTGAAGGAGAGTTGCATTTACCACGTTGAAGATGGCAGCATTAGCGCCGATGCCGAGAGCGAGCGTAAGGATAGCGATGGCGGCGAAGCCCGGATTCTTGGCGAGCATCCTAAGGCTGTAGCGAATGTCTTGCAGCAGCGCTCCCATTCCTGCCTCCGCAACAATCAAATATCGCTACGACCAAAACCCAACGCGCTATTCGTAACGCAAAGCAATCATCGGATCCACGCGCATAGCGCGGCGCGCGGGAATGTAGCAAGCGAAAAATGCGACGGCAGCCAGGAAAACTGACATGCCGGCATACGTAGCCGGATCAGCGGAACTGACACCATAAAGCAGACTTTCCATCATTCGCGTGAGTATGAGCGCGAAGGCGATACCGGCGACAACGCCGGCGGCGATGAGGCGGCCACTTTGAACCATTACCATTTTCAGGATGTCACGCGGCTGGGCTCCCAGCGCCATACGGATGCCGATTTCCTGAATACGCTGGGTGACATTGAAACGCACCAATCCAAACAAACCGATGGCTGCGAGCGCGAGAGCCATGCCCGCGAAGACGGTGAGCAGGGCAACAGCCGAACGGCGGGGGCCCATGGAAAGCGAGATGCGTTCATCCATGGTCATCAGTTCGGAGATCGGCTGCGCAGAATCCACGGAGCGGACAGCCTGGCGGATTGTCTCCGCTGATAGCGAGGGGTTTCCCGCGGCCCGTGCTACGAGAAAGAAATTGGGCGCCAGGGCCTGATAGATCGGAAAGTAATAGACTCCTTTTCCTGCGCCTTCGGTTCCTTCTGAAGAGGCCTCCTCGCCTACAACTTGCGAATGGCGGATAGGCACGACGACTCCGACGATGGTGGCCCACGGATCTTTGTCGTTGATCTTCAAGTGTTTTCCGATGGGATCGTCATTTGGCCAATATAGGCGCGCAAGATTCTCGTCAATCATGGCGACGGCTTGCGCGCCTTGGCGATCGTCCGGGGTGAAGATACGGCCGCGAATGAGCGAAATCCCCATCGTTTCAAAATAATTGGGGCTGACTTGCCGAACGTCGCCGTGCGGGCCAGGGTCGCCCGGTAGTTTCGCGCGGCCTTCGATTTCAAAGGATGCCGAGCCGCCGAATCCGCTGAACGGCAGGGGCACTCCCGCGGCGGCGGTGACGACGCCGGGGGAACTGGAGAGCCGGTTGAGAACGTCGCGCACGAACTGAATTTGTTTCGCCGGCGAATCGTAAGGATGATCGGGCAGACCAATGGCCGCGGTCATCAAACCGTGCGGCTGAAAGCCTACGTTGACGTTCTGTATCTTCGCGAAGCTCTTCAGGAAAATTCCCGCGCCAGCCAGAAGCACCAGTGCGAGCGCAAGCTGCCCAATGACCAGGACGTCGCGAAAGCGATGATGCGCGCGGCTGGCACTTCCCGCGCCGTGTCCTTCGCTCAAATGTTGCTGCGGGTCGGTACGCGATATCTGCCAGGCGGGCGCAGCGCTGAAAACAATGGCTGAAAGACCAGCCAGTGCCGCTGTGAACAAGAGCACCCGGGTGTCGATTGGAATCACGATCCTGCCCGACAGATTGCCCGATGCGAGGAACGGAAGCGCGGAAATTGCGCCGTATGCAACAGCGAGACCAGCGATCATCCCCATCACTGCGAGGACGATGCTTTCACTCAGCGTTTGACGCGCCAGACGCCAGGACGAAGCCCCGAGCGCGGTGCGAACAGCGAATTCACGCGCGCGGCCCGAAGCGCGAGCAAGGAGAAGGCCGGCGACGTTGGCACACGCGATCAAGAGCACAAAGCCGACCGCACCGAGCAGAATCAGGAGGGGCGTGCGGACGTCGCCGTAAATAAATTGCGCGAAGGGCACGGAAAACATTGCCCAACCGGAATTCTTGGGGTATTTGGAACGCCCGTCGTTGACCACGCGCTGCGTGAGGACGTTCATGTAGGCCTCAGCTTGCGCGGGAGAGACACCTGGCTGCATTCGCGCGACGGCGAAGTGCGCTTCATTGAAAATATTGTCGATGGCGAAATCCCCGGCGGGCAGCGCAAGCGGAGACCATAAATCGGTTTGTTCCGGCCACTGAAAATCGGGAGGCATCACTCCGACGACGGTGTAGGGCTGCCGGTTGAACTGGACCGAGCGGCCAACGATTGAATTGTCAGCGCCGAAAAGAGTTTTCCAGGTGTGATAAGCGAGGACTACTTCCTGGTCGGCGTGCGGCTGATCCTCTTCGGGCGTGAATACGCGGCCGAGGAGCGGCTTGGCCCCAAACACCTGGAACCATTGCGAAGAAACTTTCGCGCCGCGAAGGCGCTGCGGCCAGTCGCCTGCGGCGTAGTTGAAATCCATGGGATCTTCCAGCGCGGCAGAAGCAAAAACTTTCTTGTTTTCGCGCAGCAGGTCGAAATCCGGCGCCGAGATGAGGATGCTGTCCAGATTTAGCTTTTCGTAGCGGACGCGGAGGGCGACAAGCTGCTCCGGATGGGAGGCGCCAACAGGATGGAGGAGCAGCCCGTTCACGACGCTGAAAATGGCGGTATTCGCGCCGATGCCGAGAGCCAGTGTGAGGACGGCGATGACGGTAAAGCCGGGGTTCTTGGCGAGCATCCGGATGGTATAGCGAAGGTCTTGCATCAGCGATCCCATTTCTGCCTCCTCATAAAGAAAAGCAACGGGACGCAATCGGCCCACCTGAATTAGCAGGTGACATGCCACGGAGGGTTGAACACAAATGGCTCGTTTTCAGTAACATAGAAGATACCAATGAGGCGTAGAGGCTGCCAGCTGACCGTTAATGCGAGAGTGCGTGGCGAAAGCGGACACATTTCAATTGTGTGCAGTTTTCTCAAGCTCCTCGATTAGGGCGGGGACGATTTCGAAGAGGTCGCCGACGATGCCGTAGTCGGCTACTTCGAAGATGGGGGCGTTCTGATCCTTGTTGACCGCGGCGATGGTGCGCGAGCCTTTCATGCCCACAACGTGCTGGATTGCGCCGCTGATTCCGAGCGCGAAATAGAGCTTGGGGGCGACGGTTTGTCCGGAGCTGCCGATCTGGCGATCCATGGGGAGCCAGCCTTCGTCGCAAATGGGGCGCGAGGCGCAGATTTCGCCGCCGAGGAGTTTTGCTAGTTTTTCAACCATGGGGATATTTTCCGGAGCTTTGATGCCGCGACCGATCGAAATCAGAATGGGAGCTTGCGTGAGATCGACGGCTTGCTTTGCTTCGCGGAAAAGTTCGAGCGGCTTGGTACGGATTTGTTCCGGCTTCAAATCGACAGAGACGGGTTTTACCGGCGCTTTGCCGCTGGCGTGTTTTGTGGCGAGGTCCGCGCGGAATGCGCTGGCTTGAAAAGTCGCGATCCAGGGAGCGTCACCGGTGAAGACGACGTCGGCATTGGTGCGGCCTTGAAACATCTGGCGGACGAAAATCAGTTTGCCGTTTTCGTAGCGGTAGTGGATGCAGTCGCCGATCATGCCTTTTCCGAGCGAAGCGGCGAGCTTGGGAGCGAAATCACGCACCTGGTAGGTGTGAGGGAACAGGACAAGGTCGGGCTTCGCGGATTCGATTACCTGGCGCAGCGCGAGAGAAAATCCGTCCGGAGTGTATTTATCCAGGAGATCGTGCTCGACGAGAAGGACTTCGTCGAGTTGGAACGCGGCGATTTCGTCAGCGAGCGGCGCGACACCTTTGCCGAGGACTACGGCGGTAAGCGAGCCTTTGGTATGCTGCACGATTTGCTGCGCGGCGGCAAGAGTCTCGAAGCTGACTTTGTTCCACTTGCCTTCGCGCTGTTCGGTGATTAGGAGAATTTTCATGATTGCGTTTGCCTCGCGCTAAATATTAAAGCCGGTCAAATTCAAAACAGCCGGCGAGACGCCGGCGCTACGAACCCCACGCCTCGCGTAGTTCGAGCGCGTTATGTTCATTTGTCGTTCTCGCGGTATCGTCACAACACCCGCGCTTCGTGGCGCAACTTTTCGATCAGCTTTGCGGCAATTTCTTTTGGCTGGCCGGTGATGAATTCGGTCTTCTTGGTTTTTTGCGGAATGTAAATGTGCTCAATTCGCTGGGTGGGCGAGTCGGCGATGCCGAGCGATGCGCGATTCACCGTGGCGATTTCTTTTTTCTTCGCGGCCATAATGCCCTTCAAGGTGGCGTAACGCGGTTTATTGATGCCGGACTGGATCGAAAGGACCGCGGGCAACGGTAGCTCGACCCACTGAAACCAGCCCGCTTCCAGTTCGCGCTTCAATTTCATGTGGCCTTCCACGATGTCGATTTGCATGATGATTGTGGCGTGAGGAAGGCCGAGCAATTCGGCGAGCAACACGCCGGTTTGGCCGAAACCCTGGTCGTCGCTCTGCAAGCCGGTGAGGATGAGGTCGAACTTTTCGTCCTTGATTGCGGCAGCCAGCGAACGCGCGGACGACAGCGGATCGAGTTTGTAGAATTGATCGTCGGAGATGTGGATTCCGCGGTCGGCGCCTTTGGCCAGAGCTTCTTTGATGGTTTGTTTGGCGCGTTCAGGACCCATGGAGATGGCCACAACTTCGCCGCCTTGTTTTTCTTTCAGGCGCAGCGATTCTTCGAGCGCGAAACTGTCCGGCTCATTCGTTTCGAAGCCGATGTCGGATTCGCGGATCCACGCGCCGCCTTCGACGATGGCGAGCGGCGCATCCTTGGCGGGAACTTGTTTGACGCAGACTCCGATTTTCAAATCTTCCTCCTGGCGTTTCCTATCAGGGCAAGCCCGAGGCCACAGCTACTTTCCGTCCCAGAGCTTGAAGATGAGGGACGCATTTGTTCCACCGAAGCCGAAGGAATTCGAGAGCGCGTAATGCACCGCAGCCTTGCGCGCGTGATTCGGAATGTAGTCGAGATCGCACGCCGGATCGGGGTTTTCGTAATTTGCAGTGGGCGGCATAATCTGATCGCGCAGGGCGAGGACGCTGATGCCGGCCTCCAGGCCGCCCGCGCCGCCCAGCAGATGCCCGGTCATGGATTTCGTGGAGCTGATGGGAACTTTTTCTGCGCGCTCGCCGAAGACGCGCTTAAGCGCGGCGGTTTCTATGGCGTCACCGATGGGAGTGGAGGTGCCGTGCGCGTTGACGTAACTCACGTCGTTGGGAGTAATTTTTGCGTCGCGCATGGCCGCGAGCGCCACGCGATATCCGCCATCGCCGCCTTCGGCTGGTTGCGTGATGTGGTAGGCGTCGCCGGACATGCCGTAGCCGACGATTTCGGCGATGATTTTTGCGCCGCGGCGCTGCGCGTATTCGAGCGATTCGAGGATTAGAACGCCGGCGCCTTCGCCGACGACGAAGCCGTCGCGCTCGGCGTCAAAGGGACGGCTGGCGCGTTGCGGTTCGTCGTTGCGCGTGGAGAGAGCGCGCATAGCCGCGAATCCGCCTACGCCCATGGGAGTGATGGCGGCTTCGGTACCGCCTGCGATCATCACGTCCGCGTCAGAACGCTGAATGATTTTGTAAGCGTCGCCAATGGCATGTGCCGACGCGGAGCAGGCGGTAGCTGTTGCAGAATTGGGGCCTTTTGCGCCGTAGCGGATGGAAACGAAACCCGATGCCAGGTTGACGATCGAAGCGGGAATAAAGAAAGGCGAGATTTTTCCGGGACCACCAGCCAAATACTTGGAATGTTCGCGTTCGATGACGTCGAATCCGCCGATGCCGGAGCCAATGTAAACGCCGGTCGTGTTTGCAATGTCAGGAGTGACTTCGAGGGCGGCCATCTTGACGGCGAAATCTGCAGCGGCCATTGCCAGTTGAATGAAGCGACCGGTTTTCTTCAGCTCTTTTTTCTCGATCCAGTTAAGCGGATCGAAATTGCGGACTTCTCCGGCGATGCGGCAATCAAATCCGGCGGGATCAAAATGAGTGATGGGGCCAATGCCGCTTTTACCGGCCAGCAGATTGCGCCAGACCTCTTCGGTCCCGATGCCACAACCGCAGATCAGCCCAACGCCTGTAACGACAACTCGGCGGTTCAAAAGAAACTTCTCCTGTACTGATGGGGACGGCCAGCGGACTACTTGCTTCCTTTGGAGTGCTTCTCGATGTAATCGACTGCGTCTTTTACCGTGGCAATTTTTTCGGCGTCTTCGTCGGGGATCTCGATGCCGAAATTTTCCTCGAAAGCCATCACCAGCTCGACAGTGTCGAGCGAGTCGGCGCCCAGGTCGTCCACAAAAGAAGCTGTCGGAGTGACTTCGCTTTCATCCACACCGAGCTGCTCGACAATAATCGTTTTCACGCGTTCTTCGACGCTGGCCATTCTGGTAGTTCCTCCGGTATCGGCAATCGTAAGCGCCCTGGGCCGCACAGCAGGCAGGATAGCGCCCCAAAACAACTTGCCCATTCTATGCGGGCTGGAATGCAGGGTCAACCTTTTGGCGCAAAAGTGCGAAAATTGCAACTCTAAGCAGCCGTCAAGAGAATAGGTTCGCTAGCCCATGTGCAGGCCGCCGTTGACGTCGAGAACCTGGCCGGTGATGTAGCCGGCTTCATCGCTGGCGAGGAAGACGATGGCGGCGGCGACGTCACGGTCGGTGCCGAAACGGCCGAGCGGAATCATGGACTTCATTTTGTCTTTTATTTCTTGCGAAAGAGGATCGGTCATGGGCGTAGCGATGAACCCGGGTGCGATGGCGTTCACGGTGATGTTGCGCGAGGCGACTTCGACGGCGATAGCGCGCGTGAGACCGATCAGGCCCGCCTTTGATGCCACATAATTTGCCTGGCCCGCGTTGCCCGTTTCGGCGACAAGGGAAGTGATGTTGATGATGCGGCCAGCGCGCTGCTTGAGCATTGCTCCGAGCGCTTGCTGGATGCACAAATGCGCGCCGGTCAGGTTGGTGCGCAGCACGGCTTCCCAATCTTCGAGCTTCATGCGGAGAGCGAGCGTGTCGCGGGTGATGGCGGCGTTGTTGACCAGCACGTCGAGCTTGCCGAATTTCGCGAGCAATTGCTGGAAACCGGCTTTCACTTGCGCGGGGTCCGCCACATCCATGGGAACGGCGAGAGCTTCGCCTCCTGCGGCTGCTATTTCCGCTGCGAGGGACGCGAGTTTTTCGGTGTTGCGCGCGGCGATGGCTACTTTTGCGCCCGCTTCTGCGAGCGCCAGAGACGTGGCGCGGCCGATGCCTTGCGATGCGCCGGTGACCAGAGCAACTTTATCTTTGAGCGAGAACATAGGATGTGACCCTATCGCATATCAAACATGCTGCGCAACTGCTCGTTCACGCGGCAATGATGAGCAACTCTTCAGCGGCATTGTGATTCAGAGTCTGGTAAGGGTGATCCTAGAATGCATCTGCTGAGCGGCAGTTTCCAACTTTTCCCGCACGCTGATTTCGCCGTAACACTTGTAGCTTTCGGAATCCCGGCGGCTGTGTTCTGGCCGTATTTCACCGGCGCCGCTCTCCTGGCAATCGGGCTTATAAAGATTATCAAGGACGAGCTGCCGCAAAAACACGGGCTCGACAAGATCTTGGCGTTCGGCCCTTTGTTCTTTGCCATGCCGATGGGAGTATTCGGCGCGGACCACATGGTCGATGCGGCGGAGATCGCGCCCCTGGTTCCCTCCTGGATGCCGTGGCACCTATTTTGGACTTATCTGGTGGGCGTTGCTCTGATTGCCGCAGCACTGAGCATCACCCTAAAGAGATATTCAAAGTTGGCGGCCATACTCCTGGGGAGCATGCTTCTACTCTTCGTAGTTTTGCTTCACATCCCCAACCTCGTGGCGACACACGGGGCTCGTTTGTTTTGGGCAATCCTACTGCGGGACACGGCTTTCAGCGGCGGCGCCTTTGCGCTAGCGGGAAGTCTGTCGAAGAGGACGCCTTCGGACGGCACGCCAGGGCTGGTAACTCTCGCGCGCTTTTTCGTGGGGATACCAGCGCTAGTCTTTGGCGTGGAGGACTTTCTGCATCCCACGATTGCGCCCGGCGTTCCACTCGACAAAATAACGCCAACGTGGATTCCCGGGCATCTTTTCTGGGCCTATGTTTCGGGCGCGGTTCTGGTTGTTTGCGGCGCATGTATTGTCGTGAACAAAAAGGCGCGCCTAGCTGCGACCTATCTGGGGATCATGATTCTGCTCGTCGTGCTATTTGTTTATCTCCCTATCTTAGTGGCCAACGCATCCAGCATAGCCGAGGGACTGAACTATTTCGTTGATACCTTAGCGTTCAGCGGAGCTGCTCTGGTTCTGGCGGACGCTATCAGCGAACGAACTCGGCCAATGGGCCTGTGATAACGTGTTGCGCAAGTAGCTCGCCCGTTACCTTCTAAGAAGCGTTATTCCACGGGGAATCGAGAGTTTTCCTGCGAAGATAGAATTGAACTATGTTGGGAACTTCCACAATCATGACGTTTCAGGACGGTTTCGAGCAAAAGTGGCTGTCCGCAATCGGCTTGCTCTTCGTGGTCCCTCCTTGGGTGTGGATGGCCGTTCGTACGACCTATAGCTTGCAATTTGTTACGGCGCACAAAGTTCCATTTCCGACGCGCACGATTCGGTTGATGAAGGTGCTTGCTCTTATTGTTGGGGCAGGGGGAGTCTTCGGAGCAGCAATCGAGCTCGGGATGCAATGGTATCTGGCGCTTTTGCCTGCCGGGACAGTCGTATTCTTTTCACTCAAAGAACGCGTGCGAGAAATAGTTCCATCCAAGCCGGTTCAGGACGCAGCCGCTTATCAATCGTCATGGAAGCAGTATCGGACGCTGCGCAGCGCCTACACACGGTCTTTCATTTGGTTGGGTGTGGCATTCCTATCCGCGATATTGATTTTGACTCTTGCCGACAAGATTCCAGACCCCATCGGCACTGTTATATTCGATTTGTGTTTAGTAGGGGTGCTCGTCTCACTCGCTATGACCGGCGTCAGGCAATTGAAGTTTTTCCGCTGGCCCTGTCCACGTTGTGGGTGCGCCTTCAATGGTGTTTGGAACAGACCATGGTTTGCTAAAAAGTGTGTCTATTGCGGATTGCCGCGGGACGCCAGCACGGCTAGTCCCACTAGCGAGGATTTAATAAAATACTCCTGAAAGTTTCGGCAGCGGCCCGATTCTAGTTTTCCGGGGATTCGGCGCGCAATTGGGCGATCTTGTCTATCGTGGCTTGGAAGCTGGCGGCGTCTTCCACGTTTAGGGAGCGGACGGAGCGGTCGATTTGGCGCATCAGGCCGGAGAGAACTTTTCCGGGGCCGACTTCGACGAAAATCGTGACGCCGGACTCAATCATTTCGTGGACGGAATCGAGCCAGCGAACGGGAGAGGTGACCTGGCGGATGAGCGCTTCGCGGGCTTCGTCGCCTGTGGTGATGGCTTCGGCGTCCACGTTGGTGATCAACGGGATTTTCAGCGCGGTGAAATTCGCGGCGCGCAGGTCCTGCTCCAGACGCTTTTGCGCGGGCGCCATGAGCGCGCAATGAAAGGGCGCAGAGACGGGAAGAATCACGGCTCGCTTCGCGCCGCTTTGTGAAGCGATTTCAACCGCTCGCTTCACCGCCGCAGCGTTTCCGGAAATTACGGTTTGCTCGGGTGAATTCAGGTTCGCGGGCGAGACGACTTCGTGATCCGCAGCTTTTTTGCAAATCTCCAAAACTTCGGCGGGCGGCAGACCGAGGATTGCAGCCATCGCGCCTTC
Organism: Acidobacteriota bacterium; assembly: GCA_003167215.1. GTDB lineage: Bacteria > Acidobacteriota > Terriglobia > Acidiferrales > UBA7541 > Palsa-295. The sequence goes on along the minus strand of PMTV01000039.1, from coordinate 124,315 downwards.
ACCAGCGGGCACGGCTTCCTGCATGTAGCGGCCTCGGGCGCGAACCAATTTCACGGCTGCTGAAAAATCCAGTCCACCGGCGGCAACGAGCGCGGAATATTCACCCAGGCTGTGGCCGGCGACAAAATCAGGTTTGACGCCTCTCTTTTCCAGCGCGCGGTACGCGGCGACGGAAACGGTGAGAATCGCGGGCTGGGTGTTTTCCGTTTGCTTGAGCTCTTCCAGCGAGGCGGTGTAACACATGTCGGACATGGAAAATCCGAGCGCAGCATTCGCTTGGTCGAAAACCTGGCGCGATTCGGCGAAGGCCTCCGCCAGATCGCGGCCCATGCCGCAATACTGCGAACCCTGGCCCGGAAACAGGAATGCGAGTTTGCCCATGCGCGATTGAAATTCCGCCGAGGTCAGCCCTGCGCGGCGACAGCGGCAGCGGAAAGCTCCTGATCGATTTTTTCGTTCACGCGGGCGCGGCAGAGTTCGCCGGCGACGCGTATGGCATTTTTAATGGCGTTGGGATTCGAGCGGCCGTGCGCAATGATGGTGATGCCGCGAACACCCAAAAGCGGAGCGCCGCCGGTTTCCGAAGAGTCGGTGCGCTTGCGGAAATCATCGAACGCTTGCTTGGACAGAGCGTAGCCGATCTGCGATTTCAGCGAACTCTTAATGGCTTTTTTCAGCATGCCCTGGACATGCTCGACGAGGCCTTCGCTGATTTTGAGAGCGACGTTGCCGATGAAGCCGTCGCAAACGATGACGTCAACATTTCCGCGAAACACATCGCGCCCTTCCACATTGCCGACGAAGTTGAGCGAGGACTGTTTCAGCAGATTGGACGCTTCGCGAGTCAACTCGTTGCCCTTCATTTCTTCTTCACCGATGGAAAGCAAAGCTACACGGGGGCGTTTGACGCCCCAGATCGCGCGGAAATAAATTTCGCCCATTACGGCGAATTGCCTGATTTGTTCGGGCTTGGAATCCACGTTGGCGCCCACGTCGAGGATCACCGAAACTCTATCTTTCATGTTCGGAAATGCGGCGGCGAGCGCGGGGCGGTCCACGGAAGGAAGCGTGCCGAGAACGAAGCGAGCAACGGTCATGGCCGCGCCTGTATTGCCCGCGCTGACCATTGCTTCGGCTTTCCCGTCGCGCACCAAGCGCGCAGCCACGTGCATGGAGCTTTCTTTCTTGCGGCGGAACGCCTGCGAAGGCGAATCGCTCATGGTGATGACTTCGGTGGCGCCGACAATTTCGATGGGCAAACCGCGATGCCCGTGGCGGCTCAGTTCCTGCTTGATGGCGGCTTCCATGCCGACCAGCAGGATGTGCAAACCAAATTCGCGGGCGGCCAGGATCGCGCCTTCCACTTCAGCGCGAGGGGCATGGTCGCCTCCCATAGCATCTATTGCGATGGTGGTCATCTCAGCACCAGCGGTCACCAATGGGCACCGACTCGGAAGGCAGGTGAAGGGGAAACTTAGGCTGTCTTGGCCGAAGTGTCAATCACCTCGCGGCCTTTGTACTGTCCGCAATGGGGACACGCCTGATGAGGCAGTTTCTTTTCATGGCAATTGGGACAATCGGAAAGCGACAGCGTGTGAAGATGATCGTGGGCGCGCCGCTTATTTTTGCGCGCGTGGGAGTGACGTCGTTTTGGATTAGGCATTCCTGCTCCTCTGAATTGACCGGCTGGGGCTCAGCACAGCCGAAATGGGAAAGTGATAGTGTAGCGTTTTATTGCTTTTTGAACCAGTCCTGCTTCAAGCGAGCCAGTGGAGCGAGGCGCGGATCGGAAGCGTTCTTTTCGCAGCGGCACTCTTCGTTATTCAGATTGGCCCCGCAGTGGGAGCACAAGCCCCGGCAATCGCTGCGGCAGATAACCTTCATCGGAAGCGCGAGATTTACCTGCTCGGCGAGGACGTCGGCCAGAAACAAGCCGTCGCCTTCAAAGAAAGCGATTTCGGTGTCGTCCAAATTGAGGTGAAATTCGTCGTCTTGGGCGATCGAGGTCATCGGGCGGTAAAACAGGTCGAAATCGCGGCTGATTTCCTCGACTACGGTGTCCAGGCAGCGGGCGCAAATCATCTCAACCCGCGTGTGCAGATTGCCGTACACGCGGATTTGGCCTTCCATAAGTTCGGCGGTAGCACGCACTTCCAGCGGTTCCACCTGGCGAAACTCACCGGAATGGAAATCGAGCGTACCCGGGATATAGCTCTTCCGGATGCGGATTTTTCGAACGGCAAGTTCTTTTACGTCGAGAAACATTGGCTTTCCCCGCGTGCGTACAAGTTAATTATATGACCCGTACCAGCGTTGTCAAGGAAGCGGCTTTGGGAACTTTCAAACTGACACCAAATGGACAATGACTTTCTTGGACTGGGTGCGGCCGCAGGAACTGCCCGTAGTGCAGATCAATCCGGGTGCCCGGCAGGAGCGCCTAGCAGCTCGTTGCATTGGCGCAACAGAAAATGGTCGGTCATGCCTGCGATGTAGTCGCATACGACTCGATGGCGCGGCTCGTTCAGCGCTAAATCGGCATACTGCTTTGGCATGCGGTCCGGGTGGTCCAGGAAGAAGAGAAAAAGAGCATCCAGCGAGGCCACCGAGCGATCGCGATCCTCTGCGATCGCGGGGTTCGAATAGAGGCGGGCGTGAAGAAATCGCTTCAATTCCGCGTTCTGGCGGGCTGTCTCGGGCGAAAAGGCGGCGAGGGGCTGCTGGAGACGGCGCACGTCTTCGGCGTTCTCGACGCCGCTTTCCAGCACCCGATGGAAGGTGTTGTCGATCAGGTCGGTTGCAAGGCGATTGAGAATCTGCTTGAGGGCTTCGTTGAATTTCAATTTGCGGCGGCCCTGGGGATAGAGCCTGTCAATTTCCTCGTAAGCTTCATTGAAGATGGGCACTTCGGCGCGCAGCAGATCGAGATCAAGGAGGCGGGCCTCGAAGGCGTCGTCGAGGTCGGCGGTGTTGTAAGCGATTTCGTCAACGAGATCGATAAGCTGCGCCTCCAAAAGGGGCTGCCGGTCCAGGAGATATTCGGCGAGCGCGGGAAATTCCACAGCGGAATAATTTCCCGAATGTTTGACGATGCCTTCGCGCACTTCGAAGGTGAGATTGAGCCCGGGGAAATCGAGATAGCGCTGCTCGAACTGTTCGACGATGCGAAGCGCATGGAGATTGTGGTCAAAGCGATCTCCGTGCTCACGCATTCTGAAATCGAGCTGTTTTTCGCCAGCGTGGCCAAAAGGCGGGTGTCCGATATCGTGCACGAGCGCGAGCGCTTCGGTAAGGCCGGTGTTGAGATGCAGGGCGTCGGAAACGGTGCGTGCAATTTGCGCAACTTCGATGGTATGGGTCAGCCGGTTGCGAAAATGGTCGGAGTAACGCGTGGTGAAAACCTGGGTCTTGGCTTCCAGACGGCGAAAGGCGCGAGAGTGAATTACGCGGTCGCGGTCGCGCGCGTAAGCGTCGCGATAGGGGTGCGGCGGCTCAGGAAAGCGGCGCCCACGGGAGCGCTGTACGTCCATCGCATAGGATGCCAGCGGCGCCGGCGTCATTCCGCGCGCTCAGATTTTGCCGGGCAGGAGAGCAAGGTCCTGGTCGGCTTGTTCGGCGATAGGAGTATCGGGGTACTCAGATTTAATCTGCGCGTATATCTTTCCAGCTTCGGCAGGGTTATTCGCACCGTAGTGTTCGGCAAGAGCAAGCATCACGACCGCCTTGGGCACCAGGAGGCCGGGCTTGGCAATCAATTGCTGATAGAGCTTGACGGCTTGGTCCCCTTGCCCGGTACGGTCATACAATTGAGCGAGTTCGAAGCGCGCCATGGCGGCGAAGTCTTCCTCGCTTCCGTCAGCAACAGATTGGAGCAATTTCTTGGCTTCCTCGTTCTTGCCCAGGTGCTCTTCGCTTAACGCGGCATAATATTTGGCAAGCTGGCCGGGATGCGTGCGCGGATATTTGTTGGCAACGTCTTCGAATTTTTGAGCAGCGTCGGTGTACTTGTTCTTTTCGTCCACGTACGTAATTTCTCCCGGCACCTGGGGCTCGAGAGGCGTGCGAATGCGCGCCTGGAATACTCTCATGGCGTCGCCATAGCCGGCGGCAGCCTTCACGGTCTGGCGCTCGGCGTAAGTTCTCCAGCCAAACACACCCAGGGCAACCACAATCGCCAGGATGACGATGTAGAGCGTGAGTTGCTGATGCGAAAAGACGATATCCGCGCCGTGCACGAGGGTCTCGCGCACTTCGTCCTTTTTCAATTCCTTGCGGGAAATATGCTGCGCCAATTGCTTCTCCCTGAAGAAAAAACTTACAGGTGATGGTATCACAAAGGCGTACGCCGGGCGAAAGCGCCATCACTCCCACGCCGGCAGTGAAATGGAGATGTGTTCTTAATTGCACAGCGCGGCTTCCTCGCGGCGGCTAGGATAGATATAGCTAGCAAACTGAATTCAAACCAAGGAGAAAGAATATGGCAGCGAGTGGCCAGAAGTGCGAGCACCCGATTTGTTCGTGCATCGTGACGAAAGGCAAGTATTGCAGCGAGGCATGCGAGGCGATGGAAAAGACTCCGGACATTGATTGCCTGTGCGAGCATCCCGGCTGCAAGGGCAAAACGTCCTAGAGCTTTCGTCGCGGATGGAAGCGGATGGACTCAGATAATCCGTTCGAAAAAGGACACGCCAGGTCATTCGGACTCTACGCGGCGGGTTACGCAATTGTAATTGCGGGCCTGGCTTATGCGGCTTACTTAATGCACTTACCGGCACGCTGGATCGTGGTAGGCGCCATAGTTCTTGTCGGGATGGGAATCGTGACAGGAGTGAAAAACACGCGCCAAAAAGATCCACCCGGCTAGCGCGCAGTTAGCGCCTGCTGAGCGGACGTGTTGGCATGCTCCCAAACACTCGGGTCGATAGGTCCTAGGAATAATCTAGCGGAAAGCGTGAATCGCGGTGTCTTCGTCCGACTGCACGTCGAAGACGGTGAAAAGACGCGTGATTTGCAAAATGTCGTGCACGCGCTTGGTAAGATGAAGCAGCTTCAGTTCGCCGCTCGCATTTTTCACCGTGGTGTAAGCGCTGACCAGCTCGCCGATCCCGGAGCTATCGATGTAGTCCACATCGTACAGGCTGATGATGATCTTCTTCTGGCCGCCGTCGATCAGGCCGCGGACCGTTTTCCGCAGCAGAGCGCTGCCTTCGCCCAGGGTAATCTTGCCGCTGAAATCAAGGATTGAAACATCCCCTATTTGTCTGCATGTCGCTTGGATTGCCACGGAATAGCCTCTACCTTGATTCTACTCCGGTTGGTGGGTACCGTTGCCGGAATCTTTATCGGGAAGTTTTTTAATCATTACGAGTTCGGCACCGCCACCCGGGGCGGTATGTACGTCGAATTTATCCATAAAGGCACGCATGAGGAAAAGGCCGCGGCCTGAAGTGCGCAGAAGATTTTCCTCTTCGAGCGGGTTGGGGATTTCGTGCAATTCGAATCCCTTGCCCTGATCGCGGACGCGCACGATCATGTTTTCGGTATCCAGCTCGACGGTCATCAGGATTTTTTTTCGGCGGTCCTGCTGATTGCCATAATTGTATGCGTTGATCACGCCTTCGCGGACGGCCATGCCGATCTTATGGAGTTCCTCTTCGCTGAAGCCGGCGGCCTCAGCGATGCGCATGGAGATGCTTTCTGCGAGGTCCACGCTTTCCAGCAGCGTCTCCAGCGTGACCTCGATCCGTTGAGTTTTGGCCGACATCCGCGATTCGAGGCGAGTCCTTGTCAAAAAGACGGTAAATGGTTATCACAGCGGCGGAGTACAAGTCAATGAAGTCCCGTTAGCCGCAATGGGTCTGATCTCGATGACCCAGCCTATTGGGAGCTGCGCGTTCTCCAAGAGGCTCTCGATTCTGGACCGCTGAGTCGGTACAATCCTAGCCAAAGTTCAATTGGGTAACGACTGTGAGTAGCGTGGTCATTCTAGTTATAGGTTTCGGCATTGCGGCGATCGGTTTCTTCGTCATGCGAAATCCGATGCATCTCGCAATGCTTGCCCCGATGGCTGAGGGCTACTACCAAAGAATGGTTCTCGACCGCATGCATCGCAATGGGATGCGCATGTTCGGTATGATCTTGTCGTTCCTCGGATTGTCTATCTTTACGAGCGCTTTGAAGGGGCCGTTGCGGCCTGATTTTTTCCATACACTGTCGAATGGAATGCTTGTGCTTCTGTGGCTCGCCTTCATTTTCGCTTGGGTGTTCGGGTTGATTTACGCCGCTGTTCAGCTTTTTCGAGGACGCTGGAAGCAGCTTTTCTTCGGTTGGTTCCGTATGTATAGGCAGGGGATGGAGCTTGGACCGATAGAGGTCTATCCAGCTATAACGCCTCGAATGCGCAACGAAAGACTCGGGTTTACCATTGTCTACTTCTTCCTGATTGGATTAACTTCGGCTGTTGCACTTGCCATTCGATGACTCATTCCAGCTTGGGGAAGAACTCGGCTTCCACGCTTTAGGCCCAGTAGGTGCGGTCTAGGGTGCGGTACTGGATGGCCTCGCTGAGGTGCTTGGGCTGGATGCCGGGCGCGCCTTCCAGGTCTGCGATGGTGCGGGAAACCTTCAGGATGCGATCGTGGGCACGGGCTGACAGTCCCAGGCGCTGGATGGCGGTTTCCAGCAGCTTCTCGCCTTCGCCCGAAATTGCGCAGTGTTTGCGGATGAGCCTTGGAGGCATCTGCGCGTTGGCGTACAACTTTTTCTCGCCGCGATAGCGATCGAGCTGAATCTGGCGCGCTCGCAGGACGCGTCCGCTGACGCACGCGGAGCTTTCGATTTCGCCGTTGCCGCGCAGTTCCTTGTATTTCACCGCGGGAACTTCGATGTGGATGTCGATGCGGTCGAGCAGCGGGCCGGAAATTTTCGAGACGTAGCGCTGGATTTGCGCGGGCGAGCAGTGGCATTCGCGCGTGGAGTCGCCGAAAAATCCGCAAGGACAAGGATTCATCGCCGCAGCAAGCATGAAGCGCGATGGAAACGTGACGGAAAGCGCGGCACGAGCGATGGTCACGCTGCCTTCTTCGAGAGGCTGGCGCATCACTTCCAGGACGTTGCGCTGGAACTCAGGCAACTCGTCGAGAAAAACGATGCCGTTGTGGCCGAGCGATACTTCTCCGGGACGCGGCACCGCGCCGCCGCCGATCAAACCCGCGTCGCTGATAGTGTGGTGCGGCGAGCGGAAAGGCCGTGTGCCGACAAGGCCGCGCGACGCGTCGAGGACTCCCGCGACGCTGTGAATCCGCGTGGTTTCGATGGCTTCTTCGAGCGACATAGGCGGCATGATCGTGGGGATGCGCTTGGCCAGCATGGTTTTCCCCGCGCCGGGCGGGCCGATCAGTAGGATGTTGTGGCTGCCGGCGCAGGAAACTTCCAACGCGCGTTTCGCGGACATTTGCCCGCGCACGTCACGCAGATCGACGGAATACTGGCCGGCTTCGGCGAGCATCTGGGAAGTATCCACGGCGACGGGTTTAAATGATTCCGGCGCGTTGACCATATCCACAGCCTGCGGCAGGGACTTTACGGCGAAGACGTTGATGCCTTCGACGACGGCGGCTTCGCGCGCATTCGCTTCGGGGACCACGACGTTCTTGATGCCACGATCTCGCGCCGCCAGGGAAGCGGAGAGAGCACCGCGCACGGAGCGAACGCTGCCGTCCAACGAGAGCTCGCCGAGAAACACGTGGGTGTCGAGAATCTTTCCGAAAAACGTGCCCTGGCATCCCACCAGACCGAGGGCCATGGGCAGATCGAACGCGGAGCCTTCCTTTCGAATGTCAGCGGGCGCGAGGTTGACGGTGACTCCTGATTCATCGGGAAATCGAAGCCGCAATTTCTGAGCGCGGATTTGATTCGTTCCCGGCTTTCTTTCACCGCAATGTCCGGCAGTCCGACGACGTTGAAATTGCCTTGATAGCTGGGACCGATGTCTACCTCGACTTCGACGAGATAGGCATCAATGCCAAACACGGCGGCGCTAAATGTTTTGAAGAGCATCCGAAGAGGCTCGGGACCCGGAGGGAGTCCGTTTGCGCTGTGCAGCGTGACCCAAAAGGCCAAGTGATGCCAGCGATACTCCCGGAGCGCAGCTATGGAGATTTGGCGTTATGCTATCCTCGCGGTCGGGAGAATGACGCAATGAGGAAAGGGCCTAGCTGGACCGTCTGTTTCCTTGCGCTCATTTTTGTGTTTGGTTGGAGTCTTGCTGCACGGGCGCAATCGCCGGACAACAATTCCGAGGCCGCAGTTTCTCTGAACAATCGCGGGCTGCAACTTTTCCAGCAAGGGAAAGTGGACGAAGCGATCGTTCAATATCGGCGGGCGCTGGCAATCCAGCCCGACTTCCCCGAAGCACTCAGCAACCTCGGCCTGGCATTGGATGCTAAAGATAACGATGTCGAAGCGCTTACCGACTTCGACAAAGCGCTCGCGCTGAAGCCCGGAGATGCCGTAACCGAGAGCAACCGGGGCCTCGCGTTCTATCACGAAGGGAAATACGACGAATCAATCGCGGCGTACCGGCAGGCCATCTCGTTTAACGCCCGCCTCCCGCAGGCTTACAACGGAATGGGCGCAGCGCTGCTTGCGGCCGGCAAGCCGGACGAGGCCATCGCGGCGTACCACGAGGCTCTGCGGCTTCAGTCGAACTACGTGGACGCGATGAACAATCTCGGCGCCGCGCTCGATTCAAAAAAACAATGGGACGAAGCGATTCTCGTTTACCAGCAAGCATTGAAGTTCGAACCTAAGGCAATGGACATCCGCGCAAATCTTGCCACCGCGCTGCAGGGCGCGGGCCGCACGGACGACGCCATCTTCGAGTACCGCGAAATTGTGGCAGCGCGTCCCAATGACGGCCACGCGTTCTTTCAACTGGGCCATCTGTTGTACGAGCAAGGCAAGTTCCCGGAAGCCATTGAGTCTCTCGAAAAGAGCTTTGCACTGCTGCCTCACGAGCCCGAAACGGCGTTCAATCTTGGGCGGGCTTATCAGGATGCGGGCAATCTTTCGGCGGCAGTCCAAGCCTACCAGAAGGGCCTGGTCTTGAACCCCGACGATCTGCACGGGCTATACAATCTGGGCAACGCCTATTTGAGCTTGAAACAGCCGGCCAAAGCGGAGATAAGTTTTCGCAAAGCGCTCGACCTTCAGCCGGATTTCGCGGTCGCGCTGCAAGGCTTGGGAATCGCTCAAATGCAGGCGGGCGAACTGGACAAGGCAGAAGCTTCGCTCCTGAAGCTGACCGCGATGCAGCCGGATAATGCCGACGCGCATTTCAATCTCGGGAATGCACTCTTCAATAGAGGGAAATATGCAGCGGCGGCGGACGCCTACCGCGAAGCGATTCGCTTGAACGCGAAGCTTGCGCACGCGCATTACAATTTGGCAATGTCGCTTTTGCGCCTGAACGACCCGGTCGCAGCGGATAAAGAATTCCGCGAAGCGGTGCGAATTGATCCCACGCTGACTCCGCCGAAATAATTTTCGCCATTCCGAAAAGAAGAAACCGAGGGAGCGCGTGGGCATCTAAGACAGCATGACTATGAAAAAGGTAAAGCTTGGTTCGCAGGGCGCAATCGTGTCCCGCATGGGGCTCGGCTGCATGGGAATGAGCGAATTCTACGGCGAGCGGAACGATGTAGAGTCGGCTGCGACGATATTGCGGGCTCTAGACCTGGGAATCAACTTGCTGGACACCGCGGACGCCTACGGGATCGGCGATAACGAGGAGTTAATCGGCAAGACGATTCGCGGGCGGCGTGATGAAGTGTTCCTCGCGACGAAGTTTGCCAACGTCCGTAGGAAAGACGATCCGACTCACTGGTCGATCAGCGGCAAGCCCGAGTATGTCCGCTCGGCGTGCGATGCTTCCTTGAAGCGGCTGGGCGTGGATTACATTGATCTGTACTACCAACACAGGGTGGACCCGCAGACTCCAATTGAAGATACAGTGGGCGCGATGGCGGAGTTGGTGAAGGCCGGGAAGGTGAAGTACTTGGGATTGTCGGAGGCGTCGCCCGCGACGATACGGCGCGCGCATAAAGTGCATCCGATTACCGCGCTGCAGACGGAATATTCGCTGTGGGAGCGGCATGCGGAGGCAGAGATCATTCCAGCGGTGCGAGAGCTGGGGATTGGATTTGTGCCGTACAGCCCGCTGGGACGTGGCTTCTTGACCGGTACGATCACGAAAAAAACGGACTTGGGCGATAAAGACGCGCGGGCCCAGCGGTATCCGCGGTTTGAAGGCGAGAATTTCGAGAAGAATCAGGTGCTGGTCGAGCGCGTGCGGGCAATTGCCGGGCGCAAGCGCGTGACGCCGGGCCAGTTGGCTTTGGCGTGGGTACTCGCGAAGGGCGAGGACCTGGTGCCCATTCCGGGAACGAAGCGAAGGAAATACCTGGAAGAGAACGCGGCTGCAGCGGAGATCAAACTAACTCCGGGCGAGATAGCCGAACTGGAAGCTGCCGTTCCACAGAATGAAATTTCGGGCGAGCGATACGCTGCAGCGAACATGAAGGCGATCGACCGGTAACGTTCACTGCACCTTAGCGGTAACCACATTCACCACGAATAAGCATACCTGCAGCGATTGAGCCCGCGCTGGCGCCTCCCAAACAGACTCGCTGATCTTTACAGCAGGGCGCGTACACCGTATGCTTGCCGCAGTAGAGATTTCTCGTACTGGCTTGGGAGGACACGTGATCTGGATACTTCTGGCGGTTGTGGTCCTGGCCGTGGTTTTCGTCATCAGCATGTACAACGGCTTGGTCAGCCTCAAGGTGCAGTGCGACAACGCGTGGTCCGATATTGACGTGCAGCTCAAACGCCGCTACGACTTAATTCCTAACCTGGTGGAAACGGTGAAGGGCTACGCAGCGCACGAACAAGGCACGCTCGAAGGAGTTGTAGCGGCCCGCAACCGCGCCATGAGCACTCAAGGGCCGGCCGCGAAGGCGGAAGCAGAGGGCGCGTTGACCTCCGCGCTGCGCCAGGTATTCGCTCTGGCGGAAGCGTATCCGCAACTGCGCGCGGTGGAATCTTTCACCCAGCTTCAAAACACGCTGAACCAGATTGAAGACAGCGTGCAGAATGCGCGGCGTTACTACAATGCCGTGGTGCGCGATTTCAACACGAAAATCGCGCAGTTCCCCTCCAACATTATTGCCGGCATGTTCAATTTCAAACCGCGCGAGTTTTTCGAGATCAGCGCGCCGGCCGAGCGCGAAGTTCCGAAAGTGAGCTTCGGCGGGGCCACGTCTTAGGTCGCGTTGCGATTCCCTCGAAAATGAAATACGTACGCCTTTTCGCGCTTAGCCTGACCGCATTCCTCGTTGCGTTGCCTGCGTTCGCCGCAGTTCGCCAGATTATTATTCAACATTTCGATGATGAGGTGGTGGTCAGCGAAGACGGAACCATCGACGTGACCGAAACGATCGAGGCGCGTTTCACCGGCGAGAACTGGCATGGCCTCTACCGTTCGATTCCCGTCGAGTACACAAATCCTCAAGGCCTGAATTACACGCTTTTGATCGACCACGTCAGCGCCAGCGATAGCGACGGGCGTACGCTGAAATGGGAGCAGAGCAGCGAAGGCCGCTACACCAAATTCAAGATTTACGTTCCCAACGCGGATGATTCGACGCACACCATCGTTTTCCACTATCGCGTGCTGGATGCGCTGCGGTTTTTTGAAGATCACGATGAACTGTATTGGAACGTGACCGGCAACGACTGGGAAGTTCCCATTCAATCTGCGAGCGCGCACATCGCGTTGCCCGCCGGCGTCACGGGCCTTCACGCCATCGCTTACACAGGAGCCATGAATTCGCGGGCGCAGGACGCGGTACTGGAGGTGAAAGATAACTCCGTTGATATCCATACTACGCGGCCCCTGTCATTTCACGAAGGGCTTACCGCCGTGGTTGGCTTCGACAAAGGATTCGTCCACCCGCCGAGCGGCGCTACAAAATTCATTCAATTCCTTCGCAGCAACATACCGCTGCTGATTCCCATTATCGTTTTCTTCGTGATGTTCTGGCTGTGGTGGACGCGCGGACGCGGACCCGAGCGCCAGGCCATCGCCGTACAGTACGAGCCGCCCGATAAGCTCACACCCGGCGAGTGCGGCACGTTGGTGGACAACGAAGCGGCCATGCGCGACATCACCGCGACGCTGGTCGATCTGGCTGTGAAGGGCTACATGACGATCGAGCAGAGAGACGAGAACCATTTGCTGGGTCTGAGCCATAGCAAAGAATATATTTTTCATCTGAAGAAACCTCCCGCGGAATGGACGGCCGCGCGTCCGCACGAGCAGCAGATGCTGTCCGCGCTATTCGACAACGGCGCCAGCACGGACGTGAAACTCTCGGATTTGCAGAATCACTTCTATACGCAACTGCCCGGGATTCGCGACAGCATTTTCCAAGCGTTAATGGGCGATAACTATTATCTGCACCGGCCGGATACGGTGCGCCAGGGATATATCGGCGCAGGGCTGGCCATTGGATTTTTAACGGTGGCGGGAAATGTTTTCTTGTCGCGCGCCACCGGGATTGCCTCGCCTGCATGGATCATTGCCGGCGTGGCGTCGGGCGTGGTCATTTGCGCTTTCGGCTATTTCATGTCCGCACGGACGGTGACGGGACAGCGTGCGCTGGAAAAAGTTCTCGGCTTCGAAGATTTTCTCGGTCGCACGCAGAAGGATCAGATCGATCGATTGGAGAAAACTCCCGATCTTTTCGAGAAGTACTTGCCCTACGCCATGGCGCTGCACGTGGAAAAAAAATGGGTGCAAGCGTTCTCGGGTATCGCCATGCAGCCGCCGAGTTGGTATCAAGGTTCGTACGGGGGCGGCTTCATGCCGTACCTGCTGGTGAGTGACTTGAATATGATGTCGATGCAGGCCGGAAGCACGATGGCTTCTTCCCCTCGCAGCTCGGGCGGATCCGGCTTTGGCGGGGGCGGCGGAGCGGGCGGCGGCTTCGGCGGCGGCGGGGGCGGCGGCTTCTAGAATTCGCATATCTTTCCTCTTTTCGAGCGGCTTGAACTTTTCTTACTTCTCGCCCTGGCGAATTTTTGTCCGCGTTCCTGCTGGGGAGAGCTCACCTAAGGATTCCAGCGCGACAATTTCCGCATCCTTTGATTTCGAGGGTCATCTAAATATTTGCCATTGCAAAAAGGCCCGCGCACAACTGCCCGGCCGTTTCTTACCGAATCAAAGGAGAATCCCGTGAATCGTTTGAATGGAAAAGTCGCCGTCGTCACCGGCGGAAACAGTGGTATCGGCTTGGCATCAGCCCAGCGCCTCCAGCAGGAAGGCGCCCGCGTAGCCATTTCCGGACGCAGCCAGAAAACCCTTGATGAAGCATCTAAAATTCTAGGCAAGGACGCGCTCGTCGTTCAAGCCGATGTCGCCAAGCTTCCCGAAATTGATAAATTCTTTTCCGCGGTAAGCGCGAAGTTCGGAAAAATCGACGTTCTCTTCGTCAACGCCGGGGTCGCCAAGTTTGCTCCGTTTGCTGGATTTACGGAAGCCGATTACGACAATCTCTTTGACATCAACGCCAAGGGCGCCTTTTTCACAGTTCAAAAAGCGCTGCCCCACTTGAACGATGGCGCTTCCGTCATTCTTAATACGAGCGTCGCCGGCCACATCGGTAACGCGCTGGGTGTGGTTTACGGGGCTACAAAAGCTGCGATGCGTTCATTCGTCCGTTCAATGGCTGCGGATCTCGCCGCCCGGAATATTCGCGTCAACGCGATCGCGCCTGGCCCGATCGACACGCCCATCTTCGGCCGCGTCGGTCTCTCGGAGGAGCAGCGGGCTCAAGTGCTTCAGGGATTCATCGAGCGCGTGCCCTTGAAGCGCCTCGGAAAACCGGAAGAAATTGCCGCCACCGTGGCCTTTCTCGCGTCCTCGGATTCATCCTTCATGACCGGTACCGAGACCAACGTTGGCGGAGGCGTCGGCGAAATTTAATTTTCCGAAGAGACAACCGATCCGGGCGCGTACCTCCGCCCGGATTTCTTCCATTCATTTTGCTCGGGACATCAGAAGCTCGCCTTAATCTTGTCGAATCGACAGTTGCTTCTAGTTTGGAATCTAGGATCTTCGCCCGGGTGGCGATTCCGACTTCACTGCCTTGAATGAGGCGCGCCATTTCTTTACCCAGCCATGCTCGCGTACGCCTTCTTCCTCCATCTGACGAGTCCAAGCACCCAGAATGCTTGAGCGGTTCAGGTAGCCGACCATTTCCTTCGAGTTCTCGCGGCTGACGACTGGCAGCCGACCGATATCGTTCTTCAGCATTCGGAAGAGAGCATCGGACGCAGACTCGTCGGGATAAGCCACGATCAAATCTCTGCTTCCCGCTTCGAGTACGCTAGCCTTTCCCCTCGGGTCCGCTTCCAGCGCGCGCAGCAAGTCTCCTTGTGTTACAACACTGACGAGCTGTCCATCTGTGCCGATGATCGGAAGGCCTTGCGTTAGATTAAAGTTTGGCTCGCCGCGAGCCATGCGTTCGGCCAAATCGCCGACAGTCATTTCCGGGGAAATAGGATGCACGTCTTTCCGCATTATTTCGCTGACCCGTACCACTTTCAGAACGCCCGCTTCGTATTCCTCTGGGACGCGGAGGCCGCGTCGCGCGAGCTTTTCCGTCATGATCGAACTCGGCAAGTAATGAATCGCGATCATATCTGCAATCACGCAGACGAGCATCAGCGGAAGAATCGCGTTGTAATCGCGCGTGATCTCAAACGCAAAGACAATGAACGCAAACGTGGCGCGAGAAGCTGCGCCGAAAACCGCAGCCATGGCCACCAACGCGTAAGCACCGGGAGAAAGGTGCGCGCCGGGGAAAATCAGGTTTACGACAATGGCGAAGGACCCGCCAAGCGCCGCGCTGGACATGAACATCGGCGCAAGCAAGCCGCCGGAAGTTCCGGAACCGAGCGAGATCATCAGCGCGAGCGCCTTGCAAATCGCAATCAGCAGCAGAACCTTCAGAGCCAGATTATTGTTGAGGATGTCTGAAATCGTGTCGTAGCCGACCCCGAGAATGCGCGGTACAAAAAAACCGATAATGCCGAGCCCCAGCGCGCCAATGGCGGGATGCCAGAGGTCGTCAATCGGCAGTCGGTCGAATTGATCTTCCACCCAGTAGAGCGCTTTCGTGAAGCAGATTGCGGCCACACCGCTGAGAACTCCGAGCAGCAGATAAAACGGCAGACCGTGCAGCGCGTCAAAATTCACGTTTCCCATGCTGAACATCGAGCGCTGGCCGAGAAGCACTGAACGTACGCTCGTCGCCAGCGTGCACGCGATTACCAGCGGGATGAAGGAACGGGAGCGAAATTCAAACAGGAGAAGTTCGATTGCCAGAATCACACCGGCAATCGGCGTGTTGAACGTTGCGGCCATTCCGGCTCCGGCTCCGCAAGCCAGAAGAACTTTCCGCTCGGAAGCTGTGGTGGAAATGATCTGGCCGATCAGCGAGCCCACTGCGCCGCCGGTTTGGATGATGGGGCCCTCCGCGCCGAAGGGTCCACCAGTCCCAATAGCGATTGCGGCTGAGAGAGGTTTTAGGATCGCGACTTTCGCTTCAATCCGGCTGCGCGATGTAAGGACTGCTTCCATCGCTTCCGGAATCCCGTGGCCCTTGATTTTTTCCGATCCGTATTTCGCCATGAAGCCGACAATGATTCCGCCGATGACGGGAGTGACGATGATCCAGAGCCCGATTGGGGTGTGCTCGGGACTGCGAAAATGGAACGACCACTCGTGATAGTAAGCGAGGTTCGTAATCAGGCCGATTAAGTCATACAGGGCATAGGCGATGAATCCTGCCAGGATGCCGATGAGCGCGGCCAAGCTCGAAATCAATCCGATTCGATAGCCTGCGGATTCTTCCGGCCGACGACTCTTCAGCACTGCGCCCGAATATGCCACGCTTCAATTTCTCCTTTGGAAAGGTTTTCCTCTAGCGGACGCGCTAGCCTAATGGTTGCTCTTGCCGCGCTTTAACGCGTTTGAAGCAGGCGGAAAGTCTTTTGACGTGCTGCGCCTTCGCCGCTCGCGAGCGATGGCCGACTCAAGCGCGGCTATGAGTCTTGGTCCCGCCGACTGCAATTCAGCGTGATGCGAAAGGCTGAGTGCCCGCAAGAGTCTCTCTCCGCGGAGAGTAACTTGCAGCACTACCTCGCGACGATCCTGTTGGCCGCGCGAACGCAGGATCAGGCCTTTGGCCTGCAGACGGTCTGTTAATTCAACCGCACTGTGATGCTGAATCTGAAGCCGTTCCGCCAAAACGCCGACCGTTGCAATCTGGCGGGCAGGCAACCCCTTGATCGCCAGCAAAGCTTGGTGCTGATGCGGCTCGATTCCTGCGGCGCGCGCAGCCGTTTCGCTGAAGTTCAGGAAGCGGCGGATTTCGTAGCGGAAATCAGCGAGTGCTGAGTAATCAATCCTTCGTGTCTGTGTCTCTGTCACGACTTCCTAAGTATATCGTAATACGATATTAATAGCCCAGCAGATGCAGGGGGTGGAATGAGGACAGAAACTGCGTGTGGCTTGGCCGTCAGCGCTTTTCGCCGCACGTCAGTTGGTCACAAGTCCTTGCGAAGGGATTTTTGGGTTTTGACGTGCCGGTAGCCGTGGCGTTCATAGAACGCGTGCGCGCGATCGCGGATTACATTCGAGCGCAGTCCGATGGCGCGGCAGCCTTTTTCGCGCGCCCAGCGCTCGGCACGAGCCAGAAGATGCATTCCAATTCTTTGCGAGCGGTAACGCTCGTCAACCACCAAGCCACTGACTTCGGCACGCGCGTCCGCTTCGACCACGCGATAGACAAACACCGCGAGCCATCCTGCAAGCTCACTGCCGACCTGCGCTACGAACACAGCGTGTTCGTTCGAATGCTGCATGCCAGCGAACCGTTTGGCAATTTCATCCGGGGAAGAAGGATAGCCGAGCTGGCCGGCAAGTTCCGCGATTCGCGCGTAATCTCGCGGCCGGGCTTCGCGAATCTCGCCCGCAAATTCTTCCGCGGAACCGCTCGTCGCTGACCCTGCTGTTTTGTCCAAGTGCGTCATGCGAGCGCTCTCTTCAAGACGGCAATTTGCCCGGCGTGATACAGATCGTGCTGGACTAGGCCTTGCAACAACACATACTGGGAATAATTTTCACGCTTGACCATTTCGTCGAGCTGGTCGTCGCGCACGGTCTTGACGTAATTTCTCAGGCGAGTCCTGTTGTCGCCAAGATTTTCGAGCGATCGCTTCCAAGCCACTTCACTGGCATCCCACGCGGGCGGCCAGTCCATCTCGGCCGTCACCTTGATTGGTTCGCCTTTTGATTTCTGTTGCACGATCGTGTTCCACGCTGCGATGTGGTTCACCAGCTCCCAAATGGAATGCGCGCCGGCCACAGGATGTTTCGAGGCGTCTTCCGCTGAGACGCCCTTGAGCAGCAGCATGAGATCAGGTCCGTGCCAAGCCTCGCCGGAAAAGGCGCGGTCCATTTGATCCAGTATTCTGTTGATTTCGCTCATTGGCGTTTCTCCGGGGAAAGCGTAAGCCACACGAACGGCTCGCGCAAGTGGAACAGACTCCGGATGAATAGATGCAGTTTTTACCGATGAAGAAACGCGGGGTCAGAAAGTCTTATCGGAATCCAGGAGAATCGTCACGGGACCGTCGTTCGTGAGATCGAGTGACATGTGCGCCTGAAACACGCCGGTTTCCACGCGCACACCGAGCGTGCGCAGGGCGACAACAAACTCATCGTAAAGCGTCTTGCCCAATTCCGGCGGCGCAGCTTGAATGAAACTGGGCCTGCGCTGGCCGCGCGCGTCGCCGTACAGAGTGAACTGTGAGACAGCGAGAATTGTGCCTCCGGTATCGAGCACCGAGCGGTTCATCTTTCCTTGATCGTCGGCGAAGATTCGCAGGTTCACGATTTTCTCAGCCAGGGAGGAGGCGGTGACGGATATATCTTCGCGGCCGACGGCGATCAACACGACGAGCCCAGGCCCAATCTCGCCGGTTACGCTACCGTCCACGATAACGCGTGCACGGCTCACTCGTTGCAGCACAGCTCGCATAAATTTTCTCTCGCTGGGGCCGGTGGAACGGAGCCGTTAATTTCCCGCAGAGGCCGTCGGAGCCGGAGCGGGCTTGCGCGGCAGGAGATCCGGCAATTGCGCCACGTTGTAAGCCCACGCGGCCATCACCTGCGCGCCTTCCACCAGATCGGCTTCGTGCGCCTGATCGAAAGTGTCGGCTTGCGAATGATGCGTCTCAAAATACTGCGCGGGATTCTGCACGCAGAAAAATCCTGGAACGCCTGCTTCTTCAAACGAAGCGTGATCGCTCCCCGTCATCCATCGTTCAGTTAGTTCCAGCAGGCCGAGCGAGTGCAATGGCGCAACAACTTTTTCCATCACTTCGCGGTCCTGGTAATTCCGCATCAAGCTGATGCTCACGACTTTTCCCGTGCCGGTATCGTGAATCAGCGCAGCGGACACTTTAGGCAACTCGTCTTTGTGCGCGGTGATGTAGGCGCGCGAGCCGTTCAAGCCTTGTTCTTCGCCGGAAAATAATACGAAACGGATGGTGCGCTTTGGTTGCAGTCCGAGCTTTTGAAGAGCCCGCGCCGCTTCGAGTACCACCATCGATCCGGTTCCATTGTCGGTTGTGCCAGTACCGAGATCCCAGGAATCGAGATGCGCGCCGAGAACGACGATCTCGTCGGGCTTCTCCGTTCCGCGAATTTCAGCGACCGTGTTGTAAACCTCCACGGGTTTGTCTCCGATTGAATTCGTTAGATTCAGCTCCAAATCCACCGGGCCGCGTTGAAGCAGCCGCCAAATAATGCCGTAGCTTTCTGAGGAAACAAACGCGGCAGGAATGGTGGCGATGTCGTAATTGCGGCCGCCCATGCCGGTCATGTTGAGCAATCCGTCGGGTTTTCCTGAATCCGTGAGCGTCGCGACCACACCTTCATTTTTGAAGAACTCGGTGCGCGCCTGCATGAACTGGCGGAATCCGGGACCGAACGCAGGCGGAGGCGGGCCAGGCCGGTGCGGCGCGAACAGCAAAAACGAATCTCCGTACGGGATATCTTGCGGATCGGGCGCCGGTTGACCTGCGGGCGGAAGCAGAGCCGGTTCCGCGGAAATCACAATTGCACCTTTTAATTTGCCCTTATATTGCGCGAGATCATCCAGGGAGCGCGCGGTGACGTAAACCACATGCCCGCGCACAACCCCGTTTGTGGAGGGCGCCCAGGCGTAGGATGCGATGGTCAGGGGATGAACCGAGGGGCTAACGATTTGCCCGGTTGCGGCCACACGCGTCCAGGTATGCGCGATGGTCCAGGGTTCCAGGTGCGGGTTCGCGACGCCATAGTCTGCGAATTTCTGGCGCGTCCAGTCGTTTGCCTTTTTTAGATTTTCCGTGCCGGTCAAACGCGCGCCGATAACGTCTGAAAGATATTCGAGGTTGCTCATGATCTCGTTGTGGTCATGAATTTCGGCAAGAATTTTCTCGTCCGCTTCGGCTATCGCATCTTTCGCCGGCGCGGCCTGCTGAGCGTGAACCGCGGTGCGGCCTGCCACCATTCCAAACATCACAATCAAACCCAGAGCAGTAATACGTCGAACTTTCATTTCGCTCGCTCCCCAAAAAGTGCAGTTTGTTCGTTAGGAACCGATAATTCTAAGTGTAGAGCAGATCGAATACAATCCGTGACGATCGCGCTGTTTGGTAGACGCGCGAAGCGCACAAAACGTTTCGCATGCGGGTTTTCACACGGCCCCCAAATATGCTAGAACAAATGGCAAAGCGGACGAAGGCGGCACCTTGAAGATCGCACTGATTGGCACACATGGCGTGGGCAAAACAACCCTGGCGTACGAAGTGTGTTCGCTGCTGAAGAAATCTCACTATAACGTGGAACTCGTCGCCGAAGTCGCGCGGCAGTCTCCCTTTCCCGTGAATGCGGAGACCACGCTGGAAGGACAGCTCTGGATCCTGCATGCACAAATCGCGGCCGAGCTTGAAGCAGCGCCCCGCGCGCCAATCGTAATTACCGATCGCGCCGTGCTCGATAATTATTGCTACCTGGTGAACAAATTTGGCCGGCAGCCGCACTTGGAAACGTGGCTGGCCTGGTGGATGGAGACTTACTCGCTGCTCATCGGAATTCCAGTCGTCGAAGAAGGAATCCCGCGCGATGGTTTCCGCTCCGAAGACCGCGCGTTTCAATTACGCATCCACGATTTACTGATTGAATTGCTCGCCTCAGCTCCATTCAACCGCTTGCCAGCGCCCGCGATCTGGCTCGACGCGCACGACCGCAGCAATTGGGCTGAGAGAATCGTGAGTGCGGCCTTGCCTCTGATCGAAAGTGCGCCCACGACACATCTTCGCAATCGGGCCGCCCGCTAATTCCTGTCACGAATATGGGCGAAAGTTCCAGCGCGGGATCATCTGCACCGGCAAAACGCTGGCTCACGCGTGGCGTCCTGGGCATCGGCCTCGCTAGTCTGTTCTCGGACTGGGGACACGAAGCTGCTACCGCGATCCTGCCTGCATTTCTCGCAAGCCTGGGCGCTCCGGCGTTTGCGCTTGGCGTAATCGAGGGCGTATCCGACGGCCTCTCGAGTTTTGCAAAACTGGCCGGCGGCTGGATCGCCGATCGTCCAAGATGGCGTAAACCCACGGGAATCGTTGGATACCTGGCAACTGGCCTTTCGACATTTGCTTACGCTTTCGCACAAAGCTGGCCGGCGATCCTCGTCATGCGCGCGCTTGGATGGACGGGCCGCGGCAGCCGCGGGCCGTCACGCGACACGCTGCTCGCGGAGGCAGTAGCGCCCGAGCAGCAAGGCCGCGCATTCGGATTCGAGCGCGCGATGGACACCGTAGGAGCCGTTCTCGGCCCGCTTTGCGCCACAGCGTTGATCGGAGTGCTCGGCACGCGCGGCGTTCTGAAATGGACGCTCGTGCCCGGCTTGGCCGCAGCGGTTGCATTTGCGTTCCTCGTGCCGGCCCCGAAACGCGCGGACGGACATCACGCTCCGAGCTTTGCGTCCAGCCTGGGGCAGATGCCCAAAACCTATTGGCATTTTCTCGCAGGAGTTTTCGCGCACGGCCTGGGCGATTTCGCGCCCACGCTGCTGATTCTCCGGGCCAGCCAGATACTTACTCCGCAACTTGGTGTGGCCCGTGCCGCCACCGCGGCAGTAGCTCTTTACACCTTTCATAACTTAGTGAACGCGGCGGCGTCTTATCCCGCCGGTGCGTTGGGCGACCGTATCGGCAAACGCGGTTTGCTTGCCCTCGGCTATCTGACCGGAGCGGTCACCTATGCAGGCTTCATTTTTGCGACGCCGACGATTGCAGTGCTCGTTATTTTGTTTGGCCTCGAGGGAGTGCATGGGGCCATGCAGCAGTCGCTCGAAAAGTCGATGGCCGCAGAATTGCTTCCCGCCAAAGCGCGCGGTTCGGGATTTGGTGTGCTGGCTACCGTGAACGGAATCGGCGATTTGGTGTCGAGCATCGCGGTGGGTGTGCTGTGGTCAAGTGTGAGCCCCAACGCAGGCTTTCTTTATGCCGGACTTTTCGCTTTGGCTGGAGCACTGCTGATTTATTTCTTTACCGGGCGAGCGCGCTGACCACCGCGTTTTTGAATTTTTCTTGAACGAGTTCGCGGAGCGGGCTGGCAACGCGGACAAAAATAGCTGCTGCGGCCGGCCACGATGATGCGGCGAATCAGCGTCCCACAGCGCGAGCATTTCTTCCCTTCGCGTCCATAGGCGCGATGGCGAATCTGAAATTCTCCCGCGTTGCCCTCCGCGTCCACATAATCGGAAATCGAAGATCCGCCTAAACGAATTGCTTCGTTCAGCACCCGGCGCACGACTCCGTGAAGGCGGTGTATTTCCGGGTCATTCAAATTTGCGCCGAGCCGCCGGGGATGGATGCGGGCACGCCATAGGCTTTCGTCCGTATAAATATTGCCCATTCCGCGCAGGACGCGCTGGTCGAGCAGCAGCGCTTTGATGTGCGCGCGCCGCGAGCGAAATCTGGTACGAAATTCTTCCTCCGTCGCTTCCAGAGGATCGAGGCCCAGCTTACCAAGAACGCTTTCGTGCGCAGTATTCGCGAGCATCGCCATTCGGCCAAAGCGGCGAATGTCCGTGTAACGAAGCTCCCGGCCGTCGTCGAGCGCGAGAAACACATGCGTGTGCGGCGCGACGGGAACTTCCGGCGGGCAGGTTACGATCTGCCCGGTCATGCCGAGATGAATCAGAAAAGATGATTCATGCTTGCGCCCGTTCGCGGATTCGAGCTCGACCAGGATAAATTTGCCGTGACGCCGCACGGCGACGATGCGGCTGCCGGGAAGCTGCAATTCGAGCGCGGCAGGGTCGTCGATGAAATCCGTCTTGTCCAGGCGCACGTTCAAGATGCGCCTGCCAGGCAACACCGCGCGCAGACCTCGAACGACAGTTTCGACTTCGGGCAGTTCCGGCATGTTTCTATTCTACGCTGATGGGAGCAGCGCGAAAACGCGAACCGGCCCGCCCGAACCGCCTTCGAGTTTTATCGGCGCTGCGATCAGGAACGCTCCCACTTCCGGCAACTGATCGAGATTCGCAAGATTTTCCAGATTGTAGAGCCCCGCGGGGAGATCAACATGATGGACTTCGAAATCCTTTGACGCCCCGTAGTCGATGCTGAGCGTATCGATGCCCAGGCCAACGGCTCCGCGAGCAACCAGCAATTTCGCAGACTCCACAGAGAATCCCGGGAAATGCATCACTTTGTTTTCGTCCATGTTGCGATAGCGCGCTTGGTCGGGCCAGCGCGAGGCCCAGCCCGTGCGAATCATCACAATCGCGCCGGATGGAATGCGTCCATGCGCAGCCTCCCATTTTTCGACGCGCGCCGTGCTTAGGCGGTAGTCCGGATCCTTGCTCGTTTCCTCGCGCACATCAATCACCACGGCCGGGCCGAAGAAATGTGCCACAGGAATTTGATCCAGCGTAAATTTCCCCGGAGGGAAATGCGCCGGCGCGTCCATATGCGTGCCGTAGTGTTCCAGCATCCAGAAACTGCGAGCCAGGTAACCATCTTTTTCCGGCGTGGCGACAACCTGCGCTTCGAATGTTTTGTCGTCGCCGGGCCAAGCCGGCAATTTACCGTTGATCGCATACGTCATGTCCACAATACGGGTTGAACCGGTTGTGGCGCCGCGCAATAAATCTTCAGGCCCGGCTGTTTTCTTTTGCCGGCCAAAAGTTCGAGGGGCTGTCGCGTGCAACATGATCGCCAGAGGAAAAACAGCAGCCAACGATAAGATGAATGAAATGAACTTTCCTTTTCGCATTGGAAAACCCTCCTATGGAAGCGGAAGCAAATCCCAAGCTTCAGCGAAGCGCCGCGTATCGCGTCAGGGCAAAGGAATGCCGGGGGAAGCCACGATGCCGGCCATGCGCAGGATCTCGGCATATTCTTCGTCGGTGAGCGGGCAGATGGTGAGGCGCGTATTCTTCAGAAATTTTATTTTGCGCAGCAAACGATTTTCGCGCAGCTCAACGAGCGTCACTTGGCGAGGCAATCGCTCAATCGCTCGCAAGTCCATCACCATTTTTTTCGAATCGTGATCGTGCGGGTCGGGATAGGGATCGCGGCTGACTTCGGCCAGGGCATACACCGCATGCTCCGCTTTGCCGTGGTAGCAAAGCGCGCGGTCGCCTCGCTGAACCTGCTTCAGTTGGCGCAGCGCGTCAGGACGGTTCCCGGCGTGCCGCCACATTTCCTTGCCCTTCACGAAAAGGGTATCCCAGTGATAAACGCGAGGGTCTACGGCGAGCAGCCAGCGTTTTGGTTTGGAAGGAGGTTGTGTCATCCGTCAAAAAGTGCCGCGCGCAATATACACGGAAAGGTATGCAAAATGGATAACTTTATTGGCGGAATTTTTGGGGCAGGCACGGAAGCAGTAAAGTTGCGCCTAAGTCCAGCCTTAGCCTACATCTACGAAGATATCGTCGCCGCGGACTTCCACCCCATACGTCTCGCAAGCGACGGCAGGGTTAGTGACCAGCTTTCCCGTGGTGACGTCGTACTGCCACCCATGCCAGGGGCAAGTGACGATTTGGCCGTGAAGCTCGCCCTGGCCCAATGGCCCTCCACGATGGAGGCATAAGTTATTGATGGCAAACAGTTTACCGTCAACGTTTGCTAGAGCAAAGGTCTTCCCGTCAATCTGAAACTCACGAATCATTCCGGGCGGGACCTCGTCCTTCTTCGCTGTGCGCAGAAACGCCATTGGTTGGCCCTCTAGTAGATTTAGCGCGATTGCGGCGACTGGGCAACCATCACGCCGCTTTTGAATTCCTCGACCATCTCCGGCTGCAAGCGGACTTCCGTGGGCCGCTTGGCCAGCGACATCAGGTCAATCTTGTCCTGGAGCTTCAGGAGAGCATAGAACAGGGCCTCAGGCCTAGGCGGGCACCCAATCACGTACACGTCCACCGGAACGATGCGGTCCACGCCCTGCAGCACCGAATACACGTTGAACGGGCCACCCACGCTGGAACACGCGCCCATCGATATACACCACTTCGGCTCCGGCATTTGCTCCCACACGCGCTTCAGCACCGGCGACATTTTCAGCGTCACGGTGCCGGCTACGATCATCAAGTCCGCCTGGCGGGGCGACGGCCTGAAAACTTCGGCGCCGAAACGCGCAATATCGAATCGCGAAGTGGTCGAAGCGATCATTTCGATGGCGCAGCACGCCAGGCCAAACGTCAGCGGCCAAATCGCGCTCTTGCGCGCCCAATTGAAAACGTAATCCACCGTCGAAAGGACGTAGCTGCGTTCAAACCGATTGTCTATAACTCCCATGAGCCTATTCTACCTCACCAAACTGCCTACAAAGACGCGCAGTATATCCGCGCCAGTACAACGAGTCAAACCTGGCACGAATGGATTTCAATGTGGCTGGCGAGCCGGCAGCCACTGGAAATCTCACGGAACAAATTTCATGGAACTTCTTTATGGCACTTCTTCACGGGACTTCGATCAGGACGAGCGACATGTCGTCGGCGGCCGGGCCACTGCGCCAGGCTTCGATTCGATCCAGAATCTGACGCTTCATTTCAGGCAGCGGCAACTCCGAAGCCTCTCGGACGATTTCTCCGAAGCCCTCGACGCCGAGCATATCGCTGTGAGCGTTGAAACTTTCGGTGAAGCCGTCGGTGTAAATCACCACGCGATCGCCTGGTTGCACTGGGACTTCTATCGACGCTTCGTTGTCAACCGCGTCATCGAGCAAACCGAGGACTGCGCTGCGCGATTCGAGCAACCGCGGCGTCTCTCCTGGCTGAACGATCATCGCCGGTGGGTGGCCGGCGCCGGCGAATTCCAGGCTGCGGTCCTCGTAATTCAATCGCGCAGCCACCATGGTGAAGTAGAACACCGAGCTGCCGAGATTCCCTTTCACGAAGGTGTTGAGGTGCTTCATCATCGCGCCGAGCCCGATGCCGCGCTCTATTTGAGACATTGTCTCGGTGTAGATGCGGTTGGCGACGAGCGCTGAACCGATGCCATGCCCCGAGACATCGCAAACCATGAGACTAAGGTTGCCGCCGCGCGGCGCGACGAGTCCAAAATCTCCGCCGATCGTTCGCACCGGCTGATAGAACGTCTCGACCAACACCTTGCCCCAAGTCAATCCGCTGGGAGCGAGGCTCTGTTGCACGCGTGCCGCGAGCAGCAGATCTTCTTCGATCTCTCGATGGCGCTGCTCGAGCTGAACATTGGCTTGGCGCAGCGCATTCTCGGCGCGTTTCTGTTCGGTAATGTCCGTGGCCGTGACCACCGCAAACGTGTTGCCGTCCGGGTCTTTGATTTGGCGCGAGGTAATCAGCACCGGTAATTTTTCGCCTCCGACCCGCGGCACGAAGAACTCGTACTGGCCTTGTCCTTCCGCTTCTCTCTGCTCGATGTGCTTCAAAAGCGCTGGGACATCTTCGGGTGGATACAATTCTGCGACGAGGCGCCCCACAAGCTCTTCCGAGGTCATCCCGATCATTTTCAGGAACAGGCGGTTCGCGAAGACCACCCGGCTGCGATGGTCATTGATGATCACGCCCTGATTCAGGGTCTCCAGAACGCATTTCATTCCGTCGATCCACTTATGCTGCGTGTCGTTCAAAGCATTCTCCGTGCATACGTTCTGAGTAATCTCGTCGCAGAATTCGATGCAATCATACCGCGCCTGGCTCCAAGTTTATTAGCGGGCGACACATCAAATAGGCTCAACGCCCGGCCAGCACTTACTTTGTGCCGTGGACTAGGAGGGCACCGATGGCGCGGAAGGCGGCTAGCTCTTTCGCGTCGCGGAACCAGCGGCCGGTGTAAGTCTCGGGCGTGGGAGTGGGATCTGGGAGCAGGCGATGGGCGACATTCGCAAAACCTGCTTCGCGAAACAGCTTTTCCCATTCAGCGGCGGAAAGCAGGTGCGTCGGGACGGCAAGTTTTTCGCCCCATTGATGGCAATACGGGTTGTCGCGGTAGTAGTTGATCAGGATCCAGGCCGAGCCGTTTTCGTGCAACACGCGATAAATTTCGCGGATGCCCTTGGCGGGGTCGGGCCAGTAGTAGGAAGATTCGACTGAAATCGCGCGGGTGAAAAAATTCGCTTCCCAGGGAATTTCGTTCACTTCACCGACGACGAAAACCAGGTTCGCGAGATCGACGCTGGCGCGCCGCGCGTGATGGATCATCTCGTCGGAAATGTCCATGCCGACCACGCGGCCTTGCGGAACGCGCTTGGCGAGAACGCGCGAAAGCCAGCCCGCGCCGCAGCCCACATCGACGATATTGTCGGTGGGCTCAATCTGCATCAGGCCGAGGGTGGGCTTGGCGATGGGCCAGTGGTCGTGCTCCATCGATTCGCCCTTGCCCGCATCGGCCCAGCGATTGAATTCTTCGCGCAGGGTTTGATCGGCTTCAGGACCCGCCACTAGCGCACCCCGCCGGATGCGCGAATCATGCGAGTTACAACGGGCGAGCGCAGGTTGGGCAGAAATGAGCACCAGGCGTCATCGCTCCACACCTCGTGCAGTAGCGGGCCGGACCAGCAATTGCATAAACGGGCTGCTGGTCGCCGGCCGCGCAAGCCCAAATCATCGCGATAATCCATCCGATCACCGTCCAGCCAAGCAGGAGATTCAGGATAAAGATGCCCGTGAAGTCTCGCTTCTTGTGGCCGATGATCGAGGGCAGGAAATACAACAGCGTCACAGAGAGTAGAAACATCATGGCCCCCCTCCTTCCACTCTGTATTACGGTTCAGGCCGCTAATTTGTTCCATCGCTCTTGCAACTCCTGAGCCTTCAAAGCGTTGTGCCCCGCCAATGTGGGTGCAGGGCCTCTCACCAGCCTACGGTTTCGCAACTTTCGCGAGGAGCTGGGTGAATCTTTGCTCGCGGTCCTTTTGATCGAACCCCTGATAGATTTCGGCGATTTGCGTCGCGTTCATCGAACAGAATTTCGGACCGCACATGGAGCAGAACTTCGCTTCCTTGTAAAAATCGTCCGGCAACGTTTCGTCGTGCATCGCGCGAGCGGTTTCGGGATCGAGCGAAAGCTCAAATTGCTTGTTCCAGTCAAACAGAAAGCGCGCGTAGCTGAGTGCGTCGTCTCGATCGCGCGCGCCCGGACGATGCCGCGCCACATCCGCTGCATGCGCTGCAATTTTGTAGGCGATCACGCCCTGGCGAACGTCGTCCGCATTCGGCAAGCCGAGATGCTCTTTCGGCGTGACGTAACAGAGCATCGAAGCTCCGTGCCAGCCGATCATCGCCGCGCCGATCGCGCTGGTAATGTGGTCGTAGCCCGGCGCGATATCCGTAACGAGCGGGCCGAGCGTATAAAAAGGCGCCTCATGGCACAGCTCGTTTTCTTTTTTCACCTGCAGTTCGATCTGGTCGAGCGGGATGTGCCCGGGGCCTTCGATCATCACCTGCACATCATATTCCCAGGCCTTTTTTGTGAGTTCGCCGAGAACGCGCAGCTCCGCAAATTGCGCTTCGTCGCTTGCATCCGCGAGGCAGCCGGGACGCAGTCCGTCGCCGAGTGAAAAGCTGACGTCATGTTTTTGAAAGATTTTGCAAATGGCGTCGAAATTCTCGTAAAGAAAATTCTGGGCTTTGTTGAAACTCATCCATTGCGCCAGCAGCGCGCCTCCCCGACTGACGATTCCGGTAATGCGATTGCGCACCAGCGGCAAAAACTCGCGCAACACGCCCGCGTGGATGGTCATGTAATCCACGCCCTGCTCGGCTTGCTCTTCGATCACTTCGAGCATCACGTTCAAATTCAAGTCTTCCGCCCGGCGAACGCGCGAGAGCGCTTCGTAGATCGGTACGGTGCCGATGGGCACAGGCGACGCGTCAATAATCGCCTTGCGAATCATGGGGATATCGCCGCCGGTGGACAGGTCCATCACCGTGTCCGAGCCGTAGTGCACAGCGCGGTGCAATTTTTCGAGCTCTTCGTCAACGTTCGACGTCGTCGCAGAATTTCCGATGTTCGCGTTGATCTTGCAGAAAAACGCCACGCCGATGCCCATGGGCTCAAGACTTTTGTGGTGGATGTTAGCGGGAATGATGGCGCGGCCGCGCGCAACTTCGCTGCGCACGAGCTCGGGCTCAATTTTTTCGCGCTTGGCAACGTACTCCATCTCTTCGGTGATGACGCCCTGGCGCGCAAAGTGCATCTGCGAGAAATTTCTTGGGCCGCCGTTCATCGCCGCCGCACGCTTCTCGATCCACGCATCTCTGATTCCCATAGCACCCCCGTAATGCACCGAAACTGATTCGAACTCCGCTGTGGCGGAGCCATTATCGCACCGGCTCGCAGATGCGGCAACTCACTCCACGCGCGAGTCACTTGGACTGTAAGCGAGGATTACGGTGCGGCCGCGGCGCCGGATACGTCGCCTGTGATTTCCCTGATGAGGGAAGTGAGCTTGTCGGGAGTCGTGACCGGCGGATGACAGGTGGTCTCAATACAGACGAGCGCTTGCGGCTTTGCGGCGTCGAGGTGAGGTAACGTTTCGCTGAGCGCCGGAGCGAGTGATGCGGAAATCAACCGTTCAGGGGTAACGCGCAAGACCGCTTTACCAAAGCGATAGACTCCGTTGGCTGCGTTTTCAAGCGCGGCAGCATTTGGATCTTCAGTGGCGCCCAACACTACCACTTGAATTGGATGGCGCGAATGCAACAGCGCCGCCAGGCCGTATGTTGCGGCGAATAATCCGTATTGCGGAACCAGCCCTATGAAAGCTTCCAGAGTTTTCTCCGCCCAATCGCGATAGAGCTTTTCGCCCGTGAATGCGTAGAGCCTGTCGAGAACGATCACCGCAACGGAATTTGTTCCGGGCGTGGGTGAATCCTGAAGCGGTTTGCGCCGAACTTCGAGGCCGCCCATCGGCGCCGCATCCTTCGCGCGGTCGAAGAATCCCCCGCCTTCGGGATCGCCGAAGCGTTCGACGGCAAGCCGCATGGCACGCTCAGCTTTCTCGAAATACTTGGGGTCCATGGTCGCTTCGTAGGCATCGAGCAGCGCACCCGCAGCGAAGATCTGGTCATCGAGCGTACCCTCCAGACGCGGGCCCCCCGCACGATGCAGGAAACCTTTGGATTCATCCCAAGCTTCCGCCATCAGGCGATCCAATGTTTTGAGCGCGAACTGACGGCAATCTTTGCGGCCCAGGACGCGCGCGGCTTCGAGATAAGCAGAAACAAACATCGCATTCCAGCCAACGTAGATGGTGGTGTCAATTGCGGGGGTGGGATGCCTCTCGCGGCGCGCCGCGAGCAATTTTCCTTTTGCGCGAGCGAGCAGAATTCGCGTGTTCGATTCGTCGAGCCCCATTTTCGCCGCGAGCTCGGCGACGCTCGACGCGACCCAGAGAACATTCTTCTCCGGGTTGTGATGCATTTCTCCGCGCTTATTGACGTCGTAATACAGTTCCACCGCGCGCGACTCCTCCGCGGAAAGCACAGCGCGCACCTCCGCCTGCGTCCAGGTGAAATAATCGCCGTCGTCGTCCAGAGTCTGGTCGGCGTCCTGGCTCGCGTAGAATCCGCCACGCGCTTGATCGGAAAGCACCTCGTTCACCCACGAAATAATCCCTTCCGCCGTTTCGCGGAAAAGAGGCTTGCTCGTCACTTGATAGCCGTGCAGAAAATTCTTCAGCAACTCCGAGTTGTCGTACGTCATTTTTTCGAAGTGCGGCACGCACCAGCGTTCGTCCACCGAGTAGCGGTGAAATCCGCCGCCGAGCTGGTCGTAAACGCCTCCGGACGCCATGGCTTCCAGTGTGCGGTCGGCAACTAGCAGCAAATGCGGATCGCGTGTGGATTGATACCGCTCGAGCAACAAATCCACGGCGCTGGCGTGCGGGAACTTCGGCGATTGCCCGAAACCGCCGTTGTGTTCATCAAACAGATGGAGCGCCGATTCGACGACAGCATCTACAATCCCCGCATCGAATTCACCGCGCGCGGCACGAAACACTTCCGACTTGGCGACGGCTTCCTCCAGCGCCACTGCCGAAGTGTCCACTTCGGTACGCCGCGTTTTGAAAGCTTCGGCGATGGAGGCCAGGATGCGCTTGAAGCCCGGCCGGCCCATGGCGTCTTCGGGCGGGAAATAAGTGCCGCCGAAAAACGGTTTTCCATCGGGCGTGAGGAACGCAGTCAAGGGCCAGCCGCCCTGCCCGGAAATTGCGCTGATTGCGGATTGATAACGCGAATCCACGTCGGGCCGTTCGTCGCGATCCACTTTCACCGGAACGTAAAAGCGATTAATTATTGCCGCGATCTCAGGATTTTCGTAGCTCTCGCGGTCGATGACGTGGCACCAATGGCACCAGACCGCACCAATATCCAGCAGGATCGGTTTATTTTCGGCCCGCGCGCGCGCAAATGCTTCTTCGCCCCACTCGTGCCAGTCCACCGGCTGGTGCGCCGCGGAACGCAGATAGGGGCTGGTAGAATCCTTCAAGCGATTTTCGATGGGATTGGTCACGAGTCCTCAGATGAAGTTGGCGGCAGACAATTCGCGCCGTGCATTTACTGGACCGGGCTGCTGTAGCCGGAGTCGCGTGGATCGATAGGCTTGCGCGCCGAAAAACCTTCGTCCTGTCGGTGATAAAACCGGATGCGATCTTCGCCCAGTCGCCAGCACAAATAAACTTCCTGATTGTTAATGCGCGCGGGAAAGTCCAACAGGCCGACGTCCAGATCCTTCACCACGCAGCCGGTGGCTTGAATCTGCTCGAGCGCAGAACGCACAGCTTCCTCCGAGCGATTGCGATCCAATCGCATGCGCGCGGTTTTCTCGTAGGAAATCAAAAGGCCACCGGAGCGCTGGATGCGTTCGGCGAGCGCGTTCAGTTGCTCTTCCGCTTCGCCCAATTTGCGGCGCGACTCCATGGCTTCGATCAGCACCGGTTCGAGCTGAACGCGAAGTCGTTCGGCTTCGGTGAGCGAGAAATATTTGGATTCCTCATCCGCCATCTAAGCGGGCTCCTGGGTATTTTCTGAGAATGAGAATCTGCGGCCACAGAGCTTCGCAGCGAAACGCGAACTACCCGCCGATAAAAACCATGGTGCGCGAAGGCGGAATGAAATCCGCTTCATTGATGCGATGTCCCTTTTCTTTCTTATGGACGATGGCGAGGATCGTGTCGCCGATTTCCCGGTCGGTGGCGCCGCCGCGCAACATAAATTTCAAGTCGTGATCTTCCTTGCTGAAAAGGCAGGTGCGCAGTTTTCCGTCCGCTGTAAGCCGGATGCGCGAGCAATGCCCGCAGAACGGATGCGACACCGGCGCGATGAGCCCGATTTCGCCGCGGCCATCGACAAACCGATACTTGCGCGCCGTTTCGCTGCGCTCGTGAATGACCGGGATAAGCGGCCAGCGTGCGGAAATCCGCCGATGGACTTCCGCGGCGGTGACGACCTGATCGCGGGTCCAGGTGCGGTCGGCGTCAAGCGGCATGAATTCGATGAAGCGCATCACGATGTCGTGCTCGCGCGCAAATTCCGCGAACGCCTCAACCTCGCCATCATTTATTCCGCGCACCAACACGGCGTTCACTTTCACCGGGCGCAGCGGAGAAGCCTGCGCGGCCTTAATTCCCGCGAGCACCTGGTCGAATGTTTTTGTGCGCGTAATTTGTTCGAACTTATCGCGGTCCAGAGAGTCGAGACTGATATTGATTCGATTCAGTCCCGCCGCCACCAGGCGATCGCAACGTTCCGCGAGCAAGTGGCCGTTCGTGGTCATCGAAAGATCCTGAACGCCCAGCGCTTTCAGCTGCGCGATAAAGTCTTCGACGCCGGGGCGCACCAAGGGTTCGCCGCCGGTTACTCGAATTTTGCGAATCCCCATACTGACCAGGATGCGAGCCAGCCGCTCGTACTCCTCCCATTCGAGCAGAGCGTGCTCCGCCATGTGATTCTCGGGATTGGCCGAGCGGCAATAGACGCATCGAAAATTGCAGCGGTCGGTGACCGAGATGCGCAAGTCGGTTATTTGGCGTCCGAATTTGTCAGCGAGCGGCATTCACTCCTTTGGATAGGTCACAGACCTTAAGTCGCAACCGGGTCGAAGAAAGACGCAGCGGCCAGTATACCGCTGGGGCCCGCATATCTCCTACCGTTCCAGCGCACCGGGGCAGATTTCGGATTTTCCCCGGCGGCGGCAGCGTTGCCGGCGGCCGTAGGCTTGTTGGATGTGGTAAAGTTTCGAGCCGATGCGGATCTTCGTTCTGGGTGTGGGCGGCACCGGCTCGCTGCTGGCACAATTGCTGGCGCGCCAAGGACACACCGTGTGGTGCGGCGATCGCGATCCCGAACGCGCGCAAAAGTTTCTGGGCAAGAAGAGTGAAATAAAGGTCGTCGAAACAAACGCGCGAAATCTATGGTCCATCGTTCGCGCGGCTCGCGGCTGCAATCTGATCGTCAATGCTTCGCCGGCCGTGTTCAACGAAATTATCCTTCGCGCTGCGCTGCGCCTGCGCGCGCATTACCTTGATTTGAACAGCCACCTCACGCGCAGCCTTTTTAAACCTGAACAATTGCGATTCAACAAACGCTTCGTGGCGAAAAACCGGGCAGCGGTGATTTGCACCGGGGCCGCTCCAGGTTTAACCAATCTTCTCGCCAAGCGCGGGTCGGAACTGCTCGATTCGGTCGAGTCGGTTCAGTTGCGCCTGTTCGAGAGCACGGAGAGCAAGGATCCGGTTTCGACCTGGTCGCCCGAAGGCGCTTATGACGAAGCGATTTCAAGGCCCAGGATCTATCGCAACGGCCGGTTCGTTTTGGCAAAGCGATTTGCCGACCGCGAAAAATTCCGCTTCCCGCCCCCGATTGGCGAGACCACCGTTTACCTGGCCGCGCAGGACGAAGTCTGCATGGTGCCTTACGTGATCCCGATCCGCGACATGGACGCGAAAATCGGCGGGAACGATTTCGATCGCTTGTACCGCTGGTTCCGCCAAGGCAGGCTGAACCGTTCGCAAGGGATCGTCCGCAAACGGTTTCCCAAGACGCTTACGCCCAAGAATGTGGCGGCGCTGATCCGGAGAGGCATCCTCTACAATGCAAGGTTTGCAGCCGCGGTATTGTTGCGAGGCATGAAGGACGATCAGCCTTTGCTCGTGCGATGGGACGCAAGCTTTCCCTCGCTTTTTCAGATCCGCCAGCGCGGATTGATCGCGACGCCCATCTCTTATGCCACTGCGCATATAGCCGCAGTCTTCATCAAGCATTTTCCGCGCGACGAGGCCGGCGTGCTGGAACCTGAAATGCTGCCCGCGGAGACGCGCCGCGCAATTCTGGCGGAAGTGCGTTCGCGCGATTTCCGAATAAAATTGAAAATTACAAAGCTGAAGAAAATTGAGGAAGAATTCTAAGAGCGAGCGGCAATGCGCTCAGAATGGCGAAGCCAGCGGTTTCAGCAGCCCGAAATCCGTCAGGCCGTTCGCGACGAACTGTACCGCCAGCGCGACCAGCAGCAATCCCATCAGACGCGTCATGATGCGAATTCCCGTATCTCCGAGGTAGCGCCGCACGCGGTCAGCTCCCGCCAAGACCAGATACGAAACAAACGACACAAGAAGAATGGTCGCGTAAATTACTCCGTGTTGCCATATGGCGTGCGATTCCCCGACTAAAACCATCACGGTTGAAATTGCTCCGGGGCCGGCCAACATCGGCATGCCTAAAGGAATGATGCTCGCATCAGCTTTGGTCGTGCTCTCCTGAGTTTCTTCCGGCGTGACTTTGGTGGAGGATTGGCGCGCTTGCAGCATGTCCAGGCCAATCCGCAACAAGATGATTCCGCCGGCAATTTTGAAGGCGGGGAGGGTGATTCCAAACATTTTGAAAATCAAGCTGCCGGCCAGAGCGAACGAACTCAGCACAATCGCGCAAGTCCACGCGGCTCGGCGCGCCACTTGCCGGCGTTCGGATGCGGACGAATCTTCCGTGACAGAAACAAACATCGGAATTACGGTGAACGGATCAACCAGAAAGAATACAGACGTTACCGCCAGAAGGATGAATTCGAGGACCACTGTGGAATTCGCGCCCATTTCCGTAGCCACTTTACCCCGCAAAAAAGCGGCTGCGCCAAGGTAGCATTTTTGCGCGGAAGTTTATAGCGCTCTGGCCCGTTCTTTTCGCGAGCTA
The DNA here is from genome assembly GCA_003167215.1 of Acidobacteriota bacterium. Classification (GTDB taxonomy): domain Bacteria; phylum Acidobacteriota; class Terriglobia; order Acidiferrales; family UBA7541; genus Palsa-295. The sequence continues at coordinate 89,462 of PMTV01000039.1, read as the reverse complement.
GTTGGGCGATGGCGGCTGGGGCTGGGCGGGTTTCGGAGCGGTTGCGGGAGCAGCTGAGGGTGCCGGCACGGCACCTTCTTCCAAGTGAGGCTTGAACTCCGTGGAGCGAATCACCAGCCGCAGAGGCAGTTCTTCATCATCGGGGCCCTTGACGTAATCATCGGAGCGCGTATACGTGGGCAGCCAATACTTTCCCTGAAAATTCTCGCGGTAGGTTTCGAACATAGTGAAGGGCAGGCTTGTTCCGTTGCCCGAAATCTCGCTGACAAACTTGCCATAGCTCTTCACGATCGCAAAATCGTGATCATCTACCCAGATGAGTCCCTCAAAAAAACGCTGTTTGCGGCTCAACAGCTTTGGCTTTACCTGAAACACGTAGGTGGTCAACTGATCGAGTTTTTCCTGTCCCACATATTTAAAATTGTAGTTCACGATTTCCCGCGTGGTAAGAGCAAAAAGCGGCAAGGTCGCAATCGTGTGCACGTCCTCCAGCGAGAAATGCTCCACCTTCAGATCGGATTCGGGCTGCTTAGCGACGCGCATATATCGCTGCCCGTCGGGACGGGTGTACACCTCTCCAGTCACGCTGAACTTTCCACCCGGGTCCGCCAGTTCCTCGATGCGAATTGTTTGCGTAAAGTCGTAGGTTTCGTACTTCTGCTTCATCACGTCTTCGTTGGCAGCTAATTTCTGGATAATTTCCTGTTCTGGGACAGGAGGAGGCCCGGGATGCGGCTCCGATGGGAGGCGCTTCACTTCGTATTTTGGAGGAGGCGCGAGCGGTCCGGTGCTGTCTTGCGCGCGAGCGCTTGCAGCAAAGAACAATAACAGTGTCGATGAAACTATGAATGAGAAGCGTCTTTTCATTACGCGTTCTTCCAAGACCTTTCTGAACCTTAGATGCAATTCCCTTTCCTCACGGTCAGGCGCGAGGGCCTATTATCTCTATAATTTCGAAACTATCACATGGAAGGCTCCCGCGGTGGAAATGGCTGTTCCCCTGCAACGGGAATACGCAGATATTTCAGGCTAGGATGCGCCTGCGCCTCTGATAAAATCTGTCGTTCGCAATGCCCGAAAGTCCCATCCATGAAGGCCGAGAATCGTACCAGGCTCGTCGCTACCGCGTCAGCGGAAAGGTGCAAGGTGTGGGGTTTCGCTATTTTGCGAGTCGCGTGGCTCGCCAGCTGGGCGTAACCGGCTACGCAAAGAACCTGCGCGACGGCAGCGTGGAAGTCTATGCCTTCGGAACTGCCGCGATGCTTGCGGCGCTGCACAAGGAACTTCAACGCGGGCCAGGCTCAGCCGCGGTCTCAAACGTGACGGAAGAAGATGTGGCGATCGAATCCAAATTCGAGCGCGGCTTTTCAATCGAACGCGATGACTTCTGAAATACGAAGGCATTTAAAGAGGAGACGATGGAAGACCTGAAAAAACTCATTCGCGAAATCCCGGATTATCCAAAGCCCGGAATCCTGTTTTACGACATCACGACGCTGCTGAAGGATCCGAAGGGTTTCCATTCTCTTGTCGATCGGCTCTGCGAGCACTACAACGGGCAGAAAGTGGACCTCATCGCCGGGATCGAAGCGCGCGGATTCATTTTTGCTCCGGCGCTCGCGTACCGCCTGGGAGCGGGGTTCGTTCCGGTGCGCAAGCCGAAAAAGTTACCGTCGAAATCCGCCTCGGTCATCTATCAGCTGGAATACGGCACGGATCAGCTGGACATTCACGAGGACGCCGTGAAGCCGGGCCAGCGCGTGCTCGTTTGCGATGACTTGCTTGCCACCGGCGGGACAGCCGCCGCCGCTGTTAAGCTGATAAAGCAGCTCGACGGCGAAGTTGTGGGCGCAGCTTTTGCCGTGGAGCTGAATTTTCTCAATGGCCGCGCGAAGCTTCCCGGCGTCGACGTCTTCTCCCTGTTGAAATACGACAAATAAGCAGGCCGCGGACTACTTTCCCTTTTCGGATTTCTTTCCGGAACGTTGGCGGACGACTTCGAAGAGGACGACACCTGCGGCGACGGAAACGTTGAGGGCGCGGACCGGGCCGCTGGTGGGAATCGAGACGAGAAAATCGCAGCGCTTACGCGTCAGTTCGTGCAAACCTTCGCCTTCGCTGCCCAGCACGATTCCGACTTGCCCTGAAAAATCTGCCTCGGTATATTTTTTGTCGGCGCGCTCGTCGAGTCCAATCAGCCAGTAGCCCGCTTCCTTCATTTCTTCCATGGCGCGAACGAGATTCTTCACACGCGCCACCGGCAAATGCGCCAGCGCTCCGGCAGAGGCGCGTTCAACAGTGTCGGTTAACCCAACGGCGTGCCGTTCAGGGATGACCACGCCATGCGCGCCCGCGGCCAGCGCGGTGCGAACAATCGCGCCGAGATTGTGGGGGTCTTCAATTCCATCGAGCAGGACGAGAAGCCCCTGCGGAGTCTTCGCCGCGAGCAAGTCTTCGAGATCGAGCGCCGGCTTCGCAGCCGCCAGCGCAGCGATCCCCTGATGCTCGCGAGTGCCGGCTAGCCGGTCGATCTGCGAGCGTTCTTCAAATCGCACCGGAACGCTTTTCGACCGCGCGAGCTGCACTACTGCTTCCACGCGCTCTCCGTGGCGGCCGCGAGCGATCACGATGCGATCGAGCGCACGCCCTGCCGCTAGCGCTTCTTCCACCGCGTGAAACCCAGTGAGCCAGTTCATCGTTCCTTTGCGTCTCTCGCGAGAATCAGTTTTTTAATCGAGCGCGGCACAGAACTCGAGCATGCGCTGCCGCGTGCTTTTGACATCAACCGCAAACTTCAGTTTTGCCGCCCCATCGAGCAGAAGAATCACGCGGTCTAGCTCGCCCGCGCCCGAGCTGCCTGATAGCGCGAGGCGAATCGGCTGAAACAATTCGCGGCTGCGGTATGGAGTTGCGGCCTTCATCGCCTCGACGATCTCCTTGAAGCGATCGGAATCCACGTCGCCGCCGTCTAGAATTAGGTTAGCGAGCTGCCGAATCACTTCTCTCGCCCCGGAACGCGCGAGCACGGCTTGGCTTTCATACTCTTTCAAAATTTCCGAAGCGTCATAGCGAAAAATCAGTTTCAGAAGTCCCGACCGGTTCGTGGAGTACGGCCCCAGAAGTTCTGCCGCCCGCGTGAGCCACTCCTGCAAGGAAGAGTCATCGCGAACTTCGGCGCTGGCACCGAGCCATCCGTGCTCACGAAGAATTGCAGCGACATCCTCAGCGGTGAAAGCCTTCGCCGTCGTATTCGACTGGAGCGCTTCCGAGGGCGCATTAGAAGTCATAAGCAATTCCGTGCGGTCGAAATGCAGAAGGGGAGCCGTCATCCTTCCAGCGTGGCGATAGTGTGGGCAGCGATGGCTTCGCCGCGGCCGATTTCGCCTGTGCCTTCGTTCGTCTTCGCCTTCAGATTAATTTGCTCCGGCGCGATGCCCAGCGATTTCGCCAGCGCCGCCCGCATCGCGGGAAAATGCGGTCCGAGTTTTGGACGCTCACAGATCACCACGGCATCGAGATGGCTGACGCGCAGATGGCGCTCGTCCAGCAGCTTCTTCGTGTGCTCCAGAAACAGGAGACTCGATGCGCCCTTCCACTTTAGATCCGTGTCCGGGAAATGCGTGCCGATGTCGCCAAGCCCAGCCGCGCCAAGCAGCGCGTCGCACAAAGCGTGTGCCAGCACGTCGCCATCCGAATGCCCGACCGAGCCTTTATCGAACGGGACTTCGATCCCGCCGATCATCAGCTTGCGCCCCTCGGCCAGCCGGTGCAAATCGTAGCCAATTCCAGATCGGGTCATTTCGGGCGGCGCTCCTGCTCGAGATAAAAACGGGCAAGGTCCATGTCAGCGGGGCGAGTGATTTTCAGGTTGCGCTCGGAGCCCAGAACGACGAAGACGTCGTGGCCGAAGCGTTCGACCAGCGAAGATTCATCCGACGCCGTGACGCCATCCTGCTGCGCCTTGCGAAAGGCGTCGCGCAGCAGTGCATACGAAAATGCTTGCGGCGTTTGCGCCAGCACGATTCTTTCGCGCGGAATGGTTGATGTAATCAGCACGACGTCTTCAGGCAGGCTCGCGCGTTTTACTTCCTTCACCGTATCGATGGCCGGTATGCCGAGAATTGCCGCGCCGCGCGCGCGCGCTTCCGCGATCACGCGGCCGATCTGTTCGGGAGTCAGAAATGGCCGCACCGCATCGTGTACCAGAACTATTTCGGTTGCAGGGTCCACTTGCGCCAGCGCATTCGCGACGGATTGCTGTCGGGTGTCGCCGCCATGAACCACGCGGGCAGGGCGGCCAAGCGCAGCTTTGCCGACTTTGTCTTGCAATGAAACGATGTCGTCCGCGCGCGTAGCAATAAAAAAATCCGTGATTTCCGGACAAGCCGCCAGCCGCCGCAACGCAAAAATCACCAGCGGCATGCCGTCGAGTTCCAGGAACTGCTTCGGCGTTTCGGCGCCCATGCGGGTGCCGAGTCCGGCAGCAGGAATAATAGCGGCGATGCGAGTCATCGAAGGGCCAACAGTCTATCGCAATTGCGGAAGAAGGGGGAGAAAAGCCCGCGCCGCAAGCCGCACTTCAGGAGCGGCCCGGCTCGGGATACAGAGGGCGTGGCGGGCGCTCACCGCCCGGGCGATCTTCCACCGCCCGGGGACCAGACTGCGGTTCCGCAGGAGATTGCGTGACAGCCGAAATGGGACGCGGCGTCATCTGTTCGCCGCGTTCGTCGTAGCGCCCGAAGATCATTTTGCCGGCCGTCGTTTGATGCACGGACGTCACGGTGATGTCGATCGTTTTGTTGATCATTTTGCGCGCGCCATCCACCACCACCATCGTGCCGTCGTCGAGATACGCAACGCCTTGGTTATATTCCTTGCCTTCGCGCAGTATGAAAACGCGCATGCTCTCGCCCGGCAGCACGACCGGTTTCAGCGCGTTGGCCAGCTGGTTGACGTTGAGGATTTCGATGCCCTGCAGCGTCGCGATTTTGTTCAAGTTGTAATCGTTGGTGACGATTTTTGCGTTGTGGCGCTTGGCCAGCTCGATGAGCTTCAAATCCACTTCCGGCACTTGCGGGAAATCCTCATCGACGATCTGCACTTCCAGATGCGCCATTTTCTGGATGCGCTGCAGCACTTCCAGGCCTCTGCGGCCGCGCTGGCGTTTCAACGGATCCGCCGAATCCGCGACGAGTTGCAGTTCATGCAGGACGAATTGAGGAATGATCACCGTGCCATCGAGGAACTGCGCGTCGGCGATGTCGGCCACTCTGCCGTCGATAATCACGCTGGTATCCAGCACTTTGAACGAATGCTTCAAGCTGCGCTCACTGCCGAACAGGCCACCAAGCGCCTGCAGATTGAGCATGTCACCTTTGTTTGCGCCGAGGATCAGGCCGATATAAGCCATCACCAGAAAAGTAGCCAGGCTGAAGAACGAGCGCGTGCTCTCCGGCATCGAAGTGTGCGAAAGGACCAGTGTGGTGAAATAGGCACCGACGATTCCGAGTATCGAGCCGGTGGCCGCGCCTATCAGCCGGCGCAAACTCGCGCGGCGAAGCCGGAGTTCAAAAAGGATGACAGCTATCGCGAACAGCAGCCCAACGGCTGAGCCATATTCCTTGGAAACGCTGAACGGACGAAAATGGAATCCCGCGGCAACACAAATCGCGGTGAAGATGATGCGGATGCCAAGCATGTCCCAAAAGCTGCCGACGCTGTCGTGAGCGGCAAGGGCATGATTGTTTGTCTTCGAAGCAGGACTTTCCGAAGCGGGAACTGCCGGCGGACGGCTGGGTACGTTAGGAGGCCTTTGCATGGTTGCACCCTTATGAAGCGTATGAAAAAACAGCTACATTTTATTAATTCGGTTCCTATGCTCTTTCGAATACTCGGCTATATGAATTTTTTGAGCGCCGAAATAAAAGTGAAAGCAAATATGAAAAGTTATAGACAGCACTATAACACCTGGAGTCGAGTTCGAGCAATTGCTGCGCGGATTGGAAAGTCGTGCTAGGAACCGAATGTACCGCAGGACTAAAGGTAGAATTTGGGAACGCGACGGCCCAACGCGCAGAGCAGATCAGAGGTGACCGTGCCGATTTCGCGCGCCACCTCGGAAACTTCAATCGAAGCTTGGCCATCTTTGCCGTAGATCGTGATTACATCGCCGATTTTTGCGTCCGGCGCGTCGGTTACATCAAGCATGGTTAAATCCATTGAGATCGTTCCGACCAGTGGGACTCGGCGTCCGCGCACCAGCGCCCATCCACGATTGGTTCGCGCGCGCACGATGCCGTCGGCATAGCCCGCGTTGATCACGGCGATCCGCGAAGGGCGGCTGGTGACGAAACGAGCTCCGTAACCTACGGCCTGCCCCGCCGGGACCTCGCGCAGCGAGATGATGCGCGCGCGCAGCGAGAGGCAAGGCTCCAGAGGCATCGCGCACATCACTTCCTGTTTTTTCTGCGGTGGGTCGAACGACTGATGGTAACCGTACAAAATTGCGCCGGGACGAACCATGTCTCCCCAGGTGCTCGGCCGCGCGCAAATCGCGCCGCTGTTGGCCATGTGCACGATCCCCGGGGAAACTCCCAGCGCGCGCATCCTGTCGAGGCAATCGCGGAAAAGCTGCTCCTGCACGGCGGTTTGTTCCGCGGTGAAATCTTCCGCCGAAGCAAAATGAGTGTAGGTGCCTTCGAGCCGGATGTGCGGGCAATCGGCAAGCGCCAGGCAAAACGCGTCGATTTCATCCGGAGAAATTCCCAGGCGATTCATCCCTGTATTTATTTTCAGGTGGAAAGGCACGCGCGAAGATTTTCCACGTGATTTGCCGCGCATGGATTTTGCCGCGCGCTCGATATGCTGCAAGTCGTCCACGCGCGAGACGGTGGGCGTTAGCTGATTCCGTATCAGCCGTTTTTCCTCGCCGGGCCAGAAACCGGTGAGCACCAGGATGCGCTTGCGAATCCCCGCCTCGCGAAGCTCGATGCCTTCGTTCGCGCAGGTGACGCCGAACCATTCCGTCCCGGCCTTCTGCAGCGCTTTGGAAATTGGCACGGCACCCAGGCCATAGGCGTTTGATTTGACGACCGCGAGTATTTTTCGCTGTGCGCCCACGTGGCGCCGAATCACTCGCAAGTTGTGCAGGATCGCCTTGAGCGAAATCTCCGCCCAAACCGGCCTGCCCTCGAAATGGATGGCTTTCGGCATCGTCTTAAGAATGCCAGACTCCTTATTCGCCGCGCGAACGAAATCCGAATCAACCAATTTGGACGCGGCGTTTAGGTAAACATCCGGTAGGAGTAATTGCAGGTGGCAGGCCATTTCACGAAATGGAAGACCGGGAACGCACGGCCGCGAATCGCGAGCAAAATGCAGAGGTTAGGCGCGCCGCTATAGGCCAATCAAACGGTCCGGGCTAGACGTGTCACGTGAAACGCGGGTGCGGCGACACGTTTGTGGGCCTGCGGCAACGCTACTCTTCGCGGCTGGAAGTGCTCCAGGCATCCGGCGCGGCTTCTTCAAATCGCGTATGGCGCGCGAGGAAAACGAAATTCATGCTGCCCGTGGGGCCATTCCTCTGCTTGGCGATGATCAGCTCGGCCTTCGCGCGATCTTCTTCGGGCAAATCAGTCTTGTAGAAATTCGGGCGATTGATGAAGAGTACTACGTCGGCGTCTTGCTCGATCGCCCCCGATTCGCGCAGGTCGGAAAGTTGCGGCTTGCGGTCGTCACGCTCGGGTGCGCGGGTTAACTGGCTCAGAACGAGAACAGGAACCTTCAATTCTTTCGCCAAGCCTTTCAGGCCGCGCGAAATGCTCGAAACTTCTTCCTGCCGGTTCGTCCCGCGCCCCATATGCGTGGGAACAACCAGCTGCAGGTAGTCCACCACCAAAAGCGAAAGGCCGCGGTCGCGTTTCAGCCGCCGCGCTTTCGCGCCAATTTCCATTACCGTGGAGGAAGCGGAATCATCAATCCACAGCGGCGCGTCGGCAAGATTCGTGAGCGCACCGGTAACTTTTCCCCAGTCGTCGCGGTTCATATGCCCGGTGCGGAATTTGTGCGCATCCACACGAGCTTCGGAGGCCAGCAAACGCAACAGCAGCGATTCTTTCGACATTTCGAGGCTGAACACCGCAACGGGTTCGCGCAGGCGAAGGGCTACATTTTCAGAAATATTCAGCGCCAGGGCTGTCTTTCCCATCGAAGGGCGCGCCGCCAAAATGATCAATTCCGAAGGCTGCAATCCCGCGGTTTCGTTGTCGAGTCCGGGATAACCGGTAGTAAGCCCGGTGATGCGCCGGCCTTCGCTGAAAATCTTTTCGAGCCGTTCGTAATTATCGCGAACCAGCTCCTTGACGCCGATCAGCCCGACTTTTACCCGATCTTCGGCAAGCTGAAAGATGACCGACTCGGCGCGGTCGAGAATGACGTCCGCATCATCGCCCGCGGCCAGCGCCTGCTCCTGAATTGCAGACGCGGAAAAAATCAAGCTGCGCAGCACGGCCTTTTCTTTGACGATGCGCGCGTAGTGCTCCACGTTGGTCACGCGCGGCAGACCATCGGCAAGCTGCGACAGGTATGCGATGCCGCCGGCAGCTTCCAATTCGCCGCGGCGCGAGAGGTCTTCCATCAACGTGACCACGTCGATGGCTTGCTGCTTCTCGCCAAGCTGAATCATGCGCTCGAATATCTGGCGATGCTGCGACAGAAAGAAATCCTCGGAGCGGATTTTTTCCACCGCGGCATTCAACGCGTGGTTGTCCAGCAGAATCGCGCCGAGAATGCTGCGCTCGGCTTCGAGATTATTCGGAAGCGGGCGTTCGATGGCGGAGTCAGCAGGCATAACTAATGACCTTGTCCATAATTCGCTTTTTCTTCGCCTCTAGTTTCGCTCAAGCCGCTCGCTGGCGCAAGGCCTGTGTGAATTCGTTCTGTCGCTAGTTGAGAGCAAAAGTATTCTCGGATTGGAGCAACCACATTGTTGCCAGTATTTGCGCGAACGTCAATGACTCGGAGGCTGTGGACGCTTTCGGAAAAGTGGAAAACTCGCAATCGAAAACGCCGGCTGATTTTTCGGAGCGGGAGAAAATTAAAAGGGACGCAGCAAGCTGCGCCCCTGGGAAAACAAAACTTTCGAAAGCGCCGGTTGGCTACTCTTCTTTTCTTACCGTGACCTTCACGTTCGAAGTGATCTCGCGGTGCAGCTTCACGGGGATCTCGTAATCACCGACGACCTTGATGGGATCGGCCAGCGTGATCTTGCGCTTGTCGATGTGATAGCCCTGGGCCTCGAGAGCTTCGGCGATGTCGGCCGAAGTTACCGAGCCGAAGAGTTGTTCGTTCTCGCCCGCTTTGCGCGTAAATGCCAAGGAAACTCCCTGCAACGAGTCAGCCAGCGTCTGCGCCGCGCCCTTTTCGGTAGCTTCCTTCTTCGCAAACGAGACGCGCATACGTTCCAAGCGCTTCATGTTGCCGGGCGTAGCTTCGATGCCGAGCTTGCGCGGCAACAGAAAATTGCGCGCGTAACCCGCCGCCACGTCCACCAGCTCTCCGCGGTTTCCTAGCTTCTCCACATCTTCCTGCAAAATGATTTGCATAACATTCCTCTCAAATCTTCTCAGTTAATTTCTATACGTCACTCTCACACGCCGAAGCGTGTCCGGAGCGCCGAACTCTTACAGTTCTGCCGCAAACGGCAGCAGCGCGATGTTCTGGGCGCGCTTGATTGCCACTGTGAGCCAGCGCTGGTGACGCGCGCAAGTTCCGGTCATGCGGCGCGGAAGAATTTTGCCGCGTTCCTGTATGAAAGGCGCCAGAATCTCAGCCTTCTTGTAATCGATGAAATCGGCCTTGTCCACGCAGAAACGGCAAACCTTCTTCTTGCGAATGAAATTGCGCTTGCCGCGCTTCGCGGGACCGCCGGGCCGCCCTCCGGGACTTCCGCCGCCAGGCCCCGAAGACCGCGGGCCTCCTCCGCCTCCGGATGATCCATAAGACTGCTGTTGCGGTGCGTTTTCTTCTGCCATTCGATTTCTCCCTGACTGGAATCCTGAATAGATTATTGGGCTAGGCCGTCGGCGCTGCGGCTTGCGGTTCTGTCCCTGGCATTGGCGGTGCAGCCGGAACGGTCTTGCGTGGCCGGCGCGCGGCTCTGCGCTCGCGGTGCCGTTTGAGTTTGTCTTGCCGCTTTAGTTCTTCGTCCAGACGCACGGTCAGATATTTCATCACCGGGTCGGCAACCTTGAGCCGGCGCTCGAGTTCTTTCACCACTTCGCCATGGCTCGAGCGAACCACCATGTAAACGTAATATCCTTCCCGCAATTTCTGCACGCGGTAGGCCATGCGCTTGCGGCCCCATTTGTTCACCGAGTCGATTTTGCCGCCCTTTTCGGCAGCCACGTGCTCCAGTGTCGTGATTACTTTGTCGATGTCCGCTTCCGGCGTGTCCGGGCGGCAGATAAAAATCAAATCGTACAAGCGCTCTTCCATATGTCCTCGATTTCCAGTTATCTATAAAACGGTTGCGAATGCTTGCTTCTCATTCCTATTACGAATCTTCTTCCGACTCCGAAGTATCCACGCGGCGGTTGAACCGCGCCATCGCATCGTTCGGGCCCTTGGTCAAAATTAATTCCACTGCTTCGGCGGCATCCGTCACCATCTGCGCCGCAATTTCCCGCTCGGGCTTGCGCATCGGGTTGAGCACGTAATCCGCGCGGTCACCCACCGGATGCTCCGGCTGGCATCCCATCCGTATGCGGATGAACTCATCCGTGCCGAGGGACCGGAGGACCGACCGGAATCCGTTGTGCGTGCTGCCCACGCCGCGCTCGCGAATCCTCAGCATGCCCCAGGGCAAATCCACTTCGTCGATCAGCAATATCATTTCCGCGGGAACACATTCATACCGCTCGAGCAGTTCCCGCACGGCGGCTCCGCTCAAATTCATCATGGTCTGCGGCTTGGCCAAAACAACTTCCTGGCCCGCCACTTTGCCGCGCCCCACATAAGACTTTGCTTCGGGCCGCGTAACTCTGATTCCCGCACGCTCAGCCAGACCATCCACGGCGAGAAACCCTAAATTGTGCGGCGTCCATTCGTATTGCGGTCCGGGATTGCCGAGGCCGACGATCAGTCTCATAAATTGGCCCCGACTTGCATCCCACTCTCCCGGCGCGTCCGCGCAGACCGGGTGATTTACTTCTCCTTGCCCTTCTTCTCGGACTTCTCGGCCTTCGCCGGAGTTTCCGCGGCAGCTTCGCCTTCGCCCTCTTCTTCCTTCTTGCCCTTCTTGATGACTTCAGGCTCCGCTGCGGCCGTCTCTGCAGCCACGGCTGCTTCCGGAGTGGGCTCCTCTTCCTTCTTCAGCACTACTACGTGCGCCAGCACGCGGACCGGATCGGTAAGCAACTTTATTTTGTCGCGGTCAAACGGCAGATCGCTCGCGCGAAGCTGTTTGCCGATCAACATTTCGCTGACGTCTATTTTAAATTCCTCAGGGATATCGGCCGGCAGACATTCCACTTCCACTTCGCGCGTCACCATTTCGAAAACGCCGCCCTGCATCTTCACGCCTTGCGGCTCGCCGAATGTGTGCACCGGAACGCGAACGCGCATGCGCACGTCCATGGCGATGCGAAACAGATCCACGTGAAGCAGCTTCCCGCTGACGGGATCAACCTGCCAGTCTTTCACCATGGCTTTTTCCGCCGCGCCCTCGGCCACCTGTACTGTGAAAATCGTGTTGTGACCCGTCTCCGAGCGAAGAATGCGGGCAACCTGCTTCGCGTTTACCGTAAGGGAGATCGATTCTTTCTTCTTCCCGCCGTAAAGAATTGCGGGAACCATGCCCGTTAGACGCGTGCGCCGCGCCGGACCTTTGCCGCGTCCTTCGCGAACCTGACCTTCCACTGTAAATGTTTCCATTACGTCCTCTTGTCCCGTGCCCGCTCTGGCGGGCGAAGGCTTCCAAATCAAATCCGGTGTTGCCGATTAAATATAAAGCTCGCTGTACGTTAATTAAACAGTTCGCTAATCGAAGTCTCTTCGTGAATCGACTGAATGCCGCGAGCCAGCAGCGGCGCCACGCTCAGCACTTTGATCTTCGATACCTTTCGCGCCGCTTCATTCAGCGGTACTGAATCCGCCACCACTACTTCCTCGATCGCGGACTTGGTAATCCGCTCGGCGGCCGGCCCGGAAAGAACCGGATGCGTGCAAGCCGCAAAAACCTTTGTTGCGCCATGTTCGATCAGCGCTTCCGCCGTTTTCACCAGCGTCCCGGCTGTGTCGATGATGTCGTCAATCACCAGCGCAGGCCGTCCCTTCACGTCTCCAATCAAATTCATTACTTCGCTCACGTTCACGTCGATGCGCCTTTTGTCCACGATGGCCAGAGGCGCATCCATGCGCTTCGCAAAATAACGCGCGCGCTCCACTCCGCCTGCGTCCGGTGAAACAATCGTCATCGGTCCCAGGTTCTTCTTCTGAAAATATTCCACCAGCACCGGCGAAGCGAACAAGTGATCCACGGGGATATTGAAATACCCCTGAATCTGCGGCGCGTGTAAGTCCAGCGTCAACACCCTGCTCGATCCCGCCGTTTCCAGCAAATCCGCCACCAGTTTCGCGGAGATAGCCACCCGCGGCTTGTCCTTTCGGTCCTGGCGCGCGTACGGATAATACGGAATCACCGCCGTGATGCGCCAAGCCGAAGCGCGCTTGAACGCGTCAATCATCAGCAACAACTGCATCAGGTTGAAATCAACCGGATGGCAGCAGGGCTGCACCACGAAAACATCCGCGCCCCGCACATTCTCGAGAATCTGGTAGCGCGTTTCGCCGTCGCTGAACCGGCCGTGCTCAGCCTTACCCAGCGGAACGCCCACGTAATCGCAAATAGCTTTCGCCAGTTCGGGATTCGCGGTGCCGCAAAAAATCTTGAATTTGTCGTCAGCCAAGATTTCCCCTCAACCGTTCACACGCCACCCGAGTGAACGGCCATAGTCTTCCCTGGATAGAGTTTCGACGACGAAAACCGAATCTTCCGGGAATGCACGAGCGGCTCGGCGCGCCTGCGCTGGGTTTCGGAAGACTCCGAACACCGCCGACCCGCTACCCGCCAGCGCGGCATCTGCGGCTCCTCGCTCGAGCAACGCGTCCCGGATTTCACCGAGTCGCGGATAACGGCTGAAGACCGGCCTCTCGAAATCGTTCGAGATACCCGCCCCCTGCCTGCTCCAGCACAGAGCGCAGAACCCCCAAATTTTAGGGGGTTTCGCACGCTTTGTCAATTCCGCAGAAATCCATTCATAGGCGTCCTTCGTGCTCACCGCAATGTCGCGCGGAGACACAACCAGGATCGTCTGCTTCGGGCCGTTTGGAAGCGGATATATTTCATCGCCGCGATTGACCGCCAGAGCACGCCCGCCAAAAAGAAAGAACGGCACGTCCGCGCCAAGCCCTGCCGCAATTTCCATCAGGCGCTCTAGCGGAATCTTTTTCTTGGTAAGCCGCAACAGTCCGATTAACGCCGCCGCTGCGTCGCTCGACCCACCGCCCAGCCCGCGCGCTACCGGAATTCTCTTCTCTAGATGGGCAGAGACGCTGCCTTGAAACCCGATTTCGCGGCTAATGGCATCGATCGCGCGCAACACAAGATTGTCCGGACCCAGCAACGTTTTATCGTTCGACGACAACCCTAACTCGAGAGTTGACGTACCGGGCGTTATGGAAAGCTCGAGAGTGTCATGCAGCGAGATGACCTGAAAAATCGTGCGCAGCTCGTGATAGGCGTCCGGACGCCTTCCCACTACGTGCAGGCACAGGTTTATTTTTGCAAACGCACGAAGGCGCACCGATCGTTTCATATTTGTCGCGCGAGCCATGCGGGGAGCTTACTGCGGTTTGGCCGTTTCCGGATTGGATTTCTGCGCCGTGTGGCGCTTCAGATTTTTCAGCTGCGAGTCGAGATCGTTTACTTTGTCAGCTTCGTAGTCCGCAGGGATGGCTTTTTGCCATTCCGCGAGCGCGCGCTCCCAGCAACTGACGGCGCGATTGGTTTGCCCCAGTTTCATGTACACGTCGCCCAGGTGGCCCAGGATCGTGGGATCGTGACTCTGCCGGTCCGCGGCTTTGCGCAGATTTTCTTCCGCCTCCGCTAGCTTGTTTTGCTTGTAATAGGCCCAGCCGAGACTATCCAAGTATGCGCCGTTGTTGGGATCCAGCGCCACGGCCTTCTGAATCATCGCAGTCGCTTCTTCCAGCCGCACGCCGCGGTCGGCCAGCATGTAACCGTAATAATTCAGCACCGCGGCATTGTTCGGGTTTACGCCCAGCGCTTTGCGAAATTGCTCCTCCGCTAGATCGAATTTTTTCTCGCGCTCGTAGATGGCGCCGAGCATGAACCAGGTGGTCTCTTTGTCGCCATCGTCGCGAGCCATTTGCTCGGCCTTTTGCGCCGACTGCTCCGCGTCGGAATATTTTCGCCCGCGCTCCTGCACCTGCGCGATATCCACATAAATTCCCTGATCGCTGTCGTTGCCTTGCAGCAGGCCGTTTAATAGCTTCGTAGCCGCGTCCGTGTCCGACTTTTCGCCGTAAAGCATCGCTAGCGTGACGATCAACCCTTGATCCTTCGGCGAGGCCTCCAACCCTTTCTTCGTTTCGGCAATCGCGCGATCGAGATCGCGGCTCTGGCGATAGGCGTCGATCAGCAGCATCTCCGCGCGCTTCTGCACTTCAGGTCCAAGCTTGCCCATTTCTTCGAAAGTGCGGATCGCACTCGGATAATTTTCCGCTTCTAAATACGCATGGCCGAGTTGCTCGTACAGAACCGCCAGCGCGCTCACGTTGCTTCCTTCGCCTGCGGCCCCTGCCGGGGTTCCCGTTCCCGCCGTTTGATTCTTGACGCCGGTGATCGCGTCGTTCAGAATTTTCGCGGCATCGTCGTAGCGGCCTTGTTCTTCGTAGAGCAGCGCCTCGTTGTAAAGAACTTCCAGGTTGCCGGGAGAAAGTTGCTTGGAGCGCAGCAAAGCCGACTCGGCTTCGTCATATTTTCCCAAATGGCGGTAAAGCTGCGACATACGCAGAAAATTTTCCGAGGTGCTGGGTTCCAGCTCGGAGAGGCGTTTGTATTGCTCCAGCGCTTCGGCGTATTTGTCCTGCGACATCAATGCTTGCGCCAGACCGTGAACGTGCGCCGGGTCGTCCGGATCTTGCTCCACGGCCTTCCGGTAGGCCTCTTCGGATTTCGCGTATTCTTTCGACTGTGCATACGCGTCGCCCAGCAAATCGTAGATGTCCGGCGAAGCCGATTCCCCCGCCGCCTGGGTCAGCAGCGTTACGGCTTCCTGGGAGCGTCCTTCATCAACCAGAAGCTGGCTCAGTTGCTCGAGCGCTGCTCCATTGCCCGGATCCCGGTTCACTGTTGCGCGCAGAACCTTTTCCGCCTCGTCGTGCTTGTTTTCGAAGCGGTAGAGCCGCGCGAGCCACAGCGAGGAGTACGTATCGTCCGGCTGAACTTTCAGAATGGCCTGGAATTGATCGACGGCCTTGTCGAGAGTTTCCTTCTGCGCGTCGCCCGCGTTCATATCGCCCAACGCGCGCACGTAAACGCGCGCCAGCAGCCGGTGCGCATTCACATCGTTGGGATCGAGTTTCAGAACTTCCTGCGCCTCAGCCAATGCTTCACGGGAATGCTGCGACTTGGCGTAAATTTCCGCCAGGCGCTCCATGACCACGGTAGAATCCGGCGCCAGGGCCAGCGCTTTCTTGTAGGAATCGATGGACTGCGCGGCTAGCTCGGCGCGCCCGCTTGCTTCGTACTGCTGTTCTTGCATGTGCCCGAGCGTAAAATAGTAATAAGAATCATCGTGTGAAGCATTGCTTGCTGGAGATTGCGCTGCAGGCGCAGAAGATTGCGGCGAAGCAGCGGGCTGGGCCGGCGCGGCGTTTTGGGCCTGCGCAACGGGAATGCCTGCAATACACGCGAAGACAGCAAAGCTTGCAATTGTTTTCATGCGTTGACCGGTAAACTCCATTATCGTATAGGGGCGCGAGGTGGTCAAAGTATTCCCCGCCGGCGTTCCCTGACGTCACACACTTAGACGCATGGAATCCGTACCGGGATACCCGGTTCGGCCAGATGCAGCGAAAAAGCCTAAGCGAGTTGGCCAGGATGCTTAATACTAGCGATAGAAATCCGCGAGGAGGTCGTTAATGGCGCGCACCGGAACAGCCATCGCGCTGGCGTTTGTGTTTGGAGTATTAGCGATATGCTTTGGATTGCCGAAAGCCGTGCGAGCGCAACGCGGTGCGGTAAGCGCCGCGCAATCCTATCAAACCCAACCTCCAGCGTCCGCTCAGACTTCCAGCTCATCGGCGGCCGCCGTCCCGAAATCCGTGCTCGATAATTTCGCTTGGCTCGAAGGGCGCTGGCGCGGCGAGTGGGGCCCTCGGATCGCGGAACAGGCCTGGCTGGGGCCGAAAGCAGGCGAGATGCTGGGAGTCTTTCGGCTGGTCGAGCGCGATAAAACCCTGGTAATCGAATTATTTTCACTCGTGGAAAAATCTGACGGAGTCGATCTCTACTTCCGGCACTTCACGCCGCAGCTCTTGCCCTGGGAAAAATCAGATGCCACCGTTTTGAATCTCTCGAAATCCGATTCCACCACATTTGACTTCGAAAATCCGCTGAACGCCATGCCCAAGCGCTCCATACTAACGCGCGTCGATACCGACACCTATATAGCGCGCTCCGAGCTAATTCCAGACAACGGCGAGCCGCAAATTATCGAAATCACATATCACCGGCAGATACCCGCGCCGGAAAAACCTAGTGCCGGAAGTGCCGGACGCCAGAAAAAACCATAGCCATTCCCAATTTGTTGGCCGCGGCAATCACGTCTGCGTCGCGCACCGAACCTCCCGGCTGGATCACGGCAGTGGCTCCCGCCTTTCCCGCTTCTTCCACTCCATCCGGAAACGGAAAGAAGGCGTCGGATGCCACCACACTCCCACCCAGCGAAAGGCCCGCTGTGGCGGCCTTGATTACCGCGATCTTCACGGAATCCACCCGGCTCATTTGGCCCGCGCCCACTCCCACTGTTTGGCCTTCGCGCGCGAAAACGATGGCGTTGGATTTCACATGCTTGCAGACTTTCCATCCAAAGAGCAGGGCGCGTAGTTCCGCCGCCGTCGGTGCGCGGTCCGTGGCAACTTTCAGTTCTTTTTCGTTTAGCTCGTGGCGATCGGCTTCCTGCACCAGCACGCCCCCAGAGATACGTTTGAGCTCGACCTCCTCGAACTCGCCCTTGGCGGCTTCGCGCGGCATTTCAAGAAGACGCAGATTTTTCTTCGAAGCCAAGTTCTGAAGCGCCGCGGCTTCGTATCCCGGCGCGACGATGCATTCCACGAATAATTTCGCGACTTCCTCAGACGTCTCTGCGTCGAGTGCGCGGTTGAACGCCAATACACCGCCAAACGCTGAGATTGGATCGCACGCCAGCGCCTTCCGATACGCATCGCGTAAAGATTCCTGCTCGGCAGCGCCGCAAGGGTTGTTGTGTTTCACGATCGCAACACCGGGCCGGCCAAATTCGGTGACGAGATTCCACGCCGCATCCAGATCCACCAGATTGTTGTAGGAAAGCTCTTTGCCCTGCAGTTGCTTCGCGCCCGCCAATCCCGCCGCGGGACGCCCAGCCGGGATGTACAGCGCTGCCTGCTGGTGAGGATTTTCTCCATACCGCATCGTTTGCCGCCGCTCGAGCGCAACGTTGATTCGCTGCGGAAGTTTTTCCAGCGCGCCAATTCTCACGTTGCCGTTCGCCGCCAGCCGCTCGAGTTCCGTCGCGATTTCGCCGTCATACCGCGCCGTGCGCGCATAAGCTTTTCGCGCCAGCTCCAGCCGCGTCGACAGGCTCAGCTCCCGTTTGCCGCGCAATTCCGTCGCAACCGCAGCGTAGTCTGCCGCGTCGGTCACTACCGCAACGCACTGAAAATTTTTCGCGGCAGAACGCACCATGGCCGGCCCGCCAATATCGATGTTCTCGATCAGCTCGCCCGCCGTGACCCCCGGCTTTGCCGCCGTTGCCGAAAACGGATAAAGGTTTACGACCACCAAATCAATCGGTACGATTCCGTGCTCTGCAACTTCCTTTCGATCTTCCGCTTTCGCGCGCTGGAACAAAATCCCACCGTGCACTTTGGGATGCAGTGTCTTCACGCGTCCTCCCAGCATTTCCGGCCAGCCAGTGAGCTCGGCAACGTCTCTCACCGGGATGCCGGACTCGCGCAGAAGCCGCGCCGTCCCGCCGGTTGAAACGATTTCGATACCGAGCGCCGCCAGCTCGCGCGCGAATTCGACCACTCCAGTCTTGTCATAGACGCTGATTAGCGCCCGTTCAATAGCCATACGTCTCCTGACGATGCGTCGAGTATTGCGGACAACCGAAAAATCTCACCGGATGTAAACAGGCTGGCTAGTGTAAGCGTTTGCAGAAAATTTCGGAAGAGCGGGAATGCTGGAGTAGATGGGTTGCCCTAACGTACGCTACCCATCGGGTCTAGAAGTTGGTCGTAAGGCGGAGAGCGAAACTCCGCGACGGTCCGATGGCATTGCCGGAAAAGAGGCCGCCGAAATCGATGACATTCAGAATGTTGGTGAGATTTTGTCCATCGGCTTGAATCCGCACATTCAAACGCTCGGACTTGTAAATATCCGCGCCAGCCGAGGCATTCACCTGGAAGGCAGGAAAGATGCGCCCGCGAACGAAGTTAATGCGATCCACGACTTGTGGGCCGTACACCTGGGCTACTCCGGCGATGCATTGCGCTTGGGTTTCGCCGTCCGGGCACTGAAAATCGAACGGGAGACCTGTATCGTATTGAATTCCGCCGGCGATCCAAAGGCGCGGAATGACCTGATAACGTACGCGGCCGCGAACCGTGTTGCGCTGATCCTGTGAATCCGGGAGATGACCTGTGGTCGGTATCACTGCGTCGTCGCCGAGAAAGAGGCCGCCCGTCACCGGAAACCAAGCATTGCCGACGGTGTAGGAATAGCTCAGGAAACCCGAAAAATTGTGCCAGTCGGGGACAGCGAGCTTCGCTTCCGCTCCATAAATAACGGCCTTGCGGAACGCAATGGGATAGCTGATGGTCGTATTCTCGATTTGATCGTCATCGGCATAATTGTTCACCAGCCGGCGGAAATAGTTGGCATCTAGTTTAAGGTTGCTGAAGAGAGCCTTCGTGACGCCCGCCTCATAGTAATTTCCTTCCGAAGGCTCGACAGGTAATTGGAGGGAGATCGGGTTAAGCATCGTGGCCGCCGTTGAACTCGAAAGCAGAATGTTCTCGAAAGAGGGCGTTTGAAAAACTCTGTCGTAGGAAAAATGCAGTACAAGATCGGCAGAAGGAAAATAGCGCGAAATCGAAAAGCGCGGGTCCACCGCCTGCCGATTCAGGACGAGCTGATAATGGTCCCAGCGAAGCCCGACGCTGATTGTCCAATTTCCCAGCCGGATCAGATCCTGCACGAAGGCAGACTGCTCCAGGTCCGGGCGATTCGCCAGGAAGCTGAAAGTAGGCGGCGTGCTGGGATCAAATTGGGTTGGGTCCGTAATAGCGTATCTGAAATTCTCGTTCAGGAACATATTGTCGGACTCGACCCCGAATTTCCATTCGTGCCGGCCGTGAACGGCGGTGACGGTGCCCTTGAAATACCCTTCGCGAAACCAATTGTGCTGAAAAACTTCTATGGGAGTCGAATTCGCGTTGGAGTTGAAATCGTTCGCATTGTTGCGGATCATTGCGCGGAAATCGGCCACCACATGGGATGAGAAAGTGTGCTGGTAGGAAGCGATTCCCATGGTCTCGATGTTATCGGCCGTTTGGCGCTGTCCCGCGATTTGCTGCACCATTTCATTGGGGATATCGTAGCGCGAGACTTCATGGCGAACGATGAAGCTTATGCGATCGTTTGGCGTCAGCTTGCGCTGGTAATGGACCGAAAAATCGCCCAGCGTGCCGGTATTTGAAAAAATTTCAGGCACTACGGGGTTAAGATAATGGTCCGTCATGCTGCCGCTGGCGCTGAACCCCAGCGTATTGTTGCCCCAGACGTACTGCCCCTGGGTAAACGCGCCGGCCGAATCAAAACTGCCCCCGGAAAGTACCACTTGGCCGTGAAAGCCCTCCTGCGAATCTTGCAGCGTATTAACCTCGACCACGCCTCCCATTTTGCGGCCATACTCCGCAGGAAAGCCGGCGGTATAGATGCTCATCGATTGCACGTCGTCCGCTTCAATCTCCGGCCCGAAGCTGGGCGAACGATTATCGGTAAGTGGAATGCCATCCACCACAAACTGAGTCTGATACTCCGAACCGCGCGGATGCAGCACGGCGTTGCCTTCGTATAACCAACCGGGTTGCGAGTTCACTAAATCCTGCAAGGAACGGCCCGGAACCGAACTGAGCCTGTTTTGAATGACGTCTGAACCGATCTGGCTGACGGCGCCGGCCTGATCGGGGTCTATCAATGTATTGGCCGCGCTGACGGTAACGGATTGATTCACCGTGGGCAGCTTGAGTTGGATTGCGTATTCCGTCGGAAGCGAGGAACGAATTTCCACAGATACGGATACTGCTGCAAAGCCGGGCTGCGTAATTTCGAGCCGATAGATTCCGTAGGGCAGGCGCTGCACGTCGAGCATGCCCTGATCGCTGGTCGCCACAGTGTTCCGGTACTGATTCGCCGCGCTGGTAATCTGAACCGTCGTTTTCACGCCCAGGCTGGACGGATCGGTCACTTTAAGGCGCAATTCGCCGCTATTGCTTTGGCAAAAGAGCGGCAGGGCGCAGATGAAAAAAAGAGCTGCAAATCTCTTCATCAAGACTCGGCTTCCCCTTTTTGCCTGTGCTTCTTCAAATCTTAGGTTAACAGACGTATCTCGCAGGGATGAGGTCCACTGACGGTGCGCTCGCCCTTTTGTTCACCCTCGATTTGAATATTCCGTTTCCTGCTGTTCTGTTCAGTCTTTATTTTTAGTTTCTGCGGAAAATTTTAGGACCAGCCTGAAAAGTTCAGACCTGCTTCAATTCGCCGGAGCGTCATAGACGCTTCTTAGCGTGCGCTGAGTTCTACCAGCAGCTTTAATTCTAAAGTGTGTGATGCCTTCCATGTTCTATAATGCGCGCCGATGTCCCTCTCCGCCGGAACGAAACTCGGCCCGTACGAAATTCAATCGCCGCTCGGCGCAGGCGGCATGGGCGAAGTGTACCGCGCACGCGACACGCGCCTTGACCGCACTGTCGCCATCAAAGTTCTCCCACAAGGGCTGGCCGACACTCCCGAAGTTCGCCAGCGATTCGAACGCGAAGCCCGCGCCGTTTCCAGCCTCAACCATCCGCACATCTGCGCGCTCTACGACGTCGGCAACCAGGATGGCATCGAGTATCTGGTGATGGAGTATATTGAGGGCGAAACGCTAGCAAAACGCCTCGAAAGCGGCCCGCTCGCAACCACCGACCTTTTGCACTACGCCATCGAAGTCGCGGACGCCCTCGACCGCGCTCACCGTCAGGGAGTGATCCACCGCGATTTGAAGCCCGGCAACATCATGCTGACGAAGTCGGGTGCGAAGCTCCTGGATTTCGGTCTCGCGAAAGCCACCGCGCCGCCGCTTGCGGGAGATTTCTCCAGTTCGCCGACTGTCAGCCGCCCGCTCATCGGAAAGGCCCAGACCGACGCGCTCACCGCGCAAGGCACGATCGTCGGAACGTACCAATACATGTCGCCCGAACAACTAGAGGGCGGGGAAGCCGACGCCCGCAGCGATATTTTTTCTTTCGGCTCCGTGCTCTACGAGATGGCCACGGCAAAGAAAGCTTTCGCGGCTAAAAGCACCGCGAGCCTGATCGCCGCAATCCTGAAAGAGCAGCCCAGACCAATCAGCGAACTGCAACCGATGGCGCCGCCTGCGCTCGAACGGGTGGTGAAAACGTGTCTCGAAAAAGATCCCGACGAGCGCTGGCAAAATGCAGGCGATTTGAAACGCGAACTCGGCTGGATCGCTTCCGCCGGTTCGCAAGCAGGCATTCCCGCGCCCGTCGTCGCCAAACGCAAGACGCGCGATCGCGCCATCTGGGTTGCGGCGGGCGCTCTCTTGGCGCTGGCCGCAGCTTACTTGGTTTGGAAGATCGGTCTAACGCAGGCGAGCCCTACCCCTGTACACCTCTCCATCGATCTCCCCGCCGGCAAGGTGTTGGCCCACGACTCGACTTACCCGCTCGCCATTTCTCCAGATGGCTCAACAATCGTCTTCTCGGCCCATGGCGATGACCGCAAGTCGCAACTGTATATGCGCAAGCTGGGCTCCTTCGAGAGCACGCCCATCTCCGGCACGGAGGGCGCGCGCTGCCCCTTCTTCTCGCCCGGCGGAGACTGGCTTGGATTCGTATCCGACGATTACAAGCTAAAGAAAATATCGCTGCGCGGCGGAAGTGCGTTGGAGCTGGCGGAACACGCCGGTCCTATCGGGGGCTCCTGGTCGGATGACGACACAATCTACTACATCAAGTCATTCGCTTCCGGGATGTATGCAGTCTCGGCCGGAGGAGGCCAACCGAAACAGATGACGCAGACAGGGACAGCGCCGGAAGATCGCGGCCACTTGTGGCCCAACGCGCTTCCCGGAAATAACGGGGTGCTCTTCACGGTCTGGACCGGCCGCTCCTTTAACGACGCGCGAATCGAAGTTTTGTCCTTGAGCTCAGGAAAGCGCAAATTGCTGATCGAGGGCGGCACCAATGCGCGTTATATCTCCGGCGGTTACCTCGCCTATTCGCGCAACGGCACGCTGTTCGTGGTTGGCTTCGATCCTAATCGAATGGAGGTGAAAGGCACGCCGGTCCCAATGATTGAAGGGATTATGACCGGAGCATCCAACGGCGATGCAACTTTTGCGGTTTCAAAAAATGGCACGCTGGTATTCCAGCCTGGAAGCTTTGTCGCATTCCAGCGCAACTTTGTTTGGATCGATCGAACTGGCAAGTCCACGAATATCACCGAAGGAGTGAAACCCTACTCCTCTCCCGTCATCTCACCCGACGGCAAACGCATCGTTCTTACTCTGCAAGGTAGCTCCTTCGATGTCTGGGTGTATGACCTTGAGCGCGGCACGTTCACCAAGGCGAGCTTCGGAGGGGACGATTATGAGCCGTTCTGGTCGCCGGACGGCAAGATGCTCGCCTATACTTCTTCAAAATCCGGAATCATACAGGCGTACGTCAAGCATGGCATCGTGCAGGGCGACGAAACCATGGTGACCGATGGGACCGGGGTCAGAGACCTCTTTGGTTGGACGGCGGACGGACGTGAAGTCATCTTCAGCCGCGACAGCAAAGAAACCGGAACAGACATTTACGCAGTCGCAGTCGAAGGCGATCGCAAGCCGCGCCCGTTGGTCGTCGCGCCGTTTGATCAAGACGGGGCCAGTCTCTCGCCCGACGGAAGATGGCTCGCCTACGTTTCGGACGAGTCCGGGCAGGGTGAAGTTTTCGTGCAAGCCATGGATGATCCCAAAACGCGCGCGCAGATCTCGTCCGAAGGCGGCCTGTTTCCGAGGTGGGCGCGCTCCGGCAATGAGTTGTTCTTTCTCGCCAAGGACGGACTCATGTCGGTAAAGTTCGCGCCGGGAAATGCGCTAAGTCCGGGCAAGCCGGTGAAGCTATTCCAAGATAAGAGAGCCTGGAGCGGTTACGATGTAGCTGCCGATGGCCGCTTCGTCGCCGCAGTCGAAGCCGACGACAAAGTCACCGGCTCCCAACTCAACGTCATCCTCCACTGGTTCGAAGAACTAAAACAAGCCCAGCCAAAATAAGGGTATTGGTTCGCAAGACATCCTGCTACGTGGGTGCTACTTGGAAACGCGAGCCTTCAGCTTTACTCGCCCGCTTTCGATGCTCACGGTGTATTCCACTTCCTGGCCGCCCTTGTCCTTAAGCTCCTTCGTCTTCTTGCGGACAAAGCTCTGAAAATCCTTCAAGCTGGGCGCGCCGGCTTTTTCCCCCGTTTCCGTTCGAGCTTCGATCAGCCTTTCATAAAGCTGCTGCACTTTTTCTTTTTCGCGCTCCGGATCGGAGAACGACGCCGCGAAAGCTTCCGCCGCTTTTCTCTCCGCCACGGCAACTGCACGTTCCACGGAAGCAACCACCGGCGGGTTGGCTGCGGCTTGGCGCGCTCGTTCCGCCTCAATCGCTTTTGCCGCTGCGCCGAAATGGCGTTGCTGGCCACCCGACTCTTTCTGCAAGGTCTTTTTGCGCCACATGTCCACGTACTTCGCATAGGTCTGCGCAAGGTTGTTATAGCGAAATCGCTGAGCGAAGCTCAACTCGGCGGTGCGCTCGTTATAACGGCGCAAAAGCGATTCCGTGCGCCACTGCGTGTCCGCCGGAGGACGCGCACGCCCGCCGCCGAAGTATTGTTCGTACTCAATCTTCAGCGTCCGAATGTCGCGTTCGATCTGATTTAGTTCTTCGTCAACTGTAGGCATGATTGTGTCAGCTGCAATTCCAGCGTAGGGGCTGCCGCAGCCCGCGTCAATGTAGGCCTTTGTATCTATGTCGCAAGAGAAATCCCCTGGCATGCCGCGGATTGCTAGTCTGTTTCCGCTTATGGTCAAATACCCCAGCCATGAAGCGGTTAACCAAGCGCGCGCAGAAAACGCAACCCGCACCCAGCGTCAGGATGCGAGGAATTCCTTCTGTCGATGAATTGCTGGGCCGCCCGCGCCTGCTCGCACTTGCTGAGAAGGCTGGCCGTAGCTTGGTGACGCAATCCGCGCGTACCGTGCTGGCAGATTTGCGAGCGCGGCTGAAAAAGCCTTCCGGGGACGCCGGCGAAGCGTCAGCGGATTCCGACCAGCTCGAAATGCGGGTCGTCGCCCAAGTGGAAGCGCAGCTTGCGCCGTCGCTCGTCCGCGTGATCAACGCCACCGGCGTGATCCTGCACACAAACCTGGGCCGCTCGCCGCTTTCCGGCGCAGCAGCCGCGCGCATCTCTGAAATTGCCACGCGCTACTCCAATCTCGAATACGAAATTGAAAGCGGCAAGCGCGGCCAGCGCGACGTTCACACCGGGCGCATGCTCGCAAGGCTGGCAGGCGCGGAAGCCGCCATCGTCGTTAACAACAACGCCGCCGCCGTATTTCTGGTGCTGAACACTCTCTCGAAAGGCGCCGAAACGATCGTCTCGCGCGGCGAGCTGATCGAAATCGGCGACGGCTTCCGCATTCCGGACATCATGGCCGAAAGCGGCGCCATCGTGCGCGAAGTGGGAACCACCAATCGCACGCGCATTCGCGATTACGAACGCGCCATCAACAAAGGCACCAGGCTGCTGCTTCGCGTCCACCCCTCGAATTTCAAGATGACCGGTTTCACCGCGCGCCCGTCGCTCGAAGAATTGATCGCGCTCGGACGCCGCTCGAAAATTCCCGTATTCGAAGACCTTGGTTCCGGATGCCTGGCCGATCTTGCCGCGAGTGGTGTTTCCGACCCGGTTGTGGCTGCGAGCTGCGCCGCGGGCGTTTCGGTGGTTTCGTTCAGCGGGGACAAATTGCTCGGGGGCCCGCAGGCTGGGATCATCGCCGGAAAAAAAGAAATCATCGAACGCATCCGACGCAACCCTCTTTTCCGCGCACTGCGCGTGGATAAACTCACCATCGCCGCCCTGGAAGTTACGTTGCGGGCCTACCTGCGAGGCGCCTTCGACGAAATCCCAGCGCTTCGAATGATTCGGCTCCATGCTGATGCCATCGGCGAGCGCGCGCGAAAATTTATCGCGCAGTTGCAACCATCAGTAGTCGGGGATGTCACTTTCCGGATAGCCGAGGGATTTTCAGTAATTGGCGGAGGTTCCACTCCCGATCAGCAGCTTCCCACGACTCTGATTTCGA
Organism: Acidobacteriota bacterium; assembly: GCA_003167215.1. Classification (GTDB taxonomy): domain Bacteria; phylum Acidobacteriota; class Terriglobia; order Acidiferrales; family UBA7541; genus Palsa-295. The sequence goes on along the minus strand of PMTV01000039.1, from coordinate 63,495 downwards.
TTGCCTGCTCGCGCCATTCGGCTGCGGAACTGGAAAAGCGTTTACGCCAACCCGGCAACTCCACGCCTGTGATTGCGCGCATCGAAAACAAACAGCTCATTCTCGATCTGCGCACCGTTTTCGCGGGCGAAGAATCCGAACTCGCCGCCGCGCTCGCTTCCGCGCTCAGCTAAACGGTTCTACAACCGGTTAATCACGCTCGCAACGCAACCTGCTCCGAATCCGTTGTCAATATTCACCACGCTCACGTTTGAAGCGCAACTGTTCAACATTCCAAGCAGCGCCGTCAGCCCTCCGAAGCTCGACCCGTATCCGGTACTGGTAGGCACCGCAATCACCGGAACAGCCACCAGTCCCGCCACCACGCTCGGCAGAGCGCCTTCCATTCCCGCGACGCACACGATCACCCGCGCCTCGGCAAGTTTCTTCCGGTGCTCCAGCAGCCGGTGCAGCCCCGCGACGCCGACGTCATACACCGCTTCCACTCGATTGCCCATGGTTTCCGCCGTCACGACCGCTTCTTCCGCTACCGGGATGTCGCTCGTCCCCGCCGTAACCACCAGGACCAAGCCTTTGCCGTGGGTCACCTGCGTACGCTGAATCACAATGGCCCCTGAAAGCGAATGGAACTTCGCCGTGCGAGCGACCTTTTTCACACCGGCAAAAATTTTCTTGTCTGCGCGCGTGATTAAAATATTGTGGGACGCTTTCGCCCGCAACAGTCCCCGCGCGATTTCGCTCACCTGTTTCGGCGTCTTGCCTCTGGCGAAAATTACCTCTGGGAACCCCTGCCGCAGCGCCCGATGGTGATCGATCTTCGCAAAACCCAGATCTTCGTACGGCATCCCGCGCAGCCGCTCCACAGCCGCTTCCAGCGTCAACTTTCCGCTTCGCACCTCAGCCAGAAATTTTCGAACGTCTCGTTCGTCCATAATATTTTTGGCGCGGTGGTACCGCTTCTGTTGGTCCGCTTGATTAAGCGCGCTTAGCTGCAAGAGGCAAGGGCATGCGCGATTCTGGTGCATGCCCGATGACGGAAAGCGCGATCGCCTTACGGCGTCAGTTCTCCGCTTTCCCGGTCACATCGATCACGGTAACCGGGCCGTACTTTGCGAGCGCGTCCTGAATCTGCTTGCGGTCGCCCACGGCCACCCATTGCATGTGCTCCAAGTCCACGAATTTCTTTGCCGCCGCCTGAACGCCGGCTGCGTCAATCGCCGCGATGCGATCCGGATACTTATCCCAATAATCCATCGGCAATCCGAAGTGCTGCACGGTCAGCCAGTCGTTCAGCAGCTGCGCAGGCTGTTCCAGCGACAGCGCGAAATTCGCGATGATCGCGCGGTGCGCGTCGTCGAGTTCGCTCTGCGGCACCGGCTCGTTGTTGATGCGCTTGAACTCGGACACGAAACGCTCCATTGCATCCCCTGTCACCGTGGTGCGGACTGGGGCGAACGCAAACCAGTCGCCGGGATAAATATCGGCGTTGAACCGGCTGTACGATCCGTACGTCAGGCTGTGCTCCTCGCGCAAATCAAGGAACAACCGCGCCTGCGCACCGCCGCCCTCAACCTGGTTCATCACCACCAGCCCGTAATACTCCGGATCGACACGGCGAATGCCTCGGTTTCCCCCGACGATGTATGTCTGTACCGAAGCGGGCCGGTCAACCAGCGTGATTTTTGTCGCCTGCGGCGTCGCCGCAGGGTACGACACCGCCGCCTCCCCCGCGCCCTTCCATGCGCCAAAATACTTCTCCAGCATCGCCTGCATCTCAACACTCTTGAAATCGCCGGTCACTCCCAGGATCGTATTGCCGGGAACAAAATGCTTATCGTGGAATCGCTTCAAGTCTTCCGCGGTTAGCCTCTCCAGAGATTCCTTGATCGCCGACGTGATAGACATGGGCGTGTCGCCGTAAAGCACGCGGCGGAACGCTTGTTGCCCCAGAAAATTCGGATGCGCGAGCCGCGCTTCAAGTCCTGCTTCTTCACGCTGCTTGTACTTCTCAAGTTCGCTAGCCGGAAACGCCGGATGCAGCACCACGTCGCTCATCAAATCGAGTATTTGCGGCGTGCTATTGATCAAACCCGACGCATTCACCGATGTGTAGCTGACGCCAAATCGCGAGCTGGCATCCAACGTGGCGCCCAGCTTGGCCACTTCTTCCGCGATCTGCGCGCTCGTTCGGCGTTCGGTGCCTTCAGTCAACATGTCGGCGGTAGAAGATGCCAGCCCCGGCAAATCCGCTGGGTCGGCGAGCTGTCCGGGACGGATCCACATAGTGAATGCAATCGTCGGCAGCTTATGATCTTCCTGCAGGATGAGCGTCAATCCATTCGGCAATGTTTCGACCTTGGGACGCGGAAGCTGAACGCGCAGTATTTCCTTATTCACTGGCGCGCGGTTTAGCCGCTGAACCTGGCTCATCGGAGCGGACTTGTCCTGCCCCTGTCCCTGTGCTCGCGCGATCGGTGCAGCAAAAATCAGCACGGCCAACAGCGCACCGGCAGCCGCCGCCCATGCGCTGGATTTCGAAAACGGTCTTCTCATGGCACCTTCTCCCTCCATCTGGACTTTGCTGGCAAACCGAACATTTGCTCCGCTCATTTTCCCGCCTTTGGCGCTTTGGACGCTTCGTCCGCCGCCGGCAAGGTGATCACCACGGTTCGCTGATCGCGCACCAGAAATTTCTTCACCGCTGCGTTCACCTGGTCCAGCGTCACCGCGTTTTCCTTATCCAGAATGGTGTTAATCAGGTTTGGGTCCTTGAAATAAACGGTATAGCTACCGATCAGAATTGCGGTAAACAGCGAGGACCGCCTGCGCTCGATGAATTGCCGCAAGAGCTGCGTCTTGGCTTTCGCGAGTTCGTCTGGCGTCACACCATCTTTCACCACCGTCGCGATTTCGTCATCAATACCCTTCTCCAGGTCCTCAACCTTCACTCCCGGACGCGGAGTCGCAAAAATGTATAGCAGGCTTGCGCCGATCCGCTCATCGCCCTGCACCCCAACCTCCGAAGCGAGTTGCTTGTCTTTTACCAGGTGCTGGTAAAAGCGCGAGCTGTCGCCTCGGCCCAGAATGATCGCCAGTTGCTGCATCGCGTAATTTTCCGGCGTATTGCCGGGGGGAATGTGGTACGCCATGATGATCTGCGGCAGGCGCGCCAGCGGATCGTAAACAGTCTCGCGGCGCTCGCCGTAGTGCGGCTCTTCATCCAACAGCACTTTCGGCGGCTCAGGTTGCGAGGGAATCCCAGCAAAATATTTTTTGACTTTCGCCAGCGCTTCGTCCGCATCGAAATCGCCCACCAGCGTCAGCACCGCGTTATTCGGCGCGTAGTAGATACGGAAGAAATCGGACACGTCCTGCACCGTCGCCGCATTCAGGTCCGACATTGAGCCGATGGTGGAATGCTTGTACGCGAAATTGTCGTAGGAAAGATTGTCCACATCCAGTTCCGCCCGGCCGTAGGGCTGATTGTCGATTCCCTGCCGCCGTTCTTCCTGCACCGCGTTGCGCTGGTTGTCCAGATTCGCCTGCGTGATGTTCAGAGACTTCATGCGGTCTGCTTCCAGGAACAGCCCGAGATCGAGCTGGTTTTTCGGCAACTCCTCGAAATAAGTCGTGCGGTCTTCGTTCGTGGTGCCGTTCATTCCGCCGCCGTTGTTCAGTACCTGGATGAAATGTTCGCCCTTGCCCACGTTTTCCGAGCCTTGAAACATCATGTGCTCGAAAAGATGCGCAAATCCCGTGCGCCCCGGCCGCTCGTTGCGACTTCCGACGTTATAGCAAACGTCTATGGAATACACCGGCGCGCTGTGGTCCGGCACGAGAATCACGCGCAATCCGTTGTCGAGCTTGACCTCGCGAAATTCAAGCTTCGGTAGTTTTATATCGTTATCAGCCGGCGACGCATCCAGCACCGCACCCAGCCCGAAACACATGGCGAGGCCTGCGACGAGAATCACGGCCAATCTCCGCTTCACAAACATTTTCTCACCTCCAATATCGGTGTTTATTGTGCATATTTTCGCCGCAACTGGCAAACCACAGCTTCACTTGAACGGTTTAGACGCAGTTCCGCCCTGGGCGCTAGCTGAAGCCTGAGTTTGAAGAGAAGTTAGACTGCAAGGCGGGAATAAAAAAGCGCCGGTCGCTTGATAGCCGACCGGCGCGCTTTTCGTAAGCAGGTTTAGGTTAGTTTTCCAATTGCACTTGCAAGATCTCTCCCGCCAGCCGGGTCATCCGTTGCGAACTCGGCCCCGTCCTCTGACGCAACGCTGTTTCCATGCGTCCGATTAAGACTGGTTTGCGGTTGAGCGCTGCAGGTGCCGGTTCATCGGCCAACTGGACTCGCTCGATACGAAGGCCAAGCGTGCGCTCGATTTGCATCAACTCCGAGCGTTGTTCGCGCCCAAAGAGTGTGGAAGCAATTCCGCGTTCGCCTGCGCGTCCGGTACGTCCGACACGATGGATGAAGTTCTCCGCGATATCCGGCAAATCGTAATTGATCACATGCGCGATATCCTGCACGTGAATGCCGCGCGAAGCCAAATCCGTCGCGATCAACACTCGAATGCGTCCCTGCTGGAATCCAGCCAAGGCCGCCGAGCGCTGCGATTGCGAACGTCCGCCGTGAATCATCGCGGCAGCAATCCCTTCCCGGTTCAAGCTTTTGGTCAGCCGCTCGGTACCGTGCTTCGTGCGCACGAAAACCAGGCAGCGTCCCTTTTCTTTAGCCAGCAAACGGTGCAACACTCCGAATTTCCGATCGCTCGAAACTTCGAAAGCCTGCAATTGCACGTTTTCCGACGGTTTCAGTATCGACCCGAAAGCGAGCCGCACCGGATTCCGCATGTAATCGTGCACCAAGTGCGCGACCGAAGCTTCCAGCGTTGCTGAAAAACACATCGTCTGGCGCTCTTTCGGCAGCACTGCTGCAATCCTGCGAATCGCCGGCAGAAAACCCATGTCCAGCATGCGGTCGGCTTCATCAAGCACGAGCACACGCAGCGAACGGAAATTCACCAGCTTGCGGCCGAGGAAATCTTCGAGTCGTCCGGGTGTTGCCACCACTACGCGGGCGCCCTTGCGCAGCGCGTTCAGCTGTGTCCCTTCGGACAAGCCTCCCACGACTAGCGCCGCCGGTGCGAGCTGTTTGCCTCGCAACGCGTCATACTGCGCTACAACCTGCATCGCAAGCTCGCGCGTAGGAACCAGCACGAGTGCCGCAATTCCCGGCGTGACCTGTTGCAATAGCTGCTCGATCATCGGGATCAGGAACGCAAGCGTCTTGCCTGTTCCGGTCTGCGCCGTGGCAAGCACATCTTTGCCTTCCAACGCTTTGGGGATCGCCGCTGACTGCACCGGAGTTGGTATTGAAAACCCGGCTGCTGCCAGCCGCTCCTTGGTGTAAGCGGAAATCGCCATGTTTGAAAATACTTCTACTTCTGAAATCACTTCTGTGGAACTTTGCATCATTTACCTTTTGTCTGGCAGGCTGTCGCCGCGCACACACACCATTTAGGCGGGGCACGACGATCAGCTCATAACCAGTTCTTTTGTTTTAAATTACGCTGAAGACTTACGGAGAAGACTGAAGGCGGGTATTCTCAGCTCAACCACTCAGAGGGACCGCACAACCACAACCGCTGTATTAAGCGCAAACGCAGTATAACACAGAACCCCCGGGTGTGCCGTGAATATTTGCGCCTGTGCTCAATCCACATGCCTGCAATTGCGAAGGAGTTTTGGTGGCGGGTGAGGGTGCTGCCGCCTCCCGGCACTCTGATCCAACGTTTACCGTGGCTTATAAGACCTAGCCAAACCAATCCGTCCGATACGCGAACCACCAGCTCGCAATGCCAATCGGAATCGTAGCCGCAAGCGCCCACAATAGCGGCAAAGCCATATCCGCCGCTATGCCCAGTAGGGTGAACGTCGCCCAAAAAATCTTCCGCTGCATCCCTCCATTCTAGCCCCCGTTTTTGCTTCATCCCGTAAAGCTAGAAAGAAGTTCCACCAGAGCGACCGCGCATGTGAGATCTCTGCTGCAACAGGAACTCGCCCGAAACTTAGTGGCTCGCGCCCCGGAAAAGGAATAACATCCGAGGCACGTGGCCGCGTAGTGCCCGTCATGTCACGAAGTTAGACCTACGCGAGACCGCTTGCAGCTTTTTCAAGGTCTTCGGGTTCGCGCGCCAATCTTCGGGTAAGAATCTACGCATACTGCATGAATGTGAGGGAGCGGCGATGGTCTACAACCCCAGGCATATGAAGTGGTGGGGTTGGGGCGATGTCGAAGTAGATTTCAACTCCGAAGCCCATCCCGGCTTCTGGCCCTTCGCGAAAGCGCAACTGGGTATCGAAGGAGACGCTCCTGGCGCTCCGCTAGTCCTTCTCGATTCTGTCCAACTGCCCGAGACAATCGTCAATCCTCGCTTTTTGGCCGAACTAATCTCCGCCTTAGACTCTAACCAAGTTTGCGACAGCCGTTACGAGCGTGTGATTCACGCCTACGGCAAAGGCTTCCGCGACCTGTTTCGCCTGCGCCGCGGATCAGCCGAAGGCGCTCCCGATTTGGTGGTTTACCCGGAAAACGAAAACGATGTGTTGGTCACGCTGCGAGCTGCGGCGCATCACGACGTGATGGTCATCCCCTTCGGCGGCGGCTCGAATATTTCCGGTTGCCTGGAGCGCATGGAAACCCGCCGCATGGCCGTGTCGTTGGATATGCGCCGCATGCGGCGAGTCCTCGCCGTGGATGCCGAATCGTTCACCGCGCGTGTCGAGGCCGGAGTCTTTGGCCCCGATTTGGAAGAGCAGTTGGGGTTGCACGGCATGACGCTCGGCCATTTCCCGGATTCGTTTCTGCACTCTACTCTCGGAGGTTGGATCGCCACACGCTCCGCCGGGATGCAAAGCGACAAATACGGCAAGATTGAAGATATGGTCGTCTCTCTGCGCATGGTGACGCCCGAAGGCGTGCTGGCCACGCGCACCGTCCCTAAATCGTCGAACGGAATTGACGTGAACCATCTATGCATCGGCAGTGAGGGTACGCTGGGCGTAATCACCGAAGCCACGCTGCAAGTCCACCCCCGGCCCGAGTCGCGTCTTGTTCCGGCCTACCTGTTTCCCGAATTCGAAGCAGGCCTGCAGGCCATGCGCGAATGCGTGCGCAAGGAGTGCATGCCGTCGATGGTGCGGCTCAACGATCCCGACAAGACTGCGCTATCGCTCGCGTTCAAACCCCCGTCATCGCGACTCTCGCAGGCGGCGAGCAAAATCTTCAAACGCTACCTCCGCGTGAGAGGCTTCGACCTGCCCCGCGCGTGCCTGATGCTAACCTCATTCGAAGGCCGCAAAGCTGATGTCACACGCCAATTGCGTCAAGTGAACGCGATCTACCGCAAATTCGGTGGAGTCAGCTTGGGGTCAAGCTCGGGCAGGTCTTTCGAGGCCACCAAATACGATTTTCCGCATATCCGTGATTTTCTGCTCGAGCGCGACGCCACCACGGATGTAAGCGAAACCGCAACAGTGTGGAGCAACATCCTCCCTCTCTACCAGGCGACGATGAAAGCTCTACGAGACGGTATTTTGGAAAGCGGTGTGCCACCCTGGTCCGGCTGTCATATCAGCCACACCTATCGCAGCGGAGCGAGCCTTTATTTCACATTTGGTTTCATGCAGCAGCGGGGTCACGAAATGGAGCAATATTTGAACGTCAAGCGAGCCGCCCAGCAGTCGTTCATCGACGGCGGCGCCACTCTCTCGCACCACCATGCCGTTGGCACCGAACACTTGCCATGGCTCTCCGCGGACATTTCGCCGCTGGGTGTGAAGGCTGTGGCAGCCATCAAGCACGGCCTCGACCCTGACAACATCATGAATCCGGGACGGCTCCAGCCATCCCAACATCCCTTTGAGGAGTGGTCGCAAATTGCCAGTGCCCCCAAGGCAAATACAAAAGCAAAAGCCGCCCGCGCTTCCCACCGGGAATAATCCCGCGATAACCATCTACTCGCATGAACGCGCCTAGCGGAGACGGACTACGGCAGCGCCCTCGCCTTGACTTTGCAGAAACCGCCCACCTAGACTCGATGGTTCGGCGAAAGCCATGGCGAAAACCAGAGGAACCTACATCACTGTCGGCGTCACCGGCGCAAGCGGCGCAGTCTACGCGCAAAGCGTGCTGCGTTTCCTCGACGCTGACCCTCGCGTCGAGCGAGTCTTCCTGGTCGTCACCGATGCCGGCCAGCGTCTTATCGCCACGGAGCTCGACATCGTCGCCGCCGACGGAAAAAAACTCGCACCGCTCCTCACCGGAACGCCCGCAAAAAAAATCGAATACTTGCCCAACAAAGACATCGGCGCCAGCATCGCCTCGGGCAGCGCGCCGGTGGACGCCATGGTCATCATCCCCTGCTCGGCCGGTGCTCTCGCTTCCATCGCCACCGGAATCGCAAGCGATCTGCTTTCCCGTTCCGCCGACGTCTGCCTGAAAGAGCGCCGCCGCCTCGTCCTCTGCTTGCGCGAAACGCCCCTCAACCGCATCCACCTCGAAAACATGCTACGCGTACACGATGCAGGCGCCACCATAATGCCCGCCATGCCCGCCTTCTACTACGCCCCAAAATCCATCGACGACATCGTTACCCAATTCGCTTACCGCGTCCTAGCCCAACTCGGCCTCCCCCAAGAAAAACAATACCGCTGGCGCGGCAGCAAGCTATCGCCCTGAAAGCCTTGGCGAATCGGGGCAATGCCTTCGCCTTGCGGCTGTCCGGCCCGTGTTTGCTATTTTTCGGTCGTCTTGGTTGGTACAACCAGTTCGGTGAAGGCGCTGCCAACATTTCCGGATTCAGGATTGCCCACGACTATCGAGATTTCATATAAGCCGGGGCGTAGCGGAATACTCCTCTGAAACAGATAAGGTTCCGTCGAGTCCTGGCGCGCAGAAGCAGCCTGAGGAATCGTCTCCTCTAAAGTTTCTACTATTCGGCCATTGGCATCGATAATCCGGCAAGATAAATTCAGCCTTACCGGTTCCTCGGTCTTCCCTTGTTGCGAAAACTCAAAAAAAGGAACCTCAATCGTCATCGGAACGAGTGCCGTGAAAGGAGTCACAGGAACGGGAGCAAAATGAAATTTAAAATTGACGTCGTTACGGAGGAGGTGCGGGACAGCTACTGCTTCGAGATCCTTGAATCGAGGCACAAAGCTTGAGATTTCCTCCGCACTAGCCTCAACTGGCTCGCGAATGCACCCTGTGCATCCCAACTCCGTTGAGCCTTCGAATTGAAAACGATCTCCGAGCTCAGCGGGCTGACCGTCTAGTCGATAATCACCCGAGCCATTCGAGTCAGTGAATTCATACTCAGCGTCTTCTCCAATTCCTTCGAGGTACCGATAACGCCACATCTCCCGAGACTCGGCAACTCCGGCGGAATGCTGCACAATCTCGTCGGGAGATCCGAACTCGATGTAGATCCGGCCACGGTCAGCCTTCCATCCAGCGATACTTCCAGCGGAGAAATGGTCGTTGGAGTAGGAAATGCGACGATAATGCTCGGATTCAAAAGTATTGTCCTGCGAGTCCGGAGCCGGATTGCGCCGTTCCCAAAATTGTTGGATAAATAAATCCCGATCTGCGTCGTTGGTGAGTTCAAGAAAGGCTCTGCGCTCATCTTTAGTAATGATGTATCCGGCGTCTTCAGTCAGCCAATCACGATAGATCGGAGTCAGCCACTGTACAAAACTGTTCTCTTCAACAACCGATGTACCGTTCTGACTGGTTGATTGAACCTGCGCGAGGGAAGGTCGGGCGAAACAGCTGAAAACGGTCATCGCGATCGGTATAAGGAGCCTCTTCATTTTGACGGCCAAGAAGGGACCGGCTGCCGAATAAGACGCAACTGCACCCACAAAGGTTTGCTCTTGCAGACGGTCGGAATACCCTGATTGGCGGTCGGCACATCTCTTCGAATGAAGCGTGAGCTTTGACCTTCTCCTTCAATTTCCCGCTTGCGCGTAACGGCGAAAGAAACTGTCCTGCTTCCACTGCGGCCGTTGCGGATCATTCGCCACCGCAATCATCAGTCCGCGCATAATCTCCTCGAACCCCGCCGCAGCCGACAAATCAACCGGCTGGTCCAAATCATCCGAAGGCGCATGATACCGGTTCGTCAGCCAATCCTTGGCTATTTGTTGTTCGGGCGATCCAAGAACGAAGCCCACCTTCATCGCCAGCGACGGCACTCCCGCGCGAATAAAACTGTACTGATCGCTGCGAATAAACGAATTTCTCAGCGGCTCTGGGTCGGCCTGCACGCGAATTCCGCGAGCCTCCGCCACTTGCGTCACTAGTTCGCCGAGGCTCGATTCCTGCAAGCCGTACACCGTAAGCACTTTCAGCGGAAAGATCGGCAGAAACATGTCGATATTGATGTCCGCCACCATCGACTTCGCCGGCACCGTCGGATGTATCGAAAAATATCTCGAGCCCAGCAGCCCCTTTTCTTCCCCCGTAACGAAAACAAACAGCAGCGACCTCTTCAGCTTCTCCGGCGACTTCTTAAGCGAAGCCGCCACATCCAACAGCACCGCATCGCCCGACGCGTTGTCCATCGCTCCGTTATAAATTTTGTCTCCGTTGATCGGCGCTCCAATTCCCAAATGATCCACGTGCGCCGACAGCACCACGTACTCATCCTTCAGCGTCGCATCGCTCCCCGGCAATTTCGCAATCACGTTCGCGGATTCCACCGCCTTCTTTTCGATCTTCGCTTTAGCCTGAATGGAAACCCCCAGCGGAAAACGCGGCAGCGGTTTGCGGTCTTTGCCCAGCGCCGCAATTTCCGCGAACGTGTGCCCGGAGCCCGCGAAGAATTTCTCCGCGCTCGCTGGATTCACAGTCAGCGAAAGTTTCAAGCCTTCCGTCTCGTTGAATTGCGGATCCGCAAGCGCCATGCTCGGATGCGTCCGGTTCGCCGTCATCCGCGACCACGGAATATCCATCGACGCCGGATTCGGAATGCTGATCACACCAATCGCTCCCGCCGCGCGCAACGATTTCCAGCGCTCACCCGCAGACTGATAATGCGCCGACAGCGCACTCGGCGTTTCCGCCGTCGATCCCGCAAAAATCACCACCACCTTGCCTTTCAAATCCAGCCCCGCGAGGTCGTCGTAATTCTGCTCGGGAATCTTCAATCCATATCCAATGAACACAAGCGGAGCCTCAACTTCCGGCGCCAGATCCGCTCTCGTGCCAAAGTACACATCTTCGCCCAGCGTGAGCGGCTCGCTCTTGCCGTCACGCACCAGCGCCGCGCTCGAGTCCTTCTCGATAATCTCCCGCGACTCGAATTTCACCGGCTGGTAAAATCCGTCGCTCCCCGCGGGCTCCAGCCCATTCATCTTCAACTGCTCGACGATGTATGCTTCCGCCCTCCGCAACCCGTCGCTCCCGGTCTCGCGTCCTTCCATGTTGTCGTCCGCCAGCACTTTGATGTACCCCCACCAACTCTTTCCATCAAAGTGCGTCTGCGTCCCCTGCTGCGCAATCCCACCGTGCGCCGCAACCGTAAGCGCCAACGCAATCACCGCGATAATCGTCGCTAGAGGCATCCCCGCAAATTTCCTGGCCATACAAATTCCTCCCGTTTCCCTCGACTGCCGAGAACTTACCACACCCATCGCGCCTCCCGAATCCGAATGTTTACACCCACTCTATTAGAAAGATTAACGGGAGATAGGAGCGGATAAGCTGGCCAGCGATTTTGCGTCGGCGACAATACTCTGCATCCCTTGCTCGAAGTGCTTCTCGCGGTTGCTCCCCAATATTGCGTTTTCGATGTATTCGGTAAACGCCCACAGCGTCACGTGCGTCTTGGGATCCAGGATTACCAGGTGAAATTTCGCGTCAGCAGCGCCGCTTTCGAGGGACACGGAGAAACTGAGTTCGAAAATCAGATCGGCGTCGGCCGGAGTGGATACGAGCTGATATCGTCCCCAGGATTTCATAGCCGCGTAGAACTCGTTGTAAGGCCGAATGGGAAGCCCCACAAATTCGCCCAATCGCCTGGTGTTGGGATCAATGTCTCCGCCCGCGTTGGAGATGAAAATCTTCCCGGCGGACACAAGTTGCGCCGGCACAGGCGCGGACGCAGACTCCTGAGCCTGAGCGGAAGCGGCGCAGACTAAAGTGCCGGAGAGCGCGAAGCACAGAACAAACAACAGAGCTGGGCGAGTGAGCATTGTTTTCTCCTTGCTTGTGGGACGCTTGCCTGCGTTGTTGCGTTCCATTTTCCTGGGCTGTTTCGGAACAGGGGGGCTGCTAAAACCTGTCGCGGACGTCGACGCTGTGGAATCCGTAGGTTTCGTAGCGCGTGCTAATTTTCCCTTCGCGCAGGCTGACGACCGTAAATCCTTCCGGCGTGCCCAGGCGCGAACCGTGCCACCAATTTCCGCAGACCGCTCCGCTGGTGATGTACTGCGTGCTCTTGTGCTGCACGATTTCGTTCACATGCGTGTGCCCCTGCAGCACGGCTAGAACATTTGCGTTGTCCAAAACCTCGAGCACTTCGGCTCCGTTGGCAACGGTCATGGTGTTGTACTTGCGGCCCGCGGTGACGATCTCCGCGTACGTGGCGAACGCGGTGACCACCGGGCAGTGAACCACCCCGATGATCGGCGCACCTTGCGGCAGACGCTTCAAATCGTCGCGCAACCAGTGCAGCTGCTCTTCATCCACACGCGCTTCCCACATACGGTCTTCGGTCGGCTGAATCGAATCGAGCACGACAAAGTGATAGCCCTTGTAATCAAACGAGTAGTAGGTCTGGCCCATGCGGTCCTGATACATTTTTTTGCCGTACGCGGGATCGGTGGGTGCGACGCCGCTTCTCGTCATGACGCCGAAGATATCGTGGTTACCAATCGCGTTGTGAACCGGCATGCCCAGCGTCTGCTCGGTGCGCTTATAAAGATCGAAAACCATTCCCGCCCGCGCTTGGTTCACGCTGGCCGCGTCGAAAACGTGGTCGCCGCCCATGATGGCGAATTCCGGCTTTAGTGACGCGATTTTGCTGAAGCACATGCCGCAACCATGCGCCGCGTCGAGCTCGGGCTCGATGTGCGTGTCCGTGAAGAAAACAAAATCAAACGACCCCGGCGCCGGCGCTTTTTCAGCAGGGAAGTACGGCAGAGCCATGGCCGCGCCCGCCGTGGCCATCGTTGTCAGGAATTTTCTGCGGTCCAGGGTCATTGCTTTTGTCTTTTGGAATTGCGCTTCCATTCATGATGGTAGCATGCCAATCCTGGTCCCGGCCGTGGCACGCTCGCTCGGTTTTCTGAAACGAGATGGACGCTCGAAGCGAAAGATTTCAGATCTTAGCGAACGGAACGGTGGGCGAACTCTGGATGATCACCCCGGTACCGCAGGCAGGCATTTCGAAAACCTCAGTTCTGCACACTTTGCTTTGTTGGCTAGCGAAGGTGGCACCCGCGACCGTTCCCGTAGGTCCTGCGCCGCAACACAATACGTCCACAGCCTGCAAGTCCTTGAAACTCGCCGACCGAAGTGCTAGCGTAAATCGTGATTATTTTGGGCAAATTTGGCGGCGGGCAGGCGGAGCGAAACAGCTTCGCGGGTTGTTTGTCGACGTTGCTTCCCGGGCCCTTCCTCCGCAGCGCGGCTATGGCTCACCAGCGGCCCATTTCTGCTCCGAATTCTAGATCGACGGCATCATTTCTAACCGGCACAGCCCGATATATAGAATCGGCTGTAACTCGCTCAAAACAAACGACCGAGACATTTCTACCCGGGGCCAGAACTGCACAATTCCGTTTAACAACGCAGCAGGTTCAGCCGTGACAAAAAGCCCGGTACGCATCGTGCTTGAGATGATCAAGTTCGAGCACTCCGTCTTCGCCCTGCCGTTCGCGCTGGTGGGAGCCTTGCTCGCCGCTCGGGCCGGTGGCGCGCTTCCAACCTGGCGGCAAATTCTGTGGATCGTCATAGCCATGGTGGGCGCACGTTCCGCCGCCATGACCATGAACCGCATCGCCGACCTGAAATACGACGCCAGCAATCCGCGCACTGCGAACCGCGCACTGCCCAAAGGCGAGCTTTCCGTCGGTTTCGCCTGGATGTTCACTTTGATTGCGTCAGCAGTCCTGGTGCTCGCCGCATGGCAACTGAATCCGCTCGCGCTGAAACTTTCTCCCGTTGCGCTGGCGATTTTGTTTTTTTATTCTTACACCAAGCGATTCACTTCCTGGTCGCACTTCGTTCTCGGCTTTTGCCTCGGCATTTCACCTGCGGCTGCGTGGATCGCGATTCGCGGCTCGCTCGACTGGCGCATGCTGATCCTTTGCGCGGCGGTGACGCTCTGGGTCGGCGGCTTCGACGTTCTCTACGCTTGCCAGGACGTGGACTTCGACAAGACTGCCGGGCTGTATTCCATTCCGAAAAAATTCGGCATCGCTGGGGCGCTCGTGATCGCGCGCGCCATGCACATCGCGATGGTCGGATTGCTGGCTTGGCTTGCGTTCAGTTTTCAACTCGCTTGGCCGGCCTGGGCAGGAATCGCCGTGGTCGCGGCCCTGCTGGCCTACGAGCATTCGCTGGTGAAACCCAACGACTTGAGCAAAATGAATGCTGCGTTTTTCACCGTGAATGGCTATATTAGTCTGTTGTTCCTGCTTTTCTGGGGCGCAGCCGCGGTCGTGATGCCCTAGCGGATTAAGCGAAAATGGCGACGAAAACACAACTCACCGCACAATCGGCCCCCGCGTTTCAGGACGCGAAGCTCGAGCCCGTCGCGAAAAAAGTTCTCGCCGGCGAACGCCTGAACTCAGCCGACGGCCTCGCGCTTTACGAATCGCACGACCTTCTGGGCGTAGGCTGGCTCGCGAATTTCGTCCGCGAAAAGCGCCACGGCAACGTCACCTATTTCAATGTCAATCGCCACATCAATCCCACGAATGTGTGCGTGGCGCATTGCAAGCTCTGCGCTTTCGGACGCTCCCCCGATTCTCCCGGAGCTTACACCTTCGCGCTGGATGAAATCTGGCAGCGCGCAGGCGAAGGTGCGGCCGAAGGCGCCACGGAATTCCACATTGTTGGCGGCCTCCACCCCGATTTGTCCTTCGAGTATTACCTGGAATTAATTCGCGGCTTGAAACAGCGCTTCCCGCAAGTTCACCTGAAGGCTTTCACCATGGTGGAGGTGGGTTACTACGCGCGCATTTCGAAACTTTCCATACGCGACACTTTGCTGGCCATGAAAGCGGCCGGCGTCGATTCACTTCCCGGCGGCGGCGCCGAAATTTTCCATCCGCGCGTGCGAAAAATTATCTGCGACCACAAAGTCAGCGGCCAGATGTGGCTGCAAATCGCACGCACCGCGCACGAAATCGGCCTGCGCTCAAACGCCACCATGCTCTACGGCCATATCGAAACGAACGAAGAGCGGGTGGACCATTTGGTCCAGCTTCGCGATTCGCAGGACAAAACGCATGGCTTCGTCGCCTTCATTCCGCTCGCGTTTCACCCCGCCAACACAGGCCTCTCGCATATTCCCAGTCCCACCGGGTTCGATGATTTAAAGGCCATCGCCTGCTCGCGCCTGCTGCTCGATAATTTCGATCACATCAAAGCCTACTGGATTATGCTCACACCGCGCATCGCGCAAGTCGCGCTGCGTTTCGGCGCAAACGATCTCGACGGCACCGTGGTCGAAGAAAAAATCTACCACGACGCCGGAGCAACCACTCCCGAACACATGACCCGCGCCGAACTCGAGCGTCTGATTCGCGCCGCGGGCCGCGTGCCCGTCGAGCGCGACACGCTCTACAATCCCGTGGACCGCGAAAAAATGCCGATTCCGCCCGCGCGCGTTTCATCGCGCAGCATCGACGGCTTCATTCCCGAAACCTCACTCACCCTCAATATTTAGGCGCGGACTTCAAGGCCGGAACCGCAGAGCAGATCAAAGTTGGCCGAAATCAACATCGCGAAAAGCTTTCGAAACTGATTCTCAATTCACAGCATAGAAAAATTATTCTTCCTGAACTCCGAGCATCTGCACCTGAATCGAGCGGTCGCGCGGCCCATCGAGCTCGGCGAGGATGATCGATTGCCAGTAACCCAGCGCCAGTTCGCCGCCGCGCACCGGAACCGAAAGCGTATGCCCCAGCAGCATGGCGCGAAGATGAGAATCGGCGTTCTGCCGGTTGCACTCCGAAAGCTTGGGATCGTTGTGCCGCCAGTAGTCGATGCGCCCTACCAGCCGCTCGAGAAACGATTTGATGTCGTCGAGCAGCGCCTGTTGAAATTCGTTGATGAAAACGGCGGTGGCGGTGTGCAGCGATTGCACCAGCACGAACCCTGCCTTCAATCCGTGCTTGCGCACCACTTCATTCAGGTCCTTGGTGATATTGATCAACTTTGGCCTGGGCGGTTTTCATCGTGACCTTTCTTCGTATTTGTACGGGATTCAGCGCACTTAATTGGATGCAGCACCGACATCCAAGTTGCTCCTATAAATCCATTATGGCGGCCAATGAGGCAATCGGAGCGGAATCAGGCGTGCGGATGGGCTTTGTCGTACACCGCCATCAGTTGTTCGATACTTGCCTGCGTGTAGCGCTGGGTAGTGGAGAGGGAGACGTGGCCGAGAAGCTCCTGAATCGCGCGTAGGTCCGCGCCATCCGCAAGAAGATGGGTGGCGAACGCGTGGCGCAGCGAGTGCGGATGCAGGTTCCAGTTCACATTCGCGAGCCGCGCGTACGCTTTCACAATTACGCGGACCGATTTGGAGGTCAACCGGCCGCCGCGGTGATTCAAAAAAACAGCCGTCGGATCGGCTTTCGTACGTGGATGCGCCAGAAGCTTTTCGCGCAACGGCAAGTAAGCTTCCAGCGCTTGCTGCGCTTTTCCGCCGTAGGGAACCACGCGCTCTTTGCGGCCCTTTCCCAGCACGCGAACCATTTGCCCCGGGCGATCCAAGTTCCCCAGCGTGAGGCCGACAAGCTCGCTGACGCGGAGTCCCGAAGCGTATAACAATTCCAGAATGGCGCGATCTCGGCAGGGAATCAGCTTCGCGTCCTGGGCCGATTGGTTTTTGCGCCGCGGCCCCTGTTTTTTGCCGGCCGCGGCGCCTGCCAGAGTATCGAGGAAACCGTTCATCTCTTCGGCCGTAAGCACACGCGGAACTCGCTTCGGTATTTTGGGAGTGCTCACCAAGCGCGCCGGATTTTGCTTGGTGATTCGCTCGCGAACGCAGAATTTGAAAAACGTTCGCAGCGCGGCGAGCTTTCTAGCCACGGACACTTTCTGCATCTTGCGGTCGTAGAGCCAGCCGACGAACTCGCGGACGATTCTGGCGTCCACGTGTTGCAGAGCCATTGTTTTTTCGCCCGGCGGCGTCAGGAATTCGCGAAAGAGTTCGAGATCGCCGCGATAATTATGAATCGTTGCGGGCGAGACATTCCGTTCGTAGCGCAGGTAGTTCGCGAATTTTTCGATGGTCCGCTTCATGGCGCCAAGCTGCTGACGGTTAGTTTATAAGATGCCGCAGAGATGACAAATAGAAACAACCGAATTGCCGCGCGAGGAAGAGCGTCGGGTTCCGTTTCAGGATTTCACAGGAACCGCGAGAGTACTTTCTGCGCGCGGCTCTTGAGGATGCACAAACGGAGCCGCAGGAGCGGCTGCCGGTTCGGGCAGAGCTTCGATCTCCCAATCGCATCCTTCTTTCACGCAGGAACGGAAGTTGCCGGCCTTCGTGCGCTTTTCGACGATAAAAGGAGCGCCGCATTTCGGGCAGGGTTCGTTGAGCGGTTCGTGCGGCGAAGTGTAGTCGCAATCGGGATAGCGGCTGCAACCGTAAAAGATGCGGCCGCGCCCACGTCCTTTGGCCGTACCGCGGCGGACGAATTCTCCTTCTCCGCATTTCGGGCATTTGATTCCGAGCGTGATGGGGCGCGTGTATTTGCACTTTGGATAATTTTCGCAACCGATGAAATCGCCGAAGCGGCCTTGGCGGCGAAGGAGCTGGCCCTCGTCCAGAGGGCATTTTTCATCGAGCCGGACATCCGGCTGACGCGCGGTGCGCGTGCCGCTCACCAAACGCCGCGTAGTCTTGCAATCCGGATAGCCGGTGCATGCAAGGAATACGCCGAAGCGGCCGCGCTTGATGGCCATTTCCTTGCCGCAGTTATCGCAATATTCAATTTTCACTTCGCCTGAAGTTTCTTCAGGAAGCTCGGGCGAAAGATCCTTGATGAAGTCGCAATCCGGATAGCGGTTACAGCCCAGGAAAAATCCGTGGCGGCTGATGCGCTCGAGCAATTCTCCCTGGCCGCATTTTTCGCATTTCAGCCCGGTCGCAATCCCCGCTTTGTAAGAGAGCATTTCGTCCTGAGCTTTGTCCAGGTCCAGCAGGAAAGGATCCCAGAATTCTTTCACCGCCTGCCGCCAAGGCAACTTGCCCTCTTCGATTTCGTCGAGTTCTTCTTCCAGGCGCGCAGTAAAGCCCACGTCGAAAATATCCTCGAAACTCTTTACCAGCAGCACACTGACGCGTTCGCCGAGCATCGTAGGCGTGAAGCGTCCTTGATCTTTCGTCACGTACTCCCGGTCCACGATGGTGGAAATGATCGTGGCATAGGTGGACGGCCGGCCAATGCCTTTTTCTTCCAGCTCTTTTACCAGCGTCGCTTCCGTGTAGCGCGGCGGAGGCTCGGTGAAATGCTGCTCGGGGCGGATCGTTTCAAGTCGAAGCTGATCGCCTTCGCGAACGGGCGGCAAGCGGTTGCCAGCTGCGTCGCCTTCATCATCTTTTTCTTCTTCTTCCTTCACGGCCTGGTAGGCCGCGAGGTAGCCATCGAATTTCTGGACCGAACCGGTGGCGCGGAAAGTGTAATCGTTCGCATCCACGTCGATGGTGGTCTGGTCAAAAACCGCGGGAACCATCTGCGAAGCGACGAAGCGCTGCCAAATCATCTGGTACAGCTTGAACATGGACTCGTCGAGATACGGTTTGACGCTTTCGGGTGTGCGGGCGACATCCGTGGGACGAATCGCTTCGTGAGCCTCTTGTGCGTCTTTTTTCGATTTGAAGAAATTCGGCTTTTCCGGAAGATAATTTTGGCCGTAACTCGAACCAATGTGGTCGCGGACTTGGGCCAACGCGTCGCTTGAAACTTTTACGGAATCCGTGCGCATGTAAGTGATCAACGCGACGGACCCTTCCGCGCCGAGTTCCACGCCTTCGTAGAGCCTCTGCGCCAGCATCATGGTGCGCTTGGCGGTAAACCGCAGGCGGTTGTATCCCGCTTGCTGCAGCTTCGAAGTAGTGAACGGCGGAGGAGCGAAACGCCGCTTTTCTTTTTGAGCGACGCTGGAGACTTGCCAAATAGCTTTTTGGACCGCGGCCAGGACGCGTTGCGCTTCCGCTTGGTCCGGCACTTCAATGTCTTCACCTTTGTACTTGATGAGCTTGGCTTCAAACGAGGGCGGTTCTCCCGCGCCCAGAAGCGCATGGATGGTCCAGTATTCCCTGGGGACGAACGCGCGAATTTCTTGTTCGCGCTCGACGATCAGCCGGAGCGCGACGGTTTGCACGCGGCCGGCCGAAAGGCCGCGGCGGACCTTGTTCCACAAGAGCGGCGAGACTTTGTAACCCACAATGCGATCGAGAACGCGCCGGGCTTGCTGCGCATCCACCAAATTCGCATTCACTTTTGAAGGAGTTTCAAAAGCGGCTTTGATGGCCTTCTGCGTGATCTCGTTAAACATCACGCGGTAAATCGGAGGGACTGCCAAGCTTGCTTTGCTGATTTTCGTTTCTTTCTTCGGAATATCTTTCGGAGCATCGCCGTTCTTCGGGACATCGGTTTCTTCCCTGAGATTGGAATATTCGCGGGGATTGCTCAGAATTTCTTCCAGGTGCGCGCAGATGGCTTCACCTTCGCGGTCCGGGTCCCCCGCCAGATAAATTGCATCGGCTCCCTGAGCTGCTTTCCTGAGGTCGTTGATGACCTTAATTTTCCCGGGAATTACCTGGTAGGTGGGCTCAAAAATATTTCCGGCAGTGATCACTACCGGCTTGGGCGCTTTTTTCTCGGGTGCCGCGTCCGCGCCTTTGGATTTCTTGGTTTTGCGCTTCTTCTTTTTTCCCTTGCCGTTTTGCTCGCCGGGCAGAAGTATACCAATCGTCGTTTTCGGCAGATCCATCACGTGGCCGTAGGAAGCCTTGACCGTGTAGTTCCGGCCGAGATACTTATTAATTGTTTTCGCCTTGGCGGGCGATTCGACGATTACCAGTGATCGACCCATTCTCTTTTCGTGTTCCTTGTAAACAGTTCTGAAATGCCGGCGCCCGGAGGCACTGGGGCACCCCTCACATCCTAGCTGCTATCCCCTTAGAGATTACAACAGGACTTTGAGGAATTGCTTACCAGGTAACTGACGTACCACGCCTTTGAGCTCCAGGTCAAATAGGGCGGCAAGGACCTCGGAGGAACTGAGGCCGGAAAGTTCGACCAAATCATCTATATGGCGAGATTCATCCTCAGTCAATAGGTCGTAAAGCGTTCGCTCGGGGGGGCCAGACTTTGCTGCACGAGCGCGGCCCGCTCTTCGGAGTTTGCGGACTCCACCGGCAGAAGTTCCGCTCGGATAGGCGTTGGCAACTCCTCAATTACATCCTCCCAAGACGTAACCAGCTTGGCACCCTGCTTTATAAGCTGATTCGGCCCATAGCTGGAGGGTTGTGTGGCATTGCCAGGCACGCCGTAAACCTCGCGGCCAAACTCCATGGCCAGGCGAGCCGTGATAAGCGAGCCCGAATACTGCGCGCCCTCGACCACCACGACTCCGATCCCCATACCGGCAATTATCCGGTTGCGTATGGGAAAGTTCTGAGGCGCGGGAAACGTGCCCATAGGAAATTCCGTAATGATCGCTCCCCGTTGAATCATTTCCTCGAAAATCTTCTTATTCTCCTTGGGATAAACAACATCAATACCGCAGCCGAGTACTCCCACGCTGGCACCGGTGTCAGAACTGAGAGCACCCTTATGCGCGCTCGAGTCGATTCCGCGAGCTAGGCCGCTGGAAATTACCAGGCCGCAGTTGGCCAAGTCCTTTGCCAGCCTCTGCGCCATTTGATTCCCGTAAGGGGTCGGACGACGCGAGCCAACTATCGAAATTGAGTGACGATTCAGAAGTTCAATGTTTCCTAGAACATACAGAAGGGGAGGAGGATCATAGATCTCACGGAGGCGCTGAGGGTATTGGGGCTCGTCCCACGTGAGCAGGCGGCAACCGGCGGCTTGCACCTGCGCCAGTTCCTTTGCCGCCACGCTGAGAGACTGGCGAGTATGGATTGCCTGCGCAACCGCTTTCGGCAGACGCTGGGCCTCCAAGGCCGCAACCGACGCTTTGAAAACAGCTTCAGGGCTGCCCATCTCGCGAAGCAATTTCCCAGCCGCACGCGCGCCAAGCCCCGGCGTCAACGCAAGCGCCAGCCATCCCAAGTATTGGTCGGATTGCATCGAGAGAAAAAACCTAACCAGCGGCTGAGGGTACGCATGCCGCGGCCGGGTTGTCCAGCCGGGTTAATACTCACTCCTTCCATTCGGTGAGTCGGTAGTTTTGCGGTTGCGATAGAATACTGCCGCCTACAGCGGAGGGAAAGCCATGAGATCGCCCGGCATGAAAGAAGTGCGTTTAATGAATACGCGCGGAGGTCTTGCGCCAAGGCCGGGTTTAGCTTGCACCTGTGCTTTGTTGTTCGCGGCAATGGCAATCGCAGGATTTTCAGCGAGCCGCGCGATGGCGCAGCAAGCGCCTGCTGCGACCGGCCTTGAAGGATCGTGGGAAGGAACTTTGGGCGGCCAGCTCCGTCTCGTGGTGACGATCTCGAAAACAAGCAGCGGAGATCTGGCCGGACAACTGAACAGCGTGGATCAAGGCGCAACGTTGCCGATCGAGAAAGCCACGCTGTTTGAGGGCGAAGTGCGGTTTGAAGTGAGTCGAGTCGGCGGCTTGTATGAGGGAAAGATGAACGAGACCGGATCAGAAATCACCGGGACTTGGACACAAACTGGAGTTCCGGCACAACCTCTTTCCTTCAAACGCAGCGAAGCATCCAAAACGCCGGAAGGCAATTCGGCGAAGACCGCGGAACATACGCCGAGGCCGCTGAACGTCCCGCTGGACGTGGTGATTCCGATCGCGCCCACGGCATTTAAAGCTGATGGGAAATGGCATCTCGCTTACGAGCTGCACGTTTCGAACTACAGTAAGTCGGGATGCGATCTCACGCGCGTGGACGTGATGGCTGGAAATGGCGGAGAAAAACCTCTAGCGAGTTTTTCCGGCAATGATCTCGATGGAATGGTGGTTCATCCCGGCGGAGACGCGGCGCAAAAATCAAAAATTGGGCCCGGAGGATTTGCCGTCGTGTACTTATGGGTAGACTTCGACAATCTGGACGCCGTTCCGGCGACCATCAGGCAGCGAATCACAGTGAAGATCGGCGATTATCCGGAAGGACTAATGATCGACACCCCGGCAATGCAAGTGGATCGAAAGCCGGTGGCGGTGATCGCCGCGCCGCTGACCGGCGATGATTGGGAGGCAGGCAACGGTCCTTCGAACACCTCGGCACACCGGCGTGCGCTGATTCCGATCGACGGGCGCGCTTATATCTCCCAGCGCTTCGCCATCGACTGGGTGGAACTCTATCCCGACGGGAAGACTTACAAGGGCGATCCGGCGGACAACAAAAATTATCGCGCATACGGACACGAAATCCTTGCGGTAGCGGACGGAACCGTAACGGAGACCAAAGACGGCCTGCCGCAAAACACGCCGGGAGCAGCATCGCTCGCAGTCCCGATTACGCTGGAGACGGTCGGCGGCAATCACATTATTGTGGATATCGGCAACGGGCTGTACGCGTTCTACGCGCATATGCAACCGGGGTCGCTTCGGGTAAAAGTAGGCGACAAAGTGCGCCGCGGTCAGGTCCTCGGGCTCCTGGGCAACACCGGAAATTCTTCGGAGCCGCATCTGCATTTTGATATTTGCAACGCGAGCTCGATGCTTGGTTGCGAGGGCTTCCCCTACGCATTCGCTTCGTTTGAAGTCTTGGGAAAGGGCGAGGGATGGAAACCTTCCGATTCGCACGGAGCGGGGGTCAAACACGAAATGGAAATCCCGCTGGAAGACGAGGTGGTGGGGTTCTCGTCCGCGCCGTAGCCGAATTTCCTGCTCGTCGTCCGTCTGCTCGGCTCCTGCCGGAAGCATCCTATGCATCGGTATGCTAAGATTTAGTAAGCGTCCGCAATAACCAAAGTATGGCAAAACTACGAATTTCAATTGTTGAATTCCTGAATACGGCGCCGCTGGTGTGGGGATTCACCGACGGCCCGCTGGCGGGGAAATACGATCTCTCGTTTACCCTGCCGTCGCAATGCGCCGAAGCGCTGCGGCGTGGCGATGTGGACGTTGCCATCATTCCGGCCATCGAATACCAACGCATGGAAAACGTCGTCGCGCTGCCGGGAATGGCCGTCGCAGCTAAAGGCGAGGTGCGCAGCATTCTGTTAGTGGCGAAAAAACCAATCGAAAAGGTGAGGCGCATCGCTCTGGATACCAGCTCGCGAAGTTCGGCTGCGCTGGTCCGATTGCTCGCTGCCGAACACTGGAAAATTCAACCCGAATTTGTGGACGCCGCGCCCGACCCGTCGGAAATGCTGAAGATTGCCGACGCGGCGCTGGTGATTGGCGATCCGGCATTGCGCATCGCGGTAAAGATGGATGAATTGGCCGGAAAAATTCCCAGCGGCGAGGACTGCTGTAAGGGTGATCCCGAGAGCGCGCCGGTGCCGGGATTTGAAACGCTCTTCGTCTATGATGTGGCTTACCAATGGCAGGAGCTAACCGGAAAGCCGTGCGTGCTGGCGATTTGGACGGCGCGTCGCGATGCGATGACTCCGGAAATTCTTGCTGACTTTCAAGCATCGAAGAAGTACGGGCTTGCGCGCCTGCGCGAAATCGCCGAAGGGGCTTCACTGAAACTTAATCTCTCGGCCGGAGCGTTGGAACGTTACCTCACGGAAAATATCCATTTCGGTCTAGAAGAGGAATATCTGGCGGGCCTGCGCCTCTATTACGAAAAAGCTGCCGCGGCGGCCTTGATTCCGCGCGCACGCCCGCTGGAATTTTTCGAATCACGGGCCAGAGCGACTGCCCGGCACGGAGCGTAAGAGTGTGGAACGCATCGGCCAGCTAAGCATCCTGCGTCGCTATCCGGTGAAAAGCATGGCCGGTGAAGACCTGGAAGAAGCGCGCGTCGGTTTCGCCGGGCTGATTGGCGACCGCGTTTTTGCATTCATCGACAATCGCAACCGGTCGAACTTTCCATGGATGACGGCACGGCAGGGCCGCGAATTGATTCTCTTTCGTCCGCGTTTTCTGGATCCGCCGGCGATCGAAGATGAAAATCCCGACGCCGCGCGCTACGCGGTTGAAGTGACTACACCAGAGGGCGAAAATTTCCACATGGGTGATTCGCGGTTCACCCGGTATCTGGAAGAACGATTCGGGCGCTCTCTTCGATTGAGGTTTTCGGAGCGTTGCCAGACGGACGCGCGCCCGGTCTCCGTGCTGGGATTGAGCACGGCTAGCGCGCTCTCCAAAGAAACTGGTATTAGCCTCGATACCCGGCGATTTCGTGCTAACTTTTATGTGCGCTGGGACAACGACCAGCCCTACTACGAAGACGACTTGATCGGGCACGAGCTGCAGATCGGCGACACGGTCATACTGAAGCTGGTGAAAAAAGACGAGCGCTGCGTGATGATCACGCTCGATCCGGAGACGGCGGCACCTTCACCAACCGTGCTGCAGACAGTGGCGCTTCGCCACCAAGGCTGCTTGGGCGTTTATGGCGCGGTGCTACGGGAAGGCATCGTACGGATCAACAATCCGGTTCATTTGATCTGATTGCCGGCAGGGGATAAACGAAAAATGGGAATTTCACAACAAGAAGCGCTGGACCTTTTCGAATCCGATGATTTGATCGGAATCGGAATGGCTGCGAACGAAGTACGCCGCAAGAAGACCGACGGGCGCATTGCCACGTATCAGATCGATCGCAACATCAACTACACGAATTTCTGCACGGAGTATTGTTCGTTCTGCGCATTCTACCGGCCGCTGGGCGCGAAAGACGGCTACATTCTGCCGCTCGAATCCATTTACGAAAAAATCGAGGAGATGCTCGGTCTGGGCGGCACGGGAGTGCTGATGCAGGGCGGCTTGCATCCGGACCTCCGGATTGAGTTTTACGAAAACATGCTGCGATCAATCAAGGAAAGGTATCCGCAGGTTCATCTACATTGTTTTTCAGCGCCGGAAATTACCTGCATCGCCGAAGTTTCCGGACTTTCGCTGCGCGACACGATTGCGCGGCTGCGCGACGCGGGCCTCGATTCGATTCCCGGCGGCGGAGCTGAAATTCTGGACGACGAAATACGCGTGCGCATTTCGCGATTGAAGTGCCGCTCCGAAGAATGGGTGGAAGTGCATCGCGCCGCGCATTCACTGGGAATGCGCACGACCGCGACCATGATGTTCGGCTGCGGCGAGGAAGCGCGGCACCGCGTGAACCATCTCGAGTTGCTGCGCCGGATTCAGGAGGATACGGGCGGGTTCACCGCGTTCATTCCCTGGATTTTTGCGCCGGAAAATACTCCACTGGGGAAGAAAATCCCCGAGGCGACGGCCTTCGATTATCTGAAGACGCTGGCGATCAGCCGGCTGTACCTCGACAACATCGACCACATTCAGTCGAGCTGGCTCACGCCCGGAATCAAAATCTGCCAGGTCGGTTTGCAATTCGGCGCCGATGATGTGGGCAGCATATTGATTGAAGAAAACGTTGTCTACGCAGCCGGCGTCCGCAACCGCACCAACGAAACCGAGCTTCGCCGCATCATCTCCGATGCAGGCTATATCCCCGCGCAGCGCGACACGCTGTACCGCTCCTACGTCTTGAAACAAGTCCAATAGAGCATCGGCCTAGAGTTTTGAACGGAAATTCTGGCTGGGCGCTAGGCCGTGAGGCCAATGCTAGGATGCGCTGCAGAGATGGCCACGGGCAGCTCCAGCACGACGCTCGCGCCGTAGGGCTGCTTGTTCGAGAGAACGATTTCCCCGCCGCATTCCTGCGCGATGCCGTAGCAAATGCTCAGGCCGAGTCCGGTGCCTTTTCCCACTGGCTTGGTGGTGAAAAACGGATCGAACGCGCGGTTGAGGTCGGCGAATCCCGGGCCGGAATCCTCGAACTGAATCACAATGGTATTCTGATGTATCGAAGCGCGGATTTGGATGGAGCGTTGCGCGCTGTCTTCGACTGCATCTATCGAGTTGTTCAGGAGATTTAGCAGGACTTGCTTCAATTCGTCCTCGCCAATGGCGATGGGCGGCAACTTTGGATCGACGTTGGATTGAACAGAGATACCGAGCTTTCGCAGATGGTATTCGCGAATCTGGATGACGTCGCGCAAGGCGCCCTCGAAATCGGCAGCGCGAGCCGCGGGATTATTCTGGCGGGCAAAACGTAGCAAGCCGTCCACGATACGCTTCATGCGATGCGCTTCGTGTCCTAACTTCTGCAGGCGCTTGACCACCTTCTCGCCCTGCACTTCCTCCACGAGCAATTCCGAATAGCCAATGATACCGGTCAGCGGATTGTTTAATTCGTGAGCCACTCCGGCGACCAGCTGGCCTAGCGCAGCCAATTTTTCCGCTCGCACGAGCTGATGATGCAGCCTGGTGTTTTCGATTGTGACGGCTAGGTCGGATGCGAGAACTTCCAGCTTCACCATTTCGGACACGTCAGGACCGTCTTCAAGTTCCGTGCTACTAAGGAATAAGCATCCCACGTATGAACCTCGCCATGAAATGAGCGGGATCAGGACTTCGTTATCGAGGTGGGCCATGCGGTAAGAATTATTCCCTAGCTGCTTGTCCTTGTTGCACAACCCTTTGAGTTGTTCGATCGTGAGACTTCTTGCGCGCTCTTCGAGCTTATTGGTTTCCTCTAGGGAAAAACCATTTGCGCCGGCCAGGTGGAACGAGCGGTCTTCCGCGGCGAGCAATAGGGCGGCCTTGGTGAAACTGCTCGCGTCGGTGACGGCGGTGGCGACTTCGTTGCACAGTGCAGCCGGATCTTTTCCGGCTAGAAGTCGTGACGTGATGTGCGAAAGGCGCTGGAGCAGCAGGTTTTCGGCATGTTCGCGCGCGCTGGATCGTTCGATGATCCGGGACTTGTCTTCCAGGAGCGTCAGCACCATCCCGAGAGCCACAAAATACTTTGGGACATTCCACAATTCCGGATTCATTTGCAGTTTCGGCAAATAGTGATCGAACAACGCGCCCACCGGGAATACCGCGCCCCAGGCGAGAAATCCGCCGGCCACGGCGATTACACCGGGAGAAATCCTCGGATACCGTTTCCAGAAAAGAAAGCCGCACAATCCGAAGGAGAGTGTCAGGATGGCGTTGATGGCGAAGTCGGGGCTGCCGTGCAATTGATTGTGGATCCCCCAGACTCCCACACCGGTAAGGACAACAGCCACAAAGGTGTTGAATCGCGGCGGCCGTGCGTGGGCCACAAGTGTGAAGATGGCGGCACCGAAGAATATAACCGCAAGAGCCGCGGACATAGTTCGAAAAATGTGCCAGTCAAAACTGGCTACAACCGCGTGAAATACCACCGGAATGCCAAGCAGTGCCAACAGTCCGAGCCGTTTCGATCGGATTTCGACGGCGCTAATCATGGAGGTAGCAAAGACCACTCCGGAAAGCTCCAGAGCGGCGATGTCAATCGACTCGATAATTATTTCCAGCGTGCCTTGGTGAGTTTCGAATGCCTCAACGAAAAAGTGCAGAAAAATCAATGCCCACGCGTAGGTCCAGAGCCGAATGCGAGCAGAGGGGGCGTGTTTCCGCAGCGATAAAAATATCGCGACGAGAACAGCGAGCACAAGGATCGTCGGAAGTTTGTCCAGAAATGGAGTCACAGTTTGGGCCTGACAGAACGAAGTTATAGGTCTAAACCGAGCGCAACAATAGAGCGTTGGTACCAAACTATGGGAAGTGGAAGGGGCTGCTTATCTCAGTAAGTACTACTTACTCAATGGCCTACGCACGTCGAGCATCACCTCACTGCCTTCGGGTAAATCGAGCGATTCGACTGGTACTAGAACACCGTTTAGGAACCGCGCGCGAATCCTGAGGGATGAGCTTGAGCCACGACGAACAGGTTCAGAGTTTTCTTTCGCCGCGAGCGGCTGGGTTTCGCCATGCGGAGCGCGAATTTCAGATTTCGCGGCTTCCCGGCGGACTCCACCGGCCGTTCCGGCCTGATCCAACGCGAGATTTGCGAGAGCGTCTGCGTCGCTATTCAATTCGCGGCGGACGTGCTCGATGACGAAGTACTGAATCTGACGAGCCAATTTCGCAGCGCGTTCGTGGAGCGGCTTCAGGTCTGGGCTTTTCACTTTGTAACGGCCTTGCATCTGCCGGACGAGAAGCTCGGAATCGCTCCGAATTCGCAGCGCGGGAATGTCGTGAGTCGCCGCGTAGTCCAGCGCAGCCAGAAGCGCGTAGTACTCGGCGACGTTATTTGTTTCACGGCCGATATGTTTCGCTAGCTCCAGGACAATCTTTCCGGAAGCATCCCGCAGAACTACAGCGTAGGACGCCGGGCCGGGATTGCCGCGCGAAGCTCCGTCTATGTTAGCGATGTGAACTCCCGCCGGCGGGCCGGCCAAATGAGCGTCGGTGAATAAACGCGCGCTGCCCGGTGGCGTGAGTTTTGCAGGCCGTTTCATTTCTTGACCGTCTTAGCAGAATACAAAGTCGAAAGGATTTCGCCGCCCGTACACTTCATTTCTGGAAGAGCCCGGCTGGAGTGGAAGCGGGCGTGTTGGAAGAAACGGCTGCCGCGGAAGATACCTGCTCGTAGTAATAAAGAATGCGAGTGCAAGTTTCGCAGTGAAACATTTCCTGGCTTTCCGAGCGGCGCATCTCCTGAAATACGTGAGGCCGGATGCGCATTCCGCAGGCGGTACATTTCTCGTCGCGAACTTCGGCTAGGGCGACGCCATGATGTTTTTTTACGATGCGGTCGTAATGATCCAGCATGTTCTCGTCGATTCCCGTCGTGACGCGGGCGCGCGCGGCCTCTAACTCCGCGAGAGCTTTTTCAGCCTCCGCTTTTTCGGTTTCAATCTTGGAGCGCTCGCCGCGAGCGACTTCTTCCACTTCCTTCAGCGATTTTTCGGAAATCTTAATGCGCCGGTCGTACTCTTCGCCGGCCACCATTTGTTCGAGCAAGCGATCTTCCGCTTTGGCAATTTCTTCTTCGGCCATTTGCACTTCGTGCTGCAAAGCTTTGTAAGCCTCGTTCGTTTTTATCTGGGAGGTCTGATCCTTGTACTTGCGGACCTTTTCCTTCCATCCCTCAACGTCGAGCTCGTATTTTTTGCGGTCTTTGACGGTGGCGAGTTGCGCGGCCTTGCTGTGCTCTAGTTCGCCCTTTGACGCGGCGACGCGCGCGTCCGATTCAGCAATTTTCTTCGGAAAGGAAGCCAGGCGCGCGCGGACGTCTTGGAGCCGCATGTCCACGGCTTGCAGTTCGAGCAGATCCTGAAGAATCTTCAGCACTGTATCAACATTCTAGCACACGCTACCGGCGGCCCGCGGGGCGCACTTGCATCGTCGGCGGCCGAGCGGATCGCAGGTGTTTGGCGTTAAAGGCTGCTCTTGAAAAACGCGATGGTCCGACGCCAGCAATCCGTTTGGGCCTCGGCATCGGCTTCCGGCGTTCCGCCGAATGAAAATTTTGCCCCGCGAAGATAAGTATTGCCCGATTCGCGCGAAGTTGTAGGGAGATACGGGTATCGCAACATGTGGCCTGCGCGCGGGAAGTGCAGATGCTCGACGGGATGCGCGAAGCCGTGCTTCTTCAGTCGCGCGATAATTGCTTCGCTCATTTTCGCCGCAGGCCAGAGATGGTCGTCGCCGCCGGAAATCAAAAGGACTGGGCCGCGGATTCGTTCCACGGGAATTGACGCACGCGCGATTGCCTCACGATTGCGCAAGCCGGCGCGAAACAGGTTTCTGAACATCACGGGTTGCCGTAACACAGCGACAGGTACCGCCGAACGCCACATGAAGCCACGCAGAGGAAGCGGTGCGAACGGAACAGGCGAGCCCTGCCAAGTCCACGACGGAATAATTTCACCCGTGGCTTTGTCGCGCCCGCCGGCAGCCCACGCGACGCTGCTCGGCGCGTAGGCCACCACGGCAT
Organism: Acidobacteriota bacterium; assembly: GCA_003167215.1. Lineage (GTDB taxonomy): Bacteria > Acidobacteriota > Terriglobia > Acidiferrales > UBA7541 > Palsa-295. The sequence continues at coordinate 33,079 of PMTV01000039.1, read as the reverse complement.
GAATTTCCGGAAATTTTGCGCCGAGAAGAAGCGCGAGTTCCGCTCCGCGAGAAATGCCGAGAACGCTGATGCGCTGGGCGTCAACTTCCGGCTGTGCTCTAAGCCAACCGAGTGCAGCTTCAAAATATTCCAGCGGAATGCGATGCAGCCATATAGGCAGAGGAGGAATCCCGAAATATGCCAGCGCCAGAGTTGCAAAACCATGGCGGGAGAGCACGGCCGCTTTGTCGACATCGAAACCGCCGCCGGTGCCGCTGAGAACCACAACGGCCGGGTGCGGACCGCGCCCGGGCGGAATGAACAATTTCCCGATAGTCGTCGCGACGTCGCCGGTGCGGCCGTTTGCCAAACCATCGTCACCGATTTTCAAATCGCGCGTTTGCGTTTCACCGGTCTGAAAATTTCGCACGATCTCCGACGACGCCACGACGCGGCCATCGATTGCACCCTCCAACATCACGCGATTGGGCGATAGATCCTTTTTTGCAAATGTCATCCGCATGCTCGAATCCTGCGTTTCGAGCCGCATAGACCAGAAAAGTCCCATGGGCGATACGCCGCGATAGCTGCCGCTGATGGGCGTTTGCAGAGCTAAATCCACCACCCCGGATGCGTCCGCGCGAAGAATCGCCTCTGAAATCCAGCGACGGCCTAGGTCATCCTGCGTGACGGCGCGAATTAAAATTTGCTGCTGTGGCAAAATTCCATGCGCGCGTATGCAAACTTCCTCATCCACGAATGCCGGATTCGGTGAAATCTCTAAACAAATATCCCGTGCGGAAGAACTGGCAGGTGCGATGGGAACCCTCTTTGTATTTCGAGTCTCACTTATAACACAAGACTTACAAGCTTCCCCAGGCGCGATGGGTGAGTCTTTTTCAAGACCTCATCCGTAGTATAGATATGATAGGCAGCGCAGCCATCTACTGGGAGGGGCGAGTGGGGCTCGAAAGCGAAGTAGCCCAGCTTCGACGCGGAGACCTGGACGCGCTTTCGGCGCTTCTTACGCGTTACCAAAACCGCCTCTACCGGTATTTGCTGCGCCTGGTGCGTGAGCCGGCTGAAGCCGAAGATCTTTTCCAGCAAACCTGGATCCGCGTGGCCGAGAAGATCCGGCAATACGATTCCCGGCGCAATTTCGAAGCGTGGCTTTTCACCGTGGCGCGAAATATTGCCATCGATCATCTGCGCCGAATCCGGCCGCAAAGTTTGGACGAGCCCATAGAGGGCGCACCCGGAGAATCCGCGGCCACGCGCTTGCCGTCGAGCGAGCGTCCTGTGCTCGACGGGATTGTCGAGCGCGAGCGCACCAGCCGCCTGGCTCACGCCCTCGATCTATTGCCCGTGACGCACCGTGAAGTTCTCACTCTCCGCTTCGAAGAGGAAATGAAGCTCGAGGAAATCGCGGAGGTAATCGACATCCCGCTTTCGACGGTGAAGACGCGTTTGCGCCGCGCACTCGACAGGCTGCGCCAAACGCTCGAAACACATTACCCTGGAGAAGTATGGCAATGAACGATCACGACAAAATCCGGGAATTGCTGGCTCTGTCCGTTGCGGACGCGCTCACGCGGGCGGAAGAAGAACAAGTGATGAATCACGCGCGCTCCTGCGCCGAGTGTTCGTCTGAACTGGATAGCTGGCGCCTTCTTGCAGCCGGGATGCGCCGGCTGCCGACTCCGCAGCCCAGGCCGCTGATTGTGGAGCGCGCACGCGCGCGAGCAGAAATCCGGTTTGCGGAAGAAGCCGAAAATCGCTGGCACCGGATTGTGATGATCGGCGTGATTCTTTTTGCCTGGGCGCTCACGTTGATGAGTTGGCCCGTGGTGCGGCTCGTTAGCGGCGGTTTGCTTGGCATGCTGGATCCGCGTTTGAACCATGCTTGGATGGGATTTGCAGTCTTCACGACAATCATATGGATGACGGGTGGCGCAGCAGCCGTGTTTTTGTCACTTCAGCAGCGGCGGGAAAGGAGATTGGCATGAGCGGATTCAACAAACAGTTGCGGGTGATCCCGCGGATTGCATGGATTCTTGCAGTGGTCGCTTATTTCTGTCTTAGCATCCTTTTGTTCACGGTTGCCTTGCCGGGTGATCGGCACATGCGCGAATGGAATCCAATAGGGCAAATCCTGTTTGCCTTTGGCATCTCTCTCTTCGTGCTCGTATTCTTTTTGCTCGTGGGCTATGTCTACGGCGACGCGAAGCGGCGCGGGATGCCCTATGTGATGTGGACGCTACTGGCGCTTTTCATTCCCGACGGCATCGGCATCATTCTCTATTTTATTTTGCGCAAGCCCATGCCGAAGCCGTGCCCGGGCTGCTCGCAGGATGTTCCGTCGGGATTTGTTTTCTGTCCACATTGCGGCACCTCACTGCAACCCACATGTCCGAGTTGCGGCCATGCCGTAGAGCGCGGCTGGGCGAATTGTCCGAGTTGCGGGACAAAGTTGCCGCCACAGCCTAGTCGTGCGGCTTAACCCGGCGCCAATCGCTTTTGAAGATTGCGGCGTCGTCGCTAGCCGGCGGAAGCATTTTCCTTCGCGCGAGATTTCTGGGTAGAATGCACGTGGAACGCGAGGAGGTCTTGTGCCATACGTGCAAGTAACCTGGGTGGAAGGGCGCACGCCGGAACAAAAACGCAAACTGGCTGAGCGCATTACACAAGTGTTGATAGAGGACGGCAAAGCCAAGCGCGAAAATATTCAGGTGACGTTCATCGATTTGCCGGCGACGGATTACGCCGAAGCGGGCGTAACCGTTGCCGACCAAAAGCGCACACCCTAGCTCAACCTTATTTCGCCTTCTACGTTGCGCCGATAAAGCGCGCGAAACTCGATCAGGCCGCCGGACGCATCTCGCGCTGCACCAGCACCGCGTCAATGAAGTAACCAACCCCAATCGAGATAGGAATGATGCCGAATACGGCTGCCTGCATGGCTTCCGTTTCAAATCTCGACAACCACATAAACGTCAGCGTATAGCCCAATCCGCCGGCGATAAGCAAAATCGCTGCTTTCCGCGAACGTGCATGCGGCGGCAATTCTTCCGCGATGGGGACTGAAACTCCCTTGGCAATGGCTGCCAGGCGCTCTTCCGTTCGCAGCTTTCGAACGCGGTACCAGGCGTAAATAGCCGCCAGCGGAACCGCAAATGCAAGTACTACTGCGGCGAATCCGATTGGGTCCATGGGAAGTCTCCTCTGTTTTGTCAGCTTCTTGAACTTCAAACAAAGGTACGCAGGCGGGCCTTCAGATGTTCCTTGAATGCCTCGGAATGCCTGACGCGATTTTGCTGCGATGCGCGGAACGGCGATGCGAAAGCTTTGCGAAGACGCGAGTTATTTTGACGCAGTCTGGACTTCCATGGTCTGGTCCACGAAGTAATCGGCACAGCCCGGATTCGTGGCAGCGGGACAGTGCGCGACTGCGCGGAAGCCGGTAGACGTATTCTCGATTTCGTATGTGTATCCCTGCCGGGATCTGTTCTGCATGGTAAGCGCGCCGCTCGAGGTCAGATCATCCAGGGAGGCAAATCCTCCATGCTCGGCCTGGTAACCGCGCTCGGCCTGGGCCAGAGCGATAAGATCGTTTTTCACGCCAACGATGTTAATAGTTTGGGCAGGCGTTCCGGCGCCATCGGACCGGGCTTTCGAAAAGTAAAAGCTGTAAGCCAGCAGCGCAATCAATGCCACCACGAGAATTCCAAGCATGCCTTTCATGCGCACCTCGCCCCTTGATTTTAAGCCCTGGATACTCTCTGCGACGTTCTGCGGAAGGACTTGTTCCATCCGAGCAACGAAGATGAGTCGGAAGGCCACGCTGAGCATTCCAGCGCACGTAATCTTTTTTGGGCGCCTCGCGTCTAATAGCCTTCAATAGGAGCAATCGGACATGGAGAAGTGGACTCGGCTCTGCACAATTCTGTTTCTCGCGGCGGCACTCGCGGGCTTGATCGCAAGCCCATTGCCGGCACAATCCGCCGCCGCAGCGTCCGCACCGGCCGAACGAGGAACGGAAATTTTGTTCGCAGCAGCAAATGCGGCTGGAGGCGAAAAGCTGGCCTCCGTAAAGACGCTGGGAATCAACGAAGGCGGTAAGCTGATCCACCAGGAGGGCGAGACCGCGCTCAACGTAAAATGGTTAGTATCGTATCCGGACCGTTCTCACGGCGAGGTCACCCTCGGCGACCAAAAAATCTCTCAGGTTTGTGACGGGACTTCTGCGTGGCTGCAATTCGCGCAAGGCACCCGCGACACTACGCCTGTAATTTCAGAATTCAAACGCGGAATCTTACTTTTCGGCGGCGGCTGGGGACTTTACCGGCAAGTGCTTGCCGGAAAACTCACCGGACAATTCATCGGCGAAACGGAAATTGACGGAAAGAAAACGCTGGGCGTCGCGGTAGAGGGCCCGTTCGGCCCATTAAAGCTCTACTTTTATACCGACACGCATTTGCTTGCCGCCGCGCGATTTCAATCCGCTGGAGAGCATGGGCCAACGGACAACGAGCAGCGCTGGAGTGATTACCGGCCGGTTAAAGACATGCCGTTCGCCTTCTCTACCGTCACATATCGCGATGGCGCAAAATTTTTCGAATCGACGATTCATGATGTGCAACTGAATCCGGCAATCGATGAATCGTTGTTCGCCAAGCCGCAGGCCGCGGCTCCCGCGGCTTCCCAATAATGCCTTGCTTACTTCACGGTCAAGATCACTTTGCCGATATTTTTCCGCTCCTGAATATATCTATGCGCCGCCGCGGCCTCCGCCAGCGGAAAGGACTTCCCGATGACCGGCTTGATCTTGCCCGTGGCGTACATGCGAAAAATCTCATCGAGTTCGCCCCGCAGCAGCGCACCGCGGGATTGCAAGCGCCCGAGATTCACGCCGATCACGGAGATATTAGCGCTCATCAACTTCATGGGATGAAACCGGGGAATCTGGGCCAGGGTTGTGAGTCCCCGGGTCAAACTCCGCTTTCCGTCTGGCCCCGCAGCGGCGGAGAGACCGTAGACCACCAGCCGGCCGGTGGGGCCAAGGCATTTATAACTTCTCGAAAAACACTTTCCGCCGATCGGGTCCATCACCATTTCAATTCCGTCCGGCGCGAACTTGCGCACCACCTCGACGAAATCGTTTTTCTCATAATCAATTGCATGATCCACGCCGATCTTGCGCAGATATTCCTGCTTTGTGGGCCCCGCTGTGCCGAAAATCACCAGGCCACGGGCCCGTGCAAGTTGCACGGCTGCGATCCCCACGCCACCCGCCGCCCCGTGGACCAGTATCCTGTCTCCCGGCTGCAGGTTTCCCATCGTAAACATGGAGTGATGAGCGGTCAGGTAGTTCACCGGGATCGCGGCAGCATCGTCGAAGGGCATGCCCGCGGGCAAGCGGTACACTTGGCGCGCAGGAACGGCCGCCCATGCGGCATAGGCGTTAAATTGCGTGAGCGCAGCTACCGCTTCGCCGACTCTCAACGGCTCGCCTTCCGCCGGCTTTCCGCCACTATCGGCAATTTTCTCGATTACACCCGCAATTTCCAGCCCCGGAACGAAGGGCGGCTTGGGCGTTCCAGGGTAAATTCCCATGCGCTGCAGCAGGTCCGCGAAGTTTACGCCGATGGCTTTGACGCGAATCAGCGCTTCTCCCGGCTTGAGCTGCGGGTCGGGGAGTTCGCGCGCTTCAAAAACTTCCGGGGCACCATACTTCCTTACGACCATGGCGCGCATCTAAGTCTCCTTGTGCCGCTTCCGCGCTGGGACTCTGCTCTTCCCCTGGCTTTTCATTTTGGATTCGAGGCGTCCTATCTTAAACTGTAAGGCTTTGTGCAACCATGAAAACTAAACCTACGACAAGAACTCTCGGCGTTAGTACCGTTATCCTAATAACAGCCTGGGCCTGTGTGGCCGGCGACCGTCCGCCACAGACGGCGACCCCTCCCGTCCTAACCGCCATGCAGGAAGAGCTTGACCGCTCGATGGCCGGTATTTCGAAAGCCGAGCCTGCCGACTATTTCATCAGCTATACCGTCGCGGACCGCCAGTATTCGGAAGTGTCTGGCTCGAACGGCGCTCTGCTATCGAGCGGGGACAGTCGTGCGCGTTGGCTGGAAGTGCAAACCAGAGTGGGAACCTACCAACTTGACGACACGCACAAACTGGGCGACCGCCAGCCGAGTTGGACCAGTCCCGGAACTACCATGGCTCTCGACAGTGATATCCCGGTGCTGCGGCGCGAAATCTGGCGGGAGACCGCCCGGCAATACCGCGCCGCGTCCGAAGCGCTAATCAAAGTCCAGACCAGCCAGCAAGTCCAGGTACAAACCGCGGAGGGAAATGCGCCGGATTTTTCGCGCGAGAAGGCCCACGTCTCCATTGGCCCGCGCGTGGATATTACCGTTGACCGCAAACCTTGGGAAGAGCGCGTGCGAAAATACACCGCTGCGTTCAGCAATTCGCCTGCGGTGCTGAATTCCATCGCCACTTTTACCGCCCTCGGCACGAATCAATATCAAGTGAATACGGAAGGCACTAAGCTCGCATTCGGCCAAGTACATTACCGGCTCGAACTCTACGTTCAAAGCAAAGCCCCCGATGGCATGGACATCAACCGTTACGCCAATTTCGATTGGCTCACGCCCAAAGACGCCCCGACGGACAAGGTGGTTTTCGACCGCATCCAGACCATGATTGCGGAGACGGAAGCCTTGGACAACGCGCCGCTGGTTGATCCCTACGCCGGTCCCGCGCTATTGACCGGCCGCGCCGCCGCCGTTTTCTTTCACGAAGTCTTTGGCCATCGCGCAGAGGGGTTCCGCCAGAAGGACATTAACGAAGGCCAAACTTTTACCAGCAAAGTCGGCGAGCAGATTCTGCCGGAATTTATTTCCATCAAGGACGATCCCACGGAAGCATCGTTCCGCGGCCAAATGTTGCTCGGCAATTATGCCTTTGACGACGAAGGCGTCCCGGGCGAAAACGTTTCGCTCGTGGATCACGGCGTGCTGAAAACTTTCCTGATGTCGCGCTCGCCGCTGGTAACCATTCCGGAGTCGAACGGTCACGGACGCCGCCAGCTTGGATTTGTACCCGTCGCGCGCCAAGGAAATTTGATCGTCTCAAGTTCGCGAACGATGACCGACGCCCAGTTGCGCCAAAAGCTGATCGAACTGGTTAAAGCGCAAGGTAAGCCGTTCGGCCTCCTGATTGACGACATCGCTGGAGGCTTCACCTTCACCGGACGAGCTCAGCCGCAGGCGTTTCAAGTGCTCCCGCTCGTGGTTTACAAAGTGTTTCCGGACGGCCGCCCGGATCAGCTCGTGCGCGGCGTGGACATTGTCGGCACGCCGCTTGTTTCACTGACGAAAATCGTGGCTACCGGCGACACCCCTGATATTTTCAACGGCTACTGCGGCGCTGAATCCGGTTCCGTCCCGGTTTCGGCCGTGGCGCCCGCGATTTTGATTTCAGAAATGGAAGTACAGAAAAAAGAAACTTCCACGGACAAGCCGCCCATCCTTCCGCCCCCGGCGCACGATCCCGAGGGGCATTATCCGGGCCAAAATAACACAGCGGAAAATAATTCGCAGACGAAGGGACAACAGCCGTGAAGAAATTTTCTGTGATTGCCTTGATTGCGGCGTTTGCAATTCCTCTGTCTGCAGGCGTGCCCGCCCACGCCACGCACACTGCATCTCCGGCCGCCGCTCCTGTGCAAGCCGCCGTGCCAGCCACCGAAACCGACCAGACGCTTCACGCCATGCATGACGAAATGGAGCGTGCGCGCACCCGTCTGCAACTTCCGGGCGTGGAAAAGCCTTTTTACTTCGAATATCGCCTGATGGACGTGGATGTGCGCGCGATTACCGCGTCCTTCGGCTCGCTGATCAACAGTTCCACCACGCGCAACCGCTTCATGAGTGTCGACGTTCGCGTCGGCGACTATCACCTGGACAGCTCGAATTTCATCAGCGAAGATGGATTTCAGGGCTTTCTCGGCTCCACCGGCCAGGTGGGGATCGACCACGACTACAATTCGCTTCGCCAGGATCTCTGGCTCGCCACCGACCAGGCCTACAAGCAAGCCGTCACGCAGATGTCGCTCAAGCAAGCCTTTCTGCGCAGCTTAACCAAGCCGCCCGAGATCGATGACTTTTGGCAGGCGCCTCCCACGCAGCAAATCGATCCGCGCGTGAACCCTGATTGGACCTCGCGCAACTGGGAAGAAGAAGCGCGCAAAGCTTCTGAAGTTCTCAAGAACTTCCCTCAGCTCAACGGTACGCGCGTGAATTACTACATGGTGTATGTCACCTACTATTTGATGAACAGCGAAGGCACCACGCTGCGAACGTCGCGCAGCCTCGCCGCCATCGAAGCGGCCATCGACACGCAGGCGGACGACGGGATGCCGTTGCACAATTTTTATTCGCTCTATCTCGCGCGCCCCGCGGATCTTCCGGACCCCGAAACCGTGGCTAAATCCCTGGCGCAAACCGGAACCGACCTCATAATGTTGCGCGCGAGCCCGCTCGTTCCGGATTACACCGGCCCCGTGCTTTTCGACGCGCCCTCAGCCGGCTCCGTTCTCGCGCAGGTGCTTTCCCCGTCGCTCTCCGGCGCGCGTCCGCCGCTTTCCATGGGCTCCTCCTTCGATGCAGTCATGGAACGCTTCGGCGGCCGCAGCGAATGGACCGGCCGCGTCGGAACGCGAGTGCTTCCGGCGAATGTGACCCTCGTTGACGATCCCACGTTGAAGGAATTTCAGGGAAAACCGCTGCTCGGAAATTACGCTGTGGATGATGAAGGTGTCATCGCCCAGCGTGTCACTCTGGTGGATAACGGCACTCTCAGAGACTTGCTCATGTCCCGCCGGCCCGGCCCCGATTTCCAGAAATCCAATGGCCATGCCCGCTCCGCAAACCTTTCCGATACTGTTCCGCTCGCCAGCAATCTTTTTTTCCAAGCAAGCGGTTCGCTCGACGCAGCCGGTCTGAAAAAGAAATTCCTCGATGCCTGCCACGACGACGGCCACGAATGGTGCCTGGAAGTGAAGCGCATGGATAATCCCGCGCTTTCTTCAATCCGTCAGGAAGATTTCAACGAGTTCATCGGTTCCATCGCCGGCGGCCTTTCCAGCGGCGAGCGCATGCCGCTGGTGGTGTACCGCGTGTACGTTGCGGACGGTCGCGAGGAAATGGTTCGTGGCGGTCACATCGAAGGACTAACGTTGCGTTCTCTGCGAAACATTCTCGGCATCGGCAGCGACAGCGACGTCAGCACCTACATGCAAAATCCCGCAGGCGGTTTCGCTGGGACCGCGTTGGGCGCCTTCGGTTCGGCCCAGGGCGGCATTCCCAGCACAATCACCGCGCCTTCGCTTCTGCTCGACGAAATCGAGATCCGCGGTTTCCACGGCGAACCCCGCCGCTTGCCGCTGGTCCCCGCCCCCGCGCTGAAATAGCCCGGGCTATGGCGATTGCGTTTTCAATCGTGACGAACCCACTCGGATTGCAGCTTCGGTGGCCGCATCAGCGTTTGCATCACCACGCAATACTGTTCCGTTTTTTCCCGCAATCCGGCAATTTGCTCCGGGGTCGCCGTAGGCGCGGCTACATCAAAATGAAGACGAACGCTCTCGAATCCGACTGGCACATCCTTTGATATTCCAAGGGTGCCTCGAAGATCCAAGTCTCCTTCCACCGTCACCTCAATACGTTCCGTTGTTATACCCATAGCCGCAGCCACCATCTGACAGGTGATCTGCGCGCAAGCCGCCAGCGCCCCAAGCAAAAGATCGCCGGAACACGCGCCCGCACCTGCGCCTCCGACGCCTTTGTGCGCCTCGGCACGGTAAACGGCACGCCCAATATCCACCGAGCATGACACCGGAGCATCCGTCTGCGCGCCTTTCGCCCGAAGGGTGATGCGCGAGGCGCTCGGGTCACTGCGGTATTGGTCTTTCAGCGGTTTCTGAAGCGATCGAAGATCCATGGCGGCCTCACCCTTATATTTATTCTTGGCCATTTTTTACAACCCAGAGGCAGCTTCGGCCAAGTCGTCTTGAAGCCGCTCCACCTGCGTGCTAGCATAAATGCACACCAAAGGGAGTTCTATGCCAAAGTTCGTCATCGAGCGCGAAGTCCCCGGAGCCGGAAACCTAACCGACGCGCAATTGCGCGAACTGTCCCAAAAGTCGGTCAGCGTTCTGAAGGAAATGGGTCCCGAAATCCAGTGGCTCCACAGCTACGTAACTGGCGACAAAGTGTACTGCGTGTACCTCGCTCCGGACGAAGCGACCGTCCGGGAACACGCCAAGCGCACAGGCATCCCAGCCAATCGCGTCTCCGCCGTGCGCCGGCTTATCGACCCGTCAACCGCGGAGTAAGCTCTGGGTGAACCTTTCAATGGCCCTCCCTCTTTTGCGGAGCCAATGCGCGGGAGATGCCGCCTCCGGTATCAGCACTGCTTTCCCCCGGGGTAACCTTCCAAACGCCCCAGAAGAATTAGAACTGACTTCCATTTCGAGTACATCGGCAATCTCCTCACCGGCTAAGCAACCAAGAGAGAAATTTGAGCCAAGAATCGCTGGCGCCAATCAGCATGAACGCCGGAAAAGACAGCAGAAGCACAGCGCCGCCCCACCCGAACGCAGGATGCAATCGTCGGTGTTTGATCGTGTCGTAGAGAATGCACGCAAGCGGCGGGACTTCTGTGATGGCGACAAGTCCCCAAAATCCCACTGTGTCAAACAAGAACGGGATGCGCCCGATTGCCGGTAAAAGGATGCTGCAGGACGCCAGAACCATGACGCGCTTGTGGATCTCAGGACGGCGCCTCAAATAGAGTGCAATCCCGACCAGCACGAGGAACATCAGACTGGTTCCGAAATCCATGGCGGCAGGGCGTGCTCGCAAATTAGTAAGAGAGGTCGGGTGAGCTAGAAAGAATCTTCTACCCGCATTGAACGAGACCCGGATGGCCACACAGGCGCACAACGGCCCCAAAAACGCACCCACAACGCCAAGTTTGCGGTGCAGATCGACGCGATGCCGGGCCACGAGGCGCGCTTGAACAAAAAACAAGACGAACCAGGCCGTAAACAGGAACCCGTGCAACTGAAGCAGAAGCGGTAGCCCCTTGGTCTCGAAAACGAGTCTCAAGTAATAGGTATGGGCGAACCCGGCAAAGATGATTAGGAAAGCGCAAACGGCGAACCACGTGTAAAGGCGCCGGTTGCCCGTCACCGCTGTTGGTCCAAGCTTCGTTGGCAAGTTGATTTCCCTGTATATCTAAGGCTGTCTCGTCGAGAGGCTAGCTTGCGGGAGATGCCGCTTCCGGCATCAGCACTTCTTCAATAGCTTTCTCGAACGGCATCGCCCAGCCCTCCAACCAAGCCATTGTGCTCGCCGTGTTAGTCAGCGCCTGCCGCGCCGGGTCCAGAATTGCTTCTAGTTTGATCTGGTCCGCGGGCGTCAGCGGGGCGCCAATATTTCGGCGCAAAGCAGCCGCTGCTCCCGCCAGCTGCAGCGAACGCTCTGCTTGAAGTTGAGCCGCCGCTAAGCACGCGAAACACTCCAGCAGGCGGGCAATTCCGCGTTTATGTTCCAGTTCCTGAAAAATTTTGAGGCTTTCACGGTATAGATCGCCGGCAGCGGGAAAATTCCGCTGCTCCCTCGCCAAGTTTCCCAAATCAGCCAGCGTGCCGGCAATGCCCCAGGGGTCGCCGAGCTCCCGGAAAATTGCCAGGCCTTGTTCGTACAACGTTTGCGCGGCTTCAAGGTCACCCTGATCTCGGGCCACATCTCCCTGAGAGTTCAGCGACCAGGCGACGCCTGTCCGGTCTCCCAGGCCTTGGAAGATGGAGAGACACTCCGCGTGAAGAGAGCCCGCCCGGGCATAGTCGTCCTGCAATTTGACCACATTCGCCAGGTTACTCAGAGCACGAGCGACAGCCCTCTGGTCACCCAATTCTCTCCATAGCACGAGACTTTCTTCAAAGAGAGAGTGCGCTACAGGGATGGCGCCCTGCTCTCGAGCATGCACCGCCAGCGCGTTTAAAGAAACTGCAACGCCCTGCTTGTCATACAACTGATGCGCGATGCCTAAGCTTTCGTTGAGCAGCGCATCCGCCGAGGGGTAATCTCCCTGCTCGCCTGCTAGCACGCCTGCAGCGAAAAGAGCACGCAATCGCGCCTTCGTGGGAGCTGCCGCGCCTGCGAGTTGCAACAGCTTGCCGAGCCTGTCCCGGCCTTCGGCGAGGTACTCGCGCGTTTCCCAGAACCGAAAGAGGGCCGCACCGAGACGCAGACCCCAATCTGCATCTCCCGTCTTTGTCAGACACTCAAGCGCGGCGCCGAAATTGTCGTGTTCCAAACTGAGGCGCTCGAGCGATTCCGCGCCTACCGCGCTGCCCTGCTCGGTAACCTCCTCCTCTGCCAGCACCAGGCAGTAAGCGGCATGGGCTCGCCTCGTCAAGGCCTCTTCCTTGCTTGCCTCCAGTTTTTCCCGTGCGTACTCTCGAATCGTTTCCAGCATCACGAAACGCGATTCACCATTCGCTTGCTCCACTTGCTGCAGCAGGCTCTTGTCCACCATGGATGCCGTACCATCGAGCAAGTCCAAATCGAGATCGCCTTTGGTGTCGCAAACAGCTTCCACGCCCTCCAGCGTGCATCCTCCCACGAACACCGACAACCTTCGGAAGAGTTTCTGCTCCGCAGGGCTCAGCAGATCGTAGCTCCAATCGATAGTGGCCCGAAGCGTCTGCTGCCGCTGCGGCAGGTCCCGCGCGCCGCCCGTCAATAACTGCAACCGGCTCTCCAGGCGTGTCTGCATGGAAGTGAGCGAAAGAACTTTCACCCGGGCGGCTGCGAGCTCTATCGCGAGAGGCAGACCGTCCAATCGCCCGCAAATCTCGGTGACCGCGCGCGCGTTTTCCGCGTTAAGTTCGAAATCCGGCTTGGCAGCGGCGGCGCGTTGGACGAACAACGCAATCGCAGGGCACTTTGACAGCGCCTCAAGCGACGGGTTGGACTTCGAATCCGGCAGCGCTAGCGGCGGTACCGGAAATTCGTGTTCTCCGTACACGTGCAGAGCTGCGCGGCTCGTCACTAGGATTTTAAGATTGGGAGCCGTGGCCAGCAGTTCTGCGACAACAGTTGACGCTTGAATCAGGTGTTCGAAGTTATCCAGCAGGAGCAGCATGGGCGCGCGCAATGAATCCTGTAAATTCTTCTTCAGTATTTCGAGCGGCGACTGCCCTCCCGCCTCCCCAATTCCCAGGGTCTGCACGATCGCGGAAGCGATCAAGCCTGGATCGCGTACCGGAGAGAGCGGGACGAAATGAATACCTCCCGGAAAGCGCTCGCCTAGGCCGTTCGCCACCTCAACGGCGAGACGCGTTTTCCCGATCCCGCCTGGACCGGTGACCGTAAACAGCCGCACATCCTCACGCAGCAGAAGTTCCTTCGCGGCAGCAACCTCTTTCTCTCGCCCCACAAACCGAGTCCGCTGCATGGGAACATTGGTTGGGCGTGGCTCCGCCTGCTTAATTTGTTTCTCCGAGAAGCGATCGCGTATCGCGGCAAGTTCGTGTGCCAGGTCGCGTGTGGAGACGTAGCGCTTATCGGGCTCCTTCTCCAGGCACCTTTCGATGGCCCAACATAGCGGAGCGGGCGCGTCGGGATTTTGCCCTGCAATCGGCTCCACTTGTTCCCGGAGAATCGCCACCATCGTCTCCGCTACCGTGTTCCTCTTAAACGCGCGCTTTCCGCTCACCATCTCGTAAAGCACCAAGCCGAACGAGAACTGGTCTGACCGGAAATCCAGCCGGCTGCCGCTGGCCTGCTCCGGTGACATGTATTGCACCGTTCCTGTTATCCCGCCCGGCTGAGTCTGCCACCCGGACATCGTCTGTGCTCCCGATTGCTCTCCGCTGGGTGATACGAGTTTCGCCAGACCAAAGTCCAGGATTTTTATGAATCCATCGTCGGTGATCATCAGGTTGTCAGGCTTCAAGTCCCGGTGGGCGATACCTGCCTCATGCGCCTTGGCCAATCCCTCTGCAACCTGCGCCGCGATTTCAATCGCCTTTCGTATTGGCAACGAGCCGACGGCCAGCAACTCACGCAGCGTCTTTCCTTCTATCAGCTCCATCGCGATGTAGTGAGTTGAACCTTCTTGTCCGAGGTCGTAGATGGTCACGATATTCGGATGATTGAGGGCTGATGCCGAGCGCGCTTCACGCTCGAAGCGGAGCAACCGGTCGCTGTCTGCGGCGAATTCCGCCGGCAGAATCTTGATCGCCACAATGCGGCCCAGGCGCGCATCACGCGCCCGGTACACCTCACCCATACCGCCCACGCCCAGCAGCGTCACGATTTCGTAAGGCCCGAGGTGAGTCCCTGGAAGGAGCGCCATAAGTTGCCGCGATTATAACCTCGGAATTCCCTGTCCCGGTACTCCCGTCTCGCTCGCCGCGAAACATTCCCGGTCTCGGCAGCGACACGACCGTTCTCACCTACATGCAGAATCCCTCCGGCAGGTCGCTGAAACCGCCCTGGGCGCGCGTATAATCCACCGCATGTCATCTGTGCCGGCGATGGCCGCTAGCGACCAAGCTTCCCGTGAAAAACGATTGGCGGCGCTTGGCTCGATTGGTTCGGCGGTGGTGCTTGTCACGCTGAAGGTTTTTCTTGTTGCGCTCACCGGCAGCTTGGGAATTCTGTCCGAGGCGCTGCACTCGAGTCTCGATCTGGTCGCCGCCGTCATCACCTATCTTTCCGTGCGCGTGTCGGACAAGCCTCCCGACTCCGACCACCTCTACGGCCACGGTAAAGTGGAAAGTTTTTCCGCGTTCGTCGAAACCGCCCTTTTGCTGTTCACCGCCATTTACATTATCTGGGAGGCGATCCAGCGTCTCGTGTTTCACTCCGTCGAAATGCGTCCCAGCCTTACTGCCATCCTCATCCTCGCGTTTGCCATGGGGATCGATTTCATTCGCTCGCGCGCGTTGAACCGTGTCGCGAAAAAATATCCCAGCGAAGCCCTGGAAGCCGACGCCCTGCATTTCTCCACGGACGTGTGGAGCACGTTCGTCGTCATTCTCGGTATTACCGGAGCATGGCTCGGATTGAAATTTGGCATCCCCTGGCTCGGCAAGCTGGACGCGGTAGCGGCACTCGGCGTCGCCGGCGTGATCATCTGGATCGGCTCGCGGCTTGGCAAACGCACCGCCGACGCGTTGCTCGACGTGGCTCCCAGCGGCCTGCGCGAGCGAATCACCGCTGCCGTGGATAAAACCGAAGGTGTGTTGCGCACCGAACGCGTGCGCGTCCGCCGTGCCGGCCAGCGTTATTTCGTGGACGTCACCATCAGCGTACCGCGCACAGCCAGTCTCGAGCAGGCACACGCCGCCAGTGAATCGGTAGAGAAACGCATCGGCCAGATCGTCCCCGCGGACGTGGTGGTCCACGTCGAGCCGCGCGCCCGGCAGAACGAGCATCCCTTCGAAACCATTCGCGCCATCGCCCAGCGACGCGGCCTCGCCATTCACGAAATATCGGCGAATCACTACGACGGGCATCTCTTCATCGAATTGCATCTGGAAGTCGAGGAAGGATCAAGCTTGCGCGAAGCCCATCGTCGCGCCACGGAACTCGAAAATGAAATCCTGCAAGCTACCGACCCCGGCGCGCGCGTCAACATTCACATCGAACCGCTCGGCGTGCGAATTGGCGGCGCCGAGGAGATGAAGGAACTCGCCCGCTCAGTTCAGCATTTTCTGAATTCACTCCAATCGGAATATCACGAGCTGGTGGATTGCCACGACGTTCGCGTGCGCAGCGCCGATCACAAAATCCTGGTCTCCTGCCATTGCGCCATGGACGGAAGCCTTCCGATCACGGCGGTTCACGACATCACCGCCGCCCTCGAAGACCGCGTGAAGGAAAGATTCCCTCAAATTTTTCGTCTGACGATTCACCCCGAGCCTATGGAGGAATCGTAGCGGCGGCCGGCAAAAACCTGTGCGCCCAATGCGATCACAGCGGGGAAACATTCGAGCACGTAGCGCGGCTCGGGAGTTTCAACAAACGTGGTGAAGAATGCCGTTCGCAAAATGATAAACGTAATCAGCAGCGCCGTGCCGGGCTCTCGCCGTGCGATCCAAATTCCCGCCAGCGCGAGGCCCAAATAAACAAAATTCGCGGCAACCAAACTGAGCGTCGTAAGAAAATCCGGACGGTCGTCCTCCCACTCCACCCGCACCGGCCGCAAACGCCCGGAATAAGGAAGCAACTCGATCCGAGGCGTGAACCATAGAGTAAACGAGCGCAGAAACGGAATTTTTAGATAAGTGCGCAAGGGGTCCCGGCGGGTTCGCTCGCGGGCAATCTCGCGAAACTGCTGGTCCAGCGCCGGCCCCACCGTCAAATCATCATTATATTGATCCAGCAAATCGGAAACGCGCGCGCGTTCCGCGGGCGAGTCGAAGGCCGAAGCGGGAATTTCGTCAATCGGAATTTCCTCCCCGTTCAGTCTCCAATCTGTGAGGTATACGTCCCGGAAGTGCCAAAGCCATGTATTAGTCCAACTGATGAAGCCGAGCGGGGTGTATTCTCCCGGCAATTCGCTGTATCGCGGCGCCAGAAATTGCACCTCGTGCAGCGTGCGCCAGTTGCGTGCGGCCCACGGAACCAGCGGCAGGATCACTCCGGCTGCGAGCAACAATCCGGCTCGCAAAAGCTTCGTCCAATTCACCGGCCGCCACCACTTCTTCGCCAGGACCAAACCAGCGGCCACAAGCAGAATGGGGGTTTCCGGCCGCACCAGAGTGCCGAATCCCACAACGATTCCGGCCAGGAACCATGGATTCCGAAGTCCCGTGGTGAACCCAAAGCCGGATGCCGCATCGATCTTTTTGCCAAGTTCGGTTTCCAGCAAAACCAAAACCGCAAGCGTGGTGAGAAATGTCGTCAGCGTTTCGGTGAGCGGCACGGCGGTATAATTCGCCGTAAACGGGCAAAGCGCCGCGAGCCAAAGCCCCGCCAGCGCCACGCGTCTGCGGGCCGCTGCCGGAGCAAGCCGCGCCGCGATCAGCGCGATCAAGAAACACGTGGCCATATCCATCACCACCTGCGCCAGCAACACGGCTCGCGGAGAATTCCCCGCGAAAGCGAACACTGCTGCCAGAAACGCGGAATAGCCTGGTACGCGCATGTCCACCGGAGTGAGCTGACCGTTTACAGGAAATCCGTACACTCCCTTCTTGAGCCAATTCCAGGCCAGCTCAATGTAGAATGGAGCATCGCCCGATTCTGTGATGGGGAACCACAGCACGAAGAACAATCGCAGAGCCAGCCCAGCCAATACAGCGAGGCTTACACTCACGCGCATCTTAGTGTGTTGAGTAATTGACACCATCTTGATGGACGGCTAGCTTGGATTGTCCCGATGCCTGAACGCAAGCCTATTTTCTACGATCAAGAGCGGCGCCGCTGGCGGCGCACTCGCCGTGTCATGGAAGTTGCGGGCGGCCTTTTCACCATCGTGCTTGTTATTTTTCTGATCAACGTCGGCCGCAACCCGGAACTCCCGGATATTCTGCAAGCGGACAACCACGCAGGCCTGCACGCGATTCGCGCTCGTCTCCCGCTTCTGAAGCCTAAACCTACCCGTGGCCGCAAGCGCAAGATCGCGGCGTTGGGCAAGATCCCGCAGAACTACGATCCGTTGCGCGCCGCGTTCTACGAAGAAGATGATCCTTCCAGCTTGGCCTCCCTTCAGTTGCATTACCACGATATCGACTTGCTGATTCCTGATGCGCTGCACGCAGCCTGGACCGACGGCCATTTGGAAATTGACCAAAACACGAAGTTGGACGCCTGGATGAAGTCCGTGAAATCGACCGGTCTCGAAATCCCGATCATGTCCATGGTCAATAACTACAACGGAAAGGACTGGGCCATAAAAGATATGGCGGAAATGCTGGCGAAACCGGCAGCTCGCGAGCGCCTGACCAAGGAGCTCACCGATTTCGCCACCCAGCAGCACGAGCCCGGCATCGTCGTTGATTTCGAGCAAGTGCCGAAATCCAGCATGGAGGATTTTCAGCGTTTTATTCATGACTTGGGCGAATCGCTTCGCGCCGCGAATTTAAAACTGATGATTGCGCTCCCGGCCGCGGACTGGACCTACGACTACAAGTATCTGGCGGCGCAAACCGACGCCATGATCCTGATGAACTACGATTTTCACTATCCCACATCCGATCCCGGCCCTATCGCTGCCCAAGACTGGTTCGTCACTAACATACAGAACATCACCAAGCTTGTTCCGCCGGAAAAAATCGTGATGGGTATCGCGAATTACGGCTATGACTGGGAGGCAAAATCGAAGGCCACTCCGCACCCGATAGCCCAGCCCGTCACATTCCAACAAGCCATCGTCACCGCGGTGGAATCGGAAACCGACGTGGAGTTCGATTCCGATTCCCTAAGTCCGCATTATTCCTATGAAGATGAAAAGAATAATGTGCACCAAGTATGGATGCTCGACGCCCTGACGGCTTACAACGAACTGCGCGTCGCCGAGCGCGCCGGAGTCCGCGGCACCGCATTGTGGCGCTTGGGAATGGAAGACCCGTCCATATGGTTTATTTGGGACGCCACGCATCCCGACGACGCGATTCGCAGCAAAGTGCAGGACGTTCCGCCGGGCTACGATTTAATTCTCGAAGGCCAAGGCGATATCTGGCGCATAACCTCCACGCCTCAGAGCGGCCGGCGTGAATTCGATTACGATGCTTCTACCGATCTTTTCACCGACGAAACATTCAAAACCTATCCGCTCTCCTGGCGTATCGACCAGATGGGATGGCTGCCGCACAAAGTAGCGCTCACATTCGACGATGGTCCGGACCCCGAGTGGACGCCTAAGATCGTCGACATCCTGCATCAGAAACAGGCTCCCGCGGCCTTTTTCGTGATCGGCGAGTCCGCGAACCAGGATCCGAAAATCGTAAAGCGTGAGTTCGATCTCGGAAACGAAGTCGGCAATCATACCTTCACGCATCCTGACTTTGAAACCATTTCAAAATCCCAGCTCCAGTTCGAATTGAATCTTACCGAGCTCCTGCTGGAAAGTAATCTCGGGGTGAAAACTCTGCTTTTTCGGCCGCCCTACGGCATTGATCATCAGCCCGAAACGGCCAGTGAAATCGCCATGCTGCCCATTCCCCAGGCCATGGGCTACATCATCGTCGGCGCGCAAATCGATCCGCACGACTGGGGCGAACCGGACGGCGGCGCGCCTCCGCCCGTGGATACCATCGTCCAGCGCGTGATAGCCGACGTGCAAACCAGCAAGGGAAACATCATCCTGATGCACGATGGCGGTGGCGACCGCAGCCACACCGTCGCAGCGCTGCCGCAAATTATTGATGGCTTGCGCGCGAAAGGCTACGAATTCGTTTCGGTGGCAACTCTCCTGGGCCAAACACGCGCGCAAGTGATGCCGCCGCTGACCCATGAGGAGTGGCTGCTCGCGCGCGCCGATGCGTTTGCCTTTGAAGCCTTCCGCTGGTTCCGTTTCGGCATTGCGTTCATTTTCATGACCGGAATTTTGCTTGTCAGCGGACGCGCTCTCGTAATCGGATTGTTGGCGCTCGCCGAAAAACTCAGGCCCAATCCGGCGGATCATCCCGAATACCAGCCGGAAGTCACCGTGATGATTCCGGCGTATAACGAGGAATCAGTTATCGTCGATACCGTTCGTTCTGCTCTTATCTCCGCTTATCCGAAACTTGAGATCCTGGTGATAGACGACGGTTCCACCGACCGCACGGCCGAGCTCGTCCGCTCCAATTTTGGCCGCGACCCGCGCGTGCGTTTGTTGCTGCAGCCAAATCGCGGCAAACCGGCTGCGCTCAATCATGCGCTGTCGGAAGCCGCAGGCGATATCGTTGTCTCCATCGATGCCGATACGATTGTGGATCCGGAAGCGGTCCCGCGGCTGGTGCGGCATTTCGCGGATCCAAAAGTCGGCGCGGTCGCCGGCAACGTCAAGGTGATGAACCGCAATAAGTGGCTCACGCGCTGGCAGGCGCTCGAGTACATCACCAGCCAGAACCTGGAAAAGCGCGCATTCGATTTGCTGAATTGCATTCCGGTAGTACCCGGCGCGGCAGGAGCCTGGCGCACGAACTTGCTTCGCGCCAACGGCGGATTTTCGGGCGACACCGTGGCGGAAGATACCGACCTCACCCTGACCATTCGCCGCAACGGGTGGAAGATTTTGTACGACGAAGATGCCATCGGGCGCACGGAAGTCCCGGACACGGTGGAAGCTCTGATTCGCCAGCGATTCCGCTGGACCTTCGGCACCCTGCAAGCTGTATGGAAACATCGTGACGCTGTGGGCAAACCGCGCTATGGCACTCTGGGTTGGATTGCCATCCCCAATATTTTCCTGTTCCAAATTATTCTTCCGCTGGTTTCACCCGTGATCGATCTCCTGTTTATACTTTCCATCGCTCTCTGGGGCCTTGCGCAGCTTCGAATCGCCCGTTTGCCGCAGCTTTGGACGCTTCAGGATGTGGAGCGTTCGTTGGTTTTCTTTGCCATCTTCATGTTAATTGACCTCTTGACCTGTGTCGTCGCGTTTGCTCTGGAGAAAAACGAAGACTGGACTTTGCTCGCGCCGCTCATTCTCCAGCGCTTTTACTATCGCCAAATGATGTACGTCGTGCTCTTCCGCGCGTTGAAAGAAGCGGTCCAGGGACGCCCGGTCGGATGGCGCGGCGTCGAGCCTCAAATGCCGGCTCCGGTTGTGCAGTCCTAGTCAATTCCGTTTGGAATTGACAGTCTGTTAAAGCTGGGATTATAGTTTCCGGAGATTGATTGCAGCCCCTCGTAGTATGCCTTTTTGCGGAGGAGTATGAAGTGTAGTCGGATATCTTTCGTGGATTTGTCCGTCCACGCTCGGGGGTACGGATTGAGCGCACCTTTTCCTTTTTTCAGTTACCGGCGGTTCTTGTCAGTCTAATCTTATGCGTATTCGAGAAAGACCATTGCCATCCGAAACATACGGAATCATTGAGGGTTAAACATTCTTGCTGGCTTGAAGTGAAAAGACAAAGTTCCAAAAAGAGGAGATGACGATGAAATTGGTCCATCCAGGTAGAAATATCGCCGGGAAGTGCATTGTGTTTCTGATTTTACTCATGGTTCCGAGTTTTGCTTGGGGCCAGAAGAATAAGTCTTCAGGTGGAGGCGGATCGCATGCCTCCGCCCCGGCAAAATCTTCATCCGGCGGCTCGCACGCCAACACATCCGGCGGATCGCACGCCAACACGTCTGGTGGCGGCAAGACAACCACGGCGGGTGGCTCTCACACCACCACAGCAGGCGGCGCCAAGACGACTACGGCAGGTGGTGCTAAGACAACCACAGCCGGCGGTGCCAAGACGACCACAGCGGGCGGTGCCAAGGGCAGCACAGCGGGCGGCGCTAAGTCAGCCTCGACCGGGGGCGCCAAAGGCGGAAAGACGGTTACAACCGCCCATGGAAACACAAGGTCAACCAACGGCGCTGGCAAAACAACTAGCGTTTCGACGAAGAGCGGAACGAAAGCGAACTTCGGTTCCAACGGCAAGGTCAGCTCGATTCACACCAAAAGCGGTACGACCATAAACCACGGTGCCAACGGCAGCCGAACCGTTTCGTCCAGGCGTGCAGATGGCAGCCGGGTGGTTAGTACAGGACGGGGCCGAGGCTACACAGAACACAACTTCTCACGCGGCGGCCGCAACTTCTCAAGCCGCACCTACTATAGAGGCGGTCATGCCTATGCACGCGCTTACGGAAGAGGTTACTGGCATGGTGGCTACTACAACCACTACTACCCCGGAGCTTATTGGGGAGGTGGGTATTATGGATGGGCCTACGGTGGATGGGGCCCAGGGATCGGCTGGGGTTGGGGCTGGGGCGGCGCGCCCTGGTATGGATACTATGGATATTTTTTCAATCCGTACCCCGTCTATGCAGCTCCAGCATTTTGGCTCACGGACTACCTGATATCGCAAAATCTTCAGGCCGCGTATGCAGCTCAGGCAGCAGCTAACGCCACTGTTGCTGCGAATGCGAGCGCCGGTGGCGATCCGGGAGGGGCTCCAGCAGACTCAGGCGGCGGAGCTCAGAGCGCGGTTGTCCTAACACCGGAAGTAAAGCAGGCGATCGCTGATGAGGTTAAAGCAGAGATCGCGGCGGAACGTGATGCCGCAGCGGCACAAGCCAGTGCTCCGGCGGCAGCAGCGCCGGCGGCAGACTCTTCACAATCAGCCTCAGCTACTCCGGCCGAAGTACCGCCGGACGCGCTGAATCCCAATCTGCGCACTTTCATCGTTGCTGACACTCTCAACCCACAACTGGCAGACGGCACCGAATGTTCCTTGAGCCAGGGCGATGTTCTTACTCGAATCGACGACACGCCTGACGCCAACCAGAACGTGAAGGTGCTCGTCAGCGGCAGCCAAAAGGGCGACTGCAGCTCGGGTTCGCAATTTGCCGTCTCAGTCAACGACCTGCAGGAAATGCATAATCATTTCCGCGAGCAGATTGACGACGGCCTTGGCGAGCTGGCAAAGAACCAGGGCAAGAATGGCATGCCCGCCGCTCCGGCTGGATCTGCTGTCTCGAAGCCCAATCCTGACGGTGTGGCGCAAGTCGATCCCAACGCCGCGGCCGATTTGGCAAAACAACAACAGGAAGCCGACGCGGCCGAAAAGGAAGTCCAGGTAGCCGCTAACGACGGGGTCAGTAATTAGCGTCACCTAGCCAATCACCGACCGGGAGAGTCGGCTGCACATTCGGCTGGCTTTCCCGGTTGAACTCTTGGACAAGTGGCGGTTAAGCTGAATTTGAAATCGCGCGCCAGTTGACATGATTAGTAGGCTTGCCTATAGTACCGGCGTTGCTCCGAAATAATTTCTACTCTAAGCGAGGAAAGCCTATGTTTTTGCGCCAAGCAATCATCAAATCAATCGTTGCCGCAGCCATACTGTTTTCGTTTCTGGGGATAAGTCCTCGCTCCGGAGCCCAGGGACTTCAGCAAAAGTTGGAATCAACGTACGCGCTCACAAAGCCCACTGACGACAAGAGCGACATCGTCACCGCCGGGGCCGTTTTGATACTGCAAAAGGATAAAATAATCATGTACAGCACTTCCAACCAAGTGCTGCCCCAGAACACTTACAAGGCCGGAAAACTTTCCGAGGGCGCTTACGGCGTGCATGATAACGTGCAAAAATTTGGCAACTTCATCGGACACCCACCGCCACAAGCTGCGCAAACGCAATCGCGGCAATTCGTCACCGGCGAAAAGTTCTGGGTGACCGGGATTGCTGCCCAGGGAGACGGCGTCGTTTTTACCCTGTTCAGCGATGCCATTCAGGACGTTCGGTACCAGTGCACGCTCAAGTTTCCCTATACGAAAGGCACCACGCCCTCAACTGACGAAGTGCTGGCTACCGTCGCGGAAGTCTTCAAAGTTCAACCAGACGATTCTGCAAAGTCGGACGACAAACAGCAGCCTGCGGCGGGCGGCGATGCGCAGCCGGCAGCGGAACAGGCCGCGCCAGCGGAACAGGCTCCTGCAGCTCCGCCAGCCACGGTCGCGATAGGCCAATCTACCGATGAAGTCGTCGCGATACTCGGCCAGCCCGATAAGATCCTCAACCTGGGCGCCAAGCAAATTTACGTATATAAAGATCTCAAGGTCACCTTCGTCAAGGGCAAGGTTACGGACGCGCAATAAGCCACAGGCCAGCCGCTGATGGCGGCGCCAGCGCAGCGGCATAAATCCTTTTTGCCGCGGCCCGGCGCCTTTTGCTAGAATCTGACTGTTGGATGGGCTGCATCCCGAACCTGGGAGCGGCACCGGAGGCAAAAATGAGTGTTGCACCGCGAGCGGGCAACGGTAAAATTACCGTGCCTGACCTGCTATCCCGCAAGTTCCATTCCGGCCCTGGTGCTCCTGAGACAAGAAAGAAAATCACATGCTTGACGGCTTACGACTATCCCACTGCGCGTCTGCTTGACGAAGCCGGTGTGGAAGTGCTCCTCGTCGGCGACTCGCTCGGCATGGTTGTGCTTGGTTACGACAGCACTTTGCCCGTCACGCTGGACGAAATGTTGCACCATGTCCGCGCCGTTCGCCGCGGAACGAAGCGCGCTCTCCTGGTTGCCGACATGCCCTACGGCAGCTTTCATGTCTCCACCGATGAATCCATTCGCAACGCCATGCGCCTGATAAAAGAAGGCGGAGCCGAGGCCGTGAAAATCGAAGGCGGCGAGCGCCGTCTCGAATTGATCAGCCGTCTGGTCGAAGCGGAGATCCCCGTGATGGGCCACGTCGGCCTCACCCCGCAATCGATTAACGCCTTGGGCGGATTTCACGTCCAGGGTAAAACGGTCGACGCTGCGAAGCAGCTTGAGCGCGATGCAAAAGCAGTGGAAGCCGCTGGCGCGTTTTCGGTGGTTCTGGAATCGGTCCCGCGCGAGCTTGCCGCCCGCATCACCGAAAAACTCCGCATTCCAACCATCGGCATCGGCGCGGGACCCGATTGCGATGGCCAGGTTCTTGTGTTCCACGACCTCGTCGGCCTTACCATCGGCCACACGCCGAAGTTTGCGCGCCAATATGCGAACCTCTCCGGCGAAATTTCTCGAGCGGTGGAAGCGTATTGCAGCGATGTCCGCAGCGGCGGTTTCCCGTCCGATGCGGAATCCTTCCACTCCTCGGCTGAATTGCGCGATCAATTGCTTGCACGCCAGCGCACCTAAACGAGATAGTTCGCTGCAAGCATGCGTGCCATATCTGAACGGAGATGATTCGTATGAACGTCGAAGATTTCCGCCGCCTGTACGACTACAACTCCTGGGCCAATCGCCGCACGCTGGATGCCTGCGCGCCACTCAGCGAAGAGCAATTCACGCGCGACCTGCGCTCGAGCTTCCGCTCCGTCCGTGACACTCTCGCCCACATTATGCTCGTCGAGTGGCTATGGCTCGAACGCTGGCAAGGCCGTTCGCCCGATAAGTTCCCGCCGGCAACCGATTTCCCTACGATCGAATCAGTCCGCCGCCGCTGGACTGAAATCGAACCCAACCTTATTGAATATATCGCCTCGCTCAAGCCGGAAGATCTAGAACGCGTCACGTCCCACAAAACAACAGCGGGCGTGCCGCAATCGGCTCCCCTTTGGCAAATGTTGCAACACCTCGTCAATCACGGCACCTATCACCGCGGTCAACTTGCCACAATGCTGCGCCAGCTCGATGCAAAAGCCGTCTCCACCGATCTCATTGTCTTTTATCGCGAACGCGCCGCAGCGCAGGCCAAGGCATGACGCCGCGCAGTAGCTCGCACATTCCCAACGCGGTAATTTCCTGAGAGGCTTTCTCTTCTTCCCCATCCCATGGAAATAATTCGCACCATATCGTGGATGAAGCAAATCTCTCGCGAGGCGCGCGCAAAGAATCGCGTCATCGGCCTCGTTCCCACCATGGGCGCTTTGCACCCGGGCCATTTTTCACTCATCCGCGCGGCACAAACCGATTGCTCTCCCGTTGTGGTTTCTATCTTCGTCAATCCCAAACAATTCGGCCCCTCCGAGGATTTCCAGAAATATCCGCGCTCGTTCGAAGCCGACCGCGGGGCCCTCGAAAATCTCGGAGTGGATTATTTATTCGCGCCCACGCCCGAGGAAATGTACCCGCCCGATTTTCGCACGGTGGTCGCTGTGTCAGGACTCAGCGACAAGCTCGAAGGCCGCTCGCGCCCCGGCCATTTTCACGGCGTCACCACCGTGGTGTTGAAGCTTTTAGAAATCGTTCAGCCCGGCTTCGCCTACTTCGGCCGCAAGGACGCGCAGCAAGCCCGCATCATTCGACAGATGTCGCTCGACCTCAATCTGGACGCTCAAATCGTCGTCCGCCCGATTCTTCGCGAATCTGACGGCCTGGCTCTCTCTTCGCGCAATGTGTACCTGCAGGGTGACGATCGTCGCGCCGCCACTGCCCTTCATCGCTCGCTGGAGGCTGTGCGCCAGGAAATCGCGGCAGCTCAACGCGATGTTTTGCGATTGCTTGCCGTGTTGCGGCGAGTGCTCGATGCCGAGCCTGCTATCGCTCTCGATTACGCCGAAATCGTGGACGCGGAAACGCTCGAGCCCGTTTTGAACCTTCGGGGAAGTTGCTTAATATTGCTTGCTGCAAAGCTGGGTAAAACGCGGCTGATCGATAACGCGCTGGTCGAACAGGAGGGCGACACCTTCCGCGTCACGATCTAGCAAGCCAAGGTCCCCGCAATTTTGCGGACCGCCCGCAGCCAATCCTACTCGCCGCGAAGCGCCGCCAGCACTTCGCCCGAGTGCCCTTTCGGCGTCACATTGTTCCAGATCTTCCGGATCTTTCCGTCCGGCCCGATCCAGAAAGTCATCCGAGCGATTCCCATGAACCTCTTTCCTAGAAAATTCTTAATTCGCCGGGCGCCGTACGGTTCGATAATTTTAAATTCCGTGTCCGCCAGCAATGGAAAATTCAGGCCCAGCTTCTTGCTGAACTTCGATTGATCCTCTACCGTGTCCGCGCTCACTCCGGCGATTGCCGCATTCTGTGCCTGGAAATCCGCAATCATGTTGCGGAAGCCATTCGCTTCGTGTATGCACCCCGGCGTATTGGCCTTCGGATAAAAATACAAAATCAGATCTTTCCCGCGATAGTCGCCGAGCGATACTGCTTGCCCGTCGTCCGCCAACACTTTAAAATCCGGTGCCTGGTCGCCTTCCTTCAGCACGATGTTTCTCCTTTCGCTCCGTCTGCTTCGCCACGCTAACGCCAAGCGGCGCTTACGCCTCCGCCAGCACTCGCTTCAGGACATCATTCACCACTTGCGGGCTGGCTTGCCCGCGTGTTTCGCGCATCACTTGACCCACGAAAAACTTAAACACGCCTTCATTCCCTGCGCGATACTTCGCCGCATTGTCCGCGTTCTTGGCCACCACGCTCCGCGCGATTTTTTCTATCGCGCCCACGTCGGTGATCTGCGCCATTCCTTCGGCGGAGATGATAGCAGCCGCGCCTTTCCCCGTGTCAAACATCGTCGCGAACACTTTCTTGCCGGTGGCGGCGGTGATTTCACCGCTTTCTATCTTCGCCAACAGCTCCGCCAGCGCCCCCGGCGGCACGGGGCAACTCTCGATTTCTTTTCCGGCTTCGTTCAGCCGGCGCAGTAGTTCGGTCGAAATCCAGTTTGCCACCGGCTTCCCAGGAGCGCCCGCCTTCACAGCCGCTTCAAAATAATCCGCCAGCGCGCGCGTCGCGGTCAAAACTCCCGAGTCGTACGGCGTAATTCCATACTCCCGCAAAAAACGGTCGCGCTTTGCATCCGGAAGTTCAGCCATTTCCGCTCGAATTTCTTCGATCAACTTTTCCGGAACCGAAAGAGGCAGCAGATCGGGATCCGGAAAATAGCGGTAGTCGTGCGCAAACTCCTTCGAACGCATTGCTTCGGTTCTTCCAGCAGCCACGTTCCACAGCCGCGTCTCTTGCACGATTTTGCCGCCCGATTCCAGCACGCCGATTTGTCGCTCGATTTCATATTCCAGCGCGTGCTGCAGATATCGAAATGAATTCAGGTTTTTCGCTTCCACTTTCGTCCCGAATTTCGGCGCGCCGCGCAGGCGTACACTCACGTTTGCATCGCAACGCAGCGAGCCTGCTTCCATGTTGCAATCGCTCACGTCCGTGTACTCCAGCACTTGTTTCAAGGTCGTCAGATAGGAATACGCTTCGGCCGGCGTGCGAATATCAGGCTCCGAAACAATTTCCACCAGCGGCACGCCGCAGCGGTTGTAATCGATGTAACTCCAGCGGTCGGAATCGGAAAACCCCTCGTGCAGGTTTTTCGCCGCGTCTTCTTCCATATGCAAACGCGTGATTCCGATCCGCTTTGTCGCGCCCTCGACCTCGACTTCCAGCGAGCCTTCAGTCGCCAGCGGCAATTCGTACATCGAAATCTGGTAGCCCTTCGGCAAGTCCGGATAAAAATAGTTCTTGCGCGCGAACACCGAGCGCTCGTGAATCTTGCAATGCAGCGCAAGCGACGCTCGCACGGCCAGGTCACGCGCTTTCCGGTTCAGCACCGGCAGAGCGCCCGGCAATCCCAGGCACACCGGGCAGGTATTCGAATTTGGCGGGTCGCCGAAGCGGCTCGAACAAGCGCAGAACGCCTTGGTCAGCGTTTTGAGCTGGGCGTGCACCTCCAGCCCAATCACCGCTTCGTAACGCTCCAAAACTTCTGGCGCGATGCCGGGCCGTTCCTGTGTTGTTCGGCTCATTGTTAGCGCAGGATTATAACATCCGCGCCCGCGCTACGCCTTCGCCACCCACGAAAGCCTTCCACGCCAAAATGGGACCCTCTTAACTCGCGATGAAGATTCCGGCTTTACCTTATTGATGACTTTGGTCTCCACCCCAGACGTAGTGTATTCCGACGCGGTAACCCCGCCCCAGTGCAGGATATCCAACTGCGTCCTGATACTTCCGATCAAATAGGTTCTGCACCTGTGCAATTGCCGAAAGCCCTCTAGCTACTGGAACGGTCGTCGCTGCATCCCAGCGCACGTAGCTCGGGTCGCTCGTAATGCAAGGGCCTGTACACATGTCTCCAACGCGTACGCTATCGAAATCGCTGTCCGTGCGGCGGCCCACGTAATAGCCAGCCATGCTGATGTTGGCCCAACGGAAATGTGCGTTGGCGATCAGGCTCGCCGAGTTCAGCGGCCGCTTGAAAAGACGATTCCCCTGTGCCAGCGCCGGATCCATTAGCGGATTAGTGGTCTTTAGCACTTTCGAGTCGTCATAGGTGTAGTTACCCACGATGTTCAGCCAATGCAGCGGCTTCGCCTGTACTGTCGAATTGATGCCGTTGGCCCGAGCCAGGTCCGTGTTGAAGAAGCTTCCATCGAACGCCGGACAGTTCGGATTGTTCGTGACGCTTGCGAAACTCACGATGTCCTGAAACCGGTTGAAGAATGCCGTGGCGGAAAAACGAACCCGGTCCGAAGCGAGTACCTGATCAAATCCCACATCCACTGTACGACTACGTTCTGGATCGAGTTGTGGGCTGCAATCCGGAGGAAGGGATTCCGGCTCTTTAATTCCCAGGCCGTATGAAGCGCGCAGTCGCGTCGATCCCCAGAATCCCGCACCATAACGCAACGCGTAAGCTGCGCCTACACGCGGCACTGCGCGCACGCCGTAAAATCCGTTGCCATCTATGCGCACACCCGCAATCATCGTCAGCCGGTGCGCGACTTGGTAGTGCGCTTCCACATAACCCGCTTGATTGTGCCGCGCAGTCGCTCCGCCATTTTCCACTTCGAAGAAATATCCAACGGACACGCCGCCATTAGGAAAAAGATAGGACGATTGCTCGTTCAGCCCCGCGCGATTGAAATCTGAAGGAAAAGAACCAAAGGGCCCCACATCAAGCGAATAGTCGCGAGATTCGAATCCGATGATCTGGTGTTGCCAGTTGCCTGTCTGAAAATCCCAGGTCAACCCTGAGGAGAAATTGTGAAGAACCGTGTGTTGTCCCGGCACAAAAAAATCAGGACCAAGTGCCGTTTGCCCGGGCTGACCCGCGTCGCTAGAACTATTCCGCAATGTCAGCCGCAGTGTGTCCGTATCCGAAAGCTTCCATCCGAAATTTCCCCACAAGTTTGTGTCGCGGAAATAATTGTCCGGACCCTGCCCGTCGCTGTCGAAATAAGCCGCACCCGCCGAATAATCGAAAGCCCCCAGCATGCCGCTTAACTGGCCCGAAGTGTGTTGAGTATTAAACGTTCCACCGTCGGCGTTCAATTCCAGTACCGGCTCGCTGGTATTGCCGCGATGCGTGAAAATCTGCAGCACGCCGGTCATCGCGTCGGATCCATAGAGCACGCTCGTTGCACCGTGCACCACTTCAATCTTGTCAATTCCCTCCAGCGAGAAATTAGAAAGATCCACCAGTCCGCCCGGTTGGTTCACCGGCACTCCGTCAATCAGCACCTTGGTGTAATTTGAATTTCCCCCGTCTAGAAAAAACGTGGTCGAGCCCCCCATTGGACCGAGTTGCGAAAAACTGATGCCGGGTATCCCCTGCGTCAGCGGTGTCAGCCAAATTGCTCCCCGCTGATCTATTTCCTCGCGAGTCACAATGTTCACCAGCGCAGCCGTATTCTCGATCGTCGCGGGTTCGGCGGATGCGCTCACCACCACGTCCGCAGACATTGGCTCAAGCTGCAGCCGAACGTCCCAAGTCTTCACCTCGCCGGCCGCGAGCGTGAATTCCTGCTCCTCTCGCTTGAACGACGGATGTTGAATGCTTACGCGGTATCGTCCGGGTTTTAGGACCAGCCAAAATCTCCCGTCCGCCCCACTCGGCCCGCTGACGCTTGCTCTGGCTGTGTCCAGCGGCCGTGCTACGACAATCGCGCCAACGACCGCCGCGCCACTGGGATCCGTTAACGTCCCGTTGATTGTGGAGGTTTGTTGCGCTTGCGTAATAACAGGCAGGAAAAACAGAATTCCAGGAAGGCTTGCTGAAACAAAAACCAAAACCCGTAGCAGTCTCATTTTTTCCTCCTCTCCCTCTCGCGCGGGAGTTGAAGGTTGTCCTGAAAATTTGCGATCAGCCCCGGCTCGCTCTGAGATCCGATGAAATCGAATCGTAGGGTCGGCCAGCTAGCCGCATCGCATACTGTTCAGAATTGAGATTCCGCTCGGTTTCCTGGCTCGGCGGCTTGCCCATCTTCATCAAACATCATTCCGAAGAGATGGATATCAGCGCAGCCTTCCCATCGCTGCTTCGAATTGCAATTCCCTGCAATCCAAAGCCAACGACAGTGGCACGCGCCGAAAATTCTCCGCTTTACAGTCGCGCGGCGGCGACGGATTTTCACCGTCTTCCCGTGCGCGGAGTCTCGGTTTGGTGGACGGCGCTGCATCTCTGCATGTCGCCGCTTGCGGAATTTGGTTGCCCTCTTCCGCGATGCTGAAAACAAATCTGCCCGCGTTAGTGACTGCCTCGCAAAATCACGCGGGGACGCCCGCTGTAACCTATTTCAACTTCCAGCGGCGCGTCGAAAACTTCCTGGAGCAATTCCCGCTGATAAACTTCCGCCGGCGTTCCGATGCGCGGGCACTTCCCTTTATGCAACAGCACAATGCGATCGGAAAATTCCGCCGCAAGATTCAATTCGTGCGTCACCACGATCACGCTGTAGCGGCTCTCGTCCGCCAGCCGCCGCAGTCTCCGCAGCAATTCCACTTTGCCGCCGATATCCAGATGCTGTGTGGGCTCATCGAGCAGCAGCAGGGACGGTTGC
Organism: Acidobacteriota bacterium; assembly: GCA_003167215.1. Lineage (GTDB taxonomy): Bacteria > Acidobacteriota > Terriglobia > Acidiferrales > UBA7541 > Palsa-295. Next base: position 1,644 of record PMTV01000039.1, on the reverse strand, counting down.
TGCACTAGAGCGCGCGCCAGAATCACGCGCTGCTTCTCGCCGCCGGAAAGATGATCCATCCAGCGGTCTCGCAGCGCGTCCGCTCCTACCTGCGCCAGCGCGTTTCCCGCGAGCAGGCAGTCCTCGTCCGATTCGAACCGCAGCCTTCGCCCGTACGGATAGCGCCCCTGCAAAACGTATTCCCACACGCGCAGCGGAAACAAAAGTTCGCTTTCTTGCGCCACCAGCGCGATTTTCTGCGCACGCACGCGTAAATCAAGCTCGCTGATTTCCATGCCGTCAACTTCAATTCGTCCCGAAAGCGGCTTCAGAAGTCCCGCGAGCAATTTCAGCATCGTGGATTTCCCGCTCGCATTCGGCCCCAGTATCGCTACCAGCTCGCGTTGCTGCGCAATGAAACTCACCGGCCCCAACGTAAATTTCGGCGCCGATCGGTCCGTCGCCGCATACGCGTAGCTCGCCTGTTCCACTTTCAGCCGCAGGCTTGGGCTCGCGCTGTAAGGCACTCGCTGCGACTCCGGCAGCACCACGCCTCCCGCGCCCGCGCTCATCGCATTCTCCGGCGCATCAGATAAATAAACACGGGCGCGCCGGCCAGCGCCGTCATCGCACCTACCGGCAATTCCGTGGGCGCCACCACCGTGCGCGCCAAAGTATCAGCCAGCACGATCGCAATGGCACCGCCAATCGCCGCCGTCGGAATCAGCAAACGATAATCCGTGCCGAAAAACATTCGCATCACGTGCGGAACCAGCAGTCCCACGTACCCAATCGCGCCGCTCACCGAAACCGCCAGCCCCGTCAGCACCGAAGCCGCGATATACACGACAAACTTCACGCGATTTACGTTTACGCCCAAGTGCCTGGCTTCTTGTTCTCCCGTGAGAATCAAATTCAGATCCGAAGACGTCGTGTACATCGCGCCCGCCGCCACGATGAACACAAAGAATAGAAATCCCAGCCATCCCAAAACATTTGTCGTCGGAGGCGGCGCCGTGAGATCGCCCATCAGCCAAAAAGCAATGCTGCGCAGCTCCGAACCGGTGACCATCGTCAGCAAAAACATAATGATCGCCGAAAGAAATGAAGCCGCTACGATGCCCGCAAGCAAAAGCGTCGGGCTGTCGAGTTGCCCGCCACGCCTTCCCAGAAAATATACTCCAGCGATCGTGGACGCGGCTCCTATAAACGCAGCAATTTGAATTGCTCCCACCGTGTGCGGCGCGACGATCAGGCTTATGATCGCGCCCAGCGCCGCGCCGCTTGAAACTCCCAGCACGTACGGGTCGGCCAACGGATTGCGCAAAAGCGCCTGAAAACCTGCACCGGCCGTCGAAAGCGATGCTCCCACCAAAATTCCCAGCGCGATTCGCGGCAGGCGCAGCCCGAAAACCACTTGCCAGAATTCCACCGGCACCTCGTCGCGGCGTCCCATCGCAGCTTTGTACAGCGTGCTCACAATATCGCGCACCGAAATCGGATACGCTCCCATGCGCAACGAAATCACCACCATTACAAACAGCACTCCGAAAAGTCCGGCGCAGGTCCAAAGAATCCGTCGCGGCGTCAGAGGGCGCACGATACGCACTCCTTCTTCGTGCACGCGCTCGCGACCATCTCCCATTGCACGCGAGCTCCGCCCAC
>PMTV01000026.1 GCA_003167215.1 Acidobacteriota bacterium | reverse complement strand
GAGTTCAAGCCCGGCCCCATCTTCGCGAACATCATCGTCGCGGATGAAATCAACCGCACCACGCCGAAAACGCAGTCCGCCCTGCTTGAAGCCATGAACGAAGCGCAAATTACCGTGGACAACACCACGCACCCGCTTCCCAAGCCATTTCTGGTGCTGGCCACGCAGAATCCGATCGAACATCACGGCACCTATCCGCTCCCTGAATCGCAGCTCGACCGCTTTCTGATGCGCATCCGCATGGGCTATCCCTCGCGAGCGAGCGAAAAAGAAATCATTCGCAATAATTCCGGCGCCGCCCCGGTTGACAAAATCTCAGCATTGATGGACGCGGCCGATGTGATCGCCATGCAGAACGCCGCCTCGCAGGTGAAAGTGGAAGAAAGCCTTTTGGATTACGCGCTCGAAATCGTCGAACGCACGCGCCAGACCGAGCAACTGAGCCTCGGCGTCAGCCCGCGCGGCGCCGTGATGCTGCATCGTGCAGCGCAGGCGCGAGCCTTCCTCGAAGGCCGTGACTACTGTTTGCCCGACGATTTCAAGCGCCTCATCGTCCCCGTCTTCGCGCACCGCGTGGTGGTCAGCTCGCGTTACGTCTCCACACAGAAAAAATCCGAGCAGGCCGAAGCGATACTCCGCGAAATCATGGACACGACGCGCGTGCCGCTGTAGCGGGCGAGACGTCGGCATCAGAAATGGAACAAACTCTCATCGCGCGGCTTTGGAATAATCGCGACCGTTCCGGGTGGCGCAATTTTGGCATCGCCATGCTGGTGCTTTCGGCGGCGCTGATCGTCGCGCTTTTCTCCGCCGCGGCGGCGCAGGAAGGCCGCGTAGGCGTTGCCGCCGTCTCCACTATCATCGCACTCGGTCTGGCCGGCTGGGTCGCCGTCGTCATCGTACCCACGCTCGCGCGGCGCACCAGTCTGCGCTGGTTCGTTTATCAGGTGAACTACCGCCTCACGCGTGAAGGAATCATCTACCTTGTAGCCGTTTTCATTCTGGTTCTCGCTGCCGTCAACACCGGAAATAACCTGCTCTTCATGATCCTCGCGTGCTCGCTCGCCGGAATCCTGATTTCGGGCGTGCTTTCCCGCGTGGTCTTGACCGGAATCGACCTCAAGTTCGATATGCCCGAGCATATTTTCGCCGAACAACCGGTGCTCGCCGAACTTGAATTGCGCAACGAAAAGGATACCTGGCCCTCGTTTTCTCTGCGGGTCGCCGGAGAAAACAAGAAAGGCGCCGCCGAAATTCTCAGCCGGCCCGTATTCTTTCCTTACATCCCGCGCAAAGGGTCGGCGCGGCAGAAAGTCGAGCTGATGTTTCCCCGGCGCGGCGTCTATCACCAGGATACTTTCGGAATACGCACGCGATTTCCCTTCGGCTTCTTCGAAAAAAGCCGCAAGGTCGATTCGCAGCTCGAAATTGTCGTGTATCCGCGCGTCGCGCCCACCGACCAGTTCTACGAAGTCCTTCCGCTTTTAAGCGGCGAAATGGCCAGTCACTTTCGCGGCCGCGGCCACGAATTGCATTCGCTGCGCAATTATCTGCACACCGATAGCGCGAGGTTCGTGGACTGGAAAGTCACCGCGAAGGCCGGCCGCCTGATGGTCCGCGAATTCGCGCGAGAAGACGAACGCCGCGTGATGCTGGTCCTCGATCCGTTCGTCGGCCCCCCGCATGCCGAATTGGGCCAGCTCGCTGAGGCCGAACACGCCGAACGGTTCGAGCGCGCTGTAACCATGACCGCCTGCATTGCCTGGCACTTCAATGAAATTAATTCGGTCATGCAGTTCCGCACCAACCGCTTCGCAACGAAGATGGCCCCGGCCGCCGAAATTATCTATGAAACGTTGCACGAACTCGCCACTCTGAAACCTGACAATTCTTCCGTCGGCGGAGAATTTCTCGACGTTCTTGCCGCCGATCGCGAAATTTTCAAAATCATCATTACCAATCGTTCGCAGCGCTCCATCCCCACCGCGCTGTGGTCCTCCTCATATTTCCTCTTCATCGACCAGCTCTAGTGCAAATCTGTATCAGCACACTAACGTTGTCATCCCGAGCGAAGCGAGGCCTGCCTGTCGGCAGACAGGGATCTGCTCTTTCTTCCATCGCGACATGAACTCCTGAAGTAAGACGCGTTCATGCGAGAATACCTCGCGCATGAAGGAAAATCTCTCGCCGCGCCAGCTTAAGAGCTTTCAAACGCGCTTGCTCCGCTGGTTTCGCGCGCACAAACGCGACCTTCCCTGGAGGGCCAGCCGCGACCCCTATCGCGTCTGGATAGCGGAAGTAATGTTGCAGCAGACGCGCATCGCCGCCGTGATGCCCTACTACGATCGCTTCCTGCACCGCCTGCCGGATGTGGAATCGCTTGCTCGCGCGCCGCTCGTGGAAGTTTTGAAACTCTGGTCCGGCCTCGGGTATTACAGCCGCGCCCGCAACCTTCACCGTGCTGCCAAAGAAATCCTTCTGCATCACAACGGAAAATTTCCCGGGGCGCTCGACGCCGCTTTGGAACTCCCCGGAATCGGCCGCTACACAGCCGCTGCAGTGTTGAGTATCGCCTATGACGTGCCGCTCGGCGTTCTCGATGGCAATGTCGCGCGTGTCCTCGCGCGGCTTCTCGCCATTCGCGGCGACCTGCGCCAGCCGCGACGCTGGCGAGATCTCGCGAAGACCGCGCAAACCTGGCTCGCTTGTCATTCACCTGGCGATTGGAATCAGGCGCTGATGGAATTGGGCGAGACGATTTGCACGCCCCAAAATCCCCGCTGCGAAATCTGCCCCGTCTCGAAATGGTGCCGGGCTTACGAGCTTGGCTTGACCGATAAAATTCCCTCTCCCCGCGTCAAACGCGACGCCGTGCGCATAAAAATCGCCGCCGCGATTCTTCTCGATGCGCGCGGCCGCACAATCCTGGCGAAAGATCCCGGCGCGCACGACGATGTGCTCTTCTCCCGCATGTGGCAATTTCCCGCCGTCGAAGTCGCGCGCCATCCGCAAGCTGAACTCAAAGAGCATCTTCGCGCCACTCTCGGCCTAAACAGCATCGCTCTCGAAGAACTTCCCGCCGCCCGACACGGCGTCACATTCCGCAATATCACGTTGCTCCCGTTCCTGGCGCGCGTAGAGCGGCTTCCGAAGCTGCCTCGCACCCGCATCCTCGCGCTCGAAAATCTAAGCCGCCTTCCGGTTTCCAGCGCGACTCGCAAAATCGCTGCTGCGGTGTCGCACGTTCCTGCTCATTAAATAGCTGCAACTCGCGACCGGGACGAAAGTACAGTTATTTCCCAGTCATCGCTTCGCTTCAAAGCGCTCGGCCTCGGCCTACGCAGTGCTAGCATCGTAAAAGGAACATGTCCTCCACCGCATCAGCGAGCGCGCAGCAGCTCCCGGCAGTCCAGCGCTATTTTGAGGTATCGCTGTTTCTGCTGGTCTCGACAGGCATCATGGCCGTCGTCCTTACCGGCAAGCTCGATCCCATTTCGCTCGTGATTCCGCCCATCGCGCTCGTTTACAAAGGATTCCGCATCTGGCGCGGCCGTGGCCCGGAAATTTCCGCGCGTGTTGCAACTTGGCTTGTCCTGGCTTACTTCTTATTTTTCCCGCTCGACCTGTGGATTTTCTCGCGGCGAATATCCACCGGCGCGCCCAATCCGGCGTTGTACGCAGCGCTGCTCGCAGCCATTCACTTGATGCTGTTCGCCACGCTCGTTCGCCTTTACTCCGCGCGCACCAATCGCGATTTCGCTTTTCTCGCCGTCTTGGCTTTCACTTGCATGCTGTCCTCGGCGATTCTCACCGTCGAGACCGGTTTCCTTGTGACGCTGGCGATTTTTCTCGCTCTGGCCGTCTCCACTTTCGTCGCACTCGAAATCCGCCGCAGCGCCGCCGGAGCCGTTTCGCCTCCCTTCGAACCGGGCTCGCCCATGGCGCGTCAACTGAATCGAGCGCTGGGGCTGACGTCCGCCCTCGTCGCCGTCAGCGCGCTCCTGATTGGCGGCGTTTTATTCTTTTTGATTCCCCGTTTCACCGCCGGCTACCTCAGCGCGTTGAATCTGCAGCCCAATCTGATGACCGGCTTCGGCGACGACATCACCATCGGCGAAATCGGGAAAATTCAGCAAAGCTCCGCGGTGGTGATGCGCATCCACGTGGAAGGTGATCCCGGCCACGCTGACGACGTTCACTGGCGCGGCGTCGTGCTCACGAATTTTGACGGCAAGCGCTGGTTCACTCCCGCTCACGATCAGATTGTGATTTCGCCCGATTCCGAAGGCCAATACCGTTTCGCGCGCCTGCCGCTCCCCGTCGGCGATTTCTACCCGTTGCGCTACACCGTGATGATGGAACCGGTCGCCACCGACGCGGTCTTCGTTGCGCCTCGACCCGAAATGTTGCGTGGCAGGTTCGGCAACGAATCCGAGCGTGCGGGCGCTTCGCGAAACCACGGCTACCTTCTGGTTGACAAGACCGGCTCTCTCTCCAATCCGTTTCATAACGACATCAAGGTACGTTACGAGGGCATGTCGCTGCTGCCATTGATTCCGCCCGCGCAACTGCGCAAATCCTCGACGACATATCCCGACCCGATCCGCGATATGTATCTCCAAGTGCCGCAGCTCGACCCGCGCATCAAGCAACTCGCGGAAAAAATCGCGGAGAACTCGCACAACGAATACGACCGTGCTGCGAATATCGAGCGCTACCTGAAAACGCATTACGGCTATACGCTCGATTTAACCGGCCGCAAGACCGATGACCCGCTCGCCTATTTCCTTTTCGAGAAGCGCTCCGGAAATTGCGAATACTTTGCCGCGGCCATGGCGGTTATGCTTCGCGACCTCGGAATTCCCGCGCGCTACGTGGGCGGATTTTTGCCCGGCGAGTACAACGACTTGGGCGGCGATTACATCGTCCGCGCCAGCGACGCTCACGCTTGGGTCGAAGCCTATTTCCCCGGCTACGGCTGGATCACTTTCGATCCCACTCCTCCGGGCGCCGGAAAACGTAGCGGAATGTTCGCTCGGCTCGCCTTGTATTGGGATTGGTTTCAATTTGCCTGGGACGAATGGGTCATCAACTATGATTTTGTCCACCAGACCAATCTCGCGCAAAACGTACAGAAAACATCCAAAGATTGGGGCGAGCGGGCGCTGCGCTATTACCACGACAAACAGCGCGACGCGATTCGCCTGCTCCTTGCGCTCGACCACCGCACCGAAGCTTCGCCGTTTTTTCTGCCCGGCGTTCTCGTCTTTCTGATTGCTTTGCTGATTTATCTGCGCGGGCGTCCATTAATAAGTTACTTGATCGCCCGCTGGCGAGTTCGCGCGCGCCGTGGCGGAAATTTAACTGCTTCGCTCGCCGCGCTGGAATATCGCGAAATGCTCCGCCTGCTCGAAAAACGCGGCTGGAAGAAAGCCCCGTCGCAAACCGCGCTGGAATTTGCCTCCGCCATCCCCGCCGTCGATTTCTCCGCGCCCGTCGCCCAACTCACCGAGCTTTACCAATCAGCCCGCTTCGGCAATCACGCCGCCCCAGTCGAGCAAATGTCCTCGCTCCTCCGCGCAATCCGCGAAAGCCTCCGCTCGCCGCGAAAATGACGCGCGTCCTGTTAACGCCAATCTGGAGTCTGTATGGCCGAAGTAGAGGGTCAGTTTCCGATTATCCGACTTATCAGATGGGAT
>PMTV01000065.1 GCA_003167215.1 Acidobacteriota bacterium | reverse complement strand
GGCCTTCTCATGGAAGGAGTTAGAATGACTTGTGATAAAAGTCAGTAATATGGACAGCGTTAACGTGCCCGTCTGGCTGAGTTTAGGTACGGCCGTCGCTCTCTGCTTTAGTGTTCTGTGCTTACGCGCACAATCAACGCAAAGTCGAGGTATCGCTGACGGTGGTCCTGCTACGAAAGCGACGCTGCTCGGCCCCACTGGTCTAGCAGTCGATGAAAGCAACTTGTATATAGTGGAATCGGGTCGCAGGCGGATACGGCGGGTCAATTTGAAAACCGGAATTATCACGACCGTCGCCGGCGGTGGGAGCCGATGTCTTGAAGAGGGGAACACTTCGCCGAGGCCCGGATGTTTAGGTTCTCCGCAGAGAGTCGCTGTGGACCACTTCGGAAATGTTTATGTGACCGACGAAGACGACGGGCGAGTCATCAAAGTGAATGTAGAAGTGCACTCCTTTACCGTGGTCGCAGCGGGGAAAATAAAACTGTCGCATGATTCGGGTTATGAAAAAACAGCGGAACTTGAGTGGCCCGCTGGGATTGCGATCGACCCCTCGGGCGGTCTGTTCTTCGCTGACAAGGCAACCCATACCATCTATCGTCTAGCACTACACCCTAATTCCTTGGGGATTATCTTGGGAACAGGAGGCCAAGGTTTTAAGGGAGATGGCGGCCCGAGCAAAGACGCTGAGCTGCGCTTCCCGGACGGTCTCGCGAGGGACGAACAAGAAAACCTTTTCGTCGCCGACTCAGACAACTGTCGCATACAACGTATCGACGGAAAAACTGGAATTGTCACCACGTTGGCAGGTACAGAAGAGGGCGGTTCAACCTGCGAACAGCTGCCTCCGGCTGGGGCAACTAGGGAGAAGCCGACTGATGTAGCTGTGGGTCAAAATGGAACTGTCTTTTTCCTCCAGACCGACCGCGATCGAGTTCGGCGATTTGACACGCTGACGGGAAGCGTCAGCACGGTCGCTGGGAACGGCGAGTCGGGGTTCAGCGGTGATGGAGGACTTGCGACGGCGGCTGCACTCCACCACCCCGAGGGCATCGCCATCGACAAGGATGGGAATCTTTACATTTCCGATACCCACAACAACCGAGTTCGCCGCGTTGACGTGAAAACGGGAACAATCACCACGATTGCCGGCAAGGGCCCGGTGTCGCCTGATATTGATTTGTAAATGCTCTCGTTCAGTATTCGATCCTCCGGGAAACGGGCTAACTCCTGATTAACGCGGCGGTCTCAANNCGAGGGTTGATTCAGCCGAAACATCCCCCTGGCTGGGGTCTGGTCGAACACAGCCGGACAGATCGGTTCTCTAGTGGGAAGCATTGTCGGACCAACAGCTTAGGTGGTGTTGCATTGACCGGTTGAGCTGGCAGCGGTAATCGGAAACTGGTCCGCCACCGCGCGAAGCTCATCAGTCGCCACGCTGTTCTCCGTGGTAGAATTACTTGCTTGGAAGCTGCCTGAAGGATTCCACAGATATGCCGAAGGTCGGATTCGTCAGCCTGGGATGCCCGAAGAACCTCGTGGACAGCGAGGTGATGATGGGTATTCTCGCGCGCTCGGGTTACGAAATCACGCCGCGCGCCGGTGATGCGGACGTCCTGGTGGTGAACACGTGCAGCTTCATCGCCCCGGCGCAGCAGGAATCCGTGCAGTCCATCCTGGAAATGGCCGAGTACAAGAAATTCGGCCGCGCGCAAAAATTAATTGTCGCGGGATGCATGGTGGAACGCTACCGCAACGAAATCCGCGAGCAAATTCCCGAAGTGGACGCCGTCATCGGCACCGGCGAAATAGAAAAAATTCTGGAAGCGTGCGAAGGCGACTTGCACTCGAACAGCTCCGCATCGGCGCAGTTGCCCACGTATCTGTATCACGACCTCACGCCGCGCATTCTGGCCACGCCGCGCCATACCGCGTACATTAAAATTAACGAAGGCTGCGACCATCCCTGCACTTTCTGCGTGATCCCGCAGCTTCGCGGAAAATTCCGCAGCCGCCGTTTTGAATCTGTCGTACGCGAAGCGGAAAATCTCGCCGCAGCGGGCGTGCGCGAAATTTCCCTCATTGGCCAGGACACCACTTTCTACGGCGAAGATTTGGGCCTGCGCGACGGCCTCGCGGTGCTCCTCGAACGCCTCGCGCAAGTGGAAGACTTAAACTGGGTGCGCTTCCTTTATTGCTATCCGAATCGCATCACACCGCGCCTGCTCGACACCATTGCCGCCCATCCGCGCCTGGCGAAATATTTGGATGTCCCGCTGCAGCACGCCAGCCGCAACGTACTCGCGCGCATGAAGCGCGGCTCAAATGGCGACGCGTTCCTGAAAATGCTGGAAAAAGCGCGCAAGGCAATCCCCGGCGTTTCGATTCGCACTTCGTTCATCGTCGGCTTCCCCGGCGAAACCGAAAACGATTTCCGCGAGCTGTGCGATTTCGTGCGCGCCGCGGAATTCGATTGGATGGGCGTCTTCTCCTACTCCGACGAAGACACCTCGCAAAGTTTTGCGCTCGATAACAAGGTCAACGAGAAAACAATCGCGCGCCGCCGCGACACTCTGATGTCCATCCAAAAGAAAATCTCCGCGCGCAATTTGAAAAAACGGGTAGGCCAGCACCTGCAGGTCATGCTGGAAGGCCCTTCGAAAGATACCGATTTGGTCTGGGAAGCGCGCCTGCAAGGCATGGCGCCCGACATCGACGGCAAGGTTTACATCACCGAATTCGAAGGCGTGAACGACGCCGCCGATCTTCCCGCAGCGGGCACCCTCGCCACAATCGAGATCAGCGAGGCAAAGGACTACGATTTGATCGGCCGCGTCACCGATTTCGCAGCGCCGTCCCTCCCGCGCCCAATCCCCCCGCAAGCAACCAGTCTCTTCCCCATCCTCGCTTGAGCTGGGCTTTGTCGGCGCTCAAATTCAAGAGTTCAGTATTCTTTGATTCTTCTACGGGTCAACGATAAAGCGGGGATCGAGCGTCTGCCCATTTATAATAATGGTGTACTCATAGAAAACAGACTTGCTGGATATCACGTCCCGCCGGATGAGCCCCGACTGCGCGTACTTGTTGCTGAACTGCCCCTCGTAAAACGGCGAGGCCCCCTTGAAATTAATCACGAACTGTTCTGCCGATTCCCAAACAACCTCTTGGTTATTCAGCGGAGAGATTGTAATCGACTCGTCTCCCTTAGCCAGCTGAGGTTTTCCATTGCCGTCTACCGTGATGATAATTTTCCTGAGATTTGCTCTGGCTCCTTGCGTTGCCGTACCTGTGTTCATGGTTCCTCCTTTGGAAGCTATTGGGATTGGAAAATTTTCTGAAAACGCGGGTCCGACCGTACTTTGTCGAAGAAAGGATAATCGCGTGCGATACTCGGTGAATAGCCCGCGCCCACGGCTTTTCCCAGCGATCGCAACGTTTGGTCCGTATCGCCGAAGTGATTGTAAACAACCGCAGCGTCAAAGCTCACTTCTGCGTCACCTGGAGCAATCGAATCTGCCCGCAGGAGGTCGGCGAACGCCGCCACTCGATCGCCTAGCATTGCTTGACAGATCCCTCGTGTGCTGAGCGCCCAGGCATCTCTCGCATCTACGCTCACCGCTTCATTTGCCAGCGAGACGCACTTTTCATACGCGCTCTTTGCCAACCCCTTCTTTGCCGGAACAAAAGAATAAGCGTCCCCGAGCCCCCACCATCCGTCATAGAACTTATCGTTAAGCTTTACTGCCTGTTCAAAACTCCGCGCGGCTTCATCGAATCGCCTCAGGCAGAAGTAGGCCATGCCCAGATTGGCATAGGCCGTGAACGAAGGGCGAATAGAAATGGAATGGTTGAGGTTGGCAATAGCTTCGGTGTATTGACCCTGCGCCCCGTTGGCTGCCGCCAGGTTGTAGTATCCGCGAAAACTATTCGGCGCCAGCGCAATTACTTTGCTGAACATCCTCGCGGCGTCCGCATAGCGGTTGTGATTTTGGTAGAAGGCTCCTAACCAACTGTACCCGGCCCAATATTGCGGCCGCAGGTCGATGGCTCGCTGGTAAGTCTTTTCAGCTTCCGGGAGCTTCCCGAGTTGCTCGTAGGTCTTAGCTAGTCCGCGATAGGCGTCATCATTGGTGGGCTCAGCTTTCAAAGCACTCTCAAACTCGGTCGCTGCATCCTCATACCGGCCGGTGCCGGAATAAAGTGTGCCCAGGCATTCGTGACCCGCGGCAAGAGCCGGATCCAGGCGAACGGCCGTTTCACAAGATTCCCGGCTGATCTGAAGCCACTGAGGGTCTTTGTCGTCCCTGAATTTCTTCCAGTAAGCGTCGCCCAAACCTGCGAACGCGAGGGCATAACTCGGATCCAACTTCAACGCCTCCTGAAATACCCTGATTGCGCTGTCATTGTTTTCCGGCCTGTCGTAATTCTGGAGGTAGCCTCGTCCTTGCGTGTAAAGCGTGTACGCGGCCGCCACCTGAGTGCCGTGAGAATCTAATGCCTGGCGCTGTGCAGGCGGAACCTCCAGATCGAGCATACGCACCGCTCCATTCACAACCTGGTCCTGGACTGCGAAAGGCTCGGCAGCGGGCAGCGTAATGCTCTCAGCCCGCAACTGGCGGTGCGTTCGCGGATCCACCAGCTCGTAATTTATGCGCATCAGGTCGCCCGATTTGATGAGGCTGCCTTCCAAAACCAGGTTGACTCCGAATTCGGCGTAAGCCTGATCCGCCGTAGTGGCATGCTTGGCTTGAATTTCGCTCGCCGATATCACTCCCAAGGAATGGTTGTCAGTCAATTGGGTAAGTTTTGCCGTCAACGTAGCGGTCAAACCATCGGTGAAGGAAGCAGCCTCGGGATCGCCCTCAACCGCGCGAAACGGCAGTATGGCCAGCAGTTTTTGGTGCGGCACAAGCGTTACGCCCAGCCAAGTTTTCACTCGTTGCTGGACTCTTTGATTTCTGGCCAGCAATCCCGCCGACCCGACCAGAAGAACGCCTGTCACGAGCGCAATGAGCTTTCTCGGGATTCGCGGATGACGAACTCGCGGAAGTTGCGGCGAGCGCGAAAGCAATCGCAAATCGACGTCGAGGTCGGCAGCCGTGGCATAGCGGTCTTCGCGGTTCTTAGCCAGCATTTTGGCGACGATTTGTTCAAGCGCTTCCGGCACATCGGAATTCTGCCTGCTCAGCGGCGGCAGTTCCTCGTGCAGGATGGCGTTGCAAGTGTTCAGGAAACCCGCGCGCCGAAATGGGTTTTTACCGGACAGCGCTTCGTAGAACACGACACCCATGGAAAAGATGTCCGCGCGCCCGTCGCCTTCCTTCTCCTCCAGGATCTCCGGAGCCATGTATGGCAAGGTGCCGGCAAAGCGCGCGCTTTCAAACGTGTGGCGCGTCGTCGCGTGATCCGATCCGGGAAGCTCGCGCGCAACGCCGAAATCAAGCGCTTTCACCTGTCCGGTGCGCGTAAGCATGATGTTGTCAGGCTTGATATCTCGATGGAGCAAACCAGCCTTATGCGCGGCCGTCAGAGCCGCAGCGCATTGTGTGGCGATCGAGAGAAACTCGGTTATCGAAAGCGGGCGTCCAATCCGGTGCCGTAGGGTTTCCCCTTCGACGTACTCCATCACGACGAAGACTTCACCGCCGTCTTCGATTACGTCATACACCGCCGCAATGTGGGGATCGTTCAGACGCGAGGCCCATTCCGCTTCCTTCCACAGCCGTTGGCGCGACTCCGTGTCCGCTCGCAAAGCCGGAGAGATCCGCTTCAGCGCTACCTTTCGTTTTAGGCCTGTATCCTCGGCCAGGTACACTTCTCCCATGCCTCCGCCGCCCAGGCGCTCTCGAATCAGGAATCTTCCGACCGTTTTTCCGCTGAGATCCGTGTTGGACGTGGGGGCCGGATCGTGTTGTGTTCGCGCTTCGGCCATTTTAGGAAATGGCGGTCTTTACGTTTCCCGCTCGCGGTTTCGCCTGGAAATGGGCAGGGAACAATGGGCGAAAGGTCCGCTCGGGTGAACGACCGTCCGTGTCGCGCGATAGTACTACCCGGCCAGCGAGGAAGCAATCCTGATCCCGCTCTCTCATAAGTGCCAATCTGTCTGCCACTTCAAATCATCCGTGTTAGTCTAATCCCCGGAAACATATGAAATTCCAGTGTCCCATTTGCCGCAAAACAACCGACTCGGACTCAAGCTCCGACTTCCCCTTCTGCAGCGAGCGCTGCAAACTGCTCGACCTGGGCGCCTGGGCCAGCGAGAAATATGTAATCAGCGAGCCGGTTATTGACGAGTCATTCCCCGAAGGCCTTGAACGAGACGCGGATGACCGAAAAAACTGACCCGGCTTCACCGGTTGCGAAATCTCCTTCGGAGTCGGTGGCATCGTCAGGCTTCGCACCTCAGCCGCACCAGAAACCGCGTCTCGCCCTTTTTGTCGCCACCGCCTGCGGCCTCGGCTACTTCCCGAAAGCCCCAGGCACCTTGGGCTCTCTCGCGGGCTTGATCCTGGCCCTTGTGCCGTGGTGGGCAATGTTTGGGCTGATGACAGCTGTCGTATCAGTTATGCGCGGTAACGGCAGCGTTGGTTTCTTCGTTTCCCTAAAGCATTGGGATGCGATCTTATTGACGCAGGTCGTCCTCGCGATTTTAGTTGCCGCGATCGGAGTATGGAGTGCGAATCGTGCAGCTGAGTTTTGGCAGCAGAAGGATCCTCAACGCGTCGTGATTGACGAGGTTTCCGGCCAGCATCTTACGTTGCTCCTTGGCTGTGGCGTTCCTGTATGGTGGAGGCCGGTAACTGAGTTTTCTTGGAAGGAACTTCCGCTTGGCGTCGTGACAATTCACTCCGTACTCAACTGGAAATATCTGCTGCTGGGTTTTATACTTTTTCGAGTATTCGACATCTGGAAGCCCTTTCCGGCGCGCCAAGCCGAATCTCTACCCGGCGGTTGGGGTATTATGACTGACGACTGGGTCGCGGGAATTTACGCGGCGCTCGGACTGTGGCTCGCGAGGGCGGCAGGATTGTGATGCCGCACTCGTTCAGGCAGCGGTTGTCATCCCGGGCGCAGCGAGGGATCTGCTCTTTGTCTTGCGATACCCGAGCTGAGGCACCCAACATGGAAGAATCGCTTTGAAAACGTCCGGCACGCCAAGAATCGAAGCCGTGAAACCGCCCGCCGCCCTCCCCGGGGGAGAAATATCCATCAAGGGCAGCGGTTTCGGCGCGCGCAACCACACGCGCCCGCAAGTGCAATTCGGCTTGGCCGAAGGCAGCCTGGTGTTAGCCGCCGAAAATCTCTTGATCGCGCGCGTTCCCGATGGCGCAGCGGGAGGAGCAGTCCGCGTGCGCATGGGCAGCATCGAAAGCGCGCCATTTCCCATGGCGCTCGGCACGCAAGTTGCCGACAACTTGCATCCAGTCGCCAGTCCCGCGGTGGACGCTGAAGGAAACGTTTACGTCACCTTCAGCGGCCAGCGCGGACAAAAAGTTCCCGTCTCCCTTTACAAAGTCACTTCGAGCAACATAGTAAAACCCTTCATCACCGAAATGATGAACCCCACCGGCCTGGCCATCGATGATAACGGCTATCTGTTCGTTTCCTGCCGCAACGACGGCACCGTGCATCGCGTCTCGCCCGACGGCCGCGCGATGCAATGGATCGAAGGCATGGGCATCGCCACCGGCCTTGCCTTCGACAAAGGCGGCAGCCTCTACGTCGGCGATCGCAGCGGCACGATTTTCAAAATCGCTCCCGACCGCGAAATATTTGTCTTCGCCACCATCGAGCCTTCCCTCTCCGCGTATCACCTTGCGTTCAGCCCTGCCGGCGAACTTTTCGTCACCGGGCCGACTACTTCCAGTTTCGACTCCGTCTATCGCATTAATCCCGCCGGCGAAGTCAGCACGTTTTTTCGCGGTCTCGGACGCCCGCAGGGTCTTGCGTTCGATCGCGTCGGCAATCTCTATGTCGCTGCGTCGATCGGCGGCAGTCGCGGCATCGTTCGAATCACCCCGCAAGCCGAAGCCGAACTTGTGGTCAGTGGAAGCGGCATCGTTGGCCTCGCGCTTCTGCCTTCGCACCGCGCCATGATTACCACCAACAACGCACTCTATTCCCTCGACTGGGATGTCGAGGGTCTTCCGCTTCATGCCTAGGCCGGAATGCTAGCCGAAATCATAGCGGTTGGTTCCGAGCTGCTGACGCCCTACCGGCTCGACACAAATTCCCTCTATCTCACCGCCGAGCTGAATAAGATCGGCATTCGCGTAATTCACAAGTCTGTCGTCGGTGATTCGCGGGACGACATTCGCGCAACGTTTCGCCACGCGCTCGACCGCTCCGAGCTGATCGTGAGTTGCGGCGGCCTAGGGCCTACCGATGACGACCGCACACGGGAAACTGTCGCCGAATTGCTCGGCCGCGAGCTGCGCCGCGACGATGAAGTTCTCCGCGGCATCCAGGAACGCTTCCGCCGTTTCGCCCGCACCATGCCGGAAATTAACGAGCGCCAGGCTATGGTCCCGGCCGGCGCCATCGTACTGGCCAATCCGCGCGGCACCGCGCCTGGACTATGGATGGAAGGCGGCGGCCACATAGTGATACTCCTGCCCGGCCCGCCTTCGGAACTGAAAGGCATCTACGAATCTGAAGTCCGCGTACGCCTTACCCGGCAAGGTATCGCGGAGCGTTTGTTCTCGCGCGACCTGCGCGTCACCGGCTTACCTGAATCTGAAGTCGAGCAGCGCGTGCGTCCCCTTTACGCGCTGTATCCCGAAACAGAAACCACGATTCTTGCTACGCCGACCGGAATTCAGCTCCATCCGCGCACTTGGTCTCGCGATCCGGCCGCAGCCGAAAAAATGCTCGACGAAATCGTGAGCCGCATGGTCCTCGCGCTCGGCGAGCACGTGTATTCCACACAAGGGGAGACACTCGAAGATGTCGTCGCACGCGCGCTTACCGAAAATCGCGCCACGATAGCGGCGGCCGAAAGTTGCACCGGCGGAATGCTCGCCGAGCGTCTCACCAACGTTCCCGGCAGTTCGTCCTATTTCCTCGGCGGCGTGGTTTGCTATAGCAACGAGCTGAAATCCTCCCTGGTCGGCGTGCCTGCCGACATAATCGACTCCAAAGGCGCGGTCAGCTCCGAGACCGCTCTCGCTCTCGCCGACGGCATTCGCAAACGCACCGGCGCAACGCTGGGCATCGGCATCACCGGAATTGCGGGCCCCAGCGGAGGAACACCCGAAAAACCCGTCGGCCTCGTACACATCGGCATCGCCGACGAGCGCGGCAGTCGCGAACGCGCCTCTCGCTTCCCGGGTGACCGTGAGCGCATCCGCTTCCAAGCCACGCAACAAGCGCTCGACACGGTCCGCCGGTATTTTCTTTTCCCTCCGCATGGACGAGCTTGAGCCATGCGCCTGTTCGTCGCGCTCGATATTCCCGACGCCGTTCGCCGCGCGCTTCGTGAGTTAATGGCGCGTCTGAAGTCCGAATGCGCCGGAGCTCGCTGGGTTCGCCCCGAAGGCATGCATATCACACTGAAATTCTTGGGCGAGACGGACGAAGCCAAGCTCGATTCCATCCGCGCAGCGCTTTCCACCATACATTCCGGCCAAGCCGTCGAATCAAATTTCCGCGGCATCGGATTTTTCCCCAATGAATTCCACCCGCGCGTTGTATGGTGCGGAATTGACTCTTCTTCGAATCTTCCGCAACTTGCCTCCGGCGTTGACCGCGCGTTACAACCGTTCGGCTTTCCCGCTGAATCGCGCCCTTTCACGCCGCATCTCACGCTCGCGCGTTTCAATTCGCATAAAGGTCTCGACACGCTTGTCCGCGCGGCTAATAATCTCAAGTCTTATGATTTCGGGGCGGCGCGCGCGTCCGAGTTTCATCTCTATCGCAGTGTCCTGAAACCCGCGGGCGCCGAGTATTCCCGGCTCGCAACGTTTTCGTTCGTGAAAGAAGGAGCGGCGTGATCGCTAACGCAAACTGGCTCATTCCTATCGTCGCCTACTTGCTCGGTTCCATACCCTTCGGTCTTCTTGTTGTGAAGGCGATGGGCCGTCCGGACATTCGCTCCACGGGCAGCGGCAACATCGGCGCAGCAAACGTCACGCGCAGTGCCGGCATCCTGCCCGGCATTCTCACTCTGCTGCTCGATGCCGCGAAGGGCTACACCGCCGTTTGGCTGGCATCCAGATGGACCGGCGGCAACATCCGCTGGATGATGGCTGCCGCGATCCTCGCCGTCATCGGCCACATGTTTCCCATCTGGCTGGGATTTCGTGGCGGCAAAGGTGTGGCTACCGGTCTTGGCGTTTTTCTTCCCATTAGCCCTGAAGCAGTGGTAGCCGCCCTTGTTCTCTGGCTCGCGGTGGTGATTTTCTGGCGCTATTCTTCGCTGGGCTCGCTCGCTGCAGCCGTGGCGCTGCCGGTCTTTGTTTATATCTTGTACGCGCCACGCCATGCTCCTCCAGAATTAGTCACGCTGGGAACCGTGCTCATCTCCGTTCTCGTTTTGCTGCAACACCGGTCGAATATCGCGCGCCTGGTCGCCGGCACCGAGCCCCGCATCAAATTTCCGGGATAACTCCTGTGGGCTGAGTCGCCAGCTGTTTGGAGCCGGGAAAAGGGGCCGCCACCGAGCGCTTTCTCGTACCTAAGTGCCAACATCTCTGTACCTTATCTGCTAACCCCAGTACTTTCGTCCCGTTGTGCCGAGCGCTTCTCTTCGCTAGCATTTTGTTGCGGGAAATTCCTGTGCCCATTAAGGCCCTCAAGCAGTTCACGACTCGGCGATTGCGCATCCTCTGGATTGTGCTCGGCGCCCTGTTGCTCGTCAGCGTCACGCCTTTGTGGCTCTATCATCGCCAGGTGTTGAATCTCAGCGAACAAAAACTCCAGGACACCGAGCGCGTTCAGCAAAGCGAAATCACTCGTTCCCTCGCCAGCGAGACTCTGGAATTCGAGCAGAGCCTCAACGAACAGCTTCTCAGCCAGCGCCAAGTCCTCGCTTTAACCGGATGGATTACCGATGTGGACGACCCCGCTCACGCTCCTCAACTCACGCGCCTGCTGCAGAGCTTCGTCGAAAATAATCAGAACATCCTTTACGTCACGGCCGTAAACAAGCAAGCCAAAGGGCAATCCGCTGGAAGTTTTCGCGCGGATAGTGACCCGTTCGTTCAAGTCGCGCTCAAACATGCTTTCACCGCCAGCATTCAGGGACTTAATTTTGTCAGCGAGCCTTTCGCTTTAGGACAAGGCAGCCGTCCCGCGCTCATCGTGTCCGTCCCGCTGTCCGCCGGCGGCCAGTTCACCGGCATGCTCGCTTCCGTCGTATCCATCGACGGCTTGCTCGCCAGAATCCGCGACGCCAGCGTTCGCGATCGCGTCGTCTTCATCGTTGACGGCCATGGCCATATCGTCGCGCACCCGGACACGAGAGAGATGGTTCCCGGCCGCGACGTCTCCACGAATTCTCCCGTGGTAAAACATCTTCAGGAGTTGCCGCAAGAATTGCGCGCCACCGAAACAATGCACTTCCCCCAGCCCGGGCGCGATTCGAAGCATCCCATTGAAATGATCGGCACCTACAGCACTATTCCGGAGCTGCACTGGGCCGTGATCGCGCAACGCAGCCTGGACGAGGCCCGCATCGACGCCGGCGTCCACGAACTCACCGCTGGTGCTCTGCGCTTCGTCGTTGGCGTAACCATCGTGGCTCTTATTTTCGGATACCTTTTCGCCGTCGGGATCACGCGGCCCATTCAAGGACTTGTCTTTTCTGTTCGCGCCATCAGCCGCGCCGAATTTCACGAACGCGTGGAAGTCCGCGGCGCCGCCGAAATCGCCGAGCTCGCCGAAACTTTCAATCACATGGCCGGCGACATCGAACAGTACGTCGAGCGCCTCAAACAAGCCGCTGCCGAAAATCGCGACCTGTTCCTGGGCTCCATCCGCATGCTCGCCGCGGCCATTGACGAAAAGGATCCCTACACGCGAGGCCATTCCGGCCGCGTCGCGAAGTACTCCATGATCATCGGAGAATATCTGTCGCTGAATGCCCAGGATCTCGACAACTTGCGCATCTCCGCTCTGCTTCACGACGTCGGCAAAATCGGAGTGGACGACCGCGTTCTCAAAAAGCCCGGCAAGCTGGACGAAGAAGAATTCGCGCTGATGAAGCAGCACCCGGTGAAGGGCGCAAATATCATGCGCCCCGTCGCGCAGCTAAAAGAAATGCTCCCGGGCATCGAGCTCCACCACGAGCGCATGGACGGCGCAGGCTACCCCTACGGCCTTCCCGGCCATCAGATTCCCATGATGGCGCGCATCATTGCCGTCGCCGACACCTTCGACGCCATGACCACTAACCGCCCGTACCAGTCCGCCATGGAACTCGAATTCGCGCTCGAGCGCATACGCTCTCTGGCCATCTCCAAATTCGATCCCGTCGTGGTCACCGCCCTTGAATCCGCCATCGCCGACGGCCGCCTTCGCCTAACCGCCGCCCTCGTCGAAGTCTAATTCCGCAGCACATTTGCTCCCACAACGCAGCACCAAGCCAAAATTCCATCATTGTGCTAGCCTGTTTCGGTCATGATTTCTCTCTTCGGACCACCGGAACCGACGCTTCTTGAGCGCCTGAAAGAATCCGTCACCAAAACGCGGACAGAACTCGCCGCGCAAGTTGAACAAATTCTCACCGGCAACCGTCCTGTTGATCCTGAATTGCTGAAGCATCTCGAAACAGCTTTGCTCAGCGCGGACATCGGCGTGCGCACCACCAAAGAAGTCCTCGCCACCTTGCGCCAGCAAGTAAACGAACACAAACTCACCGAAACCGCCGAGCTGAAAAAAGAACTCAAGCGTCAAATTGTAAAAATTCTTCAAGCACCCGCCACACACTCGGACGGCAACGGCACTGGCATATCGCCAGAAATGGCCAAAGTTGCTCCGCGCGTCATCTTCGTCGTCGGCGTGAACGGCACCGGCAAGACAACAACCATCGGCAAGCTCACCAATCGCTTGAAAAAAGAAGGCGCGAGCGTAGTCCTCTGCGCCGCCGACACTTTTCGCGCGGCAGCCATCGAGCAACTGGAAGTCTGGGCGCACCGTTCAGGCGTGGAAGTCATAAAACAAAAACCCGGCGCCGATCCCTCCGCCGTCGTCTTCGACGCGATTTCTTCCGCGCGCGCTCATTCCTCCGACGTGGTCATCGTGGACACCGCCGGACGCCTGCACACGAAATCCAATCTGATGGCCGAGCTGGACAAAATGAAACGCACGGCCGCCAAAATCGTCCCCGGCGCGCCGCACGATGTCCTCCTGGTTCTCGACGCCACCACTGGACAGAACGGCCTCAACCAGGCCCGCGAATTCTGGAGCCACGCCGGCGTCACCGGCATCGTCCTGACCAAACTCGACGGCACCGCCAAAGGCGGCATCGTAATCGCCATCGCCCGCGAACTGAATCTGCCCATCCGCTTTGTCGGCACCGGCGAAAAAATCGACGACCTCGTTCCCTTCGACGCCCAAACCTATGTCAATTCCCTCTTCGACTAGCGCCGATGCCGCGTCTCACGACGCGTACATGAAGCGCGCCCTCGATTTGGCGCAGCGAGGTCTCGCTCTTGCGCACCCGAATCCAATTGTCGGCGCAGTCCTCGTAAAGAATGGCCGCGTGGTAGGCGAAGGCTTCCACATCTACGACCGTCGCGACCACGCGGAAATCGTCGCGCTGAAAAAAGCTGGGAAAGAAGCGAGAGGCGCAACGCTCTACGTCAACCTAGAGCCTTGCTGCACCACCGGCCGGACCGGCCCGTGCACCAAAGCTATTATCGCGGCCGGAATAAAAAATGTTTACGCGCCGATGAAAGACCCAAATCCGGCGGTGGCTGGGCGAGGCTTCGCAGCGTTGAAGCGCTCCGGCATCAAAGTGCACTTCGTCGAAAGCTTCACACGACAAGCCCAAGCGGCCAACGAAGGTTTTGCCAAGTGGATTCGCACCGGCCTTCCGTTCGTCACGCTGAAAACCGCACTCACCCTCGACGGCCTAATCGCCTCCCGCGCCGGCACCACTACCTGGCTTACTTCCGCCAGTTCGCTCGAACTAGTCCAGCGCCTGCGCCACCAGGCCGACGCACTCCTCACCGGCATCGGCACCGTCCTCGCCGACGATCCGCGCATGTCCGATCGCACGGGTTTGCCTCGCCGCCGCAGGCTCCTGCGTGCCATCGTGGATTCGCGCCTACGTATGCCGCTGCACTCGAAGCTCGTCAAATCGGCGCAAGGTGACGTCATTGTTTTCACCACCCGCGCCTCAAATTCTCCCAAGGCGCGCGCGCTCGTTCGCGCCGGCGTCGAAGTCGTTCGTGTCCCCTCGTACAATGGTCACGTGGACTTACACGCCGTCATCCGCGAACTCGGCCGCCGCGACATTCTAAATGTCTTGCTGGAAGCCGGCGCCGAACTAAACGGCGCCGCACTCCAAGCCGGTATTGTGGACAAAATGATTCTCTTCTATGCTCCCAAAATCATGGGGACGGGCGGCGTGCCTATGGCTCGCATTTCCTCGCGCTGGTTTGCAAAGTCGCCCGCGCTCAAAAACATATCGCTGAGCACTTCCGGACCCGATTTCGTCGTCCAAGGATATTTTCACGATGTTTACAGGAATCACCGAGCGCGTCGGAAAAATTGAATCACTAGATCACGCCAAAGATGGCGGCCGCCTCCGCGTGAGCTTGGAAGGCGCCAGCGCGCTTGCCGCAGAGACGAAACTCGGCGACAGCATCGCAGTCAACGGCTGCTGCCTGACCGTCGTCGAATTCGACAAGAACCATTTCTCCGCGGATCTTTCCGGCGAAACTCTGCGCCGCACTTCGTTCGGCGAGAAAAGAACCGGCCATCTCGTGAATCTCGAGCGCCCTCTTGCCGCAAACGCCCGCCTTGGCGGCCACTTCGTGCAAGGGCACGTGGACGGCATCGGCCGCGTCACGCGCCTCGTGCCCGAAAGCGACAACTGGTGGCTCTCGGTCCGCGTTCCCGAAGACCAGCGACGCTACGTCGCGGAAAAAGGCTCTATCGCCATCGACGGCATCAGCCTCACCGTCGCGCGCTGGCACGAAGGCATCGCGGACATCGCCATCATTCCTTTCACCTACCAGCACACCAACGTGCGCACCATGGTTCCCGGCGACGCCGTCAATATTGAAACCGACATCCTCGCAAAATACGTCGAAAGCCTCCTCGCAAATCACAAAACATCGCCGGATTCGCGTCTCAAAATCACGCAGTTGATCGAAGAAGGCTTCTGAATGCGGCGTTCGAACAGCCCCACATGAAAATTGCGCGGCGGCAATTTCTTAAAACTCTCGGAGCTGTATCCGTTTTGGGCCGCAACTTAAAGAACGCGCCGGGAAAATCAGGGGAGACACGCATGAGCGAATCCGGGAAGTATGACGTGGCCGTGATCGGAGCCGGAGTCTTTGGCTCCTGGACCGCCTACTGCCTGCAGAAGTCCGGCGCGCGCGTTTTACTACTCGATGCTTATGGACCCGCCAACGCACGCGCAAGCTCGGGCGGCGAATCGCGCATCATTCGCATGGGCTACGGCGCGGACGAAATTTATACGCGCTGGTCTCTTCATGCCCTGCCTCTGTGGAAAGAGCTCTTCGCGCAAGACGGATGTCCCGGGCTTTTTCAACCCACCGGCGTTCTTTGGATCGCGCACGATCAGGAACCTTATGCACTCGCAAGCATGAGGATGATGCAGGATGCCGGCGCGAAATTTGAGAAGCTTGGGCCCGATGAAATGCGCCGCCGCTTTCAGCAGATTTTCTTCGAGGACGGCGCGTGGGGGATCTTCGAGCCCGATAGCGGCGTATTGATGGCTCGAAGGGCCGTGCAGGCCGTGGTCACGCAGGCGCAGAAGATCGGTGTGAGCTACATCTCTGAAGCGGCCCTTGCGCCCTCGGGCGGCGGGCGGCTATCGGAGGTGAAAACTGCCAGTGGCCAGACGCTCTCGGCTAACACTTTCGTCTTCGCGTGCGGCCCCTGGCTGCCTAAAATTTTTCCTAACCTGCTCGGCGACCGCATATTCCCTTCGCGCCAGGAGGTTTTCTTTTTCGGCGTACCCGCGGGCAACGCGCAATTCTCTACGCCCACGATGCCTACCTGGATCGACTCAAAAGACGAATTTTACGGCATGCCCGATCTCGAAAGCCGCGGCTTCAAGGTCGCCAATGACCGGCACGGCGAAAAAGTGGACCCTGACACGCAATCCCGCATCGCAAGCCCCGGCGCGATGGCGGCCGCGAAAAATTATGTCGCGCGGCGCTTTCCCCAACTGAAAGACGCACCTGTAGTCGAAACGCGCGTCTGCCAGTACGAAAACACTTCCAACGGAGACTTCTTAATTGATCGCCATCCGGATTTCGACAACGTCTGGCTGGTAGGCGGCGGCTCGGGTCACGGCTTCAAGCACGGCCCCTCACTCGGAGAATATGTTGCAGCGCTGGTTCTTCAGGGCGGAGCCTCGGGATCGGTGAAAATCGAGCCGCGCTTTTCTCTGGCCACAAAACAATCCACGCAAAATCGCGCCGTGCACTAAGCAATGTCGTCAGCAAAGATTTAGGGTTTTAATGTAGCGCCGCGGCCTTTAGCGCGCATCTGTACCGGCCTGGAAAATGTGGATGCGTCGACCGCGCGGCTCATCTTTGTGGGTCAGGGCTTTAGCCCTGACATAAAGATACGGGCGCGCAGCGCCTTCCTCTGCGCTGATTTTATTGCAGCAAGTTCTCCATCCCGCGCAATATAACTAGCGATTACCGCGCAACTCCGCGCGCCTTCGTTCGCGCGCCGCGCACAAAAAGCATCACACCAAGCAGAAGCCCGAACCCCGTGCCGCCGATCAGCTTCACTTCAAACAGCAATTTGTTGGCGGTCTCGCCCGGCGGGATCACCGAGAGAATGATGCTAGCGAGCACAATAATAAATCCCAAGCCTCCCGCGAACCACACGCCCGCCTTGCCGCCGGGAATCAGCGCAGCCGTTGACGTCTCGCGGTCCGGCCGGTACGCCAGCTTGATCACCGCCGCGTACATATAGAGAAATGGAATGAAGTAAAGAATGTTCGTGGCGTCCACCAGAATTTGGTAAGCGCTTACCGTGGTCTCGCTGATCTGGCTGAGCAGCAAAATCGCGCCGGAAATAACGGCCTGCACCAGAATGGAAACGTACGGTGTCTGCCACTTGGGATGCACTTTGGCGAATGCCCGAGGCAAATAGCGATCCACGCCGACGGCAAACGGCACGCGCGAGATTCCCGCCACCGTAGAACCCACGCCGCCGGCGTTTCCCACTGTCACCAGCACCGCCGCGATGATTCCCAGCGCGGTAATCTTCAGAGTGGCCGAGGCAATCGTCAGCGCCTGAAACACGCCGCTCTTCGGGTCCACGTTCACGCTGCTCATCAATGACAGCACCGCGATCGTTCCCGCGATATAGATCACCGCGATCACAATGCCCGAGCCAAGAATCGCTCGCGGAAAAGTCTTGCGCGGATTTTTTACTTCCTCGCTCATTGACGACACCAGCTCCAGCCCGCCGAATGCAAACGCGATCTGCGGCCAAAAATTCACCGTGTCCCAATTCCAGTGCGGCTGGATGTTGCTCCAGGTGAATTGCGTCACCGATCCATGGCGATACCAGACGCACGCCGCGGCCACGATCAGCATCATCAAAGGAACGAACGTGCCAACAGCGCCCGCGTTCTGCAGCCATTTGCCCACGCGCAGCCCGATGATGTTCATGAACACAGCCACAAAAAACAGCGCAAAAGATCCCGCTAATAGGAACGAACGGTTCTGCGCCAGCGGAGCGTACCCAATCCCTCCGATGTAAGCCGCCATCGCCGCGCTGGCGAATAAAAGCGCGGGAAAATAGAACAGCGTATAAATCCAATAAGTCCAGCCGGCCACAAATCCGTGAAATTCCCCGAATGCGTCTTTCGACCAGGCGTAGAGTCCGCCTTCTTGCGGAAAGCGCGTGGAAAGCTCCGCGATCACCAGCGCTGTTGGCACGAAAAATAAGAGCGCAGCCAGAAACCACAGGGATATGGAAGAAGTGCCGTTGTGCGCCGCCGCGGCAATCCACCGCGGCCCCAGCACCGTGACAATGTTGAACAGCAGAACGTCCCAGAAACCCATCACCCGGGGAAGTTTTGGTTTGGCGTTCTCTGAAGCAGCCTCGCTCACGCGCTAGCGTCCAGAGCGGGAATCATTTCATCCTGCGCCAAAAAATTCCGTAGAAAAGGGTCTTTGGAATTTTCCAGCTCCTGCCAAGTTCCGAAAAAACCGACTCCGCCGTCAACGAGAAATATCACTCGATCGGCGAGTTTTCTCGCGAGGTGCGTATCATGCGTGACCACGATGGAGGTCTTTTTAAACTGTGCTTTTAATTTAACAATTAAGTCGCTGACGTGCGCGGCCATGATCGGATCCACCATGGTAGTCGGCTCGTCGTAAAGAATCGCGTCCGGATTTTCCGCCAGAGCGCGCGCGATCGCTACCACGCGTTTCATGCCCGTGCCCAGGTCGGACGGCAAGCGGTCTGCAAATTGCGAAACCTCCAGCATTTTCATCAGGTCCGTCACCGTCTGCTTTGCCTTTTCCTGTTCCTCGGCTCCGCCGCGCGTCTCCACCGGGAAAGCCACATTCTCTTCCACCGTCAGCGAATCGAACAGCGCTCCGGACTGAAAAACCATGGTCACCCGGCGCCGAATTTCGGAAAATTGTTTTTCGCTCCATGCCGTCACGTCTTTTCCCGCCACGATGATTTGCCCCGA
>PMTV01000064.1 GCA_003167215.1 Acidobacteriota bacterium | reverse complement strand
CGCGCTAACCGGACAAGTGGAGTGTTACTTCAAATAGTTCCCGCGACAAGAATGATACGCGGCACGTATTCAATCCAGATTAGTGCCGTGAGTGGGAGTCAAGGAGCACAGGCAACAGCGCAGTTGGTGATTCAATAAATATTGAGCCAACAGTTTTCCAACTGAACTTTATCTGGGTGGACTCTCGCCAGGGTACTTCTCTTTTCAAGTGGTCCTCACTGTGGTAAATCTTTCTGTGAGGACTATCTGCAATGAAAACTTCCCTGTTTGTGATTGCACTCCTTGTCGGATCTGTGGCGTTCCCTCAAGCACGTCAGAACGCTCGCGAGTACTACAAACAACTGTATGCGACGGGTGCCATCACCGATAGAGCGGCTCCCAACCCGTACGTCTGCTTTCCTGATGACAACAAAGATTGGCCTGACGTGTTCTTTGTCTTCAAAGCCTACGCTTCGGCATCCAATAATCAGCAGGAGCATATCCGGGAAATGGAGAAGGAACCGTACGTCACTTTTATCGACGCGGATCTCGCAAAACTTCTTGTGTCTCCGGCAGCGCAGAAGCTTTTGCTTCAGGGCGATCGATACATGGAAGTCCAGACGTACAGCAAAGGCGTGCTAACGCTGTCGACCATGTATTATTGGGATAAAGATATAAGCAGGTGGGAAACCCACGACCGCTTCCCTACTGGTAAGAACGTAACGAGTACGATGCAGCTTCTCATCGAGCCAACGACTTTGCGCTACGCGCGTTTCATGCATGCAACGCCGATCGGCGATAACAGCGACGGCAGCAATGGTAGCGGGACCGTTATTCTCGACGCGGACTCGGGAGTTTGTGAGGGTCCTATCAAGGAGAAGAAGCATTAAAGGGCCGTTTCGTCATTACGGCTCGGCGGTCCTTTTGCCTTTTTGAAGCAGGCAGAGGACCGGGAATCGCCCTCTTGATTTCTTGCGCTAGTTCTAGTACCATGAGCCTAGTCTTTTAGCAGGCCCGTGACGCCAACACGTCGCTGTACTCCATGCGTCTTGATCGGAGGGGCATCCGCTGGATTGAACCGACCATTTGAAATGTGAGTGGCGCGGAGGGCGGAAGTAAGAGATCGAGTTTCGGTTCCGTCATCGCCACGTGCGTATCAGGAGACGAGCCGAGATAGCGCAACGGTATAATGTCTACTTCCACCGGTTAAGTAGGCGCAATAAGGACTTGAAAGACCTTATCCCCTGAAATAAATACGGACTATTCGTCCGCTTATTTTGGGTGCGCCATGGTTTCACGGAAGGCATTAACACCGCAAGACAGTCTTACTATTTCAGAATTTGCCGATCTGTTTGGCTTCCCTCCCTCTGCAATCATCGCTGCCATAGAGCGCCAACGCGGTTCTTACAATAAACCTTTCTACTCAATTGAAGATCTTGCGGATCGCTGGATCTGTAGCCGTGCAACTGTCTACGCGGTCCTTAAAGAAACCGAGTTCAAGGTTTTTGACCTGGCCCACCGGGGAAAGAAGAAGGGTCCGAAGCGCATTCCGGTCGCTGTGGTTCAGAAGATTGAACAATCTCGTATGAAGACTCTGGCTGCCTAAAGGTCTTGACATCAGTGCCATGTGGTGTATAGTGGCAGCATGCCTAAGAACCGAATGAATGTCTACATCGAACCGGAACAGAAGGAACGGCTAGAGGCTATTTCGGAGAAAACCGGAGCACCTGTCGCCGAACTGATTCGACGGGCGATTAACCTCTTTCTGAAGGAGAAGAAATAATGCTACTCAAGATCCGTCATGCAGCCGTCAAGGTGCGTTGCACACGAAAAGACGCGGCGAAGTTTACCGGCGCCGAGACGTATTCCGTCGTGGGAAGTCTTGACGGCAAGCGCGTTCGGCTAGCTCTCGGCACGGAAGAGGAAAAGATTGCGATCCGCCGCATAGAGAAAATCAAAACCGCCTGCGCTGTTGGCTCCGCTTCTCCCATGTGGACCGAGCTGGAAGAGTCTCTGCCTGCTACGACGTTCGATTTCTTCGCCAAAGAAGCTGGCTACGTCAAGCCCACACAGACTAAGACGGCGATCGCTAAATCAAGTTGGGCCAATTTGTGTGACGTGTTCGAACTGGAAATGAAACGGTTGATTGCCAATAAGCAGCGTGGCGCGACTTCCGAGGAAGGCATTATGTCTGAAAGTACTCGCGATCGCTACTGGCAGACTATTCGTCATTTTACGGCATTCCTGAAAGACACCGACACCCTTCTCGATGACATCAAAACTTCCACGATTGAATTATTCAAAGTCGATCGGGCGAGGGAAATTGACAAGCTTAAGCAAAGCCGCGGCGGATCGAGTATTGCTCTGGACATAGCCGTGCTACATCGGATATTTGCGTTCGCCGTTTCTAAGCGGCTTATGGACCGCAAGCCAATCGATCTCAGCAATGAATCAAAACCCGGTAAGAATCCCAAGAACGGCGCCCGCCCATTCCTCGCTCAAGAGATCGCAAGTCTCAGGGAACACGCCGGCCAGGATCTATTTATGTTCCTTTTGCTTCGGTGGACCGGCCTACGGGGATCGGACGCCGTTAATCTGCAATGGCGCAATGTCCATTTGGACCGCGGCCAAAATGGAGAAATCGAAGTTCTCACACAGAAGCGCAGCAAGACCGCCATTATCCCATTGTCAACGGAACTCCGGAACGCACTAGAAGAGATTAAAGGCAAGCAAAAGCCCGAAGATTTCGTTCTCTACAATCCTGAGACAAACCAGCCCTTCTCTAATCGCAAGCGGCTGTATGAGCGCACGAAGGCGCTAGGAGAACGTGCCAAGGTCAACCGAGTCACGCCGCACTGTTTCAGGGATACGTTTGCGTGCGACATGCTGGCTCGCGGCGCCAGTATCTACGATGTGGCAAAGATGCTGGCTGACACCGTGGATACGATTGAGAAGCATTACGCGAGCTTCATACCCGCCGCTCGAGACGCTGCCCAGAGCAAAATGGACAACGGCATCGGTATCGAGGAACGAGCGAAGATGGCAAACGCTCGCGGCAAGAAGGTTGTGGCCTTCCCTGTGAGCGCCTAGCTACGGTTAGACAGCGCGGTTAGACAACCCAAAAACGTCTGTAACTTAAAGAAAATAGGCGAGTGAGCCAATAAGCCGGATTCTGTCCGCCACGCATCTGCATCCTGACTTGCATCAGGATCTGTCAGATACGCAGCGCGATGATCATTCCTCTAGGTCCCGAATCGCTCCGGGACTCAAGCAGCCTACCCGAGGGTCGCAGCAGTTCACTCCTTCGAGTGAATTTGCATACGGGCTGGGCCAGCCCTCCCCTCCTATTTGGCCTTGCTCCACGCGGGGTTTTCCGTGCCCCGGATGTTGCCACCCGGGCGGTGGGCTCTTACCCCACCTTTTCACCCTTGCCAAATGCGCCGACCGATAGTGGCGAGCCCTAGGTTTTACCTCGGGCCTGCCGCCGAGGTGCAAGCGTCACCGGCGGTTTATTTTCTGTGGCACTTTCCGTAGCCGCGCCTCAGACCTGCTTTCGCAAACCTGAAATGCAGCCCCCTGGCGTTACCAGGCGCGTTGCCCTTTGGTCTCCGGCTCTTTCGAGCGATAGACCACGGAGTCCGGACTTTCCTCCCGCCCGTCCCGCTTGCGCGAAACGGGCCGGCGATCACCCGGCTCACCCGCCACCGAAATTATACGCTGTCACGCTGAGGGCAACAATGGAGCGATTGTGCTAATGAGTATTGCGACGAAACCCCTCGCTCACAATACGGGCGAGCTCGGTCTCTTATTTCGCTGAAACCAGCTTTTCGAATTGCGTTTCATCCACGACCGGGACACCTAGAGATTTTGCTTTCTCCAGTTTCGATCCGGCGTCACTGCCGACGACCACGTAGCTCGTTTTCTTGCTAACGGACCCACCCGCTTTTCCGCCGTGCGCGGCGACCAGCGCCTCCGCTTCCTCTCTCGTGCGGTTCGCCAGCGTCCCGGTAAATACAAACGTCTTGCCTGCAAATTTCGCGCTGATCGGGGCCGCGCGCTCTTCCTTCATATTTACGCCGGCAGCCCGCAAGTGCTCGATGAGTTTCCGATTAGCCGATTCAGAGAAAAATTCCAGCACGCCTTCCGCGACCTTGGGGCCCACTTCGCCCACCTCCATCAATTTTTCCGCCGAAGCTGCCGCCAGTTTATCCATGGAACCGAAGTGCTCCGCCAGCAATTGCGCCGTTCGCTCGCCGACGAACGGCATTCCAATCGCATAAATCAACCTTGCCAAGCTGTTTTTCCTGCTTGCGGCGATCTCGTCGATCAAATTCTGCGCGGACTTCTCAGCCATGCGGTCCAAATTCGCCAGACGCTCCAGGTCCAGCTTGTAAAGATCCGCAAAGTCCTTCACCACATTTTTTTCGAGCAGTTGATCGACGATCTTTTCTCCCAGTCCGTCGATATTCATCGCATGCCGTCCTGCAAAATGAAGGAACGATTCCCTCCTGCGCACCGGGCAAGAAACATTCACGCAGCGATAGGCAATCTCGCCTTCCACGTGATGCACATGCATCCCGCATACTGGGCATTTGTCCGGCATCTTGAACGGCTTCTCTTCAGATCCGTGCTTCACCACTTTTAGAACGTGAGGTATAACTTCGCCCGCGCGCTCCACCAGCACCGTATCTCCGGCATGAATACCCAGCCGCTCGACTTCATCCATGTTGTGCAGTGTGGACTTCACCACCGTGACCCCGCCGATCTGTACCGGCTCAAAAACTGCAAAAGGGGTCAGCACTCCGGTCCTTCCCACGCTAACGAGAATTTCCCTGACGAGCGTTGTTTCCTGATGCGCGGGATATTTATAAGCGATTGCCCAGCGCGGAGCCTTGGAGGTGAAGCCCACTTCATTCTGCAGCGCAATTTCGTTCACCTTGACCACAATTCCGTCGATCTCGAACGGAAGCTTCTCGCGTTTCGATTCCCATTTATTAATGTATTTCTCGACTGCCTCTATAGACTCGCATAGTTCCCAATCCTCGCTGACTTTGAAGCGCAGATCGGAGAGCGCCTCCAGATTATCCGAGTGCCGCTTCTTGGGCGCGCGCCCGTCCACCAGCAAGTAGTAAGCGAAAAAGTCCAGGCGTCGCGAAGCGGTAATACTGGGATCCAGCACGCGCACTGCCCCTGCTGCGGCGTTGCGGGCATTCGCATATCGCTTGCCGCCAACTGCATCTTGCTGTTCGTTGAGTCTCTCGAAGGATTTGCGCGTCATGATGCCCTCGCCGCGCACTTCCAAATTGCCTGTCAGGCCGGCCTTCTTCAGTCGCCCGGCTTCCAAATTCAGCGGAATTGAGCGAATCGTCTTCACGTTTGGCGTCACGTCTTCGCCAGTCCTGCCGTCGCCGCGCGTAACGCCCCTCACCAGCAAGCCGTTTTCGTACAACAACGACATGCTTAGCCCGTCAAACTTATGTTCGGTTGTGTATTCGATTTTTTCGCGGCCGGTAGCCTGCCTCACGCGCCGGTCGAAGTTGGCCAATTCTTCGAATGAGAAAGCGTTATCCAAACTCACCATCGGCGTTCTATGAACAACGGTTTGAAAACCCTCGCGCGGCGCGCCGCCGATTCTTTGCGTAGGCGAGTCCGCCGTGACCAGCTTGGGATTTTCGGCCTCCAGCTTTTTGAGTTGATTCATCAACCGGTCGTAGGCGGCATCCGAAATTTCCGGGTCGTCCGCCACATGATAGAGATATTCGTGGTGGCGAAGTTTTTCGCGAAGACGCTCGACCTCTTTTGTGATCTCACGACTCTTCGACATAGAAACCCCAAACGGATGCAATCTGCTGAACCCGCTAATTATTATACAATGCACGCTTGCCTCGCAGGCAGCGACGAACTCTATGGCCCACGGCATCACCGACGCGCTTTTGATCTACAACCCCACCAGCGGGCGCCGTCGTCGTCGCCGGTTTGTTGAAATTGAACAGAGTGTCCGCATTCTAAAAGAAGCCGGAATTGAGACCGAATTGGCGCCCACTACCGGGCCGGGGCACGCCAAAGAAATCGCGCGGCTCGCCGTGGAGCAGCATCGTGGAATGCTCATCGCCTGCGGCGGCGACGGCACCATNNGCCGGGACCGCGAATATCCTCGCGAAAGAGCTCGGAATTCCGTGGGACATTCCGCACGCGGCTCGTCTGATTGCGGATGGTCTAGTGCGGCGCATCGCTGTCGGACTGGCGATACCCGGCAACGAAAATCATTCTGCTAACGTCCCCCAAGAAGGCCGGTATTTTCTCTCCGTTGGAGGCGCGGGGCCCGACGGCGCAATCGTCAACGGCGTTGACGAAGGACTGAAGAAACGTGCGGGCGTGGCAGCCTACTGGGTCGAGGGGTTTCGCCAACTGGTGAGTTACGGTTTTCCTGAAATGAACATTCATTGCGAAGGGCAAACGCGGCGCGCCTCCATCATCGTCGTCGGCAGAACGGTGAATTATGGCGGCCCCTTCAAGATCACTACCGGCGCAAGCTTGTTCGAAGATTCTTTTGAAATGGTCACGAATTCCACTTGCAGCCGGTTGCGTTATCTCGCTTGCCTCCCGGCCCTCTGGCTCGGCAAACTCCGCACCATGCGCGGGGTCGATTCGTGGAAGGCCAAGGAACTTACCTGCGAGCCGGTTGGAACGGGGGCAGTCTACGCGCAAGTGGATGGCGAACCGATTGGCCGGTTGCCTTTCATTTTTCGCATTGTGCCCGACGCGTTGTCCATCGTCACTCCAGCGGCGCTGCGAGCATAGTCGCCTCGAAAGGAACTGATCCTGGATCCCGTCAGCCATAGCCTGGCGTCGCTCACCCTGGCGCGTGCCGGACAAAAACACTTGCCGCGATACGGCACGGTTATGCTTGTGATTTCCGGCGTTGCGGCCGATCTGGACTATGCAAGCTACTTTGGCGGCCCAAGCGTATTTCTGCGGTTTCACCAAACGCTGCTGCATTCTGTTCTTGGCTCCGCGACGATCGCATGTGTGCTCGCGGCGGCATTCTTCATCGTGGACAAAATCCGTACCTGGAAATTACGCACGCGAAATCCGAACTCTCCGCGACCTGACCTTACATTCAGCCTCGCATTAGTCGTTTGTGCCATCGGTGCGGCAGGCCACATATTGTTGGACTTGGTAAGTGGAATCGGCGTCCGGCTTTTCTCCCCATTTCGCGCCGGGTGGCAAGGCTGGAATCTGCTGACCAATCTTGATCCGTGGGTTTTAGCGTTATTTGCAGCCGCTCTCCTGTTGCCGCAATTATTCCGCTTGGTCAGCGAGGAAATTGGTGAGCGAAAAAAAATTCCTCGCGGGCGCCGCGCGGCGTTCATCGCGCTGGCGATTCTTGTTGTTTACATCGGTGCCCGGGCCAACTTGCATAGCAAAGCGATCAGCTTGCTCGATTCCCGCGAATACCATGGCAGTCCGCCGGTTTCGGCCGGCGCGTTTCCTCTCGCGTCCACTCCTTTCAGTTGGCGGGGTGTGGTGTCCACGGACACCACCGTTGACGAGCTGCAAATCTTGCTGCTCCCAGGCTCGGAATTCGATCCCGATCGCAGTCTTACGCAATATAAACCCGAACCTTCCGCCGTGCTCGATGCCGGCCAGCGCACCCAGGCCGCCAAGACATTTCTTGCATACGCGCGTATCCCTTTCGCCAGCGTTGAACGCCTCGAAGACGGTTATCGGTTTGAATTGCGCGACTTGCGGTTTCCGCGCAGCGACTCGAGCCCGGAAAACATCATCGTGCGTGTGGATTTCAGCGGCAGTCTTCAGATTCGGCTTGCAGAATTGCGTTACGCCTCGTCCAACGCCCCCTGATTTTCATCTCTGGAATCCGCAAGCGCAGGACAAGTTCTACTTTTTTGAAGCCGAATCGCGGAATGTTAGATGAGTGGCAATGTACAGAACTACGAGGACTCCAACCACGGAAATCGCAAACGACCGGCTGTGCGCGATTAAGAAATCCAGCGCTGCATCCCCATACACCACAGCGAGAATCCCTTCCGCGCCGTAACGCAAGCCCCTTCCAAGCAAAACTGCCGTCACAAAAGTCCGCAGCGGTACTTGAAAAACTCCCTCCGCCAGAACGAATGCCTTGAATGGCAGCGGCGGCGGCAGAATGGAAGGAATGAAAATACTCAAAAATCCATTCTGGTCCACCCAGTTTCTAATCTTTTCCGCTTTTCCGCCCGCATGGCGATGGAAAAATGCTTCCCCGCCCTTTTTCGCCAGCAAATACAGCCAGATGCACCCGGCAATCGAACCGATAGCAGCCATCCCCGCGTAGTACGGCATCCGTTTCGGATTCACGAACGAAAGCTGGATCACCAGCGCGTCCGTCACAAACGGAAAGGAAAGCACGGATGAATCCAGAAACGCGACGAGAAACAATCCCCCGCCCCCCATCGTCGCAACAATTTTTTGCAGCCAAACCGGCAGCTTGTGCGGATGCATCCTTCTCCAATTCCCCCGGCAAATCGCAAGATTGTAGCAGAGTTCTCCTCGGCTGCTCGCGCCCCGCTCCGAATCGAAAATTGCTGATTGATGGCAGGTCGGATAGAATTCCTTGCTTGAGTGCTCCTCATCCTTCCATGACACTTCTGAAAGATCTGAATGAGCGCCAGCGCGAAGCTGTGCTCGCCACCGAAGGCCCGCTTCTCGTCCTTGCGGGCGCGGGCACCGGCAAAACCCGGGTCATCACCTATCGTGTAGCGCATCTGCTCGAAAAAGGCATTCCTGGCAATTCGATTCTCGCAGTCACTTTCACCAACAAAGCCGCGGACGTAATGAAACAGCGCATTACTGATCTGCTGCGCTCAAGCGGGCGAGACGCTTCGGATGTTTGGGTCTCCACATTTCATTCTTTCTGCGCGCGCCTCTTGCGCCGCGAAGCGAAGAATCTCGGCCTTCCCCGCGATTTCGCAATCTACGATGACGACAACCAGAAAACCGCGATCAAGCGCGCCATCGAGCAGCTGGATTTCTCGGCCGAGGATTATCCTCCCAGAAGCGTCCGCGCCCAGATCAGTCACGCCAAAAATAACGGCATCACTCCGGACATCATGGAAGCGGAGGCTCAACAAGCTCGCGATAAAGATCGCGAAGACATCGCCACAATTTTCCGTATGTATGACGCCATGCTACGCAAAGCCAACGCTCTCGATTTCGATGACCTCCTTTTGCGCGCAGGCGAACTCCTGCGCGAGCATCCCAAAGTGCGTGAAGCCTGGAACTCGCGGTTTCAATACCTAATGGTTGACGAGTTTCAGGACACCAATCGCGCGCAAGAAGAAATCGTCCGCCTCCTCGCTGGATCTCGAAAGAACATTTGTGTCGTCGGCGACGAGGATCAATCCATCTACGGCTGGCGCGGCGCGCGCGCGGGAAACCTCAAACGCTTCACCGAGGATTTTCCTGACGCCAAAATCATCCGCCTCGAGGAAAATTACCGCTCCACGCAAACAATTTTGGACGCGGCCGCCGCAGTCGTTAAAAACAATACCGACCGCCTGGGGAAGACTCTTCAAGCTACTTTAGGCGCCGGAGCCAAGTTACGTTTTTTTGAGGCCCCCGACGCTCCCGCCGAAGCGGAATTCATATGCGGCGAGATTGCCACGCTCGTGCGCAACGATCGTGACGCCCGCGTCTCGGTTCTCTATCGCACCGGCGCGCAGTCGCGTTCCTTCGAGGAAGTTCTGCGCCGGCTCGGAATCCGTTATCGCGTCGTGGGCGGCTTCAGCTTTTACGAGCGCGCCGAAGTCCGCAATGCGCTGGCCTACGTTCGTTTGCTCTTTCACCCCGAAGACGACGTTGCGCTTCTCCGCGTGCTGAACGTTCCCCCGCGCGGTATCGGCGCGGTCACCATCTCCATGCTGGAAGCTCGCGCAAAAGAAACCAACCAATCCCTGTGGGGCGTAATTCGCTCAGGCGAGTTTCTTACCGGTAAAAAATTCAGTGGGGCGTTGAACTACTTCCGCCAGCTTATGGAAGACTTGCAAGCCGAATGCGCGGAGATGGCGCCCGCGCAGCTCATCGAGCGCGTGCTCGAACAAACGGGATACCTCGATTGGGTCGAGCAACAGGACAACCTGGAGCATTCTTCCCGCGCGGAAAACTTGCGCGAGCTTGCCAACGCAATGGCCGAAGCCACCGCGCAGGGGCAGACGCTCGAAGACGTCCTCGATCGCGCCGCGCTGATAGCCGACTCCGATGAATATGATGAAACGATTCCCGTATCACTCATGACTCTTCATAGCGCGAAAGGGCTCGAATTCGATTGCGTTTTTCTTGCCGGCCTCGAAGAAGGCGTCCTGCCTCATGGCCGTTCACTCTCGAAGCCTGCGGATATTGAAGAGGAGCGCCGTCTTTTTTACGTGGGAATGACGCGGGCAAAGCAGTCTCTGTTTTTCTCGCGCGCGATTTACCGCCGTAGTTACGGTGAAGACCGTTTGCGAGCTTCGCTTCCCTCTCGCTTCCTCGCCGAAATTCCCGGCGACCTTATCGAGTCGGCATCCGGCTCACTGTCGGACCCGGGCGAGACGCGCCGTTACGAACCTGACCCGGATTACGCCGAGAATCATTCTTATCGCCCGCAGCGCCGGCGCGCTCCCTACGGCTCAACATCAAAACCCCTGCGCGGCACGAAAGATCCCCTCATCGGCACGCGCGTCCGGCATTCCAAATATGGGGTGGGAACGATCATTGAGGTAGAGGGAGAAGGCGAAGACCGCAAGTTAACTGTAAGCTTCCGGGATTATGGCGCAAAAAAACTGGTCGAGCGGTACGCGAACCTCCAACTAGCCTAGCCGACGAACGAATTGCGGCCAGGATGGTTGCGCGAAAGCGCGGCACAGGGTACAGTTTTCGCCTGCAACGGGAAGGTGGCGATTGGGCGCACAGCTTTTCCGCAAGAAAGACATTGACCAGCTCATCACCGATTCGCAGGACCCCGAAAAACGTTTAAAGAAATCCCTAGGCTGGCTGAGCCTTACTTCGCTTGGCATTGGCGCCGTAATCGGCTCGGGAATTTTTACCGTGGTTGGGACGGCTATCGCGGGTCAAAAACTTCAGTTCAAATCGGTTCTGAACGCGCCGCTTCTCGAATATCTGATTTACCATTCCGCATCTTTTGGTAGGCCTGGCGCGGGCCCTGCGATCGCTCTCTCGTTTGTTCTAGTGGCAGTCGTTTGCGGTTTCGCCGCGCTGTGTTATGCCGAACTTGCGGCCATGATACCGATCGCCGGCAGCGCCTACACTTACACCTACGCGACCATGGGCGAGCTGGTCGCCTGGATCATCGGCTGGGATTTGATTCTCGAGTACGCCGTCTCGAACATGGCCGTCAGCGTCGGGTTCTCCGCGCACGTGGTCGACTTGTTGGATTGGTTTGGCATCCGCCCGCCCGTTCGCTGGATTGTTCCGGCCTATCTTCCGAGCGGCTTGACCGATTTGCAAGGAAACACGATCTACGGACCCGGATGGCATTTCGGCTTCAACTTTCCTGCTTTGATTATCGTCATGTTGCTTACCGTTATTCTGGTGCGCGGAATTCGCGAATCCGCCGAAGCGAACAACGTGATGGTTATGCTCAAAATCATTGCCATCCTGATTTTTGTCGGTTTCGGATTGCACTTCATTCATCCGAGCAATTGGCATCCCTTCGCTCCTAACGGATGGCCGGGAATTTTGACTGGCGGCTCGATCGTGTTTTTCACCTACATCGGGTTCGATTCGGTCTCCACCGCGGCGGAGGAATGCAAGAATCCGCAAAAAGACCTGCCCATTGGGATCATCGCCACATTAGTGATTTGTACCGTGCTTTATATCGCCGTCGTTGTTGTCTTGACCGGCTTGGTTCCCTGGCAGACGCTCATGGATGACGCGGCCCCGGTGGTCAATACGATGAAGCGACTCCACTTTGGTAATGTGGAGGTGATTGTCCTGCTTGGCGCTTTGCTCGGCATGATTTCCTCGCTTCTCGTTTTCCAGCTAGGCCAAGCTCGTGTATGGTTTGCGATGTCGCGCGATGGATTGTTGCCCGGCGTTTTTAGCCACGTGCACAAGACGTTCCGCACTCCGGATTTTTCCACCTGGGTCGCGGGATTCCTCGTTGGTATTCCCGCGGGATTGCTGGACATTGGAACGCTGGCGGACCTTTCCAACATTGGCACCCTTTTTGCATTCGCGCTCGTGGCCGGAGGCGTTTTGATTCTCCGTTACACTCAGCCGGATCGTCCGCGTGCCTTTCGCGCGCCCGGCGGCCCGATTGCGCCTGTTATGACCATTCTCACCTGCTTGCTGTTGATGGCCGGACTTCCAATCACCAATTGGATCCGGTTTGTGGTTTGGCTGATCATTGGATTGATTTTCTACTATTTCTATGGCCACAAACACAGCCAGCTTTCGAACGCGGGATTGCGCGCCGCTGAGGAGAAGAAGAAATAATGCGTAGCTGGCTTCTTTCCGGGGCGGCGCTTTTTCTGGCGGTTTTGCTTCTCACCCTGCCGTCTTCCTATAGCTGGGGAGAGAATGCGGACCGTCTTGTCGCGAATAAAGCCATGGATACTCTCCCCGAAGAGATGCAGCCATTCTTTCAGTCCAACCGCCAGTTTATAGTTCAGCACGTGTCCGATCCCCAGGAATCCGTGCCGAAAAGTCTGAATCCATTTGAACATCCGCGCCCGGCGGATTTCATTGCCCTCGATCACTACGGGCCTTTTCCTTTTTCTGCCCTTCCGCGTGAGTACAATCACGCGATTGTGAAATTCTATCGCCGCACTCTCGACGAATATGGCGTGCTGCCCTGGCAAGTGGGTCTCTATAGCAAGCGCTTAACGGATGCTTTCCACGATCGCAACTGGAATGAAGCGAAGCTCTCCGCGGCGCTATTGGCCCATTACGTCACCGCAGCGCACGATCCCTTTAAGACCACAGTAAACTTTGATGGCAAGCTTACAGGACAGGCAGGCGTGAACGATCGGTTTGGAGGCGGACTGGTGGACCGCTATCAGCTTTTTTTCTTTCTGAAGCCGAGCGAAGCTGTGTTCATCCACGATCCCACCGATCGCGCATTTGAGATTTGCTTGACCGCGCATTCCTTGCTGGAAAGCGTTCTTATTGCGGACCGTCGTGCGCATACTGGCCTTGCCAGCTATACCGACGAATATTACGACCGCTTCTATGCGCAGGCCGGCACCCTGCTAGCCAGCCAGCTTTCAGATGCCGCCACCGATGTGGGCTCTTATTGGATGACCGCGTGGATCAACGCAGGCCGCCCGCAACTTCCGTCTCAATAACCATCATGGCGACGCAAGCAACCCGGCCTCCCACACCGATAGACAACCTCCCAAAGGCTGAACTTCATTTGCATCTCGAAGGAGCGATTCTTCCGCACACCGCTGTGGAATTAGCTGCTCGGCACGACGTTTCCCTCACGCCGGAGGATGTTGCCGCTCGCTACGCTTACTCCGACTTCCGCGGCTTTCTCGAAACTTTCAAGTGGGTCACTTCTTTTCTGCGGGGTCCTGAAGACTACGCTCTGATTACGCGGAATCTCGCGGAAGA
Organism: Acidobacteriota bacterium; assembly: GCA_003167215.1. Classification (GTDB taxonomy): domain Bacteria; phylum Acidobacteriota; class Terriglobia; order Acidiferrales; family UBA7541; genus Palsa-295. Next base: position 1,250 of record PMTV01000064.1, on the reverse strand, counting down.
ACTTGTGAAGCAGAATGTCGTTTATGCCGAGATCACTGTTTCGGCGGGCGTCATGCTCCGTCGCACGCAAAATGTGGAAGCCAACTTCCAGGCCATTCGCGAAGTTGCGCAAAGCGTTCCTTTCAGCCGCCTAAGGACTGCATGGATTTTTGATGCCACGCGCCAATTCGGGCACGACCAGGCTATGGAAGTGGCGCGTCTGGCGGCGAAGCTGCAGCCATCCGGCGTGGTTGCGTTTGGTATGGGCGGCGATGAGCTCGCTTTCCCCACGGTGAACTTTCGCCCCGCGTTTGATTATGCGCGCCAGATGGGATTGCACACGGTATGTCACGCAGGAGAAATAGGCGGTCCGGAGTCTGTCCGCGAAGCCATCGAACTGTTGGGAGCAGAGCGCATCGGGCACGGCATTGCCGTGATGCGCGACGAAGCGCTGGCAAATTCGCTGTCCACGCGGCGCGTCGTTCTCGAAAATTGTCTTACGAGCAACTTGTGTACCGGCGCGTTGGCCAAGCAAACTGGAAATCCAGCTGCAACGCTGAAAGACCATCCGCTTCCCTATTTTCTCAAGCTCGGAGTACCGGTCACACTCTCCACCGACGATCCCGGACTGTTTCACACCGACCTGCTGGCCGAGTACTCACACGCGGCGGCGCTGGGGCTCTCCAAGGAGCAGCTTGTCCAATTAGCCGAACAGAGTTTTCTTGCGGCCTTTGTGTCCCCTGAAGATAAGCGCCAGATGCTCGTCGATTTTCGTGCCGCGGTCAAATCCGCCGGACTGGTATAATCGCGAAGATGAAAGCACACGTTTGGGTCATGCTGAAGTCCACCGTCCTCGATCCCCAGGGACAAACAATTCAGCGCGCGCTGGGCTCGCTCGGTTACGCGAAAGTTCAGGACGTTCGTCAGGGAAAATTCTTCGTGCTCGAACTCGACGGAATGACTCGCGACGAAGCCAAGACCCAAGTGGAGCGTATCGCCAAGGACGTCCTCACCAACCCCATCATTGAAGAATTCCGCTTCGAAATTATCGAGTGAATAGCAGTCCCCGTGGCGTTTTTTATACAAGAGTCGCCGGCGCCGGTCGCCCCATCTAAAGATGTGCTACCCTAAATGGACCACCACTGGCCGCGCTTTTGAAGCCAGGGAATTTCCCAGGAGCGATTCACCGTGTGCGGAATTGTAGGTTATATCGGCCCTAAACGCGTCGTGCCCCTGATACTCGATGGCCTGAAACGCCTCGAATATCGTGG
>PMTV01000003.1:4843-5536 GCA_003167215.1 Acidobacteriota bacterium | reverse complement strand
AGCGCGTTTCTCGGTACTAACCCAACGGGCGAGCTGATAACTTCCGGGTTGCCCGTCACCCAGGATCCAGCATCTGTTTTCTTCCCAACTGTTCAGAACTTGGCTTCTGTGACGCCCTCGGATTTCACTTTTCCGCACAAGGCATCATCGTCTGCCTGAACGCTAGCGACCCAAAGGCACTTTGCAAGCGGCGCCCATGTTATGATCACATGCCCTCATGGCCCTCGCTCTCGGGAAAAAGCTCGGCCCGTATGAAATCCAGTCACCGCTGGGTGCAGGCGGCATGGGTGAGGTGTACCGCGCGCGCGATACACGGCTGGAGCGCAGCGTGGCGGTCAAAGTTTTGGCTGCTCATCTGTCGGACCGGCCGGAAGCTGGAGAGCGCTTCGAGCGCGAGGCGCGGACGATCTCTTCTCTCAACCATCCCAATATCTGTCATCTGCACGATGTCGGCGAGCAAGATGGTGTGCGTTATCTCGTCATGGAGTTGCTCGAGGGCGAGACGCTGGCCGACCGTCTGCGACGCGGTCCGATGCCTCTCGATCAGGTGCTGCGTTACGGCGCGGAGATTGCGGAAGGCCTGGACGCCGCTCACCGCCGGGGTGTGGTACATCGGGATCTGAAGCCCGGCAACGTAATGCTCACCAAGACAGGCGCCAGGCTGATGGACTTCGGATTGGCGAAGGAAATCAG
>PMTV01000003.1:0-4788 GCA_003167215.1 Acidobacteriota bacterium | reverse complement strand
GCCGTGTTGTACGAGATGATCGGCGGCAAGCGGGCGTTTGAAGGCAAGACGCTCGTCTCGGTGGCAGCCGCGATTCTCGAAAAAGAGCCGGCTCTGATCCGCACGCTGCAGCCGGCGACTCCGTCGGCGCTAGAGCGTGCGATCAAGAAGTGCCTGGCGAAAGATCCGGATGCGCGTTGGCAAAGCGCGGGCGATCTAGCCAGCGAGCTGAAGTGGATTGCGGAAGGCGGGGCGGCCGCAGATGTACAGACAGCGTCGCCGGATGCTGCTCGGAAGTCGTTGTTTTTTGCCTGGGCATTGGCGGGGGTGGCGTTGGTCGCGGCGATTGCGTTGGCGTTCTTCCATTTTGGCGCGCGCGAGGCAAAGCCGCTCGTACGCACCCAGATCGCCTCATCGGATAAATGGGACTTTAATTTCGTAGGCGACAACGCCGGTCCTCCGGTGATTTCGCCCGACGGCACGCACATTGTTTTTTCGGCTCACGCGCAGGGCAAGCAGCAGCTCTTTTTGCGCTCGATGGATAATCTGACGCCGCAGCCGATTCCTGGTACCGACGACGCAACCTTTCCCTTCTGGTCACCCGACAGCCGCTCCATCGGCTTCTTCGCTGACGCCAAGCTGAAGCGCATGGACATTGGCGGCGGGCCGGCGACTATCATTTGTGACGCGCCCATCGGGCGTGGAGCATCCTGGGGCCCGAACGGGACCATCGTGTTTTCTCCTCAATTCAGCTCGCCCATCTACCAGGTATCGGCCACGGGAGGAACGTCTGCGCCCATCACGAAATTGACCAATAAGTACACAACGCACCGCTGGCCGGCGTTCCTCCCCGATGGAAAGCACTTTGTATATCTCGCGGCGAACCACGCGGCACCTACGGTCGGCGATACCGCCGTGTTTTGGGCCTCGCTCGATGGCAAGCAGAACAAGCTGGTTGTATCGACTCCCTCGAGTGCGGTTTATGCCTCGGGTTATCTGCTCTTCGTGCGGCAGAACGCGTTAATGGCGCAGCGTTTTGACCCGTCTTCCGGTGAGTTAAAGGGGCAGGCTTCAGTTTTGAACGACGACGTACAGGTGGATAGTTCAGTGTGGCGAGGAACCTTTTCCGCCTCAGATAATGGGACGATGGTCTACCAGCCGGGAATGGCTGGCGGCGCCATGCAATTAACATGGTTCGATGATCATGGCAGGGAGATCGGGCACTTGGGCGAACCGGACGACTACTACCAGGTCGAACTCTCACCTGACGGCAAGAAGGCGGCAGCGGCCATAGGCTCTTTCTCTTATGTCATTTGGGTCTACGACGTGAAGCAAAATACGCGCACACGCCTTACCTTTGGGCCTAACGTTTATATCAGCCCAATCTGGTCGCACGATGGGAAGCAAATTGCATATATGCGGGGAGGAGTCTCGACGCTGCAGCAAGCCATTCTAGCCAAAGCGGCGGATGGTTCGGGGGAGGAGAAGAAACTGCTGGACATTGGCGCATACCAGGGTTTGCAGAGCGGATTATGCGATTGGTCTCCGGACGGCCGCTACATCCTCTACATTGCTGGGACCGCTTCGGTAGGAAATGGAACCGACATCTGGGCCCTTCCGCTGTTCGGAGACCGGAAACCGTTCGCATACATTGCTGCGCCAGGAAATCAGCTATACGCGCAGTTTTCTCCCGATGGACGTTGGGTGGCGTATTCGTCGGATGAGTCGGGGACGCTGGAGGTTTATGTAGCGCCGTTTCCCTGGACGGGCGCGAAGTGGCAGGTTTCCAATGGCGGAGGCGTTCTGCCGCGCTGGCGGCGGGATGGAAAGCAAATCTTCTTTCTACGAATGGGGAGCGCCAGTACATTCGGCGCTGACGTTGATGGCCACGGATCGAGTTTCGAAGTGGGCGCGATGCACACTCTGTACAACGTCAACAATCTTTCTCCGAACACGGCAGGACAACAGTACTCGGTCACGGGTGACGGCCAGCGGTTTCTGCAGATCACTACCGGCGACACAGGAAAAGGCAGGCGGCCGTTAAATGTGATTCAGAACTGGACACCGCAGCTACAGGGGAAATAGAGGGTCGACGTTTCGGGTTCGATCCCGATCACTCCGCATGGACTGGGCGACGGCGACAAGGCTGCTGGAACAACCGCGCCGGGGCGCTTTGTTGGACAAGGTGGACTAGATCCCCGCCGGTCGGAAATATTGTTCCTGGTAACAACAAACAAACCCGGGAGGGTCGAAGCCGAAGATTCTGGGAGGCGCTGCTTGCGGAACTCCTCCCGCACGGTTGGGTAAAGGTTGGTAGGCATCTTGAGAAAGTAAAATGATCGAAGTTTGAATGCTGTGGTCTCCTCGACCGACCGCTGGCGCAAGTCGGTGGTTCGCGGGCGTCCGAAGCCTCTTTGATCAGACTGCCGGGGGCATCTGAGCGTTGGGTGGAAAGCCCACCGGTCCTTTCTTGCGGGACGCCGGATGCTATGCGGCGCCGGGAGTTGCGGCACGAACCAATCGTGGTTTCGCTACTGGCGGCTTTGAAATTTCCTGGGACATTTCGGGGCGACGGCGCACGTCGACTGGAAATGTATCAACGGGGCGGTTGCCGTCCGCGGATCTCAGCAAGGCCTGCATGTCTCGTGTCATCTTTCAACGTAAAGTCAACTCTACGAGCGGGGTCAATCTCCGCTCCGCATTTTCCGCACCGTTCGTCGTTTTTTTTGGCCATGAGCGTCTCCCCTACTATGAAATCACCAGTCGCGATGGAGCACGTTACGTGACCAGAACGATTTTTCCCGCGGCGTCCGGCTCAAGGATTTCTTTGTGGGCGCGGACAGCTTCGGCCAGAGGCATTTCTTTGCCGACCACAGGGCGCAGCGTGCCATTCTCAAGTCCTGCGACGACGCCTGCGTGGATCTCTGCTTCTTCGGGTGCGGTGATGGCCCAAAGCGTAAACGCGCGAATGGAGCCCCGGCGTGCCATGAGGTCGCGAGGGTTGATGGCGATTTCACCTCGGCTGCCGATCACGATGATGCGGCCGTTGGTGGCAAGGAGCTTCATGTCGCTCGCGAGATTCACATTGGCCAGCATTTCGAGAACGATATCCACGCCTCGGTCGCCTGTGGCTTTCATGATTTCGTCGAGATAACCAGATTTGCTGTGATCGAAAACTTGGTGAGCGCCTTCACGTTGGGCGAGGTCGAGGCCTTTCTGGCTGCTTGCAGTGCCGAAGACGGTTAGTCCCAAGGCGCGTGCCAATTGGACGCCCGCAATGCCGACGCCGCCGCTCGCGCCGTGAATCAGGACCGTCTCCGAAGCGCGCGCTTGCGCTGAGTGATACAGGGCATGATAGGCGGTTCCGTAAGGCACCCAGACTCCGGCACCTTGAGCAAAACTAACTTTTGCGGGAAGAGGATGTACCTGGCTTTCGAGTGCAATTGCGTACTCCGCGTAGGCACCGGTGACCGTCTTAGCCATGTAGACGCGATCACCGGGCTTCACCTTGGTGACGCTGGGGCCGACCTCTTCATCGTCCCGACGACATCGAGCAACTCCTGAAAAGTGAAGCCGCATAACCAACAACCGCGGTCCCTTCACTAAATTGCGTGGCTAGTATAAATCGTTATACCGTTCCCATCGGGGTCCTTTACGCAAAAAAGATGATGTCCAAAAAAAGTTTCATCAGGGATTTCTCCTGCTGCGATTCCCCGACTAATTAGCTCCAACCGATATTTTTTCAATTCATTCAGGCTTTTGCCTTTAATCATGAGGTCAAATTGCTCAGAAAATCTTTTATGGAATTGTCCTGTCACACTTTCCGCTATGTCTTCTCCAGCTAGCGGATCAACTTCTAACAATAGAAGATGAGTGCCTCCACGTAGTTCAATAATTGCGGCCTTTCCGTCAATAGCAAATGGAGGAATGCCGAGATTCGAGTAGAATTGGCAACTCCTCTTAAGGTCAGTCACCTTAAAAACAAGGTGAGCCACTGCTAATTCTGAGTCAACGACAGTCTTCATCTCGCTCAATCCTGAACCCGTCATGATTCACCTCACAAGTTGTTCTTCAAAATTGTCCTGAAGCAGCACTAATACAGCAGCGTTGCGGTTCGTTTTGAAGAGCGTTCTTACTAAAGATACCACACGGTATCTTTTAAGGGCAACCATTTAATTGGTGCCACTGGCTCATCCAATGGAATACAATTTTGAGACGGTGAGGAGACTTTCGAAAATGAAGGCGAGTAAAGTAAAAAACGCGTACATGAAAAAGAAGGACCCTCTCTTCGTTAGAGAATCCCTCTTAAATGCCGCCTTCGAACTCGCTGCGACCAAGGGAATGCCTGATGTCACCGTCAACAAAGTGAGCGAATTGGCGGACGTTACCAAGGGGGCTTTCTTTCATCACTTCGATACCAAAGAGACGTTGGTGACGGAGCTGATGCAGATGCTATTGACGCGATTGGACAAGCAGTGTGACCGACTGATGGCGGAGGAAGAGAATTCCGACGGATGCTTTACTCGTGCATACATTAGGGCCGCATTCTCAGAAGGTGCAGCTGAACGTAAAATTTGGGGCGCGCTCTTGAGTCTGATGGCCTCTAAAGATCAGGTCGGATGGGTTTGGGATAACTGGCTGAGCGAACGCCTAAAGAGACATTCGAAAACTGATTCGAGAATCGAGCTTCGTGCCGTAAGACTTGCGGCAGATGGCGTATGGCTTGAGAGAATCATGAACGCAAAATCGAAAAACCTAAAGGGTGTCGAAGAATATCTCATTGAGATCACGCGGATCCGTTAAATTGCC
>PMTV01000033.1 GCA_003167215.1 Acidobacteriota bacterium | reverse complement strand
AAAGTTTTTTCGGAGCAGGTGTAGATCGAATGCGGCGCCACCGCAGCGATAATCAGGGGGTCGCCCCTCCATTGATCCAGATATTTCTGCGTGTAGGCCAGCGCTTCGCCGGGAGTCTTATTGTCGGGTGCGGGAAAATCGATGATGGTCTCTCCCAAGACACCGCGCATTCCCGCATCTTTGGTTACGCGCGCCACAACATCCTCGAAATAGTACATATCCGCGTACGTCGTGATGCCGCCGCGCAACATCTCGAGCACTCCCAGTTTGGTCCCCCACTTGACAAAATCCGGAGTAACGTTGCGCGCTTCCGCAGGAAAAATATATTTTTGAAGCCATTCGTCGAGCGCGAGGTCGTCGGCCAATCCGCGAAACAGGCTCATCGCGGCGTGCGCGTGACCGTTAATCAGGCCCGGCATCACAATCGCGCCATGCGCATCGATCGTCTGCGCGGCCTCGAATCGGCTCTCGATCTCGGCACGCGGGCCTACTGCGACGATCGAATCGCCGCGAATGGCTACCGCGCCGTCTTCAATCACTCGCCGCTGTGCGTCCATGGTGACGACAGTTCCACCGGTAACCAGCAAATCCACTTTGTCTTTGGCGGATGCTGTTGAAGAGAGAACCAAAGCCGCAACGCAACATATCAGCGCGGGAAACACGAGGTTCGGGCAGCTTCTCCAAAAACAAAACCTTTTTCTGTTTTGCATTTTTCCTCTGGCGCGCGGAAAATCCCTACAGAAATGCGGAATCAAAGGGCCGCGGCAACAGTTTCGCAGCGCTCTCGCGCTCGACCTTGCCTTTCAGGTTTGCAAGAATCACCGGCACATCTCCACAGAATTCCCAAACGATTTGGCGGCAGGCCCCGCACGGAGGCGTCAGCGCATCTGTATCGGTTACAACCGCGATCGCTTCAAATCCACGCTCGCCTTCTGACAAGGCCTTAAATATGGCCACGCGTTCCGCGCAGCAGGTAAGCCCGTAACTTGCGTTTTCGATGTTGCAGCCGGTATAAATTCTTCCAGACTTCGCGCGCACGGCTGCACCAACGCGAAAATCCGAAAACGGCGCGTGCGCGTTTTCCCGGGCCTGTTTCGCCGCCAAGATTAAAGCGTCATATTCGCCCATGACTTGCCTTTGGGACGCCAGCCAGCGGCCAGCCTCCACTTTTAATTTTTATCCGCGGCAATTCGCGGAATAACAGCACGGAGAAGCGCGATGAATTGGCCCCTCACGCGCTCGCCCGTTTCCAGCACTTCGGAGTGATCCAATGGCCGATCCAAAATTCCCGCCGCCATATTCGTGACGCAGGAAATCCCAAGGACGCGAATTCCCATGTGGCGCGCCACAATCACCTCCGGCACCGTGGACATTCCGACCAGATCGGCGCCAATGGTCCTTAAGTAGCGAATCTCCGCTGGAGTTTCATAGCTGGGGCCTAGAAGCGCGGCGTACACGCCTTCGTGCGCTTCGATGCCGAGCCGCTTGGCCTCCGCCAAGGCAATTTCGCGATACGAACGCCAGTATGCCTGCGTCATATCCGGAAAACGCGGGCCAAAGCGTTCGTCGTTCGAACCGACCAGCGGATTCGCACCCTGCAGATTAATGTGATCGCGTATCACCACCAGCGCGCCCTGCTTAAACTCGGGATTAATCCCGCCCGCGGCGTTTGTCAAGATGGCAGAGCGCATCCCCATCCGTCCAAAGACCCGCATTGCAAACGCCACTTCGCGCGCTGAATAACCTTCATACAGGTGAACGCGGCCCTGCATCGCCGCAACGGCGATACCCTCTGCTTTTCCGATCACCAGAAGGCCGCTGTGCCCCACTGCTGTTGAGCGCGGAAAATTTGGAATTTTCTGGTAAGGGATGCGCATGGCGTCCGTCAACTCATCCGCGAATGCGCCGAGTCCCGAGCCGAGTACGAGCGCAATCTTCGGGCGCAACTTCGTTTTCGATAAGATGAATTTCGCAGCGCGTTCGGCTCGCGCATATTCCGTGTCGCGCGCTGAAGCCTTCGAACGAGCCGCGCTCATCGCAGCATAACTCCCACGATGGACGCAGACATCAGATTCGCCATGGTCCCAGCCAGCATGGCGCGAATGCCAAGCCGTGCAAGTTCAGCTTTCTTGTTTGGAGCGAGTGCGCCGATGCCGCCGATCTGTATGCCGATCGAGCTGAAGTTCGCGAAACCGCACAGCGCAAACGTGGCGATGGTAAAGGATCGCGGGTCCAGACCGTCCTTCATTGGCCCAAGCCGCTGAAAAGCGACAAGTTCGTTCGTTACCATGCGCAGCCCGAGCAAATTGCCAATGGCGTGGCAATCCTGCCAGGGAATGCCGATGACCCATGCGATAGGCGAAAAAAGCCAACCGAAAATTTGCTCCACGCTCGACGGGAACCAGGAAATTCCGATATGCGTCAGCCCGTTGTGGACCACACCGAAAATTCCATCCACCAGATAAATCAGCGCAATAAAAGTAATCAGCATCGCGCCCACGTTCACCGCCAGATTCAAACCGTCGATCGTGCCACGCGAGATCGCGCCCAGCGCGTTCGTGTCGCGTTCGAGGGGAGCCATTTCCACGCGGCCGGAAGTTACGGGGATTTCCGTCTCCGGCACGAGCATTTTTGCGAGCAAGATAGTTCCCGGCGCGGTCATGATCACGGCGGCGAGCAGATGCTTTGCTTCGACGCCATAAAGGATGTAAGCCGCCATGATTCCGCCGGACACGTGCGCCATGCCGCTTGTCATCACCGTCATCAATTCTGAACGCGTCAGCTCAGGAAGAAATGGGCGGATCGTTAGCGGAGCTTCGGTCTGCCCCATGAAGATACTGGCGGCGACGTTGAGGGATTCCGCGCCGCTCGCGCCCATCAGCCGCGTCATCACGCGCGCAGCTTGCTTGATGATGAATTGCATTACGCCGTAGTAATAGAGCAGCGCGAAAACCGCGGCGATAAAAATAATTGTGGGCAGGACTTGAAACGCGAAGAAAAATCCCATGGGCGAGCCTTTCTTGCCGAGGTCGCCAAAAACAAATTGCGAGCCGAAAAACGCGAAATCGAGCACCCAGTTCACCGCAGCGCCGGCTTTCTGAAACAGCAAACGGCCGTATTCCCAGCGCATCACCAGAAAAGCGAATACGATCTGCAGACCCAGGCCCCATGCGACGGTCTTGTAACGGATAGCCCGGCGATTGGTGGAAAACAGAAACGCCAGGCTCATCATGGTAATCATTCCCAGAATGCCTACCAGGCGGTGCATTCGACGCTCGCTCCTATTTTGTGCCGCGCCAGCTTACTCGGTTTCCGTTGCACCAATAATTTTTCGCACCAGCGGCGAATTTGGCGGCGGCTGCTCGCCAATTTCAAAGCTTCGCGACAACAAATCCACCGCGTGCGGCAGCCGAGAATCCAGGTTGTAGTGAACGGTGCAAAGATTCGCGCCGGCCTCAACCTTATCGCCAATCTTCTTTTCGAACACGATTCCCACGCCGGGATCTATCGAGTCTTCCTTCTTTTCGCGTCCGCCACCCAGTGTCATGCTGGCGATTCCCACCTGCTCGCAGTGAATCGCGGTCACGTAACCGGACTGCCGAGCGGTTATCCGCGCGGTATGTTTCGCACGCGGCAACCGCGCCGGATCGTCCACGACGGCTGCATCGCCGCCTTGCAAGCGGATGATCTCGCGGAATGTATCACGTGCACGCCCCGATGTAATCATTTCCGCGGCGAGCTTCCGTCCCTCGTCCACCGTCTTGGTTCGCTTCCCCAGGAAAAACATCCAAGCCGCAAGCTCGTCGCAAAGTTCGCGAAGGTCTTTAGGCCCCTGGCCATGCAGAATCTCGATGCATTCCTCCACTTCCAGCGCGTTACCCACTTTGCGGCCCAGCGGCTGCTCCATATCCGTGATCAGCGCGACGACCTTCTTCCCCATGCGCGTTCCGGTCTCTACCATTAATCCCGCCAGATATTCGGCATCCGACTGCTTCTTCATGAACGCGCCGTCGCCCGTCTTCACATCCAAAACCAGCGCATCAATTCCCTCAGCCATTTTCTTGCTCATGATCGACGCACAAATGAGGTAGGGACTTTCCACCGTGGCAGTGACGTCGCGCAGGGCATAGAGCTTTTTATCCGCGGGCGCGATTTCCGGCGTTTGGCCAATCAGAGCGCAATGGCACTTCTCCAGCACTCGCCGAAATTCTGGGAGACCCAAGTTGACGTTGAACCCCGGAATCGATTCCAGTTTGTCTAGCGTCCCGCCGGTGTGCCCCAGTCCTCGTCCACTGATCATGGGAACGTAAAGTCCGGCAGCCGCCACCACCGGCGCAATCACCAGCGATGTTTTGTCGCCTACACCCCCCGTGGAGTGTTTATCCACTTTCGCTGCCGGCAAATCCGGCCAATCGAGCACCACGCCTGAATGAAGCATGGCCTCGGTGAGCGCGGCAAGCTCCGCGCTGCTCATCCCGCGCCAAACCACAGCCATCAGCCAGGCAGCAATCTGGTAGTCGGGAATATGCCCGCGTGTGACTCCCGCAATAAGAAACTCAATCTCTTCGCGGGAAAGTTCCGCGGCGTCTCGCTTTTTGCGGATGAGGTCAACAGCGCGCATGAAGATGGATAGGCGGCCAAACTAGCATTGCGAGCGAGACACGTCAATGAGCGTGAACGATCGGTAGTGGGTCACTTTCCGATTAGCGCCTTTACGAAGCACCAGGGCTCGTCTCAAAACAACCCATCGTGGGCATTGTTGGTGTAGTGACTATTCATCAGTAGTAATCAGCGGTTCGGAGGACTTGCTCAACAGAATCGACTGGGTGTAGCGTCTTTCTCAATGGAACAAGTCAAGCCTCGACGAAAGGCACTCTTCGTCTTCATATGGGGAGTTCTCATCTGGGGTTGTTCAACTGCACTGGCGATCACTTTCTTCGACTGGTACACAATCCATCAGATCGCCGCGCCCCACAAGATCGTTGGTCGGTTCGTACTATTTATGGCCGCAGGAATTTTGATGGGTCTCTTACTGTGGAATAGGCGTGAAGCACTAGATCGCAAGAAAATGACACGAACCGGAGACATTGTGCGATTCGTACTTTTTGTCAGCCTAATGCTGGGGCTTGTCTACGCACTATTGGCTATGACCCGTCATTGAATCCAATTTCGCCGAAGCAGAGCCGTTGGAAGTTGCAACCAATGCGCGGCGCCCCTAGAGGAAATTTGGTTAAAACTTGGGAGGACGAGCAGCGATCTCGGCGGCAACGCGTTGCACTTCGTCGTGGACGAGGCCGTTGGAAACTAGGATTGAGGAACCGCCGGGATTGTACGGGCCGCCGGAAAGATCGGTGACGTTTCCGCCCGCTTCCGTTACGATGAGCATACCGGCTGCGGTATCCCAGGACTTCAGGCCGAACTCCCAGAAAGCCTCGAACCGGCCGCAGGCCACCGAACACAGATCGAGCGAAGCCGCGCCGTCGCGCCGCACACCATGCGAACGCAGCGTGAACTCCCAGTAGTAATGAATATTTAAACTATCGGTGCGCTTGTGCGTGGGAAATCCGGTGGATACCAGGCTCTCGCCCAAACGCTCGACAGAAGAAACATGGATCGGTTTTTGATTAAGGTATGCGCCCTCGCCGCGCGAAGCGTAAAACATCTCGTTCGCGACAGGATTAAACACCACTCCCGCAATCGGTTTGCCGTTTTCCAACAAGCCAATCGAAGCCGCGAAGCACGGATAGCCATGCGCGAAATTTGTGGTGCCGTCGAGCGGGTCTACATGCCAGACGAACGCCGAAGCCGCGCCATCCTTGCCCGAGCCTTCCTCCGCGACGATCGCATGCTGCGGAAAATCATGTCGCAAACGCGCCACAATGACCGCTTCCGACCGCCGATCGGTTTCGGTGACCAGGTCCACGTCGCCCTTATACGTGATTTTCTTTGGGCTGGCGTGCCCAGCAAGAATAATGGCCCCCGCCTCGCGTGCGGCTTCTATTGCGGTCTGAAGGTATCGGTTCATGATGTTGAGTGCGACAGCTCGCGCGCGCTGGCAGTTGCTATCGCGGCGCCGCGGCAGTGAAATATTCTTTGCGGTAACGCACCGTATTCCCCGACTTCACCTGAACGGCAATGTGACGATGGCTGCCGGGCGGCGGCACGGGAGTCGGATAGTATCCCAGCAAATATTGCGTCCGCAATTCGCGGTCGATGCGGTCAAAAGTTGCGTCGAGCTGTTCCATTTCGTCTACCATAAACATGGCCCCGCCGGTGCTATCGGTAATGGTAATTAACGCATGCTCGCCGGCCGTATTTCGCCCGCTTTCATTCGCCGGCCGTATCACGATGGAATAAAGCAGAGCCTCCGACGCAATCGCAGCTCGCCGCGCGTCTTCAAACTTCGAAACGCTTGTCGTTTCCCCGGCATCCGTCACCATAACGATTGCCCGCCGCCTGTCTCCCGGACGCCGCCGCAGCGAATTCGAACCCAGCACAATCGCATCGTAGATAGAAGTTCCCGAACCTGAACTGATTCGGCGGACTGCTTCCTGAAGTTTCGGCACATCGGCGGAAAACTCCGAAAGCTGGGTGACTTTTTCATCAAATTCAAAAACGCTCAGCGTGTCCCCAGGCCGCACCACTTGCCGGACGAAGTGAGCGGCAGCTTCCGCTTCAAACTTCATGTCCTTATACGTGCTCATGCTCGAATCGACCATCAAAGCAAGATCCAGCGGACGATTGGTTTCGGCTTCGAAGCGCTCAATTTTTTGCGGTACGCCCTCTTCAGAAATTGCGAACACATCTTGCGTGAGATCGGGAATCGGCCGGCCCTCGGCGTCGATTACACTCGCAAGAATATTCACGAGATTCGTCTGCACGCGGATCACGCCGGACTGTTTCGGTTGTTGCGCGCGCAGAGCCGCTCCCAAGCCGGCACATGCTAGAAATCCAGCGGACAAGCTGGCGACGCTGAATCCAACTGCGCGAAGGGTTTTCTTCATTTGTTTGTCTGAAGATTAGATTCATCCGGCCGGGAATTGGCTTCCTGAGAGGCTTTCTCGCCTTCGGCCCAAACCGCGCCGTCCGCAAAAAACTCCTTCTTCCAGATCGGCACCGTCCGCTTCAGCGTGTCAATGGCGTAGCGGCATGCGTCAAACGCTGCGGCTCGGTGCGCGGAGCATACGGCAATCCATACACTGGTTTCGCCTACCTCGATACGTCCGAGACGGTGAACGATGGCCAGGCGATGAATTGGAAATTGTGCGCGGATCTGCGCGCCAATCTCGCGCATTTTAGCCAGCGCCATCGGCTCGTAGGCCTCGTACTCGAGGTAAAGCGTGCGCCTTCCCTTAAAGTTGTTGCGCACGAAACCATCAAAAACCACGACGGCGCCGTCTTCCGGAGCTTTCAAATTCTCAAGAAGCTCGCGCACCTGGCTTGGCTGGTGCACGAGCTGAAATACGTCATCGGTAACGGCTGTTTGCCGGCCGCCGCTGACGGGCGGCAGAAAAGCCACTTCGTTGCCATCCACAAGCGGAGCCCGCCATTCGGCATATTCCTGATTTACCGAAGCCGCAATCGAACTTCGAAATTCGGCGAGCCTCGGAAACCGCCGCGCGTAACGCTCGAAAAGATCTTCCACGCGAGCGCCTTCGGAGAGGTCGGCATCGTCCTCCGCCGCACCTACGATTTCTTTGAGTTGCCCAAAAAAAAGCACTCGCACGCGCATGAGGAATTCATTCTATCGCGCAGAAGGCTTCAAAGCGATGCGAGAGTCCCGGATGGTAGCGGGTGAAACGAGCCTGCGGTGCAAACTTTCACATTTGCCGGCCTAAGCCTCCAAATTGCGCTAAGATTCGCAATCGACGAAGAAGGTGCGGGACGCCGCATCCGGCGCCATGTTCCCAAGTTTTTGAAAAACAACAAATGCTGCGCGCCTCTTGGAATAAACGATCGGGAGATTCCTCGGTCCGGTCAATTCCGTTCGGCGTAACTGAGTGCTTGGAATTCGCGATCGGCACGGAGGGAATTTCATGAAAGTTCTGATTTCCGGTGGATCGGGACTCGTGGGAACGGCGCTGACGGAATCGTTGCGAAGCGATGGGCATGCGGTGTCTCATTTAGTTCGGCCCGGAGGCGCAGCCTCAGCAGGCGACATGCGTTGGGACCCAGTCAGCGGATTTATCAACGTGAATGCGATGGAAGCCGCCGACGCGGTCGTAAACCTGAACGGGGCCAGCATTGGCGGTGGCAGATGGACGCCCGAGCGAAAAAAAATCCTTCGTACCAGCCGAGTGGATTCGACGCGCTTTCTGGTGGACACTCTCGCGCGCCTGGACCGGAGGCCGCGCGTATTCGTTTCTGCCTCCGCAATCGGGTATTACGGCAATCGCGGTGATGAAACTCTCGACGAGTCCAGCGCGTCAGGAAGCGATTTCCTGGCGGAGCTCTGCCGCGACTGGGAAGCGGAAGCCATCCGCGCACAAGCAAGCGGCATCCGCACCGTAATAACACGCTTCGGCATCATTCTTTCCGCAAAAGGCGGAGCGCTAACGCAAATGCTTACTCCATTCAAATTGGGATTGGGCGGGCGGCTGGGAACGGGGAAACAGTGGATGTCCTGGGTGGCGCTTGATGATGTAGTCGGGATTCTGCGCAGCGCGATCTCAAACGAACAAGCCAGCGGGCCGGTGAACGTCGTGGCTCCTAACCCGGTCCAGAATTCCGAATTCACGCGCGTGCTTGCCGGCGTCCTGCATCGCCCGGCGATTTTTCCCGCACCGGCTTTCGCATTGCGCGTCGCTCTTGGCGAAATGGCCGACGCCCTTCTCTTATCCAGCCAAAGAGTTCAAGCGGAACGCCCACCCACCGCCGGATACGCTTTTCGATATGAGAATCTCGAGCCGGCCCTTCACGCAATTCTCGCGAAGCATTAGCCCGCTTTCGCTCGCTTCGCAGTCGCGCGCGCTGCGAAACACCCCAATGCGCCCCGCTTAGTGCCACTCCATCGCGCTATCGCCTTATTTCAGTACGGTGAGAGTGGCTTCCACTTTAAGCACGCGCCCCGTAAGCGGATCCGTGGCCACTGTGGCTTCTGACTCCTGTCCGTCGCGAAGCAGCAGCGTCACGTCGCCGCGAAATTGCCGAATCATCGGCTCGTCACCCGGGGGCGGTTCTCCCGCGGTCCAATCTTTACCTCCATCGATATGACCGTCTTTATCTCTGGACGGCACATACAAGGAAGAGCGGTCGATCTTGAGTTGTATGCTGAATCTACCGGGGGTTGAAAGGAGATGACTCTGACTTATACGATAATCGATATCGCTGACGTCGATATTCGTTCCAACGTCGACATACTGGAACGAAGCTTCCCCTGTCTTTGAGATTATTGAGTTGACCGGAACGCGAACGCCCATGCGCAAAGACGACGTCAAGGATGCACGGGACAATATAAAAGGAATTGAGTAAGGCATGCTGCTGATCTTTTTGGTTCCCTCATACTCAGTTAGGACTATTTGAAGCTTTGCAGGCTGCTCGATCGCTTCGGGAGCGGGCGTCTCGGTGGCAGGCTTGTCCTGCGCCCTAGCCGCTGGTGCCGCAAATAACAGCAGCGCGGCACATATTCCAAGCCAAGATGAAACCTTCATCGGTTGCCTCCGGCAAATCAGGTTTCGAGTGCTGTATCAGAGACGCCGCCATGCGTGGTTTAGTTCAGAAGAGGCCAGGTCCCTTGTCCGAATCCGCCACAGGCGTGGCTAGCGGTTCCAGCGGAGCAATTTCAATCGGTTTTAGTTCAAGCGGCTTCTGCGGTTCCTCTTGTGCGGCGTAAAGCTGTTCGCTATCGACAGGCGTGCTGTGTACCGCCTCGTAAAACTTCACAACAGCGAGAAGTTCTCCCTTGGGAACGAGGACTTCGGGTTCGCGCCGAATTCTGGAGGAAGGGACTGAGCGCGATATGACTTCCTTTCGAGAATAATTCGGTATCGCAGTCGCATTCGGGAAAGCAGTCGCGGCATTCGGAGTCGGAGACGTTGTCGGCACAACTTCTGTCACGGTCGGAGCAGAAACACGCCGGCGCGGCAAACCAGTGATCACAGCTATCAATAGAGTGGCGAGAACGACTACGCCCGCAGCGTAGGACAAAGGCCGACGAGATACCTGCTCCCAAATTCTCCACGCATCCCAACTCCAGCGCTTCGGAGCAGGTCCAGCGGCAATTCGCTCGCGCAGGCGGGTCATGAATTGCGGGGAAGGCTCCCCTGCAACCAATGCATCCACGCCGCGATCCACCAGCAAGCGAACCGCCTTGGCATGATCGTAAGCTTCTCGGCAAGCCTCGCACTCCGCCACATGCGCCAGCAACTCGAGTTCGCTCTTGGGGCTCAGCTCGCCCAGCGCAAAATCCTTTGTCCGCTCCATTATCTGCTCGGATTTCTTTTGACAATCCATTCGAGGCTCTCCGCTAATTTCTTCCGCGCTAAAAATAATCGTGACTTCACCGTGCCTTCCGGCAGTCCTGTGAGTTTTGCCACTTCGCTGGTGTTGTAGCCTTCGATGGCTGCGAGCGTCATCACCAGGCGCAGCTTTTCAGGCAGGGCGTCCAGCGCCCGCGCCACCTGACGCTCGAATTCCCGAGCGGCGGTGACATTTTCGATTCCAGCGGCGCGCTGGCCATCCAGGAACGCAGCGTGTTCGCGCCGCTCGCGCCGGCCGGCCGCTCGAATGCGATCGAGCGCGAGCCGCCACGCCGTTCGCACTAGCCACGCCCGAAAACTTTCGCGGTCCCGCAGACGATGAAAATTGCGGTACGCGCGCAGCATGGCTTCTTGCGCCACGTCTTCTGCTTCCGCTGGATTGCGTAGCACACCCAGCGCAACGCGATAGGCCAATGTAGGACAGTCAGCCAATCGCCGCTCGAACTCGCGTTCGAGCGAAGCGTCCTGGCTCACCGCGCTACCCGGAAAACTGGCTGCCAATGCATCCATCTCGGTCCCACTAAGCCAGACGCCGGTAACGGGGTTTCGGTTCACTAGTTTTGGAGAGAAGAAACGGATTGATTACAGGTCCAACCGCTCAAGCAGCGCGCCCAGGTTCGAGCCGTCCACCACCAGGTCCGGGCGCTTGGTAGCAAAATCTTCCACTTCATCGAGCGCTTGAAATAATCGCATCTTTGCCACTGCGTACTCCTCGGTCCCAGTAAGCGCGCGCCCTGTCCGCTTCGTCCACAAATCCAGAGCGTCGCGGCGTACAAATATGCGGACCGGGAACATCGACTTGCGGTCGGCGGACACGTAATAGATATATTCATTTCCCGCGGCGCCGTCCTGCTTCGCGGGATGCACGTCTTGGAACTGGTATTGGTAAACGTACCCGCTTTCCGCGGAGTAGACCTTGATTCGCCGCACTGTTTCCGGTTTCGTCATCCCGGCATTATTCGGCTGCGCTCTTTTGGTGTCAATCTCTGCGTTAATCCACAAGCCGCTCCCATAATGGAATTGGATCCTTGCCATTGCGGGAATGAAATATTGGAAATCGCGCCTCTCACTCCCGCATCGGTCTGGTCCGCTCACGAGGAATCTTGTCCTCGAAAGACATGTAACTTCCCTGCGCGTCGCTGCTTACATTGAGCTTTCTTCTTCCGGCGACGGCGCGCGATGAGTTAAGGAAAGTGTGCTCCGCTTTGGCACACCTGTTGCCCTACTGATTTTTGTGATGTTAGTTTCAGTCCAACTGAAAAACTCGCGGTCGGATCACCTGCGCGATTCGAATTCCAATGTCTGTGCCTCCCGAACACTTCTGCGGATTCTTGCCCGCAAAATCTCTTGGTATGTTGTGTCAATTCTCCCAATCGCGCTCATCGGCTGCGGTTATGCGGGTACTCCACCTTCGCCACCGCCGCCGAATGTTGTGGTTGCGATTCAGCCCGCGGGCGCCAGCCTATTTCTCGGCCAAACGCAGGCATTTCAGGCCACCGTCACCGGCAGCACGAACACAAACGTCACGTGGGAAGTAAACGGCGTTGCGGGCGGCAGCGCGGCCTCTGGAACAATTTCTTCTATTGGTCTCTTTACTGCCCCGGCAATTCTGCCTCCCGGCGCGAGCGTGAGCGTCACGGCAGTAAGCCAGGTCAACCCAAAAGACAGCGCTTCGGTCCCGGTGACTTTGCAAGACAACATCGTGGTTAGCGTGCTCCCGCTGTCCGCGACCCTATCAACAGGAGCGGCGCAGGTGTTCACAGCAACAGTTACCGTAACAACGGGCAGCCCTTCGACTGCCGTTACATGGAGTGTGAACGACGTAGCAGGAGGCAATTCCAACGTTGGTACGATTACCGCGAACGGCTCAGCGACTGCCGTTTACACTGCACCTTCCGAGCCGCCTGCATCTCCAACGGTGAGTGTTACGGCTGCCAGCGTCGCGGACAGCTCGAAATCCGCAAGCGCCGCCGTCACGATTGTCTGCGGGGGTGCGAGTTCAATTTCGCCCGCGTCCACGAATGTTGCACTCGGCTCAACGCAATCCTTTACAGCATCTTTCTGCCCCGCGCCCACTTCGCCGATTGTCTGGGACGTGAACGGAATACCCGGCGGCAACGCAACGCTCGGAACCATTGTCAGCACCAGCGCGACGGTGGCGCAATATAGCGCTCCCATAAATTTGCCTCCGAACAATCCCGTGACCATCCATGCAGTGGCAGGCGGCGCCACAGTGTCTGCCACCGTCACAATCGTCAGCGCCGTCACGGTTGCAGTTGCGCCCTCCGGCGTGTCGGTCGCAATCACCCAACGAACTACGCTAAGTCCCACGGTCGCCGGCACATCGAACACCGCCGTCACGTGGTCAGTCAACGGAATCCCCAATGGAAATACAATCCTCGGGCAAATCTGTCAGCTCGCCACGGTTCCATGCATCGCACCAACAGGGCCCGCTTCCGGCAGCGTGGATTTTCTCGCGCCTGTGGTCGTTCCCACATCCAATCCCGTCACCGTGACTGCAACCAGCGCCGCCGATCCCACGCGTAGCGGCACGGCGATCGTCATCATCACCGGCCCAACGGCCGCAGCGTCCGTTTCCCTCTCGCCACTTTTCGCATTCGTCGCTCCTTCTACTGCTACGCTTTCTCAGCAACGCTTCGTCGCGATCGTCACCGGCAACTCAAACACGAGCGTGACTTGGGCAGTACAAAGCGCCGTACCCGGCCAGGGCTGTTCGGGCGCCGCTTGCGGTTCGGTGGACGCAACCGGTCTCTACTCGGCTCCCACGGCGGCTCCTTCGCCAAACGGTATATCCGTGATCGCCACGAGCGTTGCCGACGGCACGGAATCAGCCACAGCAACTGTCGCCATCACCTCGGGCCCCGCAATCGAAGTGATCCTTCCATCCAGCGTGATGGCCGGCGCGGTGGAAGGTTTTCCGTTCTCGGTGCAAGGGCTGAATTTCGTGGCAGGCTCCGGAAGCGCAGCGTCCACGATCCTAATTAACGGCATAGCGCGCGCGACCACTTTGTCCTAACGCGAATTCTTGCGCCACAGCGCTCAATCCAGCAGACGTAGAATCCGCCGCTACGCTGACAATTCAAATCCAGAATCCTACTCCTCAGGCGCAACTCTCGAATCCCGTCCCATTCGTCATCGTGCCGTTCGACGTCTCTGTCGGCGTGATTGCTCTCAGTGCCGGTCAGTCTGCATCTACCGGCACCAACATCATCGTCACCGAGCCGACCACAGCTGCGTCGTCGGCGCCCATCAACGTGGACTCAATCGGCTTTCTCACCGCAGATAGCTGCGGGGTGCAAGCTTCGCCGCTCACCGTCACGCGTCCTTCTTCTGGCACCTCCACCGTGAGCCTTTGCATTCACGGGAATTTGCTCGACCCCACTTTCACCTACGTTTTCACCGACCCGGCCGGCGGCGACATAAGCGTCACCGCCTCCGCCGTTAATGGCCTGTTTCCCAACACCATCGAGCTCGATCTGCAGATTTCCAGCGCAACACTTCCCGGCGTGCGCACGCTTTTCGTCACCACTTTGAACAACGACCGCGCAGCAGCAACAGCAATGTTGGAGGTGCAATAAAAATGAAATGCAAAATCGGATTACGGCGTCCCTTGCTTGTCGCGCTATGCGCTTCCCTGCTCGCGTGCGCCAGGGTTACGCCCACCACACTCGCCCATATGTCGGTAGCCAAGTTAACGCACGTCTCCCGCCTGATTCTTAGAGCGCGCTGCTTGAAAAATTCCACCGCCTGGGATGCGGGAGAAATCTGGACGTTCACCACGTACGAACCCACGGAAGTTTGGAAGGGCTCCGCCCCACCGCGCGTGAGCGTGCGTCTGCTTGGAGGAAGAATCGGAAACCTCACCTCGAATGTCTCCGGCGTTCCGCGCTTTCACGCCGGAGAAGATGTGGTGCCTTTTCTTACCCCCACAACCCGCGGCGATTTTTCAGTGGTGAGTTGGGTGCAGGGAACCTTCCGGATTCATCATGACCAGCGCACCGGAGAAGACACGGTCGCCCAAGACAGCGCCTCTTTCGAAACGTTTGATCCGTTCACTCGAAAATTCGCGGCTTCCGGCATTCGCGATCTTTCTTTGCAAGAATTGCGCTCGCAAGTGGCCGCCGCGCTGCGCCAGGAACCGGGAGCGCAAAAATGAAACGAGCGATCGCATGCCTCACAATAGCGCTGTTTTCTGCGGCAATGATTTTTACGCCTGCGGTACAAGCTTACAGCTTCGTTTCCACTGTTCCGCAATCCGGTGGATGCCCACAGCCAAACAGCTGGAACCTGTCGGTTAGTTCGCCGCTCGACCGCCAATGGAGCACTTCATTGCCGTCGCTGATCTCGCCGGTAATTCTCACCGTAGCGGCCGCGGGCACGTCGGCACAGCTCGATGAGATCGAGCAAGCCATCTCCGATTCGTTTTCCGTCTGGGCGGGAGTCAGCGGCACAACCTTCAACGCAGTCGCATTCCCGGGCCTGGAAGCCCCTTTGGCGCGCGTGACGAGTCCAAATTCCTGCACCAATGACGCGGAAAGCAACGTCGATGGCTTGAATACCATTTGCTTCAACCAATCGAGCGCCGCATTCACTCCCGGCGTGCTGGCCTTCACCCGCACGTTTACCGCAAACGCTCCGGGCGCCAGCGTGGGCACGAGCGGCCCGGCTGCATTCGCCGGCCAAATTCTCGACGCCGACACGCTCTTCTGCAACACCGGCGAAGTAACCTTCGCCACACCCGCCGCTCTCGCAACTTCTCAGGCCGCCGGCGCGTACGATCTGGAATCTCTTCTCACCCACGAGCTCGGCCACTGGATGGGCCTGGATCATTCCGCACTAATTCGCGCCATGATGTTTCCCTTCGCTCCGCCACCGGGCCAATTCCTCGGCTCTCGCCCCACGACGCAGGCGCCCGACGGCCCGCTGAGCGATGATGACCGCACCGGCATCCGCGTACTTTACCCAGACCCGAACGACACGTTAAATATCGGAGCGATTCGCGGCCAAATCCTTCCGGCCAATCCATTTGCGCTGGCTGCTCTGCCTGCTCCGTCGGTGGGTTCTTCCGTCACCGGAATGGTTGGCGCGCAGGTGGTGTCGGTGGACGCGGACACAGGCGCGATCATCGCCGGCGTTTTCTCCAGCGGGAGCTGCAACGCATCGAGTCCGCCCACGCAATTCGATGGATCCTACGATCTGGAGCGCCTGCCCGTAGGACATAATTACAATTTGTACGCCGAACCGCTGGTTGGTATTGCGCTTCCGGCTGACTTCGTCGTTCCGGCGGATCTATGCTCGCAGGACGTGACGCCGTCGTGCATCGCGCCGGCCGCAAACACAAATTTCAACGTGCGCACCCTTCCGACGGCGCCCTAGCTGTCGGAAAACCTCGGTTGTGTAGGCAGTGCGCGGTTTCCGCCGTACGAAGTCGGCCTCCGTGCCGAAAACAAAAGCGGCTCCCACGAGACGGGAGCCGCTTGAGGTTCCTCTTGCGAGCCGTTTTACTGCGTCGGCAGAAGCTCCTGCGAGAATCCGATCGTGTTGATGGAGCGCAACGACGGAGTTCTCGGAGGCAGATATTGCGGCCCGAGTGTAAAGTTTTGATCGAAGGTGTAGTGCCGGTCCGGCGGACTGTAAACCGCGCCGCCGGTTTTATAAACTCCAGTGCCCTGCCGGTTGTAGTAGAAGCTGACAAGCGAGCCCTGGTAATAGCATGCAGGCCAGACTTCGAGAAACCGCAGGAAGTTGTGAACTCCACCGTCCGTTCCGAAGTCTTCCGGCTGCCCTGCCGGCTGGGGAAATGCGATTCCCTTTCCGGCGATCAGCGCTACACGATAGGCAGTTTGCACTGCGTTGCGGCTCCCCGCGTTGTAGGAAAAAGCAAACGAGTTGACGTCATTCCAATTGTCTGAAAGCAACGTCACTGCGTCCGCCGCAACTGCCGCAGCCACGCTACTACCACTCCACGATCCGTCGGCCGGCGCGTTGTAATCTCCCTGGATGTACACCGGGTTCTCAGCTACCACGGTCAATCCGCAGGCTATTGGGCCGCATGAAGTGCCGAGATTCAGGATCGCTCCGTCTACGATTTTCAACGCGCGACGGAAAAAGACCGGCGGATTTTCTCGCGCCTCCTGAGCATTCGTGTACACAACTCCGGGCCAATTATTGGGGCCGCCTGGAACAGTCGGGGCCGGACACACGGGGTTTGCTTGTAGAACGGTAGTCAAGTAGGTTCCGTTCCACAATGGCGCTACCGTCCAGTTGGAGCCGCCCAAGGCTAGCGGATAAAGGGGAACTGTTTCAGCGCCGCCATATGTGCGAAGGACGGGGACGGCGTCGCCTTCAAGGTTTTCGCCCTGCTCCACAACGCCATTCGGACATCCGTTGTTGGCATCCGATAAGTTGACGAAGTCGTCGAATCCGAAGCTTCCGGTCTTCGTGTTTGCCGCGTTCGGATCGGTCCGTTCACCGCGGCGATCCGAGAAATAAATAGTGAATCCCGTGCTGTTGTTGAGAGCCAAGCCCAATGGGTTGGTGTTAAACCACGCAGCCAGGTTTCCCGCGTCCAACTCTGCGTAATACATCACGCCTTCCGCGGTAATCTGATTCCCCGGGTTTCCGCCGGGACGGTATATCGATTCGCGAGCATCGAAGAGCGCCATGGGCCAGTAGTCAACTCCCGCGGTAGTTGCAGTCCCGCAACCTCCGCCCGGACTCGAAGTGGACGGATTATCTCGTAGCCGTTCGAGCCGGATGATGGCGTGAGGGCTCGGGTCGAGGCAGCCAATTTGCGATGTAACGTTGGGGTTGGTGGTCGGACCCTGTGCGACGTTACCCCCTAGACCGGGGAGGGTTGTTGACGGAACGTACGCGCCCAGAGGATTAATATTCCTTCCCGTAAATCCCATATTCAGGATCGCCTGCGTGATATCAGCCCAGGCCCCGCCCGGATTCTGATATTCGATTTTAATACAGCCGGCAATCATGGGCTTGGCGGTCTGAATCCAGTAGCCATCGGTGGAATTATAAGCGCCGCCAGCACCGGACATCGGAAGCGGAATCTGCATTGCAGGCACGTTGTTGGCACCTGAATACCAAATCGGAAACGCACCAGGGGCGACTGCGAGCGTGGCCAAATCCACGGGATCTGCTGCCGTACTGACCGACTGCTCCGACATCATATCCGCGTTATGACACGCCCCTCCACCGCCTGGCGTCACGCCAGACGGATAGTCATCCAACAGAATCCGTAGAGTCGCCTCCGAAAAATACTGTTCGTTGAATTCCGCCGCAGTCTCGCCCGGAACCGGGCGGCGAATCAAGGAAATGGGCGTGGTGATTCCGCCCAGCGCCGTTGACGTTAATGTCAGAGTTGGAACTCCATTTTGCAACTGACCGTTATAGTCATTTTGTACGTTGACCCAACTCGAGGCTATCGGGGGGCCGACGTTCACGCTGGGGCTCACAGCGTTGATCACACTAAAGCTACCGAAGGCTGTGCTGCCCTCATTCAGTCCCAAAGCACGCCATTGGGCATTCGTGTAGCTCGGGCCAGACGGCAGCGTGGCAGGATTGGGGGTAGTCGCGATTGACACTACGCCTGAATAATCCCCACCGCCGTTGATTGAATAACCATTTTCGAGGTTGGTGCGTATGACGGCACCGACCGCCGTTACTTTATCAGCTAAGTAGAGAGGGCCGGAATTAGCTGCTAGCCAAAGATTGCCATTGGTGTGAACGCGGCCTCCGAAATCAAACGGAGGTCCATTGAAATAACTCAAATCTGAATCCGAGTAAATACCGAACTGGAACACGGGAATTGCCACCACTTGCACTTGCCGCTGCAACTTCACTTCCGCGCCCGAGCTGGTTGACTGGGCGGCCACTTCAAGAGTGAACGGTGTGATCAACCCCTGCATGCCCGCGTAGGGGCTGGGGGGAAGCATTGTGGCGTTTTGCGAAACCGGGACGCAGGGACTAACGAGCGGAGTCCCGCATAGTATTTGGTAGGTCGAGGTGCCCGCAGCATTGAGATATTGAATGCCCGGAATTACAGGAGGAAGCGCGGTGATGGCGGCCATATCCGCGGGAGAGAGCGAGCCGTTTGTGGCAAATTGATTTCCCACGTCGGCGGTCAGCTTCTCCATGCCCGCTTCCGCGCCATAGAACGCCGTCTCGCGGAACTGATTATTTCCGCCTAGCCGCTGATCGGTCATCACCATCCAACACATGCCCACCGCCATCGCGGTGACCAGGATCAGAACAAACAAGGCGGTTATTAGTGCAATTCCTTTTTGACGTTGAGTTCTCACTGCAAATCTCCTTTAAAAAACCGCTCGGAAGCGTGCTTTACGCGTCTTACGGCGTCGTCGCCGATGACGCTGTAGTGAAGGTATCTATGAACGACAGGCTGCGGACGCTGACCTGTGTGCTCAAATTGTTTCGTAAGAATTGCGGAGATGTAGAAGCCTGGTACGGCAACTCCGATCGTCCCGCCAGGAACACATTCACGGCGCGTATCTGTGCGGGAGTATCGGGGAGTTGCGGAGTCGGCACGTTACCGGGCCCCAGGGGATAAACTCCAAGACCGGGATAGTTCGAGCCGGTAATGTCATAGCTGAATGAGAGGTTCTCGATATTGTCCGCGATTGCTGCCGGGGGATTGGCCGCGGCGATTCCCGGTGCAGGATAGTTCGGGTAATTCACCTGGCGTATCAATTGCGGGTCCGTAGGATTGGTCGTGGAATCGATGTAGTAGGTAACCATCCAAACCCGCGTGATGACTGTAGGCGGAAAGCCGCCGCCGGCGTTTTGCAGTTGGGCTACGGTGCCATTCGGCTGTCCGGTCGCGTTGAGGCCCGCAGGATCCCCGCCGCCGAACAATATGGTCTGTCCGGCAACTCCGGTTACGTACTCGAGGGCAGTACCGTTGGAATTGTGAAACATGATCAGATTGCCGACCGTAATCGGCCGTGTCACGCCTGGCATCACGAAACAGCCCACGTCCAGTATCACTGACCCTCCGACGGGATCGATCGTTCCAGCGCAAGGGGGAGGGCCCACGGCTTGCACCACCGGAAAACTGTAAAGATAGTGGCCGACCGTATCCTGAAG
Organism: Acidobacteriota bacterium; assembly: GCA_003167215.1. Lineage (GTDB taxonomy): Bacteria > Acidobacteriota > Terriglobia > Acidiferrales > UBA7541 > Palsa-295. Next base: position 3,291 of record PMTV01000033.1, on the reverse strand, counting down.
ACTGTTGTCTGCATACAGTATGTTGATTACGTCGGTCTTTAGATTGCCGTCCAGGACTCCGCCCGTTACTGGGTTGACGGTTGTTGCGTCCTGGCCGATTTGCGAGCCTGGCGCAATTGCGGGCATTAAAGTGAAGCCATTCCCGACGGGGTTTGGGAAATTCGGCCCGGTCGGTGGAAACACTCCCGGCCGCACGATGGCAGAGTTTCCAGCGGCGTCGTAGGGCACGGAGACACCGCCCTGCGGAATCCCCTCGCCTGCTTGCAACAAATCCTGAACCATGAAATGCATTCCGGCGCGGAGATTTTCCTGTGTGTTCGCCTCGTATGCCACGCCTTGGGTGGCATGTTGCGCTTGAAGCAGCGCGCCCACCACGACTCCCACTACGGCGACCAGGATCGCCATCGATACCATCAACTCGATTAATGTAAATCCGTTTTGCCGCTTCATTCCTGTACTCCTCGGAACGCTAGAATGCCGAAACATATGTTTCGAGCTGGTATTGGCGCTGAAACTTTCCGGTGGTGTAGTTGATGGTTATCAGCACGTCGCGAACATTGCCGCCCGGATCGGCCGCAAGGTTGGAAATGGCGATCGTGCGAGTGAAATTCGAAAGCGGTACGAAAATGTCGTCCCCAGTCCCCAGCTTTCCGTCAGGCCCGGGGTAAACGATGTAGGCTGGAGGAGCTCCCACGTCGTTGACTGAGCCGACAAGTCCGTCGGGTCCGGGCTGCAGCAGCGGGATGGGACCGGCCAGAAAAAGGCCATTAGGATTCGTGCCGCTGACATTCGAGATCTGCGCAAAAGTTGCATTGGCGCTGTACTTGGCCGTAAAAATCGCTTCTGCTGCTTCCTCTGCCTTCTGTTGAGCGATGAAATCGTCCTGCGAGCCCTGCATGTAGGACAACGAGTCGTAGAGCATCGCCGCCAGACCCAGAATGCCTACTGCCAGGACGACGAGCGCGATGAGCGTCTCGAGAAGGCTGAAGCCTGCTGCCAAGTGTCTTTTCGCTTCCTGCATTTTCCCAGTCTCCTTCATAGTTGAAACCATGCTGTGCCGTTGTACTTCCAACCGCGAATTCTGCCGGTACTGCCCAGGACCGTGATTGCCCGGTTCGCCGTTGTCAGGCCGGTAAATCCGAGAGAAACCGTCCCGTTGATAGGTTGAAAGGTCAATCCGTCCACCAGTTCACCATCGCTCTGGAATAACATGCCCCCGATGGGGCCCGGATTTTGTGCTTCGAATTCGATGGCACTTGTATTTCCGAAAGCGTCCGGGGTATCCGGCAAAGCGGGATCCCTAAAAAACTGAGCGGGAGCTTCGATGGGGGTGGTGCTTAAGATAACGTCTGCTCCTGCTCCCACTGGGCCGTACGGCGGAGCATTCCTCTCGGTCATCACTACCTGATACTGAGGATTTCCGGCAACCACGACCGTAGGAAAGGTAACTTGGACGTAGCGGCGGTTCGCGATGGAATATTCTCGCGCTTGCCGCAGCTGATCGATAACTTGACGCATGGCCGTGTCGAACCTCGCATCCTGCAGACTCGGCTGCAGAGCCATGATGGCCATCGCCGAAATGATCAGGATCAATGTGATCACTACGCATATCTCGATCATCGAGAAGCCGCGCTGGCCGCTTGCGCAGCGCTCTTTCAATTGGGAATTCAGCTGCGACTGTTTCACGCTTACACCTTTGAGCCGCCCGAAAGTACGCGGGCCGACGTTGGAATCCGGTTGCAGATGTGCACTTGATAGGCCATGCGATGGGCACCATAACTCTATTTATTTCTGTGATTTGGACGGAGTGACAAGAAGCGTCAAGAGGGACCTCGAGTTTTTTGGGGTGGAAATGTTACCGTTGAGGTGGTGCGCTACCTGGCTAATTCGCTCTCGCGATTCCACTGGCGGAAACGAATGTCAATCGCGACTCATAATTTTCGAAGCGGGCGGCCTTCCGGTCCGCGCGAGGAAGTTTGAATTATCTTTTCTCCCGGATTGGATTCCTGTCACCCTAATAATTGCCGTAAGGTTCAGAAGAAGATTTGCATCGCGCGGGGCGCTCCCGGTGTCTTCCACCTGCGTCTTCGCGATATGCTGCGAGGGAACTCGAGCGTTCACGCAAAGGAGTCGTGCGCATGAAAATCAACTTGGAAAATCGGATTATTATTTGGGCGAGCGTGATAGTGGCGGGATTGCTGGGCTGGGGAATCTTCCGGCATCCACAATCCACATCCCTATTCGGCATGCTCAATGGGGATGTGCGCCGGTTTTCGCAATGGCCGCTTTTTACGATTGGGAAAGTGCCCTTGACCCCGCTGTTCCTGTTCAAGTGCATGGTGTTCCTGATCGGGCTGTCGTTTTTTTCGCGTTTATTTCGGAACTTTCTGGCTAAAGCAGTTCTGAGTCACACTTCGATGGACCCCGGACGGCAATACTCGTTTGTGCGTGTGGCCGGCTACGTCATTTTTCTGCTGGGCTTGGTGATTGGTCTGGACACGACCGGGCTAAACCTACGTAGCCTTCTGGTGGTGGGCGGCGCGCTGGGTGTTGGAATAGGATTTGGCTTACAGAACATCGTGGCCAATTTCGTGGCGGGTATCGTGATTTTGTGGGAAGGGCCGATCAAGCTGGGCGATTTCATTGACGTCGGCAACACGCACGGAGAAGTAATCCGGATCGGCGCGCGCGGCACCTGGGTGCGAACGTTCGACAACGAAGTAATAATCGTGCCGAACTCCGAATTCATCAACAGCCGGGTTGCCAACTGGACAGCGAACGACCGCACCGTGAGGTTCACAATTCCACTGGGAGTTTCTTACGACAGCGACCTGCATATGGTGCGCGATGTGCTGCTGAATATCGCAAAAGGCAACGAGCATGTTCTGACCGATCCCGCGCCCGCGGTAATGGTTACCGGATTCGGGGACAACAGCGTCAACATCAGCCTGCGAGTTTCGACGACAACCATGACCGATCGCACCGGCTACCTGAAAAGCGACTTGTTCATGGAAATCTTCCGCGTCTTCCGTGAGAAGAAAATCGAGATGCCCTTCCCGCAGCAGGACGTACACGTGCGTTCGATCAACGCGCCGCTAGTGATCGCTAACCCTCCGGAAAGAACGACACAAACGGCCGCGGCGGGAGAAAACGCAGCATGAAGAGGCGCGTGATAGCGAAAAATTTGGGGATCGCGAAGCTTTGGTAAAAGCGGGCGAGTACGCTAAACTCTGAAAAGCTAAGTAACCTTCGGCGCTATGGTGCAACGGTTAGCACGCGGCCCTTTCAAGG
>PMTV01000020.1:2207-9456 GCA_003167215.1 Acidobacteriota bacterium | reverse complement strand
TTGGTAGCCTTGTCGCTATTTTCATCTTGGAAGGTCTTCCATACGAACGCCAGGTGAAACTGCCTAAGACATTCTCCGCATAGCGATTTTGAGGAGCCTGCCTTCTTGCTGGCGGGCCCGTAGGATATACTTCGTGCCCGGTCGTGTTGGGTGTCTTGCAGTTTCTAAGCTAGCTACAGATTTTTGAACGTAAAGCCTACTTGTAAAAACGAACATATGGCGCCCGAGCGAAGCGACACGAAAAACATTTCTTCCCGCAATCCTCACACAGACAAGCGAAGTGTTGCTGTGGTGGGCGGGTCGGCAGCCGGCTTATTTACCGCTTCCCTGCTGGCGCGCCAGGGCGTTCCTGTTCGTGTGTTCGAACGCATCGAAACGCTAGAGCCCGAAGAGCGCACTTTGATCGTCACGAATCGAATGCTGGCTCTTCTCGGCCGTGCCGCCCAGAAAAGCGTTGTTAATGAAATCCGGCACTTTGAACTCTTTACTGATGGCCGCGCCGCTACCGTCACCCTGAAGCACCCCGACTTGATCATCGAGCGCCGGACTTTAATTCAGGGTCTCGCGGAAGAGGCGCAACGTTCCGGCGCGAGTATCGAGTTGGGCCGCCGCTTTCACACGCTGCACCCCAATGGCCGTGGATTGGTACTCGAGATTGACAGATGCGATGACGGAAGCCGGGAGGAAGTTCGAGCGGACACGATCGTCGGCGGCGACGGCGCTTCGAGCCGCGTGGCGCACGCCGCGGGATGGGCTCCGCTTGAGACGGTCCCTTTGGTCCAAGCGATAGTGCCGTTGCCGAAAGATATGTCCCCCGCTACAGCGCGCGTGTGGTTCGTGCCTCAGGACACTCCGTATTTTTATTGGCTCATTCCGGAATCGCCGACTCGCGGCGCGTTGGGATTGATCGGCGTAACGGGCCCGGAAACGCGCCACCATTTGGAGAAATTCCTCGAAAAACGCAAACTCGACCCCATCGAATTTCAGGGAGCGCGCATTCCACTTTACAAGAAATGGGTGCCGGTCCGCCGTCAGGTCGGCCGGGGATCCGTGTACCTGGTGGGCGACGCAGCCGGACAGGTGAAAGTGACAACGGTCGGCGGGATCGTGACTGGATTTCGCGGCGCACTCGGTGTTGCTCAGGCGATCGTGGATGGAAGGTTCAGTGAGCTGCATACACTGCGTCGCGAGCTTGACCTTCATCTTCTGTTGCGGCGCTCGCTCCATGATTTTCAGCAGGCCGACTATAGCCGGCTGGTGGATCTACTGAACGATCCGGCCAAGCAGTCGCTGGCTGAGTATTCCCGCGATGAGGCGTGGAAGATTCTCTGGCGCGTGTGCTTGAGCCAGCCCCGCTTGGTTCTACTCGGCCTGCGCGGGTTACTATCGCGCAGCCGCTCGCTGCGCCAGACCGGCCTCTAAAGGACAACTTATCTCAACCTGTTTGACCGGGCTGGCGCTTCGCGATATGTCTGTGAAGACAGCTTGGATGTGGAATTTGTAGCTGCCGGTAGCCTTCTCTTGGAGAAACGATAGCAATCGAATGGCGAACATCGAAAGGTTTCCGGCTGGGCGCAAACACAAGCTACGTATTATCTCGGCTTTGATTTTGCTGGTGGTGCTTGCAGCCGCTATCCTCGCGTTGCGCGGAGTAGGACGCTGGCTCGTCCGTGAAGACCCGCTGACGCACGCCGACGCTCTTGTGGTCCTAAGCGGCGGTTTGCCGTATCGCGCCGAGGCTGCGGCGCATTATTTTGAATCTGGCTATGCCGGCGAAGTATGGCTGACCCGGCCAGAAGGGCCATCCGATCGGTTGAAAGAACTCGGTATTCAATACGTGGGCGAGGAAGATTACAATCGGCAGATTTTGAATCACCTCCACGTCCCGGAATCAGATGTTCGCATCCTGCCAGACACCATCATGGACACCGAGCAGGAAGTGGAAGACATAACTCGCGAACTACGCAAGGCAGGCAAGTCCAGAGTCATCATCGTAACGTCACCGGAACATACTCGCAGGGTAAGAGCCTTGTGGAGACACCTCGCCGGTGAAGATCTCAGGGCTATTGTGCGCGCAGCGCCAGAGGATCCATTTGATGCGGACCACTGGTGGCGTAACACGCGCGACGCACTCTCTGTTGTGCGCGAGCTATTGGGCTTGATGAACGTCTGGGCAGGGCTTCCCGTTCGGCCTCACAGTCACTAGAAGGTGACCCAGATCAATTGCGCGTCTGCGGCGAGTTCTGCGCGACGGGATCAACCGCCGGTTCCAGAATTCTCCACCGGTCCCATTCCCCTTTCTTCTTTAGATCGCGAATCCAGAGTTGCCATTCGAATCCGGCGAGTTCATCTCGATGAGAATAGAATGCCCGCCAGGCAGCGTGATTCAGCTGAGGTTCAGACCCGTCGGCGTTTCCGCGAGGATCGTGGCTCCGAAATTCTGTAAGTTCCGCGGAATCGAGTGGGACTCGAAAAAATACCATTTCGTTTGTTGCTGAGATCTTTGAGTGGCCATTGCTGCCCGGCATTGGGAGAAAATGAGCGCACAGCTCCACGGATTTTTCCTTCAGCACTAGCTCAAGCGATGGCGGACGCTGGTTCGAATTCTCCATTCGCGCAAGCGGGAGTTCCCAGAGCGTCAGCTTGTCGGAGTCAGATTTTTCGTCAAAAAAACAGTCCAGCGAGCGCGTCTGCCAAACGGCGCTTCGACGATCCGGCAGAACTTCCGTAATGGTGGCTACGCTATGCCCACGCCAGCGTTCGATTTTCACCGAACCAAGAAAGCTTCCGAAGGCCTGGATAAACGACGAGGTTTCTTGTGTTGCGTGCAGCGTCTCGCGCCAGAACTGGTCGCTCAATCGGAAGGAAAATGTAAATACCTGCTCAAGTGGCGAGGGAACTGATTCGCCGAGCCGGCGGCGAAACTCGGGATCATCTACTTCCTCAAGATTGCGCACACGTTCGTTCAGCCGGCGGATTGTCCAAGTTTGGTGCCGCAGGACTCGCTGCCAGTGCTGCACGAGAACAAAGAAAACGAAACATACGAGAATGCAAATGCCGAGGGTTGGCCAAAGAATTTCCATGAGTATATTTTGCCGCGCCTTAACGCGTCACCGATGAAACGGCCCTGATGTGGCGGGATTCTACTACGGGTCATATCGCACGCCTATCAAGGTTTTGCGCATTGCGCAGAGGCCAGTTTACTTCGATTGGCCGGCTTGCGCGAGTCGCTGGCGGAAATATTCATAGGTCAAACGCAAGCCTTGCTCAAGGGGTATCTTCGGTTCCCAGCCCAAAATGCGACGAGCCTTGCTGATATCCGGACATCGTTGCTTGGGGTCATCCTGCGGCAGCGGATGGAAATTGATTGGAACGTTGGCACCCACCAGGGCGCGAACGCGCTCGGCAAACTCCAGGATAGTAATTTCCTGAGGATTACCAATATTGGTTGGCTCGTGCTCGTTCGACTCGAGAAGCTTATAAATTCCCGCGAGCAAATCCGAGACGTAACAGAAGCTTCGCGTCTGTTTGCCATCTCCGTAGACGGTAATAGGCTCCCCGCTGAGCGCCTGATACAGAAAATTCGGCAGAGCGCGACCATCGTTTAATCGCATCCGCGGCCCGTAGGTATTGAAAATCCGCACGATGCGCGTATCCAAGCCGTGATAACGGTGATACGCCATGGTCATAGCTTCAGCGTAACGCTTGGCCTCGTCGTACACTCCGCGCGGGCCGACCGGATTCACATGTCCCCAATATGTCTCCGGCTGCGGGCTCACCTGAGGATCTCCATAGCACTCCGAAGTGGACGCCAAGAAAAATTTCGCCTTCTTTGCGAGTGCCAAGCCAAGGGTATTATGCGTCCCCAGGGCGCCAACCTTGAGCGTTTGTATCGGAAACTTCAGATAATCGGGAGGGCTTGCTGGAGAAGCAAAGTGAAGCACTGCTTCCACGGGGCCCTGTACTTCAATGTAGCGCGAGACATCCTGATGGGCGAATCGAAATCGAGGATGTGAAATCAGGTGCGAAACGTTGGATTCGTTTCCGGTTACAAGATTATCGAGACACAATACATCCCAGCCTTTTTCGAGCATGAGCTCGCAGAGATGCGAACCTAGAAATCCCGCTCCACCAGTGATCACTGCGCGCAAATTTGATTTCTCCTTCGCGAAAAAGCAATCAACAAGCTGCCATTATGTCCGAACGACGTGTAGAAGAACAGTTCCGCGTGCCCCACGACACCTTCCCCTCATTACTTCCAGCGAAAATCTTGCCACAGACCGTGGTGCACGGGCGCTTATTAAAGACTAATGAGAACCTGTCGAGGATGAGGCAGGAAATCCCGTCGTGTGGTCCGCAACGATTCGCCACCCTTCCGCAAACTTCCGAAAAATCAGCGTAAAGATCCCAGCGGGACGGTCCTTTTCGCGATCGAGTTGGAATTCCCCAATCACGAATGCCGAATCCGGACAGACGATGTGAACCTCAAGATTTGAGAATGTCAGACGCCCCATCGCTTTTCCATCCGGATAATTCCGGCGATAGCGATCGAGGACCGCCTGCCAGCCGCGAGTGATCCCACTCACCCCCAGGAATTCGGTTTCCTCGGATTTCCAGTATCCGGTCATGAAAGTATCTATATCCCCGCGATTCCATGCAGCAGTTTGCATGTCGAGAACCGAACGAATCTGTGCTTCGTTGGACGCGTCCGGCGTAGCACTCAAACGCGAGCCAAAACCCGACAAGATAAGAACAACTACGCAAAGAATAAAAGCTAGCTGCATTCTACGCGGCATGACTTGCCTCCGGAAATTGCAATCGCGTACCGTACAATAATTGCACGAGGATTTTGTACTCCATCCTTGGCCTTACGACAAGCGCAAGCGCTTATAGGCACTTCCCAGGCGTTCCGCGCGACTGGTACGGAGGTTCTATTGTGCCCGGCGGAGGGAAACGGCAAACTGTCGTTGGTCGAAAATGTTAATCGCAGCCTTCATTCTCGTGATCTCAGTCGCAGCGACGATACAGTTCGCCGTCTTCAGCTGGCGCGCGTCGCTGCTTCGAACCGTCTCCGAACCATTGGTAAACGAGGCGGATGCAACTCACAAGCCCTATCTTAACCTCATAAGTTTCAGTAGCTTCCAAGAAGTCCTGGCAGTTTATCGCGACGTCTGCCCAGATCTAGAGACTGGTTCAGGCTCCAACCTGCGGGGAGTGAGCTTCTATTATAGCGCCATGCGTTTCCTGAGCCATTTCGGGAGCTTCTTTACCTCTACCGAAGGAGCAGGCTGGACGCAACGCGAAATGGCGCTGTGCACGCAATACGCAACGGTGAGACTATCCCAGCGTCTTGAGTGCAACCTTGCCTTGGTGAACGAGGCCCGCTCCTATCAGTAGCCGCAGTCGAAACCCTTTTACCGTTGCATCCTGACAGGTTTCCCATCCGATCTTGATAACTGGCATCATTGCGTAGATTCTTTGCAACCCAACTGCAACGAAAAAGGGGCCCTTACTACAATCTCAAGGGTTTCGTCTCAAACCACCCATTCAGTCACGCTACGCTGAATTTTCGTCCTGGTCTTCGGACCGGTTGCTTGATACGCCATTCGCGCCAGTCATTTCTCAACTAGTTACGCAGATTTGTGGCCAAATTAAATCTCCACAACCCTTGGGGCGCATGAATTGTCCCGATTGAAGGAGGCGCCACGATGAAGCGCGCCGGAATTTCTTTTTTGCTCGCTGGTGTTCTACTAGCTCTGATCCAATTCACCGGCTGCGCCGATAAGCCGGCTACCTTCAACAAGGTCTCGATTCTCTCGCCGCATGGCACGCAGATTATCGGTCAGGGGCAAACTGTCTCGATACAGGTTAGTGTGTTAAATGATTCCGCCGCAGGTGGTGTGACGTTTGGCCCCGTCGGTTTTGGCACTCTCACCCAAACGAGCACAACCACCGCAACGTACACGGCGCCGAACCCGGTTACAGCAGAGACCGTGGTCAAGATCGTTATCACATCGGTGGATTTTCCGAATCAGTCCGGGACGCTTACCGTAACAGTCGAACCTCCGCCGACGATTACAACCACGACGCTTCCCACGGCACCCTTAAATGGCTCTTATAGCGCCTCCGTGACCGCGACTGGGGGGGTGCCACCCCTGTCGTGGTCGATAACCGCTGGAGCGCTTCCCGCGGGACTTAAGCTTTCCAACAGCACCACAGGTACAGCGCAAATCACGGGCAAGGCGACGGCAGCGGGAAGTTCCACATTTACGATCACGGTAACGGATGCATCCGCGGGCGATCCCCCAGCCTCGCAGCAACTCACAATCGTAGTCAGCTCGCTTGCGATCACTACAACTTCGCCTCTGCCGTCCGGCACAGTAGGTACAGTTTATGACTCTCCCGGCCTGCAATTCACAGCCAGCGGCGGCACTGGGACTGATACTTGGACAGTGGCGACCGGATCGACTTTGCCTGCCCGCCTATCTCTGAGCAGTGCAGGTTTGCTGTCCGGCACTCCAACGGCGGGGGGAACTTTTACGTTTGGCATCACCGCAACAGACAGCGCGGTTCCGCCGGCAGTGGTGACGTCAACCTTCACGCTAGTGATCAGCCAAGCGCAACAACTGACGCTTCTGAGCGGCTCGTACGCGTTTGAGTTCAGCGGCTACGGCACCAATGGATTTGTGGCTTTCGCCGGAACGTTTACGGCTAATGGCATGGGCGGGATCACGGGCGGCGAAATGGATTACAACTCGCAGGAAGGGCAGCCTCTCAATTTCGCTAACCTCCTCGGCAGTTATACAGCTGGAACGGATGGCCGCGGAACCCTCACATTCACAAACACAACCTTGCCGATAGCGCCGATATTCGCATTCTCAGTGAATTCAAGCGGGAACGGCAGGTTCATTGAGTTTGACTCGTCCACAACTCGGGGCTCAGGACGAATCGAACCTCAGACCGTTACGTCCTGCGTAGTGAATAACACGGGTACCACTACCTACACTGGTGACTTTGCGTTTGGCGGTTCAGGTTTCGCTAGTACATTTGCTACCAACGGCGCGGGTCCGCTCGCGTTTGCGGGCAGATTTACGGCGATCCCGCCGGTTGTTGCGGCAACGCCTGGCTCATTGGCACAAGGCGAAATGGACACGAACACTCCCGGATTTGTGACGATCGATGACTCGTCAGTTTCTGGCTCGTACAACTCCGGAGCGGACGGCACTCACTGCACTCTCGCGCTGACATC
>PMTV01000020.1:0-2199 GCA_003167215.1 Acidobacteriota bacterium | reverse complement strand
GAAGTTCAAGTGGTCCAAACCTCAGCGACAAGCGGCACTGCAAGCTTCCAAGTGTTGCAAACTGATAATCAGGCTGGAACAGTCTTCGCAACGAATGGCACGGCGGTCACGGATGCCTATACGTCCGACAACTTGGGCCGAGTCCAGGGCTCCATCGAGTTCAATTCTTCCTTCGAACCTGTTTTTTATCTGATCAACACGAACCAAGCGTTCTGCGTGAGCATTGTGCAGAACGCACCCACTTTCGGTTATTTCGCGCCGCAGTCCGCAGGTCCGTTCACCGCGGAAACCATAAAATCAACCTCATTGATCGACGGCACTTCAGCGCCCGCCGTCGGCGCTGACCGCGACCTCTCGGGTTTTCTGAGCTTCGATGGGATCTCGGTAGTCGGAGGCACTCAGGATCAGAGTACAGCCTCGGAAAACAGCACAGTCGCCGAGACAGGAAGCTATGTTCTAACTGCCACCGGCGGTACAGACGGAAGTGGGACCATGACGCTTTCGACTCCGACCGGCTTCACGGGATATTTCTTTATTGTTTCTCCGACGAAAGTTGTAATGATTACAACCACGCCGGCGGACACGAATCCGGTTCTGATTATTATCGGGCACTGAGTTGCATTTTTTTGCGAAACTGAGGGTGTCGGTACGCCGACGCCGCTTCTTTCTTCGCAATTTGAATCTTGCGCTTCCTTTTGCTCTTGCAAGCGAAAAGAAAGCGGTTAGAATCTTGATTCAGAGAGTCTAGGCGTCGTATTCAGGGTTTAGCTGTTGCGTATTCTTACTTTCGAACTTGGGATTCCAGAAAATTTGGCTATCTAAGAGTTACTGCATTTCGGTTCGTGCCGATTGCCGGGAGGCTTTATGCTGCGCCGCAACGCGTTTCTTCTTTTCATCGGTCTTCTTCTAATCATGCCGGTCGTTAATTGCGGGAGCTCGAGCCATCACAAATCTATACCCGTGATTTCTGGGACATTGCCGAACGGCAACGTCGGTGTCGCTTATACCGGCACACTGACCGTCACCGGCGGAGTCGCGCCTTATACCTGGAACATAACAGGATTGCCGACGACTCTCACTTTCGCTGTCTCCGGCAATATGGCCACTATCTCGGGAACGCCTTTAGCCGCAGCAACGATTTCGGGCACTGCGACGGTGACAGATTCGAACGGAACGTCTTCTTCGGCTTTCCCTTTCTCCTTCATGATCACGTCGACGCTGGCCATTACGCCAACAGAGTTCTCATTGATGGTTGGAACCGCGGTAAATCAAACTCTCACGGTCGCTCCCGCAACTGCGGGACCTTATACGTGGACGGTCGCAGACGCGCTGCCACCGGGTTCACCGGCCTTGATGCTGAGTAACGGGACTACTACGTCTCCAACGACGATCCAAACAACGACGAACTCCGTGACCATCATCGGCACACCGAACACGGCTGGAAGCTTTCCGTTTACGGTCTTCGTAACTGACTCTGTTACGCCCACCCCCAATACAACTCAGGCCACTTACACCGGCTTTGTTTCAAACTCTAATGCAAACGCTTGCCCGGCGGGAAGCAATGACGGAGCGTTGCCAGCAGGGACATCCTACGCATTCCTTCTGAGAGGATTTGACGCCACTGACGAGGAACCGATAGTTATTGCGGGCAGCTTCACCGCCAATGGCACTGGCGGCATCACGGCCGCCGACGTGGATTACAACGGAATCACCCTTGGCCCACAAAACCCAGGGGGCAATATGAATCTCGCGGCTAGCTCTTACTCGTTTGATCTCAACGGCGATACCCGAGGCTGCTTGAGTTTGGTCTTTAACTCGGGCGGTGCTGCAAAGCGCGGCAGGTCGAGCAAATCTGAGGCGCTTCCGGCAAGGCTTGCCAGTCTGAGAGCGCGGCGCGCCAATAGTTCAAGGCGTGAGGGAGTTCCAGCGACTCCCCCAACTCCGACGAGAGTGATATTCCAATTCGCACTCGGCGGACAGAGCGCGGGAATCTACACGACAGGCAACATCATTGAGTTTGACAACGGAGATGGGCAGACGGATTCGTGGGCCGCTGGAGTCATGCATGTGCAGACCCTCTCGCCCAGTTTCACGGTTAGCTCGCTGGCTGCGAACTTTGCTTTTGGCTTAGCTGGGTGGGACACTTCGGTGATTCGTATCGCTATTGCGGGATCGTTTGCGGACGCGGCAGGTGTCGTC
>PMTV01000040.1:29495-126215 GCA_003167215.1 Acidobacteriota bacterium | reverse complement strand
GCGTATTCGGAAGGCTTCGCCTCAGCCGCGGCTGGTGCCGCAGCTGAGGTGTTTTTTGCGGCTTGTTTCTCTTGAGCGCGGACAAGAGGCTGCGGAACGCCAAGAAGGGTAAGAGTTGCAATCGCCGCCAAGCGGAAGACTCTAAAGCGCGCCATTGTTCTGCCTCAGGTAATCTTCAGAGACCCGGATCAACGTTGTCCGTTAAATCGTTCGGTTCTTACTATATTGATGAGGCCCTTGACTGTGACTGGAGTCACAATTCGCAATTATTCTTTTATGCTCGATTATCAGGCCATTAACGAGGCGCATCTGGATGAGATTGAATGAGGGCGCCACCTGTTCGGAAGTTGTTGGGTTCCTGGCTTTTGGCAAGTTGTAGTAAGGATGCGGCCGTTTTCTTCAGTTTGCTCACAGTCTTGCCGGCCGCCGCGAGCCGATGCGGTTCAGTCCTTGCTTTCATGCTTGCATCTGCCGCAAACGCGCACACCTCTTCGAGGTCCGCGGGTTTTCATAATCGAGCGCCGAATTCGGATGCAGTCAAGCATGAGTTGGATTACCGGGCCTTTCAATCCGACAAGCCTTTCTTCCGGTGCTGTTCAAGACTTGGCCGTGATTCGGAGCACGGTTTTGAACAACCCGAATCCGTCAGTTTGTTGAACGCGGACGCAACTCACCACTGGTCGAGGCGACTCTCTGCGCAGCAACGTTTCCCGCGAAACTCGTGTCTGTCTCCGAAAAATCGGCGAGTCTTTCGAGCGCCTTTCGGTTTTGAATGATGAGCCCGGAACGTTTCCAGTCCACAATGTGTTCCCTGCGGAATCGGGACATCAGCCGAGTCACGGTTTCTCGGGAAAGTCCGACCATCTGCGCGATGGTTTCCTGGCTCAGATCCAGTTGCAGAGCTGCTTCACCGCTGGAACCTATATTGTGAGCGAGCAATCCCAGCAAGCAACGTGCAAGCTTTTGCCCAGTGGATTCGGAAAGCTCGACGGCCCTCATCTTCGCCAAAATGAAATAGCAGGCCTCGCTCACGAGTTCCGCCGCTTGCCGAGCTGCCATCGCATCGCCCTGCATTTCTCTCACCAGTTCCTTGCGAGACACAAACACGACCTTGGTCGGAATCATGACTTCCGCAGTGGCCGCATGGGTGCGTCCCAAGATGGCAGAAGCCAATCCCAAGATCGTGCCCGGGCCAAAGAAACCGAGCAGCAGCGTCTTGCCGCTTAAGGAATTCACGGAAAGCTTGGCGCGCCCGTCCAAGACGACATAGACACCGGTGGGCTTGTCTCCCTCGTCGTAAAGAATTGCCCCCTTCGGATACAATTTCCCGACATTCGATGCCTTCAGTCTTTCCACGTACCGCTCGTTCAAACGAGCGGGAAACGGGTAGCGGGCGCTCAGATGTCCGAGCGGCTCGTTAACCGGGTGCCCGAATAGGGTCCTTGCCTCTCTACCGTTAAAGTGCCGCTTCTTAGAACGTCTCTGCATGGCACGCACCTCTTGTACCTAAGCTGTCATCTCGACCCATGAACTACAGTGCTCTCCACCACAGCTGTGTGTGACGGCAGTCACAGACACGCGATAGTTGATTGGGCGATTCTTCGAAACCGTTAGAGTCACTGGAAGAGCAGAGCACGGAGGAATTCTAGGCGTGCACACGCTGAAATCGCCGTTCGCGGCCCGACTCAGTCCCTGCGGGGGGATACTAATGCATTCACCGAGAACACGTTTAACGGCTGCGCTGAAATCGCGCGGGGTTTCGCGCCGTGAATTCGTGCAGTTTTGTAGCTCGATGGTCGCTACTCTGGCGCTGCCTCCGCGATATCTCGGCGCGGTTGTGAAGGCGCTCACTCAGGCAAGCCGTCCGGTTCTGGTGTGGCTTGAGTTTCAAGATTGTGCAGGCAATACGGAATCCATGCTGCGCAGCAGCAACCCCCCGGTTGCAGAATTTGTTCTCGATCTGCTGTCTTGGGAGTATCACGAAACGTTGATGGCCGGTGCTGGGAAGCAGGCGGAAGACGCACTCGAACGTGTTGTTCGCGAACACGCCGGCGAGTACATCGCCGTGGTGGAGGGCGCAATTCCAACTGCCGACGGCGGCGTCTACTGCACGATCGGAGGCAAGGCCGCGCTGGACATCGCCAAACACGTTTGCAGCAAAGCCGCCGCCAATATCGCGGTAGGTGCGTGCGCCTGGGACGGCGGATTGGTACGGTCGAACCCGAACCCTACCGGGGCCCTGGGCTTGCATGAAGCAGTTCCGGGATTGAAGAACCTCATCAATCTGGGAGGATGCCCACATAACCCCGCGAACACCGCAGCGGTCCTGGTCCATTATCTGACGTTCCATGATCTGCCTGCGCTCGATGAATACAACCGGCCGCTATTCGCTTACGGTGACATCATTCACGATCAATGCGAGCGCCGCGCGCACTACGATGCGGGACGTTTCGTGGAGGAGTGGGGCGACGAAGGCCATCGCAAGGGCTATTGCCTTTACAAGATGGGCTGCAAAGGCCCGGAAGCGACTTACAACTGTCCCACGGTCCGCTGGAATGACGGCACGAGTTGGCCGGTGAAGTCCGGCCACGGCTGCATCGCCTGTGCTTCGCACCGTTTTTGGGATACGAAATCACCGTTCTATAAGCGCTTGCCGTCGGTGCCCGGGTTCGGAGTGGACGTGACCGCCGACGAGATCGGATGGGTCGCCACAGCGGCAGTGGGCGCGGCAATGGTCGCGCAGGTCGCCGGCAATATGGTGCGCGACAAACTTCGGCCGAAGAAGACCGCAGAAGAAACAAAAGAACCGCCGGAGTCTCGCGGCGCGTAGGAGGAATCCATGGCGCGGATTGTGGTGGATCCGGTCACGCGAATAGAGGGACATCTCCGCATCGAAGCGCAAGTCGAAGGCGGAACGATCTCGGACGCATGGAGTTCCGGCACGATGTTCCGTGGCATCGAGCTCATCTTGCGCGGCCGCGACCCGCGCGAAGCCTGGATCTGGGCGCAACGCATCTGTGGCGTCTGCACGATGGTCCACGCGCTCGCTTCGGTCAACGCGGTCGAGGATGCGCTGGGCATCGAAATTCCCGACAACGCGCGCTTGGTGCGCAACATCATCGCCGCGACGCAAACGATCCAGGACCACGTAATCCATTTCTACCATTTGCACGCCCTGGACTGGGTGGACATCCTCTCCGCTCTCAAGGCGGACCCGGCAAAGACAGCGCAGCTTGCGCAATCGATCTCCGATTGGCCGGTGTCGAGTGAGAAATATTTCAAGGGTGTACAAGACCGCGTCAGCGCCTTGGTTGCGAGCAAACAACTGAGCTTGTTCGGCGCCGGATATTGGGGACATCCGGCCTACCGTCTTCCGCCCGAAGCGAACCTCATGGCCGTCGCGCATTACCTGGAAGCGCTGCAGTTCCAGAAGGAATTCATCCGGATTCACGCAGTTCTTGGCGGCAAGAATCCTCACTTGCAGACTTTCCTGGTTGGCGGCATGGCCACGGCCATGGATCCGAACGAGCCGGGCGCGACAATCAACCCCGAACGAATGGATTTTCTGGTGCAGGTGGCCAAGTCGGCGATCGGGTTTGTGAATCAGGTGTACGTTCCCGACGTTCTTGCCGTGGCGAGTTTTTATCCCGAGTGGTTCAAGCTGGGCACGGGAGTTGGGAATTACATGTGCTATGGCGGTTATCCCCAAGGTTCCATCAAAGATCCTGCGGACTTTTTTCTTCCGCGAGGGATCGTCCTGGACCGTGATCTCTCCAAGGTTCACCCAGTCGATCCCGCAAATGTCACGGAATATGTGACCCATTCTTGGTACGAATATTCGGGCGGTGACCAAGCCGCCAGGCACCCATATAACGGAGAAACCAATCCGAAATACTCGGGACCGAAACCCCCTTATGAATTCCTCGAGGTGAATGAAAAATATTCCTGGTTGAAGGCTCCGCGGTATCAAGACCAAGTGATGGAGGTCGGCCCGCTCGCACGGCTCCTCGTTGCGTACGCTTCGGGTCAGCCGGAGGTCAAAGCTCTGGTCGATGCGACGCTCGGAAAACTCAAGGCTCCGCCCGCCGCATTATTTTCGACGCTGGGGCGCGTGGCGGCGCGCGCTCTTGAAACGCAACTGCTCGCGAGCCGTCTGGTGGGCTGGATCGAACAACTTGGAGATAATTTGGCGAGTGGGAATGTGCGCATTCACAACGGGGAAAAGTGGAACCCGAACTCGTGGCCCAAGACCGCGCAGGGTTTCGGCTTCTTTGAGGCGCCGCGCGGATCGCTCGGGCACTGGGTGGAGATCGAAGACCAGGCTATCAAGAATTACCAGGCCGTCGTTCCGTCTACCTGGAATGCCGGGCCGCGAGATGCACGAGGACAGCGGGGACCGTATGAATCGGCACTCCTCAAGACACCGGTCGCGGATCCGGAACGTCCGCTCGAAATTCTGCGCACGGTTCACTCCTTCGATCCTTGCCTCGCTTGCGCCGTTCACGTAGTTGACGCTCGAGGGCATGTGCTCGCACGCGCAGAAGCCTGATCGGGCAGAGGGTTGCGTATGAAAAAGACACAAAGGCGACATGGCCAAGAGACGGAATGGAAGAGGCCGGCGCACGGGCAAGTGAGGGTGTACGTCTGGGAATGGCCGGTGCGATTTGCGCACTGGATCATTTTCGCCACGATCGTCTCGCTCTCGATCACCGGCTATTACATGCATTCCCCGTTTGTCGTTCCGCATGGAAGAACCGCCTACGTGATGGGAACGATGCGGTTCGTCCATCTGCTCTCCGGTTTCGCGTTTCTTGGCGCGGTTCTGATACGGATCGTTTGGATGTTTATCGGAAACCGCTGGTCACATTGGGATCAGTTCATCCCGGTAACCAGAAAACGCCTGAAGGATATCGCTGAGACCGGGAAGTATTACGGCTTTATGGTCTGGTCGCCAACTCCCCACATCGGTCACAACGCACTGGCCGGCGCTTCCTATGCCGTTATGTATGGATTGGCATTGGTTGAGATACTAACCGGACTCGCGCTCTATTCGCGGATTTTAGGCAATCGGGTCGTCAGCTTCTTCTTCGGATGGCTTCCGCACTTGGTTGACATTCAGTGGCTTCGCGAAATTCATTTCCTGGTGATGTTCGTGTTCTGGATGTTCTTCATTCACCATCTCTACACAGCCATCCTGGTTTCGATCGAAGAGGAAAATGGTGTGATGGAAAGCATCTTCAGCGGTTACAAATTCGTTCCCGAGCATGAACTGCGGAAGGCCCTCGCCGAAGAGAACGACGAGGACGCCGAGGTTCTCCGGGAAGCAAGGCCGGCTGCTGAACAAAGTTCCCAATCCAGAGCGTGACATGGAAGACTTCCGGTTTTCGGACACAGTGGTGATAGGGGTGGGCAATACGATCCTCTCTGACGAGGGCGTTGGCGTGCATGCTGCAAGGCTGCTCGAGAGTGATCCGCGAGTACCGGCGGGTGTGACGATTCTGGATGGCGGCACTCTCGGTCTTGAGCTGATTCCGTATGCTTCGGATGCCCCCCGGATATTGATCCTAGACGCCATGAACTCGGGCAAAGCACCCGGAACCCTCGCCCGAATGACCGGAAAAGATTTGCTGGGTACGACAGCAGGAAGAAGCGTTCATCAGCTGGGTGTTGCCGATCTGATTGCCGCCCTGTTCCTGGTGTCGAGCGGTCCTCAGGAGATTGTTGTCTTGGGCGTGCAGCCTGCCAATACCGATTGGGGCACAACCCTGTCTCCCGAGGTCGAGGCTGCCCTTGTGCTCTTGGTGGATGCAGCGGTGGCGCAGTTGAATCTCTGGAAGGAATCACCGGATCGTGGTTTGAAGTTCCAACCATCAGCCTTGCCGCGTGGCCAACACTCGGACCGGATAGTTTCCGAGCCTTGCGAAAAAGGAAGCGTTTAACGTGTGCCTCGCCATCCCGGGAAAGATCGTTAGTAGCGAACTGCAAAACGGAATTCGCGTGGGACGCGTTCAGTTTGGAGGAATCACGCGGGAGACTTGCCTGGACTTCGTACCAGAGGCGTCGATCGGAGACTACGTGATTGTGCATGTAGGATTCGCCATCAGCCTTGTGGACCGGGAAGAGGCTGAGCGGAGTTATGAGGCGCTCGAAGCCATGGGACTACTCAACGGCGAACTGGAGTCGGAGCTCGAAGAGTCGCAAGCAGAGCAGTAAGGCAACGCCGGCGGAGTTCCGAAGGAGTGTATGAAGTATTTGGACGAATACCGGGATGAGAAAATTGCGCGCGGAATTGTGGCCGAGCTGGGCCGTCGCGCTACACGGCCCTGGGTACTCATGGAGATTTGCGGCGGGCAAACCCACACTCTGATGCGTTATGGCATTGATGAGATGCTGCCCGCCGGAATTGAACTCGTTCATGGGCCCGGATGCCCGGTGTGCGTGACCTCTCTGGAAACGATCGATAAGGCGATTGAGATCGCTTCGCGTCCTGATGTGACTTTAATTTCTTATGGAGACATGCTGCGCGTACCGGGTTCACGCACTGACCTGTTTCATGTGAAGGCTCAGGGCGGAGACGTGCGCGTGGTTTATTCTCCGACCGAAGCTCTCAAGTTCGCGCGCGCCCATCCCGCGCGAAAAGTGGTGTTCTTTGCCATCGGCTTTGAGACGACCGCTCCCGCGAACGCCATGGCTGTCTGGCAAGCCAAGCGAGAAGGACTTGGGAATTTTTCGATGCTGGCCTCCCACGTCCTGGTGCCGCCCGCGATTCGAGCGCTGTTAGGTTCACGGCGCAATCGCGTGCAAGGCTTCATTGGTCCGGGCCACGTGTGCACGGTCATGGGCTATCGCGAATATGAAGAACTCATCCGGGAGTTCCGCGTGCCGATTGTTGTGGGCGGATTCGAGCCGCTCGATCTTCTGGAAGCGATCCTGATGCTGGTGAAACAGTTGGAAGAAGGGCGCGCGGAGGTCGAAAACCAGTACGTGCGCGCCGCATCCTACGAAGGGAATCTCCTCGCTCAGAAGGTACTGCGAGAAGTGTTCGAAGTCTGCGATCGCAAATGGCGCGGAATCGGCGGAATTCGGGAGAGTGGTCTTAATCTCCGCGAAGAGTATTCCGCATTCGATGCGGATCGTATTTTTGGCACAGAAGGTGTGGCCGCGGACGAGCCCGCGGAGTGCATTAGCGCAGAAGTGCTTCAGGGACTCAAGAAACCGATGGATTGTTCCGCGTTCGGGACGCGTTGTACTCCGGAAAATCCTCTGGGCGCTCCGATGGTGTCCTCCGAAGGTGCCTGTGCGGCTTATTACCGATATCGGCGACACGCGCTAACGGCGAAGGCGAATCGCTGATGCGTCAAGAAACGAAACTCGACATTGCTTTGAATTGTCCGGTTCCGATCGCGGCAACGGAGTCTATCCTGTTGGGCCATGGAAGCGGGGGGCGAATGAGCGCGAAGCTCCTGCGCGAGATCCTTCTTCCAGCTCTGCAAAATCCCGTCCTCGATCGCCTGGATGACCAAGCCATTGTAGATGTCGACGGATCGCGAATTGCGTTTACCACGGACACCTTTGTCGTGAAGCCGCTATTTTTCCCCGGTGGTGATATCGGAACGCTGGCGGTGAACGGTACCGTAAATGATCTAGCGATGGGCGGCGCGAAACCCCTTTTCCTGAGTCTCGCACTCATCCTCGAAGAAGGGCTTCCATTTGATACTCTCCGGCGGGTCATGGAATCCATTCGCGTCGCCTCTGCTCTTGCGGGCGTTGTCGTCGTCACGGGAGACACGAAGGTAGTCGAAAAAGGGAACGGCGACGGATTGTTTGTAAATACCTCCGGAATCGGACTGGTCTCATCCGACGTGCGACTTTCCGCTGATCGGGCGCGCCCCGGGGATCTCGTGCTGTTGAGCGGGACCATTGGAGATCACGGAATTACGATTCTGTCCCAACGGGAAGGCCTCGAATTTGAAAGCGCGGTTCACAGCGATACGGCAGCGCTGCACGGTCTGGTAGCAGATATGCTGCGGGCGAGCGGCGCTATCCGCTGTCTACGGGATCCGACGCGGGGCGGACTGTCGAGTTCGCTGAATGAAATTGCAGAGCGATCCAACGTGAGCATCGAGCTGCAGGAAAGTGCGATTCCCATCCGCGATGAAGTCCAAGGCGCCTGCGAGATGCTGGGTCTTGATCCCCTGTATGTGGCCAACGAAGGCAAGCTGGTGGCGGTCGTCGAGCCCGCTGCTGAGGAATCCATTCTCGAAGCCATGCGCCAGCATCCGTTGGGCCGCGACGCCAGGATCATTGGAACGGTGACGGACTCCCATCGAGGGATGGTTACGCTACGCACGCGGCTGGGTACATCGCGGATCGTCGATCTACTCTCCGGCGATCAATTGCCAAGAATCTGTTGAGGGCCGGTTGATGCACGAGATCGGTATTGCCAATTCGGTGCTGGATGCGGTTCGCGCGGAAAGACGGCGCTTCCCGGCCCGCCACATCTACAAGGTGGGCGTGCGGATCGGCGAACTCGCGGGAGTGGACCCGGACGCGATGAGCTTTTGTTTTGAAGCTCTCGTGCGTGGGACGGAACTTGAGCCGCTGGCACTCGAAATTGAATTCTGCGCGCGTCGTTATCAGTGTCGATCCTGTGGGCGCTCCTATGCTGCACCCAAGGAAGATTTGGCATGTCCGGACTGCGGCGTGCGGGATTCTCAATTCTTGGGAGGCGACGAACTGGAGCTCGCCTATCTGGAGGTCGAAGATGGAACGCGTGCCACTCGAGCGTAAAGTCTTGAGCGAGAATGACCGCATTGCCGCCAGTTTGGGGGCGCGCTTTGCAGCAGCCAATATTCTGTGCCTGAACTTGATTAGTTCACCGGGATCCGGGAAGACCAGCCTGCTCGAACGAACCCTGGAAAGCTTCGATCGTCGCGAACGAGTGGCAGTTCTTACCGGAGACATTCAGACGGAAAACGATGCGAGACGCTTGGCCCGCTTTGGGTTTCCCGTAAGGCAAATTACGACCGGCGGGACATGCCATCTGGACGCCCGGATGATCGAACGGGCGCTTCTCGATTGGCGTTTGGAAGATCTCGACCTGCTGATGATCGAAAATGTGGGAAACCTCGTATGCCCCTCAAGCTACGATTTGGGCGAATCGGCGAAAATCGTTGTTCTCAGCGTGACGGAGGGAGAAGACAAGCCGCTCAAATATCCCTCGATCTTTCATAAGTCGGAACTGCTGATCCTGAATAAGATCGACCTTCTGCCCTACGTGCCATTCGATGTCGTTGCTGCCGAAGCGAACGCGAGGAGTATCCACCGCGATATGGACATCGTTCGGGTGTCCTGCCAGACCCGCGAGGGAATGGCGGAATGGCTCTCTTGGCTGGATCGCAAGCGGAAAGTCTCGCGCGCTGCGGCCGCCGCCTGTTGAAACATCATGCAAGTCCGCAAGGAAATCCAGGTCGCCGGTATCGTGCAAGGAGTCGGGTTCCGGCCGTACGTCTATCGTCTTGCGACCGATCGCAAACTCGGCGGGAACATCCGCAATACGGCGGCAGGAGTTTCGATCGAAATTCAGGGCCCGCAGGAGCTGGTTGAGGATTTCGTCTCGCGCCTCCCGAAGGATGCGCCGGCGCTAGCACAGATTACCCAGGTATCCGTCCGCGAGACGGCGTGCCGGCTGGATCGAGGTTTTGAAATAAGGTCTAGCCATACCGGCCAACACGTGAGCGCGCTGATCGCTCCGGACGTGGCAACGTGCGAAGACTGTGTTCGGGAGCTGTTCGACCTTCGGGACCGCCGGTATCACTATCCTTTTATCAACTGCACAAATTGCGGACCACGCTTCACAATCTTGCGGGATGTACCCTACGACCGGCCGCGCACCTCGATGTCGGGGTTCCCGATGTGCGAGCAATGCCGCGCGGAATATGAGGACCCGGAAGACCGACGTTTCCACGCGCAGCCGAATGCCTGCTGGAAATGCGGCCCGCAGCTCGAATTCTGGAACCCTCAAGGGCACGCGCTCGCGGCCAGCGATCCCGTCGAAGCGGCGGTGGAGCACCTTCGATTGGGCGAGGTACTCGCCGTCAAGGGACTCGGGGGATTTCACCTCGCGGCAGATGCCGTAAACGCGGCCGCCGTGGAACGGCTGCGCGAGCGCAAACGGCGCGTTGCGAAGCCGTTTGCCGTGATGGTGCGGAATCTGGAAGCTGCGGCGCGATTTTGCGATATCGATGCTGAAGCACGAAGACTTCTGACCAGCCGTCAGCGGCCCATCGTGCTGTTGCCCAAAATTGAAGGCGCCGCGATTGCTGAAAGCGTGGCGCCAAACCAACGCGACCTCGGGATTTTCCTGCCGTATACCCCGATTCACCATCTGCTCATGGCGGCAGGCAAATTCGCGGCGTTGGTCATGACCAGCGGAAACCTGAGTGAAGAACCGATTGCGATCGGAAACCGCGAGGCGGTGGATCGACTAGGGGGCATCGCCGATTGCTTTCTTGTGCACGACCGCGAGATTCTCCTCCGTTGCGACGATTCTGTGGTTCGTCATTCGGCCGGGAGGCTGCGACAGATACGGAGGTCGCGAGGCTACGTGCCGGCGCCGGTTCGACTGCACAAAGAACTCCCGCAAATTCTTGCGGTCGGCGGGGAGATGAAAAATACGATCTGCCTGACGCGCGGCAACCTCGCGTTCCTGAGCCAGCATATCGGCGATCTCGAAAACGTCGAGAGTCTCGACTTCTTCCACGATGCCATCTCCCATCTTTCGAGGATCCTCGAAATCGAACCGGAAATCATCGCGCACGATCTTCACCCCGATTATTTGTCGACGAAATGGGCGCTTGGACAGAAGGGCGTCCGAGTCGTGGGAGTTCAGCACCACCATGCGCACATCGCATCCTGCCTGGCGGAAAATGGAGTCGAGGGGCGGGTCATCGGACTCGTGCTCGATGGCACAGGCTACGGAAAGGACGGCAATATCTGGGGTGGCGAAGCGCTTTATGCCGATGGCGGAGGCTTTGAACGGGGCGCCCATTTCGCGTACGTACCGATGCCTGGGGCTGCCGCAGCGATCCATGAACCGTGGCGGATGGCGGTGAGTTATTTGGCGCAGGCTTTTGGCGAGGATTTCCTCGGCCTGGACATTCCTTTCGTGCAGCGACTTGAGCGCGGGAGGGCGGAACTGATCCTGCGCATGATGGACCAGCGAGTGAATTCTCCCTTGACGTCGAGTTGCGGACGTTTGTTCGATGCCGTCGCGGCGTTGATCGGGATTCGGCAAGAAGTGAGTTACGAAGCACAGGCCGCGATGGAACTGGAAATGTCGGGACGGTCGTCGTGCGAGACGGCTGGCTATCCCTTCGCCATTCGCCGCGAGAACAGGTGCTGGCTGATCGACTCCTCGGCATTGTTCGGCGCCATCGTCGAAGATCTCCGCCAGAAGGTGGGCACGGAAACAATCAGCCGACGATTTCACAACGGACTGGTGGATACTCTCGTGCGCCTCTCACGCTTGCTGCGAGAAGAATCCTCGATCAATCAGATCTGCTTGAGCGGCGGTACATTCAACAACTCACTTGTTTTTGAACAGTTGATTTGCAAACTGGAATCCGACGAATTTGAAGTTTTCACACATTCCGAAGTCTCCGCGGGCGACGGGGGTCTGAGCCTCGGCCAGGCGCTTGTGGCTGCACATAGCTCCCCCAGCTGAAAATCAGATTTTACACGCCTGGAAAAGTTCCGCTGCGACCGCAGCGCTTGGTGGCGGCTTCCTTGCGGGCCGAATCGCTCCCCATCAGACGGGAAATCCTCGTGCGTAGGTATTGTTGCCACCCAGATCACAGTTTGGCGGTTACGGGTATACATCGGGATTAGCTTTGAGCGAAGAGCAGATTCCCAGATTGCTGAAAACACACAGAAGCCAAAATAGTCGATGGAGCGGTCAGAGTCGGATAGTGGGCGCCCAAGGCAGGCACGGTACCAGGCTGCCCCCATGTCGATAACACAGGGAATTGCGACGGTCTGAGCCACAGACCGATGCTCTACCAGCTGAGCTACGCTCACCAGGGAACGCTTAGGAAAGAATGTTACGCAACTTCGTGTTTGGTTGCAACTGATGGAAGGAGGCCAACGAAAGCGGTACTCGTAGGAGGCCCGAGGAGACGCAGTCGCGGGACAAGTATCGCGATCGCCTGGAATATGCACTCTGTAGTACCGGTTGCTATCTCGTTTTTCGCGTCCTGTGACGGCGGGCGGACCTCGATGTTTTCTCTGGCTCCGGGTCAACGCGAGCGCCATAGCGAAATCGCTTGAACGCGTCGAAAATCTGCTGGCCATACATCTCAGACTTCATTTCACCGAATCCGGAAACATGGAGAAGCTGGTTTATCGAAGTGGGACGTTTTCGGCAAAGCTCGTCGAGCGACGTGTCATGCATCACGACGTAAGCCGGAACACCCTGCTGCTTTGCCGCGACTCGCCTCCACTCGCGAAGATATTCACGCAGTTCGGGATCGACTCCTGCAATGGCCGGTTGGGCTGCGGATCCGGGCCGGTCAGAGTGTGCGGGAACGGCAGCCGATGCTGCAGATTTCGGGCGCGTGGGACGTGGTGCAGCGACTGTATCTGCGAGCCAATCCAGAGCGCAGCCGCAGGTATCACATGCGTCGCATTCTTGCCATTTTGGGCTCTCGCCAAAATGAGAGCAAATCTGGCGATGACGGCAGTTTGCCGATTCCACAAAACCCCGAATGATGTGATAGCGCTGCCAGGCACGATCTTTTTCGGCGGGATCGGTCAACTGTCCGATGAAATAGGCGAGGAGTCCGGCATCTTTTTTCTGCCAAAGCACGACGCAGTCCGCGGGCTGTCCGTCGCGGCCCGCGCGTCCAGCTTCCTGATAGTATTGCTCGATTGATTTCGGCAGCGAGAGGTGAATCACTGCGCGCACGGCTGCTTTGTTGATGCCGAGTCCGAAAGCAACGGTGCCGACGAGAACGCGAACTTCATCCGACATCCAGCGTTCCTGATTTTCCCTTCGCGTATCGCTATCCATTTTGCCGTGATAGGCGATGGCCGAGATTCCGTGCCCCTCGAGAAAATCAACGGTCTCCTCAACTTTGTTGATGGTCGGCGCGTAGACAATCACATTGGCATCCGCATATTGGCGCAGCGCCTTCAGCAGGAAGGTCGATTGCTGCTGGCCGCTGCATTCCTTGATGATGTAACGGAGATTCGGCCGGTGAAAGCTGGCAATATATTTGTCGGGCTGGCGCAATTGGAGCTGTTCGATGATGTCGTGACGCACTCGCTGCGTGGCGCTAGCGGTGAAAGCCGCAATGGGCCGGTCGGGAAAGTGTGCGCGGAGAGAGCTCATCTGCCGGTACTCCGGGCGAAACTCGTGTCCCCATTCTGAGATGCAATGGGCCTCGTCAATCGCGAAAAATGAGACGGGTACGGTTCGGAGCCACTCGATCGTATCCGCGCGCGCAAGCCGTTCGGGTGAAAGGTACAACAGCCGGTATGTGCCATTCTTCGCTTGGCGCATGATTTCAGCCTGCTGCGCGCCTGTTACAGAGCTGTTCAACAGCGCTGCCGCAATTCCCATCTGCGTGAGCTGTGCCACCTGGTCCTGCATCAGCGCGATCAAAGGCGATATTACGATCACGGTTTGCTCAGAGAGCAATGCGGCGGGTAACTGATAACACAGAGATTTGCCGCCGCCGGTCGGCATCACCACGCAGGTGTCGCGCTTTTGCAGCAGGCTTCGAACGATTTTTTCTTGCAGAGGGCGAAACGAATCATATCCCCAGTATCGGCGCAACGCGGGCAGCAACTCCATTTCGAGATTCACGCTATCAGTATAGTGTTTTTCGAACCAGGTTGCGTCCAGGAAGGCCCGGATTCCGGAAGTCTTCACTTGCGTCGTGCCGAAAATTGCTCAGCCCCAATGCTTAGGTTTACAATAGCTCGCGCGCTGTAACTGAAATCTTCCAGCAAACTGAGTGAGGCTATATGGAAACGAGAAATGCTAAAGATTCGGCGGAGACTAGCCGGCAGTTCCTGCGCCATGTGGTCGCGACGGTCGCCTACCGTGGCGGCAAGGCGATGCGCGGCGCTCCCGCCGGCTTCGCGGAATTCCACGCTTCTGATACCACTCGTACTCCCGGGCAAATTCTGGCTCACCTCGGAGATCTATTGGATTGGGCTCTTTCTCAAGTCAGTGGGAAAGAGAAGTGGAGCGACTCGAAACCGATTGCTTGGGACGATGGGGCGAAGAGGTTTTTCGCCAGTTTGAAAGCGCTTGACGATTATATCGGCTCGGACGCAGCGCTCAGTTGTACACCCGAAAAACTTTTCCAGGGAGCGCTCGCGGACATGCTTACTCACATCGGGCAAATCTCGATGTTGCGGCGGCTTGCTGGCTCGCGGGTGCGCGCGGAAAATTATTCTCGCGCCGAAATCGTTGTGGGACGCGTTGGTGCCGAGCAAACTCCGCCTGAGAGGGAATTCAATTGATCGTAAGGCAGTTTCGCTAGGTGAGTTTTCCAGCGAGACGAATGATGTGTGGAATGATAATTCAAAGCGTAGGAAAACAGCCGGGGGCTTAGGCTGAGGGACCCTAGCCGCCCGGCTCTTCTCACCCATCTCCGCAGGGTCTGGGTAAGAAACTTTTAAGCGGCGGATTCGCCGTTACGCATGAACTCGTAACGCTCGATTGCCGCTGCCACTCCCACTTCGCCCGCATTTTCGGGACTGGATCGCAGAACACGTCCGAGACATCGGACGCGAACCGGGCCCGCCTGAGTAAGTTCGTGGGGAAGAGTCATCACGATCTCCACCGGCGAACCGCTGCGCAAACCTTTGGGCAAGTGAAAATAGAGGCCGCGCGAACTTACTTCGCGCGATTCAGTTGCGGCCTCGCCTACCACGCTTTCATCCGTCCAACGGACGGTGAGCGGCAAGCGCATTAGAAATCTTCGTGTTGCACGTCGCTCTTTTAGAGCCACAGGAAACTACCTCCCTAAGTACGCACCTATCGTGGAGCCCAGGCCCCTTTCCACCAATAGAGCGAAAGCCTCAATTCTTGACAACCTATGAGTACAAAAGTACTAGACCTAGCGAATAAACTGCACCGAAAGCCAACGTTTCGATAGATTCCAGAGAAGGCTCATGCAACCGGGACTTTGCGGAATGCCTTCAGGATGTCGTCTAGAGTAATAACGCCCTCAAGCTTGCTCAGGTCCGCGCGGTTCAGCACCGGGAGGGCGGGCCAATCTCCTGCCCAGTGGAGCGCCTCTTCGAGCGACATATCCCGGAAAACAAACGGCAACGGGCCTTTGGAACTAGCTTGCGCAACGGTGCAAGGTTGGGAAGCGCCGGTGTCCAGCCGTTGGAGCTCGGCAGGCTCGACGTGGTGCCATTCTCCCGGCCGCGCGCGCATAAAGCACAAACTCCCTTTCTTACTTTCCACGCGCTTGAGCGCTTCAGACACCTTGTCGCCGGGTTCCAAGACCACGGCGGCATCAAGGCGCATAGCGTCTTCCACCGTAAGAATTAACTGTTCGCGGCGTTCTTCCACCGAGGGCAGGACCAGCCCGTCCTGGCGCGCCAGCATGTCAAACAGTGGAACTTTGACATACGAACGAGAGATTCCGTAGGCGATGAGACTTGAAATCATTACAGGCAGAATAGCCGTATAGTTTCCGGAAAGCTCGATCACCATGAAAACTGAAGTGATCGGCACGCGCAGAAAGCCGGCGAAAAACGTGCCCATTCCAACCAGCGCAAACGTGCCGACCGTACCCGGAAGACCAGGGAAAAAATGCTGTTCGATTGCGCCGACGGCGGCGCCGAGCATCGCGCCGATGAACAGACTTGGTGCGAACATTCCCCCTGGAGTGCCGCTCAGAAATGAAAAGCCAGTGGCCAGGATTTTTAGCGCGGCTAAGACTAGGAGCAGCTTCCAAGCGAATTGCCCGTGCATAGCTTGGTCGATGATGGGATAACCCGCGCCCATAACCTGTGGCAACTTTATACCGATTAAGCCGATCAGCAATCCCGCGACGGCGGGCTGAAAATGCTGCGTCCAGCGAGGGAGGGATTGGATGCGAGGCCGCGCGTAGGCCAGCCACTTCAGGAAAACCAAAGAAGCTAGCCCGCCGACGATTCCCAGCGCGATGTAGGCCAACAAGTCCACGGGCTTGGCTACGCGAAAGGGTGGAACTCTGAACATCGATTCGGGCCCAAGAAACGCGCGCATGGTCATTACACTTGATATGGCGGCGAGAACGATCGCGCCGAGCACCCCGGCGCTCCACGTTCCAATCACCTCTTCGAGAACGAAGAGGACGGCGGAAATTGGCGCATTGAACGCTGCGGCGAGACCTGCAGCCGCTCCTACCGGTGCGATTAAACGGACTTTCTCCTGCGACAAACGCAATCGGCGCCCGATGAGCGAAGCGATCCCCGCGCCCATCTGCAACGACGGATCTTCCGGCCCCAGCGATTGTCCGCTGCCGATCGCCAAGGCACAGGTCACAAATTTGCCGATGACCGTGTTGAACGGAATGTAGCCGTTAGAAACGTACACGGCGGATTTTGTTTGGTTCACTCCGCTGCCGCGCGCGCGAGGAAAAGCGTAAATGACGAGGAACGCCACGACCAGGCCACCGAGGGTCGGAGCAAGAACGACGCGCAGGGTTGAGGGAGCCAGCGAGGAGCCCAGCAGCTCGATTTGTGTCCACTCAATTGCGATGCGAAAGCAAACTACGGCGAGGCCAGACAGGATGCCAATCAGCACAGCGAGAAAGAGAAAGAACTGATCTTCCCGCATGGTAAAGATGCGATGTGTCCAGGTTTCCCACAGAGCACGAAAGCCGGAAGTGGAGCTTTGATCCGAAGGCGCGGCAGATAATGGAGGAGTAGGGGCGGTCGAAGCAACACCCATCGGTTCAGTCACTGGGCTGGAACTCCGCGACTGCGCCCAAAGAGCCAGAGCGCGCGATCGGCATCTTGCGGTTCTCCGCAGGCGTCAGCCGCGGCATTCTCCATTTCGAAAACGTGGGCCATCACATCCTCAATCGTTTCGGGATGCTTCTCGATGTATTGCAAACTTCCTCTGGCTTCCAATTCTTTGCTGTCGGCGAAGACTTTTTGCAGAGGCGTTTGCGGCGGCGTTACCGATAGCGATTGGCCTTCTTGGCCGGCGCAGTCCTGCAGGCGCTTGCCGGCTAGCGATAGCGCGTCCGCTGCCTTGCGCGCTTTATCTTCGCGCGAAAGACCCGCAACAAACGGATTCACGGCGTTAACCTGCCGGGCGGTCCGATACATCTCGACGATATCCGGAGCCTCGCGTTCCTGTTGCGGCAAGCGGTCGAAATAATCCAGCGCAAGATCATACTGGCCAAGCTCGAAAGCGGATATCGCAGCGCCCAGCAGCGCGTCAGGGTCCTGATTGTTCGCAGAAATCAGGGAGCGAAAACCGTCTAGCGCCCGAGGCCACAGCTTGGCTCGCAGCAACAAATTCCCCACAATTTTGCGGCGTTCCGGATCATCGGCGGGCGTATTGTCGGCTAGCGCGATGATTTCAGGCACCGCCTGCCGCGCTTCTCCGCGATCCAGTAAATATTCGGAAAGCTCCCGACGAACCTGCCAGCGCATCGCGATCGGGCCGTTCTCCCATTCGCCGTATATTGCGGCGTGATAATAACGAATCGCTTCGGAGGTCACACCTTTGTGCGCCGCAATCCGGGCCAAGGCCAGGTTCACTTCTCCGCTGCCAGGAGATTCCGACAAGAGATTCAGCAAATACGAGCGGCCTTCGTCACCACGACCCACAGCGGCCAGTGCCTGCGCCAGGTGAAATTGGAATTTGGCATTGCCGGGAGAATAGACCAGCGCGTTGCGGTAGTCGATCAGGGCGGACTGCACATCGCCCGCCTGAAAACTGGTTTCGCCTTCGGCAAACCAGTTGTCGGCCAAGACGTGGATTTTCTTATGATACATCCGGGAAATGGCGGCGGTGGTAAGGACGAACAAAACGAGCAAAACGATGCAACCGAACAGAACCGCTTCGCGCGAATAAATTCGCGGGCTTTTCTTTCCTGGTGCGCCGGTAATTGCCGTGGAACTCACTCTGAATTTCCGGATGAAAGCATACCTTAATTCGCGCGCGGGAGAAGAGAGAGAGAAGAATTTGGCTAAGAAAATCGGTGGTGAGAGTAAATATTAGGCTTGGTCGATCAGGCGGTGGTGAATCGCGTAGAGGGCGAGTTCGAGGCGGTCGGAAACGCCGAGCTTGTCGAAAATGTTATGAAGATGGTTTTTCACCGTCTGTTCGCTGATGAAAAGCTTTTCGCCGATTTCGCGGTTGCGGAAACCCTGGGCCACGAGCTGAACGATTTCTTTCTCTCGTTCACTCAGTAGCGGCTTTTCGCGGCGCTGGCCGGACTCCGCGGACTTCTTAAACGCATCGATCACTTCGGCGGTCATGCGGTTGTCGAGCCAGATCTCACCGTCGAAAACCTTGCGGATACTTTTCACCAGCAAGTCGCTGGCTGACTGCTTCAGAACCACTCCGCGCGCTCCAAGGCGCATGGCGCGAACCACGTCGCGGTCATCTTCGGCTGCCGTAAGCACGATCACGCGCGTCGGCAGGGTCTCGAAATTCACTTCCTCGAGGACTCCGAGGCCGTCTTTTTCCGGCATGCGCAGGTCAAGCAGAAGGATGTCAGGTTTGAGTTTCGCCAGCATCTTAACGCACTCATTCCCGTTCGAAGCCTCGCCGACAATTTGGATCTCGTCGGCCGCTTCGAGCAATTTGCGCAGACCATCGCGAAAGATAGCGTGGTCGTCCGCTACCAGGATGCGAATCACCTGTTTCGCTTTCGTCATTTTCAATTTAGTGGGATTTCTACCGTAAGACGCGCCCCGTGCCCGGGATTCGACTCCACCGTTAGCGTTCCCCCTACGCTTCGTGTTCGCTCTTTGATCGAAATTGGCCCGAGACGCAACCGGTCCAGCTCCTCGCTTGTGAACCGCCCAGAGAAACTGAAGCCCCGGCCGTTATCGTCTACAACGAGAGAGACTTTCGCCTCGTCTTGCCCTAGTTTTACCACGACGTGGCTGGCCGACGCATGCTTTTTTACGTTGTTAAGTGCTTCCCTGTATATCTGGAACATCTCGCGGCAAATGCGGTCGGGAAGGCGCAAGCTGCGGTCTTCGATGAAGAGATCGACGGCCAGGCCGGATTCATTGCGATAACGTTCCGCAAAACCGAACATCAACTCCCGCATATCCGCGCTTTCCACACGTATTGGCCGCAGGTCGGTCACCATTCTGCGGAGCTCTTCGCTCTCTTGCTTTACGGTTGTCTGCAGCGTCTCGAGCTCCTTGCCCGCCTGTTCGGGGGTCCATGGAAATTTGCGGCGAAGGACGTCGAGCTGGATATTCAAGCTCAGCAAGGTTTGGAGGATTCCGTCGTGTAGGTCGCGCGAAATTCTGCTGCGTTCTGATTCCACGGCCCGAGCACGCAAGTGGCGCAGGCGAAAAACATTTTCCATGGGAGGACCGATGTGCCGAACAATCTGTTCCAGCCAGTGCAGATCGGCGGGTGCGAATCGCTTGTCCGGATTTATGAGCAGCACACGCCCGGCTGGACGGCCACTGGCATCGATGGTCACCGCCAGGAGCGACCGGGCCCCAAACTCTTCGCGTGTGGAAGGCGGAGGCGCGAGCGGGTTTCGAACTCGATGGCCGGTGCGCCGATCCCATCCAAAGCCGCCATTTTTGCCGTCTTTATATTCCCAGCACAGGGACACCTCCATGGCGTCGGTAAGGAAAGTATCGGACCGCGCGGGCGATACGGTTTCCGGACCGGCGGGCTCTCTTTCCGCAGCCCGAACTTTCCACACAAAGATCCGTTCAAGTTCATCATCGCGAATTGCCAGGCAGGCCTGCTCGCATCCAAATTCGAGAATCAACTCGCCCAGCGCCTGGCGAATCGACTCGGTTAAGCCGCGATCGAACTGCAATAACTGCGTCACCTTTTCCAGGAACTGGCGACGTTCGAGGTGATTTCTTTCTCGCGCGCCTAGAAAACCCATTCCCAATCCCGAAACCAGAGTAACTAATCCGATCGAAAGCCAATGCCAAAGCCCGCGCCAACTAAACGTCTCGGTTGCAGCTACGCGCAAAATAATAGCTACCGACGCCGCGCTCACGAGGCCGAGCATTGCGCGCATGTTTCCCCGGGTGGCCAGAGCAAAAACCACGAATAGGAACAGAAACCAGGAAGCGGAAACCGATGGAGTGAGGATCAGGAAAATGGCCAGAACCGCAACATCGGCGGCGAGCGGAATCTGAAAATGCGCCTCGCTTACGATTCGCTGATAGAGCACAACCGCCAGCGCGATGCCAAGATAAACAGCAAGAAACAGAACCGAGGCAGGCCGTTGCGTTCTGCCAGGCATTTCGAGCAGAGCCACGAGCGCAAGCGCTACGAGGATGGATCGAGCCAGGGTGACCTGGCGCTCCAGATACAATCGTTCGGCGCTATCGAGAGGCATCGTGGCGGGCGATTCTCCAATCAAGTTTAACAAGCGGACGTTGCAAGCCGGACAGAGCGCGCACGCGCCTGTATGCTTATGGTAATCGCGCTAACACGAGCGAATGGCAGGGACTGAATGAATGCTCACAGGAAACTCGGCCACACACGATTTGACAATTGGTGCATAATCGTTCGAGAAAGTGGAAGCGAGGCGGGGGACGCCGGCTTGGCAGACCGATATACTCGAAATGAGGTTGGGCGAATCTTAGGGCTTGAGGAGGGGCGGCTTCGCTATTGGGAGCGGCTGCGGCTTGTGCGGCCCGAAGTGCGATGGGGCCAGCGGTTCTATAGTTTTGGCGACCTAGTTGCTCTGCGGTCGATCCAAAGGATCACGCTAAATCGAGTTCCCGCGCGGAAATTGCGGCGCACTGTTGCGCTCATCGAGCAGCAATTTGGCGGCTATTCTCTGCCTCTGCAGCAACTTCGTCTCGTGGAACTGGGGCGCGATGTTCTCGTAGTTCCTCCCGGCGCCGAGAGACCTTTTAATCCCTTCCTGCAGCAGTGGGCTTTTCCATTCGATATTCCGGCGCGGCCCGCGAAATTGCATTCAATGGCCGGCCCGACGCCGGAAGAATTCTTCGAGACGGCGCTGAGTTGCGAGACGAAGCAAGACTTGCTTCCACAAGCGATCGAGAATTATCTGCGCGTGGTGGAGCTCGCGCCGGATTGGATTGAAGCGCACATCAACCTGGGAGTCGCGTACTACCAGATGGGCCAGCTTTCCGATGCCCGTGCGGCGTTTGCAGCGGCGGTCGCGCTCGATCCTTTAAATGGCATCTCGCGTTACAACCTCGGCTGCACCCTTGAGGAAATGGGCGAGTATAACGGGGCCATCGAGCATTTACTGCGGGCTGCTCGCGCGATGCCCGGCCACGCCGATGTCCATTTCAACCTTGCATTGGCTTACGAGAAGAGGGGTGAGCGTCGCGCGGCCCGCGATCAATGGACGCTTTATCTTCGTCACGCGCCAAACGGCACCTGGGCGGAACAAGCCCGCGCGCGGCTCAGGCGGTATTCAGCGCGCCGAAAAAACGCCGTGCCCATACCCTTCCGACGTCCCAGCTAGTTTCATGCAGTCACTCCCTTGAAAGGAATGCTATGACACGTGTGATGACTTTGTCAGTTTGCGCTACTCTGTGGCTGGTGACATTTGCAATGTTTTCCAATCCGCAAAAGGTAAATTCGGCTGTGCAACCCTCCGGCGCTTCGCCTGCGCAGAAATTTGCGGAACTGAGCGATCAATTCATGAAGGATTCTTTGGCGCTCTCTCCCACGAGTGCTTCCGCGGCCGGCTACCACAAGCACGTGGACCCAAAAACCGGCAAGACAATCGAGCTGGATGCTTTGCTGGACGATATGAGTTTGGAGGCCGTGGAGGAGCAGCGCGCGTTTTATCAGCACTGGCGCGAACGATTTCACGATGAGACGCCGGTTTCTGCGCTGGATGCTCAGGATGCAGCGGACTGGCAACTGATCGACGATCAGATCGGGCTCAACTTACTCGAATTCGACAAAATTCAGAACTATCGCCACAATCCGACGGTTCCCGTGGAGCTGATTGGAAACGCGCTCTTTCTGCCGCTGACGCAGGATTACGCGCCGCTTGACGTTCGCGTCAGACACGTTCTTTCCAGAGTGAGCGCGATTCCGCGACTTTTAACCCAGGTAAAGCGATACCTCGGCGATTCCGACCCCATTTTCATCACTACTGCGATTCAGGAGAATGACGGCAACATCGACCTGATTGAAAACGCGATTGCCTCGGAAATCCCGGCAGGGTCGCCGCTGAAAGCGGAGTATGACAAGGTTGCGCCGCCGGCCATCGCCGCTCTGAAGGAT
Source organism: Acidobacteriota bacterium (assembly GCA_003167215.1). Classification (GTDB taxonomy): domain Bacteria; phylum Acidobacteriota; class Terriglobia; order Acidiferrales; family UBA7541; genus Palsa-295. The sequence goes on along the minus strand of PMTV01000040.1, from coordinate 103,753 downwards.
TTTTCTCAGTGGCTGCAAAACGATTTAGCCAAGCGGCCGTCGCATATGACTTGGAGGCTAGGCAAAGAATCCTACGATCAGAAATTCAGGCTGGTCATGGAGACGGCGGTCACTCCCGAACAGGTGCTCGCGGATGCTGAAGAGGGATTGAGATCGGTGCGCGCCGAAATGCTCGATCTGGCGCTGCCCATGCACGCAGAGATGTACCCGGATCATACCGATCACTCCGACCTGGCTATACACGAGCGCCAGAATTTGATCATTACCGAAGTGCTGCGCAAGATTTCCGACGAACATCCGCGGCCCGGACAGTTGCAGCAGACCATCGAAGCCGACCTCGAAAGCATCAAGCAATTTATACGCGAGAAAAAGATTGTATCGCTGGGCACGCGCGACAATTTGAGAGTGATTCCGACGCCGCCGTTCGAGCGCGGTATTTATTCGGTGGCTGGATTCCACAGCGCGCCGCCGCTGGAGCCTCAAGCCGAAGCGGAATACTGGGTGACTCCCATCGATCCGAAAATGCCCGCGGACAAAGTGGAATCCAAGCTGCGCGAGTACAACAATTACACGCTTTATTGGCTAAGCATCCACGAAGCGCTGCCCGGCCATTACGTTCAATTCGAGCATCTGAACAATATTCAGCCTGAAAGGCGCAGGCTGCTGCGCTCGCTGTTTGCCAACGGCGCTTACGTGGAAGGCTGGGCCGAGTACATCGCGCAGGTGATGATGGACGAAGGCTTTCTGAACAACGATCCGCGATTCAGAATGGTGATGCGAAAAATCCGCCTGCGATTGCTGGCCAATGCGATTCTCGACGTCAAGATGCAGACCATGGGGATGACCGACGAGCAGGCCATGGATTTAATGACCAAGGATGCATTTCAGACGCAAGCGGAAGCTGAAGGCAAGCTCGCGCGCGCGAAGCTTAGCTCGACTCAATTGCCGACATACTTTGTGGGTCTGCGCGAATGGCTTGCGTTCCGCAAAAAGTATCAGGCGGATGCGGGGAAGAATTTCGATATGCTGAAGTTTCACGACCTCGTGCTCGATCAGGGCCCGCTGCCCGTCCCAGTGGTGGAGAAACTCGTGATGCCTACGGCGCATCAGTAACATCCACTCTCGGACAGTTTTTTCGCCCTTTAACCCCACGCGCCAGCAGTCAGGAGCAACCCTGGCGCAAACTAGACCTTCCAAGCATGGGAATAAAGAAGGGGATGCGAATGTTTGCAAAGATAGTGTTCAGGCTGCCTGTAGCACTCCTCATTTTGTGCAACGCCCCCGTTTCAAACACGAAAGCGCAAACGCCTGCAGGGGAGGCTGAGCGCAAGCCGGTGATCGTTGAGTTGTTCACCTCCGAGGGATGTTCCACATGCCCGGTCGCCGATGAGCTATTGCAGAAGTTGGAAGCGCAACAGCCCGTCGCCGGAGCCGAGATCGTTCCAGTGGAAGTGCACGTGGATTATTGGAATCATGATGGGTGGAACGATCCATATTCTTCTGCGGAATGGACGGAAAGACAGACCGTTTATCGGACCATCTTTAACCAGACGGAATATACGCCGCAGATGATTGTGGATGGGCAGAGCCAATTCGTGGGAAGCAACGGACGGCAAGCAGTCGCGGAAATCGAAAAAGCAGCACATCGGGTGCAAACGGATGTCGCGATAAATTCCGAAAAGTCGGATACGCACGGCTCGCAACGGTTCACGGTATCGGTTGGGAAGCTTGCGGGAAACACAACCGGAGATGTTGCGGAGGTCTGGGTGGCAGTGACGGAAGATGGCCTGCAATCGACGGTGAATCGAGGAGAGAACGCCGGACACGTCCTGCATCACACTGGGACTGTGCGGTCGCTGCACAAGGTCGGGACTGCGGATGTAAGCGCGCCATCGGTATCGTTCAAGGGTGATGGTCGAGTGAAATTCGAGTCACGCTGGAAGCCGGAGAATCTGCACGTGGTAGCTTTTGTACAAGAAAAAAAGAGCCGTAAAATTCTCGGCGCGGCTTCCGCGAAGGTGTCGCAGTAGAGGATTTGAAATTGCTACCGTTATTCGATGCCATGAGAATAAAGGATATTCCTCCGCTATGAGCCGGATCTGTTACACAAACTTCGAAAGTCCCATGGGCATGATGCTGCTTGCGGCAGATGATCGCGGGTTGCGGCTGATCAGTTTTGCGTCGGGAAAGCGGCCTGAGCGCCCGCAATCGGCCTGGCATAAGGATTGTGCGCCCTTCGCCGAGACGATCCGCCAGTTGCAAGCTTACTTTCAAGGAGAGTTAAAAAGTTTCGATCTGCCACTGTCGCTTGAGGGCACCGATTTTCAACTCCGCGTTTGGCATAGCCTGTGTGAAATTCCTTACGGACAAACAATTTCTTACGGTCAGTTGGCGTGCCGTGTTGGGAATCCGAAGGCGGCGCGCGCCGTAGGCTTAGCCAATGGGTCTAATCCGATCCCCATCGTTGTTCCTTGTCATCGAGTGATCGGGAGCAACGGCAGCCTGGTTGGCTACGGCGGCGGACTCTCGAACAAAAAGGCGTTACTATTCCTCGAGAAGCAGCACGAGTTTCTTCCGTTTGACGGTGGCGTTCCGGCAGAAAGGTAAGCGCGGCATGCTGGTAGATTTCTTCAATATTGTTGAATTGCAGAAACGGCGCGAACAAGGCGGAAAGCCTTATTTGGAATTCTTGCGGGTGCCTGCGATGAGTGCCGGGATTTACGCCCTGCCAACAGACGGGAAAGATTCTCAAAGCCCTCATAAAGAAGATGAATTGTATTATGTGGTTCGAGGGCGGGCTCGCATGCGCGTCGCGGCCGAGGAGCACATTGTGACCGAAGGCAGCGTAATTTTCGTCGCAGCGGGAGTACAACACTACTTCCATGAGATTAAAGAAGAATTGATCGTGTTGGTTTTTTTCGCCCCGGCGGAGAGCTAGTCTGCAGGATCACTTCGGAATATTTCCCGAGCCGAATACATTAGTTTTTGAAAGTGGCGCCGGCGATCCGCGTTAATGCACTTCATTCGATTTCATGTTGCTTCCCGCCGAGGCGATGTGCAATAAAGCTGGGCCAATGGCGTTTACGCTGCTCGATTGGTCTGCGATTATCGGTTATCTCGCAATTACTCTTATTCTCGGGCTCTATTTTCGGCGCAGTTCTACCAGAAGTTCGGAAGATTACTTCGTGTCCGGACGGAAAGCGTCGTGGTGGCTGGCCGGAACGTCCATGGTGGCCACGACCTTCGCCGCGGACACGCCACTGCTTGTCGCAGGCCTCGTTTACACCCAAGGAATAGCAGGGAACTGGATTTGGTGGGCTTTTTTGCCTTCCGGGATGATGACTGTGTTTCTGTTCGCCCGCTTGTGGCGCCGCTCGGGACTAATGACGGACGTGCAGTTCGCGGAGATGCGATATTCCGGCAAGCCCGCCGCGTTCCTTCGCGGGTTCCGCGCCATCTATCTGGGACTGTTGATGAACTGCCTTATTCTCGGATGGGTCACCAAAGCTATGATCAACATCGTGGGGACGACCCTCGGTCCCACGATGCAAGGTTGGCGTTTTCTCGAAGTTTTTTCCGGCGCGCTCAACCGAGTTTTCGGGCCGGTATTCTCCGGGACGGACGGCCAAGCTCTGATTATTTGCATTTTCTTTCTGATTCCTTTCACCGGATTCTACGTTTCTTTAGGCGGCCTTTCCGGTGTGTTGTGGACCGACATGTTTCAGTTCGTCCTGAAAATGGGGATTGTGATAGCTATTGCGTACTACGCCGTGCGAGCCGTGGGCGGCATGCAATCGATGATCGACCAGATTGGCGCACTGCGCGCCACGAATGGAGCGTCCGATCCGCTGGCGTTTCTTCCGGACTTTTCGCGCGGTTTTGCGAGCGACACTTTGTGGACGCTGCCTGTCATCACCTTCGCCGTATACCTGGGGGTGCAATGGTGGGCTTTCTGGTATCCCGGAGCCGAGCCGGGCGGCGGCGGATACATCGCGCAGCGCATTTTCAGCGCGCGTGACGAACGTCAGGGATTATTTTCAGTGCTGTGGTTCAACATCGCGCATTACGCGCTTCGTCCTTGGCCCTGGATTCTAACGGCCCTTGCGGCCATCGTTCTCTACCCCGGGCTTCAGCATCCGGAGACGAGTTATATGATGATCGTGAACGATCATGTCCCGCATGCGCTCCGAGGCATCATCGTGGCAGGTTTCCTGGCCGCGTTCATGTCCACAATCGCGACGCAGCTAAACTGGGGAACGTCTTACATCGTCGAGGATTTTTACCGGCGTTTTCTGGTTCGGAACGCTTCGGAGCGCCACTACGTTCATATTTCGCAACTCGTGACGGTACTGCTGGTGGTTCTCACGGGATACGTATCGGCGCAGTTAGCTTCGATCCGTTCTGGATGGCAAGTCGTGTTGCAGGTCGGCGCGGGAACCGGCAGCGTATATATGCTGCGCTGGTATTGGTGGCGCATCAACGCCTGGAGCGAGATTTCCGCGATGATTACGGCGCTCGTTTTGACACTCGCTTTGCATTGGGAAGCGCTGGCTGAGGCGATGGTCGGACGCCCGACAATTTTCACCGGGTCCGATACAGTGCTGTTCGCAAAAAATGTTCTGGCTACAACGCTGTTAACAACGATTGTGTGGGTAGTCGTCACTATGCTGACGAAGAGAGAGCCTGACAGCATTTTGCTGTCGTTCTATCGAAGAGTACGGCCGGACGTCACCGGCTGGAAGGCCATCGCCACGCTGGCCCCCGAAATCCCGAGAACGCACGACATTGGGCGGAATCTTTGGTGCTGGATTCTGGGCTGTGTGATGGTCTACAGCGCTCTATTTGGGGTTGGTAAATTGCTGCTGCACCATTGGCTGCTGGGGATATTTCTGCTTCTGATCGCGGCGGCATGCGCCTGGCGCATGGCTAGAGAGCTAACCTGCGGGCAAGGCGCGCTGGAAGTTGCCTCTGTGACAATCCAGGACGCTGGGCAACGGGCGGGAAACTAGCTCGATAATTCTTTTCGAAAAATTGGTCGGGGCGTGGAGATTTGAACTCCAGACCTCCTGCGCCCAAGGCAGGCTCCTCACTTCCCTTAAGCAATTTATTTTCAATCACTCGATAGGAACCTCAAGAAATGTTTCCGGGCAGTCATGAGGGCGCGGCACTCGAAATCTAGTTGAAGTTGCGGCTCGGGATGGAGAACATCAACGGATTCATTTTAGTTCTCAAGTTTAGCCGGGCTGCCCTTCGAGGGGCTTGGAGAAAGAGAGGATTGACGCATCCCGATGGCAATCTCGATGGCTGTATTTTTCGGGAAAACCACGTCGCGACCGCGTGCGATGAAATGCGTATATACCGACATGCCCGCGCCGTACGCGCCCATGCTATAGCCGAAAGGGCGGGAATGGACCAGTATCCCCAGGACGATACCCACAAGCTTGAATCCGCCTGCTCCGCCTGCGACGCGATTACTGGTGTTCCCAGCGGCATCTCCTCCCACAGCGTCGGAATCTCTGCCAAACGACAGCGCGGCCAATCCGATAGCGATGCTTGTCGTCAAATAACGCGTCTTCGGCGTGGTCGCCTTCGCACCGCCTTCAGAATCGAGCTTCACATTCTCCGCTTTACCCGACTGGACACTTTCGAGACTTGCATCCACTTTCTGTGCCATGACTACTCCGTCGGGTCCGTCGGGAGGTATGAGTTCATGAAATACTATGCGTAGCTGTCCGTTGCGGCTCATGTAGCGAGCGGGCTGAACCTGCACGACGGATCCTTTCAGGCGGCTGCCTTGCGGGACAATCAGATTTTTCCCGTTGAACAAAGGCTGAGAGAGGACCGCTGCAATGCTCTCGCCTTTTTGAGCCGTGGCCGAATCCAGCGGAGTCACCAGCCATGCATGTATAAAGCTTCCTGCGGGCGGCAGACTTCCCAGTGAAATTGCCATCTCCGGAGTCAACGGCTCGCTGCCGAAATCAAGCGGATCCTGCAGTTCAGCGAAATAGACGGTACCGGCATCGATATACTGCGGATGAGCGGGGAGCTGGGCAATCGCATACCTCTCGATCTTGTGAACTTTCCCCGGCTGTTTCACTTGCTGCATGGCAGTGTTCCACTCCTGCTTGGCTTGTTCTTTTGCCTGTTTTGCTTTTTCGGATGCAGCATCTTTCACACCCTTTTTCGTTTCGTCCGCGGTCGTCACGAGCCGAATCACTTGTCCGGAACCAGGAGTAATGAGGGTGCGAATCGGAAGGCGTTTCCCGTCCGCGAAAACTAGTTCCATAAACTCCACGTCGATTTTTCGCGGCGGTGTGAAATCCGCATTTAGAGCTTCGAGAGTGCGTTTTCCTTTGGAGACAGGTTCAATCTTGGTGATCTGTCCCGCCGCTTCTGTTCCCACCGGAACTACCAACTGGTCGAACGCGTACACAGGTTCCACGATGTGGCCGTGGATTGGCTGACCCACTTTCCGGATGCGTGTTTCCTCATCGAGCGCAACCTGCATCGGCGTGCCTTTCGGAACGGTGAGAGTAATGACATCAATCTTTGGAGATCTTGGAGTTGCGGCTGCGGGTCTGTGGGCCAGTACAGGATCAGGGGTTGATCCGGTCGCGGCAGCGGGCGCTGGAGTTGCGTCTTGGGCCTGTGCTGCACCGATACAGGCCCAGGCGAGCAGAACTGCGAAAATCACGCCCCTCATGCTGATTTCCTTTTGGAAGGAACCACACTAGCAATCAGGGATGAATTGCACCTATCTAGGGGATTACAAATTTGTCATTCTCCTTAGGAACGCGATTGACAATATGTAGGATGGACAGTGGTCAGCGTGGTGACAGGAGTCTGTTTAATTTTGTATTTCAGCGCAAACCACTGAACGTTGCGGAACATTATGAGCTACCCCACTTTGGGGACAGCTCGCCTCGCTTGGCATCGGAAAGCAAATCTCCATGTCGAAAATACGGAAGGAGCTTTTGAAGTCGTATGATAATCCTTGGGGGACTTCATTCGCAAACTGACGGGAAGCTTTTGGGAAGGCAGTGATTTTTCAAAAGAAAGCACGCATTGGAAGGGAGAGAGGTATGGGACTCGTGGCTAAAAGGAACGTCTTGATACTTGGGGTGTTGCCACTTCTTTGTCTCGTCCGCCAGCAAGGCGCGAAAGAGCCCTTTAACGTCTATACGCAGCGGGTTGATAACCAGCGTAGTGGAGTAAATCTAGCCGAGACGGAACTTAGTCAATCGAGCGTGAAGACTCGCTTCGGAAAATTGTGGACCCTCTATTCCGACGCCAAGATTATGGCGCAGCCGCTTTACGTTTCTGGTCTTGTAAGCAGCAAATGCCCACAAGGCTGCAATGCGGTCATATTCGCTTCAATGAATGACACCGTCTACGCTTACATGGCCGATGAGAAACCTACAGCTTCAAGTGACACGCTGATCTGGTCCAAGTCTCTCGGGCGTCCGCGCGTGGGCGCGCATGAAATTGACGAGGCGGCTCTCGATGACCCATCGTGGGGCGTCCTGGGGACTCCGGCGATTGACCTCGCAAATAATCTCATTTACGTGGTTGCTTGGAACAGCGATCAGATGTTTCGCATTTATGCGCTCGACCTGCGGACCGGCGAAACGGTGAAGGGTCCCGTCGTTATAGAAGGGTCGGTGAAAGGAAGTTTGTTTGCTCAGCACAACAAGAATTGGAAACAGCTTCGCAGGCAGCGTGCGGGTTTATTGCTGGACCATGGTTTGCTTTATATCGCGTTTGGCGGGGACAACTCGCGAGGTGTGGCCGGTTGGCTTTTCGTTTACGATGTCGCCAGCTTGCGGCTCCAGACAGTTTGGAGCCCGGAGCCTGGCGGGAAGAGCGGCGGTATCTGGATGTCGGGTACCGGTCCGGTGGCGGACCAAACGGGAGCTGTTTATCTCCAAACGGGAAACGGTGACTACGATCCAAATCAAAATCAATATGGCAACAGCCTGGTGAAACTGGAATTTGAGGAAAATCAGCTGAAGTTGGTGGACGCCTTCACGCCGTGCAATCAGTCGTATCTGAATCAACAGGATTTGGATATGGGTTCAGCCGCACCGCTTTTGTTGCCGGGCAATTTAATTTTGGGCGGAGGAAAGTTTGGGAATTTATACTTAATGAATCGCGATCATTTGGGAGGATATGTCTCGGGTGGATGGCACAAAGAGCAGTGCAGCGATTCAGACAAGGTTTTGCAAGTTGTGCCGGTAAATCGGGGACACATTCACGGTTCGCCACTTTTTTGGAGCGGGCCTGACGGCAATCAATGGGTGTATGTGATGGCTGAAGCGAAAAACCTGGAGGCTTTTCCTTTTGCTAGCGGAAGATTCAAGACCGGCAAAGACGACGTCAAGATGAGTGCGTGGAAACCTCCTCGGCAAGCCCCACCGATTTGTCATAAGCCGGCGCGGAATTGGATGCCTGGAGGGATTCTCGCCCTATCGAGTGACGGAAACCGAATGGGAACCGGTATTGTGTGGGCGCTGGTCCCAGCCAATGGAGATTCAAACACATTTCGTGGTGTGAAGGGAATGCTGTTGGCGCTTAACGCGGAGGATGTTTCGCAAGAGCTATGGAGGAGCCAAGCCACCGATGCCGAGACGGACACTCCCGACAGCTTCGGACTGCTTGCGCGTTTTGTGCCACCAACGGTGGCGAATGGAAAAGTGTTCATTGCAAACGCCGGCGATCAGGAAGGACTGAAGCGATACTGCGGAAGTCGCCCGACCCATTTCCCCAAAAATTATGGGGTGGTCGTATATGGCCTAAAAAATTAGGAGATTGCTGTGTGCCTAACTGCGACCTCGTTGATCGATGGCGATGGTCCTTTGAGTCTTATGTGTCTTGGAGGATTTCGAGCGGTTACTACCTCGCCGTTAATCGTTACTTTAATCGGACGCTGACCTCGGCAGCCTACGGGTTGTTACTTCCCAGGCACGTAGATTGCACAATCAGGATCGTCGACCGAAAGAACGTAGTGTAAACCGATCGCGTCTAAGACATCGTTTGGGAAACGCTCGTTCGGCCGTTCCAGCGATCCCACCGGCCCGTGCAGTTGAATGGCTCCGTATTGGTACGTTTCGATCTTATGGACGATCTCGGCGCTGTCCAGCTTGTGTGCTCTTATAAGCCTGGTACTATTAAAAGGCTCAAAGACCTCGGGCTTATCTGCGTAGTAGCAGCGAAGAAGGCTCTCGCATATGGCAAGCCCGGGCTGTGCCCTAACAAAAGAAGCTTCCGAGTCAAATCGCCTCTGCTGTTCAGGCATCTTCTTTAGCCCGTTCCAAAACCAAAAATAGCCCGACAAGGACATCGGCAACAGCAAGGATACAAACAGAATAGGAGGAATACGGCGCCTCCAGATCGGATGTTGAATTAAAAAGTTGCTCGAAGGCTGCCACGCATCGTAGAGAACAAACCCCATAATTATCGATATTGCAAAGAAGTTGCCGAAGTAAGTGTTTATGGAGATTCCGATTCCTCCGGCGATGCTTACATCCACAATCAGCGAAACAACAAAAAAGATGCAGATCAGCCGTCTCGTTTTATCGCCCCAATTCATCTTCACCCAAATACATGCTATGGCCAAAGGCAAAAGGATCGGCCAATAGTTCCCCAAGAAATCAACGATTCCACCCAGGAAAGAATACTCACGCGGACTCAATAGATTTGAGACGAAAAAGGGACCGCCTAACTTTGTGTTAAGCATAATTGAAGCGCCGAGCAGCACGGCGGATAACAGCGCGAACTGGATCGCTTTCCGCCGAGACGTGAGGCAAAGATCTATGAAAACAGCGATTGGAAATTCAAGGAGGTTATGCTTAATGTTGCCACCCAAGATGAAAAGAATAGCAACAATCGCTATACCGCCCAGCGTGGGCGTTTTTGAAACATACACCAGCAAACCGGCAAGAAAAAATACTTGGGCAAACATTTGAGGATCATTCATTCCTACGTAGCGCGTAGCGACGGCGCAGAAGAGCGCCAGGCAAAAAAATCCTCCAAAAAAAGCCGCAGCAAGGTTACCCGTCAGCTTCCTAATGATGAGGCCAATCAAGAGGCAGGATAGTGCCAGAGAAAGAAGCGATATCAGCCGTCCGGTCAGCAAATAGGAATGTGTGTAGCGCGTGAGATATGCGTTGACGTAAAACGATAGTGCCGGATAGTTAACGGTTGTCCAAGCGTATTTCGCTCCGTACAACGGGACATGTTGGACTATCCTGAGCGCGTTGTAAACGTTCCACCCGTCGACATAGTTTATTTCAAAATGATAGAACGCCCGGACAATCGGACATATTGACGTGATAAGCGCGAATAGGGCTAAGCCCCAAAGCGCAAGCCAGTCTCGAATCTTGGCCGAATGGGAAGGTAGAGCAGGCAGCCCGGGGACGAGGCTTACATTGTTTGATGGAAGAGCAGGTTCCATAACACTAAGAAGCGCCCAACGAAAGCGAGGACGGGGTCAAAATGCCATTCGCGGCAAGGTCAGCTTCCACCATCAGCCTTACAAGCGCTGGAAAGTCGACCTTCGGCTTCCAATTGAGTTCGGTGCGAGCCAGGGTGGGATCCGCACGGAGATCGTGGATTTCCCCGGTTCGCAGCAGCCTGGGATCCAATTCGACAAAGTCTTCGAGCTTAGCGTTCGTGAATCTTCCATGGAACCGCTCCCGCAACTCGGCCAATACCAGAGTCGCAAATTCAGCGACGCTATGAGATTCGCCAGTACCGACGACGTAGTCCTTGCAAGTTGGTTGTTGCAGCATGGCGTGCATGGCTTTTACGTAGTCTCCGGCAAAGCCCCAGTCCCGGCGTGCTTCCAAATTCCCAAGCTTCAGCTTTGTTTTGTCGCCCGCAGCCCATCCAGCCGCCGCGCGAGTTATCTTGCGGGTCACCATTTCAGGACCGCGGCGAGGCGATTCATGGTTGAAAAGAATCCCGCCAACGGCATAGATGCCTCTCGCGCGATAGGATTCGGCCAGCTTATGCGCGGCCACCTTCGAAATCCCATACGGTGAAGTTGGCTGAAATCGAGTGTTCTCCCGGCAGAAACCATCCACGTTGCCGTACATTTCTGAGCTAGATGCTTGATACACGCGAGTGTCTGATTTGCGACGCTCCACAATCAAGAGCAGGCGAGCGAGGCCGCCGGTATTTATGTCGAGAGTCTCCGCCGGGCATTCCCAACTGGTGGGTACGAACACCTGGCCTGCCAGATTGTAAAGTTCGTCCGGCCACGCCTTATAGAAGGCGACCTCCAGGGACTGTGTATCGCGCAGGTCTCCGTACAGAAGTTCAACACGATCCCGAATGCCCTCTAGCCACCGCATAGTTCCCGGTTCCCGCCGCACAATTCCGAAGACTTGATAGTCCAATTGCAAGAGATATTCAGCCAAATAGGATCCGTCTTGGCCGGAAATCCCGGTAATGAGAGCTCTTTTCATTGCGTTTTTTTTTCTCCGGCGGAATTGCTCTGTAGGTTTGGCGTGATGTTTAAAATCACTTCACCCGTCTCGGTGCTCATTGCAGGATTGACGAGGGCGCCTCGATAACGCTTGCGTAGAAAAAAGATTCTTGCGACGCGTCCGAGAAATTCCGCCTGATCACGCACAGATAATTTCGATTTTCCGTGGCCGCGCACGCCAAATGTAATGGGGATTTCAAGGACACGCGCGCCATTCCAGACTAATTGACAGAGGAGGGCAGACAAGAATGAGTAACCACGCGTGGAAAGGTGTTCGAGATCGCAGGTAAGCAGTAAATCACTTCGAATAGCACGGTAGCCCGAAGTACAGTCTTGAATCTTCAGACCTCCTGCCCAACGAACGAGCGAGTTGCCCGTGTGGCTCAGAAGCACACGCCATCCCGAAAAGCTCAAGACCTGAGCCCCATCCACATAGCGGGATCCAATTACTAGAGAGTATCCTTGGCTGCACGCTTCGATCATATGAGACAGAAGGGCCGGGTCGTGTTGCAGATCAGCATCCATGGTTAAAACCAACTCTGGATTCAGAAGCTTTATGGCATGCCGAATCCCTCGTTTGTAAGCTTCTCCAAGGCCCTTCTTTCGTCCGCGCATGATGTGCAGAAAGGGAAAGCGGCTGCGAAAATTCTCAACAACCTGGCCACTGCCATCCGGCGAATTGTCATCGACTACAAGAACGTGCAATTCATGGGAGGAAATCCATTCCTGCTGGGCAAAAACTCTAGGCAACAGAACGCGCAAATTCTCGGCTTCATTATAGGTGGGGAGCACAATACATGCAATGGGCTTCATCTTCGGTCGCGCGATCCTCCATAGTAGTGGCCCTGCAAATGGCTAGATCCCATTGGCGAATAAGCCCTTGAACGATTCATCAGAAAGGCTTTGTGCTGAAGACTAACAATCGAAAATGACTTTGTGGCGTCGCGAAGATGACAAGTTATTCATTTTAGAACAGACGACTCCTCGTTAAGCAGGCTGGAGCACGCTGGCCGGCAGCGATACGGTTATGACAGCACCGCCGGCTGGACGATCGGAGATATGGACCACGCCACCATGTGCATGGATAACCGCACCGACGAAAGCAAGTCCAAGACCGTGCCCCGGGGAGTGTTTTCCTTTAACGAAACGCTCAAACGCTCGGTTACTTACGTCGGGCGGAAATCCTGGGCCGTTGTCTTCGATCACTAGCTCTGTCGATCCGTTGTACGAACGAAGTCGAATCGCTATCCTATGTCCTGCGGGCAAGTGAGTCAGTTCGTTTTCGAGGAGATTGCTAACCACCCGATTCAGCAGATGGACGTCTGCATCTACAATCGCGTGGCTTTCTAGGTCAACCGATACTTCATGACGACGTTCAGCCATTGCAGGATGGTAGAGATCCACTAGCTTTCTCACAACATCCGAGAGGTCAACAGTGCTGCGATCCATGTGAAGCGCTCCAGCTTGTGCTTCAGCGACATCCAACGTGGTGTTCAGAACGTGCAAAAGTCTATCAAGGCCTTCGATCGCTTCGCCAATGGATTCACGCCACATTTCTGTCGGCTCATTACATAAAGCGGATTCGAGTGTGCCGCGAATCGAGGTTACCGGACTCTTCAGATCGTGAGCGACCGCATCGGTCACGCAGCGAAGCTGGTTGACCGTGGACTGAATCCTATCCAGCATCTGATTGAAAGTCTCACTCAGTCGTGAGATCTCATCCGATTTCGCTTGCGCAGGCAATCTCTCGCAGAGGTCTTCAGTTCCGATGCGCGCCACGGTTTCTGTAATACGTTCCACGCGAAGCAGAGTACGGCGCGCACTCAGGTACGAGATCAAGAACCCCATGAGGACCGTACCCGCCCACACCACAAGGAAACGGCGAATCAAATTGCCCAGTAAATGCTCGGCGCCGCGATTGGAAAGCCCCAGGTAGATAGTTCGCCCGTTTTCGTACAGCGCAACTACCTGAAATGTTGTGGGCCAGCCGTCAACCTTTATAGGCTGCGGAATGCCCGCAACAGGCTTGGCTCGCTGGATTGCGGTGAGAAAAGCGCCTTCTTCGGTTGGGCCGACCCACAGCGGACCATCGCTATTATTGGGATCCTCCTCCAAGAAAAATACGGCATTCAAACTTTCCCCTTGCGCATTTCGCTCATCCGGCACTTCTCGGGTTGCCAGCTCAACTACCTCTGAAACGACGCGATGGTACAGGTGGTCCCTGGGCGTATCCGCTGAAACTTGCGCAAGAACCTTAGCTTCACCCCGAAGCCAGGCGTCACTTCTTTCTTGAATGCCCTGAGCTACTAGGAAGTAAACGATCGAAAATGCCAGCCCTGTTCCAAGCGCGAATGCCAGGGTTGTCCAAATCGAAAGGCGCCACGCTGCGGTTGTGCGTATGACCCTACGCATCTTTAAGAACGTATCCCACGCCGCGAATGGTGTGGATTAGTGGCTCGGATGCATTGAGGTCTACCTTGTTGCGCAGGCGATAAATGTGGACATCGACTACATTAGTTGCGGTATCAATTCGCATTCGCCAGACGTGATCCAGGATCATGGTACGAGTAACGACACGCCCGGCATTTCGGCAAAGATATTCCAGGAGGGAAAACTCCTGTGGGGTCAGCTGGAGCAACTGATCGCCGCGCCGAGCCTCATGACGCACAAGGTCAAGCTGCAGGTCCGCAGCTTGCAGCCGTACCGAGTCATTCTGTGGAGCAGAAGATCTACGTAGAAGATTTCTAATTCGCGCAAGCAGTTCCGCAAGGGCAAATGGCTTCGTCAGGTAGTCATCTCCGCCCTGTTCCAATCCCCTCACTCGCTCGTCCACTGAGCGGCGTGCGGATAGGATTAGCACTGGAGTGGAACTACCTTGGGCCCGGCAACGCGCGATCAAATCCAATCCGTCCATGTCGGGAAGGCCGAGATCAATGATCAAGGCGTCATGGCTGCCTTCCAAGGCCTTGAGTTCCCCCGTCTTGGCATCGGTGGCTGTATCTACCTGGTATCCAGCCTCGCCTAGTGCCCGTCTGAGGAATCCTCGAATGGCCAGATCATCTTCCACCAGCAGTAAACGCATGAAGGCTTCCAACCTCTCGGAAACTCTACACCCAAACGTAGGATGCGGGGAAGTTCTCAAATGTTGTGATCCCGGAGGTTTAAACTAGCACTTTACTTTTCCGGTAAGCTTGTTATGAGGGCTGCGCGGCATTTGATGCCCTAAAAATGCGATTTGAATCCGACGAACCAGTCTTGCCCAAAATCCTAATTGTCGAACCGCTCGCAAGCCTTTGATTCTACGTAACGCAAATTGATGAGTCTGGTTGGCCACAAAGAACTGCTTCTGGGCAGGCATGGGTCATCCCGTCCTGAGACTCTAGTTCTGTTCTCGTTTCAGCCGATCGGCCAACTCCGGTGGCAATGTATGCAGTAATTCGAGCAAGACGCCGTTCGTCCAACCGAACCCAACCCTCGATCTTGCACTCTAGCGTCCTCAAAACGCACTTGAACGCATCGGTTATTGAGTCAGTCATGCTCATGTCCGCTTGTTAATGGGACAACTTCCTCCGGGACATTCTTACCAACGAAGGCATTAACCCCGGGCGTCTTTTCTTCTCCCGTTCGGGCGGATTTAGCGAAGCGAGGCTGCGCCATTTCTTTGACAACGCTGGCGAGGGTCCGTTTGTCTTGTTTCTTATATTTCTTCTGCTTCATACCCCATGCTGACACCACTATAAAGCAGCTGCTGTCTCTTTTTGCACACTTCGCGCCGCAAGTTCAGATGTCTATGTACAATGAAAAAATGGGAAGTCGAACAGCAACCTTTGCGGAACGTCACTACTTTTTCAAAAGTTCGCCCTTGAAATGACTTTCAACACCTTCGCGACTAAGCGGGTTTCCCGCTCTGGCCAATACGACGGAGTAGACGACCTCATTACCTTGAATCTGCGCGGTGATAAACGCACCGTCCTCCGGCAGTTCGTGGTAGAAGAATTTCACTTTTCTGCCATCTGGAAGTTTTTTGATCCACTCTTCGTCTGGCATTTTCCTATCTTTCAGGGAAGACTCAACGTAGGAGCCGGGTGACATTTGCTGAGCTTTTTGATAACACTATCGACCGTAAGTCTACCCAGATCTGCCGGATTTTGCTCGCGCCGTGGCAGTTGGAATAAAACGAATCGCTTTGGCGCGGCATGTATTTCATTTTACCTAAGCAGCCTTCTACGTTTCTTTGAATCGCTAATATGAGAACCAACCACTTAAATCTACCTGAACTCTTTTTCAGTGACAACAATGCGACGCAAAAAAGCCGATGCCGAGCATTAGAAGCGGATTTTCCACTCTCTGTTGAATGTTCATATGGCCGCGACAAAGTAAGCTCGCGGCTTAACGGAAATAAAGCGGGGCCGCCGATGCTTCTAACGTCGACACGCACCCTAACCAGACTGACGGAGAACCTATGCGATTTGGTCTATTTCTCGGACTAGCCTTAGTTTTATTCGTGTTGTGGGTTGGGAGCTTTGTAATATTTCACGTGGCGGGCGCCCTTATTCACTTGCTTCTTCTGTTCGCGGTAATCGCTTTGGTCATTCATCTATTTGGCGGGGCGAAAGCGCGTTCGAATCGGCCATGATCGCGTAAGGTATCACCGTTTTAGCCCTCAATGAGCTACGGGCGCTGAATCAAGTATTCACCCTATAGCGGACTTCCAGCCACTCATTTAATTTTACCGTTCGTTGGCGAATCTGAACGTATCGTGAATCATCTCCGATGACTCCGATAGGATCAGCAGGGCGAAGCCTGCCCAAAAACCCTCTCTGCCCAAAATCCGTATTTCCTAGGATGTCGAAATCGCAATGAATTCGCTTGCCCAAAAGTATGCGTGCGGCGCCTCAAAAAGAAGTGTTTTTGGGGCTGCATGTCCGGAGATAGTGGTGGAGCTGCGTCTGCGGCGGTTTATGCCTACCTTAATTCCATAATTGTCAAAAAGCCGGAGTTGAAGTTCCTCCAAGAAATATCCGCCGTATTCATCTGATTGTCACATTGCCGTAGCACGATTCCTCCAGGGGCGATGAGCTGGCACCTGTCGAATCAAAACCCTTCTTAGGTGACTCAAATAATGCAACCGAGATTGGAGTGAGGCGGCAGAACATGAAGATTTTGGTGGTTGAAGACGAGAAAAGAATGGCGCAAGCGTTAAGGCGCGGGCTGGAGGAAGAATGCTACTCCGTCACGATGACGGCGGATGGTATCTCCGCCGTGGAGCTGGGCGGAAGCGATCACTTCGATTTGATTCTCCTCGATCTCATGCTTCCCGGAATCGACGGCTTTGAAGTTACACGAAGACTTCGCAGGGCCACGCAATCCGTCGCTATCTTGATGCTGACAGCCCGCGACACGGTTCCCGACATGGTGAAGGGACTGGATTGTGGTGCGGACGACTACATCACAAAGCCATTTCCATTCGAGGTTTTACTGGCAAGGATCCGAGCGATTGAACGGCGCCGTCTTGATTCCCACCCGCGGTCCCTGCGTGTCGCAGACCTGGTGCTGGAGAGGGAGACGCGCTGCGTGTTTCGCGGAAAACGAGAGATCAAACTGACCCAGACTGAATTCCGCCTGTTGGAATTTCTCATGTTGCGGAAGGGCAGGGTCGCAACACGGGAGGCAATCCTTCACGAAATCTGGCCGAGTGGCGAAGCCGTCGAAGAGAATACACTTGACGCTTTTGTGAAGCTCCTCCGGCAAAAAATTGATTTGGGAGAGGATCTGAAATTGATCGAGACCCGGCGCGGATTTGGATATTGCGTCAGAAAGGAGTCCGCCGAATGAATTTCACCGTGCGTACACGCTTAACGGCGTGGTATTTCGTCGTATTGATTTTCTCGTTTGTTCTCTTCGGCTGGGTCGTTGACTTCGGATTCCGCCATAGCGTTGCCAGAACGATGGACGAGTCTTTACAGGGAAACTTCTTGACGGCGGAGCGCGTAATTTCTGAGTCGTCATCCAAGGGTACGGACAAAGTAAGTCACGAGCTCGGCGAATTAGCGGACATTTGGGGGAGTAGCGCGGCCCTGAAAGTAACAGATGAGTCCGGACAACTGATTTTTCAATCCCCGACATTTGCCCGCACAAAAATAGACGCTCTGGAAGCTGGAAACTCCGGCAGTTATACGGCTAACGTGGCCGCAATCCAATATCGAATTAGCGCCCGGCGGGTGTATATCAATGGGCGGGTTTTTGATGCGGCGGTGGCAACGCCAACCGAAGCGTTTGATCAATCACTCGATCAATTTCGATGGATTCTCAAGCTGGCCTCGCCGCTATTGATCATCCTCGCATCTCTTGGCGGATATTGGCTGAGTCGGCGCGCCCTCGAACCCGTAGATGAGATTATTCAAATTGCTAGAAGCATTGGCGGACAAAATCTGTCCAGCCGTCTGCCGGTTCCGCTCCCGCGCGACGAGCTTCAAAGGTTAACCGAAACGCTTAACGAAATGCTGAGCCGAATCGAAGCGAACATGAGGAGGGTTACCCAGTTCACAGCGGATGCTTCCCATGAACTTCGCACACCTCTGGCGCTTCTGCGCACTACGGCAGAAGTGGCTTTGCGCCGGCCCCGCAGGGAGCAGGATTATCGTGAGGTCCTCGAGAGCATCGTCGCGGCCTCCGGAGAAATGACTCTGCTGCTGGAGAATCTTCTTCAGATGGCCCGGGCCGACGCAGGTGCCGAGGAATTAACATTTTGCCGCGTTGATCTCATAAGATGCTTACGAAAAGTCCAAGAACAAGCTGCGATTCTCGCGGAAGCAAAAGAAATTCGAGTCGCGGGTGACTTCGAAGAAGAGCCTGTATGGATTAACGCCGACGCCGCTGCAATCGAGCGCGTCTTCCTCATCTTCGTCGACAACGCGGTGAAATATACGCACC
This sequence comes from Acidobacteriota bacterium, assembly GCA_003167215.1. Lineage (GTDB taxonomy): Bacteria > Acidobacteriota > Terriglobia > Acidiferrales > UBA7541 > Palsa-295. The sequence goes on along the minus strand of PMTV01000040.1, from coordinate 85,332 downwards.
CGGAAGGCAAAATCAGTGTCCGGTACCAAAAGTCGCAGGATGCCGCACTCGTCGAGATTCGTGACACTGGGATAGGAGTCTCCGAAAAGGATTTGCCCCATATTTTCGAGCGATTTTATAGAGCGGATCCAGCACACTCTCGAGAGCAAGGCGGCGTTGGGCTTGGACTTTCCATCGCCAATTGGATCGTCGAAAAGCACGGTGGTGCGATGCATGTCGAGTCAGCACTCGGAATGGGCTCCGTTTTCCAAGTTCATTTGCCTTTCGCGCCAAGAAATCCCGCGAGCCTACCTTCGGCGCAACCGCAGACCGAGACGAGTTCTCGAATCTGAAAATTTCTTCAGGCATTATTCAAACAGCAGTGAACATTGGTTCATCCCGCATTGTTTTTCCTCCTCTATATATGAGACGCGAAATCCATTGGGGAGAGTGGAGATGTCGTCAAAGCTTCGAACGTCAATGATCGTGGCATTGTGGATGTTAGGGACAGCTTGTGCGTTTGGGCAAACTGATCGCTCACAGCCAGGTGGTAATGCCATCAGTCCCGCTCCCGCTCAGGTCGGAAGGGGTGCAATCACGGGGTACGTTACGGATGTCGCGGGAGGAGTCCTCCAGGGAGCCTTGGTCAAGGTTCAGCCTGGCGGATATTCCACCGTGTCCGACGTCCAAGGCCAATTCAACGCCGGCAACTTGCCCGCGGGCAAGTACACCGTCACAATTTCTTATTCCGGCTTTTCGTCGTTCAATAAAACCGTGGATGTGGCCGGGGGCCAAACAGCTTCGGTTAACGCTGTGCTACAGGTTGCGCCGTCCGACCAATCAATAAGTGTGCACGCGGATCTCCAAGGCGAGGCCGAGCAAATACAAGTCCAGCGCACGTCTGAAGATATCGTCAACGTGATCTCCGCGGATGTCATTACGAGTCTTCCAAACGCCAATATTGCCGACGCCGTTGGCCGCCTCCCGGGCGTAACGCTCGAGCGCGATGAAGGCGAAGGAAAATATGTGCAAGTCCGCGGCACCGAGCCGCGTCTGACTAACGTGACGATCGAAGGAATCAACGTCCCGTCTCCGGAAGTCGCAGTCCGGCAAATCAAATTGGACGTCATTCCGGCTGATCTCGTCGAGTCTGTCGTGCTGGAGAAAACTCTCTCGGCAAGCCAGGACGGCGATGCCATCGGCGGCACAGTAGATTTAAGGCTCAAAAACGCCGGCGACCAGCCGACGCTTATACTCGGCGGGATAGGCGGATACACGCCAATAATTGGTGGCCGCTACGTAGGCCAGACAAACGCCACCGTGGGACAACGCTTCGGCGCGAACAAACAGTTCGGCGCCCTGATTGGCTTTACATATGATTACAACGGCCGCGGCATTGACGACATCGAACCTGCCATTGACCCCACTTCCCAGATCCCCAATTACACCAGTGTTGACCTTCGCGAGTACAGATATCAACGAACGCGTTGGGGTCTCGCTGGGGGCGCGGATGACAGGCTCTCCCAGGACTCGAACATCTATCTGCATTACTTGTATTCCGACTTCAAGGATTATGGCAATAAGTGGGCTTACACGGTGACCAATGACGGCGTATGCGGACCGAATGTGATCCCGCCGAACCCATGCAATGAGGTGTTCTCGACTTCCCAGCGCGTTCCGGACTACTCGATTGGGAGCATATCAGGCGGTGGCAAGCACGTTTTTTCTAATTCCTGGATCGCGTGGGACGTTTCCATTTCCAACGGCCGGGAGAACGGGGCAGCGGGCAATCCAGGAGTCACTTTCGTTTATAACGGGTCCGCCAACTGTTCTTACGATCCAGCCGCCACGAAGAATCCGTTCAGGCCCCAGTTCAACCCTGGCTGCGTTGCACCAGGCGCTGCAATCTTCGACCCGACTCAGTACTCGATGAGCGAGTTCGACACATCAACAGGTCCGACGGACCAGGTGAGCCTGCAGGGTTCGGCGTCGTTCGGGAAAAATTACAAATGGGGCTCCCACGACGGCACCTTTCAGTTTGGCGCCAAGATTCGTAACTCCCACGACTACCAGAACGCGGTCTCTCCGGTTTTGGATCCAAATAGCAATTTCCTGATGAGCGATTTTCTGAGCGGTTTCACAAACTCTGATTACTACAATGGAAGCTACAGTCTAGGCCCAGTTACAAGTTTCAGTAAACTGAACAACTTCCTCAAAGCCAATCCCGGCGACTTCACCGAAGACGTCAGCGCCACCCATTTGGGTTCAGACCCTGCCAACTACAACCTAACCGAGCGCGTCACGGCCGGCTACATTATGAATACGCTGCAATTCGGCCGCTGGCGATTGCAGACTGGCCTGCGCGTGGAAGCCACGCAACTGTACATACAGGGCTTTAATGCTATGGACGACAGCAACGGAAACTGGACCGGCACCATAGAAACGCATTCCAATCAATGGTACATAGACCCTCTTCCCAGCGTACAACTGCGCTATCAGCTTACTGCGGACTCGGATATACGTGCTGTGTACGGCAGAGGGATTTCGCGACCTAACCCGTACGATTTGGTGCCCTATGTAACAGTCGACCAATCGCAAAACCCCTATCAGATCGCTCTGGGTAACCCGAACCTAAAGGCGGAGCATGCAAACGACTTCGATATTTTGTACGAGCACTATCTGCAGCCATACGGCGTGATTCAAGCGGGCTACTTCTACAAGCAGCTTATCGACCCGATTTATTACACCACCAACCTCGACGTCGCGAATCCGTTGTGCGGACCTACGGGTGCGCCTACCTGCCCTACCAGCACAATAGTCAATGGATCTAACGCCTACGTTGGCGGCGTCGAGCTTGCTTATTTGCAGCGCTTCAATTTTCTTCCTGGAGCGCTCAGCGGACTCGGCTTAGCCGCAAACTACACTTACACTTACTCTCAGGCCAGCGGCTTGTTGGGAAGAACCGACCACCCTGCTCTTCAGCGCCAGGCGCCTAACTCCTTCAACATTCTCCCAAGCTACGATCGGGGCCGGTTGTCTGTCCACGTCGGGGTGACTTACAACAGCGCCATGATTTACCAGTACCAATACACAACCGCTACTGACACGTCGAATCTCGGCGTCAAGGGCCCGGCAGGCGACATTTATTTGTATCCGCACCTCCAGATCGATGCGCAGGTAAGCTACCGTTTGCACAGTGGACTCAGTATTTTGGCGCAGGGTGAGAACCTCACGAACGAAGTTTTCGGTTTTTACACCGGCCGTACGATCTACGTGGATCAGCGCGAGTATTACAAGCCCACTTATTCGCTCGGCTTCCGCTGGTACCCGCTCAGACGAGATTGAGTCGAACTACAGACGCCACCGCTGATTTCTGGGTACAACAGAGCTGAGGGGAGTGAACCGCGAGATGAACCGAAAAATAAAGAGTACAAGAGTTTGGCTGCCGTGGCTCGTCGCCGTTCTTATCCTGGCCGCCGGCGCGAAATCAACCTCAGCGCGACAGAAGAGCGATCAAGTCGCTGTGCTTGTTGGTGCAGGAGATATTGCGGACTGTGCGGACATTTCCGGAGCAGAGGCCACGGCAAAATTGCTCGACGCCATTCCTGGCACGGTGTTCACGGCTGGCGACAACGCGTACGAAGGAGGCACAGCGGAGCAGTTCGCAAAATGCTACGACCCCACCTGGGGCCGGCATAAGGCTCGGACTAGACCTTCGGTTGGCAATCACGAATTCCATTCGGGAGGCGCGACGCCCTATTTCGATTACTTTGGCGCAAACGCCGGCGATCCGAAACAGGGTTATTACAGCTACGAGCTTGGGGTGTGGCATATCATCGTGTTGAACAGCGAGTGCGCGGAAGTTGGAGGCTGCCAAGCGGGCTCCGCGGAAGAGAAATGGCTGCGCGCCGATTTGCAAGCGCATCCCGCGGTCTGCACGCTGGCGTACTGGCACAAGCCGCTCTTCAGCTCCGGTGCGAAGCATGGAGACGACCCAGAGATAAAACCGTTTTGGCAGGATCTTTACGCTGCGCATGTTTCTCTGATTCTCAACGGCCACGATCATGATTACGAGCGCTTCGCGCCTCAAGATCCGGATGGCAAGCCTGACCCACAAAAAGGTGTCCGCGAATTTGTCGTAGGGACAGGCGGAAAGAATCATCGTCCTTTCGGCAAGGCCGAGGCTAACAGCGAAGTCCGCAACGCCGACACGTTTGGCCTCCTTAAGCTGACGCTGCGCCCGCATAGCTATGATTGGGAGTTCATTCCTGAAGCTGGGAAAAAGTTTCGCGATTCCGGAACTGGAAGCTGCCAATGAGGAGACGCTGATGAAAAAGTTTATGCTAACACCCGCAATCCTTCTGGGCACGATCGCAGCGGCTTTTGCCGCTTCCGGCTATCATCTACTGAAAACCATTCCCGTGGGCGGCCAGGGGAGCTGGGATTATCTCTCGGTCGACGAAGCAAACCGCCGCGTATATGTCTCGCACGAGACGCAGGTGGATGTGCTGGATCCGGATTCCGCGAACGTGGTAGGGAAAATCACGAATACGCTCGGCGTTCACGGGATTGCAATCGCGCCGGAGCTTAACCGCGGCTTCACCAGCAACGGCCGCGCGAACACAGTCACCGTTTTTGACCTAAAGACGCTTAGCCCGGTTGCCCAGGTTCCCACCGGAAAGAAGCCGGATGCGATCGTTTACGATCCCGCTACCAGCCGAGTTTTTTCCATGAATGGTGGAAGCAATAGCTCTACTGCAATCGACGCTACCACCGGCACAGTCGCCGGTACGATTGATCTAGGCGGTGCTCCGGAATTTGCGACAGCAGACGGAGCGGGAAACGTTTTCGTCAACCTCGAAGATGAAAGTCTGGTTTTGCGAATCGATTCGCGCGCATTAGCGGTGAAGGATCGCTGGCCCCTCGCTCCTTGCGAGCACCCTTCAAGCATGGCCATCGATCGCACGAATCATCGCCTATTCATTGGGTGTCGCAGCAAGGTGCTGGCTATTGTGAATGCGGAAACCGGCAAAGTGATCACGACGTTTCCCATCGGTGATCATGTGGACGCCTCAGCTTTTGATCCTTCTACCGGTCTGATTTTCAATTCTACCGGAGAGGGAACTGTCGATGTTTTTCATCAGGATTCCCCGGATCAATATTCTACCGTTGCGCGAGTCCCCACTCATCCTGGGTCCAAGACGATGGCGCTTGATCAGAAAACCCACCAGCTTTTTGTGCCCGCGAATGAATCCGGAAGATTCGGTGTCATGGTATTCGGAAAGTAGCTGCCTGGGGACGCGCTTGATCGGAGTGCGTTGTGTCGGCCAGAAAGGGTGCCCGAAGTTAGTGAAATCAGGGCCTCGTCCCTTCCATCTCGAAAAATACTCACTCTTTCTATTCTGGCTTTTCGTATTTTTCTGCCCATTCGTTTCTGCGCAAGGCGGGCCGCCGTATTACACCAACGATCCCGGTACCCCTGGAAACCTGCAATGGGAGATTAATCTGGCCTACATGCCTTTTCTTTATCCCGACCATTCGGTCGCGCACACTCCGGACGTAGACATCAACTTTGGCCTCGGCGATCGAATCCAGTTGACTTACGAAAACGCGTGGCTGCGCGTGGACAATCCCTCGCCGGTGAGATTCGGACTAGGGCAGGATCAATTGGGATTCAAGTGGCGATTCTACGACAATCAGGATTCGGGATTCGCTATGTCACTTTTTCCGCAGCTCTCCATCAATAATCCGAATAACTCCGTCGAGCGAGGAATCACCCCGCGAGGTGCGAGCTTGATCTTGCCTCTCGAATTTTCGAAAAAGCTCGGCCCGATCGATCTGAATTGGGAGGCTGGCTACAATCTCGTACACCGCGGCCCGGATGGTTGGCTCGCCGGCATTGTCGTTGGTCACGAATTTACTAAGAACTTGGAACTGGACGCTGAATTCTACTCGACTGGAACGTTCCATCCATCCACCGACCAAGAAACGCTGGAGGGAGGTCTTCGCTACAAGATACATCCCCCGGTAATCCTCCTCTTAATGGCCGGACGCAGCGTGCAAACAGCAGGAACCACCCAGCCATACTTCGTTGGCTACTTTGGATTGCAGCTCTTGCTGCCTTCCAGGCCTTTCGAGAAAGAATGACCGAGCCGATAAATTTCGTACCGGCAACCGATAATGGGAAGTCTCCTGATCATAAGACCAATCGATGTGGATATATGCTCACTGCCACGCCGATTAACAATCGCCTGAGCGATTTCCGCCACATGGCCGAGCTTTTCACGCGAAGAGACGAAGCCTACTTCGCACGGACCCTGGGTGTGAATAATCTGCGCGCCCACTTCAATAACATGGAAAAGGCCCTGCGAAAGCGCCTTGGTGGAGACGAGTTGGGAATTAGCGAAAACCTTGCCGAGGCCCAGGACACTTTGACTGGCGACCAAATATTCCGTCACCTCGTCGTGCAGCGCAGTCGCGCCTACGCGCGCGAAAGCCAGATCCGCGAGAATCGAACCGCAGCGGCGTTTCCGGAGCGAAAGCCACCAATCGTCGCAGACTATTCAATCCGGCAGACCTACGGCCGGCTCCTCGATTTATTGGAAAAGGCGTTTGAGCGTAAGAATCCTCTATTCAGCCTCCCGATTTACGCATCGAGATAGCCAATCTGGATTTCCCTCAGCGCACAATTCTCAACCCATTTGGCAAGACGAAGGCTGCCAGGCGCAAACTCACCATGACCGACGAAGTTTGGTCGATCCTGAAGGAACGCACAGTGTCGTCGAAAGGTCCGTACGCCTTCTCCTCTCCTGACAACCCCGAGAAGCCAATCGGTAGCGTGCGAAAAGCCCACGATGCTGCTGTTCGTCGGGCCAAGATAGCGCCGGAATTCAGACTCTACGATCTCAGGCACACGTACGCATCGCGTGCCGTCATGGCAGGTGTGGACCTTCCGACGCTTGCAGCTTTACTCGGACACACTAGTATCCAGATGACGATGCGCTACGTTCATCCAGCAGAGGAACACAAACGCGCAGCAGTGGCAAAAATGGAAAAGTTCAAGGTGGCGAATGCGAATGAACTTGCGACTAGAAGTCAGAGAGTCACTACAAAAGTCACTACAGTGGAGCGAGTGCAATGATGTGCGAGTTCGCTAACTCATTGAGAAGGGTGGTCGGGGCGTGGAGATTTGAACTCCAGACCTCCTGCGCCCAAGGCAGGCGCGCTACCAGGCTGCGCTACGCCCCGACATGAAGTACGTAAAGATTATAAAGGACTTCCCAACAGAACTGTTGCTCCATCTGACCAATTTCGCTTCCATGGAGTGAACCCCTATTGTGAGACAGTTCTTGTGTCCGGCCCTCCTGCCTCGTAAGCAGTTGCTTAAATCCTGTCTGAGCCATCCTACAAGCCAATCCTGTCATAAATCTAAGGTCACGGCGCCTGCGTCTGTGAAATAAGGTCGTTCCTAGATTGATTGAGGCATGGGATCTGGATACGATCGCATTGTTCGTCATCAATAGGAGACTGTCATTTCAATCCAAGACGCATAAATCTGTTGAGCGGATTGCGTGATTCACAGACGATGAACTTTTGGTCGGATCGGCCAATCAGGTTGGCGATCCGGTTCCGTCGCTGTTGTGGATGGACCGGTTCACCGCCTGCCAGTTCCTAGGTCGTCCGAATACCCGGCCTTGAGGCGAGGCCACTGGGAGATGGGGCGTCCCTCCGGCCACACTGGCACAGGTGGCCAATCGGGCGCGCCGCCTTTAGTCCGCGTGATGGAGCAGTGTTGTGGCCAACGGGCGGGCGAGTCCTCCCACTTCTCCTGGCGCCCATAGACGGTCAAGTCGAGCAACCGATAGCTGTTATCCATAGCCTCCACGCCGCGAATTGTGGTCCAGTAAGTCTCGAAGACATCCGATCCTTGTCGCAGGTAGCAAACGATGTGCATCCTGCCGACTCGGCGTCCAACTAAGAAGGTGTCGAGCGAGCCCTGGGCCGAGTACCAAGGCATCTCCCACCCCATGAAGTCGCGGTATCGGGCGCTCTCTTTGTATGGGCCTTGGCAAAACACTGCGAAGGTGACGTTGCGAGAATGAATATAAGACAACTCGCGGACCTGCGATGTAACCCAGGTGCACCCCTCGCACTGCTCCGGCGCAGAGTGGCCGCTCTGCCACATGAAATAGTAGGCGATGAGCATCCGGCGTTCCTCAAACGCGTCCAACAGTGTCACCGCGCCACGTTCGCCAATGAGCGGTGTGGCACCATCCACCTGCACCATCGGCAGCCGTCTGCGGCCGGCTGCAATCGCGTCACCTTCGTGCGTGTGAGCCTTCTCCCGAACCCGTAGCGCATCCAATTCGGTCTGAAAAGTGGCCCGGTCCACTACATTAGGGGCTCCAAGTTCATCTTTCGCGAGGTCTGTCACGGTTCTCTCCTTTAGAGTTTGTACTTACGTTTGGCGGTTACGCCGCTGATCATAGGAGCGCGGCGGCTCGCGCGATCAGAAACAACCCCGCCACAACGACGACCGCCCCGATGGCTCGCGCGACGCGCTCGCCTAGCGGTGCGAGGCGTTCGGCGCTGATGGCCGCCGCCACAACAACCATCGCGCGAAAATCCATGACTCCCATGATCAGGAGGATCGCGATGAGACCTACACAGCACTGGGCGCACTCAAAGCCGAGACGCAGGCCGTGTCGCCAAGCTGTGCCTACGTCAGCCCGCATCATTCGGTCGCGCCCGGGTGATTCCCGGCAGCAGACAAGGTGACGCGCCTTCCACTCGGAGAGCTGAAGGGAGCCAGCGAGCAGAACGACCACACCGACCGCGATCGGTACGGCGCGCGCCAGTGCCGGCCGCTCCATCACGACCGCCGCCAGCGCGGTAACGGTAGCGAAAACGGCCACCCCGAATACGGTCCAGACGAAGAAGTAGCCCGCGGTCACGAGTGTCGTCAGCGGCCCGAGGCGCGTCTCGCCTCCCCCGTCCACAGCGTTCCGGTAGCGCAGCAGCATGGGAACCAAGGATGGGAGCATCATGGCGACCATCATCGTCAGCCACATCAGCAGGAACATCGCCGCCGATGCCGTCCAAGATTGTCCAGGCATCCGCATCCAGGTCATGGACATTGTCCAGCCGCCAGGCATTTCCATTCCGCCGGACATTGAGCGGGAGAAATAAACGGTGCCTGCCACGCTGGCCGCGAACGCAAAGGCACAAACCGCGATAAATTCGGCTGGCAGTGTGGCGTCATTGCCGCTAGCTGAAGTTTTATGTTGCAGTTGGTCCGTCATGTAGCGGCGGTCGTTCAAGAGCAACAGTCTTTTGACGCGCCTTTTTCGTATTCATCGTGGCGGCGTATCCATGCCCCCATCGGGCCGCCTTCGTCACGGCCCTTCGGCGTCCGGTCAAGGATCGCGTAGTAGCCCATCAGGAATTCCGTACCGCGGGTGTAGGTGGAGTAGCAGTGGTAAACGATGTTGCCCTCGCGCGCAAAGACGCTGACGCCGTGCCCCTCGGAGAAGTAGCCGGGTAGATCAGTTCCGGTCGCGCTGGCGTTTTGAGCGGCGATCGGGGGCAATTTGTCGCGAAACCGCTTGTCGCCCACCAGCCGAAACGCCGCGACCTCGTTGGCCTCAAGCAGCGACGTGGTATCGTGCCGCGGCTCGGTGGCGGATACTCCGAAGTCGAAGTTGAAGTCGCCTTCGTAGCTGGACGCCCAGTTAAAGCTCCAGCCCATGCGTCGGCGGTAAGCGAGCAGCTTCTCAAGCGGCGCGCGAGAGATGCAGATCAACGTCACGTCGCGGGCCTCGAGATGCGGGAGAACCCCGTTGAAGCTATCCGCCGTCGTCGAGCAGGTCGGACAGCCGGCGGTATAGCCGGGCCCAAACATGAAGTGGTAGACGAAGAGTTGCGAGCGTCCACAGAAGAGGTCGGTCAGCAACGCGCTTCCCTCCTCGGTTTCGAATCGATACTCCTTGTCGATGGGAACCCAAGGCAGCTCCTGCCGCTGTCGCGTCAGCTCATCGCCGCGCCGCGTTAACTCTTTCTCTGCCTTGAGCAGTTCCTGCCGGGCTGCAAGCCACTCTTCACGTGTTCCGGTCTTATGGTGAGTCATAGTTGTAGCTCCTATCGCATGATATGTGCCAATGGGTGCTCAGATGCTAGCCAGGTTGGAAAGATGCTCGCTGGCCGCCAGCCACACGATTTCGCAAATCTCGCGTTCGAGCTGAAGTTACTTCCAGCTATGGCGAACATCCCAAATGTGCGCCGCGTGTTAACGCGCGCGGCATGAAGCGCGTTTCGTCCCACGCCTCACCAAAGGTGGGCAATATGAGCTTGCCGGATGCCACGGCTGAAAGTCTTGGATGTTCTTGCGCTCTTAAAGTGATGTGCTCATCGCAGCACACATTAGCAAAGGCGCTTCTAGCGGTCTTGGGAGTAGTTGCTGCTGGACGTCAACCCCTTCAAGTAAACACCCGGCGGGAAGCTAAACACCTTCCGGAAATGATTCGTAAAATGGCTCTGATCGAAGAAGCCAGTGTTCAGCGCCGCCTCTCCAATCGGAGCGCCTTTCGCGAGCAACTCCTTGGCGCGATTCAACCGAACGCGAGTCTGATATGCATGAGGCGGAAGTCCGACTTCTTTCCGAAACACTCGGATTAGGTGAAACGGGCTCAAGTTCGCGATGCGTGCGAGTTCCTCCAACGTCAAATTTTCCGCATAGCGACTTTCAAGGCAATCCCTCACGCGTTTGACAGGCCCACGCTCATTTCCAAGTTTTAAAGTCGTCGCAGGTCCCTTGCCATATCGAAGGATTATTTCGCCCACAAATTCCCGCAACAGCGACGAACTCTCCATCGCCGATGGCTTCGAATCCATTTTGGTGTGAAATCTCAAGAAAGGCCGGCAAAGAGAATCATCACACATAAACGGNNCTCTGAAAGATTCGGCCCCCTCTGAAACGGTCCCCCATTTCTTCGGCAATTGTCTCCAGCGCCTTGGGGGCGCAGTGAAAATCCCGGTATTTCGATTTGCCGTCAAAATCGTCGTCAGAGGTGATATCGCCTGACTGAGCAATGAGCAGCGCGCCCTTACCCACCGAATAGTTCACGCCGCAATGGCGCACGTTATAAGCACCCTGCTCAATGAAACAAAGGGCCAGGGACTGATGGAGGAACTTGGAAGCTGGATGCGCGATATTGGAGACATGATGAAACTCACCTATTGCTTCCGAGCGCCAAACCCTGAGCTTAGGTTCGTTACCCATAATCCTAGAGAAAGCTGCGAGTATAATCGTTTCGCATCATACTACACGAATTTCCGCCGTCAATTCTCGCAGATTTCCTCCTCCACTTTCTCCACTCCGTCCAAGATTGCCCGGGGAACGGATTCCGGAGTGGCCTTCAGTATGTCCAGGTCGCGTGTCATGTCTGGGCCCGCTGGGCCGGATTGTTTCTGACATAAGCTAGTAGTGTCTCAGCAACAGTAGCCTCCACGTGAGTGCTTTTGCCGTCCTGAAATAGGCGATGCGCATCGGCCGGGGCCATCCTCTTCTACGCCGAGGTGACCACCGCGCGCCTGCAGACACTCACATCATTGTTTCACGCGGGCAAAATCACAGTGCGTGCGGGCTCACTCCTGCCGCTTTCGGAGGCGCGCCAGGCGCAGGCCATGCTTGCGGGCGCACCCCACAAGCCCGGCAAGATCGTCCTGCAGATCGGGCACCCGCAGTAGTGCCGATTTGCGCGGCAAAGCTTGTAGTTCCCCTAAAACGGGCTTGTAGGAAGTGATCGCAATGGCTCCCGGTTGACGAGCCATTCGGAAGTTATCCAGCCGCTCCTATCACATGTTGTTTTCGACGGACGTGCCAGTGTGCCAATTCAAATTGTCTCACTAAGGGGTTCACCCCACCGGTGCGCGAATGCCTAGTTTGAGACACTTCCATAAGGCACACTTTGCAGGAAAGGAGCCGCAAAGTGGAAAGAAAATGGAAAGAGCGATACAGCCAGAAATTCCGTTGCCGGACAGTGGAACGCATGAACGCGTGCGAGAACATCCTGAGGCTATCGCGAGAACTGGGCGTTCATCGCAGGCTGTTGTACAAGTGGCGGGATCAAGTGGACCCAGCGGATGCTGATGGTGAGCTAACGCTTCCGAATTCCCGGGAATCCACGCTTCGTAAGGAAATCAGCAAGCTCAAACGGTTACTGGCGGACAAAACGGTGGAAGTGGATTTTTTCAGAGGTGCCTTGCAAAAAGTCGAGGCTCGACGCCAGAAGGGCGATATCTCTGGCGAAAAGGCGTCTACGATGAAATCCGAGACGCGGTTGCAAGGCAGCTTGAGCATCGAGCGGATGTGTCAGTTGGCGCAGGTAAGCCGAGCGGGATTTTATCGCTACCTGCAAGGGCGGACGCCTGTCGAGGAGTGCATGATCGTACGATCTGCCATTCAGGAGATTGTCGTAGAACATCGCCGACGCTACGGCTATCGACGGGTCACGGCGGAACTTCGGCGGCGAGGGATGATGGTGAACCACAAACAGGTGGCGCGAATGATGCGGGCGGACAACCTATTGGAGATTCAGGACCGTGAAGTCTTGCTCGCAACAGATCGGAACGACGAGATGGAGATTTATCTCAACCTGGCCAGTCGCGTGAAAGTGTTCGGTCCGAATCAGCTATGGATCGCGGATATGACCTACGTTCGCCTGAAGACGGAGTTCGTCTATTTGGCGGTGGTCCTCGACGCCTTTTCCCGCAAGGTGGTGGGGTGGTCGCTCGGCCGAACCTTGCAGTCTAGGCTTCCGCTCAACGCGTTAGAAAAGGCGATTGCGAATCGACAACCGCCTCCTGGACTAGTTCACCACTCCGACCGAGGTGTGCAATACGCTTGCGAAGATTACATCCAGGTGCTTCGGGATCACCAGATGATGCCGAGCATGAGTCGGCCAGGGAATCCCTATGACAACGCCAGTTGCGAAAGCTTTATGAAGACACTGAAACGTGAGGAGATTTACGCCAACGAGTACCGCGATTTGGGACACTTGGTGGAGAGCGTCGAGGAATTCATCGAACACTATTACAATCGACGCCGTTTACATTCAGCGCTAGGCTACCGTCCGCCGGAAGAGTTCGAAGAAGAATCAGAGCAGCGAAACGCTGAGGCGAGCTTTGCAGCCTCGACACTGACCTTTGTCAGAGATCTGCGGTGATCCAATCGTACCGTTCTGGAGCCTAGCGGTGCGATCGGTTGTCGGATGACAAGGCAGTATCAGGCCTTAGTGAATGGATGGTGTGCCAGTGTGCCAATTCAAACTGTCTCACTAAGGGGTTCACCCACTGCTGCAAAAGCAGGCGCGTCCCCTGTGCCAAAACTGTGCCAGAATCCGACGTCTTCATGCCATTGGGGTTAGCTTTGAGCGAAAAGCAGATTCCCCAAATTACTGAAAACACAGAGTAGCCAAAATAGGGAATGGAGCTGTTGGAGTCGGTCGGTCCGCGCCCAAGGCAGGCGCGCTACCAGGCTGCGCTACGCCCCGACATAATTGAGTTTTATTCTAGCTTAATTTGCGAATTTGTGGACTCCGAGCCCGTGGCATGCACGGCGCCCTGGCAAGATGCATCCGGCTCGTTTGAGTTTCAGATATTCACGGGTAAAAGTTCTGCGCTCGTGGTCTATTGGACACCTGCCTGCGAATCCGCTTGTCCTTGCATAAGGCTGTTATAGAATTGGACTCCCTTCCAAAAAATCGACATACGGCTACAGGCTGCCCTCTTCAGCCTTCTGGGTCGTGTCCCGAATAGAATTTTCATTCCCAATCTAGTGTGAAATGAGAAACAAGTCTCCGTTGAATCGGAAACCGAAACTCGCGTTCGGGCTAGGGAATTTCGCCCCACTGACAGTGAGTTCGATTTCTATTCATGACATCGTCTTATCCAGTGAAGGCAATCGGTGTGCGCGGCACATCAAGCAGGTCATTGAGCACCTGCTCACGTTCCCAGGGAAGCCGCGAAGGGAATCTCGATGACGGCAGCGACGAAAGACACTAGCGCGCGCGAGGCTGCAGAACAGCATCTGGCGCAAATGGGGGAACGCCGGGTTGCGGAGGAGGCGCTCCGAGAAAGCGAAGAAAGATATCGGATGCTCGTCGATGGAATTCAGGATTATGCAATCTTCATGATGGATCCGCGAGGCCAGATTCTCAGCTGGAATGCCGGTGCCGAACGAATTAAGGGTTACCGAGCTGATCAGATCATCGGTCAGAACTTTTCCTGCTTCTTTCCCCCGGAAGATATCCAGCGTGGCAGGCCGGAGGAGACACTCCGGATGACTGCCGCAAGCGGCCGACGCGAAGAGCAAGGCATGCGTGTGCGAAAAGACGGGTCACGATTCTTAGCAAGTCTCACGTTTACGGCGTTGCGCGATCCAAACGGAAACCTGCGTGGGTTTTCGGAGTTCAGCCACGATCTCAGCGAGAGCAAAGAGTCGGGAGCGAAGTACCGAGGGCTCTTGGAGGCGGCCCCGGATGCAATGGTGGTGGTGAATCAGGCCGGAGAGATCGTCCTGTTGAATGTTCAGGCGGAGAAACAGTTCGGATACCACCGTGATGAACTCGTCGGTCAGAAGGTAAAGAACATCATCCCGGAAGGCTTCGCGGAACGGCTGGTGGCAGACGGGCTTCGATCCGCCGAAGACGCGTTGGCGCAGCAGATCGGAACCGGGATTGAGCTCAATGGGAGGCGGAAGGATGGGAGCGAATTTCCAATCGAGATCATGCTGAGCCCGCTGGAAAGCACGGAAGGAATTCTGGTGACTGCGGCGATCCGGAACATCACCGAACGCTAAAGATCCGAGCAGCACTTGGTAAAGACGGTTGCGGAATTGAAGCGTTCCAATGATGAACTTCAGCAATTCGCCTATCTCGCTTCACACGATCTCCAGGAGCCGTTGCGCATGGTGGCGAGTTATACGCAGCTCCTGGCCGAGCGCTACAAAGGGCGTTTGGACTCCGATGCGGATGAGTTCATCGCTTATGCAGTTGACGGGTCCAACCGCATGCAAGGGCTGATCCAGGATCTTCTGGCCTATTCGCGGGCAGGGACAAACGGAAAGGCGCTCCGCAAAATACCCAGCGAAAATGCATTGAAAGAGGCGCTCGTAAACTTACGAGCAACGATTCAGGAAAGCGGTGCGATTGTGACTCACGACCCGCTGCCACTCATCACAACGGACGGGACACAATTGGCCCAGATATTTCAGAACCTCATCGGAAATGCGATCAAGTATCGCAGTGCCGCAGTCCCTAACGTGCATATTTCCGCTGTGAAAAACGGCGGCGATGAATGGATTTTTTCTGTGCGAGACAACGGTCTGGGAATCGATCCTCAATACTTCGACAGGATCTTCGTCCTTTTCCAGCGTTTGCACGGGCAAGCAGAGTTCAAAGGCACCGGAATTGGATTGGCAATTTGCAAAAAGATGCTGGAGTGGCTGGGCGGGAGAATCTGGGTCGAGTCGCAACCCGAGAAGGGCTCGACCTTCCACTTTGCACTGCCGGAAAAGGATGGGAAATGATGGAGTCGATTGGCACGGATGCTAAACCGATGGAAGTTCTTTTGGTTGAGGATAGTCCCGGCGATGTACGGCTTACGCGAGAGGCGTTCAAAGACGCCAAAGTGCTTATCAATTTGCACGTTGCGTCAGATGGGACAGAAGCAATGGCCTTTCTTAAGCGCGAGGGGGGACACACCAACGCTCCCCGCCCGGATCTGATCTTGCTCGATCTGAACCTGCCCAAGAAAGATGGTCGGGAGGTCTTGGAGGAAATCAAGCAGAGTCCGACGCTGAAAAGCATTCCCGTGGTTATCTTGACTACCTCGGCGTCTGACGCGGATATTCTGAGGAGTTATCTGCTCCATGCGAACTGCTACATCACCAAGCCTGTAGACCTAAAGGGATTTCTCAACGTTGTAAAGAGCATCGATAATTTCTGGCTGTCGGTAGTCAAGTTGCCACACGAAGCACGCTGATGAAAGAAAAAGCACTGCAGGTTCTTCTGGTTGAGGATAACGCGGAGGATGCCCGTTTGCTGCGCGAGATGTTCAGTAAGGAGAAACCGGACAGTTTCGAATTGACGCATCTCTTGCGCATGAGTGAAGCCACCGTTCATCTTGCGAAAGGTGGAGTAGACATCGTGCTCTTGGATATGGGCTTGCCGGACGGGCATGGTCTCGATACCGTGCGGCGGACGCATGCGGTCGCTCCTAACGTCCCCGTAATCGTGCTAACAGGCTTGGACGATGAGGCACTGGCCGCCGAAGCCATGAAGTCGGGCGCTCAAGACTATCTGATCAAAGGGCAGATCGAAAATCGTGCGCTTCCTCGGGCTCTTCGGCATGCCATCGAGCGCCACCGCCTGCAAACAGAAACCGACCTCATTCGGACAGATCAGATCCGCTTCAAGGATGAGTTCCTCTCACATGTGTTTGTTGTTCCCGCCGATCGCGGGAGTCATTCAGGCGGTAACTCACCTCTCATCGAGGACAAACCCGGGGAGATGCGGCTGACGCCGGAGGCATTCGGACCAAGCCCGTGCAGTTGAACACGTTCGCGAGTTGGGTGAAGAACATCAGGAATTTCAGGCGGGCCAAGTTCAACCTGCCGCCGGAGAGGTAAGGCAGATGTGGAAGAAATTGATCAAGAACCTTCTCCTAATTGAAGACAATCCCGGAGACGCCCGATTGTTCCTCGAGATGTTCAAAGGGGAGGGCTTGAACAACACCGAATTCAGGCACACGGAATCGGTGAGTGAGGCCGAGAAGTATGTTGCCGAGCATGCGGTCGACATAATCTTACTCGACCTGGGATTGCCAGACGCACAAGGACTGGAAGCGGTTCGGCGCGTTTGTGCGGCCGCGCCCCACGTCCCCCTGGTAGTGCTGACGGTATCGGACGACGAGTCGCTGGCCGCACAAGCCTTGCAAGTAGGCGCGCAAGACTATCTCATCAAGGGCCATATCGAGGCACGCGGGCTTCTGCGAGCCCTGCGCCACGCTGTCGAGCGCAAGATCATGGAAGAAGCCTTATTCTTAGAAAAAGAACGCGCCCTGGTCACGCTCAACTCCATCGGCGACGCCGTCATTTGTGCCAACATTTCGGGAAATATCACCTACCTCAATCTCGTTGCAGAAAGAATGACGAACTGGTCGCACGAAGAAGCGGAAGGCCGGTCCATGGCCGAAGTTTTCCGAATCATCGACGCTACGAGCCGCGCAACCGTTGCAAATCCCACGGAGCTCGCAGTTAGAAAAAACCGTACCGTGCATCTGCCATTGAACTGTCTCCTGGTCCAGCGTGACGGAATTGAAATTCCGATCGAGGACTCCGTCTCCCCTATCCACAACCGGGAAGGAACGGTTATCGGAGCGGTAATTGTTTTCCGCGATGTGAGTGTGGCCCAGGCGATGGCGCTCGAGATGGCCCATTCGGCCCAGCACGACTTCCTGACCGGTTTGCCCAATCGAATGCTGCTGAACGACCGGGTAAGCCAGGCGATCGCCTTGGCGCAGCGTCATTTGAAAAAGGTCGCATTGCTGTTTTTGGATCTGGATGGCTTCAAACACATCAACGATTCCCTGGGACATCCGATCGGCGACAAACTTCTTCAATCCATCGCAAAATGTTTAGTGAGTTGTGGACGCAGCTCGGACACGGTAAGCCGGCAAGGAGGCGATGAATTCGTCGTGCTGCTTTCAGAAGTGGACCAGGCGGACGATGCTGCTATTACGGCTCAAAGAATGTTGCAGGCGGTAGCGGAAGCTCACTCGATCGGCCAACACGTCCTTCACGTCACTGCCAGCATTGGCCTAAGCATCTATCCCGACGATGGCCTGGATGCCGAAACGCTCATCAAGAATGCGGACACCGCGATGTACCAGGCGAAGGAAAATGGTCATCAGAGTTATAAGTTTTTCATGCCGGCCATGAACGTCCGCGCCGTGGAGCGGCAATCCATCGAGGAGAGCCTGCGGCGTGCCTTGGAACGACAGGAATTTGCGCTGCAATACCAGCCCATAATCAATCTGAGGACAGGCGAGATTACCGGGGCCGAAGCGTTGATACGTTGGACCCATCCCACTCGAGGGCCGGTTTCCCCGGCCCAATTCATTCCCACCGCGGAAGACTGCGGGCTCATTTTGCCAATTGGCAATTGGGTCCTGCGTGAAGCGTGCAAGCAAGCTCAGGCTTGGAGGCATGCAGGCCTGCCGCTGGCTACCATTGCGGTGAATATCTCCGCAATCGAGTTTCGAGACGAGCGCTTTCTGGATGGTGTATTCGCAGTCCTCAAGGAGACGGGCCTGGATCCGAGATCTCTTGAGCTGGAGTTGACCGAAAGCGTTCTTATGAAGCGTGTTGACTCCACGGGATCCATCCTCAAGACACTAAGGGCGACGGGAGTTCAGGTTGCGGTAGATGACTTTGGCACGGGCTACTCCAGTTTGAGCTATCTAAGGAAGTTTCCGATCGACGCGCTCAAGATCGACCAGTCGTTTGTCCGCCAGATCACTACCGCTCCCGACGAGACGACCATCGTGACCGCGGTAATCAGCATGGGCCGCAGCCTTAAGCTGCGGGTCGTTGCTGAGGGCGTGGAGACGCAAGAGGAGCTGGCGTTTCTTCAGGCTCACCAATGTGATGAGGCGCAAGGATACTTTTTCAGCCGGCCGCTGCTTCCTGAGCAGTTTGCCAAGCTGCTTGCAACCGGGATATCACAAACAGTCCTCAGCTGAAAGCCGCGACATTATTCTCCGCGTACTTTTGATTGCGTCTCCGAGCAAGCCGAAAGCATCTACCATAGGGATGAAGTTACAAACTCAGTTTTCCTTGCCTAATCGAATAAGCGCCTAACGTAATGACATTGTCAGCACAGTTGTTCTGGCTGCTCATCATTGCGATTCCGATTGCGTCCGTCGCGTGGACTATTACGCATGAAGAGATATTCGACGAACCCCGCAAATGGTGCGAACGAAATAGCAAGGAATGCCGTTCTCTTTTACAGCGAAAGTTTTTCTACCTCTTCACGTGCGAGTACTGCTTTAGCCATTGGGTGACGGCATTTTTTCTCATCATCACGCGCTTCAAGCTGCTATTTCCGGATTGGCGGGGTTATTTAATCGCAGGCTTCTCGCTGGTTTGGGTCGCGAACGTGTACATGAGTTTTTTCGCCAGAATTCGTCTGGATGTGAAACGCGAGCGCGTTGAGATTTCCGCGGAAGAGAAAGCTCTGGGGCACGACCACACCGATTCAAACAAGTCGGGCTAAGACCGACAGCATCCCCCTACAGGCGAGCATCTGCGAAGAGATCACTCCGATTCTTCTGGAACGCCTTCATGTGCCCAGCAGGCCAGAGGCGCAAATTCAAACGGTTTTATCCTTCGAGTAGCACAGCGGCTCGAGATTGCACTCGATGCATTTGGGCTTGCGCGCGTGGCAGACACGCCGGCCGTGCCAGATTATTTGGTGAGAGAACAGAATCCACTTTTCGCGAGGAAGGATATGTATCAAATCCTGCTCCACTTTTTTCGGGTCAGTGTTTTTTGTCAGGTCGAGCCGCCGCGATACTCGAAGCACGTGAGTATCGACAACCACGCCTGAAGCAATTCCGAACGCCGTCCCGAGCACGACGTTGGCGGTTTTCCGCGCCACTCCCGGCAGTTTCAGCAACTCCTCCATCGTCCGCGGCACTTCGCCGCGCAATTCTTCGACAATCTGCTTGCTTGCGCCCATGATGGATTTCGTCTTATTTCGGAAAAAGCCGGTCGGCCGGATGTCCTGTTGCAGTTCTGCCGGACTTGCATACGCGAACGCTTTCGCATTTGGGTATTTTTGGTAGAGCGTCTGCGTCACTTGATTCACGCGAACATCGGTGCATTGTGCCGAGAGTATCGTTGAGATCAGAAGTTGAAAAGGATTTTCATGAGTGAGTGCGCAATTGGCCTCGGGGTATGTTTCATCCAGTTTCCGTAGAATCAAGCGAACACGGTCGGGGTTGGTACCGCGCATCCCGCTACCGCGGCCGGTGGCTTTCGCGGAAGCCGCCTTCGCAGGTTCGCGATTGCCAGCGGGTTTTTTCTTAACAAGCTTCTTCAGCTTTTTCTGCATCAGGCGGAAAACTATATCATGGGCGGGCGAAACTTCGACCCCCGGCACTTTTGCGCACTCCGGGGACTTTTACACCGCGAAAAAAAGGTTCTGCGCGAACGGCCATTCGGCGTCAACCCATTGCCCGGCGCAGCGATATCCTGTGCGTTCGCCCATCTGGGGGACTTCCTGCGGATTATATTTGTGGGAGCTTTCCGTCCAAATCGTCTCGCCTTCGCGCAAAAAGAAATTGAATCCGGCTTTGCGAAGTGTGACGCGCTGCCATGTTGTTGAGCGAAGATGCATTTCCACGCGCCGCTCGGATTCGTCGTACCGGACGGTGTGCTCGATGTGTGAGAGATCGAAATTACCATCCAATTCGCGATTAATCCGCGCGAGCAGATTCTTGTTAAATGCTGCGGTGACGCCTGCCGCATCGTCATACGCCGAAAGCAATTGCGGTACGGACTTTTCAAGGTCGGTCGTGAGCAAGAGGGCATCGCCTTCCCGCAACACGTTGCGAACGTCGCGGAGAAATTGATCTCCAGCCGGCCGGTCGAAGTTTCCAATCGTGCTCCCGAGGAAGAGAACCAACAGATGTTCACCATCTCGGCGGCGCGCAGCAACTTCCTGTAAGCCGTCCAAATAAGCTCGCTCAAAGCCGACGATGCTCACCCTGTCCATCTCGCCGAGTTCCTGCTGGCACCGGTGAAGCGCGGTACCCGAAATATCGATGGGGTAATAGTTAACGCGCTGCCGCCTCGAAAGCGCTTCGAGCAAAAAACGCGTTTTCTGGCCGCTACCGCTGCCGAGCTCAGCAACCACGAACGCGCCGTTAAGACGAGAAATGATGTCGGGCGCGTAGCGCTTGAGCAGCCGCATCCCGGCACGGCTCAAACCATACTCGGGCAGCAGGCAGATCACGTCAAATAGCGCCGAGCCCACTTCATCGTACAAATATTTTGAAGGCAGTTCTTTCTGTCCTGGCTGGCCCAATCCGACGACTACGTCCGACGAAAATTCGGCCAGGGCCTGGCTGGCGAGTAGGGAAGGCGTCAATCGCGGAGCAGTTGCCATCGTCTATTCCTCCACGCAACGGAAGCTGGAATACGCGTACGGATAGTGTGGCTGAAACCAATTCCGGAAGGATCGCCGCACCATACAAGTATCAGTCCGCGCCGAACCGCCCTTCATCACAAAATGTTTGCCATCGAAGAAAGCGGCCGAGTAGCCGGGGTAGAAGGGAAACGGTTTGAATCCGTTCAACGGACCAAAAGGCGTTGCAGTCCACTCCCAGCCATTGCCCAGAAGATCGAAAACGCCAAATGCGCTGGCGCCTGCGGAATGAGCGTCCACCGGGGTAGGATCCCATCGCTGATGGTGGAAATTCCCGCGATAACCTTCCGGCGGCGCATCGCCCCATGGATATATTTGCTCGCCGCCTTCTGGGGTGCCATAAGCAGCGCGGTGCCACTGCGCCTCGGTCGGCAATTTCTTCCCAGCCCAGCGTGCGAACGCCGATGCTTCTGCGTAGCTCACATAAACGGGCCATGATTCCGGCAGCGGCATGCTACCAAACATTGCGCGGTATTCCCACCGCGTGTCCGGGGCCGATGCAGGGGAACTTGAACGAGACAGCCAGAAATTCGGATGTTCCAGCCGCTGGTGAATCTTCCAGGCCCAGTCTTCCGCCGTCCAGTAACCAGGATCGTCATAACCGTTCGCCTGGACAAATTTCAGATATTGTCCATTGGTGACCGGGAAGGCATCAATCGAGAAGTTCGGGACAAAGATTTTCTGCGTCTCGAATTCATTGTCCCAGCCGAATGATTCCCCCGGATGCTGGCCGAGGGTGGCAGTGCCGGAAGGAATCAGCGCTTGTCTTTGTTCGGGCGCAGGACTTGGATCGGCGAATGGCGAAGGCTGCGGCGTTTTTCTCTCCAGCGGCAGACTGTGTAAAAGATAGGCTAGGGTTTCGGCGTGCATAAGCCGATGCTCGATCGCGACATGAAGAAGGGTTCCGTCTAGGAGCGCCGGGTCGCCGGATCGGAGTGCACTTCTATCGTGCAACCTCGCGTCCAATCTTTCCCGCACGCCCCGTTTGTATTTTTCAACATTCGCAATATTCGGCCAATCTCCAGGGACATCCGTGGGCAAACCGCCGCCCACCGGATCGATACCGAACGCAAAAAGCTTGTCGAGCGTTGCGTCCTGCGGTTCCGATCCCAACGGCCCGCTCAACAGATTTTGATCGAACGCTTCAAGATGTCCGAGATAAAAAATCAGGCGATGACGTTCAGGCACGGGCCGATCGTAAAAAGAATTGGGCGGCAGCAGATTAAAAAGACTGTCCGTACGCGCGCGTGCTTCTTCCAGCCGGGAAAGAAGAGACGGCTGTAGTGCGATCGCGGCGCGCGAGGCTGCCATGGAATCACCTCGGAAGAAAAAAGACGAGTTTACTTTGTAGCCCCGTCGGCTGTGCGAAAGCAAGCATATTGACGGAGCAGATAGGTTAGATGCGGCTATCGCAAAAAGGTGGCAACTTAACTCCCCGCCACCAGTGACAGCATCTTCCTGAAAGCCTTTCCACGGTGGCTATAAACGTTTTTCTCTTTGCGCGTGAGCTCAGCGTACGTGCGATCGAGTTCCTGAAACAGAAAAATCGGGTCATAGCCGAACCCATCTTTGCCGCGCGGCCTCTCAGTTAGCAGACCCTGCGCGAAATCGGAAGCGATGGTGAGAACCCGGCCTTGCCTGGCAATTGCGGTAACGCAAATAAACTTGGCACGCCGCTGATCAGCCGTTTTTCCTGCCATCTCTCCGAGCAGCTTGCGGATTCGGTCCTCGTCGCTTGCATTTGGTCCTGCATAACGCGCGGAGTGAACTCCGGGCGCGCCATTGAGCGCCGGGACTACCAAACCTGAATCGTCGGCAAGGATGGTTGCGGCGCTGAACCGGCTGTAGTGAATTGCTTTGCCCGCCGCATTTTCAGCAAACGTCGGAGCGGATTCGTCGAAGGCTTCGATCTCCCTGAAATTTGGCATCTCATCCAACTCGACCCCGGCATCGTTAGCAAGCTCGCGGTATTCTCGCAATTTGCCTGGATTGGATGACGCTAGGAGGAACTTCATGAATACGGTACCGCCGGCATGCAGCGCCGCTACCGCACATGACCCGCGAAATTCATGTGCAGCAATTCATTCTGCGCCTGCGTAAGTTTGCGGATTCCGCCCGCGGCCAATGCAAGCAGCAACTCCAGTTCGCGCTGGGTGTACGGACGTCCCTCGGCGCTCGCCTGCACTTCAACGAACTCTCCGCTGCCGGTCATCACCACGTTCATATCCACTTGCGCGCGAGAATCTTCTTCATAGGCGAGATCGAGCAGCAATTCGTCTTCCACGATTCCCACACTGGTGGCTGCCAGCGAATCCTTCAGCGGCACTCGGCGCAGCATCCCGCCCGCGACCATTCGTTCCAGGGATAGAGCCAGCGCGACAAAGGCTCCCGTAACCGAGGCAGTGCGCGTGCCTCCGTCGGCCTGGATCACGTCGCAATCGATCCATACGGTTCGCTCGCCCAACGCTTTTAAATCCGTCACCGCTCGAAGCGTTCGCCCGATCATCCGTTGAATTTCCAGCGTTCGGCCCGATTGGCGGCCGCGGCTGGATTCCCGTGGGGTTCGGTTCTCGGTCGAGCGTGGCAGCATTCCGTATTCACCTGTCACCCAGCCTTTGCCCGAACCTTTCAAGAAGCCCGGCACACCGTCTTCTACCGTCGCTGTTACGATCACGCGTGTCTGTCCCGCTTCAATCAACGCGCTTCCTTCCGCGTGTGGAATAAAGTCCGGCGTGATTTTCACCGGCCGCAATTGATCGACGGCGCGTCCGTCTGTTCGCAAGATGAAATCTCCTCTGTGAGATTGAAAGCCAGGATGGATGGAACCTGCGTTAGTAAGTTTGACCACTGCAGGGGCGAGTGTCAACACATCCCGGAAACAAAACTAACCCATGCGCTGGTATCCGTAGAACTCAATCCTTTCAATGGGTTTTCGTGCGAGAGGTCGTATCGAGGACAAACCTCACTTTTGGTTGCTGCGTTGCGCTGCAGCGCTTGCAGATGACACCGGAAGTCGAGCGCTCGGAGGGTTTAGATCGAAAAAGCCGGTCAAATCGATGTGCCCGGCCAGAGTGTCCACCTCCTGGCCGTGAATCAAAATTTTCAGACGGCTGAGTCCCGGGACATTATTTTCCAGCGTAAGCCGGATGGAATCGACGGCCATTTCCTCGCTCAATATCCCAGACGGTGTTTCCGAAGCCAGCGCATCGGAAAAGTCCGCGATAGCCGTACCGTCCGGGAGCACGTAGAAGCCGAGGAGCACTGTGTCCGCGGGAATTGTGCCTTGATCTGCGGCGGGCGGGTTTTCGATGAGCTCGTTCAACACTTGCTTGGCGCGCTGCGCGGGGTCAGCCGAGAGAGCCATGGCCACCTGCACTGGCGCAACTTTGTCGGGACCTGCCGCCCAGTAGATTCTTGTTTGGACTTTCGCGTCGGTCGGCGTCGAAATCCCCGGTGCCAGAAGTTCGCGTCTCGCTTGCTCTTCGGTCGTCGTACCTTGGGATAATCCCTGGAGACGTCGATGCAAGCCGCGCAAACTGATCAACCCGATCAGCACAGCTACGGCCAAAATCGCCAGCGTGATTCTCAGGTTACGCGGCATTATCTCGCCTCCGGAGCGGCCGTCGAGCCGGCAGCCTGTCGCGAGGCAACAATCGCGTGGACGATTGCGGTGGAGACCGGTGCCGCCATTGCCACCAGTTCGTTCGGATCGGAGACGGTCACGCTTGAGATTTCGACTGCAACCGCAGGCGCCCCCACGGAACGTAATACCCGCACCGCCGCCGCGGAAGGCGCGCTTGGAGACCCCGGAAATCGTTGTGCCAAATCTGCCTGCAGCACATCTCCGAGGTGATGACTTGCGTCCCTGTATGGACGCTGCGCCTCCTCCCAAGCGACCAAGCCCGGTGCTCTTGCAGGACGAGAAGGCGTAGAAGGTACGCTGGTATTGGAGCCCGCTGTGGTCGGAATGATGTCCGGGAACTGATAAAAATAAGCGCGGGCGGTGTGAAGCGCTCCGGTGGAGGAAATGTGGAAGCTGACGAAAATCACATCGCGATAGGAATTGGCGAGCGCCGCACGATCATCGTAGGACGGGTCTGAGTCATCGTTTCGCGTCATTACCACTCGAAAACCCTCGCGCTCCAGCGCGAGACGCGCAGTTCGTGCGAACAGCAGCACCAAATCCTTTTCTACCACTCCACTTTGGCCGCGCGCTCCATTGTCTATTCCGCCATGCGCTGGGTCCAGCACGATTACGGGCCCCACATGTGTTGGCGTTGGTGGCGCAATTTGTTGGGAGCCAGTCTGTGCCGGCACAGCTTGCGGTGGACCTGGCGTCGGTTGCTGAATTTGTTGCGGTGACAACTGCGTCGCCGCTCGCAACACCGGCAGGCTGAGCTGCGGACGTGCGATCAAGGCGGAAGCGCTTGCCACAAGGAGAAGAGCTGTGAATCGAAACGAATTTCGCACGCGAAAGAGAATAGCAGAAATGAAGAAGGGTACAGTCCTGAAGAAGGCTGGACGCTGACGATTAGGCATCTTCCCGAATCATGTCGGCAGCTTTCTCGGCGATCATTATTGTGGGGGCATTTGTATTGCCGGCGATGATCCGCGGCATCACAGAAGCATCCACCACCCGCAATTTTTCGATTCCGCGAACTCGCAACCGCGCATCCACCACCGCCATGGAGTCGTTTCCCATCTTGCAGGTGCCAACGGGATGGTAAAGCGTCTCGGCTTCGTTGCGTACGAAGTCCGAAATGTCGGCGTCGCTCTTCGCTTTCGCGCCGGGATGCAATTCCTCCCCGCAGTAAGTTTCGAACGCCTTTGAGTGCGCGAGCTGTCGCGAAAGCCGGACCCCGTGGACGATGATCCGCATGTCTGCTTCCGTCGAAAGATAGTTCGCGCGAATAGCAGGCGGCTCCAGCGCGTTCGCTGAACGCAAGGAAATTTCGCCGCGGCTTTCCGGCGCTATCAGAGTAGGCCCGAAACCGAAACAATGTTCCGCGCGCGGAGTCAGTCCGTGGTTCACGTAATACGCCGGCCCGAACAGAAGTTGCAGGTCCGGTTCAATGCGCTCGGTGTTCGTGCGCAAAAACATGCCAGCTTCCGCAACATTTGATACAAGCGGCCCCCGCTTAAAAAGAAAATACCGCAGGAGGTTTGGCAGCGACTCGGCGCTGGCCAGGCTCACCGGCTTGGTGCAGAGATAACCGGTCGAGACCATCACATGATCCTGAAGATTCTTGCCGACACCCGGCAGATCGTGGGCCGTCTGCACGCCCACTTTTCCGAGCTCGCCCGCCGGGCCCACGCCCGAGAGCAGCAACAACTGGGGCGAATTGATCGTCCCGCCCGAAAGGATCACTTCGCCATCGGCACGCGCTTCCTCCTTAACACCGTCGCAAACGTAGCCAACTCCCAGAGCTCGCCCTTTTTCGATCAGCAATCGCAAAACGTGCGCGCCGGTTAAAACGGAGAGGTTCTCGCGATGAAGGGAAGGCTTCAGATACGCGTCAGCCGCACTGTGCCGCTTGCCGTTCTTCTGCGTCACTTGATACAAACCGGCGCCGTCTTGCGCCTCGGCATTGAAATCCGAATTGCTGGGGACCCCCAGCTCGCGCGCTGCTGATAGAAATGCCCGCGTAAGAGGATTCACATAACGAAGGTCCGCGACATTAACCGGACCGCCGGTGCCGTGATATCTCGAAGCACCGCGCTCTTGGTTCTCGGACTTTTTGAAGTAGGAAAGCACATCCGCAAATCCCCAGCCGACGTTCCCCAAGCTTTTCCAATGATCGTAATCGACGGCGTTCCCGCGAATGTAAATCATGGCGTTGATCGAACTCGACCCGCCCAGCATTTTGCCGCGCGGCCAATAAAGTTGCCGCGCATTCAAATGTGGTTCGGGTTCAGTGGAATAATTCCAGTCAACTGCAGTTTTATATAATTTCGAGAACGCCGCGGGGATTTTTGATTCCTTCGGCGTGCCGGCTCCTCCGGCTTCGAGCAGCAGGACGCGTACTTGCGGATCTTCCGTCAATCGTGCGGCCAGAACGCACCCGGCCGACCCAGCTCCGACAATGATGTAATCGTAAGATTTAGTTCGGTTCGGCATGGCCGCCGCGAGATTAGATGATTACAAGGCAGTCCGCAGCAATAACTTACAGGCGAGAGTTGATCTTGAGAAATGCCAAGGCAGAATTCTACGCAGCCTTGCGTTGCTTGATCGCGGTGGCCACCCAACCGTTTTTTCGGACCGCTGATTGCGCCCAGTAAGCTAAGAATCCGCCGGTAATGAGCAGAGCGCCAAAGACCAGCGCACTCATACCCCAGATTTGCTCGGACTCACTGTGAACCATGGCGAAACCCAGAAGCAATACAGGACATACCCCCAGCAGCGCGGCCCCAGGCAGCCCGCCGGGAACGCGAAACGGCCGGCGCAGATTCGGCTCCTTGATACGAAGTGCAACCAGGGCTACGAACTCGAGCGTCAGGCTCATCCCGTAAAGGAGGATATCCAGCGTCACAAGCCGCTCGAAACCCAAGCCCAGGCACATGGCCCAACCCGCCGCGCAAACCAGTATTGCGACCCACGGTGTACGAGTTTTCGGGTGCAACTTTGCGAATACGGGCGGCAACATGCCGTCTTGCGCCATGGCCAGCGGAAGTCGGGAATAGCTCATCACCAGCGCATTGAACATTCCGAACGCGCTCATCATTCCGCCCAGCACCAGCGCCACTCGGAACCCTCGAGCAACCAATGGTCCGCCGACCAAGCCGCCCATCATGCCCGCAAGGTCAGCCCACGATCCGGTCTCGAACGCTGACGATGGAACACCCGTAAGCCACATGGCCGCGAAGGGAACCACATAGCTCAATGAAACAACCGCGACCGCGAGCAGCATCGCGCGCGGATAAGTTCTTTGGGGACGCTTCACTTCGGTGGCAATCGTTGAAGCGTTATCCCAGCCCATATAATTCCACATGCAAATCAGCAGGCCGCCCATAAGACCCACAGTCGAGGTCGTCGGAGCGGTAGTCACACTCGCGAGCGCGCCCATCTTCAACGGAGCGATCAAGACGATCAGCACAAACGGAGCGGACAGAAGAAAAAACAACCACAGCGAGGTCGTCGCCACCACTCGAATCCCTGCAATGTTCATCAAGGCACAAGCCGCCACCACGGCTAGCCCCACCATTACCCCGCGATGTCCCACGCTAAACCACGGAATCAGCCTGGAAAGATAGGCGACGAACAGCGTGGGATAGATTGCCATGTCAAAGATGCTGGCAACCAAGGAGAGCCACGCCTCTTGAAATCCCCAGAAATTTCCAAGTCCCCGTCGCACCCATGCATAGAATCCGCCTTCTGCGGGAAGCGCGGCTGACAGCTCGCCGATCATGTAAGTTGTGGGAAGGCTCCAAACCAGCGGAGTCAACAACAGCAGCAAAATTCCGAGGCCGTACCCCGCACCATGGATGATGTCTTCGGTACCGTAAGTGCCGCCCGACACCATGAAGAATGTCGCCGCCACGAGCGGCCACAGTGTCAGCTTGGCAGTGCGTTTTGCTGGAGAAATCGCCCGGGTAGGGAATTGGGCTGGGAGGGATATCGTGCTCAATTTATTGTCGCGTCCTCCACTCAGCGACCCTCGCACTCTCACTAGCGCGCATTCGGCGCGAGTTCGCTTTCGCAGAATACGGATATTTGCAGCCGATGCAAGAGTTATTTGCATCTAGACGAAAGATTTTCCGGCGCGCGAGTTCCTGCCGGATTTTTCCCCGGTCGGAATGCCCGGCTGATCTTAGAAGTGGGAATTCGTCGGCTGGAAATCTCAGCTCGCCCAATCGCGTCTGGGGGAGGGAAGATAGTTCTGGAGACCGAATCTTGGGCAATCGAGTGCGAGAATTACTGAGGATTTGCGTGGGTTTTGGCTTCGCGTCTCTCACGAGCCTCATCGGCCCATATCTTGCGCTGCTCTGGTGTCAAGACGCTCCACACTTGCTTGCGCGTGTCCATTTTTATCTGCTTTGCCTTTTTTTGCCTTTGGTCGTCGGTCAGCGTCTTGTCCTTCTGCATGGCTTTGAGTTGTTCCTGGGTTTCCTCGCGAACGGTTTTGATCCGGGTCTTCTGGTCGTCTGTCAGCTTCAGCGAATCATCCGCTTCTGGAGTATCGGGATCAGCCCTGTCGCCCTGTGAGGCTTGCGACGGTCGCGCACTTGTACCGGCACCAGGAGTCGAACTCGAGCCCCCCTGCTGCGAGGCCGCGACGAGCGTCAGGCTGCCAAAGAAAACAATGCTAAAGATCACAGCGGAAACTTGGCACTTTTTCATATATCTCCCTCGATTCCATTCCGCGTGGCCAATTTGACCACATTAGCCTTCCTTTCGGCCAATTTTCCTCTCATTCTCTTGGTGCCCCAGCGCGATTTGGAAGCTGGGCCGTACGGGCAGTAATGGGAAGTGTTCGCACATCAATTAGTAAACTACTTCCGTGTACAATTTTGAGAAAGGCTTTAAATCCCACCGACTGAGCCACTTGTGACTGCGCCGGTTTGGAACAGCGATTGCCATATCCCTGGTAACGCCTGCAGCAACCGCGATTACGCTGCAAAGAGGGGGCGGAGCAAAAAGGTGCTATATGAAGTCGCCGCTAAAGCTTGGAGCAATACTCGCTGTTCTCTTTTTCCTTTCGGCGGTTCCTGCGATGGCCGATTCTGCACCTTCGGATACGATGACTTACACGCTTTCCGGGTCAACCACCGCCACGTTCACAATTTCCATGGACTCAGGACCGGATTGGTCTGATAACGGCACCGCTTTGACCATGGATCCCCTCAATCTCATGGTCGATGGCACGTCCATGACGGATACAGTCGTTTTCTTTAACTCCTCGGAACTCGGCGGCCTGAACGGCGTTTTCTCGTGTCTGCCGGATTTGATTGGTCCGCAGCTCTACACGGGCAGCGAGTCTGATCCAACATTTTTGACCGGAGTTTTTCAACTTTTCGACATTGAGACGGGAGCCTCGTACACGCTCACTGTCACTGAGTCGTCCTCGGTGCCGGAGCCGTCCACGATATTGATGCTGGTTTCGGGACTCTTCGCCGTCGGCCTGGGTTTCCGGCGCCGATCTTCGAACCCTGCAGATGTGAACTAATCGGCCTGCAGAGCTATCCGGGCCGGATCGACCCGCCATGAGCGATCTTCGCGGTTAGGTTTTTTGCAACTCCGTCAGCGCGGCTAGCACCTCTTCGCTGTGTTTCCCTGGATTCACATCGAGAAATTCCTGCACGATTACACCGCCGGGATTGATGATGAACGTGTGCCGGGCAGACAGCTTTTTCACGCCCAAGTTCATGATGGAACCGTACTCCTCTGAAACTTTATGATCCGCGTCGGACAGAAGCTTGAAGTTCAGACCTTCCTGGGTGCAGAACTTCCTATGTGAATCCGCGGTATCCGCGCTCACGCCCAGGATGGTTACACCTTTTGCCTGATATTGCGCCAAGTCGCGCTGGAAATTATGCGCTTCCGTGGTGCAGCCGCTCGTAAAATCCTTGGGATAAAAATAAAGCACCACCCACTTTCCGCGATAATCATGCAGGTTCACTGGCGCGCCTTCCTGTGAATTCAGGGTGAAATCAGGCGCGGCAGTTCCGGTCATGGGAGGCTTGTCACTCGCATGCAGGACGCCATAGCCAACACCCAGTAATGCTGCAAAAAACACCAGGGCTACAACGATACGGTTCCTCGTTATCTTTGACGCTCTCATCGTAAGGATCTCCTTTCCCCGCGGCTATTATGCGTCAATGTACGTTCGATAGACGTCAAATTATTGTTTCTGTTTAAGACAGTCCGAAGCTGTTCACTCGGCGGTGCGGGTGCAGTGCGCGCCCCCGCTTGATCCGCGTGGGTGTCGAAGGAAAAAGGTTCCGAGCTGATCGTCCGGGCAAAGGTTACATTCGTTATTGAATAGCACGAACGGTCGTGCTATTGTCTGCCCGTGCGTATTGAGAAGCAAGGAGTAGTTCCGGCTGCCATGAAGACCCTTCGCAAAACCGCAAAGCCCAAGCTGGCTCGCGGATTAAAGACTCGTGACACGATCCTGCTAAAAGCCGTTTCGATCGCTTCGGTCGAAGGGCTCGAGGGCTTGACGTTGGGCAAACTCGCGACCGAACTTCATATCAGCAAGAGCGGGCTTTTTGCTCATTTCGGATCGAAGGAAGAACTGCAACTCTCCGTCGTGGAACAAGCCCGGCTGATCTTCGTCGAACGAGTAATTACCCCCGCTCACAATTCGACAGGTGTGAAGCGCTTGCGCTCTTTCTACCAAAATTGGTTGTCCTACGCGGACAAAAGTACATTTCCGGGCGGCTGTTTCTTCACTGCCGCATCGTTGGAATTTGACGACCGCCCCGGCAAGGTGCGGGACCAGATCGTGAAACTCATGAAGCAGTGGATTGGCATGCTCGAGCAGGCTGCCGTACAGGCGCAATCCGCCGGCGACATCAAAAAAGAAATAGATGCACGCCAATTCGCTTTCGAACTTCACTCTCTGGCCATGGGAGCCAACTGGAGTTCGCGTCTGTTTAAGGACGAAACTGCTTTCGCCACAGCTCGGAGAGCAATTCTGCAACGAATCGATCAGGTCAGCGACGAGCAAACAAAGAGGAAGTAATGCAGAGCCGGACAAACGCGCTGTGGCTTGCGGTTGCGAGTTGTCTTCTACTTTGTGGCGCGCCGCTCGCGCGAGCGCAGAACCCGACGATTGAAATTCCGCTGGAACGTTGCGATCGGCTTCCGATTGTCATCATCAAGGTTGGCGAAGCGAACATGCGGTTTTTGGTGGACACGGCCGCCACGTCGATGCTGAATGCGAAATCATTTCCTACTGGCCACTCGAAAGACGTTCGAATTGCATCCTGGAATGGAACCACTTCTGCGAGCGCCCGCGAGGTTTCTCTTGCCGAATTGTCGCTTGGCAATCGGCGGCTTCTGAGCGTGAAGTTACCTGCCATCGATTTGAGTGCGATTGCAAAAGCGTGCGGAGGGCCGATCGATGGAATCTTCGGAGTCGACCTGTTGGAACAAATGAACGTAACGATCGATTTGAAGCGAAGCGTGGCGCGTTTAGGCGTGCCGCCAATGAACTCAAACGAACTTTCGCTGATCGCGGAAATGGATAAAGCGATGCAGGATTGCTCTGACGCGTTCAATGAAGCCAATGCGGAAAAGCTGGGACAATGTTTTGACGCGGACTTCGTTATGAGTACGCCCGAAGGCGAGTATCGCAGCAGAGAACAGGCCACGGAACATTTTCGAAGCCGTTTTTTTGCCTTGGATCCGCGCGTGCATCTGTCCATGACCATGAACGATCAGCAGGCGGTCGGTGATGTTGTGTGGACCTCGTACGATTATTCCTTGGAATCTCCTGCTCTACACATAACTGGGCGCGGGATGATGCTGTGCAGAAGGTCGGAAAACCGCTGGTACATCCTCAGCATGCACGAAACCGCGAGCGAGACGCGAACGAGTCCGGCTCGATAAAATTGCCCAGCTGGTTACCCAGAACAAAGACCAGCCTCCAAACTAACAGCAAACAAATAGAAAAGAAGGATGAGGCGGGGAGTCGAACCGCCGTCCGAGGGAGCGTTGCATTCCGAACGCCATTGGGTGTCTAGCTGAGGGAGTAGTACGGGTAAGGTGAACCTCTTGTCACGCAACTTTTTATGTATGCTGTCAGTCTAACGCAACAGGTAGAGGGGTAATGCGCGGATGATGAGGGCTGCAGAGGAAGGAAAAGGGCTGCGACAGAAGAAATTTTTTGGACTGAAGAAGTGGCAATACGTCGCGATTAACGCTTTCCTCGTCTTTCATATTTTGGCCATCAGTTGTTGGTGCCTGCCGATAAGTAATCCATTCATCCTCGCGTGCCGAAACGCTGTGCGGCCGTATTTCGTGTGGTCTGGGCTGTTTCAATCCTGGGATATGTTTTCCCCGGTCCCTAAGACGATGAACGCTTATATCGAAGCGATTATTCTGTACAAAGATGGCTCGACGACGACTTGGAGCTTTCCGAGGATGGAGACGCTCAGCCTGAGCGATAAATATTTTGAGGAGCGCTATCGCAAGTTCGTCGAGAGCATTCTGACGGACAGCAATTCGGCGATATGGCCGGATGTGGCGCGGCACGTCGCGCGGCTGCCCGAACTACGAGCCCTCGACCCGCAAAAAGTGTTGCTGGTGGTGAAATGGTCGGGCATCGTTCATAACAACGACGGCACATTCACGCGCGCGCCATGGGACGAACACGTTTTCTACAGGTACGACGTTAAGCCCGAGGACTTGCAGTGAGGACGACGTCCTTTTTCGAAGCCTGGAACATATTCTTTTTTGCCGAACAGTCGCCCATTCCGGTGGGACTGTTCCGCATCATCTATGGGGTCATGGTTATTGCCACCCTAGCGTTGCTTCGGCCGGACTGGATGGCTTGGTATGGGCCGCATGCATGGGTGAGCTTGCCGTCGATGCAAGCAGTGGAACCCGGCACCCGGCTGAACGTGTTCGCGTTCATTTCACAAAGCGATATCTGGGTCCGGGCGCTATTCTGGATTTTCCTCGCTTCGGCTGCGTGTTTAACAATCGGGCTGCTCACCCGCCTAAATTGTTTGATCGTTTTCCTTTGCCTCACTTCTATCGATCAGAGGAATCTATTCATTCTTCATGGCGGCGACACGTTTCTGCGAGTGGCTGGGTTTTTTCTGATCTTCGCGCCCGCGGGAGCGGCTTTCTCCGTGGACCGTCTGATTCGCATCTGGCGTGGGAAAGAAGGAGTGAAGATACAACCGCGCAGGCCCTGGGCACAACGCATGATTCAGTTTGAACTCGCCCTCCTGTATTTCGCGGGGTTTTGTTCGAAGGTTGAGGGAGTTCCTTGGGTTCAGGGGACCGCTCTCTCCTACATATTTAATCTAGATGAGATTCAGCGGTTTCCCGTCCCGTCGTGGTTTCTTCATCCAGCGATGCTGAAGCTGGTGACCTGGTTTGCGCTGGCTTTGGAATTTTCTTTAGGAGTTCTGATTTGGGTGAAGGAACTTCGCTACTATCTGCTGGCGATCGGACTGATCTTTCATCTCTGCCTAGAATATTCCTTGAACATTCCGATGTTCCAATGGGACGTGCTGTCAGTCTACGTTCTGTTTATTGACGCGACCGATCTCGAGCGCGCGTGGAATTGGATACGCAGTCGCTCTCACGGCTTCTTAGCGTCTACAATCGGGGCGAACAGAAAGGCGCACTAAAATCCGTCCCTTCGGTTCGCCTAAAATGCGGGAACGCTGAGGACAATCTTCTCATACGGCGAAAAAATTGGAGGCGGGGGGAGTCGAACCCCCGTCCGAGAAGCCTTGCTGCGCGAAGACTACATGCTTAGCCCGTTCCGATTTTTTCGTCGCGCGCGCTCAGAGCGGGCAAGACGCGCGAGCAACTAGTCCGATGATCTCGCCGCCGCATTACGGACCGAAACGCGGCAACCAGCCTACTGTGTGACGCCTCATCTCAAACGCGTAGGTGACGCCTGAGGAAGCGCGTAGCCTAATTTAAGTTAGGCTGCGAGTGCCAACTGTGAGTTGCCAGTTGTGTTGTTCCACCCTATTACGGGTAGGTGGGTCCCGGCATGCCTTCGGGCCGCGACAACTTCCGTCGAAACCGTGTCGCCCCCTTGGGAGACTGTATTCTACCATTCGCGAGCATGGCGGCCAAATTCCCGCAACCTAGCGCCGGAAAAGAGCGTCCTGAGACGCCAATACGCGGGCAGGAACGTGTGCGCGTATTGTCAGTTGACACACCACGTTACCGTTTCCATAATCGCAAAGAGGCAGGGAAACCCTTGAAAGCTCGACAAAACTCGCTCGAGCACGCACTGGAGGAGGCGGTTTCGCGCGCTTTGCGCGACAATCTCGCTCCGCTCCAGCGCACCGCCGACGACCTGCAGCACGCCTATGCCGATCTGGTTGCGGCTTGCTCTTCGAGCCGCCCGAGCAACGCTTTGCCTGCGCTCTTGCGCGCGCAGACGTCTGCTGCGGCACTCGCCGCCGGGCTTTCGGTCCTCTCGAATTTCGTAGCCGTTGCGCTAAACCCGCGCGAGCAATCGAGCTCTGGCGCGCGGTCTCACGCGCTTGCAGCTGCGACTGTAGAAGTGGAAGAGGAGGAAGCAGCCGCATCCGCCCCGGCGACTGCAGAACCGGAATACGAATCCGAGTGGGCTGAAGAACCCGCGGAAATGCCCGTGGGCACAATGGTTCCCGAGGATGTGCCGCTCGACGAGCCGTCCGGAACCACGGAGATTCCGCTGGAGACCGCAGCGGCTGCTCCAGAGGTTGCCTTCGATGTCGCCAGCCTTTCGCCGGAGCTGAAAGATTTGCATCGCCGCGCGAACCGTGCAGCCAAAGTTTCCATGCAAGACATCAAACTATTGCGGCCGAAAGACGTTAAACTGGGCCGAGAACATAAAGACATTTGTCATCGGATGCGCAGTGAACTCGATAAAGCCCGCAAAGAATACGATCGCCGGTTTCGCGCGATTCAGGATCATCCAGTGGATTACTTCCACCAGTGGATGGTGGAAATCCTCGGTGAGGGCGATAGCGAAGCCCTCGGAGAATATCCTTATCCCTCGCCCGTTGTGCGGCACTAGAACGCCCGAGATGAAATTCGCGGCACGTCTCGTTCGCTTGGGCGGAGCCTGTTTGATTTTGTCTTTCCCGGTACTCGCCGCAGCCGCACCTCAGCACAAAGTTCCAGCTTCCAAAAAATTGCCCGCACCCGGCGAAAAGCAGCTCGAACAGTTAGCGCGCGCTTTGAAACCGAAAAATCCGACGGCGGCGTATGCGCGGCTCAGCGCATTCGCCATGCAGAAGTCTTCCGGCGTTCTGGGAATGCGTGCGGCGCTGGCGCTTGGTTACTACGACTACAGCAGAGCGCATTATCCGGAAGCAGCCAAATGGCTGGCGCGCGCAAAAGGCGATCCGCTTTTGGGTGACTATGCGCTGTATTGGAGCGCGGAAACGAATATCGCTTTGAACCGCAACGCAGACGCGCTGGCGCAGCTCGAAGAGTTTCGCCGAAAATTTCCTGACTCGGTGATGACCGAACAAGCGCTGCAATCCCTGGGCGTCGCCGCTCTCGCATTGAACCGGCCGGACGAGGCGCTGGCCGCCCTGGACGCATACCCGCAAACCGTTCAGCGGCCGGGCCTTCTTTTCCTGCGCGGCGAAGTTCGCGAACAAGCGGGGCACCAGCTCGATGCCGCGGCGGATTATCAGACTATTTATTCGCTATACCCCACCAGCGAACAAGCCCGCGAGGCCGGCGAGAAATTAAATTTTCTTCGCAGCAGCGCTATAGGGCAACAAATCCCGGCCATCCCCGTCGAGCAGCAGATTGCGCACGCTGCCATGCTTTTCAACGCCAAGGAATGGGGCGATGCGCGCAACGAGTACTCGCATCTTGCGTCGCAACTTTCCGGCGCGGACCGCGAACGCGCAACATTGCGAGTAATGGAATGCGAAGTACAACTAGGGACCGCGCCATCTGCGCTGACAGACGTCAAGATCAGCGATCCCGACGTAGACGCGGAGAGATTTCTGGCGCTCGCGCAGTGGTATCGTTCGCAACAGCGCGAGCCCGACATGGCGGCAGCCGTGGAATCGGCCGTATCGCGCGCGCCGGCCAGCCATTGGTCCGAAGCTTCTTTGTTCTTGGCGGGCAATTATTATTGGGTGCAACTCGATCGGGATCGCGCGGCCGGATTTTACAAGCGCCTCACGGATAATTTCCCGACTTCGCCCGATGCTACGCCCGCGCAATGGCGCTTCGCATGGGTTGCCGTGCTCAAGCGCCAGCCAGACGCGGCCGGGCTGCTGGCACAACATCTTCGCCAGTACCCGGGTTCGCAGTTCACGCCGGACGCACTGTATTGGCTTGGCCGTCTCGCTGAAGAGGCAGGAGACTTGCGGCTGGCACGCAGTTATTACGGGAAATTGCAGGAGCGCTACCAGCAGAATTATTTCGAGAGCTTGGCGGCCGTGCGCTTGCGCACTATCGGCTCGGAGCCTACCGCGGATACGGATCTATTAACGACGATTCCGCCGGTCGCTAAAGCGCAGCCGGTTGGGGACACAATTCCTCCTGCCGCAATGGCACGGCAAGCGCGCGCCGATGCGCTACGCTCGATTGCATTTGACGCTTCCGCCGAGCTTGAATTGCGCGCGGCATACGCATCCACTGGTGAGCCGAGGCTTTTGCTGGAAGCCGCGCAGGCTGCGGTAGCCGCCGGGCATGTGGGAGCGGCTATTGTCACCACGCGGCAAATTTATCCGCAGCTTGATTCGCGCCCGTTCGATCAAGTGCCTCACGATGTTTGGATGGCGGCCTATCCGCTTCCGTTCGGCGCTTCGATCAGGCAATGGTCGGCGCACGCGGGAGTTGACCCTATGTTGACCGCCGGGCTCATCCGGCAAGAGTCGGCTTTCGCACCGGACGCGCACTCCGGCGCAAACGCGCTAGGGTTGATGCAACTGCTGCCCAAGACAGCGCGCCAAATGGCGAAGAAGGCCAAGGTCAAATATTCCCACGCGCTTCTATTCGACCCGGATTACAACGTGCGACTCGGCACCATTTATGTGGCGGGCTTGAAGAATGATTTCGGGAGTGTCGAATCCGCGCTAGCCGCGTACAATGCCGGTGAAGACCGCGTCGCCCAGTGGACCGCGGGGCAATCGTACCGCGACCTTGCCGAGTTTGTGGATTCGATCCCGTTCACCGAGACGCGCGAGTATGTGGAGATCGTCACGCGCAACGCGGTAATTTATCGCAAGCTTTACGGTGCCCAACAAAATGAACCCGTCAAAGTCGCCGCTAACCACAAACATCAGCCCTGAGCTTTCCGCAAAGACCGAGCAATTCACCGAGTCCGTAATCCGCGAGATGACTCGCTTGGCCATTCAATATAAGGCCGTGAATCTCTCGCAGGGCTTTCCCGATTTTCCGGCACCCATCGAAATCAAGCGCGCGGCGCAGGATGCGATTGCAGCGGACATCAATCAGTACGCCATCACCTGGGGCGCGAAATCTCTGCGTAACGCCATCGCTGAAAAATTCTCACGCTCGAATGGCGTTTCAATCGATCCCGAACGAGAAATTACAGTTTGCTGTGGGTCCACCGAAGCGATGATGTCGGCCATGATGGCCATCATCAATCCGGGCGACGAAGTTGTCGTCTTCGAGCCGTTCTATGAAAACTACGGGCCTGATGCGATTCTGTCCGGGGCGCAGCCGCGATTTGTTAAACTTCACGCGCCCGATTGGAAGTTCGATCCGCAGCAATTAGCCGCTGTTTTCGGCCCCCAGACAAAAGCGATTATCTTAAATACACCTAACAATCCCACTGGAAAGGTGTTTGAACGCCCCGAACTGGAGCAAATTCGTGACCTTTGCGTACGGTGGAACGTTTTCGCCATTACCGATGAAATTTACGAGCACATGTTGTACGACGGCGCGAAACATATTTCCATGGCCACGGTGGACGGAATGCGTGACCGCACCATCACCATTAACGCGCTTTCGAAAACCTACAGCGTCACAGGATGGAGAGTGGGCTGGGCCATTGCGCCCGCGGAGGCAACGTCCGCGATTCGCAAGGTCCACGACTTTCTGACGGTGGGAGCCGCTGCGCCGCTGCAAGAGGCCGGTGCCGCAGCTTTACATTTTCCGCAAGATTACTACGATACGCTGGCACGCGAATACACGGTTCGGCGCGATCGGCTGCTCGGAATTCTCACGGACGCCGGATTCCACTGTTTCAAACCGCGCGGCGCGTATTACATCATGACGGACATCTCCTCCTTCGGGTTCCCGGATGATGTCGCTTTTGCAAAATACCTGGTGAAGGAAATTGGCGTGGCTGCAGTGCCGGGCTCGAGCTTCTATCGAAATCCCGCTGATGGTCGGACGCATTTGCGCTTTACCTTTTGCAAAACGGAAAAAACATTTCAAGCTGCCGCCGAGCGCCTGGCAAAACTGAAAGTCGGCTCGGGAACGCGGCTGAAGTAAAAGTGCGAGGCTATGTTAGAATCCGCGAGATTTGATCAGGAGAACGCAAGGCCATGAAACTCAATCTGATCCCGCCCGACACCCGCCTGACTGCGAATGGGGAAGGGCAGCCGTACGAAATCGCCGCAAGTGAGACTCGCACGTTTCTCTGCTCGATGTTCATCGAGGATCAGATCGAACAGGAATCCGTGGATATTTCCGTGTGGGGGTCGGCGGACGGCCAAAACTGGGGAAAATTGCCGCTGCTCAAGATGCCGCAGCGATTCTACCGCGGCGAAACTCGCCAGGTTCTCGATCTCACGCTGAAACCGGAAGTCCGCTTCCTGCGCGCGAAATGGGATCTTGCGCGCTGGGGCCGTGTCGCTCCGCATCCGATGTTTGTTCTTGGTTTCCATCTCACCGAAATTTCCGCCTTCGCACAAACCGCCGCGGCCCAGTAGGAGGCTCCTCTGATCCCGCGGCCTATCCCCTTAGGTGTTGAGATCGAATGATTGCAGGTATGCGGGCACGGTCACCGGCCAGTGAAAGCGGCTGGTGATGGCTCCGTGAAACGAATCCAGAGCGGCCGGTTCGCCATGCACCAGAAATGTCTGTCGCGGCGGCACGGTGAATCCTGAGAGCCATTGAAGTAGTTCGCTGCGCCCCGCGTGCGCGGATAGCTGATCGAGCGTGACGATTTCGGCGCGCACCGGCACTTCCTGCCCGTATAGACGCAAGTATTGTGCGCCGTCCTGCAAAGCTCGCCCGCCGGTACCTTCTGCCTGATAGCCCACTAGCAGCACAGCGCAGCGGGAATCCGGCAGCCTGCGAGCAAGATGGTGCAGAACGCGTCCTCCGGTGGCCATGCCGCTGGCGGAGAGAATGATGCACGGCGAAGCCACGTTATTGATTTTCTTTGAGTCTTCCACGCTGCGGGTCATGTGAACTTCGCGCAAGTTTAGCGGGTCTCTATCTCCCTGCTGCTCCAGGGCCGTAAAGTCCAGGTCGTGATCTTCGTGGTGTCGCGCATAAATGTCCGTAACGCTGATGGCCATGGGGCTATCCATGTATACCGGAAGGTCAGGAATCTTCTTCTGGTCATCGAGCTGGCGCAGGTAATACATCAAAGTCTGCGTGCGCCCGACGGCGAAGGCAGGTATCACCACCACGCCGCCTCGCGTATTCACTCGATTGATCACGTCTGCCAGCTGGTCCGCCACCGACCCCGTCGGATGGTCGCGGTCCCCATATGTGGATTCGCAGAGAAGAAAATCCGCACGAGTGGGCGCCTCGGGGTCCTTTAGGATGGGCTGATTGTAACGGCCCAAATCCCCGGAGAAAACCACCAGCGTTTGCTTCCCCTTTTCGGTGATCGTCAGCTCCAGCCAGGTCGATCCCAGAATGTGGCCCGCGTCATGCGACCGCACCGAAAACTGCGGGCTGATCGCGAATGTATCAGCGCGCGGAATCTCTCGAAAACGATTAAGTGCGTCCTGCGCCTGGGTCACGGTGTAAAGCGGTAAGGGCGGATTGTGGCTGCTGTAGCCCTTCTTTGCGGCGTACTGCGCGTCTTCTTCCTGCAAGTGAGCCGAATCGGGAAGCAGAAGCTGGCAAAGTTCGCGCGTGGCCGCGTTGGCAAAGATTGGGCCCTCGAATCCTGCGTGGACCAAACGCGGGAGGTACCCGGTGTGATCGATGTGCGCGTGGGTTAGCAGCACCCAATCAATCGTCGCTGGATCAATCGGCAGGTTGTTCCAGTTCCGCTGTTTCAGTTCCTTGGAACCTTCGAACAATCCGCAATCGACCAGCAATCGCTTTCCTTCCGCTTCCACCAGATACTTTGAACCTGTTACCGTTCCTGCTGCGCCGAGAAAAGTTATTTTGGGCATAGGGCGCCCATTCTAAACGAACTGCCGGAAAAACCGCCTTCGTTTCCTCGCCTTCAGCGTTGCTCGCTGGATGGCTCAACGAGCTTGACCGAAACGCGCTGTGGCTTTAGTCTCTGCGCTTTGGCATTCAGGCTTCGAATCGGCCGCACTGCGGCGTTTAGAGGTGGGGAGACATGAAAATCATCGGCGGGTTCGTCTTGATAATGTTGCTGGGGTCGGCTTTGGCAGCGCAAGATCTGCCCGCGAATCCAATTCAAAAAGGAACCTGGGAATTGGGGCTATTCAGCGGCGGCGGAATGGGTCTGGGAAAATCCGACAACACTCAGTTTTTTTATGCCGGCGGCCGCGCCGGCCGCGTCCTGACGTCGGATCATCTCTCCGGCATCTTTCGCGG
Source organism: Acidobacteriota bacterium (assembly GCA_003167215.1). Lineage (GTDB taxonomy): Bacteria > Acidobacteriota > Terriglobia > Acidiferrales > UBA7541 > Palsa-295. The sequence continues at coordinate 43,704 of PMTV01000040.1, read as the reverse complement.
GAATTTCGAATGGGCGGTGGATGTGATGCCGATCTATGTGGTATTTCCGCCGGAGAGCGCGGTTTATGGAGGCAGCATCAAGCCGGCGATTTGGAAATGGAATTTTACCAGCGGCAAGAAGATTGTTCCGTACTTCGCCGCGGAGGGCGGCGTCGTTTTCAGCAGAGACAATATTCCGCCGGGAGATACTTCCCAGATCAACTTCACGCCCGGAGGTGCGTTTGGAGCGCACGTTTTTGTGAAACCGAAGCAAGCATTGCTTTTTGAAATCGAGTTCGGCCATTTATCGAGCGCCAGCCTGGGCCCGCATAATCCCGGATACAACGGCACATTCACGTTTACCATCGGCTATAGTTGGTTCAAGGGCCCAAAGTAAATCCCTCAGTTTCAGCCCAACGCGTTGAACGCGCATGAAACCTCTGCACCGTTTGTTTGACGCTCGCAATCGCAAGGTGCTATAAAAGCAATAACAGTATTTGCATTTCGTGGGGCCGTAGCGCAGTTGGGAGCGCGCCTCGATGGCATCGAGGAGGTCGCGGGTTCGAACCCCGCCGGCTCCACCAATCCCTTCAATGACTTGCGCCCCCTCGGGGCCGCTCCCGGAGTAGTACTTTCGACGGATACCCATCTACTTAATTTCTGCTATGCTGGTAACAATCAGGGCTGAGCGGTGTCTAAACATAGCAGGGACACGCCCTGAAGGGAGACCGGCGGAAGGCATGTCCGACCTAGCACAAACTTTGCCATGGGGCCGCGACGAAGCCGTCTTGGTGACGGAGCTTCAGGCGGGGTCTGACGCGGCGTTCGACTGGCTGGTCACCTATTATCACGCCGGGGTGTACAACCTGGTTTACGGCATTCTTTCAGACGCTGCTGATGCCGCTGATGTGACCCAGGAAGTTTTTCTGCGAGCTTTTCGCGGGATTCACGGGTTCCGGCAGGGCAGTTCGCTGAAGACGTGGCTTTACCGCATCTCGGTGCGGCAAGCGCTGAACCACCGTCGCTGGTGTTGGCGCCATCATCGCCAACAGGTCTCTATAGATGCTGAAGTGGAAGGGAAGAACCCGGCGCTTGATCTGAAAGACCTGGAAGCGACGCCCTTGGAGCAAGTGGAAGCGGCTGAAATGCAAGTGGTGGTCCGCCGGGCGCTCGCGCGGGTGCCGGACGTGTTTCGCAGCGCGGTCATTTTAAGAGATCTAGAGGGGCTATCTTACGAAGAGGTGGCGGAAGTGCTCGAAGTTTCGGTAGGCACGGTGAAATCACGTATCCTGCGCGGCCGCCGCGATCTAAGGGAGATTCTCAAGCCCATGCTTCACGTCTCTCATGCGGAAGAATCTGCTGACGCGCGACATCGCAGCGAGCACGCACAGGCGCCTTCGACGCAGCCGTCAAAGATACGTGTGATTTCGACACCATCGGCGCCAATGACCGCTCGCGCAATGCCCTTCGCAACAAGACGACGCGGAGGTGCGCGATGAATTGCCGCGACGCTGCGCGCCGCCTTCCCGGATATATAGATGGCGCAATTCCGTCGAAGGATCATGCCATCATTCGCGAGCATCTGGACGCCTGCGGAGAATGTCGCGACCTGCTGGAAAGTTATCGCCGGCTCTCCGTCTGTTTGGCAAAGGTTGAGCGAGTTGCTCCTCCGGCGGATTTGGCCACGCGTATCCGCGTGCAAGCCGCGCACTCAGTCTCTCCGTGGGTGAGTGTTCGCCGTACCTGGTCTAGCGCGTTCTTGGGATTCCAGGATATTTTCGGCCGGCTTGCTGTCCCAGCGACTGGCGGAATTCTTACCGCTCTGGTGGTCTTTGTCCTGATTGTGCAGAACGTCCTGATAGGCGTCCCGATGGGCGTGGTTGCAAATGATTTGCCTTTGAACCTCGTTCAGCCCGCGCGCCTGGAAAGCCTGGCGCCATTTCCCGTTCCGGGAGTCGTGGCCAGCGAAGGCCATCCGGATTCCGGTGTGTTGGTGCTTCAGGCCACCCTCAACGCTCAAGGTGAAGTTGTGTCTTACAACATTCTTTCAGGCCCCAATGACGCCGCGGTGAAACATCAGATCGATCAGGTTCTATTGTTTTCGCGCTTTCGACCTGAGATTAGCTTCGGCCGTCCGACCGACGGCGGCCAAGTTCTGATTAGCTTTAGCGAAGTCCGCGTCCACGGATAGCTTTTCTCTTTTCTTCCACAGCTTCAAACATTATTCCAGCGCGTGGTAGTCAGCTTTCAATAATTCGACCTGGAGTTAGACTACCGCTGCCAATTCACGTAGTGAGGCGGTTAGGGGTTACTACGCTAAAAGCCTGCTTGACCCGGGCGAGCAAGAGGTACGCCAGCATCCAGACGGCTGTAGCCATCACCAGCAAATGGCAAAAGACCGATGGGACAGGCGGAATCACCACATATCTCCTAAAAGCGAAAAGGCTGAGAATCGTGCATCCAATCCCCGCGGCAATGGATGCGATGGATATGATCCGCGCCCATTCGCGCAGATCCAAAACGCCGATTGCCAGACAGGCGGCAACACCCGCGAGGACCAGCAGCGAAAATCCCCCTGCGACTCCCATTCCGGCGATTGCCACGGAGGCGGGATCTCCCGCATCTCCGCCCGTCATGCCCATCACGGCCACTACAAAGAAAGCAAAAGAGCCCAGAGCCAGAGCCGCCGCTCCGAAGAACGTCAGAGCCGCGATAATTGTCACACCGATTGGGCGTTTCATGCTCTTACCTCGGTTTTGCACTTTGCGTCGCGCAGAAAGTATCGTCAGACCGCTTCCCGGGATTTCCCGACAAGCGGTGCGACGATGGGCTCTGTCGTTCAGCGAAAAGTTTTTCTTATTCTCAATCCGGATGGCTGTGGCGCCAGTTCCAGTAAGCGACTTGCTGCCTGTGATTCTGCTTGTCGTACGGGCGATAATCCTGGTGCCTTTCTACCAGGTAGCCTCGGTAGGCGTGGTCTTCGCGGTCATCCCAGTTGTGGTAATCGCGGTGGTTTGAGTCGTAGACTCGAGCCTGAACGGTTTCCTGCGCTGCCGCGCCGGCCACCATGGATCCGCTTGCCGCAAGGGCAGCGGTTAGAAATAGCGCGCCTGCATATCGATGTAAACGGTTCATATGGGTAGTCTCCCGACTGCGATTCCTGCGTTCCCAATTTTGGAATCACGGTAGCGCCCACTATGTGCGCGGCGCAGTCATAAAACTGTCCCGTACAGCACACTTGCAAAGATAAAGCCTCCTGAACCAATTTGAACAAAGGGATATTGCTAATTCCTTGCTTGCATCCCGAAGCTTACGAGGCGGGCTTATCACGAGCTAAATGGGATCCATATGCGGCTCGCTTCTCCCGGCAAAGTTATTGGAACTTTTGGACGCCGACCACGTCAATACAAGTACACCAGATCATTCTTGTTGAGTAGGGGGCGCTTGTATGTTCCGTCGTTCGGGATGGAGTCTGTGGGGCCCTGTCTGCGTGATTGCACTTCTTGCTGGTTTTACTGCTCCACGTCCTGCTGACGCACAGGGATTTGTAAACGTCGTCCAGTCTCGCGCACGCGTGCTCCCGGAAATCAACTCCGGGGTTACGGCCATGAAACGCGATTCTGCCGGGCGTTACTATGTTCTCGCGACGCCTCCGAACGTAATCTGGATATTCAGTCCCGAGGGAAAACGGATCGGGCAGATACCCCGCGCGGGAGGAACCGCGAAGATTCAATACGCTGTCGACTTTGACCTGGATAGCGAAGGGTTTCTGCTCGTTGCCGATCGTGGCGCAAATGCCATCGAGATCTTCGAGCCCGACGGCTCTCTTCTCAAAACAGTTCCGGTCTTCGCTCCCACCGGCGTCGTCGCTCTCCCGGATAACCAGTTTGCCGTCTCCTCGTTGCGCCCGAAGCGTCTGGTTGAAATTCGAACTGACGAAGGTGATTTGGTTCGCAGCTTCGGTGATCCTGCACAGGCAGGCGCGGATCCGTTGAAGCAATTACAGAACCTCGGAAGGGTTTTCGGAGATGGAGCGGGTGGCATCTACTTCGCATTCACGGCACTGCCCGATCCGACCGTCCGCAAATACGACCGCTTCGGTTATGCCGCTACCGAGGTTGCCTTGGCCGCGAATTTGTACGCGCCGTCTTCGGCCCCAGCCCCCGATGATCGCGTCCAGTTTGGGGTTAGTTTCAGCGAGACGAGCTTTTCTGACTCGTACAACACCTGGGCCGCTATCGGCAACAAGGGCGACATTTTTTTCGGCGGCGGCCTATCGTCCGGTCTTGGCGCACGCCTGGGAGAGGGTCCGGCAACAGCCCAAGCAGCGACTGCCAGTATTCTCTCGACAGGATTCGCCTCGGGCCCTGGTGGCGGCGGTCCCGGCGGCATGTCGGGCGGTGGAATGGTATCTGCGCAAGGAACGTTTCAGGCAGATTCGCTGCAATTCCATTTAGGAGGCAAGTCCCAACACTCGGGAACTACAGCGAACTCACAGGGATCGTCTGCTTCCGATGGAACGAGCGACGCGTTGCTATTCGCTGCTCAAGATTCGTCTTCAGGCGATCTCTCTGGCGCGGCCAATTCTTATGACAGTTCCCAGGCGCTCTTTTCTCTATCGCAGTCCGCCGGACAGGGGATAGGCACGGGGATCGCAGGCCGCGGCACGATGGGCGGCATGGGTTTCCCGGGCGGTTTTCCCGGAGCCGGGATGTTTGGTGGGATGGGTTTAGGGCAGGGTTTTTCGGGGATCGGAGGCTTTGGGCAGGTAGGAGGAACGTCCTTTGGGGGCGGGCCCGGCGCATCTTTGTTTAGTAAAGACACTCAAGCATTTTCCGCTCCGGCGCCAGGTACGGGCACGATGGGTCCTCGCTCCGGCTTTGAACGAGGAGCTGGCGATATGCGCTTTGGGGGTCCGCACGGCCGCTTCGGTGAGGGCCTTTACAATTTGACCGGCACGGTGAAAGTGAATCTCGATCACATTGGGAGTGCGACGGACGCCAAACCAGTCATCACTGCTGTAGGCGTGGATCACGTTTCACAGGACATCTGGGCCGCAATCGGCAGGGTGCTCGTGCATTTCGACAAGAACGGCGACTATCTTGGCGACTATTATATCGCCACCCCCGACGGCGCACCTCTTCGCGCGAGCGCGATCATCGTGGAACCTGAGCGGCTGATCGTGGCATCCGATTCCCGCGGCGTATACGAATTTCCGCGGTCCGACGGGCCCGCTTCTCATTCTTCTGCGCCGGCATCCCCGCAAGCCCCTCAACAATCGACGCCTCAGCAATAGTCGTTTATCGCGAAAGCGCTTCTATCCGCACAGTTGCGCCTCCCATTTTTCTTTTCGCCGCCAACATGTGCCCGCGATTCTGCGGCCAATCGGAAGTCTTTCGTTGACCTCTGGCGCGTTTTCTTGACTCTGTCGTGGCCGACCGCTAGAGTTTAGTGTTTCGAAGCGCGAACCGCTGTAGCAACGGGGAAGTCGTTTGAGGTGAGCGCACGCTCGCGAGGAGTCTGGCCATTCGAAGGATCTTTCAGTCACACCCGAAATTGATGTGTTCCGCCGCTCTGCTCGTTTTGGGAATCGCGGCTGCGCCCAAGATTCATGGGCAGGCCGCCCCTACCCAGGAGTGGGCCAGCGGAATCAGCGTAGAGGCGAGCCAGCAGCTGTTTTCAACGATGTGCGCGCTCGACGCGGCGGGTTTCGACGCGGATGAAAGTACCCTCGCTGAAATGCCTTCGCGTCTCGCGTTGCGCGGCGAACTCCTGAAACTTCAGGGTCCTGCCACCGTCGCTCTCCGCCAGTTCTATCGCGACCACGCCCTGGCGGACTCAGGCGAGACGCTCTCGCGCTACATTACGTTCGCTCTCGTGGTTGGTCCGCCGCCAACGTTTCAATATCAAGGTAATGCGGATTTTCTTCCTCCCGACGTAGCCTCTCTCGAAGGGTTTCAAAAACTCCTGGTGGCTTTTTATAGCGAAGCCCATCTCGATATTCGCTGGGCCCAAATCAAGCCGGAGTACAACCGCGCCATAGCTCGCTATCAATCACCCGTCCGGCGCATCGTCACCGTGTCGAACGGTTACCTGCGTGAAATTCTCAAGCCTGTGCAAGGGCGAACCTTTACCGTGGAAGTTGAGCCCCTGGTCGGCAATCGCACGAACTTTCGCAATTTCGGCGACCATTACGCGATCGTTGTCGGAACGGGCGCGCAGCTCCCCGTTGACGATATCCAGCACGCCTACCTGCATTTCATGCTGGACACTTTGCCTCTTCGATATCGCAAGCAAGTCGAAGGCAAGAGCGCGCTCCTCAACATTGCGGCGCGCGCTCCCCGGCTCCCCACTGAATATCGCACGGACTTTCTCTCATTCACCGACGAATGCCTGATCAAGGCCGTAGAGTTGCGTTTGCGCCGTCTCACGCCGGAAAAGCTTGAGGCCGCACTAGCGGAGAACGATCAATCCGGATTTATTCTCGTGCGGCCCTTCGTTGCACAATTGCAGAAGTTTGAGAAAGCCGAGCCCGCGATGACGTATTATTTCCCCGACATCGTCGCGGGTGTTGATGTATCGGCGGAGCTGAAACGTTTACAGAATTTCACTTTTGCTCCTTTTCAGGAGGCGTCAGCACCAGCACAGACAGCCTCGGTGCGCGAAGCCCAGCCTGCCGAGCTCGATCGCCAGCTGGCAGACGGGGATCATCAAATCGCGCTAAAGGATGCTGCAGCCGCGTCGGCGACCTTCGGAAAAATTCTGGAGAAGTATCCGAATGAGCCGCGAGCAGTGTATGGACTGGCCATTGCGTCTATACTGTCGGGCGATGCAGATCGCGCTAAAGAATTATTTGAGCAGCTCGTTGACGCTTTAGGATCGACGGCGTCGGGTCCGGCAAATTCCGGCGGGACATCCGATCCCACGATCTTGGCCTGGTCGCATGTGTATCTCGGCCGCATCCATGACCTTGAAGACGAACGTGATGAGGCACTCATCGAGTATCGCGTGGCTCTCGCAATCAATGGCTCGCCAGAGAACGCTCGCGTGGCCGCCCAGCGCGGCTTGGATTCAGCTTATAAGCCTCGCGCATCCGAAAACGGCAAGGAATCAGAAAAGCCTTAATCCCGGCGGGCGCTCTTAGATGCGCCGGGGAAGCCAACCAGGAAAGGTGAAAAATGAGTTTTAAGTCAATTCACGTCGGACTGAAAACGATAGCGATACTTATCGCGGCAGGACTGGCAGTCGCGCAAGGCACAAGCGCGCAGTACCAGCAGCAACCGCAGCAGCAACAACCGCAACCGCAACCGCAACCGCAGCAGCAACAGCCGACGCCGGCACCATCGGGGAAAGCGGCTCCGCTAAGCGCCCCGCAAGCGCCGGCCGAAGCGCCCAAAATTGATCCTGAGGAAGAGAAAGCTTACAAAGCTTTTGTCGATGCGAACGCTCCGCAACAAGCCGATGCCCGAATTAAGCTTGGCGAGCAGTTTGTAGCAAAATACCCCAAGAGCAAATATGCGGAACAGGTTTATGCGCGCCTGATGCAGGACTACCTCGATAAACAACAATTCGACAAAATGTATGATGCGGCCGATAAAGCGCTGGCGCTAAACCCGGATAATGTCACCGTACTCGTTATCGAAGGCTGGGTAATCCCACACAACTACAATCCCGACGATCCGGATGCGGAGAAACGCCTGAACCAAGCGGAGGTTTTCGAAAAGCATGCAATCGACGTAATCTCCAAACTAACCAAGCCCGCGAATCTGACGGACGAACAGTTTGCAAAGGCAAAGGACTTGGCGTTGTCCCAGGCCCATAGCGGTCTGGGACTAATTTATTTTCGCCGTCAGGATTTTGCCAATTCCGTCACCGAGCTGCAGGCCGGTGAGAAAATCGCCGCCACGCCGGATCCTACTGATTTCTACGTGATGGGAGTTGAGCTGCAGGACTTGAAGCGATTCAGCGAAGCCGCAGACGCATATCAGAAATGCGCCCAGATTCCCGGTGGGTTGGCCGATCGTTGTAGATCGAAAATTGATGAAGCTAAGAAACAGGCGTCCGCGCAACCCGCCGCGCCTAAACCGTAGGCAAGGTTTATCCAACCATGACCGCACAGGAACGCGAAGAGCTCGAGGCGATCCTGGGTCATCGTTTTAAGGATCCTGAAGTCCTTGAGCGGGCTTTGATCCACCGCTCGCATCGTCAGAATTCGAACGATACCGATAACGAACGTCTGGAGTTTCTAGGAGATCGTGTTCTAGGTCTGGTGGCCAGCGAAAAGCTTTGCCGGACTTTCCCCGATTGGGATTCTGGAAAACTTTCCAAGGGCCTCGCTCGGCTCGTCAGCGCTTCTTCGATCCATTCGGCTGCAAAGCAACTCAAGCTCGGCATGCATTTGCGGCTGGGGCCTGGCGAGGAAAAAACCGGAGGCCGCGACAAAAAGAGGTTGCTGGCCGATGCTTTCGAAGCCATCCTCGGCGCCATCTATCTGGATGCCGGTCTCGAAGCTGCGGCTTCTTTCCTGCAACGTACCCTGCTCGAACCAGCGTTGGCAATCAACGCCGGCGGTCTTGAGCGAGCCGACCACAAATCCGCGTTGCAGGAATGGCTCCAGCAGCGCGGATTGCCGCCCGTCGAATATCGCATCCGCAGCGAATCGGGGCCGGAACACCAGAAAACATTCGAAGTGGAAGTTTGGGATGCAGGCAAAAAGCTATCGGCGTCGGAAGGCCGCAGTAAAAAAGAAGCAGAGCAGGGTGCCGCAAGAACGGCGCTGGAAATTCTCGAAGCGAGCAACGGAACGTCCTGAAGGAGTTCATGGAAGCAGATACTTCTACAGCGGAGTCGGCAAACATCTCAACTCCCATACCCCCGCGTGTAAGGAAGTTGGCGAAACGCAGTACTTTTGCCGAGTATGCCGAGTCGCTTCTGGTAACAGTTCTGCTTGCGCTTTTCGGAACCACGTTCATCGTTCAAGCTTTCAAAATTCCTTCCCAGTCCATGGAGCCGACGCTGCTGGTCGGAGATCATTTGCTGGTGAATAAGTTTATATTCGAAGGCAACGGGGCTTGGTACGAAAAGCTTCTTCCTTACCGCGCAATTCGGCGCGGCGATATTATCGTCTTCAAGTTTCCATTCGACGATCATCCGCACTACGTAAAGCGCGTGATCGGTTTGCCCGGAGATCGCGTTCGGATCATCAACCAGCATGTCTATGTAAATGGCGATCCGCTTTCTGAGCCGTACGTGGTTCACGAACCGGCTTATGAAGATCCCTTCGGCGATAATTTTCCGCCGCCCAACCGCTACTTCGTCGAAATCGGACTTCGCCCGGAATGGGCGGAACAAATTCTGAGTCACGTCCAGCGCGGCGAGCTCGTCGTCCCCGCGGATAATTATTTTGTGATGGGTGATAATCGCGATCGTAGTTGGGACAGCCGCTATTGGGGCTTTGTGGACCGACGCGCTATTATGGGCCGTCCGATTATGGTTTACTGGTCCGTTGATGCCACCTCCCAAGATTACGCCGATCGCGGATTCCTTGGCAGCTTGCGCGCGATAGGACAAAATGTTCTGCATCTCCCCAGCCGAACGCGCTGGCATCGGATGATGCACGAGGTCCATTAGCGTGGCCGTTGGCCGCTATTCGCTGTGTCAGACACTCTTTCCCAAAGCGTCGCAGCTTCTCAGCCTCGGGCGTCGATTCACGCGCGATCACGCGGCTGGAGCCGGTGGTTCAAATGGATACTCCTGTTCTTCGTTCTCCTCTGGCTTGCGGACATTGGAATTTCTCTCCTCATTCGCCATACCCGTTTGCAGAGAAAGATTACCGCGCGGCTCGAGTCCGCTTTCGGCAGGCCGGTTCAAGTTGGCAGTTATGATTTCAGCTTGTGGGGCGGTCCAACACTTCAAGCGCAATCGGTCACCTTCGGCGAGGATCCGCGCTTCGGAAATGAATATTTTCTCAGGGCTGAGTCGCTCACCGTGCGTCTTCGCTGGCAAGGGCTGATGCGCGGCCACATTCAGCTTGGAACTGTTTCGATGGAGCGTCCGAGCCTTAATCTCGTTCGTAATCTCGACGGCGATTGGAACCTCGCCGAATGGCTGCCCAAGCCTGCTTCCACCCTGGCTTCTTCAGCCGCTTCCAGCGGCGCACCTTCCGCCTCGCAGTCTGTGCGCTTTAGCCGCATCGAAGTGGATTCGGGCCGGATCAATTTCAAGCGTGGCGACGAAAAGCTTCCTTTTGCGTTGGTGGGCGTGACGGGTTACATCGAGCCGGCAGGTCCGGGCCGATGGAACATGGACCTCGAAGCGACTCCGACGCGTGCTGCGGTGATCGTGCAACAAGCAGGGATTCTTCATGTGAGTGGCCACATGGGCGGCACGTCCTCACGTTTGCGTCCCGCGGAGCTCGACGTCTCCTGGAGCGACGCCTCCGTGCCGGATGTGCTGCGCCTCGCGCGAAACCACGATTACGGCGTTCGCGGAATTCTTACTCTTATTCTGAATGCTCGAACGGAAGACCGCGAAGATGGCTGGGCCATTCAGTCGCGCGCGGAATTCAGACAGCTTCACCGCTGGGACCTCGCGCTCCGCCCGGACAATCCGGCCCTCAACGTACTCGCGAACATCCACTGGAATCCGATGACTTTCGGATTCGAAATAAGCGATGCCGCCATTGAAGCGCCGCATTCTCATGCTCGAGCGTCGGCGCGCATCGCCTGGGAAACTCCGGCACAAGCTTCCGCGCTGAAAACGCCCCCCGTTTCCATTGATATCGCTTCTTCCTTGATTGATTTGAACGATCTGCTCGCCTGGATCCGGGCGTTCCATTCGGATGTCGCGGCCGATATTTCACTCCGCGGATTCGCCAGCGTGCGTGGAAACATTTCCGGCTGGCCTTTGCAGATGAATCGCGCAGCCGTAACGATTGATGGAGCAGAGCTCACGGGCGTCCACCTGCGGGTTCCAGCTCACCTTGGAAATATCCAGTTTCGTTATGACGGCGGCATTGCCTCGCTGGCTCCCGTCGCGCTCTCGTTCGGCGCTTCCGCCAGTTCGTTGCGCATGGAAGCGTCCGCGAAACCCGCCTCGGCGGATTTTCCCACCTTTCACCTGTTCGGAAATTTAACGCAGGCGCGCGACTTGATTGCCACGGCAAGCGCCTTCGGATGGAATATTTCTCGCGGATGGGATTTGGCGGGTCCCGTGCGTTGCGATTTACGATGGCAGGGCGCCGCGTTCCCTTGGCAAACGCAACCGACAGGTTTCATTGACTGGGGCGGGGAATCGGGCGAAATGTCGCTTCGCACGCCGTTCCTCAATCAGCCCATCGAAGACATTCGAGCCCGTTCGGATTGGAAAACCGACTCTCGTCACATCTCGCTCTCGTCCGCCGCGGCGTTTGGCGCTCATTGGAGCGGCTCGTTCGATCGTCATTCCTCCAGCGGATGGCAGTTCGCGCTTTCGGCGGACCATCTTGCAGCGGCGGAAGTCGATCGCTGGCTCAATCCGGAGTGGCGGGAAAGCTTCCTCGACCGCATGTTGCCGTTCTTGAACGCTCGCTCGTCAACGAATGCAGTGACTGACAATCTTCACGCCACCGGCCATATGGCTATCGACCAATTCACGCTGGCTCCTGTCGTCGTACGGCGTCTGCAGGGCGAGCTGAAAGTGGATGGGCACCACGTCGAGTTCGTCAATGCGCGGGGCCAGTTTTACGGAGGCAATATCGGTGCGTCATTCGACGCCGATTTTGCGGCTATTCCTTCCTATCGCGTGAACGTGGCTTTCTCGCGCATCGATCTTGCATCGCTTTCCGCGGATTCCCCGGCTTTCGAGAATATTTTTGCCGGCGCAGCCTCGGGAGAACTCGCTCTACGAGCGCGAGGTGCCACCAAGTCCGATCTGCTCGCTTCGCTCGCGTGTAAAGGCAGAGCGCGGCTGAACGACGTTGAATTTCGCAACCTCAGTCTGACTGACTCCCTGCGCGAAGGCGCCAGCCGTCCCGGCGTCAGTTCCTTTCACGAAGCCTCGGCTGCATTCACCTGTGGTGACCGCGAGATTAAGTTTTCGGAACTTTCGTCCCTTACTCCGTCCGGCGAAATCAACGCCATGGGTGCCATGGATTTCGCCCACAATCTCGATTTCCGCCTTCGAGTCTCTTCAGGTGCGCCCGTTGAACGCACTTCGCGCGCCGCCGACGCCTCCTCTCAACCTACTTACCATCTCAGCGGCCCACTCTCTTCACCTCAGCTGACTCGCCTCTCAGCGCACGCGCCCCAACCCTAAAATAAAATCGTATATTCCAATTGAAGAATATGTCTTGACATGAATATACTGTCTGAGGCATATTCGGATTCGCCATGATGGAAACACTCAGAGCGCTTGCCGAGCCCAATCGCTTTCAAATCGTCGAGCTGTTGCGTAAGGGATCTCGCCCTGTCGGGGACTTGGTCGACCGCCTGGGTCTTCGCCAACCGCAAGTTTCAAAACATCTGCGCGTTCTCAGTGATGCCGGGCTCGTTGAAGTTCGAGTAGACGCTCAGCGCCGAATTTACACATTGCGTCCGGCACCGCTGCAGGAGCTTCAGGAGTGGGTGGAGCGCTACCGGCAGCTTTGGGAAGGCAACTTCCAGCGCCTGGATGCGCTGCTCGGCCAGATGAAGACCCAGGAGAAAAAACGTGGACGCAGGAAGCGACAGGGAGATCACCGATGATGAACACTGGAAGTCTGAAACTAGCTACGCGCGGCGAGCGAGAGATCGTAATGACGCGCGAATTCAACGCGCCTCGCCGCCTGCTGTTTGATGTCTTCACCAAGCCGGAGCTGGTGAAGCAGTGGTTACTCGGGCCGCCCGGCTGGTCGATGCCGGTATGCGAAATCGATCTGAAGGTAGGCGGCAAGTACCGTTACGTGTGGCGGCAGGACTCCGACGGAACAGAGATGGGGATGGGCGGCGTTTATCGAGAGATTGTGGCGCCCGAGCGGCTGGTTTCCACTGAGAAGTTCGATGAAGCCTGGTACCCGGGCGAGGCCGTCGGGACAATCGTTCTGTCCGAGCATGGCGGAAAGACGACGATCACGCAGACGATCCTCTACGAATCGTGGGAGGCGCGCGATGCCGTCCTGAAGAGCGGCATGGAGAAGGGCCTGGCTGCGAGCTACGAGCGGCTGGCGGACACGCTGGCCTCAGTGCGAACTGGTGGCTTGGAGAAACGGGCCGGCCGATCATAGGCAAGGGAAGTGTTCGGCTTCGCGACCCATGCATCCCAATAGCGGGCATTTAGACGCAACACTCTACGCGATCCTTTTCTACTAAGTCCCTACCGTTTCGGCGCTTACGTGGTTTTGCTTACGGTACTTAAATTGCGCGCTATGGGGACGGTCGCTTGGCATCACTTCAGTGGGCGGACTGGCCGCGGTCAAAATAAAGTTGTCTCGTGCGAATAGCTAGGCGAGGATAATCCCCAGGTAATACAAACGGTAAGGAGGCCGGACGATGCTCAAACTAGACTTGCTCGTTCCTGATCTGAAAATGGCGGTGCGCTCGCTGGCGCGCACCAAAGGGCTGGCCATTACGGTGGTGCTCACGCTAGCGCTGGGCATCGGCGCAAACGCGGCCATTTTCAGCGTGGTGAGGGGCGTGTTGCTGCGGCCGCTGGTCAACCGCGACGAAGACCGCCTGATCTACATTCGACAGAGCGCGCCCGGGATCGGCGTCGAGAACACTACGTTCTCCGTCCCCGAGATTCAGGATATCGAGTCGCGCGTGAAGACAGTGAGCGCTTTTGGCGATTTCTCCCAGATGGGGTTCTCAGCGGTGGGACTCGGCGAGCCGCGAGAGGTCCGCGCCGGCGTGGTGGACGGATCGTATTTCGAGGTCATGGGATTGCACCCGGTGCTCGGCCGCTTGCTCGACGCGCACGATGACGGTCCAAAGGCCGCGGGCGCGATAGTCCTGACGTATCGTTTCTGGACGACGGTCATGAAAAAGGATCCGTCCGTGATCGGCAAGACCGTGAAGCTCGATTCGGGTGATCCCTCGGGCGCGCGCGTGGCAACGATCGTCGGTGTGCTGGAACCTTCGGTTCCTTATCCCGCGGAAACCGAGATCATTTCCAATATTGTTACCAGTCCTCATCATCTGTCGGCAACGATGGTGACCGGACGAGTCCATCGCATGACCGAGCTCTTCGGGCGGCTTGCGCCGGGCGCGGACATCGC
>PMTV01000040.1:0-29417 GCA_003167215.1 Acidobacteriota bacterium | reverse complement strand
ACGGTTCGGCGCGAAGGCGAACTCGCGATTCGTGCGGCGCTCGGTGCAACCTCGGGCTCGCTGCGACGCGTGCTGCTGGCTGATAGCCTCTTGCTTTGCGGCGCCGGCGCGGCCCTTGGTGTGTTGAGCGCGAGCCCGATGGTGGCGATTCTGGCTCGCTACGCCTCCCGGTTTTCGGTGCGCGCACTGGATCTGAAGGTTGACTCCAGCATGCTCTGGGTCGGCGCGCTGCTGGCAGTCGTTGCGGCGGTGCTCTTGGCATTTGTTCCACGCTTGCCCTCGGCGGACGCCGCGAACGGATTGAATATAGCGAGCGGAGGCGTACGGATCACGGGGAGTACCGGCCGCCGCCTGCGAATTTTCGCCGTCACACAGATCGCCGCGTCTTTCATGCTTCTGGCGGGCGCGGGCATGCTGCTCAAGACACTTCTCGCGTTGCAAAGCGCGCGCACCGGTTTCGACACGCACAACGTCCTCGCGTTGAATGTGCCGGTGGTTACCGAAGGCCGCACACCTGAGCAGATTCAGGGATTCTACAAAGAAGCGATGCGGCAAATCGCAGCGTTACCGGGCGTGGATCGCGTCGCCGTGGGCACCGCTGTCCCGTGGCGCGACGCGGGGATATGGGGTTCGGGATTCGAGTACTCGGCAGACGGCCACGCGCACGGGCCGGGTGAAGAAGATCCCCGCGCGATGTTCCGGACGGTGTCACCCGGATTTTTCGCCGCACTCGGTGTGCCCATAATTGCCGGACGCGACTTCAACGACGCCGATCGAAAGGACGCCGAGAAAGTCGTCATTGTGAGCCAGAGCTTGGCGCAGCGGATGTTTCCGAACCAGGATGCGGTGAACCACCACATGATGTGGACCGATCCAGTAATGAAATTCATCGACATCAGCGAAGAGCCGCGGCGCATCGTCGGCGTGGCCGCCGATTTGGACGATCAGAACGTTGTCCCGGGACCAGCGGTGACCGTATATCACCCGCTTGAGCAAGAGCTGGGCGGGGGCCGACTGTTCGTTCACACGCATTCGGATCCCTACGCGCTTGTGCCGTCGATCACACGCATCATTCGCGATATGTCCGTGGACCAGCCGGTCGAACACGCGGCCACGCTGGAAGACGTGCGCGCGGAAGTGCTTACTCCCGATCGTTTGAACGCGCTGGTATTTGGCGGTTTTGCGGCGGTCGCGCTGGCGATTGCAGTGATTGGCGTTGCGGGCGTGCTGGTGTTCTCGGTTAGCGGGCGGACGCGCGAGTTCGGAATCCGCCTCGCGCTCGGCGCCCAGCCGCGGCATCTTCTGACCAGCGTGATTGTTCAAGGCGCCGTGATGGCCGCTGCGGGCGTCGTCGCAGGCGCGGTATGCGGATACGCGTTGGCGCGCCTTGCGAGCAGCTATGTCGTGGATATGCGCATGCCGAGTGTCTTGCCGGTTCTCGGCTCCGCAGTGGTGCTTCTGGCCGCTGCGGTTGTCGCGTCCGTGTTGCCGGCGGCGCGCGCGGCACGCGTGGACGTTATGGAAGCGCTGCGATCGGAGTGATCCGCGAAAATTATCGCCCTGCCTTTTCTTTCGCCACAATGTCGTACACCGGCTTGTTGTCGGCGTAAACTCGCCACTCCTTCACCAAGCCCTTCTGTACCACAGCCAGCCAAGCAGCGGATGTCCGCCATTTATTTTCTTGAGGAAGCTTGCCATTTTCCGCGATGGTGCCGCCTGCCGCGCCGAACACCGCGACGAAGTTCCCATTTTCAAAAATGTCTTCGTGCGAAACCCAGTAGTCCGGACAAAATGCGTAGTAGCCTCGCCACCCGGTTCGCATCTTCTCGCGGCCGCGCACGGAATTGCCGAGGGAATCGATGAACACGTGATCTTCCGTCATCAATTCGGCAAGCTTGTCCGCATCGCGCTGGTTGATGCGGCCCATGAACTGAAGTACGGTCTCGGTGGGACTCATAAGCCACGCTCCTCCGAATTTTCCTCGGCATTTTTTAAACTGCCGACAGACGTATTGTACAGCTCCATTTTAGACATCACTTGGTTTGCCTCGTCTAAATCCCTGTGCTAGCGTTCACCAATGCATCGGAAGGCTAAGCTTACGAGACGCAACGTGCAATACTTGTCGGCCTTCGTCGCAAGCCTCGCCTTGCTCGCGCTATCGCTCCGCGCGACGGCCTCCAATCGCGTCCGTCTTTTTCCGAAATATACGCCGGGAGAAACCCTGCGCTACCAAATCGAAACGCGAACGAATTCGAACGGGAAAATGGAAACACCTATCGAGAATCCGGAAGCCGCATCCAAGTCGAAACAGACTGTCAGCCTGATCCTGCGCCTCGATATTCTGAATCCGCTCCCCGCCAATAACGATCCTCCCGGAAGCGTTCGCATTCGCGCCACATATGAAAAATCCAGCGCCACATTTGAAAGCGATGCCTACGACCCCGCAAGTTCCAAAATCACGGATCAGTACAAAAATCTGGAAGGGCGCTCGCTTGAATACGTTATGGAGCCTGACGGCGAGCTCGCTCATATCGTGGGCCTCGATGATCTCCTCGCAAATCGATCTGTCGCTGAAAATGTCCACTCCTGGATGAACGGACTTTCTTCCGCCGCGCGCATCCCAAAGGACGGAATTGAGGTCGGTCAGAAATGGAGCAGCGAGCGCCCCATGGAAGGCGTCGCGCTCGGCGGCCTTATCTGGCGAAACCAATCCAACTATCTTCGCGATGAACTGTGCTACTCGACTGACGGGCCGCCGAAGGCCATCGCCACCGCCCAGCCTGCCGGGGCAAGCGCTTCATGCGCCGTGATCGTCACTCAATTCAAAATCATCCGAAATGGTGACGCCACGCCCGATGACTACGCTCGCCAAGCTCTGGACACCTCCGGTACCTGGACCGGTTCCGGCGGCAGCCTCGAAACGATCTCGCTCTCAACCGGCACCCTGATCCGTTCAACGCAGACTGCCACGCAAGATATGGACGTCCAAATCACCAGCGCGCGTTCCGGCTCAAAAATGCACTACGTCGGCCATGTCGAAAGCCAATCCGAGATTTCCCTTCTTCCTGCGACGCCGCCCTCGGCAGAGCCGCAGCCCTGAATATGCCGGATCCGGCGCGCTTTGCGTCCTCAGCAGCGATTTTTGATTTTTGATATAATCATAGTTTTCAGCGCAGCTCAGTTTTCGCATCTGAAGGATTCAGGATGAACTTCAAACTAGCCAGTGACTACGAGCCGCGCGGCGACCAGCCCGAAGCCATCGCCCAGCTCCTCCGGGCTATAAAAGACGGAGAACGCCAGCAGGTCCTCCTCGGCGTCACCGGCTCGGGCAAAACATTCACGATGGCGAAGGTGATCGAGGAAATCAATCGCCCCACCATCGTCCTGGCGCACAACAAAACTTTGGCCGCCCAGCTTTTTCACGAATTTCGCTCGTTCTTTCCCAATAACGCCGTCGAATATTTTGTCAGCTATTACGATTACTACCAGCCGGAAGCCTACGTCCCCTCGAGCGACACCTACATCGAAAAAGAGTCCACCATCAACGATGAGCTCGACAAGTTGCGCATGAGCGCCACGCGTTCGCTCTTCGAGCGGCGCGACGTCATCGTCGTCGCTTCCGTCTCGTGTATTTACGGCCTCGGCTCCCCGGAGGCCTATTACGGAATGATGCAGCTCATCGAAAAGGGTCAATCCATCGCGCGCGAAGCCATCCTGCGCAAGCTTGTCGAAATTCAATACGAGCGCTCCGAAGATTTAAAGCGCGGCACTTTCCGCGTTCGCGGCGATATGATCGAAATTTATCCGCCTTACGACGATCTCGCCGTGCGCATCGAGCTCTGGGGCAGCGAAATCACCGCAATCCGAAAGATCGATCCCCTGACCGGCGAAATTCGTACGCGTCCCGGCGAAAACGAAATCAATCGCATTTTGATTTATCCCAAGAGCCACTACGTTCTGCCGGCCGATCAAAAGGAGCGCGCAATTCAGAGCATTTACGAAGAGCTCGACTGGTGGAAGGGTGAGCTCGAGCGCCAGGGGAAAATCGTCGAGGCGCAGCGCGTGGTCCAGCGCACGCATTTCGATATCGAGATGATGCGCACCATCGGCTATTGCCATGGTATCGAAAATTATTCCCGCCATCTTTCAGGACGCTTGCCCGGCGAAGCTCCGCCAACGCTCTTCGATTACACGCCGTCCGATTTCTTGCTTTTCATCGACGAGTCGCATCAAACCATTCCGCAAATTCGTGGGATGTATCACGGCGACCGTTCGCGCAAGCAGACGCTCGTTAATTATGGCTTCCGCATGCCCTCTGCGCTGGACAACCGGCCTCTCAACTTTGAGGAATTCGAACATCGCGTGAATCAAGCTGTATATGTCTCCGCTACTCCGGGTCCCTACGAGCTGACGAAATCTGGTGGTGTCGTAGTAGAACAGGTGCTTCGCCCCACGGGACTCGTCGATCCCCAGGTGGAAGTTCGCCCCGTAAAAGGCCAGGTTGATGATTTGCTCGAACAAATTCGCATTCGCGCAGGCCGCAACGAGCGCGTTCTCGTCACCACTCTCACCAAGCGCATGGCCGAGGACCTCGCCGAATATTTCACCGAGGTTGGCGTGAAATGCCGCTATCTGCACTCGGAAATCGAAACGCTCGAGCGCGTTCGCATCCTGCGCGACCTGCGCCGTGGAGAATTTGACGTGCTAATCGGCATCAACCTCTTACGCGAGGGCCTGGATTTGCCGGAAGTTTCGCTCTGCGCCATTCTCGACGCGGACAAGGAAGGGTTCCTTCGCAGTACCACCTCTTTGATCCAAACGATTGGTCGTTGCGCGCGCCACCTGGAAGCCCGTGCGATTTTGTACGCCGATACGATGACGGATTCCATGCGCCAGGCTATCGGCGAAACAGATCGCCGCCGCGCGAAACAGGAAGCGTACAACCGCGAGCACAACATCACCCCCCAATCGATTATAAAATCTGTCGATATGCAGCTCGCCAGGATTGTCGAAGCCGATTACGTCACCGTGCCTTTAGATGATGTGGTAATCGGTGATGTCTCCACGGAAGCCGAGTTGGTCCACGCTATCGCTCAACTCGAAACGCAAATGCGCGAAGCGGCGAAGGACTTTGAGTTCGAACGCGCGGCTGCGCTCCGCGATCGCATTCGCGCCCTCAAGCAACGCGATCTCGGCGCGATCTTTTCCGCTTCTTCGGCAGGAGATGTTGCATCTCCTTCTGTGCAGGTCGAAACCATGCCAGAATCAGGAGGTCCGTCTGCTTCGTCTCAGAACCGGACCGTGGGTCCGGCGAAAAAACGCGTGGCGAAAAAAACTACCTAATCGAGATCATGTGGCTCCACTGCAAAAGATCCGCCCCATCATTTTATCCCTGCCGTTTGTGATTCTCGCTGCGCTTCTGGCAGCTTCGCCCGGGGCTCGTTGTCAGACTCCGCCATCGCAGCAGGAAAGTTTCCAAAGTGGAAAGAATGAGTTCGGTGTTTGGGCCTCTTATGCCCCGGGCTCGCCCCATGTTATCGGCCTCACCAGCCCGCGTCAGTTCGCGGCCCTTGGATTTCGCTACGGACGGATGCTGCTGGATCATCCTCGATGGTCTCTCGAATACACTTTCGACGTAGATCCAGTCGAGATTATGCTTCAGCCAAAGATTCTCGGCAGAATGTCCACACCGGGGGGCACAATTTATGTGACCGGATCGCGCGAGGTGGTTTACGGCGGAGGCGTGAATCCCATCGGATTCAAGATCAACCTTTTCCGCCGCCGCAGCTTTCAGCCTTTCGTTGCGTCAACTGCCGGATTCGTCGCGTCCCTGCGCCCGATTCCGGTCGATATCCACGGTGAGGAGCAGTTCAATTTCACATTCGACTTCCAAGCGGGGTTCCAACTCTATAATTCCTCGCGGAAACGAGCCTGGATGTTCGGATACAAGTACCAGCACATCTCCAACGCCGACCGCGGTAAGATAAATCCCGGCGTGGATCTGAACACCGTCTTCTTGGGCTATTCCTTCTTCAAGTAGGGAACCGATCTCAACTTTGCGGCATCGCGCGACATTTCTTTAGACGACTCCGCGTTTCAATTCCTCCAGCGGATAAAATGTTCCGCGCCAGGTGACTCCTCCGGTCCACAAAGTAACAATCATCGAGCGTGCCAGCATCCACGCAAAAATCAGCGCACCGATGGGAAACGTCAGCGCATATGCCGGCGAGATTCTGAATTCGATGCACGCACCGGCGTGAAGAATGATCGCCAGCCCCACGGCAATTCCCGCGAACAATAGCGCCCACCCGTGAAGGAAAGGCAGCGCCAACCACGGAACGACGCACATCATTAGTATCCCGAAAATCTGTATGCTCGCAACGAATAGCGAGAACTCTGCAAATGCGAAAAAATTCTTTGTTGTGCCCTTAATGATATTTCCCAGGCCGCTGTGCCAGTGCACACTCACTGCGTCTCCCGCCATTGCCAAGCCCGATCGAAATCCTTCCTGTTTCACCAACTTGCCGAGCTTCATGTCGTCCACCACTTCCATCGCCAGCCGGCGGTGGGTCCCCATCGCTTCGTACGCGCTTCGGCGTATAAGTTGAAACATTCCCACGCCGGCGAACGCACGAGAGCGCGGGTCGCTCACGCGCCACGGCCGGACGCTCATCAGAAAAGCCAGTCCGAAAAATGTCATCACGACTTTTTCGCCGAAGCTGAATATTTCCGTGCGGCCCGAAAGCGTCAGGTGCTCCCAGCCCCTCTTTTGAGCTAGCGAAATCGCGCTCCGCAGCAATCCGGGTGCAAAATGCACGTCCGCGTCCGTAAAGATCAGCCACTCCCCGGTGGATTGCTCGTACGCTTTTTGCAGCGCATGAGGCTTGCCTAACCATCCGCCGGGAAGCTCCCTCACGGAAACGGCTTTCATGTGCGGATTTTCTTGCGCCGCGCGCTTCAGGATTTCTTCCGTGCCGTCCTCGGAGCGGTCATTCACGGCCACCACTTCGTAACGCGGATAATCCACAACGAGGAACGTCGCGAGTGCACCCGGCAATTTATGTGCTTCGTCCCGTGCCGCGAAGAGGATGGAAATGCTCGGGCAATCAGCGTCGTCAAGCGGTGGAGCACCCGCAAGAGAGGCAAGTCTAGGGACTCCTATCGCCGCCTCGATCGCGCCGTAAATCCACAACGCAGCCACCGCTCCCAGCGCGATTGTCGAAAATAAATGCAGATTCAATTTCGTCCACCTGAAAAAGTGCTTACAAGTTATGCTATCACGTGCCATGAAGCGCTCTCTTTCCATCGTCGGCGCAGGGCGCGTAGGCCGAACGTTAGGGAAGCGTCTTCATCGCCTCGGCTGGCGCATCGGAGCCGTCGTCACGCGCTCGGCAGCCACGTCACGAATTGCCGTGCAGCAAATCGGAGCGGGAAAACCACATTCGCGGCTCGTTCCGGGAATCTTCGATTCCAGCGTGATTCTGCTAGCCACCCCCGACGGCGCGCTCAGTGGAGTTGCTGGCGCACTGGCCAAATTTGACGAAATGAAACTTCGCGGTAAAATTGTTTTGCACACCAGCGGCGCGCTTGACCGCACTGTTCTGACGCCGCTCGCCCGCCGGGGAGCCTCAACCGGTTCGCTTCACCCCATGCAGACGTTCACGGGGCGCGGGGCGCCGAAGCTGGAAAAAGTTTTATTCGCGGTCGAAGGTGACCGCAGCGCGGCGGTAGTCGCGCGTTCAATTGCACGTTCCCTCGGCGGTGTGCCGGTCACCATAAATAGCAAGAACAAGCCCGCGTACCATGCAGCTGGCGCGCTGGTCGCAGGACACGGTCTGGGATTGATTGAAGCCGCGACGCAAGTGCTGATGAAGCTAGGATTCAGCCGCCGCGACGCCGTGCGCGCGCTGCTGCCGTTGATGCGGCAAATGCTGGACAATTTCGAGCAGCTAGGTCCGCGTGAATCCTGGACCGGACCCGTCTCACGCGGAGATTTCGCAACCGTAGCAAAGCACACGAAGGCGTTGCGGAGTTATCCGAGCGAGTTTAATGAAGCGCATGCAGCTCTAGCGCTACTTGCCAACCGGGTTCTGTCGAAGAATTCCGGCGTCGCGTCGAAGCAGTTGAAGCGCGCACTAAGAAAATCCACGGGAGGCAAAAGTTGAAGAAGCTGCATATTCCGGTCGAGCACACGAAACTCGCCAACGGCCTGCGAGTCGTCGTCTCGCCCGACCATTCCGCGCCCTTTGTCACCGTCGGCGTTTACTATCAGATCGGCTTCCGCCTCGAGCCTCGCGGCCGCAGCGGTTTCGCGCATCTTTTTGAACACATGATGTTCCAGGGTTCCGAAAACGCCGGCAAGATGGAACACATTCGACTGATCAACGCTTCCGGCGGCCTGCTAAACGGCACCACGAATTACGACATCACCAATTATTTCGAATCCGTGCCTTCCAATGCGCTTGAGCGCATGCTCTGGCTCGAAGCCGACAGAATGCGTTCTCTGAAAGTGGACGATGAAAATCTGCGCAATCAGCGCGACGTAGTGAAAGAAGAAGTCCGCGTTAACGTGATGAATCAGCCCTACGGCGGATTTCCTTGGCTGGACTTGCCGCCCGTGGCCTTCCGCAATTGGCCCAACGCGCACAATTTTTATGGTGATTTCAACGATCTCGATGCCGCAACACTGGACGATGTGCAGGCTTTTTTCCGCACCTATTACTCGCCGAATAATGCCGTGCTCCTGATGCTGGGCGATCTCGAACCTTCCGAGGCGTTCACATTCGCAAAGCGCTACTTTGACGACATTCCGGCGCATGCGCTACCGCCGCACGCCGACGTGAGCGAACCGCCGCAAACCGAAGAACGTCGCGGCGAAGTGGAAGAAAAGTTCGGAACCCTGCCCGCTCTCGCCATCGGATACACAGTCCCGCCGCGCATCGTGAAAGATTGGTACGCCATGGCGATTTTAGACCGTGTTTTGCATGGTGGCCGCGCCGGGCGCATCCACCGCCATCTCGTTTTCGAAAAGCAAATTGCCATCGGGACCGAAGGAGGCACGGACGTTTTTGATGCCAACGGCCCCACGCAAATGGTCACGCAGATTTATCACCGGCCGGAGTTTACTTCTGACGCTACCATTGCTGCGTACGATGACGTGATCTCTGAAGTGCAGGAAAAAGAGATTGCGGAAGAGGAACTCGCGCCCGTAAAAGTAAAATTTCGCGCTGATTATTATTCCATGCTTGAGGGGGGCATGGGTTCGCATATGCCTCGCTTCGGCCTGATGCATTATCTCGCTTGCTTCACGTTGTTCGACGGCGATCCCGATCGCATCAATACCGTGCTCGACGGCTTCATGGCGGTAACTCCTGCCGAAGTGCAGGCAGCGGCCAAAAAATATCTGGTTCCGCGAAATCGTGCCATTGTGGCCCGGCGTCCCGCGAACGCGGGAGAAGCTCGATGACCACTCCGATCGTTGCAACGAAGCCGCACCGCTCGTCTCCGCCCGCTCTGGGCCCCGAACGTCCGGTTGCGTGGCCCAGGCGCACGGTTCGCACTCTGCCCAACGGCATGCACGTGGTTCTAGTCGAGGCCCGCACGTTCCCCAAAATTTCCGCGCAGCTTTTCTTCCGCGCTGGAAACGCCGTTGTCGCGCATAGTGCGCCGGGATTGGCTGAGATCACCGCCAGCGTAGCACGCACCGGAACTGCCACTCGCTCCCTTCGCCTTATTGAAGAAGACCTTCGGCGAATGGGCGCGGACTTCGCCGCTCACGCCGGAGCTGACGCGAGCGCAATCGGCATATCGGGAGTGGCCGAATTTTCAGAAGGACTGCTCGAAATGCTCGCGGACGTTGCGCGCAACGCCTCTTTCCCCGAAGAAGAATTTGAGCGCGAGCGCCGCCAGAGACTCGAAGGCCTTCGAATCCAGCGCACAACTCCTGATTTTCTCTCCAACGAGCGTCTGCGTAGCGTGCTTTTCGGCAAACACCCCTACGCGGTCGTCGCGCCGAAGGAAGCTCAGGTGGCAGCCTACCGGCGTAGTCAACTCCAGGAGTTCTATCACCAGAATTATTCGCCTGCGAACGCACTGCTGATTGTGGTTGGTGATTTTTCAACCGAGCCGATGCTCGAACAAGTAGAAAAAATATTTAGCGGCTGGAAATCCCCCGCGCCTGCGGAGCAGAAATGGTCTGCGCCGCCACGCCACTCAGGACGGCATGTTCATCTCGTTCATCTTCCCGGCTCAGTGCAGACGCAAATCCTGGTGGGCAACCTCGCCATCACGCGGCGCGATCCGGACTGGTATCGCATGGTTCTCGCTAATTCAATTTACGGCGGCGCGTTTCATTCCCGCTTGGTGATGAATATCCGCGAGCAAAAGGGCTACACCTACAGCCCGCGCAGCGGAATTAATGCCTTGCGCGAATTTGGTTACTTCACCGTGCACGCCGCTGTGCGCAATGAAGTCGCCGCTGCTACTCTTACCGAAATGTTTTACGAAATGGACCGCATGCGCTCGCTGCCCGTCACTGCCGAAGAACTGGAAAGCGCTCAAAGCTATTTGAGCGGCGTTTTTTCGCTCGGCGTTGCCACGCAGGAGGGGTCTCTCTCCCAGCTTTCCACCGTTTACCTCGACCGCTTGCCTGAGGATTACCTCGAAACCTATCGTGCGCGCATTCACGAGCTCACCGCGGACGACATTCTAGCCGCCGCCCGCCGCCATTTCGATTCCGCCAACGAGCAAATCGTCCTCGTCGGCGACCGCGCCCAGATCGCCGAGCAAGCCGCTCTCTTCGGCCCGGTCACCGAACACGACGCGCAGGGAACTCGCGTTTGATATGCGGTATTCGCCAGTCTTCTTTCTAATCTGTGATTGGCAGTAACCGATTCTCGCGTTATGAATAAAATGACTCGAATTGGGCGCGCACTGTACGGCGTCTCGATTTTGCTGATTTTGTTTTCCGCGTCGGGGTCTCGCGCGGATTCGAAGCACCCTCCCGCTCATTCGATCGAGCTGAACACCGCGACGGTGGAACAGCTTCAGCAGGTCCCCGGAATCGGCCCTGGCACCGCGAAGGCGATTGTAAATTTTCGCGAAAAGAGTGGCCCGTTTCAAAAAATCGAAGACCTCCTCGCGATCAAAGGCATCTCGAAGTCTCGAATCGAGAAGATGCGTCCCTACCTCACACTCTCTCCGGCTGGGCAGAAGTCGCCGTAGCTGGGTGCAGCAGGATCTTCTGCTTCCGCCGATCCCTCCGACGCGGCCCGAAACATTGACGCGGCTGTGAGTGCGGCATACGATGGTTTCGAACTAAGCGAGCGGATAACATCGGGGGCGAGGCAGATGAAAACTTTGCGCGTGTCATTTGTGGGAAGCATCGCGGTGGTGTTCTGTGCGATTGCATTATTGGTGCTATGCACGGCCATGATTGTCTCGAAGACGCACGCGGCGGAGCGGAGCGTCGCTGCTGCTTCCCCGGCGGGTCCATCCGGCTACCATTTGCTAAAGAAAATTCCGCTCGGCGGCGAAGGATTTTGGGATTACATCATTTTTGATTCGCCCACGCGGCGGCTGTTCATTTCGCGCGGGACAAAAGTTGTCGTCCTCGATGTGGATTCAGGGAAAACTGTCGGCGAGATTCCGAATACTGACGGGGTGCATGGAATCGCGCTGGCGCCGGACCTCAATCGCGGCTTTACCTCCAACGGGCGCGCGGGGACTGTGACAATCTTCGATTTGAAAACTTTGGAAGTTATCGGCAGCGTGCAAGCGGGCACGAATCCTGACGCGATCATTTACGATCCCGCCTCGAAGCGCGTTTTCGCCATGAACGGCCGCAGCAAGAACGCTACGGCCATCGACGCCGCGACCGGAACCGTCGCGGGCACCATTCCCGTTGACGGCAAGCCGGAATTTGCCGTCGCGGACGGCGCCGGCCATGTGTACGTAAATATCGAAGACAAGAGCGAAGAGCAGCAAATCGATTCACAGAATCTGAAAGTGACGGCTACGTGGCCGCTGGCGCCGTGCCAGGAGCCTTCGGGTCTCGCGATGGACATAGCGAACCGGCGTTTGTTCGCGGGCTGCGATAATAAAATGATGGGAGTGATCAACGCCGATACCGGAAAGGTGATTGCGACGCCGGCGATCGGCGAAGGTGTTGATGCCGACGCATTCGATCCCGGGACCGGGTACGCGTTCGCTTCGAATGGAGGGAGCGGGACGCTCACCGTGGTGCATGAAGACTCGCCGGACAAATATTCCGTGGTGGAAGACGTCCCCACGCAAGCCCATGCGCGCACGATGGCACTCGATCCCAAGACGCACCAAGTTTTTCTGGTGACTGCGGATTTCGGCCCGGCGCCTGCAGCCACTCCGGACAACGCGCACCCGCGTCCCACGATGGTGAAGGAATCGTTTGTAGTTTTAATCTTCGGCAAATAATCGCGGCACATTTCTCAAACTCATAAAATCTGGTGGCTTGATTTTGCCGAGCCTAATGCCAGGGGAACCTGGTCGGCGATTTCGAGGCCGTAGCCTTCGAGGGCAACCACTTTGCGGGGATGGTTCGTGAGGACGCGGATGCGGCGCAGTCCGAGATCGATCAAAATCTGCGCGCCGATGCCGCTTTCGCGCTGCACCAAACGCTGCCTGCCCAAGTCGTGATCGAGCTCTTCGCGCTGGTGAAACCGAATGCGCGGGAGTTCGGTGCTGTCCGGTTCGCGTGAATCGATCTGAAATCCCCGCCCGGTGTGATGCAAATAAACGAAGACGCCGCGATCAGCCTGGGCGATAGCTGCGAGCGAGCGGTCAATCACAGCGCGGCAATCGCAGGCTGTTGAGCCGAAGACGTCGCCGGTAAGGCAATGCGAGTGCACGCGAACGAGCGGCGGGCCGCCGGCCGCGTCGTTGGAAACGTCGCCGCGAACGAGCGCGACGTGCAGCTCGTGGTCCACGTCGCTGGAGTACGCGATCATGCGGAAATTACCGTGTGGAGTCGGGAGAATGGATTCGGCAATCCTGCGGACGTAGCGCTCGTGCTGCATGCGGTAGCGAATCAGGTCGGCGACGGTGAGCAGCTTCATCCCGTGGACGCGGCAAAATTCGGTTAGTTCGGGCGTGCGCGCCATGGTGCCGTCGTCATTCATGATTTCGCAGATCACGCCGGAATGGTCGAGCCCGGCGATGCGCGCGAGGTCCACGGAAGCTTCGGTTTGTCCGGCGCGAACGAGGACTCCGCCATTGCGCGCGCGCAGAGTGTAAACGTGGCCGGGGCGCGCGAGATCCTCGGGGCGGGTGTTGGGATCGGTGGCAGCCAAAATAGTGGTGGCGCGATCGGACGTGCTGGTGCCGGTGGTGGTGCCACGGCGCGCGTCAATGGGTTCGCAGAACGGCGTGCCGAACGCAGAAGTGTTTCGCGGGGTGATGGGGGCAAGGTTCAGCGCATCGCAGCGCTGCTCGGTGAGCGCCAGGCAAATCAGGCCGCGCCCGAATTTAGCCATGAAGTTGATGGCTTCCGGCGTGACTTTTTCGGCGGCCATGGCCAGGTCGCCTTCGTTTTCGCGGTCTTCGTCGTCCACCAGAACGATCATGCGGCCGGCGCGGATTTCCACCAGGGCTTCTTCCACGGTCGCGAATGGCTGTTTGCGTTCGGTCATCGGATTCTGCTCGTTTCTGCGTCCATTTTAGCGCGCGCACGTGTTTCCGAGTGTGCAATTCTGGCCCCGGTTAGAAAGTGCGCGGTCGTTTGTTTTCTGTAGGTTACAGCCATTTCTGTTTGTGGGCCAGAACCGGTTAGGACGGAAGAGTCGCGAGTGATTAATGCCCCTTCCTGCGTCAGGGCAGACAAGCGGCTCGTGCGCGAGAGTGGCTGGAGTAAGCCCTTCGTCCGTCCGAGGCGGACTCTGGGAAAGTGAGAATTGCCGTAATACTGATT
Organism: Acidobacteriota bacterium; assembly: GCA_003167215.1. GTDB lineage: Bacteria > Acidobacteriota > Terriglobia > Acidiferrales > UBA7541 > Palsa-295. The sequence continues at coordinate 15,475 of PMTV01000040.1, read as the reverse complement.
GGTTGAAAGTTCTCGATTAGAACGGGGTGCTACCGTTTGTTTTCTATGGTTTAGCGATGGTTCTAATAACTCGAGTTCTCGATTAGAAAATGCAAAAACGAACCCGCGGGTCGTGCGCCGCGGCGCACTGGCTTGGGACACCGACGCTTGTCGCATCCTCAGTTCGCGATTAGAAATTCCCGGGCGCGGGAGCACGACCGGACTAAGACAGGCGGGGAATTGGTCTAGCTCGTTTGCTGCGGGACTGAGGCTGAGGTCGAACTTTCGTCGAGCTTGCCGATCACGAATTTTATCTTCAATAATCACGAGTCACGCTAGCACGGAGCTTAATTAAATTCAAGGGATCGTCTGTGTGAGCATAAGCGTACTACGACGCAGTGTAAGATCGGTTTTGGGAAACGAAGTAGAAATTTGAGACGAAAGGATTTAGGTTTGTTCCGCTTCATGGGTCCGCACGTCGTACCGATAGGCGACAACTCCGTTTCGATGGTCTATCTTCCTTTTGCCGCGCTTGCCTTTTTCTTGGGACTCAAGGTGATCGCCTCGGCCATTGCGCCCGGCGGACGAAAGCTATAGTTTAGCGGCAACGATTACAAACTTCAGGGACATGTGGAGGTCAAGCCATGAAATCCCTCCTGGGAGTCGTACTGCTGCTGGGCGTATGGACGCTCTCCCCGCAGATTCAACCCGTCACACCTGTTGTTCTTCCGGAGTCATTTAATGCAGAACATGCATTCAGCGCCGTGCCACCGGCGACCGAGCCAGTGCTGCGCTACGTGGCTGGCTCGACCGTGAAGGTTGAACAGCTTCTTGGTGAAGAGGACAAACAATTGCATCGACCGACGCTCAGCCAAACGGTCACGCGATATGGAATCGAAGGCACTGACTTGGGCAATTCCTTTGAGCACGCAGGGCGAGTGTATTTTCTCTTCGGTGACACCGTGGGGCGTTTGCGCCATGCGCTCGACACGATCGCGACAACCGATTCGAACGATCCTGATAGCGGCGTTCGATTGGATTTCCTCACGTCCGGCGGCGATTATTTGACCATTCAGCCACCAGGCATCAGCATGGGAGCGTTCGAGGTGCCAGTGGCAGGCATTAGCCTCGGCGGCGAAGTGTATGTAGCGGTCTCGACGAACCACTCCGAGGATCGTTCGACGGATCGTTCCGTCCTCACGAAATTTACACCACCGGCAAATTTCCAACCATTGCGGACCATCTCCCAGCTTCCTGAGGGGCACTTCGTCAAGTTCTCTTTGCATATCGAACCCGGGACGATCACTGGACTGCCTCCCAGCGGACCGTTCATCTTCATTTGGGGCACAGGCGCTTACCGTAAGAGCGACGCATATTTGTCGATCTTGCCTGCGGCACAATTTGAAAGTGGCAAAGGGACGCGGTATTTCGCAGGGTTGGACGCGGGGAGCGCTCCGATTTGGAGCGAGAAGGAATCGGACGCGAAACCAATCGTCCAAAACGGCACGATGGGCGATCTTTCCGTAACGTGGTGCAAGGATCTTGAGTTGTGGCTGATGACTTACGACAGTCGAGATCCAGCGCCGCGTGGCATCTTATTCTCGTATTCCCGCACGCCGTGGGGGCCGTGGAGCGAGCCGCAAATCATTTTCAACGCAGTGCGTGATGGCGTCGTCGGCAAATTCATCCACAATCCCCAGGCAAATCCAGACGATGGTCTTGGAGGACCCGTGATCGAAAAGGGGCAGGCGAATCTGCAGGCCGTTCATGGTGGCGCTTATGCGCCGTATGTTGTTGAGCGATGGACCAAGGTGCGCGGTTCCGAGTTAAGCATCTACTACGTGCTGTCTACGTGGAACCCCTACGTGGTCATACTAATGAAATCGCGGCTGCACGTTGAGTAGCGCTCGGTTTGCGCGGATGCGAGGAGTTACCGCACCCTGTATTCGAATGCCACCAATTGGCTGAACCAAATTCAATCAGAAGTGCGAAATTGAATTTGATTGTGCGTTGCGCGCTGAAGTGATAGATACGTTTACAGGCGGGCGGCTATGCTGCATCCTGGCGCATGCCGCAATTTCCCAAGTTCCTAGAGGTAAAACGCGATAGGTAGTTTTGTCCAGTCACGAGAGTTAGTGGAGCTGTACGGCTAGGTTGATTGCAAAGAAGACCTGCCGCTCAAACCCGTGCACGCCCGTCACTTAGAGCAACGGGTACCGCAACGGGCACTAAAACAGGATGAGCAGGCTGGAGAGGAGCACAATGCGTAGTGGGATCGCAATTCGTTCGTTGCTGTTTTCATTTGTGTTGCTGGCTTTTTCTCACGGGGCGTCAGCTCAAATTGGTATTTCGGTGGGCTACGGCCCGCCGCTGCTGCCCATCTACGAGCAGCCAATCCTTGCTTCCGAGGGCTACCTGTGGGCGCCCGGTTACTGGGGCTATGACTACGCCGCGAACGACTACTATTGGGTGCCGGGCACCTGGGTCTACCCTCCTCAAGCTGGCTTTCTGTGGACGCCGGGTTACTGGGGCTGGGGCGGCGGCGGGTACTATTTTAATCAAGGATATTGGGGCCCGACAGTGGGTTATTACGGCGGCATTAATTACGGCTACGGTTACAGCGGCGTTGGATATGAGGGAGGGCGCTGGGAAGGGAACAACTTCGTGTACAACACTTCTGTGAATAACGTAAACACTGCCGTAATTCACAGCACCTATAGCGCCCCGGTGACCAACGGCTCCGAAAATCACGTCAGCTACAACGGCGGTAGCGGCGGGGTGGAAGCGCGTCCCACGCCGCAACAAGAGGCTTACGCCAAGGAGCAACATGTGGCTCCGGTAGCGGCGCAAACGCAACACATGCAGGCGGCTCGCAATAATCCTGCGCTGTTCGCTTCCGCCAATCAAGGCAAACCGCCCATCGCGGCTACGGCCAAACCCGGTGAGTTCACAACTGGTTTTGTGGCTTCCAAACAAGCGGGAGGCGAATACAAAGCTCCTCCAGCCATTAATCACGCCAGCGAATTGCCGGCTCACGACTTTAATGTTCCGAATACCGGCAACGCCGCAACCAACAAGACTTTTCAGCAGCAGCTGAATGAACTATCTACGCGGCAAGCGCTGGATCACCAAACGCTCGAGCAGCAACAAGAAGAAGAACACCAGCAAGCCACCCAGAAAAAGTACAATGACGCGCAAATACAACAAATGGAGCAGCGCCATTCTCAGCAAACGCAACAGCTCGAGCAACAGCACGCCACTCAGCAGAAGCAGATGGAGCAGCGCCAAACGTCCCAGTCTGCACCGAAGTCCCAGAGCGGTGCTTCCGGGAGCAAGCCACATTGATTTAGTAGCAATCCTGCCCAAAACCGGCGACATCGAAAAAGCGAACTAAAACGGGCCCCGCAATACTCGGACGGATGCGCTAGCTGATCATCCTAAGTTCCGTGTTGGCGGCGGGCTCTCCGCTGCGCTCCCTTCCTTGGTCAGGGCACACTCGCTTCGGTCAGTGCAAGCAGGCGGGATGGCAGATCAAGAAGAAGAGGCATTTACGAGATAGGCACTACTGTTTAGAAGAAGGGCGCAGGCTCGGCGGTATAGGTGCGCCTGGCGTTATACTGGAGGGTAACTGGGCAAAGACGCTGAACCACAACATCCTGGGATGGAAGGGTCCGGGGCTCATACGAATGACGAGGTGCCATGTCATGAGAAAGCTATCCACACTGATCTTGGTAATACTAGCGGGCACTCTTCTGGCTCCCTGTAGCCGGGCGCAGAACCTTAGCGTTGGCGAGTTAAAGGAGCTGGCGGCGGAAAAAGAGGCCAAGCAAGACGAGCTAGTTAATCTGGAAAAAGACATGGCGCGGGCGATGCAGGGAAACAGCGGGACGCTTTTCCGGCGAATCTATGGTGACGACTTCGTGGGAGTATTGCCGTCGGGACAGATTCTGGACAAGACGGGGTGGATCGCCGCAATCGAGAATTCCGGCACGCAGTTCAGTTCGTTTGTTGCGACAGATATACGCGTGCGCATGTTTGAGGAGACGGCTGTGGTCACTTGTCTCTGGAGTTCGCACGGATCCAAGAACGGACATGCATTTTCCCGGCAGTCGCGCGTGACTCACGTGTATATATGGGGCCAACGGGGCTGGCAAGCCATCGCGAGCCAGGAAACGCTCTTACCCGGTTAGGGCTGACTCCAGTTGAGGGTCATAACCCAGCACAAGAAACCCCTTCCACGAAGAAACAGTGCCTCGTTGTGATCGGATCCCGAAGATAGAGGATTAAAACCAGGTTTTAGCGCGGTATTGGCGGTAGGCGTCGCCGAATTTTGCTTCGAGGACGCGAGCTTCGTTTCGGGCGCGCCAGAACTGCATGAGAGTTATCAGCAGCACGAGCAGCAGTCCCCACCAAGGCACAGACGCATAGAGCACAATTCCGAGAAAAATTACCGTACCGAAAAAATAGATCGGATTGCGTATTTTGGAGTAGATACCGGTGGTCACGAGGCCGCGGGCTTCCGCTCGGGGTGTGAAGAATTCCCGGATTTGCAACCGCGCGATCAGCCATCCAACATATCCAGCGGCAATCAGGACGGCTCCGGCGATGTGGTTGGGCGTCCAGGGCCCGTTCCTTGCGAGATACGCCAGGTAGATCGCGAAACAACACATTACGAGAATTTCCAAGTCGTATTTGCGTAGTTTCATGTTGGGGGAATTGTAGAACGGAGAAGGCAGAAAAGCTCGGCGAGAAATCCGCCGCACCACAAATAAAGGCAGGGGATGGGAGCGGGAAAAAAATCACGAACAGATTCCTCGCGTCGCTCGGGACGACAAAGTAAGAAGAGCAGCGGTCGCGCCACCGCGATAGTTCTTGGAACTGCATAGATTGCAGCGGTAAACTGCGAGCGAGCTGGTCGGGAATGAAAGGAACGATCTAAGAGCTTAATGACCACGAGACAGATCAGCGTGCAGCGGTTTAGCGTTACCTCTTCGAAGAAATTTGAGGAGGTGGTGGCGAAGCTGGCGGCGGGTGTGGGGCATCCGGATGTGCGCGGAATGTTCGCGAAGATCGGCGCGGCGAAGACGTACGCGGAGGTGGAAAAAGCGATTCAGCCGGGGCTGGGGCCGACGGGCTTGATGGAGTTCATGCGATTCGATCTTGGCGAAATATTGCGTAAAGCGCAGGGGGAGAAAGCGCCGAAGTCCATGCGGTTTCTAATTGGCAATGCGCTGATCATGAAAAAAATGGTCGAACATGTGCCGGACGCGGGGTCGTATGCGCCGGTGACGATTCTGGTTGATGAACGAGCGGATGGAGTGCATCTTACTTACGACACGATGGCGAGTTTTCTGGAGACGTACGGGAATGCGGAATCGATGAAGGTGGCGCGGGAGCTGGACACGAAGATCGAGGCGCTTCTGACGGCCGCCGCGAAGTAATATTCAGCAATCACAATGAAGCCGACTAACGTGAAAATGACCTCAGGGGCTAAAACCCCGTCGGTTGGGATGACGGTACGGCACGGCTGACGCTGTGCCCTGACGATTAATTAAATTAGGGGCACCAGCAAAAAGGAGACGGCCATGAGTTCCTCTGAAGTGCTGATTCTGGCGTTTCTGATTGGCGTGATTGCGGGTCTGCGTGCGCTGACTGCGCCTGCGGCGGTGGCGTGGGCGGGATTTGGCCACGGAATCCTCAATCACACACCACTCAGGTTTATGGGGAGGCTTCCTGCCGCCATTGTTTTCACGGTGCTGGCTTTGCTTGAAATGTACGCAGATCAGCTTCCTAGCACTGCGAGTCGCTTGGCACCAGCGGGGCTGATTTCCCGGATCGTCACCGGCGGGCTGTCGGGTGCGTGCCTTGCGGCAGCGGCTGCCGAATCGATTGCGCTGGGCTGCGTGTTGGGCGCGGTGGGCGGCGTGGTTGGCGCGTTTGCGGGTTACTACGCTCGCACGGGAGTGGTGAAGGCGCTGAAGGTTCCGGATTTGCCGATCGCGCTTCTGGAAGATGCCATCGCGATTGGCGGCGCGATTTTCATTGTGTCGCGATTCTAAACGCGCGGATCGCGCATCTCACTTGTGGGCCGCACAATTTTTCCGCGAGTACGAGGAACTTATTCAATGAACGCCTCCGATCAATTTCAAGCCATCGTTATCGGGTCCGGGCAGGGCGGGAATCCGCTGTGCATGGCGCTGGCGAGAGCAGGGCTGCGGACGGCGTTAATCGAGCGCAAGCACGTGGGTGGAACGTGCGTGAACGAAGGGTGCACGCCGACTAAAACAATGGTGGCGAGCGCGCGAGTGGCGTATCTCGCGCGGCGAAGCGCGGATTACGGTGTTCACAGCGGAAACATTCGCATCGACATGGAACGCGTGCGGAAGCGCAAGCGCGACATCGTGGATGCGTTTCGAGCGCGCAACGAAGAGGGCCTGAGACACACCGCAAATCTGGAGCTGATTTTCGGCGAAGCGAGTTTTACGGGAGCGAAGACGGTGCTCGTGCGGCTGAGGGACGGCGGGCAACGCGTGCTTACGGGCGAGAGAATTTTTATTAATGCGGGCGCGCGGCCGGCTGTGCCGGCGATCGAAGGGCTGAAGGATGTTCAGTTTCTCGACAGCACTTCGATCATGGAACTGGGCGCGGTGCCGGAACATTTGATGGTTCTGGGAGGCGGTTACGTGGGGCTGGAGTTTGGGCAAATGTTTCGGCGGTTCGGCAGCCGCGTGACGATCGTGCAGTCGGGCGGACAATTGCTTTGGGGCGAGGACGCGGATGTGGCCGGCGGAGTTGCCGCTATTTTGAAACAAGACGGAGTGGAGGTGCTGCTGAGCACCAAAGCTACCGGCGTGATCAAAGAGGGAGCGAAGATTCGCGTGACGGTCCGCATGGAGATGGACGACGAAACGCGCGTGCTGGACGGGTCACACTTGCTGGTGGCGACGGGGCGCGTTCCGAACACGGATACGTTGAACGTTTCGGCGGCGGGCGTCACGGTGGACAAGCGCGGGTTCATCCAAGTGAATTCAAAACTGGAAACGAACGTGGCGGGAATTTATGCGTTGGGGGATATTAAAGGCGGGCCGGCGTTCACGCATATTTCCTACGACGATTTTCGGATACTGCGGACGAACCTAATCGAGAAGGGAAGCGCGTCGACCGAAGGGCGGCTGGTGCCCTACACGCTGTACATCGATCCGCAACTCGGGCGGATCGGGTTGACGGAAAACGAAGCTCGCGCGCAGAACAAAAAAGTGCGCGTGGCGAGAATGCCGATGACCTCGGTGGCGCGCGCGCTGGAAACGGATGAAACTCGCGGATTCATGAAGGCCATCGTGGACGCCGAGAGCGGACAAATTCTCGGAGCAGCCGTGCTGGGGCTGGAAGGCGGAGAAATCATGTCGATGCTGGAAGTGGCGATGCTGGGCAAAGTGCCCTGCGATGTTTTGCATAATGCCACGTTCGCGCATCCTACGCTGGCGGAATCCCTCAACAATCTCTTCCTGAATTTCGATTCGTAGCCGGTAATCACCGGCACGCCATCGATCATCGTGGGGTTGTATCCGCCGGAGCCGGGGTGGAAGCGTTCCTCACGTCCAGGCGAAATTGAACCTGGACGGTGTTGGCGATTTTGTCGAACAGCACATTATGGGTCATGCCAAAATCCCGCCGGTCGAATGAAAAATCTCCTTCCATATGCTGAAGCCCATTCTCCTGTGGGTGCAGGATTATAGCGACGGAAACCGGTTTGGTGATTCCACGCAAGGTCAGCTCCGCATTCATGTGTAGTTTCGAGGGATCGGCATCCGGAGCGACGCTCTTCGATACGAAACGAATCTTGGGATAGTCTTTCACGCTGAAGAAGTTTTTCCCCTTGGCCTCTTTGTCCTTTAGCCCGCTTCCGGTCTGTACGCTGGCTGCGTCGATTTCCAGAACGAGAGAAGCGTCCGCAAAATTGTCCGTAGGCATTTTCAGATCTGCGTCCCAGGAATGAAACACGCCGACCGTCTTGCCGAACGTGGAAGTGGCATGAAATTCGATGCGGCTATCGCTTTTCACGATGCTGCGCGTCTGGCCCTCCTGCGGCAGACCGGCCACGGAGACAGCGGTGAAAAGCAAAAGGAGGCAAGCTCCAAAGATTCGCATGAAGGAAGCACCTCGAACTAAGATTACACCGAGGAGGGGTTGAAGGCGTGGAGAAGAATTGGTTGTGGCACGGCCGGATTGAACCGGCCGTGCCACAACGTGCTTCGTTACGGTTATTGTTACTTGGTCTTCGGCTTAGCCTGCGCTTTCTTGGCGTCTGGAACGGTGAAGGTGCTGGCCTGAATCGACCCGCCCCAAGTGCTGTCCTCATCCGTTTCGATCCAGAACAACTGACTGCCATTCGCATCGTAGGCGGTGACAGTAAAATCAATTGAGGCGTCCGCGCTGTCGGTCGCTACAAAGCCCCCTGAACCGGACGTATAGCGTCCTATGCCTTCGTCGTCATCGGCGAAGGTGCCACTGAACGTACTGTTAGCGTCCCCGATCACGGTGCCGGTGAGTATCCCGAACGGATCGTCAATGAAGCCCTCTCCGGCGAAAACACCCGATGACACCGTTGATGCGCCGAGGAGCTCGAACTCTTCTATCCCCGCCTCCTCGCTAGCATTGCCTTGCGCACCGAACACGACATCTGCCGCGATGTCACCCACGACGGGGCCGGAGGAAGTTACTTGTGGAAGCAAGAGTCCACTGCCGACGAGGTTCGCGTCCAGTTCGACAAGTAGAGCTCCCCCGGTTAGTCCGGCTGCTGAGTTATTGGGATCGAGTATGTTGAGGGTTGGGTCAACAGCATATACGCCAAATACGGCTATATCGTCTGTAGGGGGGGCAGTAAAGGTGAAGCTTCCCCGCCCGTCGGTTGCAAGACCCCATGTGCCGTTGAAGGCCTGTGCGGTCACTATTGGCCCACCGTCAACCGATTCGTTCACATCCGCGACACCAGCGAAGGTGCCAAGCGTCGGTGGTGTACCATCAGAGTGAACGCCTCGGAGGTTAGCCTTAGGCTTTGCGGCGTCTTCGGTGGGCTCGGTAGTGAACTGACCCACGACGTTATAGAGAACCGAGTCGCCCCCAACGGAGAACACGGATGTGCCGATCGAGGCATTACTGAAGGTCCCTTGAGCAGTGCCTTGGCCGTAGGCCGAACCGACGGCTGTGTCGGTAGTGTCTACGTCGATTATGCGAAGCACCTCGGAGTTAACGATGTAATAGTTGACTGTGAGGGTGATTCCGTCAAGTGAGCCTTGGACAGTGCCACGACCGAAGGTACCGAGGGTAGCGGAACCCAAAGTTACATCGGCAATGTCATGTGTCGTAACGGTTCCGCCATCGTTAATGTCCGCTGTGCCCGTGATGTTACCGGAACCATCCAACGAATACACGCCGCCTTCGGCAATCGCGAGACCCTCAGAATCGACGCCGGAAGCGGTAAATGAAAATGAGGAGCCTGTAAGCGCGCTGGTCGGCAACGTTTGAAGGTCGTAGCTTCCCAGCGAGGTTGCGGTACCGTCGAACTCCGCAATGATCGCGTGGTTAGCGTTCGCGAAGGATAATGCAAAAGTCTCCACACCATCAACGCCCAAGGCCGTATTGCTGGTGGCCAGAATCAGGACTGCGTTACCGGAACCGTCGGGGTTAAAGACCAGCGACGATCCAGTAGCCGAGATCGTGTCACCGCCCGGCTGAGGAGACGTGCCGATGCCACCGTCGCTTCCATCGTTAAAGTCCTGCACTCCCCCCATGACTGTGTTATTGCCATCGGCTGAAATCTGCACTACTCCGGCGATGGAGTAGGTTAAGCTCTTACTATCCGTGCCTTGAGCATAGAACACGAAATTGTTCGTGGGTATCGGAGTGACATGGTGGCTGCTACCGCCGCAGGCGGCATTGCCCAAAATACAGAGCGCAACGAGAACGACTAAGAGAGTTCCGCGTTTCATAGCTGCCCCCCTTTCGATCCGGAGCTCGTGACGGCAGCGCCACCAATCGTTCCATGCTCGCTGACGAAGCCGTGCTCGTTGCGGATGGTATATGTGTGGCCCTCGGCCTGAACGAGGCGAGTGACGAATACTTGCTTGCCTTTCATCATCTTCATCACGCCGGTCACTTCAACTTGCTGTCCGGCTGTAACTGAGACGCCGCCCTTGCCGCGCATGGCGAATCGTCCCAATGACGCATCTACCGCGCCGGTCTTTGTTTGCACGATAAGATGAGAACCGCTCACCATATTCATTTCGCGGGTCGGCGACTTAACCACTTCGCTTACGGTGCCTGAAAGCTTTACTTCCTTGGTGATGTCGTACCTGGGCGGTACGGCGGTTCTAGTTGTAACTTCGGCTGTCTGCGCGTAAATCGGCAAAGCAAAAAGACACAGGGCCAGAAGAACGAATGGCCCAAAAACTGGGAACCGCCATTTCATAGTTGCCTCCATGCGAATTTTTCTTGAAACCGAAGGGAGACACGCAGACTCCCCATGCGTGCGAATGAGAGCCTTGTACAACTCCGCCTTCGATAAGCAAGGTCTAACAGGAATCTGGGACCTCCGACGCTGGGCGGGAATATAGCACGAATATTCCGATTTGATGATAAAAGAGTCAATCTAATTTTTTCGGGGGTGTCGGTGAATTCCCGGTTCGGAACTGGCTAGCGGGAAAAGCGATGGATAACCAATGAAATGGGGAGGCCGACGCAAATAATGTGCGTGATGATAGCGACGATGGAAGAGGTAACGGTTTTGGTCCCGTGGAAATTTGAGAGGGGCATTACGAGCCAGTACATAACGAGGTAAACCATGATTCCGTACAGCACGCCTGAAACGACCGGCTGCTGAATCATAAAGGCGAGATGCCGGCTGGCCAGGTAAAATACGAAGGCTGCGGTGAAGGCGATCAGGAAGTGGAACGCCAGGCCGAGAGCGGCGGTGGCCATTCCGCCGTTGAATGACTCGGGGCCGAGCCAGCCGCTGGCGACTCCTTGCAGGAGGCGTGATGGCTTGACGCCCTTGGGCCACCAGGTGATGAAGGCGGCGGTAATGTCCATGACGCCGCAGAGCAGGCCAGCGGAGATAATGGCTGCGAAGGCTCGCGAATTGTTTGTTAGTGCGTACGCGGGAGTTGAAGGATTCAAGTCAACACTCCTTATGTCGCGACTACGTTTCGCTAAGGCGTTCAGCCTAAAAAGCCGCGACTTAGAAGGCTACTTGCGGTAGATGACGCCGTCTTTCATTACAAAGGAAACTTTTTGAAGGGCGGCGATGTCCTGAAGCGGGTCGCCGGGGACGGCGATGATGTCGGCATCATAGCCAGGTTTCAGGACGCCGATTTGATTTTGCCAGCCTAGCAATTTTGCGCCGTTAAGCGTTCCGGCTTGGAGCGCGGCGAGCGGCGACATTCCGAATTTCACCATCAAAACGAATTCGCGAGCCTGCGTGCCGTGGGGAAATGGGCCGACGTCGGAGCCCATGGCGAAGGGCACGCCGGCGGCTAACTGCTTCTTGAATTCTTGGGCGTGGAGATCGAGGAGCTGGCGATCGCGTGCGCCTTGGGCGGGGGTGGCGGCGTGGTCGGCGAAATATTCGAAGATGGTGAAAGTGGGCACGGCGAAGATTTGTTTTTCGCGCATCAGACGCATGGTTTCGTCGCTGAGTTGAAGGGCGTGGTCTATGGATTCGACGCCGGCGCGCGCGGCGTAGAGCGTGCCGGGCTCGCCCATGGCGTGTACCGCGACACGATTGCCGGTGCGTGCGGCTTCGCGGACGGCAGTGGCGAGTTCTTCTTCGGTGTACTGATAAGGAGTGGTGAGACGGCCGTCGGCGATCTTGTCAGGACCAGTTTCGTAAATTTTGATGAAGTCGGCGCCTTCTTTCAGTTCGGCACGGATTGCGGTGACGAGCTCGGCGGAGTTGTTGGCGTAGGTGGCGTTCCCGAGGACGTGTTGCTCGGGGTTGTAGCCGATGGCGTCTTCGTGGCCTCCGAGAATGCTGATGGCATTGCCGCTGATGCGTAGGCGCGGGCCGGGAATCAGGCCCTGATCGATCGCGTTGCGGACGGCGGTGTCGGCGGAGCCTGCGCCTTCGGTGCCCATGTCGCGCTCCGCGGTGAAGCCTGCGAGCAGGTCGTCGCGCGCGGCGAGCGCGGCGAGAATGGTGCGCTGCGGAACGGATTCCTGGACGGTTTGCAAATCTTCCGCGCCGGGATGAAGGAAAAGGTGGACGTGGGCGTCGATGAGGCCGGGGAGCAGGGTAGTGTCACCGAGATCGATGAATTCGGAGGCGTGCGGGTGATTCACTTTTGCGCCGACTTCTACGATGAGGCCGCCTTGGACCAGGATTTCGCCGGGGGCGGTGGTGCGGCCGGTTTCGACGTCGAGCAAACGCGCGGCGTGAAGAACGATGGCGCGCGGAGCTGACGCGGGCGTGGACTGCGGATCGTTTGTTTGCGCTTGAATTGCTGGAGCGAAGCTTAGAGCGCCGGAGAGAACGAATGTTGCGAGTGCGGCGAGAGCGCGGCGGACGGCCATGTTTTCGGGCGCGATAATAGCACGCGGCGAGGAATCAGAGGAAGTAGACGCCTTTTCTGCCGATTAGCTGCTCGCGGGTGGGATAGCTGGCGCGAAAGGGGAACGGCGAAGAGGAAGAGAATGGAGAGCATCTGGTTTGTATAGCGACACGAAAAATAGAATGCAAGCGCGCCGCGCTAAAGGCCGCAGTGCTACATTCCGACCAAAAAAAAGAGCGCCGCGGTGGGTTGCACCGGGACGCCCTTTTGGATCTAGATGAACGACCGAGTGGATCGGCCGGATGGGTTTAGTACATTCCGCCCATACCGCCGCCGCCGGGCATTCCGCCGCCGGCTCCGCCTGCTGCGCCCTTCTTTTCGTCTTCCTTGATGTCGGCCACCAAAGCTTCGGTGGTGAGCATGAGGCCGGCGATAGAAGCTGCGTTTTGCAGTGCGAGACGAGTGACCTTGGCCGGGTCGATTACGCCAGCCTTGACCAGGTCACCGTACTCACCGGTGTCGGCGTTGAAGCCGAAGTTGTCGTCTTTCGATTCGCGGATGCGGCCAACGACCACAGCGCCTTCACTGCCGGCGTTGTGAACGATTTGACGCATGGGCTCTTCGAGAGCGCGCTTCACGATGTTGACGCCGATGGCTTCGTCATCGTGCAGCTTGAGCTTTTCGAGCGCGGAGATGCAGCGAACGAGAGCTACGCCGCCGCCGGGAACAATGCCTTCCTCGACAGCCGCGCGTGTGGCGTGCATGGCGTCCTCAACACGAGCCTTCTTTTCCTTCAGCTCGGTTTCGGTTGCAGCGCCGACTTTAATCACGGCGACGCCGCCTACCAGCTTGGCCAAACGCTCCTGCAACTTCTCGCGGTCGTAGTCCGATGTGGTGTCTTCCACCTGGGTACGAATCTGCCGAACGCGGCCTTCGATCTCGCTGGATTTCCCGCCGCCTTCAACGATCGTGGTGTTGTCCTTGTCGATGGTGATCTTCTTGGCGCGGCCCAGGTCTTCCACCTTTACGTTCTCGAGCTTGATGCCGAGATCTTCGGTGATAGCCTTGCCGCCCGTCAGCGTGGCGATGTCTTCCAACATGGCTTTGCGACGGTCGCCGAAGCCGGGAGCCTTAACCGCAGCGCACTGCAAGGTGCCGCGGAGCTTGTTCACCACGAGTGTCGCGAGCGCTTCGCCCTCGACGTCTTCTGCGATGATCAATAGGGGCTTGCCCATCTTGGCGATCTGCTCGAGCAGGGGAAGCAAGTCCTTCATCGAGCTGATTTTCTTTTCGTGGATCAGAATGCGGACATCTTCGAGCGCGCATTCCATTCTTTCGGGGTCAGTGACGAAGTAGGGCGAAAGGTAGCCGCGGTCGAACTGCATTCCTTCGACCACTTCCAGCGTCGTTTCCATGGTCTTGGATTCTTCCACGGTGATGACGCCGTCCTTGCCGACTTTCTTCATCGCTTCGGCGATGATTCCGCCGATGTGACGGTCGTTGTTGGCGCTGATCGTGCCGACTTGCGCGATCATGTCGCCCTTCACGTCCTTGTGGAACTTCTTGATTTCCTCGACGCAAACTTCCACAGCCTTCTCGATGCCGCGCTTCAGCGCCATCGGGCTTGCGCCGGCCGCCACCGTCTTCACGCCTTCGCGGAAGATGGCTTGTGCCAGTACGGTTGCTGTGGTGGTGCCGTCACCAGCCACGTCGGAGGTCTTCGAAGCAACTTCTCGGACCATCTGTGCGCCCATGTTTTCGAGCGGGTCCTGCAGCTCGATTTCTTTTGCAACGGTTACGCCGTCCTTGGTGATGATTGGCGCACCGAATTTCTTTTCGATCACCGCATTGCGGCCCTTGGGGCCCAGCGTGATCTTCACGGCATCCGCCAATTGGTTGACGCCGCGCAAGATGGCCTGGCGTGAATTTTCACCAGTCACGATTTGCTTTGCCATAATTCTCCTTCCTCCTAATTTATACGGAATTGTTATCCGGTTGGCTCACGTCCGATTGAGTCGGAGTGAAGCCGATTCCGGAAGTTACTTTTTGCCGCCAGCCGCTTTGGCTTGGCCGCCGATCTTCGCGAGGATTTCATCTTCCTTCATGATCATGTATTCCTCGTTGTCGATCTTGATGTCGTTGCCGCTGTACTTGCCGAACAGAATTTTGTCTCCGGGTTTCACGTCGAGCGGAATCCGGGTACCCTTTTCTATGCGGCCTGCTCCTACGGCAATCACTTCACCTTCTTGTGGTTTCTCTTTGGCCGAGTCAGGGATGATGATGCCGCCCTTCACGGTCTCTTTTTCTTCCAGCCGCCGCACTAACACACGGTCGTGTAGTGGCGTAATGTTGACTGCCATTTGTGCATTTCCTCCGGTGGAGAACTTAGTATCGCTCGGGGAGAAGGGCTGTCTGCCGAAGCATTAGCACTCCTCTCGAACGAGTGCCAATAGTAGCACGTGGGCCCTTGCTGTCAAGCATAAAGCTGACAATTCTTCACTCACATATGGATTCGGCCGCAAGTAATTGTATAACTTACTTGTTTTCAGTGGTATGGATGGCACGTGCATTCTGTAGAAATTGGCAGTTGAGTCCGCGGGAGCGTCAGGGCTAGAATCCGCTTGCCTACACCTCTCATGCTTGTCGAAAAACAAATCGGCGGCTTCGTTCTCGCGGGCGGGAAGAGCTCCCGGATGGGCAGCGACAAAGCGTCGCTGGAAATTGCGGGCGCCTCGCTAATCGCTCGCGCCGTTCGTCTTTTGGAGTCCGTCACCAGCAATCCGACAATTATCGCTTCGACGTCTCTTTACAGCTCGCTCGGCACTCCGGTCGTCGCCGACGATTGGCCGGAGTGCGGGCCCTTGGGAGGGATTGCGACGGTCCTTCGCCTTTCCAAGAATCCCTGGAACCTGATTATTGCGTGCGATCTTCCATACCTAACGAAAGCGTGG
>PMTV01000046.1:28710-30024 GCA_003167215.1 Acidobacteriota bacterium | reverse complement strand
GCGACTGTTCCAGGGCGAGTTTATCAGTACGCTGGCAACGCGTCTTGGCAAAACTAGCGGCGATAGACAATTCGCCCGGCCACGACGGTAGCCATGGGAGCACCGCGGAAACTGCGTCCGTCGAAAGGAGTGTTACGCGATTTGCTGGGGGAGTCGGCGGCGCGGAATGTCCAAGCGACGTCGGGAGAAAAAATCGTCATGTCGGCCGGCTCATCGGCGGCAATTTTTCGTTCGATGCCGAGGACACGTGCCGGCCCGGTAGTAAACAATTCCACCAGACGCTTGAGCGAAATTTTCCCCGGATGCACGAGCTCGCTCAGGCCCAGTGCCAGAGCCGTTTCGAAGCCGGTGATTCCAAAAGGAGCGCGGTCGAATTCGACGTCCTTGCTCGAAGGATGATGCGGCGCGTGGTCGGTGGCGATGGCGTCCACGCTGCCGTCGGCCAGGCCTTCGATGAGCGCGGCGCGATCTTCGCGCGAAGCGAGCGGTGGATTCATTTTGTAATGCGAATCGTAGCGGACGTCTTCGTCGATGAGCGTGAAATGATGCGGCGTGACTTCGCACGTAACCTGCAAACCCTGCTTTTTCGCGGCGCGCACATATTCGAGCGAAGCGCGAGTGGACATGTGGGCGATGTGAAGCCGCGCGCCCGTGAGCGCCGCAACTTCCACATCGCGGCCTACGCAAATGGATTCGGATTGCGCAGGGATTCCCTTTAGGCCGAGGCGGATGGAACGCGGCCCCTCGCGCATGACGCCACCCGCGAACAAAGAAGGGTCCTCGCAGTGATCGATTACCGGCAAATCAAGAGCGCGGCAATAGTCCATCACCTGGCGCATCAGACGAGCCGTCGCCACGGGCTTGCCGTCATCACTCACGGCAACGATGCCTGCGTCTTTCATCGCTGCGATTTCGGCGAGAGCTTCGCCTTTGCTGCCCACAGACGCGGCGCCGATGGGCCAGACACGCACTGCTCCGGCGGCCGCGGCACGCTCAACGATCCCACGAGTAACGGAGGCGTTATCGTTTATGGGCTGGGTGTTGGGCATGGTGCACACAGCGGTAAAGCCGCCGCGCGCCGCCGCGCGCGTGCCAGTTTCGATCGTTTCAGAAAGTTCCTGGCCGGGTTCGCGCAGGTGACAATGAAGATCGATAAAGCCGGGCGCGACAATCATTCCGGACGCGTCGAAGATTTCAACATTGGACGCAGATAGATTCGCGCCCACCTTCGAAATTCGAGAACCGTCGAGAAGGATATCGAGGGATGCGTCCGTTCCGCTTGACGGATCCAGTACGCGGCCATTTTTAATCAGC
>PMTV01000046.1:0-28629 GCA_003167215.1 Acidobacteriota bacterium | reverse complement strand
ATCGCGACCCGCGAGCCGGAGTCGATCAGGCGTAAGCTGAAATTGCAAAATGTATTCTTCGGCCGCCAGCATTGGCTCGTGAAGACGTTCGGTTTGCACGCGAAGGACGATGATTACATCGGCGCCATCGAGCGCTTCATCGACGCGCGATACACGGCGAACATCCGGCGCAAGCGATTCCAGGTCGCGCGGCACCCACATCGCCGGACCGCACAGGGTGATGTGCGCACCGAATTTGCTGAGCAGATGGATATTCGAGCGCGCCACACGGCTGTGCAGGATGTCTCCAAGAATCGTGACATGCAGGCCGTCCAGTTTTCGTTTGCGGTCGCGAATGGTCAGCGCGTCGAGCAAGGCTTGGGTAGGATGTTCGTGCGTGCCGTCGCCCGCGTTTACCACGGGAATCCCGAGCCGCTGCGCAACAAATTCCGGAGCACCAGAAGAACTGTGGCGAATCACGATTCCGTCGGGCCGCATGGCTTCGAGCGTCCAGAGAGTATCGAGCAACGATTCGCCTTTTTTAAGGCTGGAAGATTCCGCCTGTAAATTCATCGTGTCGGCGCCCAGGCGGGCTGCCGCGGTGGCGAAACTAATGCGCGTACGCGTGGAATTCTCAAAAAACGCCAGGGCGACAGTTTTGCCACGCAAAGTGGCTAATTTTTTTAACGGATGGCGGTGGAATTCCTGGAACGGTTTCGCTTGATCGAGAATAAAAGAAATTTGCTCGCGGGTGAGGTCTTCGATTCCAAGAAGGTGTTGCAAGCGCTGCAGCACGGTTTCCCTTTACTACCGATTTCTCCGGCCCTCCCAAAGGATTGCCCGCGTTCAGGCAACGCGATCGACGAGAACGACGCGTTCCTCGCCGTCAATTTCCTTCAGGCGGACTTCCACTATTTCGGTGTCGCTTGTTTCCACGGTTCGGCCGACGAACGACGCCTCGATAGGCATTTCGCGATGGCCGCGGTCAACCAGCACGCAGAGGCGGATGCGCTTGGGACGGCCCAGGTCGAAAAGACCGTTCATCGCCGCACGAATGGTGCGTCCGGTGTAGAGCACATCGTCAACGACAACCAAGTCGCGGTCGTCGACCGGAAAATCAATTTCGTTTGAATGAATCACCGGCTGCGGTCCTACGGTGGAAAGGTCGTCGCGGTACAGCGTGATATCGAGCGTGCCGACGGGAACGTTGACGCCGGAAGAATCGTGAATCGTCTTAGCCAGGCGTTGCGACAAGGGAACGCCCCGCCTGCGTATCCCAATCAGCGCAAGATCGTTTGTTCCACCGCTTTTCTCAACGATTTCATGGGCTAGGCGCTGAAGAGTGCGGCCAATTTCTTCAGCCGAGAGCAATTGTCTTTTCTCTACGACGCGCATTTGCCGCCTCATCGTAGCACAGACCGTCAATAGTTCGCAGCCGTGGAATCCGCGGCCGAAAACGTAAAATCGGCCGCCCGATTCGCAAAGCACGCCCTGCTCTTGACCCGCGTGTTAGACTACCAACCGTGAATGCGCCGCAGCCGGCCAGCATGTCCCAACGGCCCGCGGAAGTTGACCTCCGAGTCAGCATTGGTACCCTTCATCTCAAAAACCCAATTATTGCTGCCAGCGGCACCTTTGGATATGGAGTCGAGTTTTCGCCGCTCGTCAACCTGAGCCGCCTCGGCGCGATCGTCACTAAGGGCTTGTCGATTCAGCCCATGAATGGTGCTCCTGGGCCCCGGATCAGCGAATCCGCGAGTGGGTTGGTCAACGCGATTGGCTTGCAGAACATTGGGGTGAAAGCGTTTGTAAGCGACAAGCTGCCTGAGCTCCGACGGCAGGGGGCTATGGTAGTGGCAAACGTCTTCGGACAGACTATAGACGATTACGTAGAAGTGATTCGGGTACTTGAAGATGCAGAGGGGCTGGCAGCCTACGAACTGAACATCTCCTGCCCCAATGTGGAACGGGGGGGAGTGGAATATAGTACCGACCCGCTCCTAACAGCGGCAGTCGTGGACGCGGCGCGGAAGGCTGCGCAGCGCCCCCTCTGGGTCAAACTCTCGCCAAACGTTAATGCCATTGGACTTATAGCGAAGGCTGCGGAATCCGAAGGAGCCGATGCCTTGGTGATCGCGAATACCTACCCGGCATTGTGTATAGATGCACACAATCGAAGGTCACGCCTGGGCAGTACGACGGGGGGGTTGTCGGGTCCGGCCATTAAACCTATAACCATGAGGCTGGTGTATGAAGCGGCTAAGGTCATTCATATTCCGATTATAGGGCTGGGTGGTATTGAAAGCCCGGCCGACGTAGCTGAATATATCCTAGCCGGGGCCTCGGCGGTTCAAGTTGGTACAGCCCATTTCGTTGACCCGCGGGCGTCAGAGAAGCTGATAGACGGCCTCGAAATCTGGTGCCGTGATACTAACACAATTGAAATCAGTGGATTACGGGGAGCTTTAAACGTTGCTCAAGCTACCTCGGAATAGTATAATCTGCTGATTCAAATAAGGTTAGGAGCCAATGAGAGCTAAAATATTTGTAGTACTCGAATCGGTGTTCTTAGGACTGGGTCTGCTTGCGTTTACTCCGTCGGTGAACCCAACTGTCACCGGTAAGCCAGGCAACCCTTTCCAAGAGAATGCCATGCGAGCTACATCCCTTAGGAAAACCGGCATTGCAGCCCAGCAGAAGCCGCTGGCGGTCTGGGAATGCACAACCAGCTGGTATGGTGGGGATTTCGACGGTCAGCCCACCGCAAACGGCGAGACCTACGATATGTATGCCGAAACCGCCGCTCACCCTACTTTGCCCCTAGGCTCCATTGTGCGGGTAGTGAACACGCGTAACCACCGCAGCCAAATTGTCCGGATCAATGATCGCGGACCTTATGTCGAAGGACGCGAATTAGACGTTTCCTACGAGGTAGCCCGTAGGTTAGGATTTGACCAGAGCGGACTTGCAAAGGTCCGGCTTGAGCTTCTCAGGGTACCTACACGCCCGGAACCGACTCATCACGACGACTGATCGTTGCCCTGGACCTTGACCGCCTCGGGACTGCCACCGCTTTGGTGCAAAGTCTTCGCGGAACGGTCGGGTTCTTCAAAGTCGGTAGCCAGCTCTTTACTTCCGAAGGTCCGCGGGCGGTTGAGCTGCTCGCGGACACCGGCGCCAAGATTTTCCTTGATCTGAAATTCCACGACATACCAAATACCGTGGCGAAAGCCGTGGCGGCGGCTGTTAAACTGCCGCACGTCCGGTTGATGACGCTCCATGCCTCAAGCGGAACGGCCGTGATGCAAGCTGCGCGGGAAGCAGCCGGAAATAGGAAAGACCGGCCAAAACTGCTCGGCGTTACGGTTCTGACCAGCTTCGACGCGGCTACTTTGCAAGAGATTGGGATGTCTGGCACGATCGAATCTCGCGCGGTTGCATTGGCGCGGCTTGCAAAACACGCAGGTCTGGATGGCGCGGTTTGTTCCGCGCTCGAAGCGCGGGCGATTCGGCGCGCTTGCGGCCCAAAGTTCGTGATACTCATTCCCGGAGTTCGTCCGTCCCGTGGCGCGGCGAATGACCAGTCGCGGATAGGCACTCCGTCCGAAGCGATTCGCGCCGGCGCTGATTATTTGGTGGTCGGGAGGCCTATCACCGCTGCTGCAAATCCCCGCGCAGCCGCTATAGCCATCGTGAACGAAATTGCCTCCGCCTCGCACAGGTCCCGTTAGTTCCGCGTTTCATCCTTTCCACTAGCTATTGACAAAGCATCTCGGCGGGTACAACTTCTCTGCCGGACATTCATTCGGCAAAGGGAGCTTTTCATGCGGATGCTGACGAAGTTGGCTGGACTAGCAACGGGAATTGCAATGGCCTTAGCACCGGTGACGAGCGCGCAGGAAGTGGGCGCTCCTGCCACGCCTCCGAAAGCGCAGACGGTCGAAGTCACTCCTAAAGACATTCAGGCAAATGTCGGAGACAAAATTAAATTCTCCGCAGTGGCGAAAGACGCTGCCGGAAACGTCTTACCGGTGAAGCCCATGGTTTGGTTCGCTGCACCGTTCGATCTGGCGGGCGCCGATAAAGAAGGCGTCGTAGTGTTCCACGAGCCGGGTGAAGTGACGGTTGGCGCCGTGGTAGCGGGAAAGCCGGGATTCGCTCACGTAACTGTGGTGACTCCGCCGGTGGCGAAAGTCGAAGTTGCGCCCGTAACGCAGGCGCTTGTTACGGGCAGCACAACGGTGCTCTTGGCAACTGCGCGGTCTGCGAATGGAGACCCGCGCACGGATGTGGCGATTCAGTGGAGTTCGAAATCGCCAGCGATTGCAAAGGTGAACGAATCGGGCATGGTGACGGCCTTGGCGGCGGGAAACGCGACCTTGGTTGCCACAGCAGGGCCCGCGAGCGGTGAAACAAGCATTCGAGTGGTTGCAGATACGATACAAAAAATTGCCCTGAAACCTGAAGCGACCAGCGCAAGAACAGGCGATGTGGTTCATTTCACCGCCGCCGCACAAGATGCAAAGGGCGCGCCGGCGAAAGATATTCTGACCAGTTGGACGATCAGCGGACCCAGTGCCACAATATACGCCGATGGGGCCTTTGTTGCGGCGCTCCCGGGCACGTATAAGGTGACCGGATCTATTGGGCGGCACGACGCAATAGCCTCGATCGTGGTGGCGCCGCGCAACGCCGAGCGCGAGATCGATGTGGTTGCCCACATTCCGCTGAAGGCGGCCGACGGCTCCGCAATTCAGACCACAGAAGAATGGGTGATGGGCAATCACCTGTATGTCGCCTCACTCGGCGACAAAATCTATGACTACGACATCAGCGATCCGGCGAAACCCAAGGCGCTCGACTCCTTAAAGGCGGACGCGCGATTGATCAACGACCTAAGCACGACGCCGGACGAAAAAATCGGAGTTTTCACGCGAGAAGGAGCTTCGACGCGCAAGAACGGGATCGTGTTTTTCGATCCTTCGGACCCCGCGCACTTGAAGGTGCTTTCGGAGTACACCGAGACGGTGACGGGCGGAGTGCACAGCGCGTTCATCAGCACGCATTACGCGTACATCACCGACGACGCGACGGGATCGTTGCGAGTTATCGATTTTCAAGATCCGCAGCACCCGAAAGAAGTGGCCCGGTGGCAGGTGGAAAACGCAACGGCTGCTTCGATCGCCGGCCCCATGGGCCCGATGTCAAGCGGGCGCTACCTTCACGATTTGTATGTGAAGGACGGCCTCGCATATCTTGCTTACTGGCGCGATGGGCTGATTATTCTCGATGTCGGGAACGGCATGAAGGGCGGCAGCCCGGAGCATCCGCAGCTTGTGTCGCAATACAAATTCAACCATTACGAACTTTACGGCAACGGTTGGCTGGCCGGAACGCACTCTACATTTCGCTACAACAATTATCTTTTCGTGGGCGACGAGGTGTTTCCCGCGACCTTCGATATCGACAGCAAAGAGCGCATCCCCGTGCGCGGCGTCTGCCACGTAATGGACATCAGCAACATCGAGCATCCGCGCGAAGTGGCGATTTACGAGGTTCCCGAAGGCGGGATCCACAATTTTTGGGCGGACAACGACATGTTGTTTCTAGGCGACTATGCCGGCGGCGGGCGCGTGCTTGATATTTCCGGTGAACTTCGCGGCAACCTTTACCAGCAGGGCCGCGAGATCGCTCGCTTTTGGACCGGCGATGTCGCGGGATACCGTGCGAATTTGCCTTTTTCCTGGGGCGCGCAGCCCGCAAACGGATTGATCTACTTTAACGACATCAACAGCGGGATCTGGATCGCAAAGCTCGGCAAGCCGCGTTTCAAAGGCTCTACAACAGCGCCGCCACTTCAAGAGAAACCCGAGTAGTTGTTCCATTATTTCGAGCCGTATCCTGGCAATGCGGACTTCTGCGCGGCATTTGACCAATCGCGCCGCGCTTCGCTAGCATCAGTGTGCGCATCGCAATTCCCCCATGAATGAAATCAAGCACGTAATCGCGGGCACGGCCGGACATATCGACCACGGCAAATCCGCGTTGGTTGAAGCTCTTACGGGGACCAATCCAGACCGGCTGGAAGAAGAAAAGCGCCGCGGCATAACGATCGATCTGGGATTCGCTTTTCTCGACCTCGGTAGCGTGCGGCTTGGCTTTGTGGATGTTCCCGGGCACGAACGATTCGTGCGCAACATGCTGGCAGGCGTGGGTGGCATCGATCTAGTCCTATTCGTTATCGCGGCAGATGAATCGATCAAGCCGCAGACTCGCGAGCATTTCGATATTTGCCGTCTGCTGGGCATCGCACGTGGAATTATTGCCATTACGAAATCCGATAAGGTGAGCTTGGAGGTTTTGGATACGGTGCGCCTGGAGGCCGAAGAATTCGTGCGCGGGTCGTTTCTCGAAGGAGCGCCTATGGTGGCGGTTAGCGCACGCAGAGGAGTCGGAATTGAACATTTGAAACAAGAATTGCTTCGTGTAGCACACGCTGTACCCGCACGGGATGAAAAACGGCGCTTTCGGCTTCCCATCGATCGCGCGTTTGCGATGAAAGGATTCGGCACGGTAGTTACCGGAACCCTGGTTTCAGGCACTCTGAAAATTGAAGACGAGGTGCAGCTTTACCCAACGCGGAAGCGAGCTCGTGTGCGCGGTCTGCACTCGGGAGGGAAGCAAATCGAGCAGGCCGTGGCTGGCCAACGCACCGCAGCGAATCTTGCCGGCATTGACCGCGACGAAATAAGCAGAGGCATGGTTCTGGCCACGCCTGGAATTTTTGACCCAACCACCCGACTGGATGCAAACATAACGCTTCTGCCTTCCGCGCCGCCGCTGAAGAACCGCGAGCAAGTTCATTTGCATCAAGGCACGGCTGAATCGATTGCCGAAATTATTCTTCTGAGCGGAAGTGCAACGCTCTCGCCAGGAGAAACGGCGTTCGCGCAAGTGAGGCTGGACGGCCCGGTTCTGGTGCTGCCCGGCGACCGGTTTATTTTGCGCCAACTCTCTCCTGTGCTGACGATTGGGGGCGGCGTTGTGCTAGACACGCGCTCTGCCAGGCACCGGCGCAATGACGCTGGTGTCAAAGCCCTCCTTGAGACACTCGAACGGGGCAACAAAGAAGGTTCCCTCCTCGCGCTGACGGAAACATCTGCCAGAGGATTAACCTTTAATGAAATACTTTCACGTACAGGATGGACCACGGCTGAAATCGATGCCGCCGCGGAGACACTTGCGCAATCAAAGTGCGTGCGAATTGTGGGTGATGCGGCTTCGTCTAATTTCATTGTGATTTCTGAGAGTGCGTTTGCCGATTACCTAGCGGCAGTTCGCAAAGCTATCGAGGATTTCCATGCCGCAAACCCGCTACTGCCAGGAATTCCAAAGCAGGAATTGCGCGGCAGGTTAAAGAACTCGCGCGGCGAAATATTTCATGCTGCGCTCGACGATCTGCTGGATGCTCGATCGATCGTTCTTTCGGGAGATCTGGTTCAAAGAGCCGGACGCGAAATAGCGTTGTCGCCGGAAGAAACACGCGCCAAAGAATTGATCGAGCGCGAATTTGCGGACTCCGGGCTTACCGTTCCAAGCTTTGCGACTGTGCTTGACAAGCTGCCGGTGGAGTCGCGCCGCGCGCAGAAGATACTGCAGATTCTGTTGCGCGAAAAAGTACTGGTGAAAGTCGCGGAGGATCTGATTTTCCACCAAATAGCAGTGGTAAAGCTGCGCGAGATGCTCGCAAAGTACCGGAAGGAGCGCGGCCCGCGGCTTCCCATCGGCGCGTTCAAGGAAATCACGGGTGTATCACGGAAATACGCAATTCCATTGCTCGAATACCTTGACCGGGAACACTTGACGCGCCGGGTCGGGGATGAGCGTGTTATACTTTAGCTAGTTACCCGGGCTCGCGAAGCAGTTTTCGCCGAACTGGCATCCCGGGAAGGCAGGTAAACATGGGAGAGTTTAGCCCAATTCACTGGTTAATTGTTCTGGCGATTATCGTCCTCCTTTTCGGAGGAAAGAAAATTCCAGAGGTCATGCGCGGACTTGGCGAAGGAATCCGCAACTTCAAGGAAGGCATGCACACGAATACGCAGACCCCGCCGAATCCTCCACCGCCGGCAAATCCACCGACGGTTACGACCGCGCCGCCTCCTTTGGGCGAAGATAAAAAGTAATCCACTCAGGCTTGTGACGATATTCCGACGGCGGCTTCGGCCGCCGTTTTTATTTTGCGCCCATTTGGGCGCCCAATGAATTCTCTCCTCCGAGCTCGCGCAGCAAAGACCACAGTCGAGCCAGCGGCAATCCCATCACGTTGAAATAGCAGCCTTCGATGCGCGACACGTAACGCCCCGCGATCCCCTGAATCGCATAGGCGCCCGCCTTATCGAAAGGTTCGCCAGTAGCAATATAGTCTTCGATTTCCCGCTCGGTGAGAGACGCGAAACGCACTCGCGTAATCTCTTCGACCACGCGCTGCATTGTTCCGGGTTTTCGCAACAGGGCAAGACCGGTGTGAACTTCGTGGATGCGTCCGCTGAGGCGGCGCAACATGATTCGCGCGTCATCTTGCGAGGCAGGCTTGCCAAGGATATCCGCTTCGACCACCACGACCGTGTCAGCGCCGAGAACTAGAGCTTCGTCGCGGGGATCGCGATATTCGGTCGCGGCTGAAAGCGCCTTTGCCAAGGCCAGCCTGCGAACATAGTCGCCAGGAAGCTCACCAGCGAGCCGTGATTCATCCACATCCGTCTTGCGAATTTTAAACTGAATACCGGAGTTACGCAGGATTTCCGCGCGGCGCGGCGAAGCCGATGCAAGAATCAGTTTCAACCGCGCTCCTTGCTTGCAAAAAACGACACCAGCCAGAAATAAAACTAAATCACTACGGACTCGTGGTATTCACCGAAGGCGCGGCGCAGAGCATCCGAGATTTCGCCGACAGTTGCATAGGCTTCCACAGCCGATAGAATGGCCGGCATAAGATTTTCAGTGCTGCGGGCTCGGCGTTCCACTTCGGCAAGCGCAGCCTTCGCCTTCGCCGAATCGCGGCGTGCGCGCAAGGCGTCGAGACGAGACACCTGTATGCGCTCAATTTCCGGATCCACTTGCATCGTGGGAATAGGTCGCTCTTCGTCCGCCTGAAAGCGGTTCACGCCGACGACGACCTGCTCGCCCGTGTCCACGGCTTGCTGATATTCGTAAGCTGATTTTTGGATTTCCTGCTGGACGTAACCGGTTTCAATGGCGCGCAGCATTCCACCCATTGCGTCAATCTTCGAAATGTATTCTTGCGTCGCAGCTTCGATTTCGTCTGTCAATTTCTCAATGGCGAAGGAGCCTGCCACCGGGTCGATAGTGTTTACGACGCCCGTTTCCTGGGCAATGATCTGCTGCGTGCGCAACGCGAGCAGCGCTGCTTGCTCAGTGGGAAGCGCGAGCGCTTCGTCCAAAGCATTGGCGTGCAGGGATTGGCAACCTCCCAGTACAGCGGCGAGGCACTGTAGCGCGACGCGCACGATATTATTTTCCGGCTGCTGCGCGGTGAGCGAAGAGCCGGCAGTTTGCGCGTGAAAGCGGAGCATCATCGAGCGAGGATCGCGCGCTCCGAATCGTTCGCGCATCGTACGAGCCCACAAGCGCCGCGCCGCTCGGAATTTCGCGATCTGCATGAGCAGCTCGTTGTGAGAATTGAAGAAGAAAGAAAGCTGCGGAGCGAAATCGTCCACCGCGAGCCCAGCTTCGACGGCGGCATCCACGTATGCGATTCCGTTCGCCAGCGTGAACGCAACTTCCTGCACGTCGGTCGATCCCGCTTCGCGAATGTGATAACCGGAAATCGAAATGGCATTCCAATTGGGTATTTCCTGCCGGCACCAGGCGAAAATATCCGTGACGATTCGCATGGCCGGGCGCAACGGATAAATGTAAGTTCCGCGCGCAATGTATTCTTTCAAAATATCGTTTTGCACCGTGCCGGCCAGGCGTTTCAGGTTCGCGCCCTGCTGCTTGGCCACAGCGACGTAAAGCGCGAGCAGGATCGCGGCGGTGGAATTAATCGTCATGGAAGTAGAGACGCGCTCGAGCGGGATAGCGTCGAAGAGCGTTTGCATGTCTTCGAGCGAATCGATCGCTACACCCACTTTGCCCACTTCACCCCGCGCTAGCGGATGGTCGGAATCCATTCCAATCTGCGTGGGCAAATCGAACGCGACGGACAATCCCTTTTGACCTCGCGAAAGAAGGTACCGATAGCGGTGGTTCGATTCGAGGGCACTTCCAAAGCCGGCATATTGCCGCGTGGTCCACAACCGACCGCGGTACATCGTGGGATAAACGCCGCGCGTGAATGGAAATTCGCCTGGGTAGCCGAGATCGCGTTCGGGATTCCAATCCTGCAGGCTGTCTCGCGCGACAACGGCTTCCATGGGAAGGCCGGAAGGCGAGGCGAGCTTTCGCTCCGTTAGAGCAGCGCGTTTCTTGGTGTCTTCAGGCATTGGAAATTCAGCGAACTCGCCGCGCTCGTCGGAACGAGGTGAAGGCGAAGAACGCCATCAAGACCGCGTAAACCAGCGCAAAACCGAGAAGCCAAGCTGCCACTTTGCTATGCCACTGCCGCCAAGCGGCCACCGCTCCATACAAAGCAAATGTGGCGAATAGCGCTCCCATGGCTTCGTGAAAGAATTGCCGCGCGGCGCGCCACAGGACGCGCAGGGTTATTTTCGAGGAATTCCAAAGCGCCGGAATGACGCCGGTTGCCATCGCACAATTCTAGTATAGATTGCGGCGGCGTGCCGCGGCCCCGCTGCGATTTTGGCCAAAGGATACGCGTACCCGCGTTTCCCGGGTCTGGCCTGCGCTATCGTACAGGTAACATCCGCGATTCCAAGATCAAACGTGGGTCTTGTTTCAGGATTGCGGCGGCCCTAGAATTGGTGTAGTTAAGGGCTCTTTACAGGAGGCGCCCTTGCAACTCGATGACCGCATGAAGCAGTTGCTGCGAGACCTAGGGCACGCTATCAACGATAGCGTCTCGGATTCCGAGCGCATCGCCGAAGCTATTTCCAGCGTGCGTTCGGCAGGCTTCGATATTGTGCTGAAGCTGGACGCGACGATCGGGCTGGCACGCCGCTCCGAGCAGGACGCCAAAATGACTCCACTTGACCGCCGCTTCCTGGAATCGCTGCATATCCGCGTGGATGATGAAACCCTGGAAGAAGAAACCGTGACACCGCGCATGGTGGAAATCACCGCGCAAGATATTAAATTCTTGAAGTCTCTGAAGATCTCATTTGATGAAGAACTCTAAGACTTTCGCCGCGATTATTCTGGTTGCAATCGCCGGCTTTTCACTGGCCAATGCGCGCGCCTCTGGCGCGCAGATGAGCAGCAGCCCGCCTATCGTAGTGAAGCAAAAGGCGCGGAGACCCGTATGGCTAAAAGCAGAAGTGATCCATGCGGACAGCCACACGCTCATGGTGCGCGAAGAAGCGAATTCGCTGAACGTTCATACGTTCACGTATGCGGACAAAGCGCAGAAAAAAATGGGCAAAGTTCTGGACGCAGGCGGCTATCAAAGCGGCGATCGAATACAAGTTCTGTGGATGGCTGGGGGATCTGAAGCGCTCGACATTAAAGGTAAACCTTCAAAAGCTATTTGATCGTTTTTACGGACCCGCTTCTGAATTGTCATGGTTGCTCACTAACTCGCAGTCTCGACTAATTTGATGATTCGCCCCCCTGCTGTTTCCGGCCGCTTTTATCCTTCCGACGAAAAGAAACTGGCGCTTGAAATCGAGAAATATACTTCGAGTGCGAACAAAAAGTCTTTCGCCCGAGGATGTGTCGTGCCGCATGCCGGATATCTGTATTCGGGCCACGTAGCGGGAGCCGTTTATTCCGCGATCGAAATTCCCGCGCGATGCATTCTGCTGGGGCCTCGACATTTCCCCGGCGGAGAAGCAATGGCGATCATTTCGGAGGGAAGCTGGCGGACTCCGTTTGGCGATGCACAAATAGACTCGGAACTCGCTGCAGAACTTGAGCGCGCGTGCCCGCTGCTGAGTGAAGATCGAGTAGCGCACGAGCGCGAGCATTCGCTTGAAGTGCAGATTCCATTTCTTCAACAACTCGCCGCAAACCTGCGGTTTGTTCCGGTGGTGCTTGCAACCCAGCGTTACCAGGACCTCGAAACATTAGGCCATGCCGTGGCGCGAGTGATCGCGGCTCACACCGAACCCGTGGTGCTGATTGCGAGCACGGATATGAATCACTATGAAAGCGACGCCATCACCCGCACGAAAGATCACAAGGCAATCGACCGCATACTGGCGCTCGACCCGCGCGGACTTTACGATATGGTGAGATCCGAGGGCATCACTATGTGCGGGTATGCGGCGACGGCAGCGACGCTGATTGCCATGCGCGATCTGGGCGCCAAAGATGCGGAACTGATTAGGTACGCGACTTCGGGTGACATTACCGGCGATTGGGACCAAGTCGTCGGGTACGCGGGCATCATCATTCGCTGAGAATACTCGATGACACGGTCGGAGCACCCGCGGCGCTGCGCGTTTTTCTGGCGCAAGAGTTCTATTGGACGGTGAGCAAGAAATAAGTGGAATGCGTATTTGTTCCGTCTGTGGCCGTGATAACCACGCTTTGGTTGGTTACTGCANNCCACCACCACAGGCTGCTATACCGACCAAGCATCCAACCACGAGGAGACTTGCTGCCATGCTCCAACGGAGCCTGCGTCTGCCTGCTTGAATCGCGAGCCAAAAGATGGCGAAACACACAAACAGCAGCATCACTCTGCCAGTGCCGGCCCGAGCGGCAGGCGCGTCCTGATGGCCGATTGGAACTAGCATGCCGCTGGCCGTGTTCGTCACCATTAGTGTGGTCGAGCCGCTGCCGGGACCAACCGACGAAGGACTAAAGCTGCAAGAATCTCCCGCAGGAAGGCCGGAGCAGGACGCAGCGGAGAAAGTGATTGTTCTGGTGTATCCGTTCGCTCCGGTTACGGTGAGCGTTGTGGTTGAGTTGCCTCCGGATGGCACCGTCACAGTTGTAGGAGTCGGAGGTGTGCCGGGGAAGGAGAGGCTAAAGTCCGGTCCGAAGACGGCGGATTGAAAACCTGTGACGAAATTTGCGACGTTCAATGAGCCAAGACCGGAAGCGAGGTTAAAACCGGTCGAGGTGTTGCAGCAGGGCAAAACACCGACGGGGTTGCTGCCAGAGGCAGTGCAGTTCGGCGTACCCGGCGTGCAAGGCATAGCGTTGGTTCCACCGCCAGCCGCTAAGTTATGGAAAATGCACGAAACAGTCTGCGTTCCATTTGAATCGCATGTATTGGCAGTTTGCTTCGCAAGCGCGTAATGAACCGGATTGGGATTGCCTTGGGCTGCCCCGCCGGCTTGTTGGACCACTAATGCCATGATGCCAGCCATCGCAGGCGTGGCCACGGAAGTGCCGCCGAAGCCTTGAAAATCGGCAAAGGGGGTAGTCAGATTACAGCTGGAAGTACTGCTGCCCGGTCCCGAATTCGCATCCATCTGGCACACGACGTAAAAGCTCCCATTGAAGAAGCCGTTGCCCGAAAAAAGCGAGACATCCGGAATGTCCCGCTTGCCGTCGTTGGGTACACCGGGACCCGCCTGCCAGGACGGCTTGGCGTAGCCACCGAAGCAACCCGCCGGCTCCACAGGATTACCCGACGTGCAATCGCTCGCGCCTCCGCCGCCGCCGATAACACCGGCAGCTTCGGATTGGACCTGACTATTGTTGCAGTTGGTCACCGGGTCTGTGCTACCGCCGATGTCCGCCCACAGGTTGCTGGTGCAGGCGTCATTCCAAATCACTTCCGGGATGTAAGACAACGCGGATGCTTGCGTGGTTGAATTGTTGGTCGCGCTCCAAAATTGACTCTGGGTTCCGACATCATTGAAATCCGTACCGCCGACAGCGACGTTGAAAGGCGTCGAAGCAAATCCGGTAACCTGCAAGCCGGAGACCGCGACGGTAGCGGCAGCATTGGAGGTGCCAGTATCGCAGGCCGCTGAACCTTCGTCTCCCGCAGCGATGAATACGGAAATACCTTCTCCGGCTGCTTGCTGCCACATTTGGTAATAGAACAAATTGCCTGAGGAGCCGAGATCGAATTCGCACGCGCCATAGCTTTCGGTTAGGATGGGAGCCAAATTTTGGTCCACGATGTAGGTAGAGGAAAGATCCACTCCATTGCTGGTATTGGTGGATGCCGACTTTACGAAATTGATCGTGGCGCCTTTGGCGACTGCGCCCGACCACTGAGTGTCAATGTCTGCTTCGGCCTCGTCGTCATCTCCCCCCGGGCCAATCGTCCCTGGGTCGCCGGCGTTCGGATTTTGAGTGATCGTCAGATGCGAAGCTGGGAGGCCAAATATGCTCCTAAAATCAGCATTGTCCTGTGGATTGATGTCCGTCTGTCCTACCACTGCGATGGTCACTCCCGTGCCGTCGTTGTTCGCTGTCCATCGTGGCAGCACGTTATAGATCGTGGCGAAATCGGTCGGGCCCACTCCGAAACAATTCGTTCCGGTGCCGCCGCAGCCTCCCGCGAATGTGAACTTCGGATTCACTGCCGTCACTTTTCCAGTCTCTTTCGATCTGATGAACTCGCCGGCATGTACATTGGCAGGCTTCCAGCGAAAATTATGCAGCGTGTTTACGCCCGCGACGACCGGTGTGAGGGCTGTGGGGATTTGGGGATCGGTCGAGTTCGCCCAGTGCTGTTCGCCATTAACAACGTAGCTGTGAATCGCGGTATGAAAAGCCTGTTGCACTTGGCCCGCGTTGCCGGAAAAGTTGATCACCGTGCGGCCGTTTGTTACCTGGATTACTTGGAACCCGTGCGAGCCCAGCCACGACGTGATGGTTTGAATGTCCTGGTCCGAGGCGCCGAACTGCTGGCCAAATTGCTGCGGGGTGAGCCACTTGTGGAAATTGGGAGAAGATTTATCGAGTTGCTCGGCCATCAACCGATCAAGCGCGGCTTCCTGCGCCGGGCTGCGTTTCAGCACCAGCAGCATGTTCTCCATCGGGAGATTGGCCGGCGCCGGTCCGCGGTCAAATTCAGCGCGGGCGAGCGGATAGGTGTTGCCCTTCAGCGAGGTTAGTTTGCCCTCGTCCACAGCCTGCGTGATGCGCGGCTGAACGTCACTGCTTTGCGCCGAAGCTGGCAACGCGGGGATCGAAAGTAAAGCAAAGAGCAGGGCGCACTGGATTGCAACTAGATTTTTTGGTTTCATTGGCGTGGTAACTCAGATGCGGACGGTCTCCATACGGATGGATGAAGTATAGCGGTAAATCGCAAGAAATGTCATCCTGGTCAGCGGGCCAGTTCTAAATCTCGTCCACAATAACGCCTAAAATGAGGAGTTTTAATTCTAAGTTAAAAAAGGAGTTAGCAATACCTGGGAATTCAAGTTCTGAAATGCCGGCTAGTGCGAGGCGCGGATACGGCCGGCAAGCGCTCGGGCCCGCTGGCGAGCTATATCGATAAACTTCTGGTCGCCCGCTAGCTGGTCGAGCGCGGGAAGCAGCCGCTCGGGTTCCGGAAACAGCTTGTTGTTGTAATCCTGCTCGATTTGCTGCAGAACATCATTTACCCCAAGCCGGTCGTATCGCATCGTGCGTTCCAGGTCAGAAAGATCTGTTGTCTGACGGGCAAGCCCTTCGAAAATTGCGGTCAATTGACTGGCGGAATCGTCGAGCGTGTAGTTGAACTTGACCTCGTAAGTCTCGCTGCCTTTATCGTAGCGGAAAGTTTTTTCGCCCAGGTTTGCGATGCGCCTGTGAATGTCCAAATCCACACCTTGAAAATTATGCAATTTCGCCGCCAGGGCAAAGATTTTGCCGGCGAGCGAAGCGTCGATTTCGAAGGGCTGAGGATTGGCAGCTTCGTCCAGTTGGCGGATATCAAAAGTGCCGCGGCCGTTCTCGTCCAGCTTAATTTCGACGAATTCTGGATAGCTGGACTTAAAGATTTTTCGGTATGTGATCGCAGGGCTGTCGGAAGATGCGCCAGCGACGCAAGGAGCCAGGAACGCAAAAGCGGCGAGGAAAAACGCTGCAAGGTTTCTGCGAAAACCCGCTGCCATGTGACGGTTCACAAATCGGATCATCGTTGACGAGGCTATCACGATTCCAAGATGCGGGCGGTGCGGATCCGGTTGCGCGGACTTTGTGAATTGCGAATCACGCTGCGAGACGCCATAACTAGACGCGTCGAGGACATAGCAACATCCATGCGCTCGCGCGCTCGCGCAAGGTGTGCGTGACAAAGCGCCACGGCCAGCGCGTCGGCGGCGTCAGCAGGCTCCGGAACTTCCGTCAGCCCCAGCGCGGAACTCACCATTTGCTGCATTTGCTGTTTCGACGCGGCGCCATATCCCGCCACACTGGATTTTACCTCGCGAGGCGAATAGCTATGAGCGGGGATGGAGGCTTGCGCAGCAGCCAGAAGCACGACCCCGCGGACTTCCGCAAGTTTTAGCGCGGTCCTGATATTCAGAGCGGCGAATACGGATTCGACCGCTACGGCGTCGGGCGTAAATTCAGCCACCAGTTTCGAAATCAGCGAATGAATTTCGTACAAGCGCGCGGCAAGTGTTGCACGTGCGGGAAGTTTAAACGAGCCGAAGCGCACCAGATGCGGGGTTGCACCAAAGAATTCGATGATGCCATAGCCGGTAGCGCCGGCCAGCGCTGGATCCACGCCGAGGACGCGCAGCCCCCGCGCTTTCGTATTCAGTCTCGCGGTGTGAAGTGAAGGCATGGCCCGCACAAGTGTACGTGCGGGCCTGAAATGAAGGCTAGTATTTTTTCGGTATGAGCGACGCGAAGAGAACTATCCGGCTACGGCAGCCTGGATTTCCTTCTCGTCGATATCGAAGTTCGCGTAAACATGCTGTACATCGTCGTGGTCTTCCAGCGTTTCCATCATGCGAACCATCTGCTGAGCTTGCGCGCCGGTCAGCTTCACGTAATTCTTCGGTATGAATCCAACTTCGGCGGAAGAAGGCTTGATGCCCGCGGCGGTCAGTGCCTCACGAACTTTTTCCATCGCTTCGGGAGGAGTCGTCACTTCCCATGCGGAGCCATCGTCGCGCAAGTCTTCGGCGCCAGCGTCCAGCACGATGCTCATCATTTTGTCTTCGTCGGCGGCGTCTTTCGGAACCAGGATGTCGCCCTTGCGGTCAAACATCCAGCCGACCGCGCCGGTTTCAGCCATGTTGCCGCCGTTTTTCGAAAGCATGTGGCGAATTTCGCTAACGATGCGGTTGCGGTTATTGGTCACCACTTGCACCAACAGGCCGACGCCGCCCGGGCCGTACCCTTCGAACGTTACTTCATCCAGCGTCTCACCTTCGAGCGTCCCAGAGCCGCGTTGGATCGCGCGCTCGATATTGTCATTGGGCATGTTCTCGCTCTTGGCGGTGAGAATAGCCGTACGCAGTCGCGGGTTGGTCACGGGATCAGCTCCGGCGGTGCGCGTGGCAATGGTCAATTCGCGGATTAGCTTGGTGAAAACCTTGCCACGACGGGCGTCCGTGGCAGCCTTCTTGTGTTTAATTGTGGCCCATTTTGAATGTCCAGACATGGATGAACCTTTTACAGGAAGTATGGCAGGAGCAGCACTAGCTCTTGCCGCGACAGTGTAGCAGTAGGCCCCAAAACAGGCAAGCGAAGCGGTACAAACTGGCTGGAGCTTACTTCTGGAGACTATTCCAGCAGATCGGGCTCTTCACGGGTGATACGCGCGAGCAGAGGCTGAAACTGGAACCATCCCGCGAGATGGCTGCCGACTTGCTCCCTGGTCCCAACCGCAGTGGCATGATCGATTTTCACCGGCGCGCCTGCCGCCTCGGCGAGCAGTTGCGCCTGGCAACTTCGGTCCATGGTGATGAACCACCACGCCGCTTCTTCGACGCACTGGCCCACGGTGATCAATCCGTGATTCCGCAGAATCGCGGCTTTGCGTTGTCCAAGAGCTTGCG
The DNA here is from genome assembly GCA_003167215.1 of Acidobacteriota bacterium. GTDB lineage: Bacteria > Acidobacteriota > Terriglobia > Acidiferrales > UBA7541 > Palsa-295. The sequence goes on along the minus strand of PMTV01000046.1, from coordinate 10,600 downwards.
CGATCCGCTCACCCTCCGAGGTTTCATAGACCACGCCGGTAAAGTCCGTGAACAATCCATGGTCCTCGTAAAACGCGCAGGCATCCTGCGTGATGGGGTCCAGCAGCCTACCGAGTGACGCCCAGGATTTCCCGTACATGGAATGCGCGTGCGCCGCCGCTACTACGTCAGGACGCGCAGCATGCACCTGCGAGTGGATGGCAAAAGCGGCTCCATTGACGGGATATTTTCCCTCCACCACTTCGCCGCGATGATTCACCAGAATCAGGTCGGACGCGCGGATTTGGCCGAAGTGCATCCCGAACGGGTTCACCCAGAAGTGGTCGAGCTTTTCCGGATCGCGCGCCGTGATGTGTCCCGCTACTCCTTCATCGAATCCGAACCGCGAGAAAAGCCGAAATGCGGCGGCCAGCATCTGCTTGCGATGCAAGCGCTCCTCCGCGGCGTTGGCAAACACCGGCGGTCGCGGCATGTTTAATACATTTGCGGGTGCTCCGGCCATTTAGCCCCTCCCGTGTGCAAAGAATGTCCTCGCTTGGCACAGTTCACGCGATTATATACAATGCCCGCCGCGTTAGTCACTGTCATCTGTAAGCGACTATCAACAATAGGCCGGACGACGGCTCTGCCTCAATTGTACTTAGCGGAGGAATCAGCCATGAGCAATCTGAATCATAAATTCGAACTTGCGGCGCGTCCCGTGGGCATGCCGAAGCGGACCGATTGGAACTACAAGGAAGAACCGGTTCGCGATCCAGGCGAAGGCGAGTTCCTCGTGAAGATCCTGTATATCTCGCTCGATCCGGCCATGCGTGGGTGGATGAACGAGGGGAAATCGTACATTGCGCCGGTCGGGATCGGCGAAGTGATGCGGGCCGGGGCGCTCGGCCGCGTGACGGCTTCGAAAAATCCCAAGTTCGCCGTTGGCGATTACGTTTACGGAGCATTCGGCGTTCAGGAGTTTGCCATATCCAATGGCAACGGCATCACGAAGGTGAACGCCGGCGCGATTCCTCTGCCGGTTTTTCTCGGCACGCTCGGAATGCCGGGAATGACCGCCTATTTTGGCTTGCTGGATATCGGCCAACCGAAGCCGGGCCAGACCGTAGTCGTCTCAGGCGCAGCCGGAGCGGTGGGGACAGTCGTAGGGCAAATCGCCAAGATAAAAGGATGCACCGTGGTCGGCATCGCCGGGGGTGCGGAAAAGTGCAACTACATTGTGAAGGATCTGGGCTTTGACGCCGCCATTGACTACAAGTCGGAGGATGTCCGCAAAGCGCTACAGAAGCATTGCCCGAAAGGCATTGACGTTTATTTTGACAACGTGGGTGGCGACATTCTCGACGCGGCGCTCACGCAACTCGCGCGCGAGGCGCGCATCGTGATCTGCGGGGCGATCTCGCAATACTGCAACACCACGCCAATCAAAGGGCCTTCGAATTATCTTTCACTGCTGGTCAATCGCGCCAGCATGAAGGGTATGGTCGTGTTTGACTACACCGACCGTTATGCCGAAGCCGGACGCGAAATGGTGGGCTGGATGGCTGCCGGCAAACTCAAATCGCGCGAGCATATCGTCGAGGGCTTCGAAACATTTCCCGATACGCTGCTGAAGCTTTTCAAGGGCGAGAACATCGGAAAGCTCGTGCTCAAAGTCGCCAACGCGTAAACACAAGTCTCGGGCGGACTTAAATCGGAGTGTTAACGCCGCTCAGATAGCCGGCTAAGTGCGCGGTCATTTCGACCAGCCCGACCGGCCTTACCACACTACACCGAATCGACACTCGTTGACTTGTTCTCTACCAGAAGATAGCATTCGCGTTCGCAAAGGATCCTAGCCTCCATGGTTGGCCAGACATTCTCCCACTACCGAATACTCGACAAGCTGGGCGGTGGTGGCATGGGCGTGGTGTACCGCGGCGAGGATACGAGGCTGGGTCGCAGCGTAGCCCTAAAATTCTTGCCGGAGGATTCCTCCAAGGACCGGCAGGCACTCGAACGATTCCAACGTGAAGCACGGGCAGCTTCGGCGCTGAATCACCCCCACATCTGCACCATCTACGATATTGATGAGCACGAAGGCCGCCCATTTATCGTCATGGAGTATCTAGAAGGTTCAACGCTGAAGCATCGCATCGAAGGCCGGCCCATGGAAATCGAGGAGATACTCGAACTGGGGATCCAGATTGCCGGCGCACTGGCCACCGCGCATGCGAAGGGCATTGTTCACCGTGACATAAAGCCGGCAAATATCTTCATCGCGCAAAACGGTAGCGCCAAAGTTCTCGATTTCGGATTGGCGAAAATGGCGTCCAAACGACAGCGGATCGGGGAAACCGTCGCAGTTTCCGCGGAGGCTACAGCGATTGCAGCTCCCGAATACTTAACTAGCCCAGGCACGGCCATGGGCACCGTGGCCTACATGTCCCCCGAGCAAGCGCGCGGCGAGGACGTCGATGCGCGCAGCGATCTGTTCTCTTTCGGCGTGGTTCTGTACGAAATGGGAACCGGGCGCTTGCCGTTTTCAGGCAGCACCTCCGCCGTCATTTTCGATGCGATTCTTAATCGCGCGCCGGTCTCGCCTGTGCGCCTGAATCCGAAAATCCCGGCCGAACTGGAGAAGATCGTAAACCGATTATTGGAGAAAGCACCCGAGCAACGATACTCGAGCGCGGAAAAACTACACATCGATCTTCAACAATTGAAACGCGACTCCGGCTCAGGCCGAATCGCGGCTGCGACAGCGGCGGCTGTCGAGAAATCGGTCGCAGTGCTTTACTTCGAAAATTTGAGCGGAGCGAAGGATGACGAGTACTTCCGTGATGGCATGACGGAAGACATCATCACGGAGTTATCAAAAATCAGTAAGCTTAGAGTTTTCCCGCGTGCTGAAATGCTGGTCTATAGAGACAAGCCGGTCACGGCGCCTCAAGTCGGTCAGGAACTCAATGCCGCTTACGTACTGGGCGGCAGCCTGCGACGGGCCAAAAACCGCTTGCGAATCACCGCACAGCTCGTGGAGACGCGAACGCGGCACTCAGTCTGGGCAGAACGCTACGACCGCGAGATGGAAGACGTATTTGCCATTCAGGATGAAATTGCGCAGAGCATTGCCGGCGCTTTGAAAGTGATGCTGACCGCAAGCGAAAAAGAGGCCATCGCCAAGGCGCCGACGGCAGACGTCAAGGCTTACGACTACTACTTGCGCGGGCGGCAATTCTTCTATCAGTTTCGGCGCCGAGGCTATGATTTTGCCCGGCAGATGTTTACTCGCGCTATCGAAATCGACCCCGGTTATGCGCGCGCCTACGCCGGCGTGGCCGATTGCCATTCCTATCTGTACATGTACTGGGAAGCAAGCGAGACAAATCTACAGGCGGCAGACGATGCCAGCCGCAAGGCTTTGCTCCTTGACCCGGGGCTAGCTGAGGCGCACGTATCGCGGGGACTTGCGATTTCGCTCAGCAAGCGCTACGACGAGGCCGAGCTTGAATTCCAGACCGCCATTCGCCTGGACTCCCGGCTCTTCGAGGCTTATTACTTCTACGCGCGAGCGTGTTTTCAGCAGGGGAAGCTGAAAGAGGCGGCACGTCAGTTCGAACAGGCCTCTGAGGTGAAGCCTGAGGACTACCAAGCTCCGCAGTTGCTTGCAATGGTCTATATCGGGCTGGGCCGCAAGCAGGACGCGGAGGACTCGTACCGGCGTGCTTGGCAGCGGGCTGAGAAACATCTGGAGCTTCATCCGGACGACGCACGCGCTCTCTATTTGGGAGCCAATGCACTGTGCCAATTAGGCGAGCGAGCGCGAAGTTTCGATTGGGCCCAACGCGCTCTGGCTATCGACCCCGAGGACTGCGGGATTCTCTACAACATCGCCTGCGTCTATGCTCTGCAAGGGAAGGCCGATGAGGCGATCGATTGCCTGGATAAGGCCATGACGCACGCTTTCTGGTATAAGCGCTGGGCTCAAAATGACGCGGACCTGAACTCTCTGCGCGCTCATCCTCGATTCCAAGCTCTCATGGCTCAGCCGTAGAGCCACCCTCGTCTAGTCAAGAACATTAGTCTTGGTTCATTCTCCGATAAGCCGACTTATTATTCCCAGTAGATCCTGCCAGTGGGTCCTTTCCGCAATTCGAGACGGATTGAATAGTGATGTTGGCGTGTCACCGCAAGGTAAGTGAGAAGAATTGCCTCTTAGGACGCGGGGCGTGCGCTGACCCCGATCAGTTTCTGGAATTCCGGGTCGTCGTGGAGGCAATCGAGATCGGTATCTTTAGCCGCCCAATCCTGGTTGCTATATCCGGCTGCAAACGACTTCTTGAGCGTCTCGAGCGCCTCCGCCTTTTTCCCCAGCGCGCCGTAGGTGCAGGCAGCATTGTAGAGAGTGCTGGGATCGCCGGGGCGAAGGGCGACGGCGGTCTGCAAGTGCCGAACAGCTTCGTCCGTGTCTTGCCCTTGTCCGGAGTAGGCGAGGTTGACCGCCAGCAAAATCCGGGCTCGCACGTCTTCCGGCACAATTTCCAGTTGCAGGCGCAGGGCCTTCATAAACCGCTCCTGCAGGCGCTCCGCTTCCTCTCTCATGTCCAACCGTCTGAGGGCCCGGCTGTAAGGAATATAAGAATTGTAGTCGTCGCCGTTAGCTTCAATCGCCCGCTCGGTCAGCGCAGCGGCCTCTTCGAAACGGCCGGAGGCAAAATACGCCCGGCCGAGTATGTCCCAGGAGCCTTCGCAGTCGGGTTTGCGCTCGATGGCACGCTGGGCCAGCAGTGCTGATTCTTCGTATTTCTTTTGCGCGTAACAGATGCGTGCGTGCGCCACGAGCACTTCCGGCAAGTCCGGCGCAAGCGCGGTGGCGCGATCACAGGCGGCGAGTCCGCGTTCAATCCATTTCGGGCTTTGCTCGCGAAGCTCATAGATGAGGCCGCACAAATGCGCAATCCCCGCATGCGCCAGGGCAAAATTCGGGTCAAGCTGGATGGCCTGTTCGAACATTTGCAGGCCGTACTCCATGTTATAGCGGCGTATGTAGTTTCTACCGCGCAGGTGAAAATCGTAGGCTTGCGGATTTTCCGTAGGTTTGCGCGCAATGGTTTTTTCTTCCTGTGGAGTAAGCGTAATGCGCAGAGCCTGGGCGATGCTCCGCGCGATTTCCTCCTGGATGGCGAACACGTCTTCCAGTTGGCGGTCGAAACGCTCGGCCCAGACGGAATGCCGGGTGGAAGCTTCCACCAGTTGCGCGGTGATCCGCACGCGGGTCCCCGAGCGACGAATGGAACCTTCGAGCACATACGCGGCGCCAAGCTGCTGGCCAGCTTGTAGCGCGGTGACCGGTTTGTCGCGGAATGCAAGCATCTCCGAGCGGGGAAAGATTTCCAGTTGTTTGATCTTCAAAAGCTCGGTCACGATATCTTCGGTAATTCCATCGCGGAAGTATTCGTCCTCCTTCGCGCCGCTCTGGTTCTCGAAGTAAAGCACCGCGACGGATTTATGTTTGGATGGCGCGGGCTGTGCCGCGGCGCCCGAAGCGCTCTTGTCAGCGGCGGGGCGGCGGTTTGACTCAATGTCGCGACTGAGGCGCTTCAAGTCGGCGCGGATATCGGAGGCATGCTGATAGCGCAGGTCGGGGTCTTTTTCGAGCGTCTTGCCAAGGATACTTTCCATCACCAGCGGCAGGCGAGGATTCAATTCCTTCGCAGGCGCGGGCGTAGAATGCAAAATTCCGTCGAAAACCACTGCCGAGGTTGTGCCGGAAAACGGAACCGTCCCAGTCGCCATTTCATAGAGCACCACGCCTAGCGAAAACAAATCCGACCGCGCGTCCAACTCTTCGCCGCGCGCTTGTTCCGGCGACATGTACGCGATTGTGCCCATCGAGCTACCCGGACTGGTCAGTTGCTCTCTATCGAGCATATGCGTTTGCGTGCGCATGGTAGCGCCCACCGATTCAGCCGCATGCGCGACCGTGGGCGTCAGCTTCGCCAAACCAAAATCCAGGATTTTTGCCTGCCCGCGCTCGACGAGGAATATGTTCGCGGGTTTGATGTCGCGATGCACGATTCCCTTCGAGTGCGCCGCATCGAGTCCGCTGGCGATCTGGATCCCGAGTTCCAGGAGTTCCGATAACTCGATAGGCTTCCCTGCTATACGGTGCTTCAAAGTCTTGCCTTCGAGCAGCTCCATGGCGATAAATGGACGGCCTTCGAATTCTCCAATATCGTGAATGGTGCAGATGTTGGCGTGATTGAGCGCGGATGCGGCGCGCGCTTCGCGACGAAATCGTTCGATGGCCTGAGGGTCCTGAGAAATATCGTCCGGAAGGAATTTCAGCGCCACGTTCCGGCCAAGACGCGTGTCCTTGGCCTTGTAAACCACGCCCATTCCTCCGCCGCCCAGTTTTTCTAGGACGGTGTAATGGGAAATCGCGCGGCCAATAATCGAGGGAGTGTCCGCCACAGGCGCTGAATTGTACGCTAGCGCTTCAATGCAGGCAATCGTGCAACTTGAGATGGAACGAATGCAGTCAAAATAGAATGGAGCGTTTCCGGAGCTCGCCACTGAGGAATCGTATCGGGCTGAGGATTGTCTAGCTGGCTTGGTAACGAAGCGGGAGCACGTCGTCGCGGCGTAGCGCGAAGTCATCGAACGTCGCGGCGTAGCCGTGCCAACCTGGCGTATCCAATTCCTCCGCGCGAATGATATGAGCAGCGGTACACATTTGCACGCTGCCCTGTCCTAGCGGACGTTCGACCAGCGCGACTTCCAGCTCGACGGCGGTGCCCGTTTCGAATTTGCGCGGTGCCAGGAAATAGACGCCGCTTGAGCTGATGTTTCGCGTTACCAGCGTGACCGGAACTGGTTCGGCCACTTCGCCAACTCGAATCAAGCGAAGAGGCAGCGAAAGACAAGCGCGCGGATGGGTGCGGCGTTCTTTCGCAACACCGATAGCGTGCGTGGGAATACGAGCAAAGTGCAATGGCCCCGGTTTACTTACGGCGGGTACCGACTTCGTTGGATCCTGAACTTCCACTACACGCAGCGGCGATGCAGCTGCCTGCCTGTTCCGTTGCGGAGCAGCCCCCATAGCTTCTCCCCCAAGTATAGCCTGACCCCACCCCTGTGGAATCCGAATATGCGCGTGGTCTGGTTCGACGTCAACCAGGGCGCAGGCAAAAGTGCCGTATGATGTAACCCTCAGGAGGCAAGGCGCTTGAGGCTTTCTCGTGGGCCATCTTCCCGCCAGGCGAAAGGCGAAGCTACTTTGAGCGCGAGAAACGGATAGCGGTTCCCGTTGGGATTCGGTAATTTCGGTCTGCAATTGAATGTATCGGTGACTCAACAAATGCCGCGCAATTCTAATCAAACGCAAAGACGTAGCGAACGGCCTCGCGCCGAGGCGCTGTGGCACGCTGTGCAGTCGCGCGACCGGGCGGCAGATGGCGCTTTTGTCTATGCCGTACGCTCTACGGGAATCTATTGCCGGCCGTCATGCCCTTCACGCAAGCCTCGCCGCGAGCAAGTGGTCTTTTTCCCCCTTCCCGAGGCCGCTGAACAACAAGGGTTTCGAGCGTGCCGACGCTGCCGGCCGCGCTCTATCAATCTGCGCGATCCACGTGCCGCATCGGTAGCGCGCGTTTGCCGCGAAATCGACGCTCAGATTCGGGAAGAGGAAGGAAGAGACAACCAGGCTGGTTTGACTCTCGCAACGCTGAGTCGAGCCGTTGGAACGGCTCCGCACCAACTCGAACGCGCGTTCCGCCGCGTGATGGGAATCACGCCTCGACAGTATGCCGACGCGCAGCGTATGCGCCGTCTGAAATCCAGTTTGCGAAAAGGAGACGATGTGACCACCGCACTTTACGACGCAGGATTTGGTTCGAGCAGAGGGTTGTATGAACGCGCTCCTTCACAACTCGGCATGACGCCTGGAACGTATCGGCAGGGAGGGGTAGGAATGCAGATTCACTACACGATTGTCGATTCGCCGCTTGGGCGCCTCCTGGTGGCAGCCACCAATCGCGGAATCAGCGCGCTTTATCTCGGAGAAAAAGATGGGCCGTTGGAAGCCGCCCTGCAAAAAGAATATCCTCGCGCGGAAATCGACAGCGATACGAGCGGATCGAGAAATCTCGGAGGATGGGTGAGCAAAATACTGGGGCACCTGCGCGGCAAAGAACCGCACCTTGATTTGCCGACCGACGTACAAGCAACTGCATTCCGCAGGCGTGTCTGGGAGGAGCTCAAACGAATTCCTTATGGCGCGACTCGAACCTACAGTGAAGTAGCGCGAGCCATCGGACAGCCGAGGGCAATCCGGGCGGTCGCGCGGGCTTGTGCGACAAACCCTGTTTCAGTCGTGGTCCCTTGTCATCGTGTCGTGCGGGCAGACGGAAATCTGGCTGGATACCGCTGGGGCCTCGACCGCAAGCGCGCGCTGCTCGAACATGAATCGGCGGCCCGGAACGTGCAGAAAGTGCGAACTGCGAAAGCTTGAGAGGCGGTGAACTTTCTTTTTTCTGCGAAGATTAGCCCTGCGGCCGGGCTTTTTCGGTACCCTTCGGCCAATGAGGCTTGAACTCGGACTCGCTGATTGCGGGATTGCGAACGATCTTCGAGTAGCGGATGCTGAAGTAATCGCCCGAACCGGTTTCATTGAATTGCTGCTGGACGGGAAGCCACGACGATTCGTCGAACCAGATTTGAATCTTCGAAATCTGATTGCGCACATCCGCGGATTTGGGAGTTAACTCCAGCTCAACGGTTTTCTTATCGTCCAGTGTGGGTTCGCCCAACAGCGTGATGAGATAACTTTTCTGAAGTTCCTTCCCGGATGTTCCGAAACCGAGCAGCAGGAATTCATCTACCATTGTGCGGTTCTTGCCCAGATTGTATTCCTCGACGCGATTCAACCCCGGCGTATAGACAAAAAGATTGTCTCCGGTGCGCAGGACCGTGCGCACGTCGGGTGCTTTCATTTGCAGAACCATCTTGTCGCCGCGCACGAGAAGGGTGCCGTTTTCCGTGGAGTGGTCGTTGACGACCACGGTTACTTTGGTGCGTTCCACATCCGCCGAGAGGCTGTGGAAAGTCTTCGCTTGAACATCGAGTTGTCGCAGGACCGACTCCAGTGTCCACGGGCCTCGGCCCTGCGCCGCGGCGGTCCAGCCGCCGACACAAATCGCGCAAAGAGCCAAGCACATTGACGCCATCCATTTGACCCGATTAACCATCAAGACGTTCCCCTGAGACTCGACCCCAAACCGTGATTAAAACGCGCGCCATGATAACACAGAGGATTAGATGCATCGGCCGGTCGGCGGGTTCCGTGTTGCGAGAATCAGGGAAGGGAGGACGCGAATCTCTCCGTCAGGAGGTGCACGGTAACATCGTAATAGACGACGGAACCGTCTGGGGCGCGCAGAGGGTCGATACGCGTCACCTGGAACGTGCGCTCTTTCAAATCCTCCACGGCACGGCTTAGGATGTCGTGGGTTTCGCGCTCGAGTTCAGGGGTGGGCACTTTGGCGCGTTTTTCGGGCTGTAGAACTTTGGCGTCCAGGCGGTACGTGCGGGTGTGATTTCCGCTGTCTTCGGACAAAAGCTGAACGTCGGAGCTTGCTAGCGCGATTGTTAGCGGCTGATCGTGGAACAGGTTGCGCGGCGTGAGGAGGACGAACAAAACGATGGCCACAACCATCAAATCATAGGGCCAACTTCCGCGCTCGAAGGACCAAAAAATCGTTCGAACGATTCCTCGCCATACTTTGCGCATGTCAGTGGACTGTGGAGCCGTCAACAACTTGGCCGTCGCGCATATGAAGCACGCGGTGTCCGTACGCAGCGGCATCCGGATTGTGAGTAATCATTACAATCGTCTGCCCGAGATCTTGGTTTAGCTGGCGCAGCAAGTTTAGGACGGCTTCCGAGCTTTTCGTGTCGAGGTTTCCGGTAGGCTCATCGGCGAGAACAATTTTCGGTTCGCTGACGATCGCGCGCGCGAGAGCCACGCGTTGTTGCTCCCCGCCTGAAAGTTCGGAAGGCTTGTGCGTCAGTCGTTCGCTGAGACCGAGGAGATTGGCTACCACTTCAAAGCGGTGCGGATCGAAACCGTTTCCGTGTATGTGCTGGGCGAGCGCGATATTGTGGTAGGCGTCGAGCGTAGGCAGCAAATTGAATTTCTGAAAAACGAATCCTACCTTATGGCGCCGCAAGAGGGTTCTGGCAGCGTCGGTCATGGTGGTGAGATCGTTTCCGTCCAGCAGGACACGGCCGCTGGTAGCCTGGGCCAAGCCGCCAATCACGTGCAACATGGTGGATTTGCCGCAGCCGGACGGGCCCATGATGGAGACGAATTCTCCGGGAAAGACCTCCATGTTGACGCCGCGGAGCGCCGGCACCTCGACCTTGCCGGAACGATACACCTTCCACAAATTTTCTGTTTTAAGTATCGGCTCCAACGCCCGCTCCCGTGCGAGTGTCAACACTTCCGAGGATGGAAATATTCTAGTCGCGTTGGCCATTTCTTCCTAGCGAGTATGTGGGTTGGGAGGGCATTAAAAGGGGCATTTTATTCGTAGGCGAGGGCTTCGACCGGGTCTTT
>PMTV01000010.1 GCA_003167215.1 Acidobacteriota bacterium | reverse complement strand
CCGCCCGCATTGTCGCGCCTGATTGAGTAGCTGAGGGCTTTTCCTACATTTGCCGGAAGCAACGAAGGATCCTTTTCAAAGGCGCGATCAAACTCCTGGGCAGCCTGGTCGCGATTGTTTAGGTAGTATTCGCCAAAGCCCCGGTAGAAGTTGACGTAAACAGAATCGTTAGCCGGCAGGCTACGCAGAAATTTCTCATATTCGCCCAGGTAAAGGTAGCTGTTCATCGCCGAGCTGTTGATTTTGACCAAAGGGTCGATTTGACGCGCTTTTTCGCACTCCGCTACCGATTCCTTCAACATCCCGGCAAACCGGTAGGCATAACCCAGCTCCCAGTGCGCCTCAGCGTTATTGGGACTATCCTGCAGAACCGATCGCAACAAGGGTACGGCTTGTTCCACTCTGCCAGTATCAGTGAGCAGATTGGCCATATAGATTCGCGGCTCGACCAGCGCGGGATTTAATGCAATCGCCTTCTCATAGTCAACCTGCGCTTTGCCGTAGTCCTCGCGCCCCCCGAACTGAAGTGACGCATTGGTCGTGTATGCTCTCCCCAGATGCGCCCACGAGGGCGCATAGTTCGGTTCAATCGCCGTAGACTTCTCTAGCATTTTGATCGCCGCTGCAAACTCATTCAGAGAGTAGAGGTCGATTCCGCGCAGGTCGTATTCGTAAGCGGCGGTACTGATCTTTTTCTCGGGCTTGAGATTTTCAGCTTCTCTGGGCGACAGGTTCAGCTCCAACTCCTTAATGATCTGCTGCGACACTCGGTCTTGAACCGTCAGCAGTTTGTCGTACTTCACATCGATGGCCTCTCGCCACAGAATTTTGTCTGGTTTTACATCGATGAGTTGGGCGGTGATCCTCAGGTCATCGCCATCTTTAATGAAGCTGCCCGTGAGCAGCGTATCCACGTCCAAGTCCGCTGCAACTTTCTTAGGGTCGATGATCTGATTGCGGTACTTGTCGATCGAGGATGAGGGACGAATAGTCAGNNATAGACGTAGCCGATGGCAGCAATTGCAACCAACAGTACCGCCAGTCGCCACAGCCAGATTCTTGGCCATGTTGTCGGAGAAGATGTCAGGTCCCCGGTGAGAGCAGGGGTGGCTCGCGCCGGTGTTCTGCTACCCGATCCCGTCCTCGCCGCTTGACCCCCAGTCGACCGATGCAGCTTGGCTTGAAACTCCGCTTCCTTCTTGAACTCCTGCAGGTCGATCAAAAGATCTCCCACCGACTGGAACCGGGTCTCGCGGTCTTTGCGCAGCGCTTTGCCGATGATGCGCTCGATTTCCTGCGGCACGTCCGGGGCAAACTCTACCGGTGGCGGCGGCTCAACTTTCAGGATCTCAGCCATCACATCACTCGCCGTCACACCGTCAAACGCCGCCCTACCGGTGACCATCTCATACATCACCGATCCCAGGCTGAAAATATCGCTGCGTCCATCTACTTCAACTCCGCGAGCCTGCTCCGGCGACANNATTCCGAAATCGAGCACTTTAACGATTCCGTCCGCTCGAACAATCACATTGTCGGGCTTGATGTCGCGATGAACAATTCCACAAGCATGAGCGGCAGCCAGAGCGCCGGCAATCTGGATGGCAACGTCAATCGCATTATTCAGCTCCATCCTGCCGCTTGCCATTTTGTAGCGAAGAGTTAAACCCTCGACATACTCGGAAACAATAAAACGCAGCCCCTCAGCCTGTCCGAATTCATAAATAGTAAGAATGTTGGGGTGATTCAGCGCTGAGGTCGCGTGCGCTTCGTGCTCAAAATGCCGCAAATCACGCTCGTCACGAGTCAGTTCCGGAAGAAGCATTTTGAGCGCAACCTTGCGACCGAGCCGCAGGTCCTGGGCAAGGTAAACTTCACCCATCCCGCCAGCTCCAAGCATAGAAAGGATTTGGTAATGTTCCAACTTCGTGCCGGGAGCAATCATTCCGTCACGGTGTTCCGTCGTCATCGGATGCCCCGCTCAAATTTCAGTAGGAAGTCCATAGTTTTCGAGGCGGAATCCAGAAGGACTTGTATTTCTCGCAGATGTGCGCAGCCGCCGCGGTTCTCTTCGGGAAATCCAAGCCCACCTCAGGCTTCGATTTGGGTGCCCCTCGACAAAACATGGCTCTTGAACGTGCCAGCCGCCTAGGAAACCATCAGGCAACCCTACAGCATGTTAAGGTAAAGTAAATCGAGTGTCCTAGCAACCCTACGTCCCTTTGAGAAAGAGAGCGGCTAGCCACTAGCGGATCTTGACATTGCGAGCGGATGAGGGCAAACCGTACCTTTATGGTTTGCCAACCATCCTGGAACATCGTATTGTGGCGCGAATCGGAATGTCATGTAACGTTATGTCTACCGTGGCCCGTCATAAGGCAAACCCTGCCTCTTCAGCGCAAACGCAGCACCGATGAGGAGGTTCTGTCCTTCGAAAAGATGCGTGACATGGACAACAATGATTGTCCTCGATTCACGGCCTGGTCGGGCGACGGCAAGAGAATAGCCCTCACGTACGGCCGTTTCAATGAAACCGAAATCATTAAGGGGTTGGTCCGAGCAATTCACGATAGTGACTTGAATTGCGGCTAACAGCGGTTTTGCAAAAGTCGAACTAGTCGGCCCATACCGACTCCCGATTTGCGCCCCAGGGAAATTCGGTAACCGACTATCTCGACGTCTGTTTTATTGTAGTTTAGGACTTTGGCGGAGAGGGTGGGATTCGAACCCACGGTTGAGTTTCCCCAACACACGCTTTCCAAGCGTGCTCCTTAAACCGCTCGGACACCTCTCCGTTTTTTATTGCGGATCAGGTTAGCACACTCAGAATGCGTGCCGGAGATGCTTTTGCGACGTCTTTTGCGAACGCCTGCGACTCGGACGGTCGTGCAGCCCGGTTACGGGAATTGTTTGCATACCGCGAGCCATCGTTCTGCTGGCCAAATTGCGTCGCAGTTTCTTTAGACGGTTCAGCTCCAAAAGTCTGGAACAGGTTCTTGAAATCCGATTACCACTGCGGTTCGGTCCAGGTATTTCGACCGTTCGGCCACCACGTGGCATTCGTGTTCTTTCTGGTTTATTTTATTGATGAGCAACAGACGTTGGCCACATCTCACCGGGGTCGTGAGCGTGATCAGTCCACCGCCGGCATTCACGCGCAGCGCTTCGGTACCTTCGTGAAAGGGTTCGCTTTCGATTGTACGTCCGTAAACCAGTACCGGAAGATAAACCCAGAGGCGGCCGCTTCGGCGACGTTCTGGAATCTGACCGTCGCCTTTGTGCGCAGATTTGTCGTGGGGGGGCGCCAAAGGCTTTTCCTCCGCTTCCTTCAAGAAGTTGCAGCTCACGTTCACGCGTTACCTCGCTCCTGAAGCTTCGTATTTTGTTCGATTGTAACCCAAACGCCGATTGAGGACGTCGCCGCGCCTTTGCAACGGACGCATGTGACATGAGTGTCACATTAGATTTCGCCAATAGTTGCAGACAAGACCCCTATGCCGGATAATCGCAGAATCGGAGCTTTTTTCATCCGGCCAGCCATTCCTTATGACGAATTGTCCCCACTGCAGCACGGCAAACCCTGACTTCGCAACATCCTGCAAAGAGTGCAGCACTCCTCTTCTCTCTACCGGAGATATGGATTCAGAAACGGTTCAGATGGTCGATCCTGCTGCCATCACTCTGGGCAGCGATTTTGGAACGCGCTACCGCATTGAATCGCTCCTAGGCCAAGGCGGCATGGGGCGAGTCTATAAAGCCTACGACAAAGAACTCGATCGCACTGTCGCCATCAAGGTGGTTCGCGAAGGAGCGATCGGGCAAGCCGACGCTCTAAAACGATTCAAGCAGGAGTTAGTGCTCGCCAGTAAAATCTCGCATAAAAATATTCTGCGCATTCACGATATGGGCGAAGTGGGCGGAGTGCGGTTCATCTCCATGGCCTACATCCAGGGAAAGGACCTTCAGCACATCATCCGGGAAAACCCGAAGATGCCGCTCGACCGCGTTTTGAAATTCTCGCAACAGATTGCCGAAGCGCTGGCGGCGGCGCACGCGGAAGGCGTGGTACACCGGGATCTGAAGCCTCAAAACCTTCTGATCGGAAATGACGATCAAGTTTTCGTTTGCGACTTTGGTTTGGCAAAATCTTTTGAAGATAACGCGATTGGCATGACCCGCACCGGAGCTTTTCTCGGCACTCCGCGATACATGTCGCCCGAGCAGGTGGAAGGCAAGCCCGCGGATCAGCGCGCCGACCTGTACGCCTTTGGTTTGATCCTCTACGAGATGGTGACAGGGGACGTGCCGTTTACGGGCGAATCCACGCTGAAGGTGATGTACCAGAGGATCCAGGAAAAACCAAAGAGCCCGAAGCTGATCAACGCGGACCTGCCGAATTGGCTGGTTCGCATCATCATGCGCTGCCTGGAAAAAGATGTTGCGGATCGTTATCAAAGCGCTTACGAAATTCTAGCTGACCTGCAAGGCGCCAAGACATCGTCGAGCAGCGGTGTTTCACGCAGCGGTTCCAGCATCCAGATCCAGCTCCCGGAGTTCGCCGGACGCCGCTGGGTATGGGCTGCCGCCGGCGGTGTTATGCTGATCGCTCTGGCATTTGCGATTCCGCCCGTGCGTCACCTGATCCTCCCTGCCGGCAGCGGATCCTCGAGCGTCTCTGGTGTCCCGCCCCTCGCAAGCGGCCGAATTATCGCTGTGCTTCCGCTCCAAGTGCTCGGCGACCCGTCGCAACTCGGCTACTTGGCCCAAGGCATCGAGGAGGCGCTTTCGGCAAAATTATTTCAGTTGGCTGAAGTGCATGTCACTACCGGTGAAGCCGTTGCGAAAGTTGATCAGAAGCAGCCCCTCGAAAAGGTCGCTAGACAGCTTGGTGTGAACCTTCTCGTTCAGGGAACAGTTCAAGGGCAAGGCGATAAAATTCGCGTCGTCCTGACTCTGCAAGATGCCGCCGCGGGCAAGCGCCGCTGGACCCACGAATTCGATGGCGTCACCGGGGACCTCTTCGCGCTTGAAGATCAGATTTACAATCAATTGGTTTCCGCGCTCACGATCACTCCGACGAATGAGGAGCTTGCCAAATCAGTGGCGCGCCCCACGGATAACGTTGCGGCATATGACTTCTACCTCCGTGGGCGCAATTCCCTGCGCGGAAACGACGCTAAGAGTATTCAGGCAGCCCTCGACTACTACGATCAGGCATTGAAAGAAGACCCAAAGTTTGCGCTTGCATACACTGGGGTGGCCCAAGCCAGCTTGCGGATGTATACAATCAAGAAGGATGCCTTTTGGACCCAAAAGGCACTGGCCGCGTCGCAACAAGCTCAACAGCTCAACGATAAACTTCCGGAAGTGCACTGGATGCTCGGCGCCGTTTATCGTGCCACCGGCAAGTATCCGGAAGCAATTGCTGAGCTGAATCGGGCTCAAGCTTTGGCGCCCAATTCAGATGACGTCTATCGGCGTTTGGGTAACGTTTATTTGGCTAGCGGCAACGCTCCCCGCGCGATAGAAGCCTATCAAAAGGCAATCGACCTTAATCCCTACTACTGGATCAACCAAAATTCTCTCGGCGACGCCTACTATGAAGTCGGAGAATACGATAAAGCCCTACAGGCGTTCAAACAAGTTACCGTGCTAGAACCGGACGTCAATGCCGGATTCGAAAATGCCGGGGGCGTGCTGGTTCAGGAAGGCAAATACAGCGAGTCGATTCCGTACTTGGAGAAGGCTATTCAGATTGAACCTGACTCTGGCGCCTACTCGAACATTGGTACGGCCTATTTTTTCCTAAAGCGATTCGGCGAGGCCTCTCAGGCATTCGAGAAGGCTGTAGAGCTCAACCCAAATGACACCGTCACGGTCGTAAATTTGGGTGACGCTTATCGCGGATCGGGACAAACGGACAAGGCCAAGGATGCGTATCAGCGGGCGATCTCCCTTGGTTACAAAGAATTGCAGACGAATCCACAAGACGCAACAGTCATGGCGGAGATTGCACTAACCTACGCCAAGATTGGGAATCCTCAAGAAGCAGAAACCTTTATCCGGCGTGCTCGGGCGCAAGACAAGAAAAACGTGAACATCCTCTATACGGAAGCCCAGATCAATGCCCTGACCGGAAAGTCGAATCAGGCGCTCGCGTTACTGGAAAACGCACTCCAAGACCACTATTCCGCCGAAAACGCAGCGGTCGATCCGGATCTGGATAATCTTCACAGCAACCCGCAGTTCGACAACTTGATCAAGAAATATTCAATTAAGAAGCCATAGCTCAACTGTGCAGGAGAGGTAAGTTTTCGCTGCAGAACAGCGGCGGAAGGAAAGAGACTTCTAGAATCGATACCATTCAGAAACAGCGAGCGGGAAAATCTCTCTGACGGACCCGGTCGACAGGAATAAACCCGTCGACCGGCGAAATCTAGATGATTCGAAATAGAGCGGACAGGCCTAGCTCAAGCTCGCGGCCAACTGTCTTAACTGATCTGACTAGCCCCAATTACCTTCCAACCCTTCCGCCCGCCGAATCCGAGGAGGAATACACCGCCAACACCGAACAGCAGGAGCTCTTTCTCGGTGGGCTCTGGCGTGGCTAGTACCGTTCCAACTCCCTCGAACGGTGTGAGTCCGACGCAGTCCCCGAGGCCATCGCAGGTAGCCGCAAAGATGAGCTCGGTCGGTGTGCTATCTGAGCTTGTTGAGCACGCTCCAGGGGTAAACGCGTTCGTTGCGTCAGTTATTAGCGCGACGTTGCAGGAGTAGAACTCATGTGGAATAGTAGGAGTGACGTCGATGAACAGCGTTTCGAGAGTGACCGAACCGTCATACGTAAATACGAGCGAGCTATTAATCGACCCGTCGATCGTGATGGTATCACCGGAAAAGCACGATCCAGAATTTTCACCAGGCGAGCACACTGGTTGGTCCTTAGGCGCGGTTATTTCCACCTTTGGATCTATAATGCCGCTGCCGTCCGCCCAAGCCATCCCCGCAGAAACAGCCGCAAGGGCCACCAAAACTCCAAAACGCAACACACCTGTAAACTTCATTCGAATCCTCCCCTAATAATTACCTGCCGACTCCTAGTGCACATCCAGTGCCAAATTGAGCTCGGATATCAACTCCGTAGATCCTTTGTTTTCTTAGCAAACATTGCCGCTCTTCAAGGTATACATGAGGTGTATGCAAACATTTGCGTATTACCGGAAACAACTAGCATGCAAGCGGCGCTTGCTTTTGGATTGCCTTAGAAATCCGGCGCTCTTATCCAAGGGATGAATTTGCGGATGTCGCCGCCAGGATTCTTCTTTCATACCCCGGCAGAAGTAAGGAGCAATCACTCGCGGTGCTTGACATGCAGCTGTGCATGGGATAACACTCACCCGGAACCATTTGCGGGCACGGCATCGAACACCAAATATTGCGATCTAGACCCCGTAGAGAGGGGAGTCATGCCCGCGAAACAAACACGCTAGCGGCCCAAGCAGAGGTAAGAACGCCACCAGCGCAGATTGTAGCGGCAGACTTTACGGGGTTGTTAGGGATGCCATTGGGCCCACGAGCTTCCGCAGAGGTGGAATTGCTCTCTCGCTCTGCCTTGGCGGAATTCTGCGCCGGTTCGTCATTAACCCAGCCAAGCAATAACGTCATTCCGAATCAAAAGGATATGCCGTGGTGCAAAACTTGATGCCGCCACCTCCTGAAAAACGGCTAACGTTCTTGGCGGTATCGCTCGGCGCGTGCCTCCTGCTGTGCCCTCCCGTGTCACACCCGCAGTCCGTTCAAGACGAACCCAATCGAACTGGAAAGCCCGTTCAGGCAGAAACGCCCGAAGATTACAATCGACGCCTGCAACAACTGAATCAATCGCTCGCAACTCCTGCCGTGGACAGCGAGCAAGGTGAATACCGAATCGGCGCGCACGATCTCCTCGAGATAAATGTATTTGAGGCCCCAGACCTGAATCGCTCGCTACGTGTCTCAGCCGGAGGCGAAATTTCCATGCCGTTGCTCGGCGCCGTTCAATCATCCGGCCTGACCGCCCGCGAGCTCGAAGGAACCCTTGAAGTACGGCTGCGCCAATACATGAAAGATCCGCACGTCGGTGTTTTCGTCACCACCGTCGAAAGCCATCCGGTCTCCGTTGTCGGTGCGGTCAAGAAACCCGGAGTCTTCCAAATTCGCGGCACCAAAACCGTGCTGGAGATGCTCTCCATGGCTGAAGGGCTCTCGGACGATGCCGGCGACGAAGTACTCGTCATGCGTGGCGCAGGCCTGCATTTCGGCTCGGATTCAAACGGCGGTAGCGCGAATCCCGCCTCGCAAAGCCCATCGCAAAAGCAAATGCCTGCTGGCGCGGCCGACGATCTGAGCTACAACGACACGATTAAAATAAATCTGAAGGATTTGCTCGAATCCGGAGACCAGCGATTCAACGTCGCCGTTTATCCCGGCGATATCGTCAAAGTAACCCGCGGCGGCATCATTTACGTGATCGGTGACGTGAAAAAACCCGGTGGATTCGTGCTCAAGACCGATCAAAATATGTCCGTCCTCAAGGCCATCGCGCTGGCGGAGGGCTTAAATGCAACCGCAGCCAAGAGCCGCACAAAGATAATTCGGACAGACGAAAAGACCGGGCAGCGCTTCGAATTCCCTATTGATCTGGGAAAAGTGCTCGCGGGAAAAACTCCCGATACTCCGCTGAAGCCCGCTGACATTGTATTCATCCCAAACAGCTCGGGAAAAACCATGCTTTATAAAGGAAGTGAGGCCGCCGTCGCAACTGCCAGCGGCCTGATCATCTGGCGCTAATGGATCCGGAAACCAAAATCAGCCTCTACGACACCACGCCCGCCGCGATCGCAAAGCGTCGTCCGCCCGCCGTTCCTTCGTTTGAAGCTGACGAAGCTGATAAAGTCCCCGACCTGCTCGAATACGGCCGTGTCATAAAGAAGCGTCGCGCCACGATACTCACGATCGCTTTCGTGGTTTTCACCATCGGACTTTTCGCAACCCTCAAGGAAAAACCCATCTATCGCGCTCGCGTGCTGGTCGAAATTCAAAAGGAAAATCCCGACATCCCGACGCTGCAAGAGCTTTTTCAGGTCGAAAGCATTTCGGATACGTATCTCGAAACTCAGTATCGAATATTGAAAAGCGAGAATCTCGCGCGCCGAGTAATTGCCGATCTCAAGCTCGACCGGCTGACCGAATTCTCCCAACCTGCATTCTGGTGGACCCGCCCGAAGCAGGAAGCTTCTTTATTGCCAGCCGTTGATGCCGGAGGAAATGTCTCTCCCGAGTCCGTAATCGACAATGAGGTGCTGAAGAAATTTCAAGATCGCCTCGATGTCGAGCCGCTGAAACGCAGCCGCCTCGTTGAAGTCAGCTTCGAGTCTAACGACAGAAATTTGGCGGCTCAAGTTGTCAACACGCTCGCCGCAACGTACATTCAGCAAAATCTGGAAGCTCGCTGGCAGGCTTCTCAAAAGGCTTCTGAATGGCTGTCGCAGCAACTCCTCGGCATGAAATCCAAGCTCGAAAAGTCGGAAGACGACCTCCAGCAGTACGCTCGCGATAACGGACTTCTATTCCTCGAGACGGACAAGGGAACTTCTGAAAACATCGTGACCCAAAGGCTCCGCCAGCTGCAGGAAGAGCTCACCAAGTCGCAAGCCAACCGCTACGAAAAAGAATCGCTTTATCTGCTTGTGCAGCAGGGAGACTTCGCCTCTCTTCCAGGTGTATTCAACAATAAATTGATGCAGGATCTTACGGAGAAACTGGCGGAGCTCGAACGCGAACGCTCCCGCTTGTCTTCAATCTTCAATCCCGACTATCCGCAAGTAAAAGAAATCCAGAGCCAGATTGATGAATCGCAGACTACCTTGTCGGGCGAACGCGAGCGTGCCGCGAAAGCCATTACCAACGATTACCGCGCTTCCGTCGGGCGTGAGAATATGCTGCAACAAGCTTTCAAAGACCAGCAACGCGAAGCAGACCTTATCGCTGAAAAATCCGTGCAGTACAACATTCTCAAGCGTGAAGCGGACACAAATAAGCAATTGTACGTGGGCCTGCTCGAAAAACTGAAAGAGACCGGTGTTTCCACCAGCATGAAAGCAACGAACATCCGCGTAATTGATCCCGCATACCCTCCCAAGAAACCCGATAGTCCTCGGATTCCGCTAAATCTGTCTCTGGCGCTTCTGTTGGGGCTGAGTCTCGGAATTGGCGCAGCGTTTTTGCAGGAGCATCTCGACAATTCGTTTAAGACCGCTGGGGAAATTGAGCGCTTTCTGCAATTGCCCGCGCTTGCATCTGTTCCCGCGATTGAATCTTCCACCAACGGCAATGGGCATGGGCTGTATGCACGCGCACGCCATCTTGCCAATGACAAACATCGCAGCACAAGCATCGTTCCGTCTTGGAATCGGATCGAAGGCAATGGACAAAACACTCCCCTAGCCGAGGCGTTTCACGAGTTGCGTACCTCTGTTTTGCTTTCCACCGCAAAACATCCTCCGCGAACTTTGCTGGTGACAAGCGCCAAAGGTGGCGAAGGTAAAACCACTGTGGCCGCCAACCTTGCTGTGTCGCTCGCACAGTTGGGGGAAAAAGTGCTCCTCATCGATGCCGATTTGCGCCGGCCAAGCCTTCACAAGTTTTTCGGAGTTGCCAACACCTCTGGCCTCGTAAACTTCCTGACCGGAAGTCCGGATTGGCGTAGCCTGCTGTCCCAGGCGGCGCCCATTGGCCTCTTTGTCATGCCCAGCGGACCCGTGCCGCCCAACCCGGCGGACTTGCTCTCGTCCGAGTACATGCCCCTGCTTATCCGCGAGGCTACCAAGGAATATAAGTTCGTTGTGTTGGATTCTCCGCCGCTCCTGAATCTTGCGGACAGCCGCGTTCTTGCCACTCTGGTCGACGGTGTCATCCTGGTTGTGGGTGGAGGAATTACGCCCCGCGAGCTCGTTCATCGCGCTTATGCCTCCGCCGTCGACGCCGGCTCCCACGTTCTCGGAGCCACTATCAATTTTGCCGACGCCAAGAGTGATTATTATTCCTACGGGTACCACCAGGAAAATAATGGCCACAAAGGATGATGCGCGCGCCGCTAAATTTGTCTTTGAACCATCCCTAACTGACGCGCCTCTGACGATACAGGTTCAGGTTTCTCTCACTCTTGGATTGGTGCTGGCCGTTCTCGCATTCGGCGGCACCGAGACAATTGCGTTTGCGATCGTTCAACTTCTTCTCTTCGGTGCGGCGGCAATCTTTGTCGCCGGCGCACCAGAATCCGCGTTTCGTCCAACTGCAAGGTCAGTTGTCGTTCCGGCGGTCTTAACCGGCGTGGTGCTGCTCCAACTTTGTCCCCTGCCCGTATCCTGGCTGCATCGCTTTGCCGGTCGCGAAGCTTCCCTGGATGGCGTCCGTACGGGCTACTTTAGTTTCGAACCTTATGCAACGCGCACTCATTTTCTGAGTTTGCTCGCTTGCTTCGTCGCCTTTTACTTTGCTCAAATCGTCAGTCAAAATCGGCGCCGCAAGCAGTTCTTTATTGCTTCTCTTATCGCTCTGGGAACTCTGGAAGCCTTCTACGGCTTGGTGCAGTACCTGACCGGCTGGCAACAGATCTTCACCTACGTGAAAAAGTTTGACCTCGCAGAAGCTACCGGCACTTACATTAATCGGAACCATTACGCAGGCTTGCTCGAAATGATTCTCCCCTTCAGCTTGGCTCTTGTTTTTTACGAATATGCGAAACTGCGCGAAAATCGCGGCGCGAGCATGACCCTCCGAAAGCTGATTGCGACGTCTGGGCTCCAAAGACTGACCCTGTCGCTGTGCGTTTCAGTGATACTCTGCGCCGCCCTCGTTTTCTCTCGCTCGAGGATGGGTATCATCGCGGCGCTCTCTTCCGTTGTGGTCATTTTCGCCCTGGTCACAATTTCCAAATTCCACGGACGCGCGAGTTCCCTACTGGCTGCTACGTTTATCTTTCTAAGCATTGCTCTCGCCGTCTGGATCGGTCCGGGTCCTATCGTTTCCAGATTTCAAGACGTTGGTAATGAATACTCGCTCGGCGGCTCGAGCCGCATGTCTATATGGCGCGATGCCCTTCCGCTCATTCAACATCATCCATGGCTCGGCACGGGTCTGGGCACTTTTCCCATGGCCTACACGAGCGCGCAAACCGCATTCCTTGCCCAATTTGTGAACCACGCTCACAACGATTACCTTGAGCTCGCCGCGGATTTCGGCATTCCCAGTGCATTCATACTCTTCGCCTCTATATTATTAATTCTGGCTCGCGCGGTGCGCACTTTTCTTCTCAGCGGAAGGGATTTCGAAAGAGTTATCGCTCTAGGCTGCGTAGGTAGCATCGTGGCCATCCTCCTCCACAGCTTCGCGGACTTTAATCTTTACATCCCCGCGAACGCCCTTCTTTTCTCGGCAATTCTCGGGCTAGGCATCACTGTTCACGCCACCAATTCGAATCGCCGGATGGATGTCTTATGAGCCGACGCGTTGAACTAACAGTGAAGCGTCTTCTTGACATCCTGATTGCTGCCGCTGGTCTCGTCTTGCTTCTGCCCCTCTTTGCCTTGGTTGCGGTTTGCATCAGGCTCGGGTCGCGAGGCCCGGTATTTTTTTCACAGGAGCGCGCCGGGTGTCGAGGAAAACCGTTTCGAATTTCAAAATTTCGCACCATGGTCGAGCACGCGGACCGTATCGGTTCCGGACTCTATGTTTCCCAGAATGATTCGCGTATTACCAGCGTTGGCAAGATTTTGCGTCGCTTGAGCATTGATGAACTTCCTCAGCTTCTTCATATCGTGACCGGTAAGATGAGTTTGGTCGGGCCGCGTCCGGCCCTTCCCTATCAACTTGAGCGCTATACCACCGAGCAGGCTCGCCGTCTGCTGATGCGCCCGGGCCTCACAGGCTGGAGCCAAGTCAATGGTCGCAACCTGCTTTCCTGGCCTGAACGCATCGAGAAGGATATTTGGTACGTCGATAATTTTTCACTCTGGCTCGATGCCCGCATTCTGCTTCGAACTTTGAAAGTATGGATTTCCGGCAACGGGATCTATGCTCCACGCGACCGATTTTTCTTCTCTGCGCACGACGATATCCCAACGCCATCGCGGAAGGATTCATGACCGACGTCGTAATCCTCGGAGCGGGCGGCTTCGCGCGCGAGACTTACTGGGCGTTCCTGGAGGACAATGAAGAAAGGAAAAAATGGAATGTGCTCGGATTCGTTGACGACAACCCCAAGCTGCACGGCACGGAGCAATGCAATATACCGGTGCTTGGCGGATTCGACTGGCTGGAACAAAACTCGGCCAAGAATTTCGAAGTCATTTGCGGGGTCGGAAACCCGCGTTCGCGAAAAGCAATCGCAAGTTATGCTACCGATCTCGGTCTCAATTTCTGCATCCTTGTTCACCCTAACGCGCGGATCTCGCGATGGGTCGAACTGGGTGCGGGCACGATCATCACTGCGGCCACTATCTTGACGACCCAGATTAAAATTGGACCTCACACGATCGTGAACTTCGACACTACGATCGGCCACGACACATTAATCGGCGCCTATTGCAACATCAATCCTGGCTGCCACATTTCGGGCTGTGTAAAGATTGGCGATGGCGTTTACTTCGGCACCGGCGCGGTGATCGTTCACGGGAAGAGCGTTGGTGACTGGTCCGTCATCGGGGCCGGTGCCGCCGTGGGGATCGATATCCCTCCGCACGTAACTGCAGTCGGCGTCCCGTGCAGAGTTGTAAAGAATCACCAGCTTGAATCTTCGATCGCAATGGGTTCCTGAGGTCAGGCGTGCAAGCGAGCGATACACGACGAGCTAGGAAGCCTGTGGCAGAGAAGCATGAACAGACTTCGAGCGCCATTCCCATGTTTGAAGAGCGTTTGCCTATTGTTTCGCCGGAGGGTCTTCCGGACGGTAAGTTCCTTCGCGACGTGCGGAAGATTTTGCATAGTCGGCAGCTCACCAACGCAACATTCGTTCGCAAATTCGAAGAGGCCGCCGCAGAATATCTCAACGTTCCGCATTGTGTTGCCGTCTCAAGTTGCACGGCAGGCCTTATCCTCGCTCTTCGCGCGCTGAATCTTCAAGGCGAAGTAATTCTTCCTAGTTTCACGTTTCATGCCAGTGCGCATAGTGTGCTCTGGAATGGCCTCAAGCCCGTCTTTGCGGACTGCGATCCTGAAACGTTTTGCATCGACCCGCACGCCGTCAGGGCCCAGCTTTCTTCTGACACTGCCGCAATACTCGTGGTCCATCTCTTCGGAAACCCGGCATCCATGGTGGAACTCCAAACGATCGCTTCGGATTTGAATATCCCTCTGATTTGTGATGCGGCTCATGCTTTCGGAAGCAGCATAAGTAGCAACCAAGTGGGAACGTTTGGCACCGCCGAAGTTTTCAGCTTTTCTCCCACGAAGCTTTTAGTCGCGGGCGAGGGCGGAATGGTCGCCACGCGAGATGCGGATCTTGCGCGCATTTTGCGCGCCGCGCGGAATTACGGCGATAGCGGCAACTACGACCCGGAATTGGCGGGTCTGAACGCCCGCATGAGTGAATTCCATGCTGCCCTTGCGCTCCGCGGGCTTGACGGTCTCGACGCGCGCATCGAACGTCGAAATCAGATTCGCCTCCATTACGAGTGGCGTCTCAATGCTATACCTGGCTTCGGCTTCCAACACATTCGTCCACGCAACCGAAGTGCCTGCAAAGATTTCGCCGTCTTGGTCGATGAAGCTGCGTTCGGCAAGTCGCGCGACTGGCTCGTTGAGGCGCTAGAAAAAGAAAACATCCAGGTGCGGCGCTATTTCTGGCCGCCGGTGCACCGCCAAAAGCTTTACCGCAATATTTGGGACAAGCGCCCTCTGCCAGTTACGGAAAGCGTTTCCCATAACATCTTGAATTTGCCGATCTACTCCACATTGAGCGATGAGACTGTGGATAAGATTTGCGATGCCGTTCTTCGCTGCTACGATTTCGCAAAGAAGAGAACATTAAGCAGGGCGCAACGCGCATGAAATCGACGAACTTGGATCGCTACTGGAATTCGCTGCGAAGCGAAACTCGCGCCTACCCGTGGAGAAATAGTTTGTCACGCATGGCGGCCGATGTTTTCCTGGTCAACTTCTCGATGTTGACCGCGTTCGCTCTTTGGTTTTTGTTTTACGTGGTGATACTCCGTGCGCCCGACCCCCAGGGACTTGCCGAGGTGTTCAAGAACTTTGTAACGCATTACTGGCTGCTGTGGTCTTTCCTCGCGCTCCTGGTATTCCAGCTCAGTGGCTTTTATCCACGCACGCAGGATCTCGGCGGGGTGCGCAAAGCCGTCTCGCTGATTCGCGCCGTCAGTTCCTTTATCGTCCTGTTTGTTTTTGCGGACTATTTTCTGTATCGCGGCGCGCTGGTGCCGCGTGGTGTGGCAGTGATCGCGTGGATTCTGACGCTTCTCACCGTCGGTGGAATTCGCCTTACGAAGCATAAAATTCTAAAGCGGTATAATTTCGAACCGAAAGCCGATCCGGAAAGGGTGAGACAAGTTCTCGTGCTCGGGGGAGCAGGCTATCTGGGTTCGGCGATTGTTGCGCAATTGCTGCAACGGGGATTCAAAGCTCGCGTGCTCGATTCTTTTCTTTTCGGCGAGAATTCGCTGGACGACCTGAAGACGCACCCGAATTGCGAGCTGGTCCGCGGGGACATACGCGATATCGGCGCGGTTGTGAAAGCAATGAAGGGATGCGACGCGGCGGTGCACTTGGCCGCGATCGTCGGAGACCCCGCTTGCGAAGAAAATAAGCAGTTGGCGATGGAAGTAAATCGCGCGGCCACGCGGATGCTTGCAGACGTCGCGCGGGGGTGTGGAGTGCGTCGATTTGTTTTCGCGTCATCCTGCGGTGTGTATGGCGCTTCCGAATTTTGTCTCGATGAAACTTCCGCGGTGAATCCGCTTTCGATCTACGCACAGACGAAAGTGGATTCCGAAAATATCCTCATGGCGTCCAAGGCTCCCGATTTTGCGCCGACGATATTGCGGCTGGGAACTTTGTTCGGGCTTTCTCCGCGGATGCGTTTCGATTTGGTGGTGAATTTGTTCGTGGCGCGCGCAGCGTCTTCCGGTCAGATCACAGTTCTGAACGGCGGCCAGTGGCGTCCTTTCCTGCACATTCATGACGCTGCGCGCGCTGTGATCGCGTGCCTGGACGCGGGGACAAGCGCAGTCTCCGGCGAGATTTTTAATGTGGGATCTTCGGCGCTGAATCTTCAAATCGAGCAACTCGCTGAGGCCATTGCACGAGGGGTGCCGAACACTGAGATCGTCAGAATCGAGAATGCAGACCGCCGCAACTATCGCGTCTCGTTCGAAAAAATCGAGCGGATTTTGGGTTTTGGATGCGAGCGGAGTCTGGAGTCCGGAATCGAGGAAATTTACGCGGCGATCAGCTCCGGCCTGATCGCCGACTTCACTACCGATCAATTCCACAACCAGATCGCGATGCGCGCCATGGCTGCGGCTGCGGGCGGGAAGCTCGCGCCGTCAGGCCAACTGGGTTTGCTCGAACGCGCGGAGGCCAAGCCTCTTTAAGGATCTGCGGGCTGTGGACATTGAGCTAAAACACGATCCCGCCGCTGCAAGCGCTCTTTCTTCGAGCGCGGACAAGCGGCTTGCGCCACAAACGAAAAGGGCTAGTCTGTCGCCTGAAATTGCATTTGAGGAGAAACTTAAGCAGGTCGTTGTCGCTGGTGATCGCGTCCTGGACGCAGGGTGCGGCACGGGGAAATTTTTTGGAATGGAGTTCGCGCGGAGGACCGGCTGCCAACTGGTGGGAATCGACCTGAGAGAAAATATAGGCGTTAACTTAGGAATCGATTTTGGAGTCCGCGCAGAGTTGAATCACCTGCCATTTTCGAATGCCTCGTTCGATGTTGTGAACTGCCGACTGGTGATCGAGCATGTGGATTTCCCGAATGCTGTGCTGAAGGAATTTTACCGGGTGCTCAAGCCGGGCGGAAGACTCGCGATTTTTACTCCGAACCTGCTGCATTATTTTGGAGCGGCGGCGAGTTTGACCCCTCACTGGTTCCACGTTTGGTTCAATAGCCGCGTGCGCGGATTCGATGAAAACGATATCTTCCCGACTCGCTATCGAGCGAATACGCGCCGACGCCTTCGGGCGCTATTCCTGAAATCGGGATTCAGCCGCTCCGATATCAGCCTGGTCGAGGGAGCTCCCAGCGTGCTCGCGTTCAATTCCCTTCTGCACCGCCTGGGACTTACTTACGAATGGCTGGTGAATCGTTATGATTTTCTTTCCGGATTTCGGCTGAACATAATCGCGGTGGGTTACAAGGATTAAAAAAGCTGTCGTTCTTGACTTTAGAATTTCCCGGCACTCGCCGAATGGTCTCTCACGTACCGGTAGAAAGCTAGCCGCATATTCCGCAAAACCTCCGGATCAAATTCTTTCGCCCTCGATAAATTACGCGCAGACATGGCCTTCATACGCTCGGGGTCGGCAGTCACTTCCATGATTTTCCGGGCTAAGGCTTCGGGATCGTTGGGAGGAACGAGATCGTCGGCGGCGAGCAGTTCGGGAATCCCGCCCACGTTGGAGCCGATGCACGGGCAGCCGCGCGCCATGGCTTCCACTAAAGCACGCGGTAGCCCTTCCGCTCGGGATGGCATTACAAACAAATCGACGGTGTCCAGAAAGTCAAAGACGGCCTTGCCGAACGCGAGCCGGGGAACAAATTGCATCCGGTCCTCTACCCCGAGCCGACCCGCCAACGCCTTCATCTGCTCAGCGTAGCGGCCCTCGCCGACCATAACAATTTCGAACTCGCGTCCACGCGAGTGACAGAGCGCAGCGGCACGCAGTAACACGTCGGGACCTTTGTACAATTGAGCCAAGCTGCCAATGAATCCCAAGCGAAAAGACTGATTCAGAGCGATTCGCCGAAATCTTTCCTCTAGGATGGGCACAGAGGCAAAAGCTGAGTCCATAAAGGCGTTGGGGAATGCAATTGTGTAGGCGCCGGGCGCAGCCCGATAGCGCCGCTGCAACGCGCTTTCGGTCACGTAGTGAACGGCAGCAGCTCCCCGGCACATCATTTTCAATTCTCGCGCCGCAGCCCGGCGAAAAATGGGCCGGAACAGGCTGGGCAAGGTTCCCGGTCCGAGTGCGTCCCATGGATCAGCGACAACTTCCAGGGCATAAGGCTTTTTTAGGCGCCGAATCTCTTGCCAGGCCAAGCGCCCCACCAAGCCGGGAACACGAAGAATATATGCGTCGGACTCGCGTACGGCTTGTCGCACGTTGGCCTTAAGTTCGGTAAGGTGGCGAAGGTATTGCCACGGACCCTGATAGTCGGGCAATGCACAGAATGACACTGAAGGCCCATTGGCTCTCGCTCCTTCAGGACACGGTCCACAACTCAGGCCGACTCGGGCCAACACAGTTACTTCGTCAAACGTTTCTAGATAGTGAGACCAAAATGAATACTTCGCCGGTCCTAAAGCGTGGATTTCTCGCGCGGACATGCGAGTAAAGTGCCCCTCGGACGTGGTCAAGAGACGCACTATACTTTCTCAAACTCGCTTCGGGTCGAACAACTTCTCATAGAAGGCAGGCTTGGCGCGTTGCTTTTTTCGGGCGATGATGGAAGCAACCGTGGAGGAAATCCATGTGACCAGGAGGAGTAAGAGACCCCAAGTAACAGGTCGGAAGAAATTTGTAGAGTCATTTCTGGTCGTCCACAGCAGCGGACCCAGGATCAGCCCCCAGGTTGCGAGCGCGTAGGAACTGCGAATCGAAACTTGTTCTAGGCGCACCAGCGCGTATGCCAGAAGAAAGAAATACCCAACCACCCCAATTATCCCGAAATTCATGTATGGCTCAGCAATCGCTGAAAAACCCATGCCGCCATAATTCTTGTAAGCCCAGGGGTCGGCAAGCGCGGTAATCCACTGACTGGGAGGCAGCTCGTCCAGTGCTTCAGTTGCCGGCGCCTGCCATCGGAAAGCCAGGTTTGGAATTATCGTCTTGATCGCGATTAGATATGTCTTGCCGTAGCGAAAGTCCGCGGGTCCAATAAGAGCTTCGGTTTCGACCAGCGGCCTGATGCTCTGGCCCATTTCCACCGGGGCATCCAAGATATTTACGGCACTGCCGAAATTGCGGTCGTTCAAAGGTTCGTCCCTAACTACACCAATTATCGGGATAGCTACGAGTAGAAAGACGAAGGCTAACCACGGAAACCAGCGTGGGAAATCTATTCCCTTCTTCAGCGATAGCGTGTAAACGACCAGGCAGTCGATAAGCGCAGGTCCCCGGAAGCCTAGGTAAAACAACATGCAGGCCCAAAGGCCCGTGCACAAAAACGCGAGCCGGAGCCTGGTCTTTGAAGCGCTGGTTACAGCCAAACACAACCCAATCGAAGCAAACATTATGCCCGCGCCGAATAGGCGGGGGTCGGACTCAGCCCGCAATCGAAACGTGTCGTAATAAGTAAGTTTGTAATAGCCGACCGGGTCCAATTGGATCAATCCGAGTACGAACATTAGAGCGCCGAGAACAAAGAGAAAATTCCCCGCGATAAATAACTTCGAGTCTTCGAATCTCGAGCCGCATTCGAGGCGTGCGCCATCAGAAAACGGCTTGCCCCGGAGGGCCGCGAGCAGCCCGAACTGATAAGCCAAAATTGAATAAGTAATCAGCGCGAGGGCGCGAGAAAGCCCGTAGGGCGCAAACCAAGGCATGCGATTGATATCGTATATGCCAAGGGTCCAAGGTACGACCAGCCCTAGGTGAAAAAGACCCAATAGAATCAAGTAAAGCATTGGGGCTGTCGTAAAGGGCAAATGAAGGACAACACTTGAGAGCACCAAAGAAGCTGCCAGAACAGCGGCGGCTACCAAGACTGCTGATGAATCACTTCTGCCTACCTTAATCTGCCATATCGCCAGTATGGAGACGCAGCTCCACGCGACAACAAAAAGCGGTTTGAGGAATGTGTTTTGAGACTGCACGAGTCGCTATGCTCCAGGTGTGACATACAGATTTGACAGAGTCGGAATGCTCCTCTGAATGCAAAAGTCACTCTGGGCTACCGCTTGCAGAGCCAAGCCGGCTTCAGCTTTTCCCCTCTGGAGAGCCTCCACCGCTGTTGCAGCCCACTCTTCGGGCCTCTTAGACAACGATAGCTGAGTGAACTGGTCACCCAGAACCCTAGCCTCGCCTGTAACCGTGTCGGAAACAACGCAACCTAATCCAGCCGCCTGAGCTTCGATCACAGCGATCGGCAGCCCTTCAAAGAGGGATGGGAAAACGAACACATCCATTCCACCGCGCATTAGTCGAGCTACGTCCGTACGGATACCTACGAAATGCATCTTTCCGGATAGGCCCATTGCGTCTGATTGAGCTTCGATTTGAGCGCGGAGCGGTCCGTCCCCGACCAGAAGAAAATGTACATTCGGTACCCTCTTTTGAATTTCGCCGAAGACCTCCAGAAGAAACCGATGATTCTTTTGCAATTCGAACCGCCCCACATGTCCGACCACTGGGGCACCAGCCGGTACGCCTAACTCGCTGCGGACTTGGTCGCGTGCCACAGAATCCTGAAACGGAAGCAGATCGATTCCGCAGTGAAGAATCTGAAAGCGACGGTCCGTTTCCCAGGCATCGCCAAACAACAGCGCAGCCGCAATTTGGGAAGCCGCTAGTCCTCGCGTTGAGTAACGATCAATCCAAGATTTCATGGTCCAACGGTAGTAGCGTCGCGCATGAGAATCCGGCTTATCGTCCTGGCTGACGTGGCTATGAGCAATGCGCATCGGGATGCCTTCCGCCTGCGCCCAACGGAGCACAGCTCCGGAGAATAGGGTTACGTGGCTGTGAACAGCATCATAATTCCCTTCGTGTAGAATTTTCCGGAACCGGCGACCAAACGACCATGGATTTAGGCCTCTCGGGCACGGCAGCACGCGGCCGCCGAGCCTTTCCACATCACCTGCAAGGAGTCCTGGGTGAGGTCCGAAAGTGCAGAAGTGAAATTCGAAGAGATCGCGATCAATATACTTCAGAACGTTTAGAAGCCAAACCTCGATGCCCCCGGGATCCATCGTCCCAACAGCATGCAAAATACGCACCCGTCGCTGGGTCATCAGTTCATACCTCGGTACTCGGAAGCTGCGACCGCATTACTGTGGCATCACTTTGCACGGCGGCGGTCTGTCCCGGCGATTCAATTCTGCCGACTAGTCGAGGCGCTGGTACTGCGAGAACCTTTTCATAAACAGCGGCGACTTCGCGGCCTGTTTTTTCCAAGTCTAGCAAATTACGGGTGAGGTTCCGGCCGCGAGCCGCGCGTCTTCGCGCTTCTTCGGGATCCGCCAGCGCATCCAATACTGCCCGCACAAGGGCGGCGGGATTGGCGGGCGGCACGAGCCAGCCTGTGTCGCCGTCGCGAATAAGGTCGGGGATGCCGCCTGCGTTTGTGGCGACGACGGGGACGCCGGCGAGAAGAGGTTCCACAACGCTATACGCCAGACCATCCGAATGGGTCGGGACGACCGCCAAATCTAGATCGGGGTAAATCGTTGATACATCCGACCGAGTTCCACTGAATTGCAAGCTACCGTCGCATAGCTTTTTGCCAAAGCGTCGGACACGATCTTCGTACCACTGTCCGCCGCCCCAGGTTCCGCCAATCATTACGCCACGCACGTCCGGACGCTCTTGCCGAAGTCGCGCCAGAGCGATGATGAAATCTTCGTGGCCCTTGTGGCCTCGTGCACTGCCGAGATACCACTTTGGCGCATAAAAGAGAGACACCATCCCCACCAACGGAACGTCCGCGGGGATTTTCAATTCATCTCTTAAAATGCCTGTTCGAGTGCTCGGATAATTTTTAATATCTGTTCCGAGGTAGGCAAGGAACACGCGGTTAGGCGGAATGCCTAAGGTCGCGTACTTGCGTTGTGTCCAGCGGCAGGTCGCGATCCAGTAGTCTCGCGGGCCTGCGAGGTGCGTGTCGAGCCAGGCGAAAAAACCGTGTTCAAGATGAAGAGTTCCTGTGACGCCAAAAACGCGTGGAATAGGCGAATTCTTCCCGAGGGCGAGGCGGGCGATGAACGTGGTCCCCACGTGATGAGTGTGGATCAAGTCGGGGCGGATGTCGGCGACGAGTTGACGGCAAGCGCGAAGCGTGGCTGGGATGCGCCAGGGCTCGCGCGCGGGAAAATCGAGATTGGCGCGGACGACTGTGGCGCCGGCTTCGCGATATTTTGGGGCGAGGCCTTCGGTGTCCGAGGGCAGAGCGACGACTACTTCGATTCCGAGTGAGCACAAGACCCGCACCTGCTCATAGGCCCAGTTTGCGCCGACGGCGGTCTTGACGATGTGCAGAACCTTCATGGAGGCGACCATTCTAATCCCGAATGGCGGATGCGGTAGGCGCAAATTCGCGCGGGCTTGGCGGGCGGCTAGCCTGGGTGAACAGGTAGATGCACTCGTTACCGGGCCAGGTATTGTAATTGTTTTGGGCGGGGCCATAGGCGAGACGAACGTAATTGTAGAGGGCTCGTTGGGAGAGAATTCGGTCAAGACCCGGCAATGAGGGCAGCGAATACCTGTAAATTTCGGAGAGCTCAAGGCCACATGCCGCGAGCATCTGGACGACTTGATCCGCAGTGGTTAGAGCATAGCGATACTTTATTCTGCCGAATGCTTCCAGAATTCGGCGGTAAGAGACTCCCGCACGGCTTAAAAAACCGCCAGAATCCGTGCTCTGCATAATAACGATCCCGTTCGGACTCAGGAGCTGCACAATTCTATGGATCACATCTTTGGGCGAGTCCACATGCGCTAGCAGGCCCAAGCAAATGATCAGATCAAATGAGCTGGGCTCAAGATTTGCCGTCAAGAAATCATGATTAACCGCCTGAACAATGTGTCTGAGGCCTGGCGGGACGTTCGATAGCGCTATTGAGAGCATGTTGCTGGAAAGATCCAAAAGCGTCAGCTCTCTCTGGGCATTCAGAATGGGAATGGAGGCGGAGCCATCGCCGCAACCGACGTCCAAAATTCGAATGAATTCGCGATTCCGAAGAAAATACTGGACGGTCTCGGCGCGGATATTGATATTGTAGCGCCTGCGTTCCAGATAGGGTTGCGGGGATTCAAAGAGAGCTTTTACTTCGTCGATCTTGGTGCTCATGGCGTGGACGATCTTCCCGTATCGCAAAGTATCGTTCGCAAAGGGCATTGCGTCAAGGTGATGGAAGAGAAAGGAGAGATTGATGAGTTCGCCGCTGTCCACCCCGAATTCAGGGGGATTTTGATGAATGACACGGAGGCGAGACTCATCCGATGCTTTTCTGCGGTGTTTCCCCAGCTCAGCAATCAAGAAATTGTCTTGGCCAGCATGGAAAATTTGGAGGCGTGGGACTCCAGCGCCGCTTTTACCCTGGATATCGTGATTGAGGAGGAATTTAACATTCAATTCGGGCCGAATGTCCTTGAAAACTTTGTGTCGTTCCGCTTGATCCTCGATTATCTGAAAGGACTTCCGAGTTGAGCGACGACATGACCGGATAAGTTTCATTGCGGCGATTCTTGATGGACAAACCAAAGGCGGAGTGGTAAAAAAGCAGCGGCAGTATCTGTGAGTTCTTTGCTGGGGGATGAGTTGAGTTCAATGTGGGCCGACCCCAAAGACAGGATGCGGAGTAGGACTTCGAGATTTTCTCTTCAGTTGCTGTCACTGCTGGTGGTTTTGAGTTTGCTGTTTCCCGCGGTTGGACTAGCTCGTGGACGTTCGCAAGAACATCAGGCGCTGGGCTCGTTCAGCAGCGTGGGAGAAGTTTACGTGAACAATTCTCCGGCGCCGGCGGACTCGACGATTTTCACGGGCGACACGGTGCGTACCGGCAAGGCTGGGACGGCGACATTTACCAGCAGCGCGCAGGGTACGTTCCAGATTTCGCCGCAGAGCCAGGTTGCGTTCAATGGCGGCGATCAGTACGTTGCCGAGTTGCAGTCGGGAATGGTGGTGATGAGTTCGAGAAGCGGGCCGCAGGGACTGAACCTGCGAGTCGGAAGTTTTACCGCGGTGGGAGTGACGGACGGAGAGCAATCGACTTCGAAGATCGAGAAAGGGGCAGACGGGTCGTTCACGGTGACTTGCCTGGACGGCAGCGTGATTTTGGTGCCGGCCGCGGGCAGCAACGGTCTCTTGATGCAGGCGGGGCAAACGGTGAACATTTCCGGCCAGGGGCAATTGTCGGCTGTGAAAGAAACGGGGCCGGTGGCGCCGAATCCAACGCCGGGGACGGTGCAGCAGAAGAAAAGTTACACGATGTGGATCGTTATTGGTGCGGCGGGCGCAGGCGGGGTGGGAGCTGCGTTGGCGCTGGCCGGCCACAAATCTAGTCCTTCAGTTAGTCCTGCAGATGTAACAGATTAATCGCGCTGCGATCGCGTTGATCGCAACGCCCGCTCGGGAATTTTTTCAGCAATTCGATATAGTGGCAGAAGTGTGCGCAGGCGGGATTGCGATGCGGAGCGCGCGCTAGTTCGCGTGGGTGGTTTGCAAGCGGAAGGTTACGGTTACGTCCACTCCCGCTTCGACGGGTTGGCCGCCGAGCGAGGTTGGTTTGTAGCGCCACTGGCGAACGGCATTCGCAGCTGCCGCTACGAGAAGCGGCGGCCCAGTCATCTTGTCAACGTCCTGGATGTTTCCGTCTCGGTCAATAATCATGTGCAACTTGACCACACCTTCGATGCGCTGGCGCTCGGCGTCTTCGGGATAGACAGGTTCGACACGCGAGAGCAGTTGGCCCATTTGCAGACTGGCGCCTTGCTTCGATATTTGCGATTTCATCTCGGGCGGAACGCGGATCGAAGGAAAAGGACTGGCGCTGACGGTAACGCTGCCTTTCACGACTTCCGCGGGTTCTGGCGGCTTGGCTGCGACGGCGGACGGCTCGACGCGGACGGGCTGCGTTACCACAGGACTTGCATTTGGCTTTTCTGCCACGCTAGTGCTCGCGCTCGGCTGCGATGACGCGTTTGAAGTGGCGGGCGGCGCATTCTTGACCGCGGAATTTGAGACTGTGGGTGCGGTTACTGGACGCGGCTGCTCCACAGGCCGAATTTCTTGAGTTTTGTTTTGGGCTAGCGCGCTGGACGAGTTCGAAGCGGTCGTCGAAGTTGGCGGCTGAGAAGAGCGCGTGTCGCGGCTGGCGTCTGACGACTTAATAGTTGGAACATTTGTGCGCGGAGTAGGCGCTGCCGGTTTCTGCGTCTGCGGCGGTGAATTATGAGCCGCCAAGATATCGGAATTTCTAGGAGCGCTCGGCGAGGGTTGGGCATTTCCATTCGGCCTTGGCTGGGCCTTATCCGGTGTTGTGCTCGTCGCAGTAGTCCCGCTTGGGGGGGACGAATTGCGCTGCTTAGGCTCCTGCGGCGCAACATTTGCTGGTGGCGTGAGCGGAACGCTCGCTGTCGGGCCGGCAGGAACCGGAGCTGCGCCAGGATTCTGGACTGTTTCGGAGGTATTATTTTGCTGCCTCTCGAACATTGCTAAGAATTGTTTTCGGCCGCCTGGCCCTGCCGCTACCCATCCGGCAAGAAACGATACAAGCACGACGATAAAGATTACAGCAACGAGCGTCCACTTGCTCCGCCGCGGAGCGACGTCAGGACTGCTGAGATCGTCGGCGGCCTCTTCGCTGATTTTCGCTGGCTCGCCGAAACGCCTTTGGAGGATAGGTCCCGACAAGTGCAGCAACTCAGCCGCCTTCGAAGCAGCACGATCTGAAGAGGCGGC
>PMTV01000034.1 GCA_003167215.1 Acidobacteriota bacterium | reverse complement strand
GAGCCGCGTACTGACACGATAAGGATTGTCGGCAGGGATAATGAAGTCACGCAGATTTATTTTCGGCGCGCCGTAGGGAGCGAGGCACATGACCTTCCACTCGTCGCTGTACGGCTGGAAGCCGAGATAGTGCGTGAACTGCGCATAAAAAAGGCCGAGCGAATTCGGCCACGGAATTGTCCAGACGTGTTCGAGCCGGCCATTTCGTCCATTCCAGAGCGAAGTAGCTTCCCACGAGCCGCGACCGTCAATGACGAGAACCGCAGCATCAGCGAATCCCGAAAAAGCATAGGCGCTGATGGCATGTGCGAGATGATGGTGCACGAAGCGAAAGCGCCCTTTTGTTGGGCCGAATAACTGCCGGAAACGATTTTCGCCGCCCCGTTGGTGCCACATGCTGACGAAGTGGCGAGTCGAGTTGAGCAACGCTCGCGAATCCGCTGGCTGTTTACCGGACGCGTAGCAGCTAAGATCGTGTAGAAAGGCGACGCGCGGTCGCGACCAGCCCTGGCAAATCAGCTCGAGTTCGTCTGGGCGTATTCCTGCGAAATCGAGGCAAGCGCGAATTGAGAGTGCCGGGAAACGCGCATCGTGTTTTGCCCGGCTCAGGCGTTCCTCCGCGATGGCGAAGAGTATTTCACCATCGCGCGCGATGCACGCGGAGGAGTCATGCATCTGAGAATAGTTGATGCCCAGTGTAATCATCGAATCGTTTTCTTCCCGCTGCCGTTTCGGAGCGAGGCTTCAAAGACTTTTTCCAGTTTTTCCGCCGATTTCTCCCACGTCAACCTTTTCATCGATTCTTGGGCTGCCTGTCCAAGCTGTTGCCTCAGCGACGGAGATTGGGCTAGGCGCGGGATCGCATCTTCGATCGCCTCGGCGTTTGCCGGCGGAATAAGCAGGCCATTGAAGCCGTCTTCGACGACATCAGCCATGCCACACGTCTCCGTGGTGATCACCGCCATTCCCGCAGCCATTGACTCGAGAATCACTGACGGGAGCCCTTCCATTAAAGATGGGAAAACGAAAATATCGTACTCCGCGTAAACGTGCTGCATATCTTTCGACGGGACGATCGGAAGGATGATGATTTGCTCGCGCAGCCCAGCGCCGAAAAATGATTCCAATTCAACTGCGGGAAAGCCGGCACCCACAATTGTGAGTGTCCAATCTTTAAACCTCGTGTTCAATCCGTTCAATGCATCGCGCAAATAAAATATCCCGCGTTGGTCGAGCCATGTACCGGCGTAAAGCAGACGAAGCGGCTTTCGATCATGTTGTTTCCGCGAAATGAAGAAGCGCTTCTCCACGCCGTTTGGAATGTACGCAACCTTATCGGAGTCCAGATTATATTTCAGCTGCAGCATTGTCCAAACATCGCGGCTGAAGCAATGGGCGCGGTCCAACGTCTTGATGGCGAGGACGAATCGCGGCCGATGATAAATGCGATACCAGAGCCGATTCTTAAGCGAGAAGTGCCAGGCTTTCCCCTTTTCATCCTCCCGGCCCATCACGCAGACAAACCGTTCTACAAGGCCATGAAGAGTCATGACGTATGGGGGGTAACCGCTGGAAGGGAATATCCACCGCGAGAGGCCGTAAACAAACCCTATCGGGGCGTGCAGATTCACGACGGAATATCTGTCCCGGTTCTTCCGGATATGGCGGGCAACGCGTAGAGAGAATCGCAAATCTCGAAAACGGCCTTTCATTTCAGCTTCCGACAGCAAATCTTCATAAAAAAGATATTCAACACGATGCCCGCGACTTTCCAGCTCCCGGCCGAAATTGTAAACAATGGCGGCCACACCGCCTTCATGTCGTCTCGGAACTCCGGCGGACATTAGTATATTCACTTATGACGCCTTCTTTTTGGCCATCACGAACTGATGGAGCGCGAACACGCTAAGGACCCGTCGGAGTGCTCGGCTTCGCTCAAGGAAAAAAAGAGTAACTGGCGCGCGTCCAGGAACAGGAACCTGATGAACCGTTCCGTCCGTTCGGATCACATTCCAGCCGGCCAGGCGCACTAGTCGTCGAACTTTACTGAAAGTCCAGACCGTGTCATAGGGCTGACTTTCTTCGGAGCGCCGTTCGCGACCTAAAATCGCGTCATAAACTCGATAAAGCCCCATGAGATTGAACCAATTTGGCGTTGTCAGATAGAGCACTCCATTCGGACGGCACACGCGTGCCATTTCTTGCAGCGAAGCGAGCGGATCAAGGACGTGCTCGATGGTTTCGCATGATATGACTAGATCAAAGGATCGATCGGCGAATGGCAATTTCTGTGCATCTGCTTGCGCCAGACTGATGCGTCCAGTCTGCACTTCATTTTGCTGCATTCTCTGTTGCGCGATTTGAAGGCCGACGCCGGAAAAATCCACTCCAAATACCTCGGCACCCCGAGACGCAAGCAGCTTTGTTAATCCGCCGCGTCCACAGGCTACTTCCAGAACGCGCTTGCCTCCGACGGGAGCCACATACTCGAGAACCAGACGATACCAAGGACTGTCTTCGTCGCGGTGTTCGGGGCCAGATTGAAAAACCCTATCGTGCCAACGATCATAGTCCTTGTAAATGCTCACAGTTCAAAACTCCATGCGCACCGATTGCCACGGCCGTGTGCCAATATTCCTCATCCCAGCTTCGCTTGACTCTCTATAGAGACAGATTTTCTTCTTGGTCTTGTCCTAACATAGAATTGTCACCTTGCTACCGACGCCAAAGGGCTGCCAACACCAATGCGAGGTAGCTGGTGAAACCCACATCGGGCAGGCTTATCGATCGCGTCCTCAATCCCACTGGCTCAAGATGTAGTACATTTTGCCGCCATCACCGATATGTGGTCCCGGGAGCGTTTGCGTGTGCTTGCCCCCGCCCGCTTGAATCATCGGGGCGAAAACTTCGGCGCTTGAGCCGCGCGCGTTTTCCTGAAGTATTACTCGCGCGCCCGGATTTAAAAAGCGCTTTACTCGCAAATAGAACATCCTATGAAGTTGCCAATCAGGGTCCTCGCATCTTAATTCTCCGTTCCACTCGAGGAAATGAGGAGGGTTGCCCACAACGAGGTCCCATTTTTCGCCAGCGGGAATTTGCTCGAGGCCATCGGACAAATAAACGGTGACCCGGTGCGCGATGCCGTTAAAATCCGCTGTCCTCTGGGCTGCCTGAACAGCAGTTGGATTTACATCGGCGAGCGTGACATGTTTACAAAAGCCACGGGCCAAGAGGGAGTAACCAATGTACCCGGGCCCGGCGCAGAACTCAAATAGCCGGTCACATTCATGCAAGCCGATCTCGGTAAGCACCCGAATATAATCCTGACCAAAACCAGAACCTCCCCCATCCAAATCCGGGCGGTCGAAAATGAGGTAGCCAAAGCGAAAAGCCGGCTCAATTTCAAGCGGCAGCCCGAACAGCTTCCGCCGTACCTTTCGCGCCAGCGCTCTCGTCAGAGTCGTCGCCGAGTAGTTTCGGTCGAGAAGGCCCAGCTCGTCATCGGCTCGC
>PMTV01000002.1 GCA_003167215.1 Acidobacteriota bacterium | reverse complement strand
TCGAGTAAATCCTGCAGACGAATCGTGATCGTCGGAGTATCCGAAACAGCACCTTCGGCGGCTTCATTCGAGTCATTCTTGTTGGCGCTTTTGTCCCCGGCTGGGCGCGGTCGCGTGACAATGACCACACTGCCCGCCTCATCAGTGATCCCGCCGGCCTCAGCAAGCAATTCCAGCAAGGTCGTCGGCCGGATCACCTGATAGACCATCGGTTTTTGTACCGCGCCCACCAATGAGATGGGCTGACTGTGCTGCTCCTTTACGAAAACGGAAACCTGCGGATGCGATACCAAGCCGTTTTCGACCAGGAGTTGCGCCAATTTTTGTTCCAATTGATATGCAGTTAGCGTGGCTGTTGGAATCTTCCCTGGAATTAGCGGATAGGTGATATCGCCCATGTCGCTAACCCGCAGGTCGCGAGAAAGTTCTGGAACGTCAAAGACATCAACATGCAAAAGATCGCCGGCTCCTATGGGCGTATCCACTGGCTGCGTGCGGGCGAGCCCGGCCAATTCCTGAATTTTTTCGTTTGCTTGCTGCTGTGTTTCGAGCTTTTGTTGGGCGTACGTCCCCTGCACGCACAACAATATGAAAACCGGCAACAAATAGGCAGGCTTCGCTTTAAGCCAGCCCGAAACTCTTCGGACTGTGAAAGTCATATGACAGATAACCCCGCAAACACTATCACCCACGCCGTGTGGCTGTGTCAATTATGGAAATGCCTTCCTCGCGCAAGGCACTAGCGGTATTGAAACCAAGAATCGAAGCGAATCCTAGGTCTCGGCCGCCACACTGAGTTTGCGTAGGTGAGCGTGCCGTCGGGCTGGCACAGATTCCGAAGCGAAAGGTGTTGAGGTTGCAAGATAAGCTTGCAGAAGAAAGAGCAGTGCGTTGGCGGGTATGTGCAAATTGAAATCAACAAAACTATGAAGCAACATCCCGCACAAGCCTGCGACTGCGCCGGCGTGAAGCGCGCGCGAGAAATGGCCCTGTTCCGCTCCGTAGCAAGTTTTTGCCTGTCGAAACAAAATCCATAAGAACGCCAAACCGCAAAGGCCTCCAAGCACTCCGGTTTCCGCCAGCATTTCGATGTAATCGTTATGAACATGATCCACGAGCCTCCCATCGTATAGAATTTCGTAACGGGGATACACGGCCACCAGCGCGCCCAAGCCCGCGCCCTTGATCGGATGATCCTTAAAGATGTGTGCCGCCCCTTGAGACATCGTGAAGCGGCGTTCGATTGTTACTTCGCCCGAACGCACCATGGAAAATCGTTCAATCGCTTTTCCCGCGCCCAGCCATGCGATCAGAGCCACAGCTGCCAAAGCAACAATTGCGAGCGCCGTCAGACGCGGCCCTTCCGGGCCTCTGCGCGTCTTTGCCAATAACCACAGCACCGCCACTTCGAATCCAAAGCTAACAATGCCTCCGCGAGAACCTGACAGAATCAATGCTCCGATTGGGATGATCGTCAACACACTCGCGAGTGGGTACAGGTCCCGCCGTAACCCGCGAAAAATCAGCATCGCTAGGCCAACTGGCAGCGTAAGCTCTATGAACCCTGCGAAATGATTGCGGTTCACGTATGGTCCAAAGGGATCGCCGCCTGAGCGTAGCGTCCGAAGCCAATAAATTGTCCCCTCAGAAGTGAAGTGTTGAATGATGCCCAGCAAAGAGACGCCAAAGCACATCAGGATCAGAAACCAAACCAATCGGTAAAGATCCGCACGGACTCGGAACGATTGTGCCAGCAGGAAAAACAGCAGCAGATAAGTGCCAAATCTGAGGAGTTCGAGCCGCGTGAGGAACGGATAGGGCGTAGCACCAAAACAGAGTTGCAGCAAACCGATCGCGATCACCCCGAGGATGGGCCAGTTCAAAGAGCTCCAATAGACTTTTGCTTTCGGATCCTTGAAAAGGACGATGGCCCACAACAGGAACAGAATTCCAGCCCCCATTTCCAGCAGGGACTGCGACCACACTTCCACTGTGCCAAAAGCCAAAACACTGAATGCGATGAGAACATACAGACCGGCCCGGATGACTTTCATTGCTGGTGTCCGCTCGCATCAGCTCCCGTCGGTACCAGCGAGACGTCCGCGATCCACGCCGTCCCGCTCAATCTATTGTCGAAAAGACGGCTTCTAGACCGATACAGACGCACCACAAGGAAGTGTGTCTGCGCTCCTGTCGCTACGTCTGCCTCTGCCGCAGTCCATGAATGGTCTCCCGTAAGATTCTCTGTTTCCAAGAGCGCCATCCCGGCGTGATTCGGATCAGCAATCGCGAAACGCATCCCGCTCTCGGTCGGGATTGCCGCCGTCCGTAAATATGCGCGGAAATGATAAGTACGGTTGGGCTCGACAGGAACGTATTCAAGCGGGTGATCGAGTTCGAGATTAAAACCCCCTCCGAAATCTAGCCGGACGGAGCGTCCGCCTTGCATGGGCGGCGCGGAATCAAAATCAATCGATGCACCCGGTGGACTATTCCAGCGCCAGCCTAATCCCCCATTTGGAAAGTCGCCTGTGAAGTTGCCATCCCAGATCA
>PMTV01000012.1:1780-3893 GCA_003167215.1 Acidobacteriota bacterium | reverse complement strand
AGCGCGCGAACCTTAACGACCGGGCCTCCTCGGTCCTGAAAAGGAAAATATGATTGAACTACCTTTAAAACGCGCATTCGCCTTGGGGTATCAGTATTGTTGGAAAACTGCTTGCTCGCGTCTGTGCTGGGCTGCCACGTTCGCGGGGTTGCGGAACAGACTACTATCCCTGCTGGTGGGAATCCAAGCCGCACTCTTCCAGAATTAGCTCAAGTTTGCTCTGAAAAACCTCAAAAGAATAGTTTTGGCGTACTATTTCCGCACCACGCTGCCCCAGTTTGATGCGCAGCGATTCATCCTTAAGCAACGTCGCCAGAGCTTCGGCTAATCGC
Organism: Acidobacteriota bacterium; assembly: GCA_003167215.1. Classification (GTDB taxonomy): domain Bacteria; phylum Acidobacteriota; class Terriglobia; order Acidiferrales; family UBA7541; genus Palsa-295. The sequence continues at coordinate 3,561 of PMTV01000012.1, read as the reverse complement.
TCCGAATCCCCGGGCGGAATTAGCAACCCGTTTACATTGTCTTCGACGACATCGACGGCTCCTCCGCAAGCTGCACCCACTAATGGCTTGCCAAATGCCATTGCCTCGAGAAAGACCAATCCGAAGCCCTCACCTGTGCTGGGAAGCGCGAATATTTCGCAACGAGCATAGCAGGCAGCGATTTCTTGCCGCGAGAGGCCCGTGAGGAATCGCACGGACTCAGAAACTTTGAGATCGGCAACGATTTGTTTGAGGCGTGAAAGATCATCGCCCTGACCTACTGCCACCAAATACAAACCCGGAAACTTCATTCGAAGTTGCACTATCGATCGAATTAAGTCATCCACGCCCTTGTAGCGTTCTGATGCCGCCCAGCGGCCCACAGTGAGGATGACTCGGCCCCGTGGGAATTCCCTGGGCAGAGGAAGGTTGGTCTGAGCGTCCGCCATGCGCAGAAAATCTGGATTGAGCGGCCATGGCAGCTTGCGCATTTTGGACTGCGGCACGCCTTGGATTTCGGCAAGCTTTTGTGCCGTGTCAGAACTCGGCGCGACGACAATATCAGCCGACAAAACAGCTTGGCGTTGCAGCCACGGCAGCGGCTTCCACACCTCCACGCCGTGTGACATCACAATCGTCTTTAGCTTTGGCGAAAACCGTTTCATCCCTGCCACAAGCAGCGCCAGATGCGGATGGGCCGCGAGAACTAAGCGCGTGCCTTGTCTGGATTGACGGACGGCGGAAAGGACGAATCGCGCTTTGGAGCGTCCGAATCCGCGAAGGCATATTTTATTTTCGACGGCAACAAATTCATGCGTGCCCGGCGGATCGCTAAGACCCTGAAAATAAGTTGACCAGTTATTGCGACGCAAGGAAATTTTCTCCAGAGCTACCGTCGTCAGGCGCCCTGCTTCCTGGATTCCGCCAACGCCGAGCAACTCCGGAAAAAGACCAAGGATCGTTTTTGCCTGCGCTTTGGGTTCCTTGGCCGTCATTTGCGGAAGACAAACACGCCGTGCGTCGCGAATCTTGCAGGGCAGATTTTTTCCGCCAGCGGGTCAGTCCACGCGGAAACCGATGCCGTGACGTGCCTGAATCGCCAGTATCCAGTTCGGATTGCCGATCGAGCGTGAGACTCGGAGTTCCCCGGAAGTGGAGTGCCAAGGCGGGTACCGTTTCCACCTGATACGGATTGGGCCAGCCGGACAAAAAGGCGGTCGGGCAGAAGAAATTCTTGCCCGAACCACCCGAGAAGTGTCGCACCGTACGAACTGGCCTGCTCGATCCAATTTTCCGGCGAGCGTGGGAAAATGTGTGCACCTCTTCCTCGGATCAACTCAAAGAGTAGCAGGTGGCCTTGCGGTTTTAACACCCTCATCATTTCGCCGATTACCGCTGACTGCAACTCCGTCGGGATATGCTGAACGACGGTGACGTCAGAGACAAAATCGAATGCACCATCCGAGAACGGGAGCCGATGAGCCTCGCCGACAACAAGTAGCCCGTCGGTACCGCATTGGCGCGCTGTCTTAAGCATTCCTGGAGTGACATCGAGGCCAGCGGCGCGAAATCCTAGTTGCTCATAGCGCCTAACCCAGCGTCCCGTCCCGCATCCGACATCAAGAGACCGGGCGCCCGGTGGAATTCTCGCGAGCGCCAGAGCACGCCGAACAGCATGGAATTGCTGCCTGTCGATTAGTTGGTTGAACCACGCCGGCGCGCCTGGATGCAAGACCGGAGCAATTCCTGACGGATCAGCGGAGCGAAAATCGTCCGCTATG
>PMTV01000012.1:0-1739 GCA_003167215.1 Acidobacteriota bacterium | reverse complement strand
TCCCAAGTGTACCGCCGCGCAGTTTCACACGCTTTGTTGCCAAGCCGGTTACGGAGTTCTTTGTCTTCGTAGAGACGCCGAATCATCGTGGCAAGTTTGTCCACATCGGTTGGATCGTCGAGAACCATTGCGTCAACATCGTCCGTCACTATTTCTGATACTCCCGCCGCTGCGGAGACGATCACNNGCCGCAGCGTAGTAAAATTCAATGTCTTTGCGCGGCGGCAAAAAAAGCACGCGATCGTCCAGCTTTTTCTCAGTGATGAGCTCTCGGCAGGAAGACTGGTCCTCGCGGCTCACAATGAGCAATACGACCGGCAGATCGCGCAGATGCGCCAGCGCGTCGAGAAGCACGGGGACCCCTTTATTCCGCCAATCATTGCCCACCAGAATCAGAGTGAACTGGTTTTCCGCGAGCTTCAGTTCCTCCCGCGCTCGCCCGCGGAGCATCGCGCGAACCGTCGTATTAAATACCGAGTGGTCCAGACCAAGATGAAGGACGGGGATGCGGTCGGTTCGCCCATAAAATTTTTTGAGTTCACAGGTGGTTTTGCGCGAATTGACTATGAGCTTCGTCTCGCAATTTTTGTAGGCGCGCCCCTCCATCAAAACCGAAATGCCGTAATAAAGCCTGCGATGGAGCAGTCGCGGCCACTCCCAAAGGGAATTCCGCAAAAAACCCATCCCTCCGCGTACTTGCCGGGTATATTCGGCAAAAACAATGTGCACGCAGATCGCATCAGCATCCAGGCAATTTGCGCCCGCGCTGAAAACTAGATCGTGTCGCAAGCCGCGGAAGCGCCCATCCCAGTAACGCCAAAGCCGATTAGCCGCAAGCCACCACAGGAAGTTTAAGAGATGCGGGCCGGACAGCTTCGGAATGCGGTGCCATGTGAATTTAGACTCGTCAAAATCCTCAACACGCTGGCTGTAAACGTGGATATCAAATTCATCGGGCAGGTGCGACAGCCACTCGACTGTGATTCGCTCGCTTCCGTGCCGTTTGTCGAGAAACGGAGAAACTACCGCGAGACGAGGTTTAGGCTTGATCGGACCCATCAATCATACTCTCACGGTAGGTCCAGGCTGAATCGAGCTCTTCTTTCCAAAGCCGCTGTCTCCGAAATCGCGCACACCGTGCCACGTCCTTTTCATCAGAATTGGAATCCGCCCCGAGCGCGTTCCAGGGGAGAAGATGCTTGCGAGAGATTCGGTGTGCTCGCCTGGATTTCCGGTAGCCGAAAAAGAATCCCCACCAGAAACCATAGATATGCATTGTCGATAAAATTTTGGTAAGCCGATAGGCCACCGAATGTCATCGGATACAGCAACAGGAATGCGAACCAGAAAATAGCAAAGGCAATAGGGAAGAAGCGCGTCTGCCGAAGACGTCGTGCTACGCCCCAGCCGTAGTACAAGAGTGCGGCCGTCCAAAGAATCCAAAGAAAGGGAGCGATGATTCCCATTTCCACGATCAATACCCCATAACCCTCTTCGACCCATAGGTTTGGTACTGGCTGTCCGATTAGCTTGGCCACATATTGCATGCCAAGAGAAGCCGTACCGATACCATTTCCCAGCAACCAATTTCGCCCATCGAAAACAGCTAATAGGTTTTGAATCGGGTAATCCCAGGTGCGGTTGCCTCCCTGATAGGCAGAGCTACTCGGCAAGAGAGTCTCGGCATAATACGCAATCCGGGAACCCGCCTCCTGAGGGAACAGGAAGAGAATCAATGC
>PMTV01000030.1 GCA_003167215.1 Acidobacteriota bacterium | reverse complement strand
AATCCCTCCGGGCGCGCCATTCTTACCAATGATCTGAGGAGGCAGCGATGTTGATACACCGTGCCCCAAGATCCGTAAGACCTGCTATTCACACTGTGCTCGTTTTAGTGAGTGCTGTGCTGCTATTCGCGGCTATTGGAGTGGCAGAAGCGGGGCAGTCCCGGGCATCCACGGATGACGCATCACCGAGAGGACTCGTTGTCGTCATAGAGAACAAGCCTCAACAGGATCGTTTGGATCTGGCTGCACTGAAAAATCCCTACATCAGTGGCGTCGCCCTGCAGATCCATTGGCGCGACCTTGAGCCGGTCCAGGGAAAACCGGATTGGTCGAAGCTGGATCAACTTTTCGCCGCTGCGGAATCATCGAACAAATGGGTTCAACTCCTCATCTTCCCCGGTTTTTTTTCTCCCGCTTGGGCTCTGGAAGGCGCGAAGACCGAAATGTTCCCGCTACAGTATGGCCCCGGTAAAGGCACCCTAGCGCCGCTTCCGCTGCCATGGGATGAGGTGTACCTTTCACGTTGGTTCGCTTTCCTGAAACAACTGAGCGCCAGGTATGGAAAATCTCCTGCTTTCAGAGTAGCCGCTGCTGCCGGACCCACGTCGGTATCCGCCGAGTTCACGTTGCCTAAGTCGCCAGAAGATGTTCAGAAGTGGCGCAGTGTCGGTTATATCCCGGAGAAATATATAGACGCATGGAAGAAGGTACTGCGAGTGTATGCGACCGACTTTCCAAATCAGTACGTTTCGCTGTCACTGGGGTTCGGTCTGATTGTAAATGACCGGCATAAACGCGATGAGCAGGAGGGCAAGCCCACCAAGGAAGCGATTATCGAAGAGGGAATCACTATCTTGGGGCGCCGATTTGCACTTCAGAACAGCAATCTCGACGGAAATCCGGAGAAGGAGCGCGGTCCTCACGGCGTCCCTCTGGTGATTAGTTACAACGGGCGAATTATTACGGGTTTTCAGTTGCGCACCTCCTGCGAACGCAACAGCGGAAACATGGGCGCGGAAGGAGATCCTGCGCTCGCCTTGAAAAAATCCATCAATAGGGGGATGGAGCCGAACAGCGCCGGTCACCGTGTCAATTACTTGGAAATTTACGAACCGGATGTCGTTGCAGACGACATGCAACCGGTCCTCCGTTATGGAGCCTCGCTATTCAAGTAACCTCGAATGCCCTCGCCCAACTGCCAGCGCTACGAAAGTCGGCCACGTCGTGCGGGCGCTGTTTCGTGCATGAACAGAGCGGCGAGAAAAACGAGGATTGCTCCGCCGGAGGCAATCCAAAGCGGTGCGACAAGACCATAATGCTCGGCGAAACCGCCGGCAACGGTAGGCGCCAACGTGCCGCCGCACACTTCACCGACCAGCGTGGACAATCCGATAGCAGTCGCCGCAAATTGCGGGGGCGCGCTCTCCGTGGGAATCAGAACGATGGTCAGCGCTGCGATTCCTTGTCCTCCATTAGCAATGAAACCGGCCGTAGCCATGAGCCAAGGATGCGCTACCAGATACGATATTTGATACGTTAAGGGCACCGCAGCAGAAAGAAGCGCGACAAACAGAAGCGTGGGCTTGCGTCCAATGCGGTCAGAGACCCAAGGGAAAATCCAACCCCAGATGAAGGCTCCCAGCCCGCTGGCTCCGATCACCAAGCCGGCCAGCGTAGCCGAATGTTTCGACACTTCGGTGATGTAAAGAGGCGCAAAAGCATTCATTACGTAAAGCCAGGTCATGAAGCCGGCGCTTGCGATGCAGCAAAGCCATATATTTCGAAGCCGCAAGATCGAGAGATATCCCTTCAAGGAAGGCTTGTGGTGCGCCATTTCGGAGTCGATCGGTTTTGGTTCTCGAAGGTAGCGCCAAAGGAGCAGACCCAGGATTACGCCCGGAACTCCCGCGATGAAGAAAGCGGAACGCCACCCGTACCTCGAAGCAACTTGCGTGGTGAGCACCGGAGCAATAGCTAGTCCCACCAGAGCAGCCGCGCTGACCACGATGCCGACATTTCGCCCACGCGATTCGGGCTTTGAAGACGCTTCAACAGTTGCGGTGATCGTGGACCACGTGGGGCCCTCTGCTACTCCCATCAGCGAGCGGATGACGAAAAGCTGTGCAAAAGATCGCGCAATACCGGAAAGCCAGGACAAAACGGAAAACGCAAATACCGCTGGAATCAGTACCGGGCGCCGGCCAATGCGGTCCGAAAGCGCTCCGAAAATTAACGAGGACGCCGCCCAGGTAAGGGCGAGCGCTGATACCAGCAGACCAACTTGGCCGTGCGAGAGATGAAGGTCGGGAGCAATGAACGGGACCAGGTAGACCAGACTCATCCGGTCGAGAAATACCGTGCCCCAAGTGAAGAACACTAAAACAACAAGGCCGGTCTGGTAGCCCCGGGAATTGCGCACCAGCTTTTCTCCTTGCACTTGCGAGAGCAAGCATAGCAATAGCTTCCAGTGGAAGTTTTACTATGTAACTTCGCCTGCGTAAGTCGTCAACATTTCCTCCTGTGCGATAATCGGAATTTTTCCGGAAGAATTTAGAGCAATCCAAAGTTCAAATGAAATTAGTGGTACAACTATGCCTCAGGAGAGACGAGTGCCGGCAAATTCCATACGAAACGAACAAATGTTCGTCGATGGCGCACTGACTGACGCGTTCGATGGCGGCAAGTTCGAGAAGCGGAATCCGTTCACGGGTGAGGTAATTGCGCGCGTGGCTGCGGCCGGGCGTCAGGATGCCGCGCGCGCTGTGGAGGCTGCCTCCGCGGCATTCTCCGCTTGGAGCGCAACGCCTCCTGGAATACGCCGCAGTCTGTTTTTGAAAGCAGCCGACGTGATGGACTCCCGTCAACCGGAGATCGCGAGGCTGATTACGGAGGAAACGGGCGGAACTTTCGGCTGGGGGATATTCAATTGCATCCTGGGCGCCGGAATTCTGCGCGAAGCTGCTGCGCAAACCTACGGCCTAGTCGGAGAAATTATTCCGTCGGATCTTCCCGACACGGTGGCCATGGCGACGCGACAGCCCGTCGGTGTTGTGGTGGGAATTGCGCCCTGGAACGCGCCACTCATTCTTGGCGTGCGAGCGGTGGCACTTCCGCTCGCTTATGGAAACACTGTAGTCCTTAAAGCCTCAGAGGAATCGCCGGGAACCCATCTCGCCATCGCAGAAATACTGCAACAGGCTGGATTTCCCAAAGGCGTCATCAACGTTATTACGAATGCTCCCAAGGATGCCGCAGATGTTGTAGACGAATTGATTGCCCACCCCAAAACGCGCAGGATTAATTTTACGGGTTCGACGAAAGTAGGGCGCATCATCGCCGAAAAGGCCGCAAAATATTTGAAGAGGACCGTGCTGGAGCTTGGCGGCAAAGCTCCGCTGATCGTTCTCGAGGATGCGGATCTCGAATCCGCAGTGGCAGCCGCAAAATTCGGCGCCTTTATGAATCAGGGACAGATCTGCATGTCCACCGAGCGGATTGTGGTCGAGCGGCCAATCGCCGAAGAATTCGCGCGGAGGCTGGTAGCCAAGACTGTCACTCTTAAAGTTGGAGACCCTCTTCAGCCGGATACGCAGATCGGTCCAGTCATAAATAAAGCCACAATCGATCGCTTGGAAGCTCTCATCGCTGACGCACTTAGTAAAGGTGCGCGGCTGCTCTGTGGCGGAAAAGCAGCGGGCCCCTGTTTCACACCTACCGTTTTATATGGTGTCGCAAAAGGCATGCGCGTTTACTTCGAGGAATCATTCGGTCCGCTTGTTTCCGTTGTCATCGCAGAAAATAGTGAAGACGCTCTGCGGATCGCCAACGACACGGAGTACGGTCTCTCCAGCGCGATTTACAGCCGTGATATCAACAAGGCGATGAAAATCGCCGAGCGCCTTGAGACCGGCATGTGCCACATCAACAGCTCGACAGTTCATGACGAACCGCAGATGCCGTTCGGTGGCGTAAAAGACAGCGGCTGGGGACGATTCGGCGGCACAGCCGTTCTGGAAGAGTTCACCGAACTGCGCTGGATCACCGTTACGCGATCCCCAATCCCATACCCGCTCTGAGGTTTGCGGATCGTTCGAGAAACGCTTCCGAACTAACGATCCGCGTAGTATCCATCCCTCGTTTGTACCGTCAGATCCTTCTGCTTCACGGTGAGATGAATCTTGTGATAGCCCGGGGCGACGTCGGCTTTATCCGGGACATAGCCCAGGCCGTACTGATTGCGGAGTTCTTCATCAATCGCGGCGTAAATCTGATCGATGGGCTCTTTTTTGGAGACTTCAAAAAATCGGCCGCCCGTTTCCCTGGATATTTGCTCGAGAATTTTTTTCCCATCGGGGCGCGATTCCTGCGGGTATCGCCGGTGCCCGCCGCCTCCCATTCCCCCGCCTCCCATGTGCGAACCTCCGCCGTTGCCGTATTCTTCTTTGTCCGCAAACAGAATGGAGTAAACAAGAGTGTCCGCGCGCTGGGCTGTTTCAATGGAGTCTCGCAAAGTCTCTTTGCTTCCGCGGTCCACTCCATCGGAAAGGATGATGAGTGCTTTGCGTCCCTGCTGTTTTTTCATTATTTCATTCGACGCAAGGTACACCGCGTCGTAGAGCAGCGTGCCACCTCCGCCTCTGCCGTACGATCCATGCCCGCTGCCGCTCGAACCGCCTCCTCCAGTCTGCGAAAATTCCGGCTCACCCAGCGTGTCGAGAGATGCTTCCAGCTTCTGGCGAGAAGAAGTGAGGTCCTGGAGCAGTTCGACTTCGTAATCGAAGTGAATCACAAAAGCCTTGTCCTTATCTTCACGCAGTACGTGATCGAGAAACCCGTGGCTCGCGGTGCGCTCCTGGTCCAGCACACGCCTTTGGCTCATGCTCGTGTCCACCAGCAGCCCCAGCGTCAGCGGAAGATCGGAGTCTTGCGCGAAATAGGTAATCGTTTGCGGATGGCCGTCTTGTTCCAATACGAACTCATCTTTGCTTAATTTGTTGACCAGATGTCCGTGTTTATCCCGAACCGTCGCAAGCATACTCACCATCTTGACGTCCACCGAGATCGACGGCGTTTGCTGTTGCTGGTTCCGCGCCGGCGCATCACCCAGCGACAACAGAGCGATCGCGGACAGAATCCACAGTTTTGTCCAAACGCGTGGTTTGCGCCCTAAACGGCCGTGGGGAAATCCAGACGCTTTCCGAAGTGCTCGTCTCGTGATGGACATGAACTTAGCGCCTTCGGCTGCGTGGCCTGGATCAGACAATCGGATGGTTAGCCGCACTTGGAACTATGTGGCTTTCGCTTAAGGATTCCGTTTTCAGGGCTGCGAAGTTCCATCTTTTTGGACTGCCTGAGATGGAATCGCAAGCGATCAACTCGTACAGCTCGCCCGGGATTGCTGGAACTGGCGCGCCCGGAAAAGTGAATCATTTATGCGCATGGGAAATCAGACCCGTGAGGTTTGGTAAATTCTCTATGGTCTGGCCGGCTCCATGAACTGAAAGCGGGACTACTCCAATTTCGGAATTGTGGAGCCGGCCAGGGCCGCCAGTACAGGAAACAATATCCGGAGTTCTCGCTGCCAAATCAATTTGCCATGCGTATTCTTAAACCTGCCATGGGAAAACTCTCTTAGTGAATAAAACCGCTGAGTGTCACAGGCTAATCGCATGAAGTCACAGGCTCGAGGATGTTCGAGTCGCAGCTTGCCTTTTGCACAACTACTGGTGTTTTTTTTATTTTGGCTGCCGTCGGCGCATGCGAGCTCGGCTCAGCAGTCTGCAAACCCGCCATCAGCAGTCATTGGAATCGTCCGGACATCCGAAGGCACACCCGTTCCGGGTGCTACGGTGCGCTTGGTTGACACCGTCACAAATAAAGTGTGGATGAGCTGGACCGACCAAACCGGCAAGTTTGAATTTCCGCAGATTGCCGACGGGAAATATCGAATAGAGGCAAGTCAGCTCGGATTTGTCCAATCATCGCTCGTTGTTGAAGTTCCCATTGTTCCTCCAGGGCCAATTCCGGTCATTCTGCGCGTCGCAACCCTTGCAGAGCTCTCGGCGACTCCCGGAAATCCTTCCTCAAATCGGCCAAGCTCGCCCGGAAACAGGCAGGCTCGTGGTCAGAACGCCGCGAATTCCGCAAATGCTTCAGGTTCGAACACGCCAGGCGCGGGGAGAGGACCCGGAGGTAGAGGACAATTGCCTGCGGGAGTTACCAATGCGATCAGTGCAGGCCTGGCAGGGGGCGGTTTCGAGCAGACCGAATTGATGGGCGAAGGAACAAATCCGCAAGCAACGGAAACGAACGCCTCCGGGAACGAAGGGTCTCAGGCAGGACTCGCGCTTTCGGCCGGCAATAATTCAAATGCGACGTCCGATTCTTTCTTGTTGCAAGGAACCGTGGGCCAGAGCCTCATGAGCGGCGGCCCCGGAAGTTCCGGCCTCGGCGGAATAGTCCCCGGCACTCCTGGCGGCAGTCCTGGTGGTCGCGGCGGTGGACAACTTTTCGGCCAAGGCGGCGCGGGAGGTCCCGGCGGTCCAGGAGGGCCCGGTGGCCCCGGTGGAGGCGGTGGCGGAGGAATGTTTGGAGGGCGAGGAAGATTGGGCCGTCAAACGGTGAATCGCGTTCGATTTAGTTTTTACGACCGCTATTCGAATTCCGCGCTGGATGCCAAACCGTATTCGATTACGGGAAACCAGGTTCCTAAGCCTAGCTTTTACGACGAGCGCTTTGGTGGCAATTTAGGGGGCCCGCTAAAAATCCCTCACATTTATAATGGCAGCGACCGCACATATTTCTTTATCAATTACCAGCATGAGATTCAATCGAGTGCACTAGACACTTATTCCACCGTGCCTACGGCGGCTGAACGCACCGGAGACTTCTGCGGCCTCGGGATTACGATATTCAATCCATTTTCGAATTTCACCGGCCCGCGCACTCCTCTTGGCAACGGCTGCCAAATTCCGACAATAAATTCCGCTGCCGCGGGGCTCCTCGCCTTTTATCCCATGGCGAATCTGCCCGGAAGCGTGCAAAACTTTTTGTTGCAAACGACCGTGCCGATAAACAACGACATTTTGAACCTCCACGTGATTCACACCATCAATTCCAAGTTCAGCCTGAACGGGGCTTACAATCTGAATTCCCAGCGGCAGAACACCTTCGGCAATTTTCCGGACACGGCCGGCACTCAATCAAGTTTGAATCAGTCCGTGACTCTGGGGCTTTCGCACAACTGGAGCCCGCACCTCGTGGAAAGCACGCAGCTGAACTGGAGCCGGAGTCGCACTCAAATACTCAGCGATAATTCCTTCAAGAACAACATCGCAGGAAATCTCGGAATTACCGGGGTTTCTACTGATCCACTCACTTTCGGCATTCCCGCGATCAGTTTCACCAGCCTTTCCGGGTTGAACGATCCGGTTCCCTCGCTCGTTCGCAACCAGACGTTCCGCCTGGGGGACAGTTTGAAGTGGGTTCACGGGAAACACACAATGACCTTTGGGGGCGAGGTACGCCGCATCCAACTCAACTCCGAATCCAATCCTCAGCCGCGAGGCTTATTTAATTTTACCGGTGTGATGACGTCACAATTGACTTCGACTGGCCAGCCTGTACCGCTCAGTCCTCAGACCGAGCCCTTCTACGAGATTGCCGATTTCCTTTTGGGTCTGCCTTACAGCACGACCGTACAATTTGGGCCTAACATCTATCTGCGCAGTTGGGATTTTATTACGTATGCCCAGGACGACTGGCGAGTGAACAAGCAACTCACTCTTCTTTTCGGGCTGCGCTACGAGGCCGGTACGCCCCCGGTAGAAGAGAACAACCAGATCGCTAATCTCGATTTGAATTCCACGGCCACGCAAGTTGACGTGGTCACGCCTGGTGGGCTGGGAATGTTTGACGGCCGCTACCCACAGGCTCTCGTCCACGGCGATTACGGAAATTGGGCGCCGCGGATTGGATTCGCCTGGGTGCCGAAAATGATCAAGCCCAAGACCGTCGTTCGCGGCGGATACTCGATTTTCTACAACGAAGCGATTTACAACACTCTCGCGCAGCAATATCTCGCATATGAACCGCCCTTCGCCACATCGGAGAACCTCATTACCTCAGCCACGCAGGTTCTCACGCTGCAAAATGGTTTTCCGGGGAGCAGTACCATCTCCAATAAGGGTGGCGTTAACCAGTTTTACAAAAACGGAAGCGCACAGATTTGGACCTTGGGCACTGAGACATCGTTCACTCAGAATTGGATTTTGGATCTGACCTACACCGGCACTAAGGGAACAAATTTGGATCTGCTCCGCGCTCCGAATCGGGCTCCTCTGGGTACCAGCCCGCTGAACACGCAAAACGCTCTCCAGATCCCAAATGCCAATAGCTTTTATTACGATCAATCCGGCGCGAATTCGATATACAACGCCCTTCAAGTGCGCTTGGTTCACCGATTCACGAAGGGTGTTTCCGTGCAGGCGTTCTACACCTTTGCCAAATCGCTGGATAACGCCAGCACGATTGGCGGCACCACGCCGATCGTAGTTCAGCAAGACGGCAATTTTGCCGCGGAGCGTGGACTCTCATCATTTGATGTCCGCCATCAAGCCCGCCTTTTCTCCGTGTACGAATTGCCCTTCGGCGAGCGCCATCGCTATGGAAACCGCGGATGGGCCGAACACGTTCTCGGCAATTGGCGGCTTCAGAACATCGTAACTTGGCAAACAGGAACGCCGGTTACGGCTTACCTCGGCGGCACTGCGTCCGACAATGGAACAGGAGCGAGTTTTTCGCTCCGCGCACAACAGGTCGGCAATCCGAACGTAGGCATTTGCGGAGGGGCACCGCTCAATTTTTTCAACACCGCCGCTTTCACCACGCCCGCTCCCACCACTTATGGCGACGAGCACCGCGGCGCAATTGAGGGACCCTGCAAATTCTCTTGGAACGCGTCGCTCGCGAAATCTTTTCGGTTCGGCCCGCAAGAGCGGCATCACTTGGACGTTCGCTGGGAAGTCCAAAATCTTTCCAATACGCCTAGTTTTTCTGGGCTTTCTGCGACACTGGGCTCGTCATCATTCGGCCGCGTGACCAGCGCGGGATCGATGCGCACCATGGATGTTATGATCCGGTATAACTTCTGATGAGGAAATTCGCTCGCACAATCGCGCCTCCCTTGGTTGTGGGGTTCCTGGTAGCAGGATTGGCCCTGGCACAGTCTCCGCAGCAATCTGCCAATCCCTCGGCCCAGCCTTCCACAAACCAGTCTGCGCCTGTCGCCGTCCCCATGCCCGCTTCAGTGCCCGGTTCGCCTCAGTCTTCCAAACAAAACTCGGTTTCGGTCCTCCGCACATCATCGGATCTGGTTCGCATTGACGTCGAAGTGACAGACAAATCCGGCAAGCCTATCAAGGGATTGCGTGCGGACCAATTCGTCGTCACGGATAACGGCAAGCGGCAGGATATTTCCAGTTTTTCTTACGCAGACATAGAAAGCATCGAAGCCGCGGGAGCAGAGGACGCTAAACCCGTTGTCGTCCCGGTCGATAATGAGGGGCCGACCGTGCCATCCGCGGAAGCGATCAGCGACCAACTGCGCGATCGCCGCCTGATTGTTCTCTTCTTCGATCTAACCTCCATGCAGGCCGACGATCTGATCCGCGCGCATGACGCAGCGCAGAAATTCGTCAAGCAGCAGATGACTAAAGCGGACGTCGTCGCCGTCGTCGCTTTTTCCACAAGAATCACCGTGCTCGCAAATTTCACCAACGATCGCGCGACCATCAACAAGGCCATCGCGCAATTGACCGCCAACAGCTCGTCCGACCTCGCCAGCCCTCTCTACGCTGCGGCAGAAAACGGCGAGTACGACGTTCAGGAGTATACCGGAGCGGCCTTCACGCCTGACGAGACCGAATTCAACGTCTTTAACACCGACCAGAAACTCGCCGCTGTGGAAGGTTTGGCGAATGTTCTCGGCGGAATTCCGGGAAGAAAGGCGCTCGTCGAGTTCACCGGCGGCATTACCCAAACCGGCGAAGAAAACCGCACGCAGCTGCGAGCCGCTACCGATGCTGCAAATCGCGCTGACGTTTCGATCTATTCGATCGACTCGCGCGGATTGTTTGCAGCCCCGCCGGGTGGGGATACCACCACGAACGCCGCCACTGGGACTTCGATGTTCACCGGCGCCTCCGTGTTTCACCAGACCGACCAGCGCGAAGATTCGCGCGACACGCTCGCCACTCTTTCCACCGATACGGGCGGGAAAGCCTTTTTTGATTTGGGGGATCTCAGCGAGGCGTTCCCGAAGATTCAGCAGGACAACACCGGATACTACCTGATCGGCTACCGTCTGGGCGCCGATGTGAAACGCGATGGGCGCTGGCGCGCGATTCGCGTGAAGGTCAGCGCGCCGGGCGCGCACATCCGTTACCGCGAGGGCTATTACGCGCCGCGCGATTTCCAGCACTTGGAAAAGGAAGATCGCGATCAGCAGCTAGCCAATGCGGTGAATTCGGACAACCCTGTCGTCGAGCTCCCGGTTGCGGTCGAGACTGGGATGTTTCGACTGAGCGAGCAGCAGACCTACGTTCCCGTCGCAGCCAAGATTTCCGCGAGCGCGCTCGATTGGGCTGAAAAGCATGGAAAGCGGGAAGCCGAATTTGATTTTGCTGTCGATGTCCGCGCGGTTCCCTCCGGCCAAGCGGTTGCACAACTGCGCGACACGACACAAGTGAACCTCGACCCCGAGCGGTTTCAGCAAATAAATCAAAAGAATCTGCTGTATCAGGGCGGCGTCGTGCTCGCGCCGGGAAATTATCGGCTGAAATTTGTTGCGCGCGAAAATGAGTCGGGGAAGATCGGCACGTTCGAGCAAAATCTTTCGGTGCCGGCGGCGCAGCCGGGCAAGATGACGTTGAGCTCGGTGCTGCTTTCCAGCCAGCTTGTGCCGGTTCAGAAATCATCGGAGGTCCAGACCAAAGGGCAGGGAGTGCGGGCCAAGCTCGCGAACTCGCCGCTCGAAATCAACGGGGAAACGATCGTCCCCAGCGTGACGCGGTTGTTCACGCAGAGCCAGACGCTCTATGTTTTCTTCCAGGCTTACTTTCCGGAAAAAACCGAAAACAAAGAAGCGTTCGACGGAAACTCTCTTCGAGCGGGATTGATTTTTTTTCGGAACGGGTTGCAGGTGAATGCGACCCCCTTGCTGGCGCCTTCGGAAGTGGATCCGAAGAAGTACACGGCGTCGTTCCGTATCAGCTTGCCTCTGGCGAAGCTGCAGGGCGGACGCTACACCGTGCAGGCGGTTGTCATCGCGCCCGGAACACAGCACTCCGCGTTCAGCCGCGCTTACCTGGCGTTGCAGTACCCACCGACGCCGTCCAGCACGCCGAATCCCACGGCCAGTCCTGCGAACCAAGCTCCCGTCGTTGAAACACCCAAGCCGCCATCGCGCTAAACGCGCGCTCGCGTTGCGTCCCGAGTACATTTTCACAACGTTCATGCGTCGGATTTATCGCGGTGCCAGAAGGCTTCGATTTCTTCCAGGGTGCGGCCTTTGGTTTCGGGCACGAGCTTGTAGGAGAAGACCCACGCGGCGATGGAGAGAACACCGTAGAGCCAGAAAGTCCAAGTAGGACCGAACTTTTCCACCAGGGTGAGGAAAGTGAGCGAGACCACAAAGTTTGCCGCCCAGTTCGAAGAGGCCGCAGTTCCCTCGGCCGAGCCCCGCACTTTTAGCGGGTAGATTTCAGAAATGAGAAGCCAGAAAATCGGGCCCAGGCTTATCGCGAAAAAAGCCACGTATGCCATCAGTGTGATCACGGCGAGTTGACCGAACGCGGCGTCATGCGCTGAAGCTGACTCGCGGAAGATGAAACCGAGAATGCCGAGCGTAACGGCCATGCCCGCAATTCCGGTTAGCAACAATATCCGCCGTCCGACACGGTCGATGAGCCACATGGAAACAAGAGTCATGATGACGTTTACCGCGCCGATTCCGGCGGTAGCCAGAATTGCTCCGGAGGCTGAAGAGATCCCCGCGGAGCGAATAATCTGGGGGGCGTAGTAAATTACCGTGTTTATTCCGGTGACCTGCTGAAATACGGCGAGGCCGATGCCGACGATGAGCGCGGGGCGAATCGAAGCTTTTAAGAGGTCGGACCATTGGCCGCGCTCTTCCGATCGCGAGGCGGCATCCTGGATTTCTCTAAATTCTTCTTCAACACTTTGAGTGCCGCGAATTTTTCTCAATACGCCGAGCGCTTTTTCACCTTGACCATTTTTAACCAGCCAGCGCGGCGTTTCCGGTAAGTACAAAGTTCCGAGTCCGAGGATGGCGCCGGGAATTACGGCGAGGCCGAGCATCCAGCGCCACTGCTCGGACTGGGCGAAAGCATAATCGACGAGATAGGCGGCAAGGATGCCGATGGTGATGGCCAGTTGAAAGAGAGAGACTTGCCAGCCGCGCGCTTTTGCGGGAGAGACTTCCGAGATGTAGAGCGGAACGGTGGCGCTGGCGAGGCCGATGCCGATGCCGACGATGGTGCGGCCCAGGATCAGCGTGACTTCCGATCTGGCGGCGGCGCAGATAATCGCGCCCAGGATAAAAATCACCGAGGTGAGCGCCAGATTCATTCTCCGGCCGATCTGATCGGCGAGGCGGCCGCCGGTGAGGGAGGCGACGGCTGCGCCGACCAGAACGACGCTCACCACCAGTTCCTGGTGAAACACGGAAAGAGAAAAATTCTTCTGGATGAAAATCAGCGCGCCGGAAATTACTCCGGTGTCGTAGCCAAAGAGGAGGCCGCCGAGCGCGGCGAACGCAGCGGCGATGTAAACGAACGCGGTGCTTTCCGCCTGCCTGGCGGACAGGCCGGCGGTTGCGTCAGAGTTCAGTTTTTGCGGAGGCATTTGTCCTTTATTGACTCTGGCGAGCGGGAAGAAGCGGCGAAAAACACGGACGACCATTTCTCAATATTTTGGCGATTTGAGCAGTTCACCGTTGTTTGTTTTCTGTAAGTTACGGCGTTTCTAAATTCACGAGTTTGGCGATTTAAGTTCGCCAGGGCGGGGAATTTTTCTGGGCCTGTCCCCTTCGCGAAACCCGCTCGGGACAAGCCATCGGGCGCCGTTTCTGCATATCGGCCAGAACCGGGTAGAAATGCAGCAAGGAAGCTCGAAATTGAAGTTTTAATTACGGCTGGGAAACTTGAGGCCAAGAGCGGGCGGCACACTTGTCCTGAGCCTTGGTGGCACGTCCGAAGCTGCTCTATTTTGATCACGCGCGACGCTAGCATGTCGTTCGGCGAATTTCAAGGTTGTGCGTGTTGTGAGCATAAGGGTCTCACGGCGTGTTCTGGGGCCATTTTGAGAAGGATAGAGGGTGAAGCTCGAGGCGAAGATCGGGCGGCTAAAGTTGCGGATGCGGATGAGGCGGGTGCGGTTCGCGCACGAACATTATGGTTGGTCGAGACTTGTAGGTTGTGAGCTGGGATTGGCGATAGCCGCATTTTTCGGCGACGCGAATGGAGGCGAGATTCTCAGGGTCAATGATGCAAGCAGTTTGGGCGGAGGGGAAGCGCGCGTCGCCCCAGGCGACGACGGCGCGGACGGCTTCGGTTGCGTAGCCTTTGCCCCGTACCAGGGAGGAGAAGGCCCAACCAATTTCCGGCAGACCTTTGAGCGATGGCAGGTCGCGCTTGTAGTCGGCGAATCCAATCTCTCCGATAAAATTGCCGGTCGTCTTTTCCTCAACCACCCAGTAACCGAAGCCTAGCAGCGACCAGTGGCCAACGTAACGCAGCAATCTCGCCCAAGATTCCTCTTCGCTGAGAGGCTTGCCGCCGATATAGCGAGTGACTTCGGGGTCGGCCCACATAGCGGCGGAATGGACGAAATCGTCCAGACCATGGCCTCGGAGTTTGAGCCGCTCTGATTCGAGGAAGGGTACTTCTACAGAAGAATGGAGGGGGCGAGACATTGGATGAGTCTATTGTTCTCCGGGCGCAAGGTCAAAGTTAGGAAGCCCTTCCGTCGTCGGGATAAACCGGCGGTAGGAACGGCGAGCGCGGTCGCCCTCGCGTAATGTATTGCTGCGATGAGGCAAATCTTCGGGAATATTTTCGGTCCTTCGTGTGTCTGGATAAGTGACTGCCGAGAGCAATCAAAAATCGCACGAGCAGTCAGGAGGATTGACCAATGAAAGGCAGCTTGCAGGACAAAACACACGGTAGGGTTATTAAGTCAGTGTCGCGAGCAGTGGTGGTGTTTCTTGCGATCGGAATTGCTGCGGCGCCATCCATCTTTGCCAAGCCGAAGGCGAAGAAGGATGTTGTCTCGAATTTGGGCGTGATCGCGCACTTACAGCTCGACGGTGGAACGGCGACCCGGATGCTTTTGGTGCAGAAGGACGGAAAGCAATATCTCTACGTTGGGCTCAGCTCGTCATCAGGCGTTTGCATATTTGACGTTGCAAAACCGGCGGACCCGCGCAAGGTCGAAAAGATTGCAGGAGCAGGCGGCGCGCAAGCGGCGGACTTCCAACTTGTTGGCGACACACTGGCGGTGACTTCTCGCATCGGAGAAGCAACGGCAAGCTCGTCTAATGCGCGGCCCCGCTCGGTGACAATTCTGAACATGAGTGACCCGGCGAATCCACAACAGATGCAGACGTTCGCCGACGTTACGAGCGTTGTGGCCGATGATGCCCGCGGTCTGATTTATTTGTCGAACGGCGAAGGACTGTGGGTGATGCAAGCAAAACAGCCGCAGAAGGCCGAAGCTCTGGGCTCCTACGGCGGCTAATGTTGTCTTCCTTTACTCCTTCAGATGCCGGGGCAGGTGACACCCACGCTCGACACCGCCTGCCCCGGCCCCCTTACAAGTTCGAACTTCGTGACGGGCAATTAAAATTGCGGATGCGGAAGGGCTTTGGCGCGCTCGTCGATGGACGGAGGGAAGACGGGGGAGCCTTGGGGAGGCTGGCCGCGCGTGATGGCCCAGTGCTCGATCCAGCCGGCACCTCCTTCACCGACGAAAGTGTCGGGCAGGCTGTAGGCAGAATCGCTGAGCGCGTCTTCGAGCGTGATGAAGCGGTAGCCGCGCTTGCGCATCAAGTCCAGAAGTTCACCGATGTGGTCGGCTTCGAGTTGATTGGCGTGAAGCAGGAGAATCTGTTTGGGCTCGTAGCCGATGAGGTCTTTCGAGAGCTTTTCTTCATAAGCAAACATTTCGGCGTGATAGGAAAGATAGGAGCTGACGACTTCCTGCTGGAGCGCGGTATCTCCCCGGTGCAAGGCGTCCTCGTAAACGGGCGCGAAATTCCAATCCCAGGCATCCAAGGTAACAGGGGCGATGCGATAGCCGCGCGCGACGAGGAAAGCTTCGGCTTCGCGGCGGGTTTGGAGATCGCGGCCAGTGTCCAGATAAGGATAGCGGAAATAACGGAGCTTCTTGTTGTGCTGCTCGAGCAAGAGCCGGGTAACCGTCTCGCCCTGGATCACGGAGTCTTCAAATTCCTGAAGTCCCGCGAGGTTCAGCGAGGTATGGCTGAAGGTGTGGTTTCCCAATTCCAAACCGGCGTCGAGCCACATGTTGAGAGCTTTGATTCGTTGGTCCACCTCGCCCCAGTGGTAGTAGAGCTCTTTCTCATTGACAAAACCCACGGCGGGAATTTTATTTTGGGTGAGGGCGGCGAGAAGTTTAGCGGTCATTTCGGTAATGGCTGCGGCGGACATGGTATTCGCGGCGGCGGAGGGCAAATCGTCAATGGTGAGGGCGACCTGGCGGTCGGGTGGAACGTCCGCGCGGGATGCCGAGATTCCCGTCGCGATGGAGAAAGCCAACATCAAGCACAGAAATGCCAGAACTGGCTTCATGGACAACGTCTTTTTGTCCGCAATTTTTGCAAGGCGAGGCATGGCGGATATTAACACGCGATAGCAGGAGTTATCGTTGCGTGTTTTTGTTGGGCACGGAGTCTAAGTCAATTGATGTAATGGTACCTAAGCGGCGTGGTATAGGTGGTAGACTACGCCGTTCCTGGAACTCCGATTAACAATACGAGGTGCGTTGAGGGTGGAAGTACTTTGGCAGGATTTGCGTTTTGCCTGGAGAACGCTGAGGCGGAGCCCTGGCTTCGCCTTAATAGCGGTGCTGACACTGGCGATCGGGATCGGGGCGAACACCGCGATTTTCAGCGTCATTAATACGGTGATACTGCGTCCGCTGCCTTTTCCGGATTCGCAGCGGATCGACTGGGTTTGGGAAACCGACGAAAACCGCAACGTGCGTCGCGGAACCGCATCGCAGGCGGAATTTCTCGACTGGCGCGACCGGAACCGTTCGTTCGAGGAGCTAGCCGCCTGGCGTGAATTGTTTTTTACCGTGACGGGGAATGGCGAACCGGAGCAAAGCTGGGGCGCGCAAGTGAGCGCGAATTTTTTCCGCTTGTTTCGAGTGACGCCGGTCCTAGGGCGTGATTTCCTGGCGGATGAGGAACGGCCAGGCCACGAGCGAGTGGTAATGCTCGGTTACGGATTGTGGCAGCGGCGCTACGGCGGGGACCCGAGCATTCTGGGAAGAAGCATTACTCTCGACGACGAGCCATACACCATCATCGGAGTGCTTCCACGCGAATTCAGTCTTTTTGGAACCAGCCAGCAGTTTGACGTGTGGGTACCGTTCGGATTTAATCGCGCGCAGCTCGATCGCGAAGTACATGAGGTGGTCGTGTTCGGCAGGCTGCGAGACGGCGTGGCGACAGCGCGAGCGCAGGCCGAGATGGAAACGATCCAGTCGCAGCTTAAGAAAGAATATCCGGCCATCGATCAAAAGAACGGCATCGTGGTGGTCGGATTCCATGACGATATAGTGAGCGGCTTGAAGCCGATGCTGATGATCCTGTTTGCGGCGGTTGCATTCGTGCTGTTGATTTCGTGTGCCAACGTGGCGAATCTGACGCTGGCGCGCGGGGCCACGCGAGAGCGCGAAATCGCGCTGCGCACCGCGCTGGGGGCCAATCGCAATCGCGTGCTGCGTCAGCTGATGACGGAAAGCGTTGTGCTGGCGTTGATCGGAGGAGCACTGGGCGTTCTGGTGGCCTATGGAGGGCTGCACCTGTTGCGCGCCTTTCTGCCGGTGACGGGAGGGAGCAGCAGGGGCGAAATTCCGCGCGCGGACTCGATCGGAATTAATGCTGCGGTTTTGTACTTCACGGTGGGTATCTCCGCGCTGACGGGGATCCTTCTTGGACTGGCGCCCGCGATTCAGACGTGGCGTTCCGAGTTGTACGAATCGCTCAAGGAGGGAGGCCGGGGCTCGACGGAGGGGCGACGCAGCAACTGGATGCGCTCGGCGCTGGTTGTCTCCGAGGTTGCGCTTTCGGTGATGCTGCTGACCGGAGCGGGCCTTCTGATTCGTAGTTTTTTCCTGTTGATGTCGGAGAATCTCGGATTCAATCCCACGAACGTGCTGACGATGCAAGTATGGCTGCGCGAGACGCACGTTTCCTCCGGCCGCCAAGTGGTGAACTATTATCAGCAAGCGATCGAACGAGTGAATGCGCTTCCCGGGGTGAAATCGGCAAGCGCGGTAAATTTTCCGCCTCTAAGCGGCTGGAACGGCAACTGCGATTTCGATATTCAGGGACGCGCGACGCCTCCATCCGGCCAGCGATTCACTTCGCAATATCGCGTTGTGGACTGGCGATATCTGCGGACTATGGGAGTGGCATTGAAGGCGGGACGCGATTTCGCGGCTTCCGATGGACCGAGTACGGAAGGGGTGGCCATCGTCAACGAGGTGCTTGCTCATCGGTACTGGCCAGATCAGGAGCCGGTTGGCCAACAGATACGCCTGGAATTTCCGGCAACGAGGGGTCCGTGGGAGCCCGAGCCGAGCAGTGCCTGGCTGACGATCGTGGGAGTCGCAAGCGACGTTCGCGACGGGCCGTGGAGCGAGCCAAAGGGCGGACAATTATATTTGTTACTGGACCAGAATCCTTCACGGATCATGCATCTGGTGGTGCGCACCCAGGGTGATCCCACAGCGATGGCCTCGGCCGTGCGGCAAAGCGTGGAGAGCGCCGATCCGAATCAACCGGTGACGGAAGTTCGCACGATGGATGATTTGATCGACGCATCCGTGGTGCAACGGCGGCTGAGCATGGTTCTTCTCGGCATCTTTGCAGCGGTGGCTACGGGCCTGGCGGGTTTGGGGATTTACGGTGTGATGGCTTACAGCGTGGCGCAACGCACGCACGAAATCGGCGTTCGAATGGCGTTGGGCGCCGAGCCTGGCGACGTTTTGAGGCTAATGGTGCGCGATGGGATGCGGCTGGCGGGAATTGGCTTGGCGCTGGGAATTGGCGGGTCGGTTGCGACCGCGCGCTACCTGGAAACCGAGCTGTTCGGGGTCAGGCCGATCGACCCTATTACGTTAGCGAGCGTGGTCCTGGGGCTTGCCGTGGTGGCGGTGGCGGCCTGCTATTTTCCCGCGAGAAGAGCGGCGAAAGTCGATCCGCTGGTTGCGCTGCGCTATGAATGAGGAGCGGCAAAGCATCGCTCGCTTTGTTGAAATCAGTGCTTCTTTTTCCCGGATTCTTACACCGGTCTGCGAACCAAGCGCGCGAGCCCTGGAAAATTTCTCAATAACTCCGAAAGCATAAACTTCAGGCCCAATGCCGCCAGGATGAGCATCTCGGGTTCAATGATGTGCCGGTAACGCATCTCCGGATGCGTGACGTAAAACACCAAGGGATAAAATAGCAGGAGCAACACGAACGGAAGGGCCGCCTTGCGAGCGTTCCGAAGAGCTTGCCAAAGGCCGATAAGCATCACCACGGTCAAGGATACCGTGAGGTAAACGTTGGCGGGGTTGTGGAATTCAATGTCCAGATTTTCGGGGTCAAGATTCCAGAATGCAGTCCACATATAACCAAATCTTCGCCAGCACATTACAAAATACTGCGCAGGATGCCGGGCAATATAATCGAGCGCCTCGCACCGCTTTTCCTGCATGTAGGAAATTTCTCCGAGGCGCACGAATTCAGCGAGTTCTTTATCGTTTATGGAAGGATGAGCCATGATATCGACCCAACTTTCGGTGTGACCGTTATTGCCGACCCAAACTTCGAGCCAGAAATTATCGCGCAGCGGAATGGGCCGGTGAAACGTGCGGTAATTGCGCACCTGCCAGGGCAGAAGGGCGATAAACAGACCGAATGCCACGAGCACGGCGGGCTTGAGCCATCCTCGCCGATTTCGCCACAAAGGATAGAGCGCCCAGCCGGCAAAAAAAGGGAAGACGGCGAGGAGCGATGCGTTCGTTAGCGCCGAGAAGCCCCACAGCAAACCGAAGCCAAGCCAGCTCCATCCGCCCGCCTGCCCTTTCAGCTTGAGCGTCCAGAGAAAAAGAATCGCGAGCAGCAGAGCGCTCAGGCAGGTTTCCCAAACGAAGGCGCTGGCAATGTAAATGGAGTAGGGCCACAGCGCCCACATCCAGCACGCAACGATCGCAACGCCGCGTCCAAAACTGCGCTGGGCAATGAAGAAAACGGGGATGCAAATCAGCGCTGAGAATAAGGAGCTGAGGCCCAGGATCACGAACGCCGAGTTCCGACTGTAAATCCCGAATAATTTGAAGACCGCAGCGAGCAAGTAGGGATATACGGGCGTCATCCAAGCGGTGGGCCCGGTTTCGAAATACATGGGATTGCCATAGCCGTGTCCCGCTGCGATGGAACGCGCAATACGCCCAACTTCAAAACCGAACAACAGATGCTCTCTGAAGTTGTTCCACGTGTCGGTATAGAGGAAATGGATAGCGACAATCCGCACAGCCAGAGCTACCAGCGTAATCGCCGGCAGCGATTGCCAAATGTGTCTCTTCGTCGTTGCGCTCTCCACGATTCTCCTGGCGTGCGCGCGGCATTCCCGTTGTACGCCGGCAATTCCCAAACGAACGCGATTCTACTTCATTTTCTGCCGGCCGGCAGGAGGCGGGCAAAACACCTGCCGGAATAACCGTCGGGCGAAAATATCCGTTTGTTTTTTGAGCAAGGGTACTTTTGCGGCTGTACTTCTTGATAAGATAGCAGCGGTTCTTGGTTCTCTTCGACGGAGGGAGCTGTTGAATTCAAAATTCTTTAGTCTTGTACTTCTTATTGGCTTATCCCCATCGCTGTCGGCACAGTCCGAGGCTCCGAATTCGCCGGGGGTTACGCCTCATGCGCAGAGCCCGGCGCCGCAAAAGGTTCCTTCCGGAGTGATTCTTGTAAAGGGGGCGTGGTCGAGTTCCAGTGATTCGGCCACTCCGCTGCCGGAAGGCGGGAGCGTGGCCCACAACATTTATGCGAACCAATACTTTGGCCTTTCGTATCCGCTCTCCTCCGACTGGTACGAGAAGTATAAAGGCCCGCCGCCATCCGATTCCGGTTATTACGTCTTGGCTCAACTCAGGCCCACGGAAACGGGGAAGGGGCCCATTAAAGGGTCGATTTTGGTAGCGGCTCAGGACTTGTTTTTTGCACTGGTGCCGGCCGCCAATGCAAAGGAATTGATCAAATACACGAAGGACAATCTAAAGCCGGACTATAAAGTGAAAGAGGAACCTACAGAGGTGAAGATCGTGTTGGCGTTCGCCGTTTGAATGGCCAGCAGGGTTGAGTCGTCAATGTTTTCAACCAAGCCTGCTCCAAAGATCGGAGTGGGAATGCGGAAGATGATGTCGTTCTCCTGCTGAGCGGAAGCAAAACTGGGCTGCGGAATGTTGCAGCTTCCGGCGTCTGAACGGCCGGAGACGGTGAACAGGTCTTCGACACCGCCATTCGGGGAATTGGTATTCACGCTGCCGTTTGAGTTAAAGAAGAACGGGAAGCGGGCTTCGCGGCTTGGTCCAGTGGCGGTAATGAACGACGGAAGCGTATTGTCTCTGCCGTTCGCAATGCCTTGGGTAATCACTTGGCTCTCGGGATTGGGACCGACGTCGGGGTATATGTTGGCGCTGGGGCTTGAGCCGCCGATGGAAGGCTGCGAGTGACAGCCGGAGCATTGGTTAAAGTTGAAGCGCGGTCCCAGACCATTGTTTGCGCCGCCGCTGACTACTTCGACTTCCTGAAAGCGGGTGAGACCGTCTTGGAAAAACTCCAAGATTCCCGCCGGGCTTTCAGCGGTGACGGAAGCGGGCGGGAGCGGATTTGTCTTCGTGGCGCCCGTCTGGCCGTTAATCGCTCCAGTGCGAACACCTGGGTCAGTTTGGGCGAAAGCTGTACCACTGAACAACGCAACTGCCAATAAAACCAAGACGTGCACCAAACTCACTCTTTTCATTGGTCCTCCTAGGCCGCCCGCAGTCCCTCTTCTCCAAGAGCTTTAGACCCCGGGGCGCAATTCCACAAAAACGCGCACAGACGACCGCTCTAGCCGCGCGGCGGGGTCACATCCGCGGCAACTAATGATGTGGTTAATTCCTTCGGGTCTTAAGCTTGGCAGGCTAATAACATTTCGCGAAATGCAGGTCAAGAAAAACAGGTTAGCTTTTTGTGCTATTTCAGAAGCGAGGAGCGATCCTTGAATCGAGGTCCGTTCGATTTGTGATTGTGTTGCCATCGGAACGTCTGCTCACAATGAAACTGTTTTTGCGCAAATCCTGATAGACCTCGCGATAGGACTGGAACAATGAAGTCTCATGGTAGGGAACGCCGTGCGACATGCAGTAGGACTTAACTATTTTTTGAACCTGTCGAAGTTTGTTTGTAGGCATAGTCGGGAACAGGTGGTGTTCGATCTGGCAAGTGAGGCCTCCGGTGCAGTAATCGATTCCCGGATGCTTCTTAATGTTCCGGCTGGTGAGCACTTGCTCACGCAAAAAGTTCACCGCCGAGGCGCCTTGCAGCAGGGGCATGCCCTGATGATTAGGGGCGAATATCAGAGTCAAATACAGTCCCAGGAACATCTGTTGCGCCACGAAGAACAGGATGGCATGTGGCCAACCGAGAAGAAAATAGAGCAGGCCCAGAAACCAGCAGGCGTGCAGAATGAGAAAACTCACTTCAATGAGGGGGTGCGCGACCTTGTGGCGCAATAGGAATTTAACACTATCAACTTTCAGCACAAATGCTTCGAACAAAGACAAAGGGAAGAAACAGAAGTGCTGGTATTTCACCGTGAGCCGCGCGAACCCGCGCTTTGTAGCTGCCTGGTCCTTGGTAAATGCGAACAGAGGTATATCGACATCGGGATCGGCGGTAACGTGATTTGGGGAGCAATGATGATGATGGTGCTTGTGGAGCCACCAACTGTAGCTGAAACCGAGCAAGAGATTTGAATGAATGAGGCCAAGGACCTCATTGCCAGCGGGCGCGCTGAAAATTTCCTGATGGCCTGCATCGTGAACGATAAAACCGAGTTGAGCGAAGACAAAAGCCAGGAAAGCGGCATTGAGAAGTTCCGCCCACGGATTTTGAAACCTTCTTATCAGCAGGAAAGCGCTAACGAGCAAAACCAGGTTGAGAAGCATCTTTCGGCCGTAATATGCGGGCTGCTTGGCCAATAGTCCGCTCTGCCGAACAAGAGTAAGTAAGTCGCGAAATTCGTCGCCAGCAACCGATCGCATCGTTCCCTTTCAAATATCCGAAAACAGCGGTTCACAGATCCAGCGGTGCACGTTTTGTGGAAGTTAGAATGAGATCGACCACGGCGGCGGAGGAGGTCATATTCGACCCCCAGATGGCTTGGCGATGGCTCCACTAAAAAGAATATCATAACGAAAGACTTTATATTGTTCACTGCTTAATTGGCCCACGATCGGGTTCCATCTCACCTGGTTTATCTCTAATGGTGAATGCCTAAGAGTGATATCGGCAAGAGACGCCTGCTCCTTAAATTAATCGTACAATCAGGAGTTCGAGCCTGGTGAATTGAACGGGGACTCCAATTCGGCTGCTGCTGTGAGCGACCCGGCCGGCGGGATCTCGCATGCGTGGCGCGCGCTGCGGCACCGGAATTTCCGGTTGTTTTTCGGCGGGCAGAGCATCTCGCTGATCGGAACTTGGATGACGCGGCTGGCGACCAGTTGGCTGGTGTACCGGCTGACCGGCTCGGCGTTTCTGCTGGGCATCGTGGGATTTTCCGGGCAAATACCGACATTCTTGCTGGCGCCATTTGCGGGAGTGTGGGTGGACCGGCTGAACCGGCAGCATGTTTTGATCGTGACGCAGGCGCTGGCGATGCTGCAATCCTTCGCGCTGGCGTTTCTGACTCTGACGAAACACATCACCATTCACGAGATTATCTGGCTCAGCGCGTTCCAGGGAATGATCAATGCGTTCGACATGCCGGGGAGGCAGGCATTCCTGGTGGAGATGGTGGAAGATCGACAGGATCTGGGCAATGCGATTGCGTTGAACTCGTCGATGGTGAACATGGCGCGGCTGGTGGGGCCTTCGCTGGCGGGGATGGTAATTGCAGTCTCCGGGGAGGGCTCCTGCTTCCTGATCGACGGGATCAGTTATCTTGCGGTGATCGCGTCGTTGTTCGCAATGCGGTTGAAGCCGGCGGCAATAAAGCGTGTGGCGACTTCGATGCTGGTGCAGCTGCGAGAAGGCTGGGACTACGTTGCGGGCTTTGCGCCGATTCGAACGATTCTAACTTTGTTTGCCACGGTGAGTTTGATGGGCTGGCCGTTCACGGTGTTGATGCCCATTTTTGCTTCGAAGATTTTGAAGGGTGGCCCGCACACGCTGGGCTTCCTGATGGGAGCGTTAGGCATCGGCGCTCTGGCTTCGGCGATATCGCTTGCAGTACGTAAGAGCGTGGTGGGCTTGGGGCGGATGATTTATATTTCGACGGCGCTGTTTGGAGTGAGTCTGATCTTTTTTGGCCTGTCGCAAAACATCTGGCTGTCGCTCTTGATGATGCTGTTCTGTGGCTTTGGAATGATGCAGCAAATGGCCGCCAGCAACACAATCATCCAAACGATTGTTGATGAGGACAAGCGCGGACGCGTGATGAGCTTTTACACCGTGGCGTTTGTGGGCATGGCTCCGTTTGGCAGTTTGCTTGCGGGGGCCATGGCGCACGCGGTGGGTGCTCCGCGCACGGTGATGTTGAGCGGGGCGTGCTGCATCTTGGGCGCAATCTGGTTCGCCACGCGGCTGAAATCGATAAGAAAATTAATTCGGCCGATCTACGTGAACCTTGGAATCTTGCCGGGGCCGGTGAATGCTGTAATTCAAGATAGCTTGGGCCGCTGAAGCGAATGTTTTATCGCTGGGTAGTGGGAGAAGACGTTCCGTCCCTAGGGGACAGCACCATGATGGTCGAAGTACCGTGCGCCAGGATGCGGCCATCCTGCGAGAGCAGTCTGGCTTCGGCGGAAATGATTTGGCGGCCCTGGGACACGACGCGGCCTTCGGCGCGGACGCGGCCAGTGTCGAGAGTGATTGGGCGTGAGAGGTTTCCCTTGGTCTCGACGGTGGCGTAGCGAGAGCCTGCCGGCAGCAACGTGTGGGCAGCGCATCCGGTTGCGCTATCGATCAGCGTGAGCGCCCAACCGCCGTGAACCGTGCCGGTCGGACTAAGCACGTGCGGGCCGGGTTCGCCTTCGAACACGGCAAAGCCATCGCCGACCTCCACGAGGCGGAACGACAGAGTCTTCCCAATCGCCGGCCCCGGCAGGCGCCCGTCGATCATTGCCTGAAGCAGTTCCTTGCCGTTCATGCCGGCAGCTTCCGGGCGCTTGGACAAGTCATGGTCGTGGGTCGTCATGTGTGGGTAGCTCCGCTTTTTAGATGTACCGGTGAAGAAGTGGATGCCGAATCCGCATTATTTTTCGGCGCGGAAAGTCTTTCCCAGTTCTTTGTCCGCCAAGCAGAAATAGTACCGAAAATTGTAAATTAGCGGGGACCACTTTGACGGGTCAATGTAGCTGTCACCAACAACCAGATCGGCAGCGACATGCACACGGACTATTTCCACCTCGGCCGCCAAACCCCCACCGAGTTGCTGCAATTTTTCGCCGCCCATGCGGTGAAGTTTAGTGACGCGGGCTTCCATGTGAACGGGGCATTGCTCGGCCCGCGCCGGCTGCACAATCTCACTCGGAATCTGTGTTAATCCAGCTACTCCGAACTTGTCTTTCTCGAAGCGGAACTGCTTGGACTTAATCTGTGGAACAGGATTCTTGCCGGTGAGCGGGACTAGCTTTTCGACTTCTCGCCACATGTTCGGCTCAGGGAGATTGACCACGCATTCGGGATGTCGTGCCAAGTTTTCCGCTGTCTTGGTCTCGTCCAGTAAGCCCAGCAGAAGGGTCCAACCCAGTGCCCAGAATGAAGACATCGGCGCAAGATTAGTGGTGCCGTCTTCGTTCAGCGAACTAATCAATGCTACCGGCGTTCCAAAATAGAGTATCTTCGGTTCAATCGTGCGGAATTTGGGTTCTGGCATGCAAGCTCGCTCTCACTCAGAGATGTCGTCCTACGTCATCGCTAGGGCATTTTACACGAAGGAACGTTAACCCCTGGTTGGTTCAGGTTGCGGAACCTATCTCTTAAGCATGCTGAGTTGGATGGACAGAGTGCGCGTGACGCGCTAACGTTGAAGAGGAAGTACGAGGGGATAAACATGACCTATGATTCGCATCAAAGAGCAGCTGAGTTTCACGAGATGGCCGCGCATGCGCACCGAGCTGCGGCAGCGCAACACGGCAAAGGGGAGCACCTTTCCGGACACGAGCACTCCAGACAGGCCATGGAACACGCCGCAAAAGCCTGGCAGTACTCGCAGGAAGCCAACGAACAATCCGCGATGTATAGCAAACAGCAGAAGGAAAAGAAGAGTTAGCTGATTTCGCTTGAGCGGGAAGAACGGATAGCCGATAAAGAAAATTCTATCGCATCCACACATCACACCGTTGGTGTGGCAAGCGTCGCGTCACAACGAAATCCATCCTGCGCTAATCAGCCACAGGGATGTGACGCCGACCAGAATCCATAGAATTACGCCCTGTAATAAAGGACGCACTCCGACCTGGCGCAAAGTGGCGCGCGAGATTCCGGTTCCTATCAGATAGAGTGTCGCGGTGAGGCCCAACCTTCCTAAATTGCTCAACACATGCCAAAAATTTGCAAAGGCAGGAATGTACGTGTTGGCCACGGCCGCAAAGCAAAAAAACAGAATGAACCAAGGCCAGCGAATGTGGCTCTTCGAACGTTTCAGAGCGGCTGCGCCGATGGCAACCGGCACAATCCATAGCGCGCGCGTGAGTTTCACGGTGGTGCCGACTACCAGCGCGACTGGGCCGTATCGCGCCGCAGCGCCTACGACCGAGCTCGTATCATGAATGGCCAGGGCGGCCCACAATCCAAATTGCGTTTGCGTCAAGTGCAGGAACCAGCCGAGCGGAGGAAAGATCAGGAGCGCGATGGAATTCAAAATAAAAATGGTTCCGAGCGAAATCGCCATCTCTTCATCGCTGGCCTCGATAATGGGAGCGACAGCGGCAATGGCGCTGCCTCCGCAGATAGCCGTGCCGGTGGAGATCAGGATCGATGCGGTTTTGTTCACGCGCAAGAGGCGGCCGAGCAGAAGCCCGAAAATTAGCGCAAAGGAGATGCTGGCGGCGGTATAGAGGAAGCCGCTACGGCCAACGCGCAACACTTCGTGCAAGTTCATGCCAAAGCCCAGGCCAACAACGGAGGCCTGTAACAGGAATCTGGAAAGGTTGCGGCTATCGGCCTGGTAAGGATGGATGAAACACAATCCGTAGAGCAAACCGAGCGCGAGAGCCAGCGCTGGAGAAATAACGCCGCTGGCGCACAGAATGAATCCAACGAAAAAGAGCGTCTTGGTATTCAGCTTACGTTCTCCAACTTATGCCGCTTCAGAAGCGAAGAGTGAGTCTAACTTTATTTTTGCATAGCTTACACTACCATTGATGGCAGGCGTGCCAATCCCGGGAGAATTCGCGTTGTTGCGATCAGAGTGCGGCGAGAGCACGGCCGAGGTTCGAAGTCGGCAGCACGCGGATCAACGACTGCTCCAGACAGCCTGTACGTATCGTTTGGAGGTGCGCACGCTTGCTGAATTTAGGCTAGACATGGCTACCCATTCTCGGTCAAATTGTAAGTGCAGGGTCGAAGTCTTGGGAAGACTGAGGGGGTTAGGCGATGCGAAACGCTGGTTTTCTAATAGGGTCCATCCTTTTTATTGCGATGAATGCAGGCGCACAAATAAATGCTGCAAATACGGCACCGGCCGAGCCCTTTTCGCAAGTATCTCTTTTGACGCCAGCCGAGAACTCCTTCAACTTTCCCGCTCTTCCGGCGCCTGAGGGTTTAATTATAGCCACACCGCCGGCGCTGACCAACGTGGAGGCGGATCCGCCGCAGTACGTCCAGAGCGTTTATGAGACCTATCGTTGGCAGGCTTACGTGGGCTATGAGTACCTGCGCTTTTATGAAGTTCCTGCAATTGCGAAAAATTCGAATGGCTTTATGTACAGCATGGTGTACTACCTTAAAGATTGGATCGGATTAGATGGCGAGTTAAACGCCACGCACTTAAACCAATACAACACCGGCGGATGGTTTTTGCTAGGGGCAGGAGGACCACGGTTCAGATGGTCGGCTCCGCGAGGGCTGGAAGTATGGGGACACGTAATGGGCGGATACTCTCACTTCACGCCGCAAACGGCATTTGGCGCCGACCACGCGCCCGCTTTTGAAGTTGGCGGTGGCGTGGACCTAGCTGCACATCGTGGGCGGCTGTCATACCGCGTCGAAGCCGACATGGTGGGGACACGTTACTTCAGCACCTACCAATACAGCCCGAAAGTTTCGGTGGGTGTGGTATTTAAGTTCTAGTTTCGCGAATTTCGCAGCAAGGAATCGCAAATGGACAAGAATAAGGCGCCGGATTCAAAACGTCCGGAGGCGAATCCGGTCGATCCAGCCGATCCGGTTGACGAGGCTTCCCGCGAGTCTTTTCCCGCCAGTGATGCTCCGGCGTGGGATCCCAAACCCGAAAAGAAAGATAAGAAAAAAGAAAAGAGCGCCGGCGGATCGTCGAAATAATAACCGGCAACTTTCTCCGCGTTTTTTCATCCAACCTTACGACGACCAGCTTGCCGAGAATCACGAGGCTGCGCGACTATTTGCCGTCCAAGGAAGAAAAAATGAAATCAGAGAAAAATGAAACAAAAATAGCTCTGCAAGTTGGAACGGAGCTGCGAATCAACAACAAGGGCGACATCATTGTTGACAACCCGGAACTCGAATTAGCGCAAGACCAAGAAGCGGCGGACGCGACTTTGGCTTATCGATTCGATTCAGATGCGGGGGTGCACATTTTCCGCCTGCTGGACCCGGTGGCCGATCGTAAGCACATGAAAACTCATCGCCGCAATGATTGAGCGACACCGCCACAGGCCGCTAGTTCGATCCCAAAGTCCGAAAGAGGAGATCCATGCTATTTGACGAGCTAAGAATCCGCGAGCTGACTCTGCGAAATCGCATTGTTGTTTCTCCCATGTGCCAGTATTCGAGCGAAGACGGCTTTGCTACCGATTGGCATCTGGTGCATCTGGGGAGCCGGGCTGTGGGTGGCGCGTCGCTCGTGTTCACGGAAGCGACGGCGGTGTCGGCCGAAGGGCGCATCAGCCCGCAGGACTTGGGAATTTATAAGGACGATCACAT
Source organism: Acidobacteriota bacterium (assembly GCA_003167215.1). GTDB lineage: Bacteria > Acidobacteriota > Terriglobia > Acidiferrales > UBA7541 > Palsa-295. Next base: position 12,662 of record PMTV01000030.1, on the reverse strand, counting down.
CGAGCAGCTCTCACGAATCACCCGATTTCTTCGCGAACAAGGAAGCATTCCTGGAATCCAACTGGCGCACGCGGGACGCAAAGGCAGCACGCTGCGTCCGTCGGAAGGCAATGGAGCGATTCCGGAATCGAAGGGCGGTTGGAAGCCCGTGGCGCCAAGCGCCGTGCCTTTTTCCGAGACCTATCCGAATCCCACTGCACTGGACGAAAACGGAATTCGGGGCGTGGTGAAATCTTTCGCGAATGCGGCTCGCCGCGCGCTCGAAGCGGGTTTTCAGGTAATCGAAATCCATTCCGCGCATGGCTACCTGCTTCACGAATTCCTTTCGCCGATTTCAAACAAGCGCACAGATTCCTACGGTGGCTCTCTGGAAAACCGCTGCCGGCTGCTGTGCGAAGTCGTTACTGCGGTTCGCGGCATCTGGCCCGCGGGCTACCCGCTGTATGTTCGAATTTCGGCTACGGATTGGATTGAGGGAGGCTGGGATGTAGATCAATCCGTCGAGCTGGCCAAAAAAATTGGGCCGCTCGGCGTCGACTTGATTGACTGTTCCTCTGGCGGCATCGCGCCGGGAGCAAAAATTCCCATCAAGGCGGGATACCAGGTTCCGTTCGCGCGGGAAATTCGTTACGAAACCAAGATCATGACCGGCGCGGTCGGGCTGATCACGTCCGCGAATCAAGCGGACACAATTCTGCGGGAAGAAAACGCGGACATCGTGCTGCTGGCCCGCGAATTTCTGCGGCAGCCTTATTGGCCGCTTCAAACCGCTCGCGATCTGGGATTCGCGGTTCCGTGGCCGGTGCAATACCTGCGCGCGGCGCCGGACGGGACGCCAACTCGCGAGCCGATTCGTCCTCCCGAGGGGATGGACGCATTAGCCGGGCACGACGCAAATCTGAAGTAGCCGCGTTCCGGCGAACGCTCTGGCCGACCTAGGCCGCGGAATTTCGCATGGCCCCGGCGAAGCTTTCGGCATCGGAAACACTCCGCTTCAACGCCCTAGTCCGGGCGCTTCAAACCAATTACCATGGCGTCGTGACGACCGCTTCCGACTCCGGAACAATGCACCGCCGCATCGCTGCCGCGACGGCCATCGTGATGGCTAGCGTCCTGCTCAGCCGCATTCTGGGATTTTTTCGCGATTGGACGCTGGCGCACCAGATGGGCTCGAACGCAGTGACGGATGCGTACAACGCTGCGTTCACGCTGCCGGATTTTCTGAATTATTTGATTGCCGGCGGTTCCCTGAGCGTCACATTCATTCCTGTCTTTGCGAAGTACGCGGCGGAGAAGCGGGAAGAAGAAGGCTGGCGAGTTTTTTCCACCGTGATCACGGTGATGGGTTTTGTTCTGGTTGGACTCGTTCTGGCAGGCGAGATTTTTGCTCCGCACATCGTGAATTGGATCGCTCCCGGCTTCAGCCCGCCCGAACGCGCGCGCGTCGTTTTTCTTACACGCCTGATGCTGCCCGCTCAGATTTGTTTCTACGAGGGAAGCATTTTGAGCGCGGTGCAATACGCGAAAGGGCAATTCGTCATACCTTCGCTGGCACCTTTGATTTACAACATCGGAATCATACTCGGCGGTATTTTGCTCGCCCCGGTTATCGGTATCACCGGATTCGCAGTCGGCGTGCTTGCGGGCGCCCTGACGGGGAATTTTCTTCTTCAGATATATGGCGCTTATCGGGCCGGCGCGAGTTTTTCGCCGAGTTTCGACGTCAAACATCCCGGCTTCTGGCTCTTTCTGAAGCTATCCGTTCCCATCATGCTCGCTGTTTCCGTTTCCTTCGCGGATGATTGGATCATTCGCTATTTTGGATCGTATCTTCAGGCAGCATCGATTACCTGGCTGACATACGGGAAAAATTTAATGCGAGTGCCGCTCGGGCTCGTCGGACAGGGAGTGGGAGTGGCATCGTTCCCATTTCTGGCCCAATTATATTCGGAGAAGAAATTCGAGGAGCTGAATCGAGTTCTGAATACGACTTTCAAGGGGTTGATATTCCTGCTGCTTCCGATCTCGGCACTGACTATCGCCCAGAGCGTGCCGATCGTGAATCTGGTGTTTTCGCATACGCGCATGCATGGAGCGGATCTTTTCGCCACGGGCCAGACACTCGCGTACTTTTCGATTGGAATGTTCGCCTGGGGCGCGCAGTACATTCTCGCTCGAGGTTTTTACGCCACGCGCGACACCATCACACCGGCGATAGTCGGCACGCTGATGACCGCACTCAACATTCCGGTTTACTGGTGGCTCGCGCATCACATGCAATATCGTGGTTTGGCTTTTGCCAGCTCGCTCGGCATCATCGCTTACACTGTGGTTCTTTTCATCCTGCTGAACCGCCGCACAAAAAACGCGGAGGAGGGGAGTCTAGTCATTTTCTTCTTGAAGATGACGGCGGCTTCGCTGATCGCCGGGACCGCCTGTTACCGGCTCACGCTTTATCTTGAAACCCTAATGCCCTGGCAGAAGATCTGGGGGGCGCTCGCTTTGCTGGTGACGGTGACGGCTGCAGGGATTTTATTGCTGGTGATTTTGCTGAAGATTTTGCGCGTGCCGGAGCTGGATCACTATCTGCGAAAAGCCTGGGCTTTTACCGGATTGCAGCGCTGATTCAAGGCAACGGGTCGAGAACCGGATGCAATGTCACCTGGCTGCCTTTCATCACCTCGATTTCGCGTTTCCAATCCTTTTTGCCTTTAGCCTTGATGGCTATCTGGTGCGTGCCGCTTACAAGCGAAATTGTTGATGGTGTGTCACCGACAAATTTTCCATCAATGTAGATTTCCGCTCCGTCTGTATCGCACGAGAGAGTCAGAACGCCGGATTCCGAGCCGGCGGGCGCGGAGGAAAACGCGCGGGCACTAGGAGCCTTCTCAGCCCGTGATTCGTTCGCTGAATTTTGTTTTGCTGCAGGAAGCGGGCCGGCTTCTCCGCCGGATTCCTTCGAAACGGGTTTAAGCGTTGCCTGAACCTCGTCCGCTTTCACCAGCCAGTATCGCCCGCGGTTGTGTCCTTTCAAGTCAACCCATTCAAACGGACCGTCGGTGATGGTGGTTTCCTGTGCCGCGTATCCTTCCTTGTAGATCCGAACAACGAGCGGATGCCCGAGCCGCGCCGCAAATACGGTGTGAGGCTTGTGAAAGTAGCCGCCGGGGTAATTTACTTTGTAAGGAGTCTTCCCCATCAGCACGCCATCGATCTCGACGTTTGCTCCAGCAGGAGAACCAGTGACCTTAAGGGTTTCGGCAGTCGATTGCGATGGAGACAACAGAGCAAGCGCGAGGAGCGCTAGCGAGAAGCAGAACGATTGCAGACTTAGTGCCCGCACCCAAGCCCTCCGAGAGGTTTAGAGGTGCCATGAAACTGGCACTCCGCTCGACTGCGGGTCAATCCGGTTAACTACGGAAAGGTGGATGAGGACAATTTCAGATGCAGCGGCGGGGAAACGCGACGAAAGTTCGCGCCGGCTATTCTAGATACTCGGCGAGCCAAGCGAGGAAGGTCTTGTACCACAGCTCGCTGTTTTGGGGCTTCAAGACCCAGTGTCCTTCGTCTGGGAAAATCAAAAGTTTCGAAGGCACGCCCTGCCTTTGAAGCGCGGTAAAGAATTCGAGGTCCTGAGTATAGGGCACGCGAAAATCGAGTTCGCCGCCGACCACCAGGGTGGGCGTCTTGTATTTTCCGAGCGCGGCGGCAAATTCGCTGGGCGACCATTTTTTGTAATCCTCAGGGTTCGCCCAGGGCGTGCCGCCAAACTCCCATTCGTTGAACCAGAGTTCTTCCGTGGCGCCCATGCTGACCGCGTCGTAGGGGCCGGCATGGCTGATCAGGCATTTGAAACGGCCGGTGTGCGTCGCAATCCAGTCGATCATGTATCCGCCGTAAGAACCGCCAGCCGCGCCCACTCGCGAACCGTCAATGAAGGGGTATTTCGCAATGGCCGCGTCCAAACCTTTCATTAAATCTTCGTAGGCTTTTCCGCCCCAATCGCGGCTGATCTCCGCGGTGAATTTCTGGCCGTAACCAGTGGAGCCGCGAGGGTTGATAGCGAGTACGACGTATCCGGGCGCGGCCATCACTTGCTGATTCCAGCGATAGCCCCAGGCGTCGGTCCATGCACCTTGCGGCCCGCCATGAATCAGCAGCAGCGCCGGATACTTTTTCGACGCATCAAAATGGGGCGGGCGGATAACGATTCCTTCCACTTGGGTCTTTTCCGCACCCTCGAACCAAAACATCTCCGGCTTGGATAGATCCAGTTGCGCGAGCAGCGCCGCATTTTGATGCGTGAGCCGGCGAACATTGCTGCCGTCCGAATTCGCCGCAAAAATTTCAGGAGGCATGGTCAAGCTTGTGCGCGCAAATACGAGCGTTCGTCCGTCTGCGCTGATATCGAAATCGTCGTTGGAGTTACCGCTTACAATTACTTTCGGCGAACTTCCCGGTGCGGCTGCGATCGAATAGATCGGCATTTCCGCTTTTTCTTCCGCGTTGAAATAAATCGTCTTGCTGTCGGGAGCGAACGCATACGCTTCCACACTGCTGTCGAAATTTTCAGTCAAATTGCTTTGCTTGCCGCTCTGGCGCCCGTAAAGCATGAGCCGCCAGCGGTCGGATTCTTCGCCCGGCTGCATTTGCGCGCGATAGGCGATCCACATCCCGTTGGGTGAATAGACCGGTCCCCAATCGTCGCCAGGATTCGTGGTGATTCGCCTGAGCCCGCCCTCGCCGGAAGCCGGCACGGTGAAAAGATCGCCATTCGTGCTGAGCGCTTCGTCCTTATCGGTATTCGCTGTGAAACAAAGCTCCTGGCTGTCGGGCGAGAACGCAATCGGTTCCGGCCCGCCCAGGTTGAAAGGAGGCACGTCGTAGTCGGCGCCGGGAGTTAAGTCACGCGGAGCTCCTCCGCCGGCGGAAACGACGAAAAGATGACTTCGTTTTCCGTCCGACCAGGCGGTCCAATGCCGGTACAGAAGTTTTTCGTAAATACGGGCTTTCACTTTGCTTTTTTGTTTTTCGGTGTCGCGCCGCACGTTACAGGCGTCATCTTTGCAATCGGGATAGACGGCGGAAACGAACGCAATTGTTTTGCCGTCGGGTGACCACAGCTCATTGTCCGCACCGGTGGAAAGGGAAGTGACCCGGTTCGCTTCGCCGCCCTGGAGGTTCATCCAATAAACTTGCGGAATGTTTTCCACGCGGGCGGAAAGAAATGCGAGCTTTTTGCCGTCGGGCGACCAGCGCGGCCGCGCATCGGTCCCTCCGCGCGTCAATTGCCTGGGCTGGCCTCCGGAGGCGGACACAATCCAGATGTTTCGCACGCTCTTGTTGGCTTCGAGGTCCGGCGTTGACACGGCGTAGGCGATCCATTTGCCGTCGGGAGAAATCTGCGGCTCGCTGAGGCGATGCATGGAGATCAGGTCCTGAAACGTGATGGCGCGCTTGCGTTGTTCCTGCGCCTTCAGCGAAACCGGCGCTGTCACAGCCATAGCCGCAACAGCTGCCCAGGCGGCCATGGCTTGGCCGATCGCGCGCGCTCTCATTTTCACTATTTCCTCCCGGCTCACATGTTATCGATTCTTACGGAATCGCGTTTCAAGTAGCTCAGGGGCCCGGTTAAAGCATGGACGTGTTCGCAAAACGGACGTCAAGACTTTCGCGTGCTGAGGAAAATCAAAGAGCCGCCCGCTATCATCAGAAGCACGCCGAAAACTTTTGGGAGTTGGATAATTCGGGTAGTTTCCATGATCACTTTCTCCGTGCCGATCTGAACTTCATGCTTTTTTGAGGGCATGCTGAGATTAGGATGGATCAACGCCGCAATACCGCACGCAATCAGCAGGGCTCCTATCAACACGAATGGGTGAATTTTCATAAAAGTATGATTCTGTTCCGCACGCGCCGGATGTATCTCCTTAGCGCGGAAAATGCCGGCTTGGGCGCTTATTGCGCGCAAAGGGAATCTGTTACTGCGCGGCTTCCGTCGTCGTGGCCGACGGCGTCATCGGCTTTAGAATTTCGCCCAGGTAGTCCGGCTTGCTTTTGTCGCGTTCGAGGTGAGGGAAGCGCGCTCCGCCGTGATAATCAATGGAACGAGTCTGAAATTGCGCGCCGTTCGCCACGATGAGCTGTATTGGTGTGGTGGACGATTTCGAAACCTCTATTGCCTGCTTCATTTCGTCCGGAGAATACTGCTTTCCCGCGGCCGCAATGATTTTCATGCCGGGGCCGATTCCGGCGTTGTACGCGAGACCTCCGTGGGTTACGTCGTCAACGATTCCGTCGTCGGATACGACCATCCCGATGGTGAAAGTCAAATTCAGCCGCTTCGCTAGAATGCCTTCCACTGTCTCCGCTCCGTTCGGCTGCTCGTTGTACACCAATTTCCAGCCGCCGTTTTCGATAGCTTCGAGCGGAGTTTTCGTGGAAGTTCCATCCAGTCGCGAGCGAAGAAATCCCGCCCAGTCGTACGGCGCCAAGCCGTTCAAGGTGGACACTACATCTTCAAAGGTGTAGGGCTTCAGAGCGGGCGCGCCCCCGGGTCCGCCGTGAAAGACGAGGCAAAAATCGTTCATCGATTTCTTATCTTTCGTCAGGCTGCGCAGGGTTTCGTCCACATCGAGCCAGAGCAGTTCGCCTTCCTCGTAGAAATCGGTTCCGCGCCTCCAGTTCGACCAGTCATCGGTTGCGTTGTAGAGAAAGGGTGCGGCATCGGCGGTGTCCTGAAGCGGCCGCCAGTCGCGTCCCGGACGATTTTCATAAGTGGCCACGAGCTCACCGAGCTCCTCCATCGACTGTTCCTGCGTCAGCAAGCCGCTTCGCGCGGTAAGAACGAAGCTGCCAACATATTCGGTCAGCCCCTCATAGACCCAGAGCAGATCGTCTTTCATCGGCACTTGATAATCCGGAGTCACGAGTCCTTCGGGGCGGCGATATTTTCCATTCCAGGAATGCGCGTATTCGTGCGGAAGCAGCCCGGCGAATGCGAGGAGCTCCGTTTCGTCGATCAGGCTGCGCTCCGCGGTGCGGTCGTCGCTTGATTCGTGATGCTCCAGACCGAAGTGAGCGACGTCGTCGCTGAGCGTCAGCAAAAAATGATAGTCGCGATAATGGCGCGAACCGAAAAGGGCGCCTGCCTCAGCAACAAGCTGGTGCAAGTGCATCTCGGTTTCGGGTGTCATCGCCAGCGCCGCTTCGCTGTCCGCCGCGATGTCGATGTAGTGCGGAGGATTTTGTCCTGGCGTCAGCTGGATTTCGCGGAAATAGCGGCCTGCGAGTACTGGCGAGTCCACGAGCATGTTCAGGGGCACAGGCGAGAAATCGATTGTGTCTCCATTCTGTTTCGCGCCGGGGAGAGCTGTCCCGTACTTCCACCCGGCCGGAAGCTTCAAACTTGGCGCAAACAATATGTCATGGATGTTGAAGCCTTTGGGATAAAGCAAAACCTGATTCCAGCTCAGAATATTCAAAGAATTTGTCGCCGACGCGCCTGCGGAAAATCCGCCCGCGGGAGCCGAAAGCAGAAAATCAAAATCCGCGTTTAATGTGGTCACTCCCTGCGGAATATCCAAATGCAACGAGAACATTTCCACCAGGTCGCGGCGCCAGGGGATTGTTTTGCCCCCACCGTTGAATTTCATCCCAGCAACTTCGATGATGGGGCCATCGGGCATGTGCTCGCCCGGAATCCATTCCGGGTAATAAAGCGTGAGAGCGCCGGCGGAAACTGGAATTTCCATCTTCACGTGCAAAATCTTTTGCGGCGCTTGCGAAGCATCCACGATCAAACGAATGGGACCCGTCGTCTGGGCTTGCACCCTCGCGCTCGCAAGCGACATCACTGCAGCCAACGCGATTCCCGCCATCCACATCATTCTCCGCGTCATTCTCCGCATAATTCCCCCTGTTTGTTTCTTATCCCCAATTTGGCGAAATGCACGTGCGTGCTGTTTAAAGCGGGAATTCACTCAGAAATTTTTTATACCGACTTCAGCGAACAAAAATTGCAGCACATCGGTGTCTTCCTCGATGATCTTGCTTACCGGGCGGCCCTCACTGTGACCCAACTTCGTGTCGTACATCAGCACAATCGGCTTGTCTCCGCCCTGCGCAGCTTGCATTTCCGCGGTCATTTTTCGCGCGTGCAAGGGAGCCACGCGCGTGTCGCTGTCGCCGGTTAGAAACAGCACGGCGGGGTATTTTGTGCCTTTCACCACGTGATGGTAAGGGGAATAGGCGTAAATGAAGGGGAACTGTTGCGGGTTATCGGACGATCCGTATTCGGTAACCCAGAATCGCGCCACCAAAAATTTCTGATAGCGCACCATGTCGAGCAGCGGATAGCCGCATACGATCGCGCCGAACAAATCCGGCCGCTGGGTCATGGCCGCGCCCATCAGCAAGCCGCCATTGCTGCGCCCGATGATCGCCAGCCGTTGCGGCTGCGTGTAGCGATTTGCAACCAACCATTCCGCGGCCGCGAAGAAATCGTCGAAGACGTTTTGCTTTTTCTCCAGCATGCCCGCGTGATGCCAGTCCTCGCCGAATTCTCCTCCGCCACGCAGAGCGGGCATGGCGAACACGCCGCCGTGCTCGGCCCACACCACCGCGTCGTCGCGGAACGCAGGGGTCTCGCTGACATCAAAGCCGCCGTAGGCGGTCATCAGCGCAGGATTCGATCCGTCGAGCTTCAGTCCCTTCTTGTAGAAAAGGAACATGGGCACGCGCGTTTTGTCTTTCGACTCGTACCAAATCTGCTTCACCTCGAACTGGCTCGCGTCGAGCGGCACCGCCGGCTTGGCCCACACGGCGAGCGCACGTTGCGAAACGTTGAAGAGATAAATCGTCGATGGGATGGCGAAGGATTGGAAGGACAAAAACGCTTCGGGACTCCGCCACCTGCCTGTGATTCCATTCACATCGCCCAGCGCCGGCAGCCCAATTTCTCCCGCGGCCTTTCCGTCCGCTTCAAAAACTTTCAGTTCCGAAGCTGCGTTGCGAGAATACTGGGCGATGATTTTTCCGCCCACCAAGCGAAAACTTTCCAGTCGCGAATCGTTCTCGGGAATAGTTTCCTTCCAATTCTCCTGCGCCGGGCTGGCAAGCGGAACGGACAGTAGGCGCCACTTCGGGGCCTTCCAGTTCGTTTGCAGGTACAGCGTGTCGCCCGCGATTTCTCCTTGGAAGCAGGAGTCAATGGTTTTGACGATGGGAGTGATGGGTCCGCCTCGCGCGAGATCCTGAAAATAAATCTCAGATTTTTCGCACGCAGAGCCATACAGGACGGTCAATAGAAGGTAGCGCCCGTCTTCGGACACGCCCACCACAAGAATCTTGTCCGAGGCGAATCCATCGCCGAAAATCTTTTTGTCTTGTTCCGCGTCGGTTCCCATGGCGTGGTAGTAGGCGCGTGGGCCGTCGTCAGTAAGCTTCGAATAGTAAAATCCACTTTTATCGGTTTTGAACGATGCGCCGGAAATGTAACGCGCGCGGGGGAGGGAATCGGAAATGTCCTTGCGCGTGTCCGTATCGATGAAATGAATCGACACTTCATCTTCGCCGCCCTTGCGCACGCCGTAGGCGACGAGTTTTCCGTCATCCGACAAGCCTTCGAAATTCACGCTGGTGGTGTGGTCGGCGCTCAGCGAAGCCGGGTCCATCAGCATCTCTTCCGGCCCGGTTCCTCGCCGCATATAAAGGACAAACAAATCCTGGCCTGCGGCGCGCTTGGAATAAAAATAGCGGCCGCCGCGTTCGCTGGGCAGGCGAATCGTATCCACTTTGATCAATTCGCCCAGGCGCTTGGCAATCGCATCGCTTCCCGGCAGCGTTTTCAGCAGGCTTTGCGTGCAAGCATTCTGCGTATCGATCCACGCGCGTGTTTCGGGGCTGTTCTGGTCTTCCAGCCAGCGGTAGGGATCGCTCACCACGACGCCGTGAATTGTTTCTTTCACTTCTTCCACACGGGTCGGCGGCGGGCACTTCATCTTATTGTCTTGAGCCATGGCGGGCGCAGCGCTCGCCGCGAGAATTGCGATCGCGAGCAGCAGGAGATGCGTCAGCTGAGTTTTGAATTGAAAAGATGGGAAGAAAATACGTGACGTCAGTCTGGTCGGGGCGCGTTCCGAAAAGCTTGTCTCCAAATTGTGCCTCCGTTGGCAAGTCTCAAACGACCGGTGTGGCCATTTTTCGTGGCGGATTGAAGAAAGGCAACTCTCGCGTCGTCGCTCGTACCTTGTGACGCACGGCTTCGACCGTCAGTTCCATTTGCAGCTCGACTCCTGCAGCAGCATGTTCCCGGTTCAGGCTCGCAAGAGCGATCATTTTTTTCAGCGTCGGCGACCAAGTGGTCGAAGTCGCTTTGCCGACTTGTAATCCGCCGCGGTACACCGGGACGGGAACGCGCGACGCCGTGCTTTGCACCTGGGGGCCCAGACCCATGGCGTCGTAGAGGCGCTCCACATCTTCCCAGTTGATTTCGAGCCCCATCAACAGCCGTTTGGGTCCCTGCCTGTTTTCCTCTTCCAGCGCCTGGCGGCCGATGAAATGCTCTTTTTTCAAATCCACCAAGCGGCCCAGGCCGATTTCGTAGGGAGAATATTTCTGCGATTCGATCAGCGCGCGCTTGCTGCTGAAATAATCCACTTCGATGAGAATCAGCCCGGCTTCGATTCGTGCCACATCCAGAGCCAGCATTCCGGCGGGATGCAGATCGAACTGCCGGCCGTTTTCCATCAGCGCGTCCCACACTTTCGGCGCGTCGTTCCACGGGATCCAGATTTCGTAACCCAGGTCGCCGGTGTATCCGGTGCGAGAAATGTCCACTGGCACGCCGGCGATTTTCCCGTGAGTGAAGCGAAAATATTTCAAATTCGCAATGTCGGCTTCGGCGGCTTTCATCAATAGCCGGCCGGACGTGGGGCCTTGCACGGCCAGTGCCGCAACCTTATTGGAAATATCTTCAATGGTGACATCGAGCCCGAGCGCGTTTTGATGGAACCAGCGCATGCTCGGATCGGCCGCGGTCCAGCGATAAACATTTTCCGCGAGACGCGAGATGGTGCCGTCGTCGATTACTTTGCCTTCTTCATCGCACCAACAGCAATAAATTACCTGTCCCACGGCGACTTTGTTGATGTCGCGAGTGATCACGCGGTTGACCAGCTTCGTGGTGTCCTTGCCGGTCAAAAGATATTTGTAAAGCGGGGAGACGTCGATCATCGCGGTGGCGTTGCGAATCGCGTTGTACTCATGATCGTGGTGCATTTCGTAAACGCTCACGGCGTAATAGCCCGACCATTCGCGATAATTCATGCTCTCGCAAAGTTTTGAAGTTCTGTCGTGAACGGCTGTTCCGATCGGCAAGGTTGCTCCGGTATTCCTACAAAATGGTTTTCCAGATGGCCGCAAAAGGCCGCATAACTCGGCCCGTGATTATAGTGCGCGCGTCGCAGCTATCGCAAGGCGAAGTAAACAAACTTGCGCGGGGCGGAGATATTTATTGTCGCGTTGTCGGCCGTCTCGGCTTGACTCACAGTCATGGTGCGCTCTTCTCTGTTGTGAGTCTGCGGCGGCGCTTGTAGAATGCAACGGCTTCTGCTGCGAGCAATACAGCGCAAAGTTCATCGCAAAACCCTCATGGCGAAAAGATACGACGTCATCGTAATCGGCGGCGGGCACAACGGCCTGGTGAACGCGGCGTACCTCGCGAAAGCGGGCAAGAAAGTGCTGGTGCTTGAGCGCAGGTACGTACTAGGCGGGGCGGCCGTCACCGAAGAAATTATTCCCGGGTTTAAGTTCTCCGTTTTCTCCTATGTGGTTTCGCTGCTGCGGCCGGAAATTATTCGCGATCTGGATTTGCCGCGTCACGGCCTGGAAATACTTCCGCTGGACGGGACCATCACGCCGATGCAGAACGGCGATTATCTCTGGCGCGAGAACGATCACGGGAGAACGCGGCGCGAGCTCGAGCGCCACTCAAAGCTGGACGCCGAAGCTTACGAAGAATTTGGGAAGTCCATGGTGGCCATGTGCCGGTTCGTAAAGCCGATACTCGGCATGATTCCGCCGGATCCCAGTTCACTCGATCCACGCGATTTGAAAAAACTGGCATTTTTAGGCAAGCGTTTCCAGTCGCTGGCGGCGGAAGACAAATACAACCTGGTCCAGCTTATGACCATGAGCGCGGCGGATTTTCTCGATCAGTGGTTCGAGACCGACGTGCTGAAGGCCACGATGTCGGCGTCGGGCATCATTGGAACTTTTCTAGGGATTCGCTCGCCGGGCACTGCTTACGTTTTGCTGCACCACTACATGGGAGAAATCGACGGCGCTTTTCGCTCCTGGGGATTCAGCCGCGGCGGCACGGGCGGAATTTCCAATGCAATCGCGGGTGCGGCGAAAGAAGCGGGAGTGGAAATTCGCACGGAAGCAGCGGTGAATCGCATTTTGATCAAGAACGGCGTGGCACAAGGCGTGGTGCTCGAAGGCGGGGAAGAAATATACGCGGACGTGATTTCTTCCAGCGTGGATCCGAATCTCACTTTCCTGAAATTTATCGAAGAGCGCGAGCTGCCGGGAGATTTCCTCGAAGAGGTGCGGCGGTACAAATATCGCGGCTCCTCGGGAAAAGTGAATCTCGCGCTCGA
>PMTV01000016.1 GCA_003167215.1 Acidobacteriota bacterium | reverse complement strand
CCCGTATATTCGCGTTGATTGTGGTCGCTACTGCTTGGATTACGCTGGGTGCGCCGGCGGCTTTTGCGCAGGGATCGCAGCGCGCGAACGTGGTGCAGGGCGACACGGGGCAGGCCATCGCCGGCGCAAACATATGGGTCTGCACCGGTATGGTGCTGCTCGCTTACAGCAGCACGCCCGCATGTTCCCCGACCGCCGCGATTTATTCTGATCCCACGCTGATGACGCTGATCACGCAGCCGCTCGTTTCCGACGGCCTTGGCAATTACAGCTATTTCGGCGTGGCGGGAACGTACACGGAAGTGATCACGGGGCCGATGATCGCCGGGTACACTTCGACCGTCGTTCTGCCGTGCGCACCGAGTTCTCCGACGGCGGGATGCGGAGGCAGCGCGGGAAACCCGGCGTCGCCCTCGGGCTCGATTCAATTCAACAACATTGGAGCGTTCAGCGCGTCCATTTTGAGCCAGGATTCCGGCGCGACGACAATCACCGACACCGGCAACATGAGCGTGCAGGGAGCGCATGCCACGGTAAACACGGCGAGCAACGGCGGATTCAACCTGAACGTGAACGGCACGGGAAATTTTCTCGGTTTGGTGACCACCCCGGGCGGATTGTCCGCGAACGCCGAATCACCAAACAGCGCGTTGAGCGTGCCTACAAAACTTTTCTTCATGGCCGCGGGCTGCAACAACGCAACGGCGGGAAACGGCTGGCAGATTGGGGCGACCAGCGCTCCCACACCCGCTTGCCAGGGAACGCACACACGCAAAGGCGTGTTGCAATTCGCGCGCGGCAACGTGGCATACATCGAGCTCGAGCTTCCGGTGGACTGGAATTTTGGCGTGAACGTGGATTTGAAAATTGCGTTCACTACGACAGATACCACGAACGGACACTTCACCGCGTGGAGCGTGCAAACCGGATGCAATTCGTTGAGCGGCACAGCGACCGACGATCCCGTGCTGAACGCGGCGCAAACGGTTTCGACCACGGTTGGCAGCACCGCGGTGTCCGGTGCGGAATATCTTACGCTGCTCACCGCGATGAATACGACGGGTTGCTCGGCAGGGAACAACTTCGTCCTTGCCATCACGCGAAATAATTCCGGGTCGGATACCAACACCGACACTGCCGTTGCCGCCAAATGGGCCGAGCTGACCTTCGGCCGCACGATGAACTCCACGAACCGCTGACCGGCGGAGCACTTGTACGGTCGGCATCCCGCCGGCTGTTTGGCGCGCGAGCAGCAACAGTGAAAAGAGCCGGCGAGACGCCGGCGCTACGAAACCCGAGCGACGCCGGTTATGGAGCGGCCGCTTTCAGGCGGGCGCAGCTCGGTTCCAGCAAGCAACAAAGCGCCGGCCTGAAGGCCGCCGCTACAAAACAACCGTACACCGAAAATCACGACGACGCCGCGAGAATTGACGCACTTTGAATGTTCCAGGGAGACGCGATGCAATCCTGGCAGAAATTCCTTGATTCGCTGGCCACCAAGGGCGGGAACCTGCTTGTCCTATTCGTGTGCTTCGCGGGGCTGCTCGGCCTGCTGATTCACGTTTTGCATCACGGCGATACGGGGAACGTGAGCATGGTGGTGGTCTCGACGTTTTCCGGATTTTCCGGGGCTTTGATGGCAACGCTGACCGGGAAAGACAGCAAAGAGCAGAGCGAGCAGATTCCACGCGGCAACGCCAACGTGACGATTCCCGGTGTGAGCAGTCCGAACACTTCTTCCGGCACCGCAGTGGCTGGAATTCCCGAATCTGCCGCTGTACCTGCGAGCGGCACGCCAAAAATTGATGGGCCTGTTTCGTAATGCAAGCTGTGGCATATAGCGAGTTGAGCGCGCTCGATTTGATGAAGTTGTGCGTGTGGCGCGAAGCGCGCGGCGAAGGAATGTTGGGCAAGCGCGGCGTGGCGCAAGTGATTCAGAATCGCGCGAACGACCCTTCCTGGTGGGGACACGACATTCGCTCCGTAATTCTGAAGCCGTGGCAATTCTCAAGCTTCAACGCGGCAGACACTAACTCCGGAAAATGGCCGGCGGAAAGCGACCCGTCATTCCAGGATTGCGCGGATGTTTGCGAGGCGGTGGCAACAGGGAAGCATGAGGACATCACCAGCGGCGCGACTTCGTATTACGACATTTCCATTCCCACGCCATCGTGGGCCGCGAACGGAAGCAACGTCCTCACGCTAGCCGTCGGCCACTTGCGTTTCTACAAACTCGCGCCGGTAATGGTGAGCGACATCGACCTTGGCGTGTAGATCGCCCTTTCGAACAAGCCTCCCAGCCCGCAGTAAATTCGGTTTCTTGGCGCGGCTTCAAGAAAGCCAAGCAGGTGTACAATGTTGTTCTTCGGATTCACCTGGGACTCCGGGACTAATTCTCAGCCGCAAGAGAACTTGGGATTCTGGAGGAGGCTCGCTTGGAAACCGCCATTGGAGTATTCGCTTCGCGAGAACGCGCGGAAAACGCGCTGGGATATTTGCTGGAGAACGGCGTGCCGGAGGACGCGATCGTCTATTTGACGCGCTCTGAAACCGAGGCTGTGGCTCTGGGCAAGAAGATCGGCGGCTTTGCAGGCAGTATTGCAGGCGGAGCGGTTGGTTTCGGAGCGGGAATGGCGGCTGCCTCGTGGGCGTTGATTCCGGGCGCTGGCGAAGTTTTCGCCCTCGGCGCGGGGGCAGCTGCGTTGCTCGGACTGCTGGGGAAAAAGGCCGGGGCTGCAGCCGGCGCGAAGCTGACGAAGAATGTTGACGCTGATGTCGTTCGGGACGAACAGTCGGCTGAAGACGCGGAGGTTTTTCTAGGCATTCTGAAAGCAGACCGGTCGCTGATCGTGGTCAGGACGGAATCGCACGAAACTGCAAAAACAGCCTGCGTGATATTCGATCGCATGGGTATCGCCGGGACTGCAACGCCGCCGATATTGACGCCGCCGTCGGAAAAAATGCAGGCGGTGACCAGGCCGGCTGGAAACGGCATCACGGTATTGGAAATGCGCGGAAGAATTATTCTGGGCGCGGGCAATGTGGTACTTCGTGACGCTGTCCAGGATCTGATCGTGCGAGGGAATATCCTGGTCCTGCTTGATTTGCGCGAGGTGGAGCACATCGACAGCGCGGGGCTGGGAGAACTGGTGCGGAGCCACACGTCCCTGCGCAAGGCCGGCGGCAAATGTCCGCTGCCGATAGTTCGTTTCTGAATTATGGCAATCCAACACGTTCTTTATGTTCCGCAATCACAGTCCACAATGTATCCGCGGTAGGGCGCGGCCTTTCAAAGGTTCGATGATGAAAAACATTTCGTTAGCGCTGTCTGTTCTGGCACTCGGTTTCATCCTGGCGCCCATCGCGAGTGCACAGACGCAGACCATTTATATTGCGGCGACCGCGCAAGGGGCAGGCACGGGAGCGGATTGCGCGGATGCACTGGCGTACACTTTTTTTAATTCGAGCAGCAATTGGGTTGGATCCTTCACTACAGGGAAAATTAGTCCTGGTACGACGGTGCCCATCTGCGGAACGATTACCGCGTCGGCTGGCGCAAGCGGCTTCCTCGCGTTTCAGGGCAGCGGGACATCCGGGCATCCCATTACGTTGCAATTCACCTCTGGAGCGGTTTTGACCGCAGCCTATTGGGGCACGAA
>PMTV01000061.1 GCA_003167215.1 Acidobacteriota bacterium | reverse complement strand
ATTCACCGGCAAAGAACGCGATAGCGAAAGCGGCTTAGATAACTTTGGTGCTCGCTATGACGCATCGAGCATGGGCAGGTTCATGTCCGCCGATCCGGTGTTCATCAGCGCGGATCGTTTGACCGATCCGCAGAGCCTAAATCTGTACGCGTATGTGCGGAACAACCCGCTATCGCTGGTCGATCCGACCGGACTCGATTTTTACCTTGCATGTCAGACCTCCGACCACTCAGGATGCGGCCAAGTTCAGAACGGCAGCTCTTCGGTGTGGGTGCAGGGGCAGACCGTTAATGGTTCTTTCCAAGCGGCTGACGTCGATATGAACAAACAGGGCGATCCCAGCGCTGGATACAGCGATCAGTTTGGGAACAACTACACAGGCACGTTCGATCAAAACAATGGAGTCAGCTTCACCAACACTGCAACTGGAGCCACTTCGGGAGGATCGCAGTTCATCGACGGAAGCGATCCTACCCAGCTCAATGGGAGTGGGGCATTTTCAAATATCTCGGGGAACTTCTTCTCCGACTGCGGCGGTTCTTGCCAGGGTCGCGCTTCGCTCTCCGAACTAGCTCCAGGAGCGTTTGCGAACACTGAAGCTCAGCTCCACAAACAGAGCGCCTTGATGAGCGCGATCGATCTTCTGTCGGGAGCGCATAAGCCGGGATCACAATGGAAAGATAGCAACGGCTATGTCCACATGCTCAACCCTTCGGGCCAAATGGAAATGCACTTCGAGGGGCATCCGACCGGCGTCGATGTTCAACAGTTCGTTCTTCACATGGTTGACACGATCAGGGATGCCGCCAGTGGCCGCGCAGCGGCAGAGAAAAACACGCCCTTGCCGTGAAAAAGAACTGTCTACTCGCGCTGCTTCTGTCGACCGCTAGCTGCTGGGGGCAAGGCTCGTACACGCTGCCCCTAGCGAAAGCAAACACGGCTCTCTCTCTTCCGGCGATGACCGCAGGCGGCGGGCTGCTTTATGAAGCGCATCGTTCGTTCGATCTGCTGCGCTTTTCTAATCAGCTTCAGGTGTCGGCCTTCGATCTGGCAACGCACAAGGAGTTGAGGCACGCAGTCGTCACTGTTCCGCGCGTTCATGGTGCGCGAGCTGCTGAAGGCTTTTACCTATCACCGGATGGTCAGACGTTGGTCTATGCAGAGATACATGAGCCGAACATACTGCTTGTGCTCTCTGCAAAAGACCTTTCGGAGGTTCGGCGGACAGATACTCTTCCGTTCACTTCTGCGGACCGCTACCGCCTCTTCGCAGGCTTCGACGAGAGTGGCTTACTGAGCTTCGCATCCATTACTGGGTACTATCTTCGCTTTATTCGAATGGATCTCTCCAACTTCAAAATCGCGTCTGATGCTGCGGGGCCGAAGCCAAACTACTATAACGACCCAATCGTCTGGTCTCCAAAAAGCCGAACAACTTGGATCCAGGTGTCTTCTCGCGCTTGGCAGGAATACCACGAAGACGGCACTCCAACCGAAGCAAAGCTTGACTTCCAGTTCATGCATGGGCGAAATAATGGAGCCACAGTTCTTGGCCCAAACAGGCTGCTAGCGTTCTACGGAAGCTTCTCCGCACAAGGAGCTGTTGCTGTCTACAGCAACGGTCATACCGGGGAACTGGAGCTGGCGTGCGTGCCTCACAAGTACAGCAGCGGCGACGTTGCAGACTATGCCGGGGCAATCTGCACGACTAGCCCCGACCGCGAGCCGGAGCATGGCGGAGACAAAATCCTCTCTTCCGAGTTCCTGCTGTTGAAGGCGGAGGGGCCGACGATAGCGTGGCGGCACCCGATGGACTTTCTGAGCGTAGCGGACAGCAACGACACGGACACGGGCAGGCAGTGGGGAAATCCACTTCTGTATCGAGCCGGATCGAAACTCGCAATCGTGGCTCCGTCAAAAGCCGCAGCCCTGACGGTCTACGAGATCGACGCCCCGCAATAGTGTGTAGGAGGAAATATGCAGAGTAGGCGCGTGGCTTGGGTGTGGTTTCCAATGTTGTGCTTCCTGTTCGGCGCGATTACACCGAGAACAGCAGCCCAAGGGACATCAACACCAGAGGAGCGGGCGCAGTGGGTAGAGATCACGCACAAGCTGGAGAGCAGCCCGTTGGACGACAGCGTGAACAAGCAAGGCGAATCGGCGTTGAAGCAGGTAAGTGATGCCCACGATATCCACGTGCCGTTGTGCCCAAGTCTGCTGAGCGAGTTTAACGGCATGAAGTACAGCTACTCCCACCAGATCACGCGGCAATACATGCTAGCCAGCACTGCGTTCCTGATCGAGAATCCTGACAAGACCAGCGATCTGGGTGCGATGAACCTGGCCGCAGTGGAAAGTGTTCTGAAAACCTACAACGCCATCCTCCAGCAGAAGCCGGAGGCGAAGTCAAAGACTCTGGACGATCTGCTGAAAAAGCAGAGCCAGGGGAAGCTTAACGACTCCATTCAAAAGCAGTGTCACTGAGCCGGGGCGAGTTCTTTCCTTAGCTGCCGTTTGGCCCTGCCGATCCGTTCCCGTACCACGGGGAATTAGCCGCCGATCCGCGCTGTGATCCGGGTCCGATTAGCCGCGCTTTCCGATCCTGATTCCGCCGCCGATCTGGACCGTGCAGTGTGGCGATTCCGGCCCGGTGGTGCGGGCGGTTGGGCGCTCCCGGAGGTGTGGTGGCGGGGTGGAGGTTTTTAGCCGTGCTGCGCACGGGGTGGAAGGGAGACACTCCACCCCTGAAAGGGAGCTGTGCGGTAACCTTCGGTTACCGTGCGCGAACCTGTTGAAACCAGAGCGGCTAGAGGAAAAATCCCGCCGATGCGGTTGCTGTCGAGCAACCGGAAGTTAACGCAGGCGAACTTGTTGATTCTTAAGCGCGGCTGCTAGTCTCGGCTGTGATGGCGAGAGAGGAAGCCGGGACATGGTGAAGCCGCCGCTGCGCACGAAATCCATCGGTTTCAAAGTGAGCGAGGAAGAGTACGCGCAACTGGAAACGGCGGCGCTGGCGCGAGCGCGAGGAATCATAAGACCAAACGGTATCGGTGTCGTGGTTTTTGCAGATACTCGGACGTCAAGTTGGGAAGCCCTGCTCACCGCCGTTATCGAGAGCGAATGGAGGATCACAGCCTCATGGCCGATTGATACTGAAAATCAGAACCGGACACAGGCTCAGGATTCAGCATCTCTCCAATCGTCGATTCACTTGGTGTGTCGGCCACGCGAGAATTACGATAGCCACAGTCGGACTGTCGATGTTGGCGATTGGCGGGATGTTCTTGCGGAGTTGCCCAGACGGATGGAGGAATGGATGCCTCGCCTTCAAACGGAAGGAATCGTCGGGGCCGACGCTATCTTCGCTTGCCTGGGTCCGGCGTTAGAGATTTTCTCTCGCTACGCCCGGGTAGAGAAGGCCAGCGGCGAGCGGGTATTTCTTAAGGAGTATCTTGAGTATGTTTGGGCTGCCGTCGCCAAAGAGGCATTGAATATGATCTTTGCCGGAGCCGATGCGACTGGCTTTGAAGAGGATGCGCGTCTTACGGCTATGTGGCTGTGGACACTTTCTGCGGGAGCGACAAACAAAGACACCACTGTTACGACTGACGACGATTCAGATGAACCTGAGGAGCAAGGGGAAGATGCAGTGGTTGAAAAGAAAGCGAAGCTGACGGGATTCATCTTGGAATATGACGCAGCTCGTAAAATCGCTCAAGGTTTAGGGGCACATTTTGAGCAGTTGTCCAGTTTAGTCGATGTCAACGGTGATAAAGCAAGGCTACTGCCCGTTTCGGAGCGCGCACGTTATCTCTTCGGGAAAAATGAAGGTGTCGCTCCAACGAAGCAAAAAGGCAAACCGAAGCAGCTTTCCTTACTCGATGTGTTAGGGGAAGCCGAAGAATCGGGGAGGGGTTGGAGCGAAAAGACTGCTTCTAGGCTAGGGAACACGGTCCTTGATCGGATTCATCAAAGCATGATCCTTTTTGGGGCAGGTCGGGGCGAAGCGCTTAAACGTTTCTTGGTAGCGGACGGTGCTGGTCAGGATCAGAGATTTTGGCGTTTGGCGCAGGCGCTTTCAGCTCTCTACCCGAAAGGAACTGATGAAAGACGCTGGGTGGAAGGCGTATTGGCAAGGAAGAAGGGGCTAGGTTTCTGATGGCCCACGCGCTTGCCGAACGATGGTTCGCAAAATTCATGGAAACAGTTCGCGGTCACGAGGCCTCAGGGCTGTTGCGTGACGCGGCGATAAGAGCGCAACTAGGCGACTGGACTCGAGCGCTGACTTCGGTTGTGGTCGCCACTTGCGAAGCGATGGAGTGGAAAGGTGCTGCGAAGGGGCACAAGCCGAGCTTACTTCCCGTCTCGCGACAAGAATACTTAGGGCTCGATGCAATCGCTTTCGAGCCAGTTGGGGAGCGGCACTGGCGTTTTCCAGTTGCGGTTTTTGAATTGGAAAACAGCGTGACTGACGACCGCGTCGCTTATTCGTTGTGGAAGGTCCTGTGCATTCGCGCGCAACTGCGCGTTGTCTTCTGCTATCGCGAGGATGGAGCCGAGGGAGCGAAGCTAGTTCGACATCTCTCCGCTGAGGCCGCACAAGCGATGGAGCTACCGGAACGAGCCGCCCTGCTTGGGGAAACCCTTGTCGTTGTCGGTTCGCGGTCTGAATCGAAAACGTTTCCCTATGGGTTCTTTAAGGATTGGATATACGACACCAACGTAGGACGGTTCGGTCGAGCCTGAATTTGGAGGACAAGTAATGGCCCTCAAACCCTGGTACAAGGTTGTCACGCCGCGAGAGGATTTGCGCGAAGGAAGACCGCTCGATGCTGCGGAGTTTGCTGTCCACCTCGATCAGGTTCGCGACGGGCGTGCGCCGTCGGACTATCAGAGACCCGATCAGTTTTTCGAGCGAACCTATCTGACGCAGACACTTACAACGCTTGGCGCTCAAGTAATTCGCCGCTTGTCGGGAGAAAAAACCGAGACCTCCGCCGTTTTCAACATGGCGACTCAGTTTGGTGGCGGCAAAACCCACGCGCTGACTCTCCTCTATCACTTGGCCAAAGGCGGAGCGAAAGCCGACAAATGGACAGGTGTGCCCCAGCTGCTGGAGAAAGCAGGTATTTCGTCCGTTCCTGAAGCAGCTACTGCTGTGTTCGTCGGAACCGAGTTCGACTCGCTCACCGGACGCGGAGGGAACGACGGGACGCCATTGCGAAAGACTCCTTGGGGCGAAATCGCCTTCCAGCTTGGGGGCGAGAAGTCGTTTGCCCTCGTTGCGGAGCACGAGAAACAGTTCATCGAGCCGAAGGGCGACGTGATTCGTGCCATGTTGCCCAAGGATCGGCCTTGTCTGATTCTTATGGATGAAATCATCAATTACGTCAGCACGTATCGCAAGAAGGGCTACCACAATTCACTCTACAATTTTATTCAGGCGCTCTCGGAAACGGTGCGGGGCCAGGACAATGTTG
Source organism: Acidobacteriota bacterium (assembly GCA_003167215.1). Classification (GTDB taxonomy): domain Bacteria; phylum Acidobacteriota; class Terriglobia; order Acidiferrales; family UBA7541; genus Palsa-295. Next base: position 109,457 of record PMTV01000061.1, on the reverse strand, counting down.
TCTTGGTGGTATCAATTCCGGCGTCCGAACTTGAATACACGTCCGAAGATGAAGCGGACGAACAACGATTCAAGAAGCTTCTGGATCGCGTGGGCAAGGCCGTGATGATGTCGGCTGAAGCCGAGACTTCTGAAATTATTAGGCGGCGGCTCTTTGAGTGGCACGGCGTACCGGACGAAGCACGCGAGGCAATCGCGGAGTATGCTGACTGGATTCTCGAACACAGACAGCAGATTCCCGAATGGTTTCCAGTTGATGGAGGGCGCGAAGCTTTCGCCGCGACCTACCCGTTTCACCCCTCGGTTTTGTCGGTCTTTGAGCGCAAGTGGCAAGCATTGCCTCGCTTCCAAAGAACACGGGGCATCTTGCGCTTATTGGCTCTATGGGTGTCGAAGGCTTATCAGGAAGGATTCAAAGGCGCACATCGTGACCCTCTGATCGGCATCGGTACGGCTCCGCTGGAAGACCCGATGTTTCGTGCGGCCCTATTCGAGCAATTAGGAGAGCCACGTTTAGAGGGCGCCATTACTACTGATATTTGCGGCAAAAAAGATTCGCACGCTATCCGCCTCGACAAAGAAGCAGTGGAATCGATTCAGAGGGCACGCCTTCACCGTAAGGCAGCGACGACAATCTTTTTCGAATCGAATGGCGGACAAACCCGCGTTGAAGCGACCGTGCCGGAGATTCGCCTCGCTGTTGCCGAACCATCTTTGGATATTGGAAATGTTGAAACTGTCCTCGAATCGCTGACCGAGGCCTGCTACTACCTGACCGTTGAGCGCACGCGTTACCACTTCAGTTTAAAAGAGAACCTCAATAAACGATTCGCTGACAGGCGGGCCAGTATTCAGCCGCCGAAGATTGATGAGCGGGCGCGTACTGAAATTCAACGGGTGTTCAGCGCCGGATCAGGATTGGAACGAGTCTATTTTCCCGAGCAGAGCGGGCAGATACCCGACCGCCCGGTACTCACTCTGGCGATTCTTGGACCGGATATTTCGATGCAGGACAAAACGAAGGCCATGCAGATGGTCGAATCAATGACGAGGGAATGTGGCGGCTCTTCGCGGACTTTCAAGAGCGCGCTTCTATGGAGCGTTGCGGATTCAGCGGGGTCGATTCACGACGAAGCGAGAAAGGTTTTGGCCTGGGAAGATATAGGAGACGAACAGGAAGACTTGAATCTCGATGAAACGCAGAAGCGTCAACTAAACGAAAACGTGAAGAAGGCGCAGCGAGACCTTAAGGAAAGTGTGTGGCGCACCTACAAAAATATCGCGCTTTTGGGAAAAGACAACCAACTGCGCACCGTGGACCTTGGCCTTGTTCATTCGAGCGCGGCGGACTCGATGGTTACGTTCATTCTCGAACGATTACGGAAAGATGGAGAAGTTGAAAAAGGTATCAGTCCCAATTTGTTAGTCAGGAACTGGAATCCCGCGTTCAAGGAATGGAGTACAAAAGCGGTCCGTGATGCGCTTTTCGCGTCTCCCTTGTTTCCGAGGCTTCTCGATCCCGAGTCGATCAAAGACACGATTGCGCGAGGTGTCGAGGGGCAGGTGCTCGCGTACGTTGGGAAATCTGCTTCGGGTGAGTATGAACCATTTCGCTACGGGGGCAGCCTCAATGCGCAAGATGTAGAGATTTCTGATGACATGTATATCGTGACGCATGAGACGGCTGAGAATTACAAGAAGTTGAAAGAAAAGCCTCCAGTACTCGCATCGCTGGTTGTGTCACCAGGTAGCGTACAAATCCAGCCCGGCAAGAGACAGGCTTACATTGTCCGAGGAGTCGATCAATACGGTCAGGATATTGCCATTGCCGGCGTGGAGTGGAAGGCGACGGGTGGCTCGATTGATAAGGATGGCGTGTTTACGGCAGCACAAGACGAAGGAAGTTTTGCCGTTACGGCCAGCAGTGGAGCAGTCAAAGGCTCGGCGATGCTCGATGTCGTCAAGCCGGGATCGAAACCGCTGCTAACACCACGGCCCCCGGCGACACCTGGGGCACTAAAGTGGACCGGTGAGATACCCGCCCAGAAGTGGATGAACTTCTATACCAAGGTCCTCTCCAAATTCGCGGGCGCGCAAGGACTGAAGTTGACTCTGAGTATTGAAGTAAGCCCCGAGGGTGGAATTTCTACGCAAAGAATTGAAGAAACTCGAATGGCGTTGCAGGAATTGGGCCTAACTTCCGATCTCGAAACGCACTGACGCACAATCGGATGAGGACAGGAGCGCGGTTTTTTGCCGACGCATTCTTTCGAGGTACAGTCAAAATGCGAGGCTTCCGCAAATTCAATAGAGCGGAACTGCGGGTCTACGTTCGAGGCTGAGACCACCGCTTCTGCTCTTTCTTAGCACGGCTTAGTCTCCGAGACGGGCACAAATGCTTCAACACAATGTCTGTGCTAAGGGCTAAGGTAAGGTCGTTTTCAGTTCGCTAAGATAGAATCACCGGAGAGAGAAATACGTCGTGACTACGAATCCTCGTGAAGCCCAGATACCATCCGATCTCTCCGCTGATCGGCCTGGTAGCGACCCGAAATCGGATCGCCTCGGATACGCACCGTTCGCGAAGCGCTTGGCGCAGAGCATCGCTGGGTTGCCGCGGGCAGAGGGCCACGTTGTGGCCCTTTACGGCAAGTGGGGCTTCGGCAAGACGACAATGCTCAACTATGTGCGGCATTACCTGAGTGAACTGGGGCAAAGCGAGCAGCCAGTTGTCGTTTCATATAACCCGTGGTGGTTCTCAGGCCATGAAGATCTGGTTCGGGCATTCTTTAGCCAACTGCGGGCAAGAATTGAAGAGCGGAAAGAATTTCCGTCTGAGGTGCGGAGCCGATTAGCGGATTTTGCTGAGGCCCTCTCGGAGATGCCTTTACCGTACGTCAGTTGGGGAAAGTTAGCCGGAAAGATACTTCGACCGAAACCCAAAGATATCGAAAAGTTGAAGAACGAAATCTCGACCGCGCTTCGAAACCAACCGCGACGCATTCTTGTAATGATTGATGATATAGATCGCCTGACATCGGAGGAAATTAGGCAAGTCTTCCGTGCTGTTAAGTCAGTCGGCGATTTCCCAAACGTGACCTATCTTATGGCATTCGATAAGAGCGTGGTTGTTCGATCATTGGGGGAACTTCAGGGAGGTTCAGGCGAGGATTATCTTGAGAAAATTGTGCAAATCCCGTTTGAGCTTCCGCTAGTTGACCGTGTCTCGATTCGAACGCTCTTTGTCGAACAGGTGGACAAGATACTCACGGGAGTCGATCCTAAGAGCTTCAATCAAACATACTGGGGAAATATCTTCTTAGACGGTATCGATAATTTCCTTGAAACTCCTAGGGACGTGGTTCGATTCACGAATGCTCTTGCGGTTACTTTTCGCGCGGTCATCGGCGAGGTGAATCCGGTCGATTTCATCGCCATCGAGTCGCTTCGGATGTTTTGCCCAGAAGTCTATGACACAATCAGAAACAATCGGGAAATGTTCACCGGCCATGCGCCCGACAACGCGCGACGTCCTGGCAGGGCCGAGTTAACTCAGTTTCACAATAATTGGCTGGATCGTATTCGTGAAATCAGTCCACTTCTTGAAGAACCTACAAAGGCCATGGTGCAGCGCCTTTTTCCCAAACTCCAGGCAGTTTGGGGCAATACGCAATTCGGGCTCGAGTGGGAGGCTGAGTGGCGTCGCCAAGTGCGTGTATGTAGCGACTCGATATTTCCGGTCTATTTCAGTCTCGCCATCCCGACGGGCGAAATCTCGAATTCAGAGATGCAAGCAATCCTTACCAGCGCAGGAAGTGCTGAGCTGTTCCGCGCTGAAATTCTTAAACTGGCGGACCAGATTCGGCCAGATGGGAAGACTAAGGCAGGTGCATTCCTAGTCCGATTGCAAGACTATACCGCGACCGAGATAGGTCTTGACCAGGTCGAACCGATCGTCTCAGCCCTTTTGGATATCGGTGACAATCTGATACGACCAGATGAAGTGGGTTCCGGTTTATTCGATCTGGGTGTTGATGTTCAGAGTGGTAGGGTCATCTGGCAACTTCTTAAGCGGCTTGAAGCACCTCGTCGCTACGAAATACTCAAGCAAGCGTTTGAACGTGGGCGCGGACTCTACGTAATTCAAAAGTCGCTCATTGTCCTTGGTCAACAACAAGGTTTGTACGGCGAACAAGCGAGCCCCGAGCAGGAGTGGTTTGTAACTCGCGAGCAGTTGTTGGAGTTTGACCGAATCCTAGTGACGAAGACACGTCGTGCAAGTCAGGATGGCTCCCTCTTATGTACCCCTCGGCTGCTGCTGGTGCTCAACTTCTGGAGTGAAAAGGAAGGGAGAGACGAACCGCGGGCTTGGGTAGCAGAGACCGTGAGGGATGAGCGTAAACTAGCGGAATTCTTGGAAAGATGCCTTCAGAGTAGCACCAGCTTCAGCCTTGGCGATGCCGTCGGTCAAAAACGCGACAGGCTTGATCCACGCTGGCTGGAAGTTTATCTCGACGCGGATCAAATCGTAAGTCGTGTGCGAAACCTGAGCGAGAACATGTCGCTTTCAGATCGACAGCGACGAGCTGCCAATCAGTTTCTCAAGGAATACGATTTTAGAAAACGAGGCGGAAACCCGGATGATCCGTTTGCTCAAGACCAGATAGCGTGATTGGAAACTGCTTGCTGACAATTCAGGGCGTCCCAATGCAAGCTGTCATCGGATTGCCTGTGGGAATTGCTTGAACTCAGCATAGCCCTTATTCGCTGGAGCGCAATTGCTCGCTACGCAATCGGCGCGGAGGTAGCCCCCGCGCCGATTGCATTGAGAATTTGCGTAGCGGCTTTCTGGATGTGCGCCAAACTGTCCGTCAAGATCTTCGCGTCGCCATCGTAGATCTGAATGTAATCTTGAGAGGCTGAGCCCGTTTCTAAGCCAATGGCCTGGCAGATGACAAATGCAACGGCCTCGGCTTCAGTTTCGCGGCTACGCTTTGAAGTGCTCCTGCGGCGTTCGTCACGGTGCATCATCTCGTGCGCCAGTTCATGAGCAAGTGTTGCGAATTCCTCAGCCGGAGACTGACCGGGTAGTAGAGTGATTTTGCAACCTACGGAAGTGCCCGCGGGGTCAGAAATATCAAGTGCGTATTCGAGGTTGACGCTTGTCTCGGTGATCTAATTTCTATTCAAGCGGGACACGCTTGCCCTGGAGATAGGGTGCTTCTTGCCTTTTGTCAGTGGCCGCCTTGGATACGAGAAAATCTTGTTTGGTGCCACCCCAACACAGGAAAACTTAGAGAAACTGAAGGCCATGAAGGGCGCGATGGTGGATTTGAACAAAGTCGTCAACACGCAAGAGAAAGCGCGGTATATCTCATGAGCTCGGGAGTGGTTCGCGAATATCGGATACAAGGCAGCCAATCCCATTAGAAATTTTCTTCTGGCGAATATGTGGATGCAGGAATTCACGGGCACGGCGAAAGCGATTAAGGAATGTCTAAGTGCTCTGCCGTGAACGCTCTCAACTGCGGTCAGTTTTCCCCGCACGTCCAAGATGTTTGCCGCCGATGTGCTCGAAACTGTAGCGCAGTTCGGGAACGGCTTTCAGAATTGCGGCCACGTATTTTCTCGGTACAGAAAACACTTCGATGCCATCCGTAATGGCGATAGGGTCCTGTGGTTCTCGCAGGTGAAGCTGATGCCCGGGTATCGCAGAAAAATCGAGCACAGGCTTTGCGGCAGGGGCGGACGGTTCCTCCCGATGTCCTGCTGCAATTTGGTCGAAACTGATTTTGGCTTCTGTCATTTGTGATATTCCTTTTCTAATTTGTGATTCTGTTGCAATCGAAGTGCGGGCAGGCGCGGTAGTCGGTAATTCAACTGCGTTCCATAGCCTTTTCCAATATGCCAGGCAGCACATCGACCGCGAGGTGACTCAGGTACTGATTATCCGAATACAGAATCTTTCTGCACGCCGGACAGCCCGGAACAACTGAGCCTTTCACTCCTGGCCGCGGTGAATCACTCACGAACGTATCCCACGAGTGGCGCATCAACTCTGTCTGAGCGGCTTCCAGAATCGTTTTATCCATTTGGGCGGCTCTTCATGGCGACCTTCTGGCAGAGAGAATCGAATGTCGTCTCGTACTCTGGCGTCTGCCAGTACGCTGTTGGTTTGTTGCTAACTTTTAGAAATTCCGAGATTTCAACCTGCAGCGGGTTATCATTCAAGCGGTCGAGTTGCCCCTGAAGTTGGGCCACAGCCAGCGCATAGTCCTTTTGAAGTTCAACAAATGATGAAGGTCCGCTTGCCGCATGCGCGCCCGGCTGACTGACTTGAACCATGGCTCTCTTGGCCCGCACATCGACCATGCTCTTATGCAATTCAATCCAAGGTCTTCTGGCATCAGTTTCCGCGTCTCGACGGCGCGTGTATTCATACCAACGCAACGCTATAAAAACAGCGATAAGGGAAAGCATCAATCCCAACAATTCATTCATCTCTGCTGCTTTCCTCGGCAGGATTCACATCGCGTTTCTTTCTTCTCGCCGTAAAACTCGGCGGAACATTTCGGGCAGGTCTTCAGAAAAAGTTCCCGACCATTTTCAATTACAGACTTGGCGCGTTCAACTTTTCTGAAGATTGGCACGCAGCGATTCTACGCGAAAAATCGCCGGAAATTACTTCAGGTCCACGCAGTAAGGAAGTGGCGGAGCACTGAGTTTTTGGGCATCTCGGAAGGTTTGATACCAAGGGTCAGATGGGTCAAGAGGCACCGGCTTTGGATTCGCGTTGCATCGCTGGCCTGTTTTCTTGTCGAACGCGACTTGTCCACCAGTGTTAGGAACAGGCTCAAATCTGGACTGCGACGAACACCCGGTTAACACAACAGCTAGAAGAGTGATTGATAATTTCATTTCTAGCCTTCTTTCACCACGCCAGCTTTACGGACGACATGTTTCGCATTTATCTAGGACCAGTTGCATCACGATTGACTTGGTTCGCCGCACCAGTGCATCGGGGATTGCATCTTGGGCGAAGCCCTGCAGCGCGTTCTCTTCTCCAGACTCCACGTAAACCGGGTCGCTCTTTGTAGACATCAGAGTGAATCCATCAGCGTCTTTAAGAATAAATTCCAAGTGTGCGTTGTACGTGACAATCGTGGTTGGTTCGAAGGTAACCTGGCCCCAAAGTCGCGGTTTCTTGTATTTCTCCGGCAGCTTGCTCGTGTCCAGCTTGTCCATGCTGACTTTCACCAGAAATCCCAGTTCCGTTCCCTTGCCCACCCCACGGTCGACAAACTTTGCTTGACCCTGCGGGTCCTTAATGTCGGGCAGTGGGATGTCCGCGTCAACGAATACTTCGTTCGAATACGCAAGTCCGTCGTGTACTTTCGCCAGTTCCACCCAGTTGTGATTCACCCGGTGCATGATGGCGTAGGTGGCGACCACGCCGATGACCCCGCCGACAAGCAGACCAAGGGTTAGGATGGCTAGGTGCTTGAGCATGACTGGAGGAGTTTATTCCCGGCTGGGCACGCCGTCCAGTTTGATTCGGAAACGCGCCGCTATCGCGCGACGATTAATAGTGGAAGAAAAACTGAAAGACTCTGAACAGGAAATGTTTCCGCCATGCAGCAAGTTCTGCTTCGAGCGCGGAGGTTTTCGCCATTTGAGTTTCGATGGCAGATTGAATCTCTTCTAAAATTTTAGGCAAATACGTGGCTTGAACTTGCCCCCAGACTTGATTCACATTCAAACGATGATTCGCTTGCAGGAGAGCCAACGCTGCGCGACGTTCTTGGCGAGGAGCCGAACCCGCCATGTCGAGAAGCCACACCTTTTCGATTTGCTTCGCTTGCTCTTGTTCGGGAGTTAAGGACATTTGTTCCTCTATCTATGACGCATGGTGTCGCGGTTTTGTGTTGAAAGCCAGTGGGGATAACCACCGCCTGAAGCACCAGCAACTTCTAATGTGCAGGCGCAGCCTACCCAATTGTTGCCAGCCACCGACTGGGATATCGCAACATTAACTGGGGAATTGTTGGAAAGAATCCGGTGTTCACTGGCAGCCGCGCCGTAAATAAGCCCTCCAGGGGCTGAACTATTGGAGAATACCCAAGGACTGAAACTTGCAGTGTCAAGGGTCCAACCAGCGCCAGCGGTCACGTCGGGAAAGCCTGCAGTTCCGTTGAACGTCTCAAATGCCGCCAATGCGATTGTGCTGCTGGCATTCGGTGTGAAGGAGAAAGATGGCGGGAAAGACGTTCCTGTTTGTGCGCCCGTCTGGTCAACTTCAGGATGTAAACTCAGACCCGCAATCTCATAGATAGTCAGAAAGCCGTCCGAAGCGTATCCTTGCCCGAGATTATAAACCATCGTCACTTTGTTGGAGCCGCCGGGAGAGTTGGCGGCGAAATATATTCCCGTCCATAGCGCGATGGTGTCGCCATATCCATCGCTGATTCCCGTTTCAATGTTGGTCACGGCGGGTCCATAGGAATTATTAAGAGTGTCGGTCACCGAATTGAAACTGGGAGCATGATTGACTCCGTTAACCGCCCACGTCGCTGCAAGAGTGCTGCCCGCCGTGACGGCGGATGAAAATGTAACGGACACGGATAGTGTTGGTCCGGTCCCGCCCACGCTGCTGGTCGCTGTTTGTAGAACTGAGATTGCCATTAGACTTGCTCCGCTTTCGCGACGGTACTTAACGCGCTCAAAGATGATGCGCCGAGAGTTGGCGCAGCGCTTGGAGCCGCCCCATCCATCTGACGTGTGGAAACTGAAACCTGAAGGTTTGCTGCCTGCGCAAAAAGATTTGACGCACTGATGTTGAACTTTTTGACGCCGCTCAATAATTCACTCGGTCGAATCATGTCAGCGATGCCGCAAACCGCACGTCCGCTGATTGAATCGGCGACCAGGACTATCAGATAGCCGCTCCCAGTGATGCTGACACTGCCCGCAGCATTGACGGCGACAGGCGTGTTGACGGGAGGAGTCACGCCCGAGGAGAAGGTTCCTGGGCCACTAAGTTGAGTTTGAGTTTGAATCGCGGGCATGAATATTTTTCCTTAAGAGTTGCAGTGCGAATTAAAACCATTTCTGGTGCCTGCGGGCTTCAGGACTCGAAGACGCCAGACCATGGTTATTTGCGGGAGGGAGAACCCGCACAATTCTTTACGGCTTGCGGGTATCTGTTCCTTGAGCATAGCCACTAGCGCCCCCATTGTGGGATTCGATTCCTACGCCGTGGTGCGGAAGACCCTCCAACGACCGGCTATAGGCGTCGATGTTGGCTTCCTTCTGCGCCAAGTCGCTACCTGCCGATGTGGCGGCATTGCTCTTGTCAGGAAATGCCGACTTTGCTTTCGCTAGGACGGACTTTGCTGTGGTGAGTTTCTGTGCTGTGGTTTGGTTCTGAGGCATGGTTGTGTTGCTCCATTGTCGCTTGAGCGACGTTTTATTTTGGTTCTACGCCATTTCGTGAGTTACTACTGGACCTGCGTCGCCAGTTCTTCAGCCACGAGGCGATTAAACTCGGGTGAATCCCTTTTAATTCTTCCGTGCTCCATGGCAACTTTATGCCGTGCTGCGCGTCGAATATCATCCAGTGCTGGCTGTGCATTGGCTTCATGCTCGCGCCGCAAACTCAACTTGTGTTGATGACCCAATTCCGTTTTCCGTGGGTCAGCCCCAATGCGACACATTTCCTGCCGATTTAGAAACTCAGCGTGCAGGAGTTGCCGATTCATTTCCGTATCGGGCAGTTTGTAGTTCAGCTTAACCGTGGATTTGGAATGCATCTGCGTGGCAACGTCGTGCAGCGTAACCGGCGCTCGCGGCAAAGCCTTGAGTTGCTTGGCGGACAAAGTTGACAGGTCTAACTCGGGAACTTCTTGCGCAGGTCGCAGTTGAAACTTCCCCTCGCGAGAAAGTTCCTGAAACGCAACGCCAAGATTAAATCGCGTCACTGGGACTTCGGCAGCATCCAACCAACCAAAAAGTATTTTGGCGTTGTACGGCGTGCCGTAATATTTCACTCCGACATCTTGACAGAATTGCTCAACGGCGATGCCCGAACGATATTCGTAAGTATCAAAGTCGTTATAGCATTCAAACCGCTTCCCCGTTTGAGATGAAATCCACGAATCTAGTGTGGGACGTATGCTCATGTTATCTCTCTCCTGCAGATTTAGATTTTGCTGACCGTTGCGCTTGCACCAATTTCTTATGCTCGGACAAAGGAAGAGCCAACAGTTCGCCGCGAGATAATTCTTGCGGCTCAACGGATTCTGGTTGCTCACGATTCCGCTGTCTTCGCTTCTCGATTTCTCTCAGTTCATTCAGACTCATATTCCGTGGGTCTACTGAAACAGCGGATGGTGCAACATACGGCACGTAGGATTTTGCTGGTCCTGGTTCGGGGTCGGGAATCTCTCGTGGTGCGGCTCTTAGACCGCGTACCCGAGATGAGGACTCGTAATATCCACCGCTCACCAAAATGCCGTGAACCGTTTCAACACCTGCGGAATCCCAACGCACTTTGCCCTGCTGTGCTGCTCGCGTCATGCCTCGGTGAAGTTGGTTCAAATTAAAATCGGACTCATACAAAAAGTCCGACTTGGAAGGGTCGCGATGGCGCAAAACGAAAGCCGCAAGAATCGCTTCTTTGTCGGTATCGGACAATTCTTGCTGTGAGACGGCTGACTGTGTTTGAAGGACCGCACGTCGATTCTGCTCCGCAAGTCGGGCTGCAGTCAGCTTGCCGTCTTCCAGCAATCCGCCGTGCTTAGGACGTGGCGGAGTTGCGGCTTTCGGCGTCGCGGCTTCTTGTGCGTCCTGTTCAGCCAACTTCTGTTTGAATTCCTGCTTCGCCAATGTACCTTGACGGTCGAAGATATTGCGAAATTCTGGGTTCTTAGACATGTAGTTCTCCTGTGCTCGTTAGAGCGTTGCGCGAATTCGGTTCTACTTCTTACTGCTCAAAACTTTGACGCCCGATGCCGCTTGATTCCACAAAGCAGACTCGATGTCGCCCTGACGAATACTTTCAATCTGCGTTTCTTCAGCGAGAAATATAGCGTCGGTAATCTGCAAAAGTTCCCGATACGATGCTGTACAAAAATGGTGATTCTGAAAACGAGTCGTGCCGCTGGTTTCATTCAGACTGTTGGCGGGATGCATTTTGCTCCTTCAGAAATGCTTCTTGCTCCGCTTGTTTGGCTTTCAGGCAGGCAAGACGAACGGCTTCCTCATATGCAACCGTTCCAAACTTCGCATCGCTGTTTACCTCGATGACTCGAACCGGCAGAAACTCGGTAGCTTTGGCGGTATTTAGACCAAACTTGCTAGTTGGCGAGATGAGTTTATTGGCAATCATGCTACTCCTCTGTTGGCTTCCTCAAAGTGAACGGATAGACGCTCCTCACATGCGCTGCAAAATACGAACCGACGCTCTCCGCCGCCATCAAGTTTTTGTGTACAGCAACAGGCACGTTTCTGAAGACGTAAATCTCAGGTCCCGACCAAAACCGAATACTCAATTCAAGAGTGCGAGGGTTGAATCCCACGCTCCTGAGATTCTCGGAATCAACGGCTTTTCGACGCGGCAAAGTCCTGCGGCTAGAGTCTGTAGCTAAGAGTCGAGCCGCTGTTGCTAAACGGTCGCTCATTGTTTCCCCGCTGTGCTCGCTTCATCTGGGTCTGGGTCTTCGAGGTTGAACGGCAGGGCGCGATGCTCGGGGAGACTTCGTTCGAGCGGGATGTTGCCTCCAACATCTGTTTTTCGCTTCTCTCGTTGGTATTGCGATTGACCTCGAAGCGTGTTTTGTCGCAAAGCGCGACGGCGCAAAACCTCATCTTTAGGTGAGTCGGGCATAATCCATTTCTCCTGTTCGGGGCTTTTTTGGGGCTTCGTATCCGTCACAAACACGGGGGGTGGCTCCTACCACGTAGGCACTTTGACCACCCCTCTGAAACCCACGCCATTCGAAGGTTTTGTGAGGGATAAACGCCTAAAATCGCTGGTCTAGGACTTTCAGACGGCAGTCCGATGGCGATAGGCTTCCTGCTGGCATGCACGGTCGCAGTAACGGGCGTTCGAGCGGGCTTCCTGGGGCAACGGATGATGGCTGCTCGATGTATTGGCACATATTCGCGCAGATGCTGTCGGGACATATGCGGCGCACGGCACGGCGGGAAGCGTTACTGACTGCAGGTGGATTGAGTCTTTGCCAGCGACGACCGCGAATCGCCATTGCCCTGTTGGCAGACCCAGCATGAAGTTAGTCAGGGCGTGGTCTTCTGATATGCGCACGTCGGGATTATCACGGCGGAGGTTTCTCATTAAGTTTGCGTACCGCTCGGGGTCTTCACTTTCAAGCAAACGCATGAATTCGGCGTCGGCTTCCTTGCTGACGTTCATTTGCATTTTTGTTTGAGCGTGCTGGATATTACTTTCCATGTTCGTGTCTCCTCAAAAACTTCGTCCGCTGTCTGCGGCTCGAAGGCAAATCCAAATCTAATAAATAAATTCGGGCGGCTCAGGTATTGGTGCAGGCTTCGGAGAATCAACACTCTCTCCCCGCTGCCTTGCAAACTCTTCTGACTGCTCTTTCCAAACCTGTTTTTGCAACGGCGAGGCAACAAACGGCGTGTCAGATTCTCGTTGTTTCAGGTCGGGGTAGCAGCTGTTGTCCTTGGGTTTTTGGTATCGTGCTAATTCTTTGGCGAGCGCCTCGAGGTCTTCTTTTTCCAATCTACCGAGATACGCCCATCTTTCAAGCTGGTCGCGACTAGATTCCCACGCTTTGAGCGCGGCGTTATATCCGGCGGTGCCTGGCTTGAGCGAAGTTGTGAACGGATGGTAATCGGCGTAACGAAACGGTCGGTCTTCAGTTTCCACCACCGGCGCGGGCGCATCAGGAGCGAGTGCAATACCGGGCAGGACTGGAGTCGGCGGATTGAGTGCTTCCCTTTCCTTATGCGCCTTCCGAATCGTGGCTTTGGCGGATTGGCGTTTTGCAAGCGATGCGTTCGGGTCGTTCAAAACTTCACCGGCGGCACGCAAATCCAAATCGAGGCGATACAAAGCAAGACGATATTCATAGGCAGTGTCGGACTCGCCTTCATCGCGCGTCACGGGCGGCGCAGCAGGTTCAGGCTCATCCGCAGGCTCCGTGATGTCCCGCCCTTGTATCTCCCGCAATTTTGCCCGAGCTACTGCGGCGTCGCGAATTCTTTGGATTCTTTCCCGCGCCAACTCCCTCTCGGCTTCGGACAGCATGGCGTTACTCGCGATAGCTTCGAGGCGACACTTTTCTGCTCTTTCTTCTTTTGTATGCACTATCGACATCAGTTGCCTCTCCTTGAAAATATATGTGCGGGATAAAAATCGGAACTCGCGTACCACCCTTTGGAAATTTGGCAGAGCGGGCGGGTGCGAAGGGTCCCTCCTACCGCCGAAATAATTTGGGCGATTGAGGCGAGGTATGTTGACACCAAAAGCTGGACCGCTTCCTGATGCCCTGGGGTTCTCCGCACCGGTGGCCTTACCTCCTCCCCGACCACCCTAAAAGCTGCTCAAGAAAACCCCGAGCACATTTGCTCGCTCGAATCCGAAAATGAAAACCCTCCGTGGGAAATACCGCGCCGCCGAAAAGCACACCCAGTGAAAACAACGGTCGACGGGTGGAACCCCCAAGATTAGGCTTGACATAACCTAACGACTAGGATAATCTTCCTTCGTGAACGAGAAAGAATTAATCTCTAAAGCCATGCGGCTGTTGGGAAGCCGAACGTCCAAGAAGAAAGCAAAGTCTTCTCGCGCGAACGGCAAACTCGGCGGTCGTCCGAGGAAGAAACCATGATTAGAATGCAGCCGTTGTCCGACCGTGAGTTGCTCGCTGTTCTTTCTGCCGCCAAGAAGGAAAGTGCACGCGACCACGCATTGCTCCTGATTTGCTATAGCCATGCGATGAGGGCCAACGAATGCGGCAAGTTGCTTGTGTCCGACATCTCGGTCAAAGACCAGACGATTCGGGTTCAACGCTCGAAGGGGTCATTGACCACAACGGAAAAACTGGCTCCTCACAGCAATGCCCTGCTTGACCAGCGGAAGGCGATTGAGAACTGGCTGCGAGTTAAACCCGAATCGCCGTACCTGTTCCCATCGCGAAAGAATGCCGTTCTGAGCCGGGTCCAGGTCTATCGGTTGTTTCGCTACTATGCCGAGAAGGCTGGCTTGCCAGATTCAAAGCGGGGCGTTCATGCCCTCAAGCATACGCTGGGTCAAAAGCTGGCCGACCGTGGCGCGGACATCAAGGAACTGCGAGTCATCATGGGCCACAAGCTGATTACCTCGACTCAACACTATTTCGAGGTATCGCAAGACCAGGCGGACGCCGCCAAGCACGCCGCATTGCTGTCCGTCCGAATGTAACACTACGCAAAATCGGGGCTTTCAAAGCGCCCGATTCCCGCCACCTAACTCCTGCGTTTCAGACCCCCAATGTAACACTTGGGTATTGTGTATCATTCGCCGCAGTCATCTGTAAGCCCGTCTGTGCATTAAGTGCACAAATCCCAGCCGATAGGTTCGCCTTGCCAATACCTAGCCGTTTGGAATTGCCCACCAGGATGCCATTTCCCCGCGCTCGGAGGGCCACTACAGCGATTTGCCACGCGAATAGGGTGTGACAGCCGTAACATGCCGTAACAACGCCCTATTTGTTACCGGAAATCAGAGTGTTTGTTGAAAACACAGATGCTTACGAGTTTTCCTGACATTTCCGAGATATTTTCCTCACTTTCAAAACCTTAGACAGGTGCGCGATACGGAACTGTCTCTCGATACCTGTTGCCGGGCACTCAATTACAGCACCGTGGCGTAATATTCCAGAAAACCGACAACTGCCTGGCTCGATTCCTACCGCTCCGAATCGGCATCTCTCCCCGTCAACATTTCGCTCGAATTTCACCAAAAAAAAATGAAGTGTTCCCAGGAAGTGTTCCCATATAAGACACCACCACCTTTTTAGACATGTTTTTCTCTTTGTCTCTTATAGAGTATGGGAACACTTTAATCGTTTAGAATCACTACTACAAAAGCTGAAGTGTTCCCACATCGTCTTTTTTAAGACCCAAGTGTTCCCAAAGTGTTCCCATCTTTTGGGAACACTTAAGTCCTTTATTTGTGTTTCCCCGATTGCGCGATTGGCGGCAGGTTGAATTCCATGTCGAACCCTCTCCCTCGGCGCGATTTGACCCCCAGTTCATACCCGGCTGCAATCATTGCCCCGTTGGATATCGGGCGACCCAGGCTCTTCGCGCATGTCTGCGCCAAGGGGGAACTACTTACCCAGTCATGGCGCCCCCTATGGTGGTTCTGCGAGCGTTCACTCTCCAGCCACTCCCATGCATCGTGAAACTGCTGGAAATCGACGTCAACGGACGCCGGTCTAACGGGAGAGTCAACGCCATTCGCATTCAAGTTTCCGTGAGTTCGCAGCACGCGCCCAAAGTCCAATTTATCGGGGTATCCCGCATCGCTAAAATCGTGCTGGGCTTCGATGGTTTGAATCTGGTTTAGCCGCTCTGGGTTTCGAGAATACTCTGAATATCTAATCATCACAGACCCCACATATGTTTTCGACTGCCCTTAATTTGTGCCCTTGGCATCACCCGACCTGCTTCCCGCAAATTGCGATTGGCTTGGTTGAACGCCCCGTATCCGCCGGGAAATCTATCCGGCTTTATCCGCTGCATCAGTTGTCTGTCCGTCATATCCCCATGCTTCCGATAGCACGGTTCGATGCGGTTCTCGAACTGCTGGGTAGGGTTGGAAGCATCTTGTGGATTATGCCGAATCCTCATAGCTAAGACGTGGTTACCAAAGTCCACACCCATCCGCATCAAAGGCTCGTTCACGACATCGGTGTCATTCGAGACCGCCAACACGATGAGATACCGTTTCACGATGTCCGACATGCGCGTCAAATGACGCTTATCGACGTCGCGGGTTCTAATCTCGTTCCACCATGATTGCATGATGGCTTTTGCTTCATCGGAAACGTGAATCAAAGACGGCGCTTTTTCGATTTGGTGCAGAATGCGCACCAATGCACTCCCCATGGCTTCCGTATTCGTCTCACGTCGTTCCAACGGCACTTCCTTGTTGTTCGTGCCGATAGGCGTCATGCGTGATTGCATCCCACCACCTGCACCCGCAGTATTGCCCCACATGGCATCGTAGACTGACGGGGTCGCGCCACCCAACATGGCGAGATGTGCATTCTTGATTTGAATGTCGCCGTCCTGCTTTGTGTTGTTGCCTGTGCTGTTGTTCTCGAACAGCAGCAATAGTTTCGTGCCCAAAGAGTCTTTGGCTTCTTTAGAGGCTTTGGACTTTTCGAACACGTCTTTGATTTCATCCGGCGATATCAGCAGTCTCAAGGGTTCATTCGGCGGAACGTGCTTGGCGCAATTTTGAAACGTGGCAACCAACGCGGGTCCTGTTTCCACTGATAGCGCAGTAGCGTAGAGTGAAGGGTCATCCAACAATGTTGTTTGGATACTTCCCGTCTTGCCCCACCCCGCTTCCGCAAGCAAGGCAGTGAAAAACCTGGGTTGCACATTCGGTGCGCCCACCATAGCCGTTTTGCCACTGAGAGCCAAACCAATCTTGGTTACGCAAGACATAACCTTGAACTCCATGGGGAAGTCAGGCTCGACCGCACGACAATAGTCCGCAATCGAACCCGTGAGCCCCGAAGTGAAATCTGGCAGGGGTTCTTCCACGTCTTGCGCTTCGTTTTCTTCTAGTTCTTCCCCCGCCCCCAACGTCGTTGGGATTTCAGCACGAGGCGCGGGGAACACAATCTCCCCGGCGTCGCTCCACTTCAATTTGACGCCTTGCGCGTGCTCAATCAAATACGCTTTGAAGTCGTCCCAGGTTCTATCTACGCAGTGGTCATGGAAACATTTGAAATCGTAGGCACCGCTAGCAAACACCATCGCACCGCAGCCACCCTTGATGTTATCCGTGCCGTTAAATTCATTCTTGGTATGGACGTCGCTCCACGGGCATTCAACAAGTTCAAAGAGTAAGCCTACGCCGTCCCAAGGTTTTGAATATTTGACTTCCACACCTGCGGCGTCGAACGCCGTCTTTAGGCATCCGATGTTGGTTTGCACTTCCGCGTCACTGCCCGCCTCGTATTCAACCACTGGTTTTGGTTGCTCCAGCGGAATGTGGAAATCGTTTGCAGTAAACGGCAAGTCGAGACAATTACCCAGCGAAATGAGTTTAACCGGCGGCTTTCCTTCATGGTTGTGATTGCGGAAACCGGCCACGCGCAGTAAGCGTGCCGCATCTGTAGATTGTCTATCGCCGCCGAATCGAGCCACGAGAGAACGATTCATCGCCTCACAGGCAGCTACATCGAAACCTTCGACATTCCACTTGAAGTGAAAATGGTGCGGGCTTGATTCCAGAATCACAGAAGGTTCTGGGATTTCGCCTGTTTCAATTGCGGCGCGAACTTCCCTAAGTTTCGCCTCGCCATCTTCGTCAACTTCAATGAATACGTGGGAGCATTCCGCGATGGACTCTTTCTTGCGTCGTGTCGACCCAGGCTTGAAAAAAGCCATCGAGACGTAGACGTGATGCGTCTTGTTCATCTTTTCGAGATGGACTTGGTATCCATCGCTGACGGCTTCCTCTAAAGTTTTGAATTCATGCAGCGGCGGGCGTCCGTTTGTTGGCAAGAACATAAAGCAAATCAGCAACAAAGTGTTCACTGACTCGCCGAATAATCTTTTTAGTTGTTGAACTGCTTCTTTCATGTGTCATCCTTAGAATCGAATTGGGCTGCGTTCATCCCTAGTAGGAAAATAGACGGCTGGCGAGGATGAGGCACCAGCCGCCTTGTTGGTTACTTAAGCCAACACGCCCTCGCAGGCGAACCTGCGAGACCGCGCTTGCTGCGTGGGGGGCTCTTTAAACACTACAAACTTTGCTGAAAACTAAATCACGTCTTCTGCAGTCTTCTCGTCGTTTTGTGCAGCCAGTAAAGCCGACGTGTAGACACCGAGGGCGCCCTTCGTTAAACCTGCTGGCGGCTCCCAACCTTCGGGAACAGCCACGGTTTCTGCTTTGGCGTCGGGCTTTGATACAAGAACAATCTTCGAGCGGACGCGACCTTCTTTCTCAACGTGCGTGAGTGCCAAAGTGGCCCCGCGCCCCAGCAGCGCCATCAAGTCATCGAACTTGAAGGCGAGGGAGGGAAACGACCCTGTAAGGGCTTTGACGACTTTCGTCAGATTCGCCTTCTCGTGAACCGACTTTGTTAAATACTGCACCGCGATAAGCGGCTCTCCGCTCTCCTCGTCATTGACGTCCAGTACCCAGACTGCAATAACTTGGTCTTTTTCACCGAACTCACCCTCGGACTTTCCCACGTCGATAAACGCGGCTAGGACGGCTTGGTGATTGCCTTCTTCTGCAACTTGAAACTGTTTACCGCTGTTGAATGTGAATGACATGATTCTTCCTTGCTTATCCAATTCGTGGGATAAGACTTTGTTTAGTTTTCAGGTTTTGATTTTGTCTTGCGACGGGAACAACACTTGAGGCGAAATAACTTGAGGTAGTTTCGCTTGTGGAAAATCCCTGCTACTTGCTGCATTCCGCGACAGTCGTCACGAAAAACTTAGTCGTTCTTGGAGGTGCGTGCCTCACAGCATTCGCCGGAAAACAAAAAAGCCAGATTCACAAATGCCTTTGCAGGCAAATGTAATCTGGCTTCTTTGAGTGATTGTCCTAGGGCGAGTAGGCACAAACTTAAACGAAAATCTAGGAATACCCTTCGCGGACAATCACTTAAAAAACCAGTCTCGCAGTTCGCCCTGCGTCGCAGCCCGGCGTGCGCTACGAAAATCATCGAATCAGCTTCTTTGGGGTGTCCTGCCAGAGTGTTGCTTCGGCGGGGCAAAAAACAACGTACAAATATGATAACACGCCGCGTCCAAAATGTCAAGCATGAATTACCAAACCGGCACGTCCCACTTCTGGACAGTCCGCATCGAGTGCAATTGTGACCCATTCTTGGACCATCTTGTACCCATGTAACGAATCCTCCCAACCGCTGTATTCACTGAGGGTTACATTGGCTTTGGCGCGAATCTGGTATGATTTCGTTTCTCCGCGAGGACCTTATAGCAAAAGAAGGCATGTATAATAATTGCTCTGATGCACTTCTTTACTTCAATCGTCCACTATTTATGGATTGTGTTCGGAAACGTTTGGGGAATTCTCTTATTACTGACGGGAGCAGTTGACCTGTGGGAGAGATTCTTCGACCGGAAAACGACCGTTCCAGCATGGCTGCGTGCGTCCATATTTGTAGCTGTCGTGATTGTGGCGCAGGCTGTAGCGTACGAGCAGTTGGCTGATAATCCTCCGGTTGTGCTTCATGTGAAGCCCCCGCCCGCGCCAATAATTCAGCTAGCAGAAATAGCTAAATCAGTTGCCTCTACTTCGATACCTAAGACTCGTGCAGAACAAGTTCAGAGCGGTCACGACAATGTACAAAGTGGTTCGATAACTCAGGGACCCTGTAGCTCGGTTCAGCAAGGTGGGTCAGGCAATCAAGCCAATGTAAACTGTGGTCCACCACCATTGGTATTGACCGTTGCATCCGTAGATTCACCCGGAACAGCCTTTCCCCCGAAAGAGGGTTTTGTTGAGACCGAAATAACAATTGTGCCAAATCAAGAAGTGACAGCGCCATTTACCATCGCGCTAGAATTTGATAATCCAATTTCCGACATTGCACATACTGTAAAAAACGTGGGGGCGCAAATGGGCGGCGGGCCTTTCACAAGGGGAATACATGCTAGAGAAACAGTGAGTACGAGTATCGGCCCGTCACATCCTTTGGTTGTGGTGGTATATAGCTTACAACCTGTAAGGCTAGTCGCAACGCCGACGATTATATTCTAAGAAGCCTCCCCCGTGCCCGTTGCTGCGCTTACGACTTGTCGTCGGATTCCTGCTTGATAGTTTGAGCGAATGGCGTCGAGCGTTTTGGATTGGTATGGGCGTAGCATTATCTTGGTTGTCCTCTGGAGAATTTAAATCGTCCCGCACAGCGGGTTTCCGCCTTTGCTAATCGGAGGGGAATGCAGTGCTGCTCTTCCGCCTTCAGTGGTACCGATGTACTGTTTAGGTTCGACACACGTTCTGACCCCGTGCAGCAGTCGCGTGGTATCATCCCGCCCATGCACAGCATCAAAGAAGCCGCTCGGCGTGCTGGCGTAACCGTGGAATTGCTCCAATTGTGGATTTCAACTGGCAGGGTAAAACCGACCGATAGCAATCCCGCCGTGTATCTCCCGGTTCCAAAGCGTCCCAACGAAGTGCGGGAGGATTTTGCGTTCCCTGCCTGCCATATGTTTGATGATGCCGCCATCGAAAGAATTCGTGCGCTCGCCGAGAAGCCCCAAGCGAAGAGAACTTCGGCTGAGTCCCCCGGCGTCAAGGATTTCTACTCGGTCGCTGAAGTCGCCGCTCTTCTGAATCTCTCACCCGATACAATCCGAAGACTGTTCACCGACGAACCTGGCGTCATTGCGCTCGGGGAAGAACATCCACGCGGAAAGAGAAAGCGCATCACCCTGCGAATTCCACGGGAAGTTGTGGAGCGAGTGAAGCGCAAGCGGGCGAAGAAATGATTAAAGCATTTCGCAGGCACAGCCGAACCTGTCCGCACCGAGACAGAAATTACCGCCGCTGCTCATGCCCAATTTGGGTGGACAAGGTCTTCAAAACGAAACGAACATTGCAGTCTCTTAGAACACGCAACTGGGAAGTCGCTATGAAGCGAGTTCTCAAGATGGAGACGGACGGCGATAAGGCTCAGAAGACAATTCTCGAAGCTACTCAATCTTTCATTCGTGACGCCGAAGCAAGGGGGCTACGTCCACCGAGCGTCTACAAGTACCGATTGCTCTTCAAGCAATTGAATGCATTTGCTGAAGAGAAGGGCATGACCCATCTCGATGAATTGGGCGTCCACGAACTGCGGCTCTTTCGTGAGTCATGGAAAAATAAGAATTTCTCGGCGCGAAAGAAGCTGGAAGCACTCAGGACATTCTTTCGCTTTTGCTTGGAGTCTGGGTGGGTTGCGAAGAATTACGCTCTGTCGATTACTCCACCGAAAGTAAATCAGCCGCCAACGATGCCGTACACGAGAGACGAATTTAATCGAGTGCTGGCGGCGTGCGATAAATACCCGAGTGCGAAGCACCCCAATGCTCACTGGGGCTCACGACTAAAGGCACTTGTTCTGCTATTGCGGCACTCGGGACTGAGAATCACAGACGCAGTGACACTCTCGAAACGCCAATTGAAAGACGGAATTCTGATTCTACGAACCGCAAAGACGGGAACGGACATTCGAGTCCCGTTGCCGAAAGATGCTGTGTTAGCACTGGATGCTGAAGTGCAGCCGAATGGGTATTATTTTTGGACGGGGCTTTCCACAACAAAGTCGTGTGTCCGCGATTATCAGCGGGCGTTTAAGACGCTATACGAACTAGCCAAGGTCGAGAACGGGCATGCACACCGTTGGCGCGATACGTTCGCCGTTGAATTGCTGCTCGCTGGGGTGTCGCTTTCCGATGTTTCCGTTCTGCTGGGACATCAATCAATCAAAGTCACTGAAAAGCATTACTCCCCTTGGGTTAAGGCTCGCCAAGACCAACTCGAAGCCACGGTTCGGGCTGCGCAGCAACGATACAATTCTGAAACACGAGCAAATAAACATCAATGAAACGCACGCCTGCTTGACGATTTGATGGTGGACGTGGGGGGGCTCGAACCCCCGGCCTCATCGTTGCGAACGATGCGCTCTCCCAACTGAGCTACACGCCCATTTTGTTGCTTACCGCGCCGGCCGATACAGATCGGACCGTGCTCCCCAACTGAACTGCACGCTACTCAGCGTTTTATTCTAACAAACCAGCGAAGAGGCGCCTAACCTGTTCCAGCGGAAGCTGCATTATGTTGCTGGAGCGTCGGCATCCGCATCGGCCGCTGCTTTCGCGGAGGCGCGTGAAGGCGAGGGGAGCCAGTAGCTGGCGAGAACTGGGATCACAAACAAGATCGCGAGCGGCGAAGTGATCATGCCGCCCACGACCACACGAGCTAAAGGCTGCTGCGCTTGCACTCCAATGCCCGAAGAAAGCGCAGCCGGCAATAGACCCAAGCCAGCCGCGGCGCACGCCATTACCACCGGCCTCATTTCTGCGAGGCCGCCTGCTTCGATCGCCCAGAGTTTAGACGGCGCACCCCGTTCCTTTCGGCGGATTCCCGAGATGAAAACAACGCCACCCAGCGTACAGACTCCGATCACAGAGGCGAAACCGACGGCGGCGGAGATGCTGAACGGCGTGTGCGTAACCAGCAGCGACAATACTCCTCCTGTGAGTCCAAAGGGCAGCATGGCCAACACCAGCACTGCGTGGCGCAAGGAGTTGAAAGCGGTGAAGAGCAGACCGAAAATCACGAGCAAACTAAGCGGAATCACGATCGCCAGGCGGCGTTGTTCTTTCAGCAGACTGTCATACTCACCTGCCCATTCGATGTGGTAACCCTCAGCAAGATGAACTTGGCGGTTGAGGCGCGCTTGCACGTCCTGAATCGTTCCGGCGAGATCGCGGCCGCGCACGCTGAACTTGACTGGAATGTAACGCTGGCCATTTTCGCGGTAAATCATGAAAGCGCCTTCGTGCAGCGAAACGTCCGCAACTTGTCCCAGAGGGACGCGATTTCCGTCAGGCGTAGGCAGCAGGATGTTGCGAATCTCCTCCGGCGTGCGTCGGTATTCGGGCTTATAACGGACGACAAAATCGAAGCGGCGGTCGCCCTGCAGTATCTGCGTTGGCGCAAGACCTCCGATGGCAGCCTGCACGGCGGTGTTCACGTCGGCGGCCATCAGTCCGTAGCGCGCGCTGGCGCCGCGATCGATCGAAACGATCAGCTCGGGCTGGCCGGTTTCCTGAAAAACTCCCAGATCAGCCACTCCCGGAACCTTAGCCATGATGTCTCGAATCTCCGCAGCCCTGGCGACCAGCACGTCGATATCGTCGCCGAAAAGTTTCAAGGAGTTTTCACCTTTCACTCCCGACATAGCTTCTTCGACGTTATCCTGGATGTTCTGCGAAAAATTGAAATCGATCCCGGGGAATTTTTCGAGCTGCGCGTCCATGCGGTGAATGAGTTCATCCTTGCTTAGACCGCTGGGCCAAGCCGACGGATTCTTGAGCGAAACCATGAACTCGATGTTATTAAAAGTGGTGACGTCCGTGCCGTCGTCGGGCCGGCCAGTCTGCGAAACGACCTGGGTCACAACGGGGAAACTGAGCAGAATTTCGCGAATGTCGTGCGCCGTCTTCGCCGAGGATTCGTAAGACACATCTTGCGGAAGCGTGGCTCGAACCCATAAGTTCCCTTCCTCGAGTTTGGGCATAAACTCGCCGCCGAGGAACGAGCCGAGCACAAAGGTTGCGACGAGCGCCGCACCCGCAATGACAAGAGCCGTTTTGCGATGCGTCAGCGTCCACCGAAGAGACGAGGCGTAGCGCTTGTTCAGCCAGGTGACGAGACGCGTGTGATGGGCGCGGACTCTCTCCGGCTTTCTCCATGAAGCGAGCACGGGTGCCAGCAGGATGGCAAACAGAGTGGCGCCAACAAGAGCGAAGCCGTAGGTCTCCGACATTGGCGCAAAGATCTTGCCCGGCACGCCCTGCATAGTGAAAAGCGGAATCAGTGCCACGATGATCACGAGAACGGAGAACAAAACCGGGCGCACCGCCTCCGCCGTAGCGTCGGCAACTAAGTCGAAAGTAGAATCCGCTCCGTCGGACGCTTGAAACCGCCGATAGATGTTCTCAAGCACGATCACCGATGCGTCCACGAGAATGCCGAAATCAATGGCGCCAATTGAAATGAGGTTGGCCGATCCTCCGGTGAGAACCATTACGGCGAATGCAAAGAGAAGCGAACATGGAATGGTAAGCGCAGCGATTAAAGAAATTGGGATGTCGCCCAAGAAAATAATGAGGACGAGCGTAACCAGGGTCAGCCCCATGATCACAATGTGGCGCACGGTCGAAGTCGTCACTTGAATCAGATCCCTGCGGTTATAAAGCGTGACCAGCTTCATGCCGCGCGGAAGCCGGCCATTGTTAAGACTCTTCACCTTCCGCTCGAGTTGCCGCAGAGCCGGCAGGGACTTTTCGCCTCGCTGCAGGAGAACGATCCCCTCAATGGCATCGTCGTCGTGGTTTACGCCGACTTGTCCGAGGCGCGGCTGAGATCCTTCATAGACTTTCGCTACATCGCGCAGGTAAACGGGCACGCCATTTCGCGAGGTGATGAGAACGTTTTCCATCTCAGCGATGGAGCGGAGAAGGCCCAGGCCGCGGATGTTGACGCTCTGATCGCCCATGGTCAGATAATTGCCGCCGACGTTGGCGTTGCTCGAGCCGATAGCGGAAACGACTTGGGGCAAGGTCACGTTGTATTGCAACAATTTTTGCGGATCAATTTCCGCGATGTATTCGCGCGTGCTGCCGCCAAAGGACGTGACATCGATAATTCCCGAAACTTGCTTGATCTCGCGCTCGACGAACCAATCTTCCGTAGCCTTCAGTTCGTTGAGCGTGTATCCGGGACCGGCCAGGCGATAACGATAGATTTCTCCTACGGGCGACCAGGGCGAAAGCTGCGGGGACAAGTTTGCCGGCAAAGTGACCTGTTGCAGGCGGTTCAAGGCCTCCTGGCGGTCCCACAAATAATTGCTGTCATAGTCGAAATAGAGTTTCACATCGCTCAATCCAAAAATGGTGATCGAGCGGACATACTGAAGATGCGGGATTCCAAAGAGAACCGTCTCAACCGGAACGGTGACCTGCCGCTCCATTTCTTCCGCGGACCACGAAGGATTTTGCGTAATTACTTCCACCAGGGGCGGCGAAGGGTCCGGATACGCTTCGATGTCGAGTTGCAGGAAAATCACGATTCCGCCCGCGATCCAGGCAAGCAGTACGACGACCATCAGCGGCCGATAACGCAACAGGGAGGCTATGAACTTGCGCATTTTGGATTAGCTCTGAGCCGCGGCGCGCAAGAGGAGAGCTCCCTCAGAAACAATCGAATCACCTGGGTTTACGCCGGAGAGAATCTCAATCGAACCGTCCATCGCGCGGCCCAACTTGATGGTCCGCCGTTCGAAGCGCCCGTTGCCTTTCGAGATGAAAACATGCGCTTCATTCCCTTCCCTAATAACGGCTGACGCCGGAACGACTATGCCCTGCGAAGAGGAGCGCAAGACACGGATCGAGCCAAACATTGCGGGCTTGATGCGCCCGCCGGGGTTTGGGAGCACGACGCGCAAATGCAGCGTGCGCGTAGTAGGATCGACGGCATCGGAGAGCACTCCGACGCGGCCCGGCCAACGCTGGTCCGGATACGCGTCGAGCGTTACTTGCGCTTCTTCGCCCATCTTGAGACCCGCGAAATCTCTTTCGTAAATGTCACCGAGAGCCCAGACGGTTGAGATGTCGGCGATGGTGCAGAGCGGCTGCGGCGCATCAAGAGATTTGGAATACTCGCCACTGGCCGCGCCAATATCCAGGACTACGCCCGAACGTGGAGCGACGACACGCAGTTCTGTGGAGGCATGGTCAGGATCCATTCCGAAAACGCGTATCAGTTGCGCAGTCGCTTCCAATTCAGCTTGAGCGATCTTGGCCTCACCCTGAGCTTGTTGGTAATCCTTTTGCGCGATGGCGTGGTGCGCCAGGAGATCTTCCGCACGGGTCAGGCCTTGCTGTTTCACCTCCGCATCTACCTTGGCTTTGTGATAATCCGCAACAGCACGGGAAAGATCGTTGCTCTCGAGCAGAGCGAGCAACTGACCTTTCTCCACGTGGTCGGAGGGGCGAACCTTCATCTCCACGATTCGCCCTCCGGTAGGCGGATAAACATGGACTACGCGGGTCGGATCGGCTTCGATGTGCGCAGGCAAGACGAGATAATCGGGGACGGAAGAAGAATTCACCGTGATAGTCTGAATTCCTTTGGCGTCAGTCGCTACGTATTCGTTGTCGCTCGGAGCCGCGGATTGGCCGGCCTGGGCGTTGGCTTGCTCAGACCCGCTGCCCGAGCTGCCGCATCCGCCAGCGGCGATTACAAAGACGATGCCGAGCATTAAGACCGCGGACTTCATTTCATGACTCCAGGCCGACCTTTGTTTGCTGAAAATCCCAGTCCAGTACTGTCTTGGATTGGCGCGAAATGTCAGAGGGGAGTTTACTTTGGCCACTGAAGACTTAGTTTAACAAACGCAGGCGCAGCCGCCAAAACGTATATGGTGACCGACCGGCTAGACTTCGACGTTTGATTCGGCTTGCGGGAGCCTATCACCGTCGCGCGCAACCCACACGTACAGCGTGGGAAGCAAGAAGATTCCCATCACCAGGGAAGCAATAAGGCCGCCCACAATCACGATCGCGAAAGGGCGTTGCGAATCAGAACCGATGGCGTGCGAGAGGGCGGCGGGGAGCAGTCCGAGTGTGGCAACTAGCATCGTCATCATGATGGGACGGAGCCGGAGAACTGCGCCCTCCACGGCAGAATCTTCGATCGAATGGCCACGCGCCCGGAGCTGATTGATGTACTCGAGCATAATGACGCCCGTTTGAACGGAAACGCCAAAAAGGGCTAGAAAGCCGACTCCGGAGGATACGCTAAAGTGCGTGCCAGTAATCAGTAGCGCGAGTAACCCACCGATAGGCGCCATGGCGACGACGCCAAGAATTAGAAGTCCCCACTTCCACGAGCCAAACATGGCATAGAGAATGATAAAAATTAAGAGGATGGTAATTGGCAGGACAATGAGCAAGCGTTTTTCGGATCTCTTCTGACTCTCGTATTCGCCTGCCCAATCCAGATGGTAGCCGGTAGGGAGTTTGACTTGCTCCCCAATTTTCTTCATCGCTTCTTCTACCGTGCTGCCAAGATCGCGGCCGCGCACGCTGTATTTGATGGCGACATAGCGTGAGTTTTCTTCCCGGTAGATTTCTGAGCCGCCATCGGTGACCGATACTTTGCACAACTGCCCCAGCGAAACGCGCTCGCCGGATGGCGCAAGCAACCGAATGCTCTCGATCGCCTCTTTCGTATCTCTATAAGGCTCCTGATACCGCACCACGAGGTCGTAGCGCTCTTCGCCCTGAAGAACTTGGCTTACGGCATTGCCGCCCACGGCGGTCTGAATAGCATCCTGGATGTCCGCTACGTTGATGCCGTAACGGGCGGCTTGCAGACGGTCGACGGTGAAATTGAGATTTGGTTGGCCGAGCACTCGAAATAGACCCAGATCCTCGATTCCAGGAATCTTGCTCATGATGCCCACGATCTGATCGCCTTTTTCTTCGAGCAGCTTAAGATCGTCGCCATATAGTTTGACGGCGAGTTCGCCTTTCACGCCGCTGACCGCTTCCTCCATATTGTCTTCGATCGGCTGAGAGAAATTCCAAATGACACCTGGGATTTTCTCCAGCTCGCGGTCCATGGCTGCGATGAGCTCGTCCTTGCGTTCGTGGAAAACAGGACGCCACTTGTCCTTCGGCTTCAAATCAACGAAGTATTCTGTGTTGAAGAAGCCTGTGGTATCGGTTCCATCATCCGGACGCCCCACTTGGCTGGTTACGACCGTAACCTCGGGAAAGGAGGCAAGCGCGATTCGAGCCTGGTCAGACACATGCGTTCCCTCGCTGGGTCCGGTGCTGGGCGCCAGCGTGCCGCGGACCCAGATGGCTCCTTCGTCGAGATGTGGCAGAAATTCCGAGCCGATCACGCCTCCAAACACGAGGAACATAGCGATACCTAATGCCGCAATGCCTGCTGTCAAGGTAATCCAGCGATGCTCAATAGCCCAGCGCACACGTGTCCGGTATTGGTTCGTAAGAAATACAAGAACCGGATTCCTCCATTCACGAATGCTATCGCGGAAAAACACACTGGCGAGAACCGGTGCGATCAAGATCGAAAAAATAAGCGCTCCAAGAAGCGCGAACGCGACGGTCCAGGCCATCGGCTTGAACAACCGCCCTTCAACGCGTTGCAGCGTGAAAATCGGCATATAAGCGGTAATAATAATAGCGATGGCAAAGAAAACCGGACGCTGCACTTCATGGGCGGCATCCCGGATGCATTGCATCGTCGGTCTGCCGCCGCGAGTGCTCAAATGGCGAACAATATTTTCGACCATCACTACGGCCCCATCCACGACCATTCCGAAATCGAGCGCCCCGAGTGAGAGCAAGTTGGCCGGAATGTGGCGCAAATCAAGGCAAATCGAGGCGAAGAGGAGAGAAAACGGGATCGTCAGTGCCACAATGAGCGCCCCGCGTACATTGCCCAGAAAGAGAAAGAGAACGATGACGACGAGAATAATTCCTTCGGTCAGGTTGCGCAGTACCGTGTAAGTGGTGAAGTGCACAAGGTCGCTGCGGTCAATGAACGGTACAACCTTCACTCCTTTAGGCAAGATGTGATCGTTCAGCTCCTTCACCTTTTCATGAATCGCAATGAGTGTTGGATCTGCGGCTGCACCCTTGCGCAACAGAACGATTCCCGAAACTACATCGTCGTCATCGATAATCTGCCCGTCTTCGCGATGAATTGCTTTCGCGAATCGGCCCAGGCGGACTTTGGGTCCTTGCGTCACGACGGCGACGTCCTTCACGAGAATGGGGATGCCGTTCTGAGCCTTCAGAACAGTTTGCTCAATATCTTGAACGCTGCTGACCAGGCCGACAGCGCGGACGTTTATTTGCTGTTGGCCTTCCTCAATGAATCCTCCGCCCGCGTTCACGTTATTGTTAGCAAGTTGCTGCTCGACTTGGCCAATGCTCAAGCCGTAGGCAACGAGCTTGGCGGGATCCACCCGGACCTGATATTCACGGGTGATACCGCCGAAACTGGAAACGTCAACAACATTCGGCACTGACTTGAATTGTTTTTCAAGAACCCAATCCTCGAGAGATTTCAGCGCCATGACGTCATACTGCGGATTGGTGCTCTTCAACGTGTAAAAAAAGATTTGGCCGACTGGGCTGTAGTCGGTACCCATCTGCGGCTGCAGATTAGCGGGCAGCGTGACCTGCGAAAGTCTTTCGAGCACCTTCTGACGATTCCAGTCATTATTCGATTCGTCATCGAAGATGAGCATTAGGCTGGAAAGCCCCGCAAGCGATACGGATCGTAGATGGGTGAGATGAGGAATCCCATTCATCTGGATTTCAATTGGAATTGTGACTTGTTGCTCGATTTCCTCCGCTGCTCGACCCGGCCACTGCGTGATGATCTGAACGTAGTTATCCGCCACGTCCGGATAAGCTTCCACCGGCAAGTTGTGGAACGAAATCGCGCCCCAGAAGAGGAGGAGGATCGCAATCGTCAGCACAATAAAACGGTTATTCAGCGCAAAATCTACGAGTCCACGAATCATTTACTGTTCCAGTGTGTTTTGTAATTCGAGTGCATTCGCTACAACTTTCTGCCCCGGTTGCAATCCGGAGAGCAACTCCTGCATGCGACCTGGCAACATGTTTCCACTCTTCACTTCTATCCGGCGAAATTTGCCGCCTTCCACAGGCACGTAGACCCAGTCGCGGTCGTGCAAGTGCACAATGGCGGATGCCGGAACGGAGGCGTGCATCTCTTTCTTTAATCCGTGAAAGGTAGCGGTCACAAACATGCCGGGGCGCAGCGTCCCCGAATTGCGCACCTCCATGCGAACCTTGGCCGTTCGGAGGACGGGATCGAGAACGGCTCCGATGTTGCTGATCCGGCCTTCGATGACCTGATCGGGATAGGCGTTC
The DNA here is from genome assembly GCA_003167215.1 of Acidobacteriota bacterium. Taxonomy (GTDB): domain Bacteria; phylum Acidobacteriota; class Terriglobia; order Acidiferrales; family UBA7541; genus Palsa-295. Next base: position 79,497 of record PMTV01000061.1, on the reverse strand, counting down.
GGAGTGACGTCGGCAGTTTCGCCCACGTGTACATTCGGGAGCTCGTTCTCATAAACATCACAGAGAATCCAAACGTGCGAGAGATCAGAAATTGTGAAGGGATTAGTGGAAGATAAGCTTTGTACACCCGCGGCATTGGTAACTTGCTGGTCGGTAATCACGCCAGAGACCGGCGCAACGATATCCACAATCGCACCGGGGCGGTCCAGCGGGCTTCCCAGCGCGCGGAGATGCTCCGCGGTGGTCTCCACGTCGACCTTGGCCTTTTCCTCCGCATCCTGGGCAACTTCTAGATCGTTCAACGCAATTGCGCCGTGCTGATAAAGTTCCTTGGCACGCTCGAATTGCGTGCGAGCGAGAACTTCGTCGGCGACAGCCTTTCGATAATCGGAATATGCCCCGGCAACGTCCACGCTCTGAACTCGCATCAGAAGCTGGCCTTTCTCCACCGTGTCACCCAATCGAGCGCGTATATCCACCACTCGCCCGGAAGCCAGCGAGATGACCGGAACCGTGCGCGAGACATCGGGAGCCACAGTTCCGGTCACTTGTAACGAAGACGTAGCAATATGCTCGACAGCCGCGACAAGTGGAAACCGCTCGGGATGCTCGAGTGTGACGACGCTGGAATCTTGCTCCTGCACGGTCGACACGGAGGGAGGCGCTTCCGCCGCTGCATCCTGCTTGGAATCGCTGCCGCAGCCGGCTCCGAAAACGGCCAACGCACAGCACAAGATCAAAACCGCTGTCTTCATACAAGAACTCCGATAACGACGCGATGCGCCCTTGGAAGATATTCTTGTGGATCGAGAGACGGTGTTTGGCTACTGATCCAAACGCGCTCGGATTAGTATTGAAAGGAGCTTGGGGTCCGCTGCCGCAAATGAAAGGCGGCGAGAGACCGTGCTAAAGGGGCAGGGACGGCGGAGCTCGGCCGGGGCGGATTGACAATTCAAGGGATGAGGGCGAAATTTCCTCGGCAAGAATTAGCCGATCAAAATCTTGAAACGGATCAAACGAAGCGCTCTCAGTTGCCGCCAGGCCGCTGTGATTCGCGACCGTTCGATGCTGTGGCGTATCGTGCGAGCGCGTCAGGCTGAGCGAATGCCGCCGGCTCGTTGAGCATTCGTCGAAAATCATCAATTCGGAATGAAGGTCGTCGGTCAAAGAGACTGCGAAGAACAGAAGAACGAGGGCGCAGGCAAAGGCGGTCCATTCTTGCAGGGGTTGGCGCCGATGGTCGCGGCGCTCGTGCAGCCAGCGAGTCCGCCAGAAGCAGAAAGCGCCTGCAGCAATTGCGACCCACAGAAGATTGAGAAAAGACTCCATCCCTTCCTTTTACCGACATGCTCGACCGTTGCTGCCTTGGCACCAGCCGCAAGAAGAATTTACTACTAATCGCGATTTCGCGTGCAAACAATCGGACACTCTAGTTGCCTTATATGGACGTGCAACAATCCCAGATGGTTGCCCTGTGCTTGCTCGCTCCACCGCGCGAGAATATTGCTGCGCAGCAGAGCCGGCGCGGCAGATGTCACGATAGAATGTGAGCGTGCCGATCAAATTGATTGCGATGGACATTGACGGAACGCTGCTGGATAGCCGTGGGCAACTGCCGGAAAAGAACGCGCGCGCAGTGGCGGAGGCGTCGTCGCGCGGAATTGAGATTGTGCTGGTTACCGGGAGGAGATTCGATTTCGCGCGCCCCATTGCCGACGAACTGAAGTGCGATCTGCATTTGATCGTGAACAACGGCGCGCTAATCAAGAGCAAGAACGGCGAGACGCACCAGCAGCTTCTTCTCCCGAGCGATACGGCGCGGCAAGTGCTGGAAGCGACCGCGGAATTTCGATCAAACGCCGGGGTTGTTTTCGATCGGGTGCTCGAGCGCCAGATTATTTTCGAAAAGGTGGACTGGGACGATCCGCGCCGCGGAGGATATTTTCAGCGGAACCGCGCATACATCGCCGTGGTCTCGCCGCTCGTGGATTGCCTGAATGGCGAGGACCCGATCCAGGTGTTGTACACCGGAGGGTGCCGGCCCATCCGGTCGGCGATGCGCCAACTGGCGGCGCTGCCAATCGCGGCGGGATTTACACTTGCGCTAACCGAGTATGAGAAGCGCGACTTTGCGATCCTCGATGTTTTGCGGGCTGGCGTCACGAAGGGAGTGGCGCTGAAAGAATGGACCCGGCGCAGAGGAATTGCCCGAGAAGAGGTAATGGCCATTGGCGACAATTGGAACGACCGCGAGATGCTTGAGTTTGCGGGACTGCCGGTGGTGATGGCCAATTGCGTGGAGGAGTTGAAATCGTTCGGCTGGGCGATGACCTCGTCGAACGATGAGAATGGCTTGGCGGAAGCTATTGGTACCTACGCCCTCGGCAAGATATGAGTTGGCGTGTGGCGAGCCTGCCGCGGTATAATTGATCATTGGACAGCACCGAGAGTTGCGAACACAAAGCGAAGTAAGAGACCACGAATGCGTCGCCTAACACTTCTGATTACGATATTCGCCGCGATGATTTTTTCAGCGGCTGGCGCGTCCACCGCGCGGGCCGACTATGCCGTGCTGCGCTCGGGACTTCGACTGCATATCACGGGCTACGAGCGCTCGGGCGAAGTCGTGCGATTGTCCATGGACGGCGGCACGGTGGAAGTGCAAGCCAGCGATCTGCTTTCCGTCGAGCCTGAGGATCAATTTGCCGCGCTCCCGGCACTGGCGCCGGCCAATGGCCCTTTTGGGAATTTGATTCACGCGGCTGCGCTGAAGCATGGGGTGAACGAAAAATTAATCACACACCTGATCGCCGTGGAGTCGAATTTCAATCCCCGCGCGGTGTCCCGCAAACAAGCGCAGGGACTGATGCAATTAATTCCCGAGACGGCAGCGCGCTATTCAGTGGCAAATATTTTTGATCCGGCGCAGAACATCGATGCAGGAACACACTACCTGAAGGACCTCCTCGAGCGATATCGCGGCAACTTGCCTTTAGCGCTGGCTGCTTACAACGCAGGACCAGACATGGTTGCGCGGTACGGCGGCATTCCTCCCTTCCCCGAAACACAGAAGTACGTGCGAAAAATCACGGCGAGCCTGGCTTCAACAACCGCTCCTACGATCGGAAAATAATCCGAGGCGGGAAGAGCCTCGACATTCAACTCCCCCGCACTGTTAATCAAAAGTTTGCCTGCGCCGCGCAAACACACAATCGCTGCAAGCTTGACTGGTTCGGTAGGACGAATCGTAACGAAGCTACTGGGGCGATGGCTGCATCGGGGGCTGCTGGGGTGGGGGTTGCTGCGATCCAGAAGACCCTGGCGACGTAGAGGAGTTTCCGAAGGGGTTGGAGTTGTTACCCCCAAAGCTGCTTCCAGGCGTACTGGAGGTTTGGCCCAGCCCTAGAACCCCTCCCTGCGGCGCGCCGCCACCTTGCTGCGCGGCTGCTAGAGCGTCTTCCAGAGGATTCCAAATGAATTCCCACTCTTCATATTTATTCCCCCGTCGATACACCTTGACCGATTTCTTTTTCGTTGTGCATGCAACGCCCGTCAGAAAGCCGCCGAGGACTGGGCCGTCCACTACTCCCGTTGGCTTCATCGCCAGCAGCGGATTCGCGCCCAAACCGCCCAGCCCCGGCTGTGCGGTCGATGCCGACCCTAAACTGAACGAACCTGAGGGCCCAGTAGGCGATGCTCCAAGACTTGGTTGGCCGGATTGAAGAGCACCCTGCGGATTCTGCAAACTTTGGAGGTACTGCGCCACTAGATCCGGCGTAATGCCGGGCGGAAGCTGTCCGCTTTGAATGTACTGAGACACTTGAGCCGCTGAAATGCCAGCCGGAAGTTGGCCACTTTGTTGAATAAGCTGGGCCACTTGATCCGCCGACATACCGGCCGGAAGCTGTCCGGTTTGGGCGGCTTGATTCACTTGATCAGCGGTAATGCCGGGCGGAAGTAGTCCATTCGATTGATCAGGCGATTGGCCCGAGGACCCCGACTGCGAGTTCTGGGCTTGTTGCTGCGATTGTGCCGCGCCGATTGCTGCGGCATAGTCTGAAAGTCCAGAACCAGGAAGAATTCCGGCTAGTGGATTCTGCGGTTTCTGCGAACCCGAACTGCTCGCAAGACTAGCTGCCGGCACTCCGATCTGAGCCGGCTGCGGACCTAACGCGACAGCCGCTGGAAGCAGGCCGGCATACTGGTCAATCAGCACCATTTGTTGCAGCGTGGCATAGCGGATGCTGCCGATAATTTGGCCCGCGGCGTTGACGTAAATGAAACGCCAAGTGCCATCCGTTTTGTTCATCGGATTTTTGTAAGCTTGGCGAAGGAAATGGAGCTGAAGGCCGCCCTTTTGAAGATCCTCAAGCGTCTGGGGGTAATGGCCCATCTTATGGTAATAGAGGCGGATGGCGCGCTGATACTGTTCGCCGCGCCAAATCGTTTCCTCTTCCTGCGTACGCTTGCCGTCAGTAACGAAATTCTGCAACACGACCAGAGACAGCGCGAGAAGTATGAGCATCATTCCGAGCGCCATCAAGAAAGCAAATCCGGATTCTTCCGAGCCTCTGGAGCGTGCGACTCGATTCCGCAAACAGCGAGTGCGGAGCAGTGTTGCGTCGGGATGGGGCCGGAAATTCACTGGCTTGGCGGCGGCTGGGAACCCGGAGCCGCGTCTCCTGCCGGCGGCTGCACCATTGGAACGGTAGCGTGCCGTCCGCTGGAAATTTCTTCCACATCAGCCGAGTCATTGCCGATTTTATCCAGCCGGAAGCGGCTGAGGAAAACCGAGCCTTCCTGCACAACGATTACATCATCGCCGTTGAGGAAAAACGCCAAACGCCTAGGACTGCTCTTCATCGAAGCGTACCCGAAAAACTGTGCAGGAACCTGGACCGCAGGCGGAGGTGGCGGCGCATCAACAGTCGGATAGCGATGCTCCAACTTGGCCTTTTCCGCAGGCGTCGGCTCTACTGGAAGAGCTACCGCGCTGAAAATATTGCGATGGGTGCCTGAATATTCGAGTTTCTGAAGTTTTTCGAGCAGGTCAATTCGAAGCTGCGGCTCGTCCACGTTTAGCGGTTGAAATTTACCGTCGGACGCCAAAACGCCTTCCAAGCCGGGCATTTGGGTGCGATTGGCGAGGTACACCACAACGAGAAGAGCTACCAGCCCTATAAGCACCCCGATTTGTGTTCGTCGTGACATCGGCTCAGATCCGAAAATAAGTGCGCAGTTCCAGATGCAGCCGGATGTCGCCGGCCGAGGCCGTGTCCAGCTGAAGATTATTCAAAAGATAGAAATATTTCGAACGCTCGAGACCATTGATAAATTGGATGATGGCCGGATAATCTCCGTCGACCGAATCCAGAACGGTAACAAGCGTCACTCCCCTTTCCTTCACGTCTTTTTGATTGAAAGTAATTGTCGTGGTCTTTAAGCCTGCCTTGGTGGCGATATTTCCGAGATCCTCTTCGATTGCTGAATAACCGGCGCCGTCGCCGAGGAACGCGTCGTGATAAAAGGCGTCGCAGTCCTTTCCCACCTTGGGAAGCGAAGCGCGAATCGCATCCCCTCGCGCGACATCCGCCTTCAGGAGCTTGGCCTCGTTCTGCAGGCGACCTCGCTGCTCGCGCATGCTCTCGACCCCTTCGCGCGTGGATTGCCAGAGAATGAAGACCAGGGCCAGGTCCGCGAGAAGCAGAACCCCCAGCGCGCAAAAGATCAGTTTCTTCCAGGTATTCCAGGAACGTTTCATATTCATGTAGTCTCGTACAACGCCGTCAGCTCCAGCGTGATCTTGTCGGACGAGGGCGTGATCTGCTCGGAATGGCGTTCCCCTTGAATCTGCACGTTTGAAAACGCCGGCGATTTCTCGAGCGCCTCAATAAACTTTATCTTGCTGTCATCCGAAGCCGCGCCGATGGTAATCTCAACCAGAGCCTTTCCGTTCACAAGCCTCGGCGAAATGTTCATCACCCGGACGCCGGCGGGCAAAATTTTCTCCAGGTCCATGAAAATCTTGGTCCACGGAAAACTTCGCTGGTCGATAAGCGAGTTCAGAAACGCAGCTCGATCCAACACTTGTTGCGCTTGCGCGGAGCGAAAATAATCCTGCAAGGTCGCCTGCCTCTGTTTATTGGAGCGGATTTCGGCTTCCCAGCGAGCAATGTCCGCGCGTAAATCCCGGTTTGCCCGCCACGATTTGTAAGCTCCGTGAGACAAAAGCAGAAGCAGAAGAATACCGACGGCGCCCAAGACTCCGGAGAGAGCCAGAAACGGCCGTTTGTTTTCCAGCGGCCTGGTAGCAAGATTGAGACGAAGTTTCATATATGCGAAGCGCGCGGACGCGCTCAGGACCCTCCGTTCATCATCCAGCCGACCAACGCATCGAGATTCTGAAGCAGCAGATCTTTCGCGCCGGAATCGAGATGGAAGGGAGGCTCGGATTCAGCGAGCGGCCCTACCGGGCACTTCAGTTCTTCGGAAAGCGCTCGGCGAAAGATGTCCGCGCGCGCTCCCAGTCCTGAAAGGCGAACGCGGTCCACCGCTCCGCCCCAGGTGTCCTGATAGTAGGCCACGGCGGGAAAGATCTCGTCGAGCAACGATTGCGGGCTGAGGAGAGACGCGTCGCTGGCCATATCCGTCGAGCGATGAACGCACAGATTACCCGCGCGCACGATGACCGTGGTCAATGTCTTACCGGACATGCGAACGAGAAGGGTGGCGTCTCGATCTTCTATCAGAGGCAGTGTAGCCAGGGTTGAACTCAGAACGACTCCGACCTTCGCGTCCAAACCCAAAACGATTTCCTCATACTCCCGAATAATCTTCTGTCGCGCAACCGCGGTCACGACCTCCAGATTCCCGTCTTTGCCGGCCTGGCGCATCCAGGAGACCACCGTTTCGTCCACGTCGAATGGCACGCTCTTCTTTAGGCGCCAGCGCAGGAGAGGCAGGGCTTCGTCCGCGCTGCGCGGAAGGGCGTCGAACGGCAGAATGAAAACGCGCACGACCAGATCAGGAATGATGAGCGCCAGACCGTGCTCGCGCGCCGGAACACGGCTGAATACGCGTCGAAGAGCCGACCGCACTGCATCCGGCTGCGCTACGTTCATTTCCACCGGAGACGGAAGCACGGCACCTAACGGAAGAGGTTCGACTGCGTAGGATTCCAAGGCGCCGTTGATTTTCCCCCAGCGAGCGGCCGCGACGTGAGTGGACGAAATGTCTACCACCAGAGTCGGGTGCGGCATAGCCGTGAGCCAGCGCTCGATACGGCGCACGGGGCCGAGTTCGTAGAACTGGCTTGTCAGGCTGGCGGCGCTAGTCAAGGAAGGTCACCTTATTGATCTCGCGCAAGGTGGTAACTCCCGCGCGGATCTTGCCCATACCGGAATCGCGCAGAAACGTCATGCCTTCTTCCTTGGCTACTCGCTTGATTTCCGAAGTCGGCCTGCGATTAATAATCATCTCGCGAATGCGGTCGGAAAGATCGAGGAGTTCCGTGATCGCGCTTCGGCCACGATAACCGCTGCCGGAACATTCCAGGCAGCCGGGGCCTTCGTAAAATGGCACTTGCATCCATTCGGCCGGATCCAGACCGGATTCTTTCAAAACCTCCGCCGAATAATGCACCCTCTTCTTGCAGTTCTCGCAAATCACGCGCACCAAGCGTTGGGCCATGATGCAGTTCAGCGCCGAAACGAAATTGTAAGGCTCGACGCCCATATTGATGAACCTGCCGATCACGTCGGTGACGTTGTTCGCGTGCACGGTGGTGAAGACAAGGTGTCCGGTGAGCGCGGAGTTGATGGCGATTTGGGCCGTTTCCTGGTCGCGAATTTCGCCGACCATGATCTTATCCGGATCGTGGCGCAGGATGGAGCGCAAGCCGCGCGCGAAAGTCAGTCCCTTCTTTTCATTCACGGGGATCTGCGTAATGCCGCGCACTTGATATTCCACGGGGTCTTCAATCGTGATGATTTTATCTTCATCGTTCTTGATTTCGTTGATGGCCGCGTAAAGAGTCGTGGTTTTTCCCGAGCCGGTTGGACCGGTGACCAGGACCATGCCGTACGGTTCGTGAATGTAGCGGCGGAAGCGCGTCATGTCCTGCTGGTCGAACCCCACGACATCCAGTGTCAGGTTGTGGAATTTTTCGCTGAGAGTTTCCTTGTCCAGAACGCGAAGTACGGCGTCCTCTCCGTGGACCGACGGCATGATGGAAACGCGGAAATCGATAAAGCGTCCTTTGTAACGTACCCGGAAGCGCCCGTCCTGCGGCACACGTCGTTCAGCGATATCGAGTTCACTCATAACCTTGATACGTGAAAGGATTGTGGCGTGCCACTCTTTTGCCAGCGGCTGCATGGCGTATTGCAATACGCCGTCAATTCGGTACTTGACGACTACTTCGGCGTTGCGCGTTTCGATGTGAATATCACTCGCGCGGCGCTCGAGCGCGGTATAAATGACCGTGTTCACCAGCCGCACGACGGGGCTAACGCCGGTGTCCCCGCGCGTGAGCTTGTCCATCGAGATGTTTTCGTCGCTGTCTTCCTCGTCTCCGACGACCTGCAGAGTAAAACCTTCGGTAGCCTGATCGAGCACGCGTTGCGATTGCTCTGTTCGCTTCAGGAGATCGTCAATTTGCGAGGTAGTTGCCACCTTTATCTGCAGTCGCTTCCCGAGCAAAAGAGAAAGCTCGTCGGTGAGCTGCAATTGACTCGGATCTGCAATGGCCACAGTCAATGTGGTTTCGTGCGATTCGAGAGGGACAAACTTGTATCGAAACATTAGTTCGGCAGGAATGCTGCGAAACAGTTCAGGATCGATGCGCTGCTCGCGAAGGTCTACAAACGGACACCGATAGCGTTCCGCTAAGCGGCGAGCCTGTTCGCGTTCCGCTTCATTAGGCGCATTGCCGGTAATCGGATTGTTATTGAGCGTAGCCATTTAATATCTAGCCTCCAGGAGATCCTATCTGGAGGGAGAACAGAGGCAGATAGAGAGAAATCAAAATAAAGCCTACCACCACCGCCATAACCACCAAAATGGCCGGCGTGACCCATATCAGGGTACGCTGCAATCGGGTGCTCACTTCCTCTTCATAGAATTCCGCGACGCTTGTCAGCATGGCCGAAAGCGCACCAGAGGCTTCGCCAACCTCGATCATTTCCAAAGCCAGGGGCGGGATTAATCGCGTTTCGGACAGGCTCTCACTAAGGCTTTTGCCCTCGCGAACTCGCTCAGAGGCTCGCGCGACGGAAGTCGCGATCAGGCGGCTTCCGATGGCAGCCGAAGATGTCTGCAACCCGGAAACCAGCGGTGTGCCACCGGCCAGAAGAGTAGCTAGAGTTCGCAGGAACTGGGCGATTTCTCCTTTCAGCCAGATATCGCCCACGATCGGAACTTTGGGCTTTAAACGGTCGATCGCCAGCGCTCCCTCCAACGTCCGCGTCCACAAGAAAATAGCAGCAGCGATCAAAACAGCAATCCCGGCAAACACGACGAAATAATTGCGCAGCGGCACGGCCATGTTCAGCATCAGTTGCGTCATGGCCGGCAAAGGCACTCCCAGATCCTGATAAAGTTTTGCAAACTGAGGCATGGCATATGTCACCAGGTAGCTGAGAACCAAAATTACGGTCACCACTAGAATCGCGGGATAAATCAATGCCGTGAGCAAAGCGGTGCGGAAACCGGTGCTCACTCGCAAGTACGAAATATATTGATCGATGACTCCCGTTAGATTGCCGCTGCGTTCGCCCGCCGAAATCGCCGTGACGTACACCGCCGGGAACGATCCCTGGGCTGCCAACGCTTCGGAAAGCAGGGCCCCATCGCGTACGCGTTGCCGCACGTCCTGGAGAATGGGCCTCAAGCGAGGCGCCGCGGCTCGCTCGGCGAGGAGCTCCAGCGCCTTCAAAATGGGCAAGCCCGCCTTGATTAAGGTGCTGAATTGCTGGTTAAAAATTAGAAAATCGGCAGGGCGAATCTTCCGTTCGCGGGAAGCCCCGCTGAACTGAGAAAGCAAATCGAAGTGCATTCGAACCGAGAAGACGAAGAATCCCCGGTCAGCAAGTTTCTGCCTCGCCTCAGCCTCCGACTGTGCCGTCTCCATCTGCTGGAAAACTCGACCAGTGGTATCCCCGACTTTGCAGACAAATTCAGTCATTTAGGACTTAGACGTCCCGCCCAGTGAGACGTTTGCCTTCTAGTTTACCATACCCGTTACAACCCGCGTCCTATGCGCAAGATCCCTGCATTACTATGATGTTACACAGGCAAACCGGCACAAGGGCTTAAGACATCTGAACGGGAGCCGGGTGAGGCCAGTGCGGAGATTATTGAATTCTCGCTTAAAGCTAGCGTAGCGAGCCCGCGAGAGTTGCTTCATCAACGATGACCACGCCTGGCGGAGGCACGAAGTGAAATTTCGTCTCCGGAATCGGCAGGTTTTCTTCCCAGTCTCCAAATCGAAATTCCGTCTCCACCTTCCCCGCCTGACGGACTACCACGCGAACTAGACGATCGTCGGGATCTACCTCGAGCAGAACGTCACGAATGCGCTCACCAGGATCGGCCGCATTGTAACGAGGAGCGCAACTCAAAAGAGTGTTCCCAGCAACGGTGGTACGGTCACCAAGGTTGGCGTCCTGCGCGTTCGCACCGTCCACGATTTCGATGTTCCGGCAAAGCCGAGCAAGATCGGTCTTTCCAGTAAGGAACGCCAACGGCGTTCGCCAGTCCGAGCTCTCTGCTATCTTTGCCCGGCTCGCGGTCCGGTCTGCAGGAACGTAAAACCACACGTTCGCTCCATCAACGATGAAAAGCTTTTGCTCCGGCGATTCATACTCCCAGCGCATACGCCCGGGCTTCGAGAAGTACACAATTCCGGATTCAGCAGAGGCCGCGCCGGCGCCGTCGGAAAACTTCTCATAAAAGCGGGCTTTGAGGGTCGCTGCCCGGCGATAGTGCGCGTCAATCATCCGTGCGAGCTGCCGAGCGTCTTTTGCAGGTTTCTCCGCAGATTGAAATGACACGAAAGTGAGAAAAAAGAGGACGCAAATCACGCGAGTATCTTAACAAGAATGCATTGTGAACTGAGGTGAAAAAGAGGAACGCCCAGGCAAACTATTACAATTCTGGAAGCGCTTCGCATGCAGCGGCGCTGGCCGTGGCGGCTCCGGTAGAATCGTAGTGAATGACCCCGGGCTCCTCACTACAAAAACTTCGAGATCCCGTAATCCCCACCATCATCGGGGTGGCCGTCACCAAGTAATTATTGTCGCCCGCAGCGCCGCAACCGGCAGCAACGGTTACAGGGTTTGATGCGATGTAAGCGTAGGTATAACCGCTCTTCTGGTTGGGGGCGGTCGCGAAAAGGGTATCGATTAGATCGGCGGCATCGCAAGTCGCCGGACCGCCCGGCGGTGGGCCCATAGTTGCTAGGCTGCTTGGATAACCGTTCTGGTAAGTCGATGAATAAGTTATCGCAGCGGTCGTGATGGTCCTGGTGTTGTTTGCGGCGGCAGCTTCGTTCGCCGCGATGCGCGCCCGAAGAAAGTTAGGGACGGCGATCGCCGCGATGATCAAAATGATCGCCACTACGACCAGCAGTTCGATGAGGCTGAAACCGCGGGAATCGTAGCCGCTGTTCCTCCGACTGGGGCTGAAGGCTGAGTTGTATTTTGGTCGGACTCGCATAAACGCTTCCCCGAATGTATCCACTACGACCGTTAAGACATTTTTGATTGCAATTCACTGCCCCTTCTCGCAAAAAAAAAACGGGGAGGAAGTCGAGCTTCCTCCCCGTTTGAAGCACATCCCAACTACTGGAGGATGGTCGGAATAGCAGCGCAAGCACCCACGCCGGTTCCAATCGCTGCCGCTTGCACAGCGTAGCGAACCACGCCAGATTGATCGGAGCAGAACGCACGCGTACCGGTCGAAACTGACAACGCAGTGTTGTTCACTTCAAACGTATTGAACGGAGAAACTACTGTACCCGCACCAGTGGCGGCTACTACGGCAGCCTGGTAACCGGTCTTGGTTCCAAGAGTTAGAACCGGATCGATCAAGCAAGCTGTCCCTGCTCCGGCGACGCAAGGCGCTGCGCCACCGAGGTTAGCCAACTGCGCAAAGCCGGTACCGTACGTCGAAGAATACGTGATTTCAGCTGTATCGAGCGTACGGACTGAGCCGACCGCCGAAGCCTCATTAGCGGCGATACGGGCGCGAAGCAAGTTCGGAATTGCGATAGCTGCGATGATCAAAATAATCGCCACAACGATCAGCAATTCGATAAGTGAAAAACCCTTCTGTTTCCTATTCATGTCTTCTCTCTCCTTGAGTAAAATGCTCAAACTCTTTAGTACTCCCTGGCGGGGTACACCCACCGTAAAGGCAAGCGGCGTTCCACAATGGCTCACCCCATGTACCGACACGACACACCGATTATACCTCTCATTATCAGTAGGATGGGAGCTAGTTCTATAAGCCCGCGATTACACCGCGCCGAAATACCTCCCCCTGACCGAACTTTATGACTATTTTTGTCAGCAGAAAGCGCCTTGAAAGGTCTTACGGGCTTCATTCCTAGAATTTAGACGTTGAAATGACCCAAGAGGCGCTCCACATTGACTGAGGTTTCCAGCAAAAAAAACGAGGAGGAAGCTGAGCTTCCTCCCCGCTTGGAGCACAGATAACTACTGAAGGATGGTTACTACGGCAGCGCAGTTACCCGCGCCGGTTCCAATCGCTGTACCGGTCGTGTTGTAGCGAACCACACCAGATTGGTCGGAGCAGAACGCACGCGTACCAGTCGAAACTGATATCGGAGTGGCGTTCACTTCGAAAGTCTGGAACGGAGAAACTACGCTACCCGCACCAGTGGCGGCTACTGCGGCAACCACGTAACCGGTCTTGGTTCCAAGAGTCAGAACCGGATCGATCAAGCAAGCGTTCGCTGCTCCGGCGACGCAAGGCGCTGCGCCACCGAGGCTGGCCAACGGNNGCCGAAGCCTCATTGGCCGCGATACGGGCGCGAAGCAAGTTCGGAATTGCGATAGCTGCGATGATCAAAATGATCGCCACAACGATCAGCAATTCGATTAACGAAAAACCCTTCTCTCTCTGATTCTTAATCATTAGCGTGTTTCTCCTTGGCCGATTCTACGAGCTTCAATCTTTCTTTGTAGCCCCTGGCGGGGTACACCACGAATAGAGCACGACCAACGCCGTTCGGGCGAACACTCGTAAATCTGGAGAAAACGAGCTGTAAGTCGAGTGTTAGCACGCTGTGCCACGCTTATTATTCTCAAGCCGGAATCAGAAAATTGTTTTGGTCTTGGGCCTGAAAGGAGAAAGGCCGATAAACGTCGGGGGTAAAGACTTTAAGAGCCTGCACCGAAGTGGAACACCTTAGACTCCGTGCTTTTTTGCGTAGTGGCGGAATGAGCGGTAGGTCATCTTCAGCATTTCTGCAGCACGGATGCGAACTCCTCCAGAGCATTCCAGAGCCGCGAGTAAATAAGCTCGTTCGGTAGAGCCAATAAGTTTCTCCAGATCCATACCGGCATCGGGAATGAGGAAGGCTTTGTTTTCAGAATGCCCATTCGAGCGAGACTCCCGATAGAAGCTCGTAACGCGCTCCGGCAGGTTCTCCACCGATACACGTTTGCTCGTTTCCAGTGCTACCGCGCGCTCGATTGTATTTTCCAATTCGCGGACGTTCCCCGGCCATTCATAAACTTCCAGACGCCGAAGCGCTTCGGGCTCAATGCCCTCAATCTTCTTTCCCATGGATTTGGAATATCGATCGAGAAAGGCCCGTGCCAGTAGCGGAATGTCTTCACTGCGCTCTCGCAACGGCGGAAGATGAATGGGAATCACATTCAGGCGATAGAAAAGGTCTTCGCGGAATCGCCCCTCGGTAATTTCCTTTTCCAGGTCCTTGTTTGTAGCTGCGATCACCCTAACGTCCACGCTGGTTTCTTCGTTGCTTCCCAGCGGGCGTATTTTTCCTTCCTGCAGGACTCGGTAAAGCTTCACCTGCATGGTCAGACTCATGTTGCCAATCTCATCCATGAAAAGCGTTCCGCCGTCAGCCGCTTGAAACAGCCCCCGGCGATTTTCATTCGCTCCGGTAAATGCGCCGCGCATGTAGCCGAAGAGTTCGGACTCCAGGAGCGTCTCCGGGAATGCCCCGCAATTGATCGTAATAAAGGCTGTTTTCGCCCGCGCGCTGTTTTCGTGAATCGCGCGAGCCACAAGTTCTTTGCCTGTTCCACTCTCGCCGGTGATCAGCACGCGGCTGGATTGCGGAGCGATGGTGGCAATCATATCGAAGAGAGTGCGCATCTTCGGGCTCGTGCCGATGATTTGGTCGAAGCCCGTAAGTCGGCGGATCTGGCGGCGAAGCTCACCGGCTTCCTTCTTCAATCTCTGATTCTCCGCGATCTGTTGGACGGCCGGCCGCAGTTCGTCGAGCAAACGGTCACCCTTCACTACATAGCGGTCCGCACCGAAGTTTACGGCATCAATTGCCGTATCGATCGTGGGAACGCCGGTAATCAAAATGAAAATCGTGGAAGGAGAAACTTCCTTGCTGTAACGAAGCAACTCGACCCCATCCATATCGGGCATGCAAATGTCGGAGATGACGATGTCAAAGATTTGTGCGGCCAGCCTAGCCTTGGCTGCTTCTCCGCTCGAAGCCACTTCCACTTTATGGCCTTCTTTGCGGAAACTGATCTCGAGCAGCTCGCGGATCGATGGTTCGTCGTCCACCACAAGTAAATGAGCCATGGCGCGCTACCCTTTCCCTACTGGGAGCATTTCCGCCTGTTTGTCTCTAGCTTGCCGCGCGGGGGCGCGCGCCGCAACGGAACGCGGAAGTTCGACGACAAACTCTGCGCCTTCGCCCTTGGCCGCTTCCACGCGGATGCGACCGCGATGCGCCTGCAGTATTTGGTAGACGATGGCTAGTCCCAGCCCTGTGCCACCGGTGAACCCTGACTGAAACGGTTCGAAAATTCGCGTTAATTCGCGGGTGTCAAGTCCGATGCCGGTATCACGGATCGTAATGCGCACCCAGGTTTCGTCCGCGTCGAGCTCCACAGCCAGAATGCCGCCATTGGGCATCGCGCGCAGGGCGTTATTGCAAAGATTCCAGAAAACCTGCTTTAAGGCATCGCGATCGGCGCGAGCGCGGGCATTGCGGACATTGATATGGCGCTCGAATCGATATTTGCCCTTTGCCGTTGCGTCATGCTCGAGCAACAAAAGCGTTTCCTCGATGATCGGCACCAGGTCAAGATCCGTAAAGGCGTATGTTTTTTCGCGCGAATAATCGAGGAAATTGGTAATGATCTGATTCAACCGCTGAGACTCGCGGCTGACGATTTGGACCAGCTTTTTGTCGTCATCATCGAGAGGTGCCAGCCGCGCCAGTTCCTTCAGGGCTCCGGTCATGGCGGTCAATGGCTGGCGAATTTCGTGCGCTATGGCCGCTGAGAGCCGTCCCAGCGCCGCCATGCGCTCCTTCGTGAGTACTTCGCGTTCGAGTCGCTTCAATTGAGTAAGGTCCTGGAAATTGTAAACGAAGCCGGTGTTGGGATTCTGGCTCGTGCGCAAGGGCGAAATCGATAGTCCGAGGAAACGGATATTGCCGGCTGCCGTGCGAAACTCGACCTCTTTGCGGGCGGCGACAGGACTTCCGCTGCCGTCCATCTCCACGGGCCAGAAGCCTGGAAATACATCCTGAACTTTTTGGCCCAGCAGAGGAATCGCTTCGCGGCCCATAATTTCCGTTCCTGCGTGGTTCA
Source organism: Acidobacteriota bacterium (assembly GCA_003167215.1). Lineage (GTDB taxonomy): Bacteria > Acidobacteriota > Terriglobia > Acidiferrales > UBA7541 > Palsa-295. The sequence goes on along the minus strand of PMTV01000061.1, from coordinate 63,661 downwards.
TCAATAAAATCCGGCCGTCGAGATCGGTGGTCAGCAAGCCGCCGCGCATGGATTCGATGATGTCCTGATTGAACGCTCGAAGATCCTTCAGCTCTTCGCTCTTCTCTTCGAGCTCCACGCCTTTCTTGCGAAGTGTTTGCGCCAAGAGGCTGCCCAGGTATGCAACTGCGATAAACGCAAAGAAATTGCTGGCCAGCCAGGAAGCCAGAGAGCTCTGTGCCGGAGCCGAATTCGCCGTGTTTGGAAGTACCCCGTAATAAGCCAGTTCGATTACGGCTGCGAGAAGTGCAAAGCTCGCTCCGGCAACAAGGAAAACTCCGCGCCTTAAAAACAGGACGCTGGCCATGAGGATGACGAGCAAATAAAGAGAAATAAAATAGCTATCCTGCGCTCCCGTCGTGTACACCACGCCCGTGATGATGAGCAGGTCGCAGATAATCTGCAGGGGCGCATGCACGCGGGCTTGCGGAGTCCAGCGCTGCAGAATCACGTAAACAATGGCGAGCATGTACCACAGCGCTACCAGTGGAACAAACGACCGGACCGATATGGATGCGGGGGTAAGCTGGCGTGCCGCCACCACGATGCCCAGCAGAAAAGTAATGGCCAGGAAGCGGACGCGGCCCAGCCAGGGTAGCCATTCACTTACGCTGGTTGCGGCTTTCATTTTCTTTCGTTGCCGGTCCCGCTGAATTCACCGGCTGGATCCTTTTCGAGGATTAGCAGTAGCTACAATGCTGTGCAGCAGGGCGCCTCGTTAAACGGAGCGCCCCCTTCAAGCTGTCTGCACGCCTGGGTTTAGTGACCGGCAAGTTTTCCGATCAACGAGAACAGTGGCAGGTACATGGAAATAACGATACCGCCGACGACGACTCCCAGGACCACGATCATGATTGGTTCCATGGCCGTCAACAGGTCCTTCACCGAGGCGTCCACTTCGTCTTCGTAGAAGTCGGCGATTTTTTGCAACATAGCATCCATCGCGCCGGTCTGTTCTCCAACGCCGATCATCTGCGTCACCATGCCCGGGAAAACGTTTGTTTCCTTCAGAGGATCCACAAGCGAACGCCCGGCCTCGACGGCCTTTCGCGTTGCTGTGATGGCTCTTTCAACCACGGCGTTTCCGGAAGTACGCGCCGTAATATCTAGGCCTTCCAATATGGGCACGCCGCTGGAAATCAAAGTGCCAAGGGTTCGTGTGAATCGGGCCACAGCGATCTTGCGCAGCAGAATTCCGATCATTGGCAGCTTTAGCAAAATGCTGTCTATGGCGTACCGCCCCTGCGGTGTGCCGTACCAGAATTTCACCGCAAACACGATGCCCACGAAAAACACCAGGATCAGCAGGCCGTAGATGCTGCCGATAAAGCTGCTGAGCATGATCACGATTCTGGTGGGTAGCGGCAGGTCCACGCCGAGTCCATTAAACAGCGTGGTGAAAATCGGCACCACCTTCCACAGAAGAAGAATAATCACGCCGCCGGCAATACCCAGCACGGCGGTTGGATAGATCGCCGCCGACTTCACCGCGCGCTTCAGTTTCACGTTCTTCTCGATGTAGCTCGAGAGCCGCTGAAGAATGGTGTCGAGAATACCGCCCGTCTCGCCCGCTTCCACCATGTTGTAATAAAGCGGGTCGAATACCTTCTCGTACTGCTTCATCGAGGTGGAAAGTGTGGCGCCCCCTTCCACCGAAGCCCGCACGCCGTTGAGGATTTTTTGAAAGGTCTTGTTTTCCTGCTGCCCCGCGAGAATTTCCAGGCACTGGACCAGGGGCAAGCCGGCGTCGATCATTACCGAGAACTGGCGCGTGAAGATGGCCAGCTCTTTTGAATCCACCCCTCCCCCGAAAGTGGGAATGTTGAACTCTTTTCCCTTCTCGGAGAGCTTACTGATGTTGATTTGCTCCCGCTTAAGCGAGGTGGTCGCCTCGGCCTTGGTGGCAGCCGTCCGCTCGCCCGTGACGGTTGCGCCCGCCCGGTTGACTCCTCGATATGTGAATACCGGCATGATCTGTTCCCTCCTCTTTCTTATCTGCAGTTACCGCCGGACAGGCTGTTTGCCGGTTATAGGCGGCGAAACGACCCCGCGGTTGATCAAGTCTTGTAATTCGTCTGGATTCGATGAACGCGCGAGCGCCACTTCTATCGTAATTAACTTCTGTTGATAGGCGTTCGCCAGGCTCTGATTGAACGTCTGCATTCCGGATGTGCCTGTGCCGGTCTGCATGGCCGAATAAATCTGGTGAATCTTGTCTTCGCGAATCAGGTTACGAATGGCGGCGGTGGGAATCAGAATCTCCATCACCATCGCGCGGCCCCGGCCGTCGATCTTCGGCAATAGGGACTGGCAAAGAATTCCTTCCAGCACCATGGATAATTGCGCGCGTACCTGCGGCTGTTGGTGTGCCGGAAATACGTCGATGATGCGGTTAATCGTCGACACGGCCGAGTTAGTGTGCAAGGTGGCGAACGTCAAGTGGCCTGTTTCGGCGATTCGCAGCGCCGACTCAATGGTCTCCAAGTCGCGCATTTCGCCGATCAGCACCACGTCCGGGTCTTCGCGCAGTGCGGCACGCAGCGAATTGGCGAACGAATGCGTGTCGGAATGCACCTCGCGTTGGTTCACCAGGCATTTCTTGTGATTGTGAAGGAACTCGATCGGGTCTTCGATCGTGATCATGTGCTCTTCATGCTCGTTATTGATTTTGTCGAGCATGGCTGCGAGCGTCGTCGATTTGCCCGATCCGGTCGGTCCGGTCACCAGAACCAGGCCGCGCGGCTTATCGCAGAGCCCTCGCACGACGTTGGGCAGGCCTAGAGCATCGAAACTCTTGATCTCCCACGGAATCGTACGGAAGACGGCTGCCACCGCGCCGCGCTGGTGGAAGATGTTGCCCCGGAAACGCGCCAGGCTCTTCAAACCGAACGAGAAGTCCAGCTCGAGATTCTCCTCCAGCCGGTGCTTCTGCACATCCGTCAGCACGCTGTAGGCCAGCGCCTTGGTGTCTGCCGCGGTGAGCGGAGGCATGTCCAGCGGACGCAATTTGCCGTGCACGCGAATGCGTGGCGCGCTGTTGGTGGATAGATGCAGGTCGCTTCCTGACATTTCGATCATTTTCTTCAAGAGTTCGCTTAAAGTGATGCCGGCCATTTATTTCCTCCGCTTACAGAACAGTCTCGCGCAAAACTTCTTCCATCGTCGTGTGCCCCAGAGCCACTTTTAAGAGGCCGCTACGGCGCAACGTAATCATCCCGGTTTCCAAAGCTTTCTTCTTTAATTCCAGCGCAGAGGCACCCACCAGAATGAGCTCGCGCAACTCGTCGTTGATCTCCATCACTTCGTACAGGCCGACGCGTCCTTTGTAACCCGTGTTGTTGCAGGTTGCGCAGCCGCGTCCATGATGAATGATCACTTTCTCCGATTCTTCAGGCGTATAGCCCGCGTCCCGGAGCGCCTGCGGCAAAATCTGCAGCGGTTCCTTGCACTGCGAGCAAATGCGCCGCACAAGCCGCTGGGCGCAAATCAAATTCACCGATGTCGCCACTAGAAAAGGCTCAATGCCCATGTTCATCAATCGGCTGATGGTGGAAGGCGCGTCGTTCGTGTGCAGCGTGGAAAGCACCAAGTGGCCGGTGAGTGCGGCCTTTACTGCGATTTCGGCCGTTTCAAAATCTCGAATTTCGCCCACCAGGATGATGTTGGGGTCTTGCCGCAGGAAAGCGCGCAATGCGGAAGCGAAGTTCAGCCCTATCTGCTCCTTCATCTGCACCTGGTTGATTCCGGCAAGCTGAAATTCGACGGGATCTTCGGCCGTCATAATGTTGGTCTCTACCGTATTCAGCCGCGCGACGGATGAATACAGCGTATTCGTCTTGCCCGACCCGGTAGGGCCAGTGACCAGCACCATGCCGTAAGGCTTCAGAATCTGCCGTTCGAACTTGGTCAGCGACTCCTGTTCGAAGCCCAGCTTGGTCATATCCAGCCGCAGATTTTCTTTGTCCAACAACCGCAAAACGATTTTTTCGCCGAAGAGCGTCGGGACGGTGGAAACACGAAAGTCGAGTTCCTTTTTCTTTCCGTCTTTCAAATACTTGATCATGATGCGGCCGTCTTGCGGCAGCCGCTTTTCGCTGATGTCCAGCTTCGACATGATCTTGATGCGGCTGGTAATGGCGTCTTTCAGTTTCATCGGCGGCGCCATCACGTTCTGCAAAATTCCGTCCACGCGGAAGCGCACGCGGAGTTCTTTTTCGTACGGCTCCACGTGAATGTCGCTGGCCCCGCGCTTCACCGCGTCGGTGAGAATCAGGTTCACCAGCTTGATAATCGGAGCCTCTTCGGCTGCCTTCTCGAGCGTGGCCAAATCCATTTCTTGCTCTTCGGCCGAAAGCTCCACCGAAGCATCGTCGCCGGCGAGGTCCTTCATCACTTTGTCGAGTTCTTCTACGCTCTCGACGTCGCCGTAAAACTTGTGAATCGCTTCGCTGATCGCAGACTCTGAAGCCACCACCGGTTCCACGTTGAAACCGGTCATGAACTTAATGTCGTCCATCGCGAAGACGTTGGTTGGATCCGTCATCGCGATCGTCAGCGTCGACCCTACGCGCGAAAGCGGCACAATCTGATATCGAATGGCGGTTTCTTGCGGAACCAGCTTGATTACCAGAGGATCCACTTCGTAAAACTTCAGGTTTATCGAGGGCACACCGTACTGCCGGGAAAGCACTGCAGTGATGTCATCATCGCTTACAAGTCCCATCTTTACCAGGCAGGTGCCCAGCCTTCCGCCATTCTTTTTCTGATAGTCGAGCGCCTGCTTCAACTGATCCGCTGAGATCAGGCTGTCTTTGACCAGTATTTCGCCGAGTCGTGAAGACATGATTGTGCGCCCGCGGCAATCTCACCGCTGGAAGATTTAGCGTAGCACGCTCGTGCGCGCAGCTTCGGAGCGTGTGCGGCGTTCGTGGTGAATCTGCTAACATCCGTTACGCTGCGTGAAAAACTGGCCATTGGTACAGGCTTTTTTTTGCTCCTGTACTAACGTACAGGTAGGCGCTAGTGGAGGTTTGAGCGAGCAAAAAATGGCGTAGTAATTTTAGATCGAGGTCATCCAAGTGGCGTTATAGGCTCGCGGCCTTCGCCGGCTCCGAATTTCTTGGCGCGAAGTAGCTTGGACCGCGTGCCTTCTGCTACGATGGATGGGTTCGATGGGCGGTTAGCCCTTCACATTCGTTGAATCGGCGTAGCTTAACCTCCGATACCCTACCCGTAGTTGGACTCACCGTCGGACTCACTTTCCGTCTCGTTGCCGCGCCAGATGGTACGTTGTTGCCGTCATTAATATGGCGATGATTCATGAGGTCGCCTTTTGATTCCCTCCAGTGACGAGAACCTGCTCGCAGCAGGTATCGTGCTAGCATCTTGCTATGGCTAAGAAAAACTCCGTTGAGACGGATGGCTTTGGCGATTAAAAAATCAACCATGTCGCGTCGCTCACCGACCGTCTGGGGCACTCCCGGTGGGTCTAAATCTAGACTCACATTTCTAAGTCGGCAAAGTGGGCATCGGCAGAGAGATGATTTCAGCCGTGCCGCGACACTTTCAGCCTCGTACCATCAAAACGCAAAAATCGAGGCTAGAGATTCTGTAGAATCAGACACTTACAGGGGCATTTTTGATTACAGCGGAGCAAACAATATTTGCACGTGAATCTCGACCGTGAAATTTCACACATTCACGAAAAGCCTATGATCGGAATGAATCGCAGTCCTGAGCGCTGGCGCATCCACGCCGCCAGTGAAAGCCCGTCGTCAGAGCCGAGCTGGACGTCCAGCAAGACTACGTGTGGCTTTTCGGCTTCAACCGTGGCAGTAGCCGTCTTGAGATCGATCGCAGACAGGACTTCATAGCGCTCGGCTTCCAGCCAGTCACAGAGCAGCTCGCGATTGAGCTGGTTGTCCTCGACCACCAGAATGCGATGTTTCATATCTGCTACTTCTTTGGCTGACGGAGGGCCAGCACACGATTTAATTGGTTGACCAAGGCCTCCTGCCACGGCTGCTTCTTGAGGAACAATGATTCAGCATGCGCGCGGAGATATTTCTCCTCATCCCGGGTCAAATCCTTGCTGGTGAGGACAAACACGGGAAGGTCGGCTGTGCGAGGGCTGGCGCGCCACTTGGCGAGCAACTCGAAACCGCTCACCTTCGGTAGCAGCAAATCGAGGATCACGAGTTCGGGTAGAGTAGCAACCACCTGGGCGTCCGCTTGGGCGCCATCAACAGCGGTGGCCACGGCATAACCCTGCGCGGTAAGCAACTCAGTAATGAGCTCGCGGGTACGTCTGTCGTCTTCGACCACCAAGATCGGCCGCAGCGCCGGGGGTGTACTTCCGTAGGTAGCAAGATGGCGGTCCACGGCGGCCAGCAAGGCATGCCTGTCTACCGGCTTGACCAAACATTCATCGGCCCCGAGCAAGGCTGCTACGACGGGGTGATCCACAATCGAGATTACAATCACAGGAATGTTTGCAGTGCGCGGGTCACGTTTCAACTGAGCCAAAACTTGCCAGCCGTCGGTCTGCTTCGTCAGTGGGTTCAGCGTGATTGCATGTGGCTGGAATTCAGCCGTCATTTCGACGGCGCGTTGCAGTTGGTTACAGACCAGCACCTCGTAGCCAGATGAGGTCAGTTGGGAGTGAATGAGTTGCCCCGCGGTATCGTTCTCCTCGATCACTAGAACACGCAGTGGTGTGCTCGCCGCTGCCCCGGACTCGATCTCCCGGGCGAGCGCTTTTGGAACGGTCGGGGCGACAGGCAAGCAGAAGTAGAAGATACTTCCCTGGCCTGGTTGGCTGTCGAGACCTAGCTGGCCGTCTTGCAATTCTACCAAGCGCTGGGTGATAGCTAGGCCCAGGCCCGTGCCTTCGATAGCCTTTCCGGATTGTCGCAGCCGATGGAAGGCTTCGAAGACCCGCTTTTGTTCTTCGGGAGGAATCCCCGGCCCCGTGTCGCGCACTTCCACCCGCACGATTTTGTCTGCCTGGTGAGCTGTCAATTCGATCCGCCCACCCTCGGGAGTGAACTTGATGGCGTTGCCGANNCAGGTTCATCAGAACCTGCTTGAACCGCGTGGCATCGGCGCGGACAGCCAGGCTCGGCTGAACAGACTGAGATAACATCTGGGATTTCTTCTCCGCCAGCGGCTGCATGGTGGTGAGAATTTCGGCAAAAGCTATGTCAATGGGAACACTCTCAAAGGCCAACTCCAGGTGGCCGGCTTGGATCCTGGATAAGTCCAGGATGTCGCTGATGATCCGAAGTAGATGCCGCCCGCCGTTGTGTATGTTTGCAACATAACGATTCTGGCGGTCGGTGAGCGGGCCATAGCGCTCGTCGCTGAGGAGTTCGGAAAAGCCAAGGATGGCGTTGAGCGGGGTCCGCAGTTCGTGACTCATCATGGAAAGGAACTGGTCCTTGAACTGGTTGGCGCGTTCGGCTTCTTCTTTTGCACGCACCAAATCTTCCGCGGTACGCCTGAGCTCCTTTTGTTTTTCCTCGAGTTTCCCGTTAAGCTGGACGGCTTCCTCGTAGGTCGAAATGAGCAAGTCCAGAATCTGCTTCCGTTCCGAGGTGATATAGTATTTTTGACCTCCAAAGTAAATTTCTATCCCCATCTGCAATTTGTCGGTTCTCCACAGATCCCGGTTCGTCAGGACGAAATCGATGCGCGAGAGAAGATAATTTTCGTCATACGGCTTCCGGATAAAATTATCAGCGCCGCACTCCAGGCCCTTAATGATGTCCTGTGGGCTGGAAAGAGATGTCACTAGGATCACCGGAACGTCTTTCATCTCTGCTCGAGATTTTATCTCCTTGCAGAGAGTGTAACCATCCATTTCCGGCATCACGACGTCACTGATAACCAGCCCCGGTTTACGCTGATGCGCAGCAGCGAGAGCTTGCTTGCCGTTGGCGGCGACCGTGACCGCGTACCCCTCTTGAGAGAGAAGGTGTTTCAACAACTCGGCCTGCGTCTGGCTGTCCTCAACAATGAGGATTTCAGTGTCTTTCTGTGCAGATCTTTTTTGAAGGTCCATCATCCCGCTCCTTACTTCACAATTCCGAAACGTTCCCGCGCTAGGGTTGATAGCTCATCGGCGCTGCATTGTCCTTTCATCTGCTGCCTACTTTTCGCGGTCTACGTCTTCTGACCTTCCCTCCGCCAGACTTATCAGTGCCGCTGCAATCCCACCCGGTGAAAGCACATAGGTCGCCGAGCCGAGCCGAATGGCTTCACCCGGCATGCCGTAAATAACCGAGCTTTCTCGGTCTTGGGCAATGGTGACGGCACCCTTTTCCCTCATCAGCTTCAATTCTTCCGCACCGTCTTTCCCCATTCCCGTTAGTAAAACGCCGATCGCATGTTGCCCGTAGGAGGTAGCGATCGAACGGAAAAGATAGGAGACGGATGGGCAATGACCGTTCTGCGGTTTTTCCTTGGTCAACGATATTTCTCCCGTCCGTCCCACCTTCATCTGAAATTCGTCAGGGGCAACATAGACGTGTCCGGGAACGATCGGCTCACCTTGGCGGGCCACATGAACCGGCAGAAGAGACGTATGAGCCAGCCATTCCACGAATCCCTGGATAAAACCTGGGGCGATATGTTGAACGATCAAGAGGGGAACAGGAAAACTCTTTGGGAGCTTGGAGAGAATTGCCTGAATGACTGGAGGTCCACCGGTTGAGGCGCCCAGGGCGATGAGCTTGACTTCTGCCGGGCTTCGCCGCACCTGCACCGCGGCTAGAGGCGGAACAGCGGGACGGACCTCTGGCGGTCGAGAACGGGCCCAACGCCCCACCACTTTCACCTCCGACATCAGTTTCACCGTTTGAATCAAATTCGCTGCCGAGACCTCATGATCGAGATGACCTATTGCCGCCGGCCGTTGGACAATGGCGAGCGCTCCCGCCTCAATAGCTTCGAATGCCGTTGTCGCATCTTTCGCGCTCGAACTGCCACACACGATGACCACAGGTGTAGGGTGCGTTTCCATGATTTGGCGGGTAGCATCCAGGCCGTTCATCTTTGGCATGTGAATGTCCATTGTGATCACGTTAGGCTTTGTGCGCGCTACGGCTTCGAGTGCTTCTTTTCCGTCACTCACCATCCCAATGACTCGAATCAGCGGGTCTGTACTGAGAACGTGAACCAGAAATTCTCGAATCACAGGTGAATCCTCGACGACTAAGACTCGAATCAATTCGTTCCTCCCAAATTTTCAGACGGCAGGGCCACGCTTTGAGATCAGCTTTTTCCTTCCCAAAAGACATGCGCACACCGTTACATACCTGCGCCACCATGTTCGTGCGGCCATTCACGATGGCCGCCGTCGAGTGGCTTAATAAAATTCAATTTTCCGCCGCTTTGACTCCTGACCCTGAAATGCCTGTGTTCATACGAGTCTTCCGAGGACTTCCAATAAATTGCTCTGATCGAAGCTGCTTTTCACTATGTAAGCGCTGGCCCCGACATCGATTCCGCGCTCACGGTCTTCACGGGACTGAAGCGCTGTAACCAACACAACCGGTATCCCCGAAAGTTTCTGGTCCGCACGTATCTTCGCCGTGAGCTCAAACCCGCTCATCCGTGGCATATCGACGTCCGATACCACCAAATCGAACTCCTCGGTCTTAAGTGTCGTGAACGCATCCACACCGTCCACAGCGACGGTGACTTTGTATCCCGCTGACTCTAGGATGTTCTTCAGGAGAGTCCTTGCCGTAATCGAGTCTTCTGCAACCAAAATAGACTTTCTTCTCGCCGGAGTCTCTTTGACGGCGGCGCTGGCAGTGGCTCCGCCGGTTGCTTTCACTGCAGATAGCATCAAATCGGGCACGTTCAGAACCGGCACAACCTTGCCCCCTCCCAAGACTGTGGCCCCGGAAACGTTCCGCACGCGGGAAAGTTGCTTGCCCAGACTTTTCATCAAAGCTTCCTGTTCGCCTAGAATCTCGTCCACAAGAAAAGCAATGCGTTTGCTCCCCAAACGCAGAACGACGGCCTGGTGGGTGTTAACCGTCTCGTCGGGCAAACTTTTTTTGGCCAGCCCTAAAACCCCGCCGATCCGGACCAGGGAAACAGCCTGTCCGTTGAACTGGATGGCCTCCCGGTTTTCCACGGTCTTGATTTCTTGTCTCCTCACACGAAGCACCCGCTCCACATAGGTTGTGGGAAGAAGAAGGAGGTTTTCCTCGACACGCACGAGAATCCCACGGAAAGTGGCAAGGGTTAGCGGAAGTATCATCCGGAAAGTTGTCCCCGCACGGCCGTCCGTTTCGAAGGAAACAGTTCCTCCGAGTCTCTCCACCTTTGACCGCACGATGGCAAGCCCAAGGCCTCGGCCCGAGATCTCTGTGATGAGCGGACTCGCGGATACCCCGGAGTGGAAGACAAGAGAGAGCGCTTCGTAGTCGCTCAGTTTCTCCGCTTCCTCAGCAGAGAGGATGCCCACGTTCAGAGCCGACGCCCGCACCTTCTGGACGTCAATGCCCGCTCCGTCGTCGGAAACCAGGATTTCAAACTTGTCGCTGTCTTTCGGGGAAATGGCAATGGTGATCGTGGCTTGGGGGGGCTTCTTCTTTTTCTCCCGCTCCTTGGGGTGCTCAATTCCGTGATCGATACAGTTCCTGACGAGATGAATCAGAGGATCCTTCATCTCCTCGAAGATCCGCCTGTCCGCCTCGATCTCACCCCCTTGAATCACCAAACCCACATCTTTGTCGCAATCGCGAGAGAGATCGCGAACTAATTTCGGGAAGACTTCCAGAAGCGAAGAGAAAGGCAGCATCGATAACCTTTTCACGTCTTCGAGAAGATCATCGATCCTTCTGCTGAGCGCCCGATGATCCTGCTCTGTCAAAGCTGCCAGGGTTGCCAGTTTGCCTCTGAGTGATTGTAAGGTCTGATCATTCCACTCGAGAAACGCAAGCACTTTCGCCATCTGCGAAATGGTTTTTGCCTGCCGACCAGGTGAGGCGGCCTGTAGGTTGCCCTTCTTGTCTCTTTGCAAGGACTGCTGAACCGCACGCACATCAGGCCGGATCTTCGCGCTCCCCTTTTCCCAGGCGGCCAGTGCGGTATTGACCTCCTCCAAATCATCTGCAAGCTGGCCTATGGTCAGTTTGGCGGCCAGTAATTCCTCTGCCTGACGTAAGAGAGAGTCCAAGTCAGCGGCTGAAACTCTCACCGTCCCCGCCCACAGTGGTTTCTCCCCAGCCAACGGTTGAAGATCCGTTCCTTTTCCCGAAAGCGGGGATGCTTCTGCCTGAGGCACAATGGGAGCCTCTCCCTTTGATGTTTTCCGTTCCTTTTGTTTGGGTGACGGAGGAGTGCCCTTCAGAATGTCTTCAAACTCCTGGCTAATTCCCGCAATGCGCGCTTCATCCGCAGCGGTTTGTTCTGTTCCGACCGATAAAAGAAGTTTGCCCACCGTGTCGACTGCTTTGTGAAGCCTGTCGAAGAGTGCAGCCGATAGAGCGAGCTCTTGTCGCTTGAGCGCGGAGAAGACGCTTTCCAAGGATTGGCAGATTGTCTCGATCTCCTTCAGGTTCACGGACCGGGCGGCACCCTTCAAACTGTGAGCTTCCCGAAACACAGTTTCCACGATGCCTGCCCGCTTCTCAGCCCCTGGTGCCTTCTCCAACTCCAGGAGGCCGGAGTACATAGCGCTGACATGCCCTTGCGCTTCCACTTGAAAGGTCGCGAGAAGCCTCTTCAGAAACTCGGCGTTCTTCTCCATGATCACCGTTCCGTTCAGACCTTATATCGCTCCACAAGCTGTTTCAGCGTCTGCCCTAACTCATGTATGTTCTGCGCGGCGATTTCCGTCTGCTTTGTGCTGGTGACATTTTGCTCGCTTGCCTGTTTGATGTTCTCCATCGCTAACGTCATTTGATCCATGCCGGCCATTTGCTGCTGGCTTGAGGCGGCAATCTGAGTCGCCGTCTGCGCGGCTTCCGCAATACTCTCCGCCAGCTTGTGGACGGATTCTCCGGCTTGCACCGATTGCTTCACCCCAGCCTCCACTGCCTTGCTTCCCTGTTCCGTCGCCATCACCGACGCGCTGGTCGCCTTTTGAATGTCGCTCAAGATCGTCCGCACTTGGGCGGTCGCCTGCTTCGATTGCTCGGCCAAGCTCTTCACTTCTTGCGCCACCACGGCAAAGCCCCTCCCTTGTTCCCCCGCCTTCGCTGCTTCGATGGATGCGTTGACCGCCAGGAGATTCGACTGCTCGGCCAAGTCGTTGACCGTGGCAATGATCGTCCCGATGGCTTGGCTCTGCTCGCTCAATCGCACGATGCTTTCGGCGATCGATTCCATCTGCTCGCGGATCCGATTCATCGCCTCGATCGCTTCCTCCACGGACTTCCTGCCGCTCTGCGATATCTGTACCGCCTTTTGTGCGCTTTCGGAAACGTACTTGGATTTCTGACTGGAGAGCTGCGCCGTCTGTTTTACTTCTTCGACGGTGACAGTGGTTTCGTTTACCGCTGTAGCCGTTTCTGCCGCGCCAGAGGCCACCTGGGTCGCGGCCGCCGCAATTTCACTGGCGGAGGAGGTGAAGACATTGACCGATTTCTGGATCTCTTCTATTGCGCCCCGCAGGTTGTTCCGCATGGCCGCAAAGGCATTCCCCAGGACGTCCTTCTCCGATTTGGGTCTCATCTCCACGGTCAAATCGCCCGCAGCGATTCGTTCAGCTGCTCGGGCCGTTTCGCGCAGCGACTGGGTCATCTGTGCAAAGGATCGGGCTAAAACCCCCACTTCGTCCCGTCGAGTGTCGATGGACACATCGGAGGTGAGGTCGCCAGAAGCAATCTTCTCAGCTACGTTAGAGACTTCCCGGAGCGGTGTCGATATGTTCCGGCTTATAAAGAATCCGGCTAACGACAAGAGGACGATAGCGATTAATGTTCCGAAGACGATGGTGAGCTCCGTGCTTCTGGCACGCGCTTGCTCGTCGCCTGACCGCTGTTTCAACAACTGATTCTCTTCGTCAGTCATGTCATCGATCACTTTTCGGATTTCATCCATCTTCTGTTTTCCCCGGTCCGTTAGAACCACCTTCAACGCGGCCTCGAATCCCTTGTTCTTGCGCAGGTCGATCGTCTCCCGGAGTTCATCGAATTTGTCTGCGATAAGAGGTCCGAGGGCGTCCAGCCGCTGCTGTTGGGAGGAGTTATCTGCGGTCAGTTTCAGGAGATCATTCATCTCCTGGGTTACCGTTTGAGATGCACTGCGATACGGTTCCAGGTAACGTTCTTCTCCCGTAATGACATAGCCGCGTTGCCCGGTCTCGGCATCCGTCAGCTTGGTTAGTAACTCACCGAGTTTATCCCGAACCTGTAGTGAGTGTGTCACCCACTCGACGCTGTTACTGAATGCGACCATGTTCCGGTACGAGACCACTCCGATGACGAGAAGAATCGCCAACGCCAAAGCATACCCTCCACTAATCTTTGCTCGGATCGACCACGTCATATCGCTATCTCCTTCATCTTTCTTAATTCCTTCTTGCTTTACCTCTCCATCTCTTCATGGACGATAATGTTTTTGTCCGAAAGAATCTTTTCCCCGTCAAGAACTATCAGCGGCTCTTTCGTCAGCCCGCGTAGATAATCCGCCCGGATGCCTGTCAGAGTGGGAAGGGAGGATTGCATCTCCCCGCGTGGGATAAACCGCACGCCGAGGACGGCGTCCGCGAGGATGCCGAATTCCATTTCATCCCTGTGCAGAATGATAACCTTGTTAAGATCGGTCAGGCCCCTTTCGGGGAGGTCAAAGAACTTCTTTAGGTCGATCACAGAGAGAATCTGCCCTCGCACGTTGATGAGGCCGAGAACAAAAGGCGGCGCGCAAGGCACTGGAGTAAACTGTGTTAATGGATAGACTTCTCGTACATACCTCGACTCAAAACCATACTTTTCGTACGCCAGAAGAAATTGTACAACCTCGAGAAACTCCTCGGACGTCTGCCCCTTTTCAGGTATCTGAGCAAGTATTTTTGCTCTTGCCTTAAGGATTTTCTGCTTTTGCTCAGGAGTCGGCGCTAGTTTTCGCTCCACGGCAGCCTGGTCGGCCTGCAAGCTGTGGCGGATTTCGGCCCAATCAATTGCGGTCGTTCGCTTTGTGTCCGCTGGCCTGCCCATGGGCGGCCTTTGTGGTACATTTTCCCTTACCATGCAATTGCCTCCCCCACACACTCACGGCTCGGGCGCCCCCGGGCTCTATACAAGGTTCTTTCCAAGATTATTTTTCGGCTCGCACTCCCTGATTTCTTTGAACGGTTACGATTTCCATGAATCTTCCGGCCGTCATTCCCTCCGATTCCGGCAAGATGTCTTCTTGCCGATACGCACTCAGGAGTGACAGAGCATTTTCAAAATACTTGTCTGACTCTTTGAACCGCTCCTCTCGCTGAGCGAGGTTTGCGAGAGCAAAATGGGCCAGCACAAATTTTGGATCGAGATAGAGAGTCCGCTTGAGCGACGCTCGGGCTTCTGCCAGTGAGCCTTGTTCTTGAAGAATGGTAGCGCGCAGATAGTGATACCCGGCATTCATTTTGTCTGCCGCAATTGTTTTTTCACACCACTCGAGCGCCTCAGCCAGCTTGCCCTGGTTGGCGTAAACGCGCGCTAAAAGCAACATCGCTTTAGCGTCGTCGCAGTTCTGAGATAGCCACACTACAAGTTTTTCCACCGTTTCCTCATAGCGGCTCCGCTCATACAGTGTCAAAGCCTCGCCATACGAAGTCGGCCGTGGTCCCCCTTGGTTTCCTTCCTCAGCATCGGAAGGAAGAGTCTCAGGGAATGGCTGTGCCGGCGAACGAATCCCCCAGTCCAACTCCACGCAAACATCAGCACTCGGGGGCCACGCAGCCCTCGGCTCGTCTCCCAGCTCATGCGGGGAAACTTCCTCCGCCGGGAGCCGCTGTGCATCTTTTTTGTAAAGGGTTACACCGGGAAAATTGACCGTCACGAACTGCGCAAAAAGAGCCTGCGAAGTTTCGGTCGGGCTCACCACAAGCCACCCGCCATCCATAAGAGAGCAGAAAAGATTTTGAATGACTTTCTTTGCGGCTTCCGGAGTGAAATACATGAGCACGTTCCGGCAAAAAACCACATCCATCGCGTTGGTGTTGGTCAGGAGCGAGGGAAAAGCGCGGTCAGCTAAATTCAAATAGTGGATCGTCACCATCTTCTTGATCGATGGAATTACCGCCCAGCGGCCGTCCTTCGTCACGGTGAAATATTTTTCCCTAACCCACTCCGGAGTCTCGCGAAAGGACCACTTCGGGTAGATGCCTTCGGAGGCAGTCTGAAGAAAACGAGGATTCAGGTCAGTTCCCAAAATTGTGATCTTCCAGTCTTTCCAATCCGGAATCAGTTTGGTCAGCAAGATGGCGATGGAATAAGGCTCTTCGCCGGTACAGCAGCCCGCGCTCCAGATTCTCAGGCGCTTTTCATTTCCCCGGCGGGCGCGAATTAATTCCGGGAGAACATGCCCTTCCAGGATCTCGAGGCTCTTCCTTTCACGGAAGAAATACGTTTCCCCGACCGTCAGATGGCTCGCTAAAATTTCAACCTGCTTCCTTGTCAATGGCGAGGATATCAGCCATTCCAGGCACGATTCCGCATCCTTAAGATCAAACTCTCGGGCCGCAGAGCGAATGCCTCGTTCGAGATCAGGCCACCGCTCTCTCGGGAAATGCAGGCCCATCTGCGCGGCAATCAATTCGCTGAGCTGGGAAAGCTGCGCCTCGGGTGTGGTCGTGGTCATTATTTTCGGTGCCTAAAGTCTGTCCGTTGCATCGTTCAGTTGTTTCTCTTCCTCTAGGGAAAAAAATCTGTCGAGGTCGTGGATGAATACGATGCCATCATCAAGTTTTATAACCCCTTCAAGATACTCTAGGCCGGGAAGAATCTTTTCTGCGGTAATGACTTCGCGTTCCGCCCGTTCGGCAACATCGGTGACTGAATCCACCACAAATGCAATTGTCCGCCTTGACGTATTGGCAATGATCAATTGGTTGCTTAGGCCCATCTCTCGGTCCGGTAAGCGGAACCGCTTGCGGATATTCACGACCGGAACGATACGCCCTTGCAAATCGATCACCCCGACGACAATTTCTGGCGCTTTCGGTAACGGCGCAATCTCGACCACACACGCGACCCTTTCAACAGCAAGGAGATGTAGCGCGTATCGTTGCTCGTCGAGGATGAAAACAACGAGTTGATTTCTACCGTTTTCCGCGGGCTCGCCCAACTTCTGGTAGTTCATCGACCGCCCCCCAACGTTTACCGTCAACCGTGGGCTTTTAAATCAAGAGCTTTCAACCGTCCGGCGCTTTAGGCGCACCATCTAGCAACACATCCGAGTATCATGCTTTGCAGAGAAATCTTATCCGCGTGCAATGCGCTGCGGTGGATACATTGCGCTGGCCCTACCGGCCAACGTCCATAGCAGCTTCCTCTCCGGTCGCGAGAGCACTGGCATTGATAAGGACAACCCGCGACACAGGCGTTGCACAGGGCCGACCTTGAAGCACGTTGTGCATGAGCTCAACGGATTGGGGCGCAACCCTTGCTCGCTGATTTGTCGGAGATCCCGCTGCTAGGAAACCGGTGATGAACAGTCGAAACAACGGCACCATCTGCCATCCTGCCACGTCGTGTCCCGCTCGGCCTACCTTGGTGCGCAAAGTCCGGCCTGAAAACCCATTCTCTTGCTTGCCTCTTGTGGCTGTTGGATGCGCTCATGGCTGTCGTCTGGCGTCTGTGGTGGCATGCAAAAACGACGCCTCCCACTCCTCTATGAGTGAACGATCCCACCAGCCGCGCTTTGCCTCCTCGTACATTATGGCGAAAGCCTCTTCGGAAGAAAGAGCCTTGCGATAGGGCCGCTCTGTGATGAGGGCATCATAGATGTCGACGGTTTGCAGGATTCGGGCGGTAAGCGGGATTTGTTCACCCTTGAGTCCGTCGGGGTATCCTGATCCATCCAGTTTCTCATGGTGGTGGCGGATAACTGGCAACACATGGCGAAAGGACTTCAAGGGGGAACAGATTCGCTCACCAACAACCGGGTGCTGCTTCATGATGACCCACTCTTGGTCTGTCAGGGGGCCCGGCTTGGCCAGAACAGGTTCCGGTACGGCTATTTTGCCGATGTCGTGGACGATTCCGGCTCGATGCAGCGCCACCCGCAATTCGTCTCGCAGCCCGAGACGCTCCGCCATGGCGACGGAATATTTCGATAAACGATCGCAGTGCCCCTCGGTGTAAGGATCTTTGGCTTCGATACTCAATGCCAAGCTGAACAAGACAGTTTCGGCCCTTTCCAATTCATCGGTGAATTCCTTTAAGCGCAGGAGTGAGTGTACTCGGGCGAGGAGCTCTTGTTTGTTCACGGGCTTGCTGAGGAAATCGTCGGCGCCGCACATAATCCCTTGAATGCGATCATCCGTGTTTGTCAGCCCAGTTACCAACACGATGGGGATCAATCGCGTCTCAGGCTTGGACTTGATTTCCAAGCAGACAGCAAGCCCTGTCTTACCCGGCATCATCACGTCGAGCAAAGCCAAGTCCACCGACCCATCGTGGAAGGCTCGCAGCGCTCGTTCGCCATCCTCAGCGCAGATGATGTTGTAGCCTTCCTCCGTCAGTATTTCGGAGAGGAGTTCACGATTCACCTCCTCATCATCGGCGATCAAAACGGTGGCTTTCCAGGGGCCTGACTCGGACATGCTTGCCTCCTGCGGGACACCGAGGTGCGCGAAAAAGAGACACGCAGACGCCGAACACCCCCTGCGGCCATGTAAAGAATTACCTTCTCTTATTCTAGTGGCTAGGTCGAAATTATTGTCGTTTATACCCGGGTAGTAACACGATGAGTTAACATCTGCTCTGAGATAAAAGGTACTTCTTTAGCGGGCAGGAGTGGTTAAATCCAGAATCTCGGGCTGAGGGGAACAGATCCTCTTTTCAGTGCCTCAATCTCTCGCTCAAGTCGCGCGATCTTTTCTACGCTCTTTTCTTCTGCCACACCGACAAACTAACCGCTTCTCGTAACACTGCGTGCTCGGGCGACAGGTCAAACGATGCATTAGACACTCGTATGTCGTGAGCGTTCGAATCAACGAACGCACGAGGCTTTGATGCCCGCACAGTCGCCGGTTCGGCGGGTGCTTCGGTTATAACGAACGAGGCTATCTTTGAATCCGCTCCGACTTTCATTAGCGTGGACGGCCAGCAAGCCAGCACGATCACTCCGAAGTGAACGCGGCGACGCACATCACACGGCGCTATAGCACACGCTACTGCGAAGCCTGCTCTACGATCCATCTGCCTCAATCAGTCTGTCTGTAAGCATCTGTGTACGATCTATGAGTCTCTCTACGAAGTAGTCTTCGGCGGTCATAAGTAGAAAGTGCTCGGAGCCGTCGCGATTTCAATTCGAAGCGCAGCAGCGAATAGAGCCCGGAGGGGTATCGACTGAAATGCAAAATCGCTTCGCGCGGAGGCCGTGCTCCTCTTCATGTGGAATTCCGAGGAAGTAATGCACACGCCTAGCAAACGCGCTTACAGGTAAAGTAGATTTGACTTGTCCGATTATCCGGGTGGTCTCAATGGGTGGACGCAACGCTAGCTCGAACCCCACCCGAAGGGCTTCAGCGGCTAAGAATCGTTCGCGAGGGTTGACTCAGCCGAAAAACCCACCTGGCTGGGGTCTGGTCGAGCACTGCCGGACAGATCGATTCTCTAGTGGGAAGCATCGTCGAACCAACAGCTTAGGTGGTGTTGCATCGACCGGTTGAGCTGACACGACTTATCGGCAGTTACAAGGAATTGAGCGCATCTGGACCGAAAACGGAAACTCTTGAGCCCACCAGTGCGAGCGTGAAATGCTTTTTGTTGTTTGGACTGGCCGATGCTATCGGGCGCGTGCGATTACCAATGTCAGATCGTCTCTTGGCTCGCCAAACTTGAATTGTTCCACCGCGTTCTCCACGTTCCGCACTATGTCCGCAGCCTCAAGATGTCGGTTTTTTTGCAGCGTTTCCAAGAGACGCGCTTCGCCAAATTGTTCTCCGTCACGGCCCACTGTCTCCGTGATTCCATCCGTATAGATACCCACAACATCTCCGGTTTCCAACTCAACTTCGGCGGTGCCACACGTCCAATCGGGGAACATTCCTATGACCGTAGCGGTCGCATCCAACCTTTCAACCGCGCCTCCCCTGCGAAGCAGTATAGGAGCATTGTGCCCGCAATTGACGTAATGAAGCGTTCGTGTGGCATTGCTATAATGCCCGAAAAAAAACGTAGCATAACGATCTTGCGCGGTATGCTTGTAGAAGTGGGAATTTACCGAGGCGAGTAATTGAGGAAGATTGTTCAAGGCAGCGCCGTAGAGACTGTGGAGGTTTCCCTGCAAGTTTGCCATAAGCAGGGCAGCCGGGATGCCTTTTCCTGCAACATCCGCCAGCACAAACCCGACCACTCCCGGACCCATATCGAGAAAATCGTAGTAATCACCTCCAATCATGCGTGCCTGGATGCAGTCTCCAGCGTAATCGAGTGTCGTTAAAGAAGGGTTTTCTTGAGGTAGGAGTCTCCGCTGTACTACGCGTGCACGCTCCAATGCCTCACCATCCGACAGTTGACTTAGGTCCAATTGCCAGATGTCTGCATCTACTGCCAGACACTCAAGGCCAGCCTGACCCTCAGTGACAGTACCTCGCTCGCCGGACCAGACTACCCGGTACGGTGCGCTCCTGTTGGAGCATTCGATCTCGAGCACTTCACCAGGATCGAGTGGCGTTTTAAGGCCATCAAGTCGCGCTCCCGAGGGGGAGATATCCACAGTGTGGGCCGACTGAAGTTTCAGATCTCCGGCGGAGCGGTATAAACGTACTGGCAACTTTATCCGCACTCGCTCCTCTCTCCCCATGTTGTAACAATCGAGTGCCGTGTTGATCGCCTCTATTAGGACTGCTTGCGTGCAAGGCTTCATAAGCAAGCGGAATACGTGCCCTTCGTTGACCGCATCTACTGCTCCCTTAAGATCGATGTGACCCGTTAATAAGAGTCTGACGGTAATTGGGGCGGCTTGGCGCACCCGCCTAAGGAATTCCACTCCATCCATCCCGGCCATCTGCATGTCGGAAACAACGATCGCAAACGGGCCGTGATTGCGGAGCAATACCAGACCATCTTCCCCGCCCGCGGCGGTCATAATGTCGGAGTCGCCTTGCAGCATGTACTTATAGAGCTCCAACGCAACCGGGTCATCGTCGACGAAGAGGATTTTACGATTCACGAAACGGGTCCTTCATTCATTACGTTTCCTCGGAGCCTGTTTCCGCAGCTCCTCCCGGCAAAACGGGCATCGAAAATCGGGCCTAGGGCTCAATCGCACAAGGTTCTCCGCGAATTCGATGGAAGTTTACCTAATTATTATTTAATATTATAAAGTAACTAACAGAGTAGCAATAGTACCTAGACGCGGGAGGCGCTTACTAATTAACCAGGCAGGCTAGAAATCGTCCATCGGAATTTCTCGCCTTATTGGAAGTTAGGGTCATATAACGATTGTAGTGCTCCCCTCTAAAACTGGACACCTCAGTTAGGTAAGATCAGGGCCTCCAAACAGGAGGCAACATGGGCAGGAAACCACGCGTAGATCGATCCCCGGAAGAGAAGTGGCAGATCGTGCAGGAAGGCATCCAGTCTACACTTTCCGCAACTTCGTTTCGTTCCCGCCGTTAAATCTGAACCTCGGGCAGTGATAAACTCACCGCACCGACACTCGCATCGAAACACACTGTACCGCGTCTCGACTGCCTTTGGCGGCCAGTACACTCTCTACACGGCACCCGCCTCGCTTGATCCGATTTACGGCTCGCACCCGATGGGAGTCCTAACCTTCCTACGTTTTCGCGCGATACCTTCTCAGAAATAATTGTTTCAAGTCGCCCGCCGCTCCATAGCCGACCGGAGAAAAGCGATCCGCAAGCCAGAGACCGGTAGAAATCTTGATGCTATACTAGCGCCGCAGGCTGTCTGCCGAATAACCACTCGAATNNGAGTGGCCGAACAGGGCTGCCTGTAATTCAGTAACTCCATGGAAAAAAAGGGTTAACAGGCGCTCACTGATTTTGCTATTTGTTACCTGAAGTGACCACGAAGCAGCGTCTTGCGACCGATATCGTAGCAACATCTATTAGCAACAGAATGGTTGTGGTAGTGACAAAATTAGGGACATGAGTTGCGGAGAAACAACAGCAGGAAGTAATCGGGCGTTAGCCCTTCACATTCGTTGAATCGGCGCAGCTTAACCCTCGATACGATGCCCGTAGTTGGACAAGTCCTTTCCTAGTACTCCATTTGTCCGGTAAGCGCGTTCAATCAAGTACTTATTGCTTTCATGCCGACCATCATGTAGTGAGCCGAAGCCCATTCACTTCTTCAACCTCTTCGGTGCGGGCCGACAACTCCGACAGGCTGCTTGGCGTAGATTAATTGCTTGCCCGTATCGCCGGCCACCGAACACCGATGGCTTTGTCGCCTCAATTCAGTTTGACCCAAGGCGAACTTCAATTAATACCCCAGGGACTGGCAGTGTTTCATCGAGTTTGCCATTGATCGTGGCCTTTCACTTGCAATCGGCCTATCGATTGTTCTTGACTTGTCGCAGCGCGAAATGTAAACCGCAGCAAAGCATTCAGATAAGAATTCGGGGGGGACATGGCTTCATATAGGCCTGCTCAAATTGGGAAACTAATCCTGTTCGTCATACTCGTAGCATATGGTTTTTGGGGAGCGAGGCCGCTGCTGGCGCAGAGCACCACCGCGACCGGAAGCATTCAGGGAACGATCACGGACCCAAGCGGCGCGGTCGTAGAAGGCGCCAAGATTGGCATCACCAATAAAAACACCGGTCAGGCTCTCAAAGTCACGACCTCGTCGGCAGGCGCATATAATTCCGGCGCGCTCGTTCCGGGAAATTATTCGGTTCGCGCCGAAGCCACGGGTTTCAAGACGGTTGAAGAGGGCGTGATCGTAAAAGTGGGTGTGGTTTCGGGCATCAACTTCAGTCTTCAAGTCGGCGCGGCGAACACGGTGGTTGAGGTGGCCGAGCAAGCTGTAACTGTCAACACCGAGCAGGCCAGTGTCCAGGGAGTTTTGAACCGGGAGCAAATCGAGAACTTGCCTGTCAACGGGAGAAACTTTCTCGATTTGGCGCAACTCGAGCCCGGCGTGCAAATTCAGGATGGCGCCGACTTCGATCCTACGAAAGTAGGCTTCTCCTCCATCTCCGTGGGCGGCCGCTTTGGCCGCACAGCGCGCATTGAAGTGGACGGCGTGGACGTAAGCGACGAGACGGTGGGCACCACGACTGAAAATATTCCTGCAAGTGCGATCGACGAATTTCAAATCAGCCAGTCCACCTTGGATCTTTCGAATGAACTAACGTCCTCGGGTGCGGTGAACGTTACGACTCGCTCTGGAACGAACGATTATCATGGCGAGGGCTTCGCGCTTTTTCGCGACAGCGTTTTCTCCGCACCGCTTCCGGGACCTCAGCCTCCCGCACCACCATTGCAGTCGCCATATGCAAGGAATCAGGACGGGGGGAATTTTGGAGGTCCGATCCTGAAGGACAAGCTTTTTTTCTTCCTCGACGCAGAGCACACCAACCAAAACCTCTCGGCGCCTGTAGTCCCAGCTGCGCCATTCGACGTTTATGCCGGAAACGCCAGTAGCCCTTTTCGGGAAACTGATCTGGAAGGACGGCTCGACTGGCAATTCTGGAACAACGTGCACATGTTTTACCGCTTCAGTTATTTCGACAGCTTGGCGGTGGCCACCGGCGGCACTGTCGGTTATCAGCCCTTCGAGGACAAGAACTATACCCGGACGAACGTAATTGGCGCTGATTTCACCACAAAGGGCGGATATACGCACAGCATCCGTTTTGAATACCTAAAATTTATAAACAATCTCGGTGACTCGGTTCTCGGATCGAGCCTGCCGTTCGCGAATTTCCCTGTCAGTTTAAATTTCACCAGCTTTGGCTTTCTTACCGGTCCGAATTTTCTAGCTCCGCAGCAGACCATTCAGACCGACCGTCAGCTTAAGTACGATGGCAGTAAATTACTGGGCGCGCACATTCTTAGGTACGGCGTAGCGTACAACCGGTTGCGAGGGGGCGGCTTTGCCGACTTCAGTGCCATCACCGCTGGCGTTACCCCGATCGGGAGCGCAATGGAGGTTAGTAATGCCGGTAACCCGGCGATAGGGATCTTTATGTGCCCCGGAGGAATAACACTCGCTCACTGCGCGCTCAACTATCCAGTGGACAATGTCACCCTCGGAAACGGGCTGGGATGCGAGAGCGAAATACCTGCTTTTGGAGAAGCATGCGGTGGTGCCCCCCCCGACAATCGGATCGGCCTATACGTGGGAGATAGCTGGAAGATCAGGCCCAATTTTACTGTGACTTATGGAGTGAGGTACTCACGTGATTCCGGGCGAGCTGATAGCGATCTGCCCTCCCTGCCTGCCGTCAATGCCGCGCTGCCGGGCCTGGGCAGCAGAGTAAATCAACCCAACCACAATTTTGGCCCTCAATTGGGAGTCGCCTGGGACCCGCACAAGGACTCTAAGACCGTGATTCGGGCAGGTATTGGTGTGTTTTACGAAAATGCGATATGGAATAACTCCGAGTTTGATCGCCCAGAGCGCCTACCGACGGGCGCTTTCCTCGCTTTAGGGACTGCGTGCTTCAACGGGGCCGCTTCAGGTGTTCCGTTTCCTGCAGCCGGTTCGACTGGAACTCTAGAGTTCCTGGGCGGTAACCCAACGGCAGCGGGTGTCGTATGCAGTTCGCTGATTGGTGCCACGCTTGGATCCGATGCTGGAAGCTGCAGCGGCATGACTTCCGCGCAGTGCATCGCCGGTTTCCAGACAAGTTATCAAGCGGCCTCCAAGGCAGTTGGCACCAGCGCGTCGAATCCGTCGTATCTGCCTAATTTGATCTCAACCGGTTCAGCGATACCCCTTGGCGCCTTAGCGCCCGATTACCGGACGCCTTATTCAGTTCAAATGAACGCCGGAATTCAGCGAGAGATAATGCCGGGCATGGTGCTGAGCGTCGATTATCTTCGCAATGTGAATTTGCACTATTTGATCGGAATCGACGCCAACCACAGCGGTGACGTCAGATTCTTTAACAAGACCGCAGCGCAGGACGCGATCGCGGCCACCCTCGGTGCGTGTGGCTCACCCAGTATTAACGCGGCCATCGCGGCTTGCCCTGGATTGCATCCGGCAACGCCGCAGAATCCGATTCCCGGCCCAGCTACTATGTCGGATTTTGCAAGCTTTGGGCTCGATTCCGCGGCCGACCTCGGCGTCGGAGGTTGCAACAACCCTAACGGGCTCGCGCTCGGGTATCCATGTGCCTTCACGGGAGTCAATCCAAATCTTGGCCCGGCTGTCTTTCTGTATCCGGTCGGCCGTTCTGTTTACAACGCACTGGACGTGAAACTCGTCGACAACGTGAAAACTCCGTTCCGCGGGGTTAAGTATCTTAACTTCCAGTTTGCGTATGCTCTATCTCGATTCACCAATTGTGGCGCCAGCTTGAACACTAGCGAAGGGACGTCTCCGGCCGCAGCCGATCAAGATTTCGTTAATCCTACAGTCGACAATAATAAGCCGTGCGGCTTCAGCGGCCCCTCCGCTCTCGACCGCACCCATCAGTTTTCTTTCGGTGGCTACGCTGACCTGCCGGGGCATTTCCGTCTCGGAACAATTTTCCACTTCGACAGCCCTCTCGCTAGCGCGCTCGCTGTTCCCGTCACCGGCAATGGACCCGGGGAGATTTTTAGTACAGACTTCACCGGCGACGGCACGGTCGGTGACCCAATCCCCGGCACCAAACAGGGCGCGTTCATGCGTAGCGTATCTCTGAGCGATTTGCCCAACGTGATCAACAATTACAACAACACTGTCGCGAACAATCCCACTCCAGCCGGCGATGTCCTTATCAGCAACGGTCTGTTTACGCTGGCGCAATTGCAGGCGCTCGGAGGAGTAGCTCCGGCGCTTTCGCCGGTCGTACCGGGCGAAGTTGGGCTGACTTGGCTCAAGACGTTTGATATGAGTTTGACGTGGGTCGGAAAGGTGAACATCAAAGAGCGAGAACTAACGCTTCAGCCCAGCGTGAGCCTCTACAACTTGTTCAACTTTGCGAACTTCAACATACCCGGCAACGTCTTGAGCGGAATTCTTACAGGCAGCGCGGGTTCTCTGAACGGCACGACGTACGCAGGCGCAGACTCCGTACGGGTCGGCGTAGGCACCGGCGTTTTCTCGCTCGGCGCGCCGCGGACGATTGAGTTCGGTTTAAAAGTGGTATTTTAGGAGTCGCAAACCCTGTGCGGATCTGACCATATGAGAGGGGTGCGGAATCGGCTTTGGCAAGCAACGGACCAACTCCTGGTTAGTCGGATTTTCTATTTGGATGGAAAAGCTGTACGCACAGAAAAAATGAATCGATGCGTTATGCGGTGTGACAGTAACGCCACCACCGATGAGGCTGTTTATCGTTCCAAATTGACAGAATTCGAGGAATGGCCTCACAGTTGAAAATGGATTATGCCATGGAACCCACTCAAGTCCTGCTAAGTCGGATTGCCGAACAAGTGGACCGGCGCTGGCCTCGAACGAAGTTCAGTTGTTGCGGGCCAATTAAGATGACAATTTCAGGGTGTTCAGGAGACGACATCCACACCCTAGCAACGTGCGAGTCCAGTGGCGTTCTGCACGAAGCGCATTCTTATGTATGACGACTTCGAGAACTTTGATAACAGGCTTCAAACGCATTCTTTTCAGTTCTGCGAACCACGCGAACATCCGNNCCATCTTGGTGCAATTGGCGATGCAGGGTCGCTCTACTGCAAAGCCGCGCTGATTCTCTGAACTTTAAGACTAAAGCCGCCATAGGTGTATGCACCTCGCAACCGAACTTGAGAGTCCTGAATGCGGCATAACTTCCCCGCCGCCCAGTGTTACAGTCTCGCTCGCTACGCCGATTCGACATCGGAGAAAAGACATGTCGAAACGGTTTCAGGTCGGGCAAGTGTTCTTGAGAAACGGGCGGTACGTCGGCAGATACCGCACGGACGTTGTTGGGAATCGCAAGCGCAAGGCTGTTGTGCTGGGACTGAAAGACAAAATGACGAAGCAGGATGCACGGCGCAAGCTGCTGGAAATCATTCACGGTGCGGGTGTCAATACGGAAGCCCACCTTGAACGATCCCTGACGCCTGCTCTGACATTCAACAAAGTTGCTGACTCATGGATAGACAAACATCTAGCCACGTTGAAACTCAGCACGCAGCATTCCGCACCGAAGCTGATTAAGAAACACCTGCGTCCGTTTTTTGGAGCGATGCCAATCGAAGAAATAAAGACTGGCACCGTGAACGATTGGATTGCAGGTCTTTATCGCAGTGGCCTTCAACCGAAGACAGTTCACAACATGTGGAAGATGTTTCGCGGCATGATGAACTGGCACGCGCAGCAGAACGACGCACAGCCTCGAAAGTGGTATCCAACGCTGCCAAAAGAAAACATGACAGAGCAACGCTGGTTCTCACAAGATGAAGTGCGTCAAATCGTGCAGGCAGCGAAGGGACAATACAAGGTTCTCTTCTTGCTTGCCGCGTTTTCTGGTCTGCGCGCTGGCGAACTTTTCGGCTTACGCGTTGAAGATTTGAACTTGAAGCAGAATCTGCTTCGTGTTCGTCGTTCGATATGGCACGGCATCGAAGTAACGCCGAAGAACGGCAAGCCCAGAGAAGTGCGAATCGATTCAGGCACTGTCGAGGTATCTCGGTGAGAAAACTTCGGGTCTTGTCTTTCACACGAAAGGCGGAAAGCCGCTCGCAGACCACAACGTTGTGCGGCAGAATCTAAAACCACTATGCAGGAAACTCGGTATTCCCGAAGGCGGAATGCACGCGTTCAGGCATGGGCGTGTGAGTCACAGCAGACAAACAGGCGTCCCTGCTGAATTCATCAAGCGGCAGGTGGGCCATTCGAGTCTGCGCACGACCAGTGATTACACGCACTTCAGCGAAGCCCAACAGCGCGAAATAATCGAGGGTTTAGCCCCTAGTTGGACTCACTCGCTAAGTTTGGACTCAGTTGCAGTGGAAGCTAAAGCACAGTAAGATGTTTGAGTTGCAGTGAGTTCGTGACAAACGGTCATCGGGCGGTTAGCTCAGCGGTTAGAGCGTCCCGCTTACACCGGGAAGGTCCGCGGTTCAAATCCGTGACCGCCCACCAGCAGATGCACATTCGCGGGGACGTAGTTCAGTTGGTTAGAACGCTGCCCTGTCACGGCAGAGGTCGCGAGTTCGAGTCTCGTCGTCCCCGCCATTCCCACCGCGAGTATTTGCTGCTGCGTCATACGCCGTCATCGGTGGCGGCTCGCACACTCCAGATGGGAAAGTGGTCCAGCGGAGATTCCTAAGCCTTCGCTCGGATGGAGGGACTCGTGTTCATCGATACACGCCTCAGATGTTTTCTTTTCGTGACTTTGTTGTGCACCCCGGCGGCTTCAGGGCAGCAGAACAGTCCGCCAACTCATCCTGCCAACGCTAAGATCCAGCTTGACGTCGTGGTTGCCGCGAAGTCTGGGCCACCTGTTGCCGATCTTCAGCAGCAAGATTTCACCGTCCTGGATAACAACGCGCCGCAAGCCATCACCGCTTTCAAGGCCGTTACCGGGCGCGAGGCTCCCATTGAAGTCATCCTCGTGATCGATGCGGTTAATACCAGTTACCAGACCGTAAGCGTGGCGCGCCCGGAGATCGACAAATTCCTCCGTGCCGAGGGCGGTCACCTGGCCTACCCGGTCGCCCTCGTGCTCTTTACAGATAAGGGCACTCAGAGCTTGGGGGAGTTCTCGAGCGACGGCAATGCGCTCAGTACCGCGCTGGATAAGGCCGACGTCGGCCTGCGTTCCGTCTCCCGCTCCGCCGGCTTCTATGGCGCGACCGAGCGCTTTCAGTTTTCCATTCAGACGCTGGGGCAGCTTGTTGCGAAAATGGCTCCGCGCCCGGGACGTAAGATCATGGTGTGGGTTTCTCCGGGTTGGCCTATGCTCACTGGTCCGCGCGTCGATCTCGACTCCAAGCAGGAGCAACAGATCTTCGCAAATATTGTGAGCCTATCGACTCAGCTTCTTCAGGCTCGTGTCACGCTCTACAGCGTCGATCCTCTGGGCAACGGCGAGTCTCTCTCCCGCGCTTCATACTATAAGGACTACTTGAAAGGGATCAGCAAACCGAGCCAGGTGCAGTTGGCGGATCTGGGGCTCCCGGTACTTGCCGTCCAAAGCGGTGGCCTAGCTCTCAACTTCAACAACGATATCGCAAGTCTACTGCAAGAATGTCTCTCCGATTCAGCGCCTTACTACGAGATTTCCTTTGATTCTGCTCCGGTCGATCGTCGAGACGATTACCACCACCTGGAGATCAAACTCGCAAAGCCTGGACTAACCGCGCGCACTCGGCAGGGATATTACGCGCAACCTTAGCCACACTACTTAATCGCACCGACCGTGAACCCAGCTATGAAGCGGTCGAGGAATAGATTGTACAGCAGCGCGATTGGGAGGCTAGTGATCAGGCAAGCGGCCATAAGCTCACCCCAGAAATAGACGTCGCCGCGAATCAGGAATGTCGGCACGCCTACACCTACCATCTGGTTCCTCTCCGGCGCGATGAAGGTCAGAGCGTAGACGAACTCCTGCGTTACGAGTGTGAACGTAAAGATTACAACCGTCAGGATGCCCGAAATCGAAATCGGCACGACGAGCCGCACGAATGCGCCAAAGCGCGTAAGACCATCGACCATCGCGGCGTCTTCTAGTTCGCGCGGGATCGATTTGAAGAATCCCATCAGCAACCAGGTGGAGAATGGGATCGTGAAGCTCGGATAGACGAACACGAGCGACCAAATGGTGTCCTGCAAGCCGAGCAATGCTACGACGCGGGATAGCGGAATAAAAAGCAAAGTGGGCGGCACGAGATACGTGAGAAACATCGCGATGCCCATACGCTCGCCCCATTTTCCGGTTAGCCGCGCGAGCGCATAGGCCGCCGGCAAGGAGAGCACAAGTGTGATCAGAACCACCAGCGCGCCGACAAGCGCTGTGTTGCCGGCCCAACGCAGGTACATCGTGTCGCGAAAGAGCACCTGCAGGTGCACCAGAGTAGGTTTCAAATTGAATATGAAAGGATTGTTCGCAGTGTTGTACAGATCGGCGTCTTGCTTGAAGGTGGTGATCAACATCCAGTAGAACGGAAATGCCAGCGCGACGGAAAAGGACACCACAACTGCCCAGCGGCCGCCCTCTACCAGCAATTCGCGAACGCGCCCGCGGGCCATCAGGTTACCTCCGAGCGGTTCGCTGCGCGCAGCATCAAGTAAGCGACGATCACGAGGATCGGCACCATGAACAGCGAAATTGCAGCGCCTTCCGACAAGTCTCCTCCCAGGACGCCGGTAAAGAATGCCAGCGACGGCACGACCTGCGTGGTGTCATAAGGTCCGCCGCGAGTGAGAATGTAGACGACGGTCATATCGGTAAACGTGAATACGATGCCGAAGAGCAGCGCCACATTCAGAATGGGCAGCAGCATGGGAATGTTGATCTGGAACATTTTCCGCCAGAATCCGGCACCGTCAATTTCTGCCGCTTCCGGAATCTCTTTCGGGATCGCGCTAAGCCCTGCGAGCAAAATGACCGTCGAGAAGGGCAGCAGGCGCCAGGTATGCACCACGATTACTGACGCCATGGCCAGCGCGGGCTCGCCTAGCCACTGCGGTGGATTGAACTTGTCCAGATGAAAGATCGGGACACGAACCAGGACCCAGTTGATCACGCTGTAAAGCGAATCGAGAATCCATTTCCAGCCGATCGCACCGATGGAAACCGGTGCGACCCACGGCAGTAGCATTAGGAAACGCACGAGTCCGCGGCCACGGAACTTCTTCTCCAGCGCCAGCGCCAGTAAAGTGGATCCCACCAGCACCAGAATCTGCGAGCCTACCGTGAAAATAAAGGAATCGTAGAGTGCGCGAAGAAATGTGGCGCTGTGCAGAATGCTCTTGAAATTCTGCAAGCCGACAAAATGGTAGCCGACGCTCCCCACTTTGATATCGCTGAACGCGTACACCACCGCAAGCGCAAACGGAAGGCCGATGACCGCGAGCACGTAGATCATCGCGGGGTAAAACATTCCCTGGCCCAGCCACCAGGCTCGGGATTCTGGAGTTGAGCGTGAGCCCGGCGCTATTGCCACGAGATGACCCGCGGCTCGGAGCGCTTCTCCGTGGCACGATCGAAAAATTTCAACTCATTTCGCGGGACGGCGAATTCCACAATCGAACCAGGTTCGAAAGAAGCCTCCACGCGAGAAGGCAATCGCGAAATCACATCTTTGGCTTCAAAGCGTTTGTCGGCAAGTGAGCCGTAGAGGATGCGCTCGGCTCCCAAGTATTCCTCGTGCGAAAAATGGAAGTGCATCGACACGCGCTGGTCGGGAGAAATCAGAGAGGCCGGAAGCAGGTGCTCCGGACGGAAGCCGACGATGTCGCGTTCCTCTGGGATCAGATTCATGGGTGGTGAACCGAGAAACGTGGCCACAAACGTATCGGCGGGATCGTCGTAAACTTCCTTCGGAGTTCCGATCTGCCGTACCACCCCCTGGTGCAGAACCACGATGCGATCGCCCAGGGCCATAGCTTCTACCTGGTCGTGGGTGACGTAGATCGTAGTGGTCTTGACACGAGAATGAAACTGCTCCAGCTCTTCTCGGGCCGACGTTCGCAGCTTGGCATCGAGATTTGAGAGCGGTTCGTCGAGAAGAAAAACGGTCGGCTCGCGAACGATTGCCCGCGCCAGCGCCACACGCTGTCGCTCGCCGCCGGAGAGTTCGCGCGGCTTGCGATGAAGCAACTTCTCGATGCCCAGCAGGCCCGCCGCCCACTCCACCTTCTGCTTGTGCTGTTCCTTCGGAACCTTCTGCGCCTTGAGCGGGAACGCAATGTTTTTATAAACGGTGAGATGCGGATAAAGCGCGTAGCTTTGGAATACCATGGCGATGCGGCGCTCGCGGGGCGACAGATGCGTTACGTCCTGCCCGCCGATCAGGATTTGGCCCGAGGTGGGCGTCTCCAGGCCCGCTATCATTCGAAGAAGAGTTGTCTTCCCGGAACCTGAAGGCCCCAGGAAGACGAGGAATTCTCCCTCCTGGGTCGTCAGATTGACGTCATTGACCGCGCCCAGTTCGCCTTTTTTGAAGACTTTGGTCAGTCCCTTGGTTTCGACAACCGCCATTTTATCCCGGCCCGCCCCTAACCCGCTTTGCGCCGCTCGAAGATCCGCTTGATCTCGGCTTCCGCCGCTTTCGCGGAATCTTCGGGACTCATGTCACCCTTGGCCACCTTCGCAAACATCGTCGGGATCACCCAGGTGTTGAATACTTCGTCCACTCCCGCTGAACAGTACCCGGGATAGCCGATGTTGGTGGCCCAATCGAGCACGTCGGTGAGCACTTTGTACTTGTCGGGCGGGTCCGCCGTCGGATCATTCGAGATTTGCTGCGAGAGGTCGGGCACTGTCTTCGGGAAGCAGGGGAAGTTGTAATACTTGCTGGCCTTGAAGCCCTCGCCGAAGTTGTCAATGTAATCTACCAGGAATTGTTTAGCCCCTTCTTTGTTTTCCGCAAAGTTCCAGACCACATAGCAATCCATCACGTGCTCGGATGCGATGCGGCGCACCGGCCCCTTCAGCGCTTTGTTGATCATGATCTTCTTGGACATCTCCGCCATCATCGGGTTCGTGGCTTTTTCGCGTTCCGCTTGGCGCGTGATGGAAATCGCGTTCGCGACGTACGACACTTTTCCCGCCAGCATCGCCCGGTTATTCGACGATGGATCCCAAGTAAAGACCTCCGGCGTCTCCGAATCCTGATAGATCGCGCGCATGTGCTTTAGAGCTTCGATTGTGGCTTTGGAATTGATGGTGACGTTTCCCTCTTCATCCTGCTCCGCGCCTCCATACGACCACAGCAGCGCACGCGTAGCCATGCTGGTGTCGAGTTCCTGCGCGAGGCCTAGTCCGCAGGGGTTGCCAAGCTTTGGATCCTTGCGAATTTTCCGCGCGCCATCCAGCAAGTCGTCCCATGAGTCCGGGCCATTCGGATATCCGACGGCCTCCCAGAGATCCTTTCTCCAGTTCCCGGGGTCCGGCACGTAGGAATCGCTGAACGCGTAGTATCGTTTCGTGACGGGGTTAAACGTGGATCGATGAGCCAGAGTTATCTTCTTCCCGTGTCTCTTCTCAACTTCCTGGTAGATTTCGCTGTGGTCAATGGCTTGCTTCTCGTAAGCCGCGGGCGGCGAGAGGAACATCACGAGATCGTGGCCTTTTTGAGCGGCCACCTCCGCAGCTGCCCGCGCGGGAATTTCATTCAGCGAGATGTGGTCCACCATTACGTTGGTATCGTGCTTCTGTCCCCATGCTTTGGTGTAGATACCATCGAACCACTTGTCGTAATCAGGTACGAAGTGGCTCCACTGCAGAATTTTCAGCGTCTTCTGTTGCGCCTGAGCGCGCCCGGGGAAAATAAATGCCGGCCCGATCCCCGCAACGAGTGCGCCCGTACCCGTCAATCTGACGAATTCCCGCCGAGAAATCCCACCGGCCCGTTTTTTCGCCATCCGAGTCCGCCTCCTTAGTTGTAGGGTTCGGCTGCACCGTGGACGACTTGCCCGGTCAATGCACCTCGACCTATCGCAGCGCCATGCCTTTTTCGACTGGAAATTGATCGCGGTCGGCTGACTCCCGCCACTCAGCGTTATATGCCGCGCCCAGCAGCACGACGATCGCGGTCAAGTATAGCCACAATAGCAAACCAATCGCAGCCGCTAGCCCGCCGTACACTACGTCGTACGGCATCTTCCGAACGTACACGCCGAAAAAAATATCAACCACCCACCATAGCACCGTAGCCACCGCCGCGCCCGGCAGCAGATCCAGATAACCTTTGTGCTCCGGCCGCCCGATTCGGTACAACAGCACCAGCACAAACATCGAGAGCGCAAACACCACGCTGACTTGAAAAATAAATGCCAGCGCGGTGATTAGCAATCGCAATCCAAATTGAAGGATCAGCCACCTCCTCGCTTGCTTGCCGAAAACCGTGAGGATGATAACCGAAAGCGAAGGCACGATGGTCAGAACCAGCAGAAGCAATGCGCGCCCGTGAGTCCGCAGGTAGCCGGGCTGAATTACATCGCCCTCAATAATCCGGAATCCTTCGATGAAGCCCACCATCACCTGCGATCCCGCCAGCAGCGTTCCTCCCAACCCAAGTAAAAACCATTTCCAGGGATGCACGCCTTTGCGCATGAAATATTGCACCACTACGTCTTCGCTTCCCGGAGGAAGTATTACGCGCAGATGCTCCGGCAAATCCCTTAATGCGCTGTGAAAGGATTCGTTGCTGCTCAGCACTCCCAGCACTAGAAGCAGCATGGGGAAAAATGCGAGGAACATATTGAACGCGATCGCCTGGCTCAGCGTGATGCAGCCGGGAAAGACGCGTCCGAGCCCGCGAAATAGGTTGTTTAGTATGCGGTCCATCGCTTCGCCGGGGATTATACGAGCACTAACCCCAAACTGCGCCTATATTTCTGGGGGCTTGCAAGTCGCGGCTATCGCCCGGCTTGCTGCACCGCGCGTCGGGGGAGTAAACTTCTCGCGAACGTTTGCCCTGGAACTGCGTAATGTATCGCCCGGCGCAGAGTTGATTTTGATCCTGCGGCGAGATTTCGCGCACGCGTTCGGTTTCCAAAGCAGTCGGCGCAGCAATAATAAAAGGACCGAGCATGACCACCACGCCGAAAGCAGTCGTTTCCACCCGAAGTGAAGAAGTCGTCCGCAAGCACAAGGAATTCATCTGGCCTTCGGTGGCCAATTATTACGAGCACCCGCTCGTCGCCGACCACGGTTCTATGCAATATCTGTGGGACGTGGAAGGCAACAAGTACCTCGACTTTTTCGGCGGCATCGTCACCATCGGCGTGGGCCACTGCAATCCCAAGGTCACTTCCAAAATCAAAGCGCAGGTGGACAAGCTCCAGCACACCTCCACGCTGTATCCCAACGAGGCTATCGTCGCGCTCGCGGAAAAACTTGCCAAAATCACCCCCGGCAAATTACAGAAGAGTTTTTTCACCAGTTCCGGCACGGAAGCAAACGAAGCAGCGATTCTTCTCGCGCGCAGCGCCAGCACGAGCTACGACATTGTCGCTCTTCGCCACGCCTATTCCGGCGGCTCCGCGCTGACTAAATCCGTCACCGCGCAATCCGCCTGGCGCAAAGCAGGAGTCATCAGCGTCGGCGTCTCGCACGCCGTGAATCCGTATTGCTACCGCTGCCCGCTGCATCTGAAATATCCCGAATGCGGCGTGGCCTGCGCGAATGACGTCGAGGGCGTAATTCAAACTACCACCAGCGGCTCGATCGCTGCGTTCATCGCCGAACCGATTCAAGGCGTCGGCGGGTTCATCACTCCTCCGCCGGAATATTTCAAGATCGTGCATCGCATCGTGAAAAATTACGGTGGCCTTTTTATCTCCGACGAAGTACAGACCGGCTGGGGCCGCACGGGCAAAAAATGGTGGGGCATCGAGCAGTGGGAAGTTACGCCGGACATCATCACCTCCGCCAAAAGCATGGCCAACGGCGTCCCAGTTGGTCTCACGATCACCACCTCTGAACTCGCCGGTAAATTCCAGGGTCTGAATATCGCCACATTCGGCGGCAACCCGGTCACGTCTGTCGCCGCGCGCGCAGTGATTGAAGTGATCGAGGAAGAAAACCTTCTTGAGAATACGCACGTGGTCGGCGGCTACTTCCGGAAAAAGCTAGAAGAGTTGCAGCAGAAATATCCACTTATCGGCGACGTTCGCGGCATGGGCATGTTGCAGGCGCTCGAACTCGTAAAAGATCGACAGACCAAAGAGCCCGCCCCGCAGGAAACAAATCAAATCATGGAGCGCACACGCGCCAACGGCCTCCTCGTCGGCAAAGGCGGCCTCTACAGCAACACCATCCGCATGGCCCCGCCCATGAATATTTCAAAAGCCGATGTAGATGAAGGCATTCACCTCCTCGACAAATCTTTCAGCGAGGTCCGCGCCTAGGGAGTGATGCATCATGTCTCTGTGGAAAACAATATTAGATAAGCTTCAAATTGCTGAGCTCAAATCTCTCGACGTCGTCGAACAGGTGATGAAGGAAGAAGAGCGGATGCAGCACAATGAGGAATCCACAGTAGACTGGCAGAAGCTTGCGAAGATTCTTCTCGCAATTACGCTGGCTATTTTCGCGCTGATTGCGTGGCGACTATGGCGATAGCCAGCACAGAGCGGAGAATGTAATGGCGACGGCAACTAGCGCGGCGACGCTTTGCAGGAACTACATTAACGGCAAGTGGGTGGAATCACGTTCGACGAAGATTGTCGAGCGCAGGAATCCCGCGAACACGGACGAAGTCGTCGCGCGCATCCCGCTTTCGACTTGCGAGGAGATGAAAGAAGCAATCGCCGCGGCCAAAGCTGCCTTCCCTGCCTGGCGCGAGATGCCCGCCCCAAACCGCGGAAAAATCCTTTTCGACGCCACGCGCCTGATGCAGGAACAAAAAGAAAATCTGGCGCGGCTCTTGACGCGCGAAGAAGGCAAATCACTCAAAGATTCTCTCGGCGAAGTGCAGCGCGCCATCAACATTACGGAATTCATGGCCGGCGAAGCGCGGCGGCTGAACGGCGAAACGCTCACCAGCGAGCTGCCCAGGAATTTCTCTTACACGATTCGCCAGCCTCTCGGAGTCGTAGGTGCAATCACGCCGTGGAATTTCCCCGTGGCGATTCCCGTGTGGAAAATTGCTCCAGCTCTCGTTTGCGGTAACACGGTCGTTTTCAAGCCCGCAACGCTTACTCCGCTCTCGGCCATGAAAATTGTCGAAATTTTCGAGCAAGCGGGCCTTCCTCCAGGCGTCCTGAATCTGGTGATGGGTTCGGGCCGCGAGACAGGCGACGAACTCGTGCAGAACCCGCTGGTCCACGGACTTTCTTTCACTGGCTCGAACGAGGTCGGCTGCGCGCTTTACGCTTCCGGTGCGCAGCGGCTGAAAAAAATTCAGTGCGAGATGGGCGGCAAGAATCCCGTCGTGGTTCTCGCCGACGCCGATTTGCAACTTGCCATGGAATCCACGCTTGCGGGCGCGTTTGCTTCCACCGGCCAGCGCTGCACGGCAACCAGCCGCGTCGTGATCGAAGAAAAAGTCGCGGACGAGTTCGTCTCAACGCTCGTCGAGCGCGCGAAGAAATACGTTGTTGGCAATGGGCTTGAAGCCGGCGTCGATATGGGGCCGTCGGTGGACGAAAATCAAATGAACACGGTCCTGAAGTACATCGAAATCGGCAAAAAGGAAGGCAAGCTGCTCTGCGGTGGCGCGCGCCTCACCGGCCCGAAATATGACAAGGGCTGGTTCGTTTCGCCCACCGTTTTCGACCACGTCCGCTCAGACAGCTCGATCGCGCAGGAAGAAATCTTCGGCCCGGTGTTGAGCGTGATTCGCGTGAAGAATTTCGACGAAGCCCTGCAAGCCGCAAATTCGGTGCGCTACGGTCTCTCTAGCTCAATCTATTCCACCGACTCGAATAAGATTTTTGAATTTGTGGACAAGATCGAAACCGGCATGACGCACGTGAATTCACCAACGGTTGGCGGCGAAGCGCATGTCCCGTTCGGCGGCGCAAAAGATTCCAGCGTCGGCCCCCGAGAAGTGGGCCACGCCGCCATCGACTTTTACACCGACACCAAAATCGTCTACATCGACTACACTGGCCGCAAGCGCGAATCGAGCATCTATTAGCTTCCGCAAAAACACCAATATGACGTCCTCACACTTTTCTCCGCCGCCAAGAATAAATTCCGGCCACGATTTGCGCGCGGGTGCAGCTGCTCCAGAGAACTTTACCGGCCGCAATTTCCTACGCCGCAGCTCTCTGCGTGTTGCGGGTCCGGTGTGTTTCTGGATGATGCTCGCCATCCTCCTAATTCCTGCCGCAGGGCACGCCTACAGTGAAAGCGAACGCACCCGCTGGAAGCCTGTCGCCGTCGCGCAGGTCAAACTGGACGATAAAACTCCGCTGGCATTCAACGTTTACCGGCCGGAGAAAAAGAAAGACTCCCACTTTGTGCTCGTGCTCCTCGGACGTCGTTACATCGAGCTCGACATCAAAGCCAGAGTTGCCTATACCGTGCCTCTCGCCGATTTGCATAAAAACGGCAACGATCTGGAGAGCGATAATTTTGCAGTCCCCACGCGCTTGCTTGCGTCCTCGGATTGGAGCGTGCGCGACGTTGGCCCGG
The DNA here is from genome assembly GCA_003167215.1 of Acidobacteriota bacterium. Classification (GTDB taxonomy): domain Bacteria; phylum Acidobacteriota; class Terriglobia; order Acidiferrales; family UBA7541; genus Palsa-295. Next base: position 26,062 of record PMTV01000061.1, on the reverse strand, counting down.
CCGAGCAAATCAAGCTGACCTTGGGAGATTACGGCCGTCTTCTGCAAGTCGATCTGCCGCATCCGCCTGATATGCGCGCATTTTATTAGCTCCCGAAAGAATCGCCACTCGGCGCTGGCCGCTTCGGAACATCATTCACTCCACGCCACACCAGCCAGACCACGACGCCAATCATTCCGAGCCAGCCCATAGCTCTCACCGCGCTCGCAATTTGCGTATCGTGCTGCAGCAAACCCAGCTTGCCGAAAAGATACGCCCAGTCGTGAATTACGTATTCCGCGTCCCCCACCGTGAGCAACGGCAATTCTTGCGCTCGCGCGTCGGCCATGTACGTGGCGATCGGGAGAAATTGCTCGAACATAAAAAATAAGCAAAACGCCACGCCTTGCGGCTGCCGCCGAAAAAAGAAATAAAGCCCCAACCAGAATGGAACGAGCAATTGCATCGCGGTCCCGCCGGCAACCATGAGAAATTCGCCGAAGATCCGGAAGATTAAATGGCCGCCCTCGTGAATCGGGATGAACACACCATCGATCAGCAGTAAAATTCCCTGGCCCCGAGCAGCTTGATACAGAAATAACAAATAGAAAATAACCCAGGCAACAAGCGCCGCTCGCGGAATCAGTTCCCAATCCTCTTCGAGGGCTTCGAGAAAAGTGAAGCGATCGGTCCAGGTATCCGGCAGGCGCACGTTCTGTTAATTCTCCCAGCGCGATGAACTATTCACTGCAGCGAAACTCCTGCAACCCACGGAATTCCCGCCAATCCTTCCCTCACCTGCACGTCAACCATATCCCCTCGACTCACCCGGTCGAAATCCCCGCGATCCACGGGAATTCGTTCTAGGCGGCTCCCTTCACGCCAGGAAGTAACGATCAGGCGGCGGTTTGGCACCGGGCCGGACATCGCGAATTTCGAAATCACGCGCGCTGGCTCGATGTGGGGTGGAGAACGATCGAGCGCGCCGTTCCCGAGCAACAAAATCGCGAGAAGCCAGGGAAGCGGAATCAGTCCGTAGTAGACGCGCTTCAACGCCTCCGCTTCCTGATGCCGCAAGGCGCGGCGTTCAACCAAAATCCCCAAACCGAGAGTGAGAAAAAACAGAACGCCGGTAAAAATCAGAATGCCATCCAGTTCCAGAGCCGGGTAACGTTCGCTTGCCGCAACCAGCGCCAGCCCGCCGACCAGAAAGATCGCGGTGCGGTTCAGCAATTTTTGCCGCAGTGACAATTCGGCGGCGGTGGAACTCAAACCGCAGGCCTCACATATGTCCGCGTCCCGCTCCGATCCGCAGTTCAGGCAGTGAGTCATCTAGCAGCCTTTTTCATTCCACCTCGATGCTATGCAGAGGAAAGCCACGTGTCAATTCGGCGTAGAATAAGCTCTTAACCGAATCCACCAAAACACTCGAGCCTGCTCGCCGAACCCTTGCCAGAATTTCAAATTGTGTTCTGCTTCTCATCGTAAAATCGCCGCGAGATTATTTGGTTTTCACATTTCTTTGCTGTAACCTGCTCGCGCTTGATTCTTCGAGACCACCCGACAAGCGACAAGAAGGAGTCCGCATGCGACACGTTGCCATCCTGACGATTTTGGCTGTCTGCTGTTTCTTAATCCCGGCAGGCGCCGATGAAGAGCCTCTGCAAGGCTTTACACGCGCGAGTTCCACGGCCGAACGCGATTGGGAGGTGAAATTCCGCGCGATACCCAGTCCCGATAATCAGCGCGCTTACATGCAGCGCCTCACCGCGCATCCTCATCATTTGGGATCAGCTTACGACAAGCAAAATGCCGACTGGATCCTCTCGCAGTTCAAGGAATGGGGATGGGACGCCCACATTGAGACGTTCGAAGTGCTGTTCCCCACTCCCAAGGAGCGCTTGCTGGAAATGATAGCGCCCACAAAATTCACGGCCAAGCTTCAGGAGCCGCCAGTCTCGGATGACCCCACGTCGAATCAGCAAAGCGAACAATTGCCTACGTACAACGCCTATTCGATTGACGGCGACGTAACCGCACCGCTTGTTTTCGCCAATTACGGCGTGCCCGAAGACTACGACAAATTGGATCGCCTCGGAGTTTCCGTAAAAGGTGCGATCGTGATTGTGCGATACGGCGGAGCGTGGCGCGGCGTCAAACCCAAGGTCGCCGCCGAACACGGCGCGATCGGCTGCCTGATTTATTCCGACCCGCATGACGACGGTTACTCCGTCGACGATGTCTTCCCTAAGGGACCCATGCGTCCCGCGGACGGCGTTCAACGAGGCAGCGTAATGGATTTCCCCGCTACGAATCCCGGAGACCCGCTCACACCGGGAGTCGGCGCCACACACGATGCCAAGCGAATCCCCATCAAGGACAATCCTTCATTCACGAAGATCCCGGTGATGCCGATTTCCTACGGTGACGCGCAGCCGCTCCTCGCAGCGCTCGAAGGCCCCATGGCTCCAGAAGAGTGGCGCGGCACTCTCGCCATTCCCTACCACGTTGGTCCGGGTGCCGCGAAAGTCCATCTGAAGTTAGCATTCAACTGGGACATGGTGCCGCTGTATGACGTCGTCGCTAAGATCCCCGGAGCCGAGCAGCCCGATCAATGGGTTCTGCGCGGCAATCACGAAGACGGCTGGGTCAACGGCGCCGAAGATCCCATCTCCGGTCAAGTAGCCATGATGGAAGAAGCTCGCGCGTTGGGAGAATTGGTGAAACAAGGCTGGCACCCCAAGCGCACCATCATTTATTGCGCATGGGACGGCGAAGAAGAAGGCCTGCTCGGCTCGACCGAGTGGGCCGAAGCTCACGACAAGGAGCTGAAGCAGAACGGAGTCGCCTACATCAATAGCGACGGCAATGGCCGCGGCTACTTTTTTGTGGGCGGTTCGCAATCGCTCGAACATTTCATGAACGGCGTCTCCCGAGACATTCAAGACCCTGAGACGAAGCTTCCCGTCAGACAGCGTGCTTTCCTCCACGCCGTCGAACGCGCACGCAACGATGAAGACCGCAAGGAGATCCGCCAGCGTGCAGACTTGCGTATGCCGGCCTTAGGTTCCGGGAGCGACTACACGGCGTTCATTGACCACTTGGGTATCGCTTCCATGAATTTGGGTTACGGCGGCGAAGGAAACAGTGGGATCTACCATTCCATTTACGACGATTTTTACTGGTATACGCACTTTAGCGATACCGACTTCGTCTACGGCCGCGCTCTGTCTCAGACTGCAGGCACTGCGATCATGCGTCTCGCCGATTCCGATCTACTGCCGTTTGAATTTACCGACTTCGCCGACACCATCCATCTCTACTTGAAGCAACTTAAAAAGCTTGCTGATACTTCGAGGGACGAAGCCATCGAACGCAACAAGAACCTCGACGACGGACTTTACGCCGCAACNNCTCGCCAAGGCCTGGAGTGCCGCAGTTCCCCCCGCGACGCTCCAAGATTTGAACCGGAAGCTAATCGACAGTGAGCGACGGCTCACAACTGAGCAAGGCCTGCTCCGCCGGCCCTGGTACAAGCACATGATCGACGCACCCGGCGTCTATTCCGGTTACGGCGCGAAGACTATTCCCGGAGTACGCGAGGCCATTGAGCAAAAGCACTGGGATGAAGCAAATTCCGAGATCACGCGGGTTTCGACCGTGCTGGAAAACGAGGCCGCGCTGATCAACTCTGCGGCGCAAGAACTCGAACAAGTCAAACCCTGATCGCTCATTGAGTCGGTTGCGCCAGCCGGCACTGCTGTACAGGGAGTTTTTATTTTGCAATCGGGCGAGTGCTGGTCGGCGGGACATCCAGACAAACCATATTTTCGTCGCGCCCGTTCGTCAGCAAGGCGCAGTCAATTCCCTGTGCGCTGCGGATGGCTTCCGTTTGGGTGGCGCCTGCAGCGGTGGAGCAGTGCATGGCGCCTTTGAACGTTACGCAAACCTCATACTGATTCTGATTTTGTTGCCTTGAAAGATAGACAAGCAAGGCAATGAAAACGACGCCTGCAAGAATCATGATCATGCGCACTTGAGTTTTCTTATTCGCCATTCTTTCCTCGCGTAAAATTCCCGGCAAGTTCTACGGAATACTTTCGTTCGCATTGTCGGCACGGCGCGCCAATTCCTGCTGAATATATTTCCGAAAATGCGGCGTTAGCGTTTCGAGCGTCAAAGCGTCCTTCAAATCGCGCAACGTAATATCTGGAAGAAATTTGAGCAGCGAAGGAACGGGCGTATGCGCGTGCCGAACCAGAGCCACGCGCACATTGTACTGCACGGACCATTTCGCATGTTGTGAGATGGCCGTCACTACGCGCGCCGGGACTCCCGGCTTCGCGAGGATCTTGAGGATCTGGCTTTCGGTTAACTGAGGATTCCCCAGCGCAAGTTTCACTGCTTGCGGTTGGCCCTCTGCCAAAACAGCCGCGGCCACCCGCGGTGGGCCGCGCCTTGCGAGAGTCAGCTTCTCCCCAATGGGAAGGTGCGGCACGCGCGTGAGAATAAATTCTTCGGCCGCTCGACGAATGTCCGCCGGGGCCGAAGGCAGCAAGCTGAGTCGGACGAGATCGAACAAATAAAGCTGGCGCAACACGGAGATTGCAATACGGTGCGGAGTTCGCGGATGGCGAGCAAGCCTGAGCCGGATGCTTTCGCTGGAAGTCCACTTCCCTTCCTTGGCGACCGCGGTGAGAAACTCAGTGGAAAGATCGAGCCGTTCCAGCAATCGGCTGACGTGAGGCTCTTGCATGTTTGGATTTTCGAGCAAGGCAAGCAGGGTTTCCACGTCCGCTTCGTGGATCAGAAGGTCTAGATCGTCGCCCGAGGCAGACCGCGCGCGCTGCAGGCTTGCGGCGACGTCATCACCCGGCATGTGCCTTTCGTTTCTCCAGACGAATCGCCATTCTTGCCGCAGCCTCGGCGGGCTTCACGTGCAGCGGGACCAAAGTAGCGCGCGGCGCAACTCTGGCCAGCCCGGACTCGATTGCGGCGTCGAAGAATTTGCTGCGGCCGATCGTGCCGCCCGATCTCGCAACGGGCACTTCGCGATCTTGCATGCCTAGCTTCTGAAGGACGCTGGAAACTAATTCGGCCAATGATTCCGCGGCGCTCGAGAGTATTTCGCAGGCAACCGTATCGCCGCGGTCCCCCAAGTCAGCGACTAACGGAAAGATGCGCGGAAAAACGTCGTCGGGGTTTTTCACCACCCAGTCGAGGACGCGGCTCCAGTCTTTGCACCCAAGCCAGTGCAACATTTTCTGGGAGAGCGCGGTTGAGGGACCGCGTTTCTCTTCGGCGCGAACTACGGCGGCCAAAGCACGGCGGCCAATGTCAAAACCGCTTCCTTCATCGCTGAACCAGGGGCCGCGTCCGCCGGCGCGCGCAATGTGGCCTTCCGCATCTCGTCCATAGGCAGCCGAGCCGGTGCCTACAACAAGGATGACGCCTTCGCCATCGCCGACCGCCGCCTGCAGAGTAATATCGAGATCGGTAGTCACCAAGACCGCGGCTTCAGGAAATCCGCGCTCGAGGAATACGGCGATGCGCCTGGCCACGACGTCGCGCCCCGCGCCTCCAATGCCCGCGCAAATTCCGAGAATGTCGCTCGATTTTAAATGGCACCTTTCGAGCACCAGGTCAGCGGCGTCGCTTAGCGTGAACCACGCCTTTGCATATCCAGCGCGAATGGGATTCGATGGGCCGGCCGTGGCGTGTGCCAACACCTTATTTTCGGCATCAACGAGGAAGCAGTCTGTCTTCGTGCCTCCGCCATCGAAGCCGAGATAATAAGCTCCGCTCGGAGGCGCATTCTTTTCCGGCATGTTCTCCACCGTGCTTGACAGTTTTCGAAGCGGGCGGTTAGCATCGCGCGACTCGGCTTGCGCGGCACAATGCAAATCCACCCAATCGATTTCGCGATTCTCGCGCTCTATCTCGTGGGCATCACGCTCTTCGGCGCCCATTTTCGCCGTGGCCAGCAAAATCTGCGCGATTATTTCCTGGGCGGCCGCAGCGCGCCGTGGTGGGCCATCGCCTGTTCGATCGTCGCGACAGAAACTTCGACGCTCACGATCATTGGGACGCCTGGAATCGCCTACGGCGGAAACCTGGGATTTCTTCAGCTCGTGCTGGGCTACTTGGTGGCCAGGGTGATTCTATGCGTCGTCCTGGTCCCCCAATACTTCCAGGGGGAATTCTACACGGCTTACCAGCTTCTGGAGAAGCGTTTCGGGGCGCGCATAAAGTCTGCGGCAGCGGTGGTCTTTGTGTGCACGCGCGCGCTGGCAGAGGGCGTCCGAATTTCCGCAATCGGCAAAGTTGTGAGCGTGGCGTTCGGCACCGGCGAGCGAACCTCCGTACTGATCATCGCCACGCTCACGTTGTTTTACACGTTTGAAGGCGGCATGCGCGCTGTGATTTGGACAGATGTAATTCAGTTCGCGCTCTACCTGGCAGGTTCCATTGCCGCCTTTTTTTTGCTGCTGCACAAAATTCCCGGCGGCTGGCCCACGGTGACGCAGACGGCCGCCGCAGCAGGCGGAAAACTAACCGTTTTCGATTTCGCGTTCAGCTTGACGAAAAGCTACACGTTTTGGTCCGGTCTTCTCGGCGGGACGTTTCTAACCATGGCCAGCCACGGCACCGACCAGACCATGGTGCAGCGGCTTCTCGCGTCGCGCAACGAACGCGACAGCAAAACGGCGCTGCTAGCAAGCGGCGTGATTATTTTTGTGCAGTTCTCTCTGTTTCTCGTGCTGGGCGTGATGCTTTTTGTTTACGCGCAGCATTTCGCCCTGGCAATACCGGGCGGCGACCTCGACAAGGTTTATCCTGAATTCATCGTTCACCACATGCCGGTCGGCCTCACGGGCATCGTGCTGGCTTCCATCTTTGCAATTGCGATGTCAAACGCGAGTGGCTCGTTGAACTCGCTCGCGTCCTCCAGCATCATAGACTTGAGCTCGCGTCGCGGTGAGGGAGGAGCGCAGTCTCTTGTTCGCTCGCGCAAGTTGACGCTGGTCTGGGGCATCGTGCTCGGACTTCTCGGTCTGATTCGCTGGGGGCCGGTTCTGGTCGCCGGGCTAACGATTGCATCGATTACGTACGGCGCAACGCTCGGAGTGTTCTTGCTCGGCACTTGGAATCGCCGGGCAAATGAAACGGGTGCGCTGGTCGGGTTTATAACCGGCCTCGTGGCCATGATCGCGGTTCGATTTCTGACGCCGCTCGCGTGGACTTGGTACGTGCTCGTCGGAACTGTAATCACGTTCGCCGTCGGTTCGTTGGCAAGCGTGTTTGTGGCGGGCGCCAATAAAGAAGCTCGTGCGCAGCAGCCTTTATAGATTTTAATTTTATTGTCGCGGAGAAAATAATCGTAACCAGCGCGCATCCGAAGGAACGCCTCGAGCTGATACGCGGCCTGGGCCCGTGGGCGGCTGCGGCTATCGTTGTCGGCACCATGGTCGGCACCGGAATCTTCCTGAAGCCCGGCGAAATGGCTGCGGTCGGCGGCTCGGTCAGCCTGGTTTATGCCGCATGGATTGCCGGCGGACTGCTTTCTTTATTCGGGGCATTGTCGTTTGCCGAGCTCGGCGCGGCCATGCCCGAAGCCGGCGGACAGTACGCATACTTGCGCAGAGGCCTGGGTCCCGTCTGGGGTTTTCTTTTTGGCTGGATGCATTCCACCGTTGGCGAGTCGAGCTCAGCAGCGTCCATTGCCGCAGGCTTGGCGCGATTTACGAGTTTTCTGATTCCCGCGCTCGCGATTCCCATCTTTTCATGGCATTTCACGCTTCCGTTTAGCGGCGCGCCTTACGATTTTGTGTTCACGTGGGCACAGCCTACGGCGGCCGGTGAGATTATCCTTTTCACCATCATCAATTATCTCGGCGTACGGCTCGGCGGACGCGTACAAGTTGCGCTTACGATTTTAAAAATCGCCGCCGTACTCGCCATTGTCGCCGCAGGTTTCTGGTTCGGCCACGGAAGCGTGTCGCACTTTCATCCATTCTGGCCGGTAAAAAATAGCGCTGGCACGCTTACGGCGTTTCTTGCCGCGCTCGCTGCAGCGCTCTGGGCTTATGACGGATGGGAAGACCTCAACCGGGTCGGCTCCGAGGTACAAAATCCGGAGCGAAATTTTCCTCGTGCGCTCGCTGGCGGGACGATTCTTGTAGGCATAATTTATCTTTTGTTTAGCGCGGTATGTTTCTACGCTCTCCCTTTCGCCAGCGTTGCAAGTTCGTCCCACGTTGCTTCCGATGTGGTGGAAAGCTTCGCGGGCCGGGGTGCTGCATTCTGGATCACGCTGGCGATGATTGTCGCCGCGCTCGGTACCCTTAATTCATCGATCATGAGCGGGGCGCGCGTGCCGTATGCGATGGCGCGCGACGGGCTGTTTTTCCGCGTCACCGGCAGCGTGAACCGGCGCTTTCGAACGCCCGGCGGAGCGCTAATTTTTCAGGGAATACTCGCGGCGTTGATGGCGCTGTCAGGAACTTTCGAAGAGCTAACGTCGCTGTTTGTTTTCGCGGCCTGGATTTTTTATGCGCTTTCGGTGGTGGCCATGTTCCGCCTCCGGAAAATCGCGCCGGACATGAAGCGCCCCTACCGCACCTGGGGTTACCCCGTTGTGCCGGGCTTGTTCGTCGCAGGCGCGTTGGCGCTAACGATCAATATCTGGATTCAGCGCCCGGTTCGGTCTTCCATCGGGTTGGCGATGATTCTGTCCGGCCTGTTTTTCTATCGTTTGTGGCGCGGGCAAACGGGAAACAACATCGATTGATTTTCTGCGGCGCTTACAATCTTTGGAACGATCCTGCTGACGGAGGAGCCGGGAATAAGTCCGGATGAAATAAATGTGCGAGTATCGCCACTCCCTCCGCGAGCCGTGGCCCGGGCCGAGCGGAATAACTGTTCGCGTCCACCGCGAAAACACGCCCCTCGCGCACTGCCGGCAGGTCCGCCCATCCATCAGGCAATTTCGCTGCTCGATACTCTGAGGCAGCGCGTTCGACGCCGAACCCGCACGGCATCACGATAATAATTTCCGCGTCCGCCGCTACGATCTCCTCTGCGCTGACTCGGTACGAAGGCTCCCCCGCCCGGCCTAAGACATCTCGCCCTCCCGCCTTGGCCACCATTTCCGGCACCCAGTGCCCGCCGACGTAATACGGGTCAAGCCATTCGACGCACAGCACCCGTGGTCGCCTCTTGGCCTGTGCAGTCCTGGCCTCGACCGCAGCGACTTTCTGCTCCAGCGTAATTGAGAGCGCCTGGGCTTCACGGCGGCGTTGCGTGGCATCGCCGATCTTTCGCACGTCGTCCCAAACATCGCGCAGCGAATGCGGCGTCAGCGCGAGCACGCGCGGCTTCTTCGGCAACCGTGTCAGCGCCGTCGCCAGATCGTCAGGCGAAGCGGCACAAACGTGGCACAAATCCTGAGTGATAATTAGATCCGGAGCCAGCGAGCCCAACAAGTCCGCGTCCACCGCATAAATGCTTTCACCGCGCGCAACAAGTTCGCTCACTTGGCGGTCGATTTCAGACGCCGCAGCTTGCGGATCTACTCGTGGGCGTATCAATGCCGGCTTCGTCGTAGCATCTGGCGGGAAATCGCATTCGTGCGTCACTCCGACAACGGAATCGCCAAGGCCCAGCGCGTAGAGAATCTCCGTTGCCGAAGGCAATAAGGAACAAATCCGCATCAGTGCCACTTCCTACGCAAACTGTCGCGCCTAAGATTTTGACCGAAACAAATCTTCGACTCTATGCCTTGCCGGCCGCCGACGCGCGTGGAAGAAAGTCGGCAAATACGAATCCATCTCTCTCCACGATCTCGCCGGCCGTGACGGGTATGCTTTGCCTGAACATCGGCCCGGCGTTTGCAAAAGTATGAAACTCCCCATTTTCTCCGCACGGGTCCACATCACGCGGGAGCGCGCGCAAAAGGTCCGCATCGAATCTGCGCCCGGCAAACGATCGGTTAAGCTTGCTGGGGTCCACACAGGTTAGGTAGGCTGACAGCCCGTGCGCGAGCATTTCGTCGGCGAGTTGCCGTGTGTCGCGCCGCCACAGCGGAAAAACCGGCGTCATGCCACACCCGGCAAGTTGTGTCTCCCGGTACGCGCGAATATCTTCCAGAAAAAGATCCCCGAACACGACGTGCCAGACGCCTTCGGCCCGCGCGCGTGCCATCGCTGCACCCATCGCCCGCTCGTAAATCTCGTTGCTACAAGGCGACGGAATCGGCACTCTAATCAACGGCAGGGCCGCCGCAGCCGCTTGCATTTCCACCAGGGATTCTCGAACTGCGTGCATGGCTACGCGCGAATACCTTTGATTCACGGTCGTGAGCAGCGCCACAACTTCAAATTCGCCGCTTTGCCGAACTGCGTGTAGCGCCCAAGCGCTATCTTTTCCGCTGCTCCACGCCAACCACGCTCTGGGTCGCCTAAGTTCTGCGGATTGAGAATCCATCCCCATTGATCTGCCTCACAGCCTGCGCGGCGCCACATCCGGTAACGCACACCCTCTTGTCACACGACCTAGCGATAAATCAGATATTTCGCGCGCGTCGCGCGAAACTTTCCCAGCGCAGCGGCCCAGCCCGATTCGATGCGCTTCGGGCTGTCACCGCCTTCGAGGCGTTGGACGGTGGATTGCGACCCCAGTAGCTCGACCATTTTCGCAATCTGAAATTTCTGTGGGTACGCGCGATGCAGCACTTCTGCGATTTCAAGGCCCATGAGTATGGACACGAATTCATCGCGATCGGCAATCTGCAGTTTGATGCCGTGGCACTCCTGCCCGGCATACGGTCCTGTCTTGGGAGTGAATGACTGAGCCGAAAAACGCACCCCGGGAATCGAGCGTCTCTTCAAGTTTGCGAGCAGGTCATGTTGGAATATCCATGGCGCACCAAATTCCAAAAATGTAGATTCGGTTCCGCGCCCGACCGACACACCGCCCGCTTGCAGAATCTCAATCCCAGGATATGGAACCAGATTTGCGACAGTCGGTAAATTCGGCGATGGCGGAATCCACCGAAGTCCCGTCGTCCAATACATATCGCGGCGACGCCAATTCTTCATTTCAATCACGTGCAGGTCCGCGCCAATTTTATTTTCCACGTTGAACATCCGCGCCAGCTCGCCGAGCGTCATCGCATAGCGCACAGGCATGGAAAAATATCCCACGAAAGACAGCTTGTCGGCATCGAGCATCGGCCCTTCGATAATTTCGCCGCCCAGCGGATTTGGCCGGTCGAGCACCAAAAACGAAATGTTGTGTTTCGCCGCTGCTTCCATGCAATAGCCCATCGTCGTTACGTAAGTGTAAAAGCGCACGCCTGCATCTTGAATATCAAAGACCAGCACATCGATGCCCTCCAACATCGCATCCGTTGGCCGGCGCGTCTCTCCATAGAGACTGTAAATCGGCAGCCCAGTAGAGGCGTCCGTTGCGTTCGCCACAACAGAAGCGTCTGCGTCAGCGGCGATCCCGTGCTCCGGGCTAAAGATTGCGACCAGCTTTACGCCGTCCGCTTTCGCCAGAACATCAATCGTCCGATGGCCCTGCGAATCAACTCCGGTCTGGTTTGTAATCACTCCCACGCGTTTACCGCGCAACGAAGCGAAGTTTTGCTCTTCGAGCACGTCGATTCCGGGCTTGGTGTGCGCGTCCGCCTTTCCAGACAATGCGTCCTGTGCGGGGCCGTTCAAGAAGAAAGCACAAATTAAAATGGCGCCTAGCGAAAAAATACGGAGAGAACGGATACGAAACACGCGCCGGGACGATTCGTTGTGCCTCATAGAACCGTGTGCTATATACAGCCGCGGGATGCCGGCGTCAACATGGAAGGCCCTCGGCGAATGCGATGCGTAAACTCGGCCTTTCCGCACTGTCCGTGCTTCTTCTCATGACACTTTCCAGTCGCGCACAAAAGACTTCCCCCAAAACTTCCAGGCGACCCGCCGCCAACCCAGCCTGGGTGGAAGCCACGCTGAAAAAGATGACGTTGCGCGAGAAACTGGGGCAGATGCTGATGCCGTATTATTTCGGCGTTTTCACCTCCACCGAGAGCGCCGACTACAAAGAGTTGCTGCATCAGGTGGAAGAAAATCACGTCGGCGGTTTTATCCTGGGCACGCAACGCGGCCCGCTCGGCATCGAGCGCAGCCAGGTTTATCCCACCGCAGTCCTCACCAACGAATTGCAAAAGCACGCGAAAACTCCGCTGCTCATCGGTGCGGATTTTGAAACCGGAACCGGAATGAGAATCGACGAAGGCACGTCGTTCCCTTCCGCGATGGCAGTGAGCGCGGCCAACGATCCGAAAGCCGCTTACACAATCGGCAAAGTGACCGCTCTCGAGGCACGGGCCGCAGGCGTGCGTTGGATTTTCGCGCCCGATGCGGACGTGAACAACAATCCCGACAATCCGATCATCAATATTCGCTCCTTTGGCGAAGATCCGCAGCGCGTAGCCGAATACGTTTCCCAATTCGTCCGCGGCGTGGAAGAAAATGGCTGCTTGGCGGCTGCGAAACATTTTCCCGGGCACGGTAACGTCAGCGTGGATTCGCATCTTTCGCTCGCTAAGGTCCCCGGTGACCGAAACGAACTCGAACGCACGGAGCTGGTTCCCTTCCGTGCGGCGATTGCCGCAGGCGCTGGTTCTGTCATGCCGGGACATTTGAACGTGCCGGCGTACGAATCCGACCCTAACGTTCCCGCGACCATTTCGCGAAATATTTTGACCGCCTTGCTGCGCGATGAATTGAAGTTCAAAGGCCTAATTGTTACCGACGCGATGGACATGGGCGGAGTAACTTCGCTCTACGCGCCGGGCGACGCCGCGGTGCGAGCGGTGGAAGCCGGCGCTGACGTGATTCTTCAGCCTCCTGTGCCGGATGCAGCCATGGCATCGCTCGAACAAGCTGTAAAGTCCGGCCGCATTCCCGTGTCACGCATTGACGAATCTGTCCGGCGCATTCTGCAGGCCAAATCGCGCCTCGGGCTGGACAAGGATCGGCTCGCCGATGTCGAGCATCTCAACGAAAAATTTGCTAAGCCGGAATATGCAGCGCAAGCTCAGGCGATCGCGGATCGCGGCGTGACGCTTCTGCGCGACACCTCGAAGCTTTTGCCTTTGGACGCGAGCCATCCGCTTCGAGTTCTGCTCGTCTCGCTCTCCGCCGATGCCGATCCTTATCCCGGCGAAACGATCGAACCCGAAATTCGCTGGCGCGTGGATTCGCTGAAGGCTCTGCGTGCCGACACGCAGTTCTCAACCGCCAGCGCGCTGAAGCTTCCGCCACCCGAAAGCTACGATGTGGCCATCGCCGCTCCGTTCGTGCGCGTCGCGGATCGCAAGGGAAACGTGGGCCTGCCTGACGATCAACGCGCGCTGCTAAATCAAATCGTCGCCGCGGGAAAACCTCTTGTCGTGATGTCCTTCGGCAGCCCCTATCTTATCGAAAAGTTTCCGGAGGCGAAGACCTGGCTCGCGGAATTCTCCACGAATGATGTCTCGCAACGCGCTGCCGTTCGCGCGCTTTTTGGCCAAGTAGCAACAGAAGGGCAAATTCCAGTTACCGTTCCGGGAACTTTGAAACGCGGCGACGGCATTCGCGTCGCGGCGAATCCGATGACGCTTCAGCCCGCGCCGCCGGACATGGCCGCAAGGCTGAAGCCCGCGTTCGACCTGATGGACCGCGCGATAGCGGATGGAGCAATTCCAGGTGGCGTTCTGGCCGTCGGATTTCACGATCAGTTGATCGTGCGCCCGTTCGGCAAGCTCACGCGCGACGCAAAATCTCCCGCGGTAACCGCGAGCACGCTGTATGACATGGCCTCTCTCACCAAGGTCATCGTCACGACCACTTCGGTAATGATGCTGATGCAGCAGAAGCGCCTCGATCTCGACACGGCTGTCTCTCGCTATTTGCCTGAATGGACGGCCGCCGCGAAGTCGGACCCGGATCCCACTTGGCGCGCTCGCGTCACCATTCGCAATCTTCTCCTGCACGATTCCGGTCTTCCGGCGCATCGCGATTTTTACAAGGACGTGAAGGGCCACGACGCCGTTCTCGCACGCGCTCTGGCGGAGCCTCTCGTGCACCAGCCCGGAACTCAAGTGGAGTACTCCGATTTAGGATTTATCATGCTCGGCGAAATCGTTCAGAGGCTCACCGGAGTCACACTCGACGAATACGCGAAGCAGCACATTCTCGCGCCTTTGGGCATGGACGCTTCCCTGTTCAATCCGCCGCGCAAGTTCTGGCCGACAATTGCGCCCACTGAAAACGATCTGGATTTTCGCAAGCGCCTGATCCAAGGCGAAGTCCACGACGAAAACGCCTGGGCCATGGGCGGCGTTTCCGGCCACGCGGGCCTTTTCTCAACGGCGGGCGACACTGCCATATTTGCGCAAATGATTTTGAACGGCGGCATCTACGCTCACCATCGCCTGCTGGCGCGCGCGACGCTTCAGGAGTTCACCACTCGCCAAGCGATCGGAGACGCCGCCCGCACGCTTGGCTGGGACGTCGTCACGCAGCCTTCTTCCTCCGGCCATTTCTTTTCCGCGAGCAGCTTCGGCCACACAGGTTTCACCGGTACATCGCTTTGGATCGACCCCGACCGCGGTCTTTTTGTCGTTTTGCTCACCAATCGCGTGAATCCTACCCGGGCGAACGAACAAATCCGCCAACTGCGGCCCGCCGTGCACGATGCCATCTTGCAAGCCCTGGGGCTGGCAAATCAGCCTGCCTCGGTTCGATAACTCCAACGTCACAACGCCCTTCAGAAGTCGTCTCAGCCCGGGAACCCGGCGCTGGCCCCCGGTATAATCAATTCTGCAGTCTTAGGGACGCGCGTTTTGAAGCCGTCAAAAACTGAGCAGCGAAACCCGCGAACTCGTGGACTCGATAGGAAGTCCACGCTCGAAATTTTGCGCGTCTTGAATCGCCAAGATGCGCGCGTGGCTCTCGCAGTTCGCCGTGAGCTGCCCGAGATTGCGCGCGCCGTCGATGCGATTGTGAAAAGTTTTCGCAAGGGCGGACGCCTTTTCTACGTCGGCGCGGGAACGAGCGGACGGCTGGCAGTTCTCGATGCGGCGGAATGCCCGCCGACTTTTGGCACGCCGCCGAAAATGGTGCAGGCGATCATCGCTGGCGGCTCGCGAGCCGTGCGCGGCGCGGTGGAAGGCGCCGAGGATTCAGCGAAAAATGGTGCACGCGACATGGTGAACGCGGGGTTGCGACGTGGAGATGTCGTGGTTGGCTTGGCCGCCAGCGGAACCACGCCGTATGTTCTGGCCGCGATGCGGTTCGCAAACAAACGCGGTGCAGCCACCATCGGCGTCACATCCAATCCAAGGTCACCACTCGCGCGCGCAGTGGATATCGCAATCGCGCCAGACACCGGCCCCGAAGCCATCGCCGGCTCCACGCGCTTGAAAGCCGGCACGGCGCAAAAAATGGTCCTCAACCTGCTTTCTACAGCTTCGATGGTGCGGCTTGGCAGGGTTTATGAAAACTGGATGATCTACGTGGCGCTGACAAATCAGAAGTTGCGGCAGAGGGGAGCGCGGATTCTCGAAGAAGCTTCCGGCGCGAGCGTGTCAAACGCGCAACGAGCACTGCGTCAATCGCAACACGATTTGCCCGTTGCTCTCGTGATGCTAAAGACTGGCGCAAGCATACGCGACGCGCGCCGACGGTTGCAGCGATCCGGCGGCAACGTGCGGCAAGCGCTCGAATCGCAAAGAAACAAACAGCCTCGCGCAACACGCAAGGGGAAATAACATGGACCGATTCAAAATCCAGGGCGGACGCAGGCTAGAAGGCACCGTCCGAATCAGCGGAGCGAAAAATGCTGCGTTGCCGGCGATGGCCGCGGCGCTGCTGACGAGCGAGCCCGTAACCCTGCAAAATATTCCGCACGTCCGCGACATCATCACCATGGCCAAGCTCCTCGCGCATATGCGTTGCCGCGTCGAAAGCCCGGACCTGCCGCCCAGCGAATTCACCATTCAAGCAGAAACTGTTTCATTGCAGGAAGCTCCTTACGAATTGGTAAAAACGATGCGCGCCTCAGTCCTGACTCTCGGGCCGCTCCTGGCACGCTTTGGCTACGCGCGCGTTTCGCTGCCTGGAGGCTGCGCCATCGGAGCGCGTCCCATCGACATCCACATTCAAGCGCTCGAAAAACTCGGCGCCCAAATTTCCGTGGAACATGGCTATGTAGAAGCCCGCTGCAAGCGCCTGCGCGGAGCCACTTTTCGCTTCCCGAAAATTACCGTCACCGGGACAGAAAATATTCTGACGGCTGCGGTTTTGGCCGAAGGTGAAACCATCCTCGAAAATTCCGCGCTTGAGCCGGAAGTCACCGACCTCGCCGAACTCCTGATAAAAATGGGAGCCAAGATCGAAGGTGTGGGCACCTCCACGCTTCGCGTTCGCGGCGTCTCAAGTTTGCATGGCGCCACACACGCCATCATCCCCGACCGCATCGAGACCGGCACGTTTCTCGTCGCCGGAGCGATCACCGGAGGAGACCTTCTCCTCACGGACTGCGAGCCCCACCACTTGGTTGCAGTTTTGAACAAGCTGAAAGAATGCGGCGTGGAAATCAAGTGCGAAGGAAACGGAACGCTGCGAGTGCGTGCCGCAAAAAAACTTGTCGCAGCTGACGTCACCACTGAGGAATACCCCGGATTCGCTACCGACATGCAAGCTCAGTTCATGGCGCTGGCCACGCAAGCGACCGGCGTCTCGCACGTTCGCGAGACAATCTTCGAGAACCGCTACATGCACGCAAGTGAGATTATGCGCATGGGAGCGAACATTGCCGTGGAAGGCAATCTCGCTGTCATCACCGGTCCCACGCCGCTCAGCGGCGCGCCGGTAACAGCGTCTGACCTGCGCGCGAGCGCTTCGCTAGTGCTCGCAGGGTTGGTGGCGGACAATACGACCTGGATTGACCGCGTCTATCACATCGACCGCGGCTACGAGCGCATCGAAGACAAACTGCGCGCGATCGGCGCCCGAATCGAACGGGTCTCCAGCCAGGACAAATAAAAAGAGGAAGCGATTTCTCGCCTCCCCCGTCGATCGGTTCCACTTAGCTTCTCCCCGTCTCAGCCCTACGAGTGGCCTTCCGCAGTTGCCGTCTCCGCCTTTGGCTTCTGATCTCGCAACACCGCCTTGCGGCTTAAGCGAATTTTGTTCCCCTCGATGGCAAGAACCTTCACGAGGATCTGGTCGCCTTCCTTCAGTTCATCGCGAACGGCACGAATGCGCGCTTCCGCAATTTCGCTGATGTGCAGCAGTCCATCCGTCCCGGGGAAAATTTCGACGAATGCGCCGAACTCCGCGATGCGTACGACGGTTCCGAGATAAGTCTTTCCCATCTCGGCCGTCGCCGTCACGTCGCGAATCATTTTCAGCGCTTCTTCGGCGGATTTTCCACCCGACGCGAAAACGTGAACCTTGCCATCGTCCATCACGTCGATCTTCACGCCGGTTGCTTCGATGATGCCTCGGATTTTCTTTCCGCCCGGTCCGATCAAATCGCGGATCTTGTCCGTGGGAATACTGAGCATGAAGAGATGCGGAGCGTAGGTGGAAATTTCGGCGCGGCCGGTGGAAATTGTGCCGTCCATGTTGTCGAGGATCTGCAGGCGCGCCTTCCGTGCCTGCGCCAACGCCTCGCGCATCATGGCGATGCTGACGCCGCTCACCTTGATGTCCATCTGCAGCGCCGTGATTCCCTGGCGCGTGCCGGCAACCTTGAAGTCCATGTCGCCGTAGTGATCTTCTGCGCCCGCGATGTCGGTCAAGATGGCATATTTATCGCCTTCCACGACCAGTCCCATCGCAATTCCCGCGCAAGCGGCCTTGAGCGGAACGCCCGCATCCATCAATGCCAGAGAAGCGCCGCAGACAGTAGCCATCGACGACGAGCCGTTCGATTCCAAAATATCGGAAACGACGCGAACGGCGTAGGGGAAATCTGCCTCGGGTGGAAGGAGATTCGCGATTGCTCGCTCGGCTAAAGCTCCGTGACCGATCTCACGGCGTCCCGGCCCACGAAGGAATTTCACTTCGCCTACGGAGAACGGCGGGAAATTGTAATGCAGCATGAAGCGCTTGAACGTTTCCTCTTCGAATAGCAAGTCCAGGCGCTGCCGGTCTTCTTTGGTGCCAAGCGTGGCCGTGGCCAAAGCTTGCGTCTCTCCGCGAGTGAACAGCGCTGATCCGTGCGCGCGCGGCAAAACGCCTACCTCGCACGTGATTTGGCGAATCTGGTCAAACGCGCGAGCATCGGGACGCCGGTGGCGCCCAATCATGTCGTCGCGGAATATTTTTTCGCGCAAACGTTCGAAAGCGCGGTACGCCAGCTTGCGCTTTTCCGCGTCGTCTTCCGGAATCGCCTTTAGGATTTCCGCCTTGATGCCGTCCACCAAGCTGTAGCTTTCCGATTTGGGGTGCTTCTGCGTATCCACCGCATCGCGCAGTTTCTCGCCGTACTGCTGCTGCATCTGCTTGTACATCGCTTCGTCAAACGCAGGCGGCACAACGGCGACCTTCTGGGGCTTTACGCGGCTGTGCAATTCGCGGATCGCGGCGACAATCTTGCGAATTTCCGCGTGTGCGAATTCCAGCGCATCCGCCACAACCTCTTCGGAAACTTCCAGCGCGCCCGATTCCACCATCACGATCGCTTCGTCCGAACCCGCCACAATCAGATTCATCTGGCTGGTTTTTTGCTCGGCTACAGTTGGATTCACTACCAGCTTGCCTTCAATCAATCCGATACGAACCGCCGCAATCGGCTTCTCAAACGGAATTTTCGAAATGAACAGCGCCGCCGAAGCCGCCGTCACCGCAATCACGTCGGGATCATTTTCGCTGTCCGCCGAAAGCACCATCACGACAATCTGGGTTTCGTTGGACCATCCTTCGGGGAACAGCGGCCGCAACGGCCGGTCGGTAAGCCGTGAAGTCAAAATCTCGCGCTCCGACGGGCGCCCTTCGCGCTTAAAAAATCCTCCGGGAATTTTCCCCGCCGAATAGGTGTACTCGCGATAATCCACAGTCAGGGGCAGAAAATCTTTCTCAGTCGCCTTATTGTCCATGCAGGCCGTGGCCAGCACCACCGAGTCTCCATAACGCGCCACTACCGCGCCATGCGCTTGGCGGGCCATCTTGCCCGTCTCAAACGTCAATGTGCGTCCGCCTACTTCCAAACTTACTTTTTCAAACATCAAACACGTCCTTTTTTCTCCGATTCGTCGGAGGCTGATTTCAGATACGAGAGACAACTCTCCGGAACTACATCGAGGAAGGATATTGCGAAGAAAAACGAGCGGAATTCTATCGATCCAACATTCTCTCGCGTTCGGCGCCCGCCGGCCAACAGGCCGCTCAGGAAACCGCGCTACTTACGCAAGCTCAGTCGTTCCACAATCTCGCGATACCGATTTGGGTCGCGCCGGTTCAGATAGTCCAGCAGCCGCCTGCGTTTGTTGACCATCATGATCAACCCGCGCCGTGAGGCGTGATCTTTCGCGTGGGACTTAAGGTGAGTGGTCAGGTAGCTAATGCGTTCGCTCAACAATGCGATTTGCACTTCCGGTGATCCTGTATCTTTCGAGTGTGTCCGGAACTGCTCGATCAACTCCGCTTTAGCTTCCATCAACTTGCCCCTCCCTCTGAAACGCCGTGCCCTGCTCTACGCTCTTATCTCTTCTTCGATCGCTAAAAATGCTAGCACATAGCCTCTCCAGCGCAAAGCTAATTTCCGTTCACCTCAGGGATCGCAGCGGCGGCCGAAGGGTGCCCTCCAGTCTCGAAATCGGCGGTTCAAGGCTTCTGCGAATTGATGAGAGCCAAGAACTCATCGCGTGTCTGTTTGTTCTCCCGAAACGCGCCCAGCATCGCGCTCGTAGTCGCCATCGAATTTTGTTTTTCCACCCCGCGCATCACCATGCACAAATGCCGCGCCTCGATGATCACTCCCACTCCTTCCGGGCTCAGATGTTCTTGAATCGACTGCGCAATTTGGCTGGTTAACCGCTCCTGGATCTGCAATCGCCGCGCGAACATGTTCACCAGCCGCGCGATCTTGCTCAATCCCACCACCTTCCTCGACGGGATGTACGCCACGTGGCATCGT
Source organism: Acidobacteriota bacterium (assembly GCA_003167215.1). Classification (GTDB taxonomy): domain Bacteria; phylum Acidobacteriota; class Terriglobia; order Acidiferrales; family UBA7541; genus Palsa-295. The sequence continues at coordinate 5,890 of PMTV01000061.1, read as the reverse complement.
CCAAAAAACGGAAGCAGGTGGTGTTCGCACAGGCTGTAAACTTCGATGTCTTTCACCACCACCATTTCGTCGTAGCACACGCTGAACATCGCCCCGTTCAGCAACTTCTCCGGATCCTGGCGGTACCCGCTGGTCAGAAAGCGCAGCGCTTTCTCGAAGCGCTCCGGCGTCCGCCGCAGACCTTCGCGATTGGGATCTTCTCCCAGCAGCACGAGCATCTTGCGCACCAGATCCGCAATGCCCTCCGTCCCCGCCACCGGCGGAATTATAATTTCAGTTGTTTCACTCATGTTTTCCCGGCTCCTCTTCATGCTCGTACCTCTAACTCGTCCGTGATTTCGAAGCTGTTCTTGCTGGTTTCCTCAATGCGAACCCGCTCGAGCCGCGCCGAGGGAAAACTTTTCAACCTGCGAAAAATTTCGCGGGAAACATTTTCCGTTGTGGCCACTTGCGCCCGAAACTCGGGAATTTCCTCATTCAAGAACTTCTGATCGAATGGCTCGATCACTTCCCGTTGCACGAATGGGTCCAGTTCGGAAAGATTCGCGATCATTCCCGTCGCCGAATCAACCGGACCGGTCATCGTTACTTCCAGCACGTAGTTGTGTCCGTGTCCATAAGGATTGCTGCATTTCCCGTAAACGCGCTTGTTTTCTTCCTCACTCAGCTTCGCCGTGTGCAACCGGTGCGAAGCGGCAAAACGATACCGCCGAGTCAGCGAAATTTTCACGTGCGCGCCCCGTTTCCATTGGATGCATCCGCGGTGCAATCCGCAAAAAGATCAGGAGACTCATACAGCCGCACGCGGTCCAGTTTGCCCGTCTTGATTTTCGGCTCCAGGAGCTTCCAAATCACCGCCGCAATGTTTTCACATGTAGGAATCTGGCCGGCCAACTCCGGCACTTCGTAATTCAGGTGGCGATGGTCCATACGCTCCATCACTTCACGCTGCAAAATCTCTTTCAGTTCCTTCAAATCCAGCACCATTCCCGTCGCCGGGTCCGGCTCGCCCGCTATGGTCACTTCCAAAACGTAGTTGTGCCCATGCCCGTGCGGATTATTGCATTTGCCGAAAACGCGGCGGTTTTCTTCGGCTGAAAAATTCGGGTTGTGATAGAAATGCGCCGCTGAGAATTCGACTTTGCGTGTGATTCGTATCATGCGGTCTTCGCGGGGTACACCCGCCCTTTCCAGTGCACTGCCCCATGCGTGTTCTTCCACCAAGAGGTAACCAAGGCGGCGCAGTATAGGCACACACCCGCTACGTAATATTTGATGTATGAGATCGGGTACAGATTCCGGTAAAGATCAATCCCGTAGCGAAAGGCTCGTCCGGCGAGTAGTGCTGCGGCGATAGCGGGCAGGAACCACATGGGTGCCGCGTGCTTCCGCGCCGATTCGATCCACAGTAATGAGAGAATCAAAAATTCAAGCCACGGAAACACATCCCCTATCTCGAGCCAGACCGCTGTCGGCTTTCCCCCCATCAATGGATACAGATTTTTCGTCCATCCCTGCCACATCGCTCGAAAACTTCTATACATCCGCGTGCGTACAGTCCCTATCGGCGCGGTGAAGTAAATCCCATAGCCCGCGCTCTTTACTCGGCGCGCCAGCGCCACGTCCTCCAGAATCTGGCCTGCAATCGCCGTATGTCCTCCCAGCTTTTCGTAAACGTCTCTAAGCAACAGCAGAAATTGGCCGTTAGCCGCCGCATCCGGTTGCGCGCGATCGTTCACTCGTGCAAAAGAAAATTTGTTTGCCAGTCGGCAATAAACGAACGGAATCAGCGCGCGTTCCCAGAACCCGCCCATCTCTTGCTCGGGCGAGTAGGAAACCAGAACCGCGTCGTGCTCTACTGCATCGCAAAGCGCGCGGCGCGTGGACCCGTGCAGATGATACGTGTCAGCGTCGGTAAACAGCAGCCAATCACTTTTTGCCGCCGCTGCGCCAATCGAAACAGCATAATTTTTGCCCGCCCAACCCGGCGGCAAAGCGTCACCCGTATTCAAGATTTTCAGTTTCGGTATGCGCGAAGCAAGTTCAGCCAGAATCGCCCCAGTGCGGTCGGTGGATTGATCGTTCACCACGATAATCTCGCCAACCTCCGCTTGCGTCGCGACGGATTCCACCGCGCGCACGATGGACGCTTCCTCGTTTCGAGCCGGAATGATGGCGGAAACCATAAGATTGTGCGAACCAGCCAAAGTCCCTGGAGGGCGCCGTCCCAGCGGCCCAGCTCAAAATGCTCGCTTTCGATTCGCCGATACTCGTATTATAGGTCGCTTGGACAAAGGACTGAAACGGAAACTAAACACAGGCGTCGTTCTCGCCTTCATTGCGGGACTGCTCTTCCTGTTTGCCCGTCCCGACTATCGCCAGGGCGAGCCTAGCTTGCGTGGACGTCCCGCCAAAGACTTCGCCTTCACCCTGGACGGCAAGCCCACGCGTCTCTCTGATCTTCACGGCAAGGTGGTCTTGTTGAATTTTTGGGCGACATGGTGCCCTCCCTGCGTTGATGAAACCCAATCCCTGAATCAGTTGCAGCATCGCATCGCGCCGCTTGGCGGCACCGTTCTCGGCGTCAGCGTGGATGAAGACCCCCAGGCCTATAACGACTTCCTGAAGACTTACGGAATCAGCTTCCCCACCTACCGCGACGCCTCCAAACAAATTCCGCTCTCCTACGGCACCACCATGTACCCGGACACCTACGTCATCACCCGCAGCGGCCGCCTCGACCGCAAGATCGTCGGCGCCCAGGATTGGACCGGCCCCGACATGACCGCCTACATTAATTCCCTTCTGAACGAAAAGTAGATAAGCTGCGACGTAAATCGAGCCATGGAATCTAATTTGTTTACATGCGCGATGACGTGAACGAGCCCACGAGAACGGTCGAACGAGATCCCGTCTGCGGAATGACGGTTGACCCTGAACGGGCCGCGGCGCGATCCGAACACAAGGGCAAGACCTTTCATTTCTGCTGCCAGAGCTGCGCCACAAAATTCGCCGCGCAACCGGAAAAATACATAGGCGCATCAGCAGCTTCCGCCCATAGAAATGATTCCATCGTTCCGCTGGCTGGAATTGATTCCTCAAAAGCGGTTTCGACCAGGCAAGAGCCCAGATCAAAACAAAAAATTGTGCCAGAGTACATCTGCCCCATGGATCCGGAAGTGCGCCAGGATCATCCAGGCGCGTGCCCGAAATGCGGTATGGCGCTCGAGCCTGCCGTACCCGTTCAACCAGCATCTCGCATCGAGTACACCTGTCCGATGCATCCGGAAATCGTTCGAGCGGTTCCCGGCTCCTGTCCGATTTGCGGCATGGCGCTCGAACCTCGTGACGCAGTCGTGGACCAGGAGGAAAACCCCGAACTCGTTTCGATGACGCGCCGCTTCTGGACCAGCGTTGCGCTCACCGTCCCGATTCTCGCACTCGCGATGTCGGACCTTATCCCCGGCCAGCCCTTGCAAAATGCTTTGTCACCGCTCGCGGTTGGATGGATTGAGTTCCTTCTGGCCACACCAGTTGTCCTCTGGGGCGGCTGGCCTTTCTTCGAACGCGGCTGGGCGTCTATCGTGAACCGCAGCCTCAATATGTTCACGCTGATCGCGCTGGGTACCGGCACCGCTTACTCCTACAGCATGATCGCTGTCCTATTCCCGGGGATTTTTCCGGATTCCTTCCGAGTGATGGGAGGAACCGTCCCGATTTACTTCGAAGCTGCATCCGCTATTACAACGTTGGTGCTGCTCGGCCAGGTTCTGGAATTGCGCGCGCGTAGCCAGACCTCCGCTGCGATACGCTCTCTCCTAAAACTTTCTCCCGAGACGGCCCGTCTCGTTCGTGCGGACGGAACCGAAATCGATGTCCCGGTCGAACATATCAACGCTGGCGACTCCCTGCGCGTGCGCCCCGGCGAGAAAGTTCCGGTGGACGGCGTCATCCTCGACGGAGAAAGTTCCGTGGATGAATCGCTGATGACCGGCGAACCAATTCCGGTCGAGAAATCAAGCGGCGCCAAAGTGATTGGCGGAACTGTGAATGGCACCGGAACTTTTGTGATGCGCGCCGAACGTGTGGGAAGCGAAACGCTTCTCTCGCAAATCGTGCGCATGGTCAGCGAAGCGCAACGCAGCCGCGCTCCCGTGCAAAAACTCGCCGATCGCGTGTCAGGATATTTTGTTCCGGCGGTTATTCTTGCCGCGATCCTCACCTTCGTGGTTTGGGCGTTATATGGCCCTGAGCCGAGGATGGCTCACGCGATTCTCAATGCTGTCGCTGTGCTCATCATCGCGTGCCCCTGCGCCCTCGGGCTCGCTACGCCGATGGCCATCATGGTTGGAACGGGCCGCGGAGCGCTCGCCGGCGTCCTGGTGAAAAATGCCGAGGCCCTCGAAATTCTTGAGAAGGTGGACACGCTGGTTGTGGACAAGACCGGCACGCTGACGGAAGGCAAGCCACGCGTGACATCCGTGATTCCGGCCGCGGGCTCGGACGAAAAACAGGTTCTGCGATTTGCCGCCACGCTCGAACGCGGGAGCGAACATCCACTCGCGGGAGCGATTCTTGCAGGAGCCAAGGAGCGCGGCCTGGAGCTTGGGAATCTCACAAACTTTCAGTCTCGAACCGGAAAAGGCGTCACCGGAAAAGTTGATGGTCGCAGCGCCGCGCTGGGAAATCGCGCGCTCTTCGTTGAAACAAAAATCTCCGCCGGCGCTTTGGAAGAAAAAGCTAAGTCGTTGGAAGCCGACGGCCAGACCGTAATGTTCATCGCCGTGGACGACGCCCCAATCGGAATCATCGGCGTAGCTGACCCCGTGAAATCGACGACGCCCGAGGCTCTCGCGAAACTCCACCACGATGGAATTCGTATCATCATGCTCACAGGTGACAGCCGCGCAACCGCCGATTCCGTCGCGCGCAAACTCGGGATCGATCAGGTTCACGCTGAAATTCTGCCGGGCCAAAAAAGTATAATCGTCAAGCAGCTTCAGACTGAAGGACACGTTGTCGCGATGGCCGGTGACGGAGTGAACGACGCGCCCGCGCTTACACAGGCCGATGTCGGCATCGCCATGGGCACTGGGACGGACGTCGCCATGGAAAGCGCCGGAATCACCCTGCTGCGCGGCGATCTCCGCGGGATTGCTCGCGCTCGAACGCTAAGCCGCGCAACCATGCGCAATATCCGCGAAAACCTTATCTTTGCGTTCGCGTACAACTCGCTTGGGGTGCCTATCGCAGCCGGCGTGTTGTATCCGTTTTTCGGTTTGCTGCTGAGCCCCATTTTTGCGAGCGCCGCCATGACGTTCAGCTCCGTTTCGGTCATCACGAACGCTCTGCGCCTGCGCAAGGTCCAGCTATGACTCTAGCGCCCTCAAAGCACCAGCCTTACTTCAAAGGACCCGATCGAACGTGTGTCGGCTGTGGATCGTTCGCTCCCTTTACAGTCGCTCCTGCTATAATTCACGCATGACATTAATGACTGCCACGTACGAATTGCAAGAACGGCTCAAACCGGAACATTTCCGGGCCTTGGGCGAGTTCTCCAACACCTACGGCCTCCAGAAATTCCGCTACGACGAAAAACTAAATCTTCTCCACTTCGATTATGACGCCTCGCGCCTCACCGACAACGTGGTCGAAAGCGTTCTGCGGCAAGCAAGAATCCCCGTCCTGCGACGACTAGAGCCAACTCGCCAGTAAGAAAACCTGCTCAGTTTGGGTTTATTGGAAAGAAGATTCAGGAAGAAAGAAGGGGCCCTCGCTTGGGATCGAGAGCCCCAAAGGTCGCGTTCCTTAGATTCGGCCTAGGCGAGACCGAATCATGGGGTCATCCATCCTAGCTTCCCTCTCAGAGGCAGGTGGGAACGACCCGTTC
>PMTV01000005.1 GCA_003167215.1 Acidobacteriota bacterium | reverse complement strand
ACTTTCAAGCCAGCTTGGCGTGCGGCCCACGAAACGAAATATGTGTTGATGCCATCCATGGAGGGCTGATCGAGAGCCATGATCGCTTCATCGAGCCGAGTAACCATTTCACCGCCGGAAATCATGACTTCGCGATGCTGAGTTCCGAGACGCTCGGCAGTGCGTCGCGCGATTCCGGCTTCGCTGAACTCCGTGTCGGGAAACGATACGGTAAAGGTATGGATCCCCTTCTGCACGGCTGTTGCAAGAGCCGCGATCGTCGTGGAATCGATTCCGCTGCTCAAAAACACTCCTACCGGGACGTCCGCAATTAAATGACTACGCACGGCATCTTCGAGCAAAAAGCGAACTCGCGAGGCTGGGGAAACTCTTGGTGCGGTCGAGTTCCCCGAGGCAAGCTGAATTTCAGCTTGCATCTCGAACACCCGCGCAACGTCCCAATAAGGTTTCGGCTCAGGAGTTTGGACCGGATCATCGGCAAGAATCGTGATGCAATGGCCCGGTGGCAGGGAAAAGATTCCCTCAACGAGCGTTGTCGGCTCGCCAACTGAACCAAAAAGTAGATATGCAGTAAGAGCTTCGTTGGAAAGGCGCGGAGAGATAAATCCACTCGCGAGAAGGGCTCGCACTTCTGACGCAAATAGAAGAGCACCACCAGCCTTTGCATAGTAAAGCGGCTTAATTCCCATGCGATCGCGGGCCATGAATACGCTTGCGGCGCGACCGTTTTTCGCCTCGGGCAGTTCAATTACCGCGAACGAGAACATTCCCTGCAGCCGATTGACGGAATCTTCGCCCCACTCTTCATAGGCGTGAACGATGACTTCCGTGTCGGACTTGGACCGAAATTTATGGTTGCGTGTTTCCAAGTCCTTTCGGAGCTCGCGAAAGTTATAGATTTCGCCATTGAAGACGACAGCGATTGTTCCGGTTTCGTTCCACACGGGCTGGCTGCCGCCGGGAAGGTCAATGATGCTAAGGCGGCGCGCCCCTGCGGCAACGCGCCGTGTCACCAGTAGTCCTTCCTCGTCAGGACCGCGATGAACGATTGCGGCGAGCATCTGGCGCACGACAGCTTCGCCAGTTTCTTTTGAATCAAATCCGATAGCGCCGCAAATTCCGCACATGAAGACTAGGTCGCATCCAGGAAAGCGTGGCAAGCTCTCCGGAGCTGCTGCCGGATGTGAACTGAGTGCAGGCCGAGCCGCTTCTCGCCGTACCAGCTGAGAGCGGTTCGCAGCAAGATCAAAAGAATTAGAAGCAGAATAGAGGAGACCATAGCAGCAAAGGATTCGCGTTCGACTAGGAGGGTCATAAATGGCATGTCTTCCCAGCCGGGAACAGCACGATCGAGAACTCGTCGAAGCAGCGATCCGAGGATATGAAATCGTGCGAGGCGAATATGCACGACATGATCGAAAGTGTAACTTGGATCGTAGGCGCGAATGTTCCTTGTGGCAGCGGCCAATACGGCGGGATCCGTTAATTCTTCGCGGGTCAGCGCCCTTCCGTCCGCTCCGCGCATTACTACTCGGAAGCTGGGATCTACAATGATCCATCGCCCATCAAGGAGAACCTCGGCAACAACGTGCTTGGTCATCTGACGAGAGTCAACTAGAAGAAGGCGCCGAACTTGCATGTGCCCTGTGTCTACGAGATTGATGAACGCATTTGTGGCTGTACCGCACACTTGCAGTAGTGCCTCATAATTCAGCGTGTCAGTCGGGTCGCGGTCACTCTGAGGAGTGTCGGCTTCGAACTTTCTGCGCGCGGGCCCGTGAGCCATCCATTGGAGTATAGCTTCAACTTTTTCGTCGCCCGGCGATGTGGCCGGAACAATCGCATCCGAAAATCCCTTCAGGTATCTTCGTGTCGAAAACTCCCATCCCGCCGAATACACGGCAAAAAAAATGGAAGCGACCAGCAAGACATTCACCGCGAACCAGGTGATACGGAACAGCAGATGGCCCTGAGTTTCAGAGTTGTCAGCGGGCCTCGGCCAACGCAGAGAGTTTTCATTGGAGCCTTGTTGTCGCTGAGGATTTATTACGCTCCGAGCCGGCGTTATCAGGCGATCTTGGCTCATGGCGTTTCCCGTTTCTCCTCAACCAACTCTTCCAGGGTCCCTGCTTTGATCAGATCGCACCGATTGTTTGGCTCTTCCTTTTCCACAAGGAAAGAGTGAACATTCTGCCCGCGATTCTCTTCGTACCGGACGATGTGAGCCTGCTGCTTCTCACACCATTCTTCGATGGTACGGCGCGGAAGAAACGCGACCCGAGGTGTAACGAAATAATCGTAGAAAAGATTTCGCGCGCCTGACCAAGTCCGCTTTCCTCTCGAACGAAGGAAATGAATCACGTAGTACGGTACCTGAAAAAAGAGTGTGACGAAAGGCTCGGACCATCTCCGGCTCAGCGAGCCTCGAATCAGGCCGCCAGGAAACTTGTAAAGCATAGGGTATCGGCCACCTGGCTTGTAGACAGCGAGATACATCCGCCCGCCTGGCTTCAGGATTCGCAAGTTCTCAGTGAACGCAGTCACTGGATCCTCTGTGTGGTGGATGACGCCGTCCGAGATGACAACATCGGCGGTTCTATCCGCAAATGGAAGATGCAAGTTGTCACCAACGGCGCCCGGTCTGTCGTACCGTTTTATCGCAAGACTCAGAGACACGCGACTCCGATCGAGACCGATACATCGAATTCCTCGCTTCTTCAGAAATCCTAGAACTCTACCAGGGCCGCAACCTATATCGAGAACTAGCGATTCTACATCCAAGCTTTGGATCAGGTCGACGAGAGGCCGCGACACGACAGAATCAATTTCCCCCGAGGCGTCGGCTGGAATCCAATCGAAGGGGTGCTGATCGTAAAATGTTACCGATTCAGGAGTGCCCATCAGAGATGACCATGCGAATGCTTCAAGACCCGTGCATAGTGGCCTTCCATCTGCTCCGTCAAGCGATCCCAGCTCAATTCAGCAGCCACCTCTCTGCATCCGACTTTCAGCTTCGCGTAGAGAACTCGATCGGAAATCAGGTTGCGAAGCGCCGCAACCAGCGGCTGCTCCTCTGGCGGGATCACTAATCCAGCACGACCTTTCACTAGAGAGCAAATGCCGCAGGAATCAGTAACAATTACCGGAATGTCGTAAGCTATCGCTTCTGCCGCGGAATTCGCGAAATTTTCATAACGTGATGGCAGGACGAAGATATTAGTGTCCATCATGAGAGCTGACTTATCGTGGTCGTAGAGAGCACCTGTGAAAATCACACGAGATTTGATTCCAGCTTCGCACGCCCGTTGCTCGAGAGTTGCGCGATAACCAGGCTCGCCTTCAGGACCTGCGATTACGAGCCGGCCTGATTCCGGGCATGCTTCAGAAAAAGCCTCGATCAAAATGTCTGCACCTTTACGGGGAATTAGACGCCCCAGAAACAGTACGAGCGGTTCTTCTAGAGGGATTCCCCATTTTGCGCGAAAAGCGCCATGTTGTGGCCGGTCCGCGCTCTCGCATCCGTGAATACCGTTGTACCGAATTACGATTTTCTCCCCTGGTACACCGTCTTCGACAAGTTCTTGTTGCTCCATCTCGGAAGTGGCCACGATTTGCGCCGCGTTGCGCCAGTAAATCTCGCCCAAACTCCTATGCCAATACCGTTTCATTCGAAAGCTTCGGTCGATTGGGCGATACATACCCATTGGTTCAATCAGGTATGGAATCCCCCGGCGTCTGCAGAAATAACTCACTGCAGGTCCCAGTAGGTCGTAGAGGCCGTACAGGTGAACCAGGTCAAACTGCGAGATGGATGCCC
>PMTV01000014.1 GCA_003167215.1 Acidobacteriota bacterium | reverse complement strand
GGAGACGTGAAGCTGCCGGCGGGCGTAGAGATGGTGATGCCGGGAGATAACGTGTCGGCGGAAATCACGCTGATCACTCCGGTGGCCTTGGAGAAGGGGTTGCGGTTCGCGATTCGCGAAGGCGGCCACACGGTGGGAGCCGGCGCTGTCGCCGAGATCATCGAGTAAATCATGAGAGAAATAATCACATTACAGTGCAACGACTGCAAGAACCGGAACTATACGACCACCAAAAACCGGAAGAAGCATCAGGACCGGTTGGAGACGTCGAAGTTTTGCAACACTTGCCGGAAGCATACGGGGCATAAAGAAGTTAAGTGATTCGGGTGCTGGCGAAGCAAGCGGAATTTACCCTTCGCCCAGAATGCGGGCTCAGGTTGAAATCTTGAGCCGCAGGCTCAAGATAGGGGAGTAGGTTCAACGGTAGACCATCGGTCTCCAAAACCGAGAGTGGGGGTTCGAATCCCTCCTCCCCTGCCAGATTAATGCGGCGGGAACGGACGGAGTAGCGTAGTTCTGCAGGCTTAAGGCGGTCGTTGAAATGGCGCAAGCGGAAAAAACGAATCGGGAAGAAGCTGCACATCGCGTAAGCGGGTTTTCGCTGCTGGAGCCTATCGGCAAGCTGGGGGGCTACCCGCGGAAGCTGCACTCATTTCTTCACGATGTGCGCATCGAAATGCGGCAGGTGAATTGGCCGACGGGTTCGGATGTGGTGTCCACGACGGTGGTGGTTACGGTGACGGTGGCGTTTTTCGGGATATTTTTCTTTTTGGTGGATCGAGGCGTTGGAGAATTAATTAGACGGGTGCTCGAATACTTTCAGAAATAGGATCGCTAATGTCAAAGCAGTGGTTCATCGTCCACACATACTCGGGGTTTGAGAAAAAGGTGAAGGAAAGCCTGGAAGGGCGTGTGGCTGCGTTTGGGCTGACGGACAAAATCGGGCAGATCATTATCCCGACCGAGTCCGTGGTGGAAGTGCGCGGCGGCAAAAAAGTGATTTCGCCGCGGATGTGCTATCCGGGCTACGTGCTGGTCGAGATGGATATGGACGACTATACCTGGCACGTGGTGCGTTCGACGCCGCGGGTGACCGGGTTTGTGGGTTCGGGACAGACTCCGTCGCCGCTGACGGAAGAAGAAGTACAAAACATTTTGAATCGGGCTACGACGACTGCGGATAAGCCGAAGCCGAAGTTGTCTTTTGACCGCGGTGAAAAGGTTCGTATCGGGGAAGGGCCGTTTGCGAATTTTACGGGCGTGGTGGAGGAAGTGAATTCAGACCGCAGCACGCTGAAAGTGTCGGTCACAATTTTTGGCCGCTCGACGCCGGTAGAGCTAGATTTCGCGCAAGTGGAAAAAGTCGCGTAAACATTTGGATGGCGCTGATTGTTTATATGAATGCGTATATGAGTGCGGCGGTTGAGCGCGCATAGGAAGTAAGGACAAACATGGCAAAGAAAATTCAATCTACTGTGAAGCTGCAATTGCCGGCGATGAAAGCTACTCCGGCGCCGCCTGTGGGAACGGCACTGGGCCCGCACGGCGTGAACATCATGGATTTCTGCAAGCAGTTCAACGCCAAGACGTCGAAAGAGCCGGACGGGATGATCATTCCCGTGCTGGTGACGATCTATAGCGACCGGACGTTTACGTTCATTTTGAAGACGCCACCGGCTTCCGAGCTTTTGAAGCGCGCGGCGGGGATCGTGAAGGGTTCGCCTGAGCCGAACCGCCAGAAAGTGGGAAAACTTTCGCGCAAGCAAGTGGAAGAGATTGCCAAGATGAAAATGCCGGACCTGAACACGATGAATTTGGACGCCGCCATCCGGTCTATTATGGGTACGGCGCGCAACATGGGCATCGAAGTCAGCGAGTAATTCCAGGCAGGAGAAGACACGATGGGCCGCAGCGCAAAGATTGGTGGAAAGAATATAGATCGCGCCCGCAAGCTGGTGGAAGCGCGACCGTACAAACTCGAGGAAGCCGCGGAGCTTCTGCGCAAGGCGCACTTCGTGAAGTTCGACGAGACGGTGGAACTGGTGCTGAATCTCGGAGTGGATCCGAAGCAGTCGGACCAAATGGTTCGCGGCACGGTGGTTCTGCCGCACGGGCTGGGAAAATCGAAGCGCGTGCTGGTGATCGCGAGCGGCGACAAAGTTCACGAAGCCCAGGAAGCGGGCGCGGATTTCGTGGGCGGCGAAGACATGGTGCAGAAAATCCAGGAAGGCTGGACGGACTACGACGCCGTAATCGCGACGCCGGACATGATGAAGTCCGCCGGACGTCTGGGAAAAGTTCTGGGCCCGCGCGGATTGATGCCCAACCCGAAGACGGGAACGGTTACTTTTGAAATCGCGAAGGCAGTGAAGGAAATCAAGGCGGGCAAAGTGGAATTCCGACTGGATAAGACCGGGATCATCCACTCGCCTGTGGGCAAGATCAGCTTCACGGCGGCACATCTGGCGGGGAATGCGCATGCTTTGCTGGCGGCGATTTTGAAAGCGAAACCCGCTGCAGCGAAGGGCAAGTACATCAAGAAAATGACGCTGACCTCGACGATGGGTCCGGGCGTTCCGATCGATAGCGCAGAAGCGGAATTGGCTGTAGCCGTCGCAGCGTAGCAGGAAAAAGCCATCAAGGAGTTCGGCATGAAGAAGAAGGCCGAAAAAGTAAAGCAGTCAGAAGAGCTGAAGATTCAGCTGGCGACCGTCTCTACGGTGATCCTCTCGACGTTCAAGGGAATCACGGTGGAGCAGGACACCAAGCTTCGCCGCACGGTGCAAGCGGCCGGTGGACATTATCTGGTGGTGAAGAATACGGTGGCTGAACGCGCCGGCGCCGGAACTCCGGCAGAGGCGTTGCTTAAGAATCTAAAGGGCACGAACTCGATTGCGTACACCAAGACTGATCCGGTTGCGCTGGCAAAAATTCTGACCAAAGTAGCGAAGGATGTTCCGGCGTTTCAGTTTCGCGCCGGATGGGTAGAAGGCCGCGTTATTTCGATTCAGGAAATTAACCAGCTAGCCTTGCTGCCAAGCAAGGAAGAGCTGATCAGCAAGGTGATGTTCCTTTTGAATGCTCCGGCGCAGCGTATAGCAAGTGTGCTGGCGGCGGTTCCGCGCAATCTTGCAGTGGTGACGAGTGAAGCAGCGAAGGCAAACAAGTTCGGACCGGGCGGCGACGCTCCGGCACCTGAAACGGCTTAGTACGCATCTAAAGTAGTAAAAGAAAAGTTTTTATCTCGCAGGGGAGGGTAGGAAAAGAAATGGCCAGCAAAGTGGAATCGATTCTGGAAGAAATCAAGGGTTTGACGCTGCTCGAAGCTTCCGATCTAGTCAAGAAGATGGAAGAAGCTTTCGGAGTCTCAGCGGCAGCAGCGGCGCCGGCGATGGCAGCGGGCGGCGGTGCGGGCGCGGGAGCAGCGGGCGCGGCTGAGGAGAAGACGGAATTTACCGTTGTTCTCACCGAAGTGGGCGCCAACAAGATCAACGTGATTAAGGCGGTTCGTGAAGTTACCAGCCTGGGCTTGAAAGAAGCCAAGGACCTGGTTGATGGCGCCCCGAAGACGGTGAAAGAAGGCGTCAACAAAGAAGAAGCCGCCACGATCAAGAAAAAGTTCGAAGACGCTGGGGCGAAGGTCGACGTTAAGTAGTGCCGCCCGGCTGCGGCCCGCAGGTTGGGCTGCGAAGGAATTCGCTTTCACGCGCGCTCCTTTGGAACTGGAACTTCAAAAATCGTCCTTCCCGGACCGACGGGGCGGGTGTCTATCCGCGTCGTCGCAGCCGGCGTAACCCTGAAGAGGTCAATCGATGAGCAATCGAAACGGTAATCGTGCTACTCGGGAACGGGAGCGCCTGGACTTCGCCAAAATCAAGACGACGGTCCAAATTCCGAACCTGATTGACGTACAGAAGAAGTCCTATCAGCGCTTCCTGCAGATGGATTTGCTGCCGAGCGAGCGCGAAGACACCGGCTTGCAGTCGGTGTTTACGTCCGTGTTTCCGATACAGGATTTCCGCGGACTGTCGCAGCTGGATTTCGTGGACTACGCGATCGGCAACTGGGAGTGCAAGTGCGGACACTTGCGCGGGCTGCATCATTTGCGCGCGACCTGCCGGAATTGCGGCGCTTCGGTAGTGACGAATCCTTATAAGACAGGCGACGTGCTTTGCACCAAGTGCGGCACGTTCAATAAGAACACGCCGACTTTTTGCAACAAGTGCGGCGATCCGGTCACGCTGCAGCTGAAGTACGACGTGAACGAGTGCCAGGAGCGCGGGATGACGTATTCCGCGCCGCTGAAAGTCACCATTCGTCTGACGATTTACGATAAAGATCCGGACACGGGCGCGAAGTCCATCCGCGACATTAAAGAGCAGGAAGTTTTCTTCGGCGATATTCCGCTGATGACCGAGAACGGGACGTTCATCATCAACGGAACGGAGCGCGTAATCGTCAGCCAATTGCACCGTTCGCCCGGAGTTTTCTTCGAGACGGCGAACAACCGCAGCTACTTCCTGGGAAAAATTATTCCCTACCGCGGATCGTGGGTGGAGTTCGAGTACGACACCAAGAATATTCTGTACGTGCGCATCGACCGCAAGCGCAAATTCCTGGGCTCGATTTTCCTTCGGGCGCTGGGAATGAAATCGAATGAAGACATTCTGCGGACGTTCTATCAAGTGGAGCGCGTTTCGCTGAAAGATGGCGAGCTTTTCTGGAACGTTTCGGAGGGCTTGATCGATCGCAAGCTGTCGAAGGAAATCAAGCACCCGAAATCAGGGGACGTGCTGGTGGGCGCGCACAAACGCATCAGCGAGGCGCTGTACAAGGAACTGGCCAAGTCGCGCGTGACACAAGCGGAAATCGGTCCGGCCGATCTGGAAGGCGCGATCACCGTCGGCGAGCTGGTAAACCGGCAAACCGGCGAAGTTTTGCTGGAAGCCAATAAGCCGCTGACGCCGGAAATGTGGACTGCGATTGGGGAAGCGGGTATCACGGAAGTGGACATTACTTTCCCCGACCGCGACGACGTAGGCATCGTCGTTGGGCGCACGCTGGAGAAGGACACGATTCGCTCGTCCAAGGAAGCGTTGATTGAAATTTATCGCAAACTGCGTCCGGGTGATCCTCCGACGCTGGAAACTGCGACGGCGCTTTTCAACGGGATGTTTTTCGACGCGCGGAAGTATGATTTCAGCAAAGTTGGACGGCTGAAATTCAACATCAAGCTCGGCCTGGAGACTCCGCTCGACAAGCGCACGCTGGATCCGTCGGATTTTGTCGCAGCGATCAAGTATTTGTTGAAGCTGCGAAAAAATATCGGTTCGGTGGACGACATCGACCATCTCGGCAATCGACGCGTACGCGCGGTTGGCGAGCTGCTCGAAAATCAGTTCCGTATCGGCTTGGTGCGCATGGAACGCGCAATCAAGGAAAAGATGTCGGTGTATCAGGAAATGTCCACAGCGATGCCGCACGATCTCGTGAACGCCAAGCCGGTAATGGCGGCGATTCGCGAGTTCTTCGGCAGTTCGCAGCTTTCGCAATTCATGGATCAGACGAATCCGCTTAGCGAGATCACACACAAGCGCCGCCTTTCGGCTCTTGGGCCGGGCGGTCTTTCGCGAGAACGCGCGGGATTCGAAGTGCGCGACGTTCACCCGACGCACTACGGACGAATCTGTCCGATTGAGACGCCGGAAGGGCCGAACATCGGTTTGATCAGTTCGCTTTCCTGCTATGCGCGGATCAACGAGTTTGGGTTCATCGAGTCGCCGTACCGCAAGGTGCGCGGCGGGCGCGTGATCGACTTCGTTCAAATTATCAATTCCGGCGACAGCGAATTCAAGGCCGGCGAAGTAGTGGAAAAAGAAAAAGTTGAAGATACCAACGAAGAGCTGAAGCGGCGGCGCGTGGTTGTGGAGCCGCATTGTTTCTATCTCTCCGCTTGGGAAGAAGATCGCTACGTGGTAGCACAGGCAAACGCTTCGCTCGACGAGAAGGGAAAAATCACGACGGAGCTGGTCAACTGCCGGCAGGCGGGCAACTTCGTTCTGAAGAGCCGGGATGAGGTGGATTACATCGACGTTTCGCCGAAGCAGCTTGTTTCGGTGGCGGCGAGCTTGATTCCATTCCTTGAGAACGACGACGCGAACCGCGCTTTGATGGGTTCGAACATGCAACGGCAAGCGGTACCGCTGATTCGCGGAGATGCGCCGCTGGTCGGCACCGGCATGGAACGCGTTACGGCGCGGGATTCGGGCGCCGTGATCGTCTGCCGCCGAGACGGCATCGTGGACCAGGTGGACTCCGAGCGCGTAATCGTGCGTGTGGAGTCAGACCAGTCCGGGGTGCTGAGCCGCGAAGTTGGTTCCGACATTTATTTGCTCACGAAGTTCAAGCGCTCGAACCAGAACACTTGCATCAGCCAGAAGCCGATGGTTCGTGCGGGCGACCGCGTGAAGCAGGGTCAAGTGCTGGCGGATGGTCCGTGCACGGATCGTGGCGAACTCGCACTGGGGCGCAACGTCCTGGTCGCGTTCCTTCCGTGGCGCGGATACAACTTTGAAGACGCGATTTTGGTGAGCGAAAAGCTGGTGGAAGAGGATTACTACACTTCGATTCACATCGAGGAATACGAAATCGAAGCGCGGGATACGAAACTCGGACCCGAAGAAATCACGCGGGATATTCCCAACATCAACGAGAGCTTCCTTCGCAACCTGGATGAAAGCGGCGTGATTCGAATTGGAGCAACGGTGAAGCCCGGGGACATTCTCGTCGGCAAGGTTACGCCGAAGGGCGAGACCACGCTTACGCCGGAGGAGAAACTGCTGCGCGCGATTTTCGGCGAGAAGGCCGGAGACGTTCGAGACGCTTCTCTGTATTGCCCTCCGGGCATCGAAGGAACGATTGTGGACGTGAAGATCTTCTGCCGCAAAGGCGCGGAGAAGGACGAACGCCACAAGGCCATTGAAGGCACGCAGATCGCAAAACTCGAAAAGAACCTCGCCGACGAGATTCGCATTCTCACCGACGAACGTTTGAAGCGCTTGAACGACTTGCTAGGCGGACAGAAACTGACCGCCGACCTGCACGATGAGCGTACGAACAAGCGGTTGCTGATCAAGGGCGCAGAGTTAACGCGCGACATTCTGGAAAAGATCACCACGCGCAACTTGAAGCGCCTGCGCTTGAACGATAAGGACCCGCTGCTAATCGAGAAAATCGACGAGATCGAGGAAATGACCTCGCGCCAGATCGACGTGCTGCGGAAAATTACGGATGAGCGCATCGGCAAACTCAAGAAGGGCGACGAATTGCCGCCAGGCGTGATTAAGCTGGTGAAGGCTTACATCGCGATGAAGCGCAAGCTTTCCGTCGGGGACAAAATGGCAGGACGCCATGGGAATAAGGGCGTCATCGCGCGTATCGTTCCGAAAGAAGACATGCCGTACATGCCGGACGGCACGCCGGTGGAGATCGTTCTGAACCCGCTCGGCGTTCCTTCGCGTATGAACGTGGGACAGATTCTGGAAACGCATCTCGGCTGGGCTTCCAAAGAGCTTGGCGCGCGGGTGGCGAAACTGCTGGACAAGGAAACACGCGCGGAAGGCGTGCGCAAATGGTTCAAGGACGCATTCGGACCTACGTCGGTGTGGAAGACCATCGCCGATCTGGACGACGATGCGATCTTGGACCTAGCCTATAGCTTCCGCGAAGGCGTGCCCTTCGCGACGCCGGTGTTTGACGGCGCACGCGAGCACGACATACGCCACTTGCTGGAATTCACGGAGCTGCCGCAGACCGGAAAGATTCCGCTGTACGATGGAATGACCGGCGACGTTTTCGCTCAGGAAGTTACCGTTGGTTACATTTACATGCTCAAGCTCTCGCACTTGGTGGACGACAAGATTCACGCTCGTTCCATCGGGCCGTACTCACTGATTACGCAGCAGCCGCTCGGTGGCAAGGCGCAGTTCGGCGGACAGCGATTTGGAGAAATGGAAGTGTGGGCGCTGGAAGCTTACGGCGCGGCACACATTCTCCAGGAGCTGCTCACCGCGAAGTCGGACGACGTCTATGGCCGCGCAAAGATATACGAGGCGATCGTGAAGGGCGAGCCGGGAATCGAACCCGGCGTGCCTGAATCGTTCAACGTTCTCGTGCGCGAATTGCAGTCGCTGTGCCTGGACGTCGAATTGATGAAGCGCCAGAAGCCGCAGTTGGAAAAAGCCGAAGCGGCGGACTAATTATCGCGCCGCCCCAAATCACCGGGGCGGTGCTTACAGATTCCTAACTGGTTTTTGCTCCGGCTTGCCGGAGAGGAGGATCTGCCCTTGTATCGTTCGAGCCCGTACGATCGTGCCAGCCAGATAGCAGATTTTGATTCCATTCGCATCAGCCTGGCGAGTCCGGAAAAAATCCGCTCGTGGTCTCACGGCGAAGTAACCAAGCCGGAAACCATCAATTACAGAACCTTCAAGCCGGAACGCGACGGCCTGTTTTGCGCCAAGATTTTCGGCCCGGTGACCGACTGGGAGTGTCTCTGCGGCAAGTACAAGCGCATGAAGCACCGCGGAGTGATTTGCGACAAGTGCGGAGTGGAAGTGACGCTCAGCAAGGTTCGCCGGGAACGCCTAGGCCACATCGAGCTGGCTTCGCCGTGTTCGCATGTGTGGTTCTTCAAGGGTCTGCCGAGCCGCATCGGCTACCTGCTGGACATCACCATGCGCGACCTGGAGCACATTCTTTACTTCGAGACATTTGTTTGCCTCGATCCCGGCGAGGTGCCGTCGCTGAAGCAGAAGGATATTCTGCCGGAGGAGAAACTCCGCGAACTGCAGAAAGAGAATCTCGGGAAATTCCGCGCAGGCATGGGCGCTGAGGCTATCAAGGAGCTCTTGCGCAGCGTGGAAGTGGAAAAGCTTTCCGAAGAGCTTCGCGAAAAGATGAAGACGGACCCGAGCCTGCAGAAGCGAATCAAGTTCGCCAAGCGGCTGAAGGTTCTAGAAGCATTCCGCAAGAGCGGAAACAAGCCGGAGTGGATGATTCTGGATGTGATTCCGGTGCTTCCGCCGGAGTTGCGTCCGCTGGTACCTCTGGATGGCGGCCGGTTCGCCACGTCTGATTTGAACGATTTGTATCGCCGCGTGATTAACCGCAACAACCGTTTGAAGAAGCTGATGGAATTGCACGCGCCGGACGTGATCGTTCGCAACGAAAAGCGCATGCTGCAGGAAGCGGTGGACGCGTTGTTCGACAACGGGCGCCGCGGCCGCGTTTTGCGCGGAACGAATAACCGCCCGCTGAAGTCGCTTTCCGACACGCTGAAGGGCAAGCAGGGCCGCTTCCGGCAGAACTTGCTGGGCAAGCGCGTGGACTACTCCGGCCGTTCCGTCATTGTGGTGGGCCCGGAGTTGAAATTGCACCAGTGCGGCCTGCCGAAGAAGATGGCGCTCGAGCTTTTCAAGCCGTTCATTTATCACAAGCTCGAAGCGGCAGGACACTGCACCACGATTAAGCAGGCGAAAGAGTTGGTAGAAGCACAAGAAGCGATCGTATGGGACATTCTCGAAGACGTGATTCGTGAACATCCCGTGATGCTGAATCGCGCTCCCACGCTTCACCGTCTGGGCATTCAAGCGTTCGAGCCTGTGCTGGTGGAAGGAAAGGCTATCCGCATCCATCCTCTAGTTTGCACGGCTTTCAACGCGGACTTCGACGGCGACCAGATGGCGGTACACATTCCACTTTCGCCGGAAGCGCAGGTGGAAGCTTCGGTCTTGATGCTCAGCTCGCATAATATTTTGTCGCCAGCCAACGGGTACCCGCTGGCCGTCCCGACACAGGACATGGTCTTGGGGATTTATTACATGACCAAGTCCAAGCCGAAGGCGAAGGGCGAAGGGCGCGCTTTTGGTTCGAGCGATGAATGCGTAATGGCTCTCGAAGCAGGCGAAGTGGAGCTGTTGACGCCTATTCGCATGCGTTACACCGGCGAGGTAATCGACCTTACCAATGCGTATGACGATCAGGACGTCTCACACACGGAACCTGTAAATCTAAATCGCCAGTTCCTGCACACCACCGTGGGACGCGTGATCTTCAACGATCACTTGCCCACCGAGATGCCTTTCGTCAACGGCCTGCTCAAGAAAAAGGGCGTCCAGGCGCTGGTGCAGTATTGTTACTTGCGCTTTGGACTGGAAAAAACTGTGGTGGCGCTCGATAAGCTGAAGGAACTCGGCTTCCTGTACGCAACGAAGTCCGGCGTCTCCATCGGCATCAGCGACATGGTTATCCCCAGCGTGAAGTTCAAGCTGGTGGACGCCGCCGAACACGAAGTGGTCAAGGTGCAACAGCAATATCTTGACGGCGCCATTACCAACGGCGAGCGTTACAACAAAGTGATCGCGATCTGGTCGGACGTGACTGAAAAAGTCGCGGACGAAATGTTCAAGGCTTTGGAAGAGCAAGACAAGCAGGGCATTATCAACCCAGTTTACGTGATGGCCGATTCCGGAGCGCGCGGTTCGAAGCAGCAGATCCGCCAGCTTTCCGGAATGCGCGGCTTGATGGCCAAGCCTTCGGGCGAAGTCATCGAGACTCCGATCACTTCGAATTTCCGCGAAGGCCTCACCGTGCTGCAGTACTTCATTTCCACGCACGGCGCTCGCAAGGGCTTGGCCGATACGGCGCTTAAGACCGCCGATTCCGGTTACCTGACGCGGCGTCTGGTGGACGTGGCGCAGGACGTGATCATCAACGAATTCGATTGCGGCACGGCTGACGGAATTTACGTCGAACCGATTCTCGAAGCCGGCGTCGAGGTGGAATCGTTGCGCGACCGCGTAATAGGCCGCGTATCGCTCGAAAAGATCAAAGACTACGAAGGCAGCGTGATCGTCGAGATCAACCAGGAAATTACCGAGGAACTGGCCAACGCGATTCAAGCGGCAGGCATCGAGCGCGTGAAGATTCGTTCGGTGTTGACGTGCGAATCCCGCCGCGGTGTTTGCGCTCGGTGCTACGGCAGGAACCTGGCTACCGGACGTTTCGTCGAGATGGGCGAGGCTGTCGGAGTGATCGCGGCGCAGTCCATCGGCGAGCCTGGCACGCAGTTGACGATGCGCACGTTCCACATCGGCGGCACGGCAACTCGCGTCACCGAACAGTCGAAGGTCGAAGCGCGCAACAACGGCTTCGTGAAATTCATCGACTTGAACGTGGTCGAGGGCCGCAACAAGACGATGGTAGCCATGAACCGCTCCGGCTTGATCGCGGTGGTGGACGAAAAGAACCGCGAAAAGGAACGCCACCACGTGGTGTACGGTGCGCGCTTCAAGGTGGAAGACGGGCAACCGGTCACGCTGGGCCAGACTATGGTCGAGTGGGATCCGTACACCTTCTCGATCCTTACGGAAACGGGCGGGTCAATCCAGTTCAAGGATTTGCAGCCCGGAATCACGATCGAGGAACAGGTGGACGAAGTCACCGGGTTGTCGCAGCTCGTCGTCACGCTTCCTCCAGGTGACGAAAAGCATCAGCCCACGATTCTCGTTCGCGATCCGCAGGGACGCGTCCGCAAAAAGTACCTGATGCCTTCGCGCGCGCACTTGATGGTCGCGGATGGGGATGAGGTGCAGCCGGGCGACGTTCTGGCGAAGATCCCGCGAGAAACGACCAAGACAAAAGACATCACCGGCGGTCTCCCGCGCGTTGTGGAACTTTTCGAAACGCGCAAGCCGAAGGATCCCGCGGTCATTAGCGAAATCGACGGCATCGTGAAGTACGGCGACATCGTTAAGGGCCAGCGCAAGATCTTCGTCGAGAGCGAAGATGGAAGAACGGTGAAAGAATATTCCGTCTCGCGCGGCGTGCACATCAACGTACAGGAAGGCGAACACGTTCGGGCCGGCGAGCCATTGATTGACGGACCGCTGAACCCGCACGATATTCTCGCCGTCCTCGGTGAAAAGTATACGCAGGCTTACCTGGTGAACTCGATCCAGGAAGTCTACCGTCTGCAGGGCGTAAACATTAACGACAAGCACATCGAGACGATCGTTCGGCAGATGATGCGTTGGGTGAAAGTCGAGGACGTGGGCGATACGACGTTTCTTCTGGAAGAGCAGGTGGACAAGTTCCGCTTCCGCGAAGAAAACGACCGGATCATTCACGATGGCGGGCGTCCGGCAACGGGCCGTCCGTTGCTCCTTGGAATCACCAAGGCGTCGCTCTCGACCGATTCCTTTATATCCGCGGCGAGCTTCCAGGAAACCACCCGCGTCCTTACGGAAGCGGCGATTTCCGGGAAGGTCGATTACCTGCGCGGCTTGAAGGAAAACGTCATCATGGGCCGGTTAATTCCTGCCGGCACGGGTCTGGATCGCTA
Organism: Acidobacteriota bacterium; assembly: GCA_003167215.1. Classification (GTDB taxonomy): domain Bacteria; phylum Acidobacteriota; class Terriglobia; order Acidiferrales; family UBA7541; genus Palsa-295. The sequence continues at coordinate 418,450 of PMTV01000014.1, read as the reverse complement.
TCGGAATATCCAACTCCTCACGGAAATTCCGAAGGAAGAGATTCAGCAGATGGAGCCTGAGCTCACACCGGAAGAAGCTGCGGCACTCGATTTCCTGCGCAAGGATACCGACGCCGTCGCAGAGAGCTAGTCCTCCGCGGTTTTTAGTCAGGGCGTCCCGGTGCAAACCGGGACGCCTTTTTCATTTGCGCTCGATTAGGCAGGTTTTACCTGTTAAGTAACTTGGCATAGGCTGCTGTTTTGTTTCGCCGCGCAACACTTCCCGACCGTAAACTTTAGAGAGCCCTGGTCACAGCCTTGGTAGCAGGGCCGCCGCCAAATACGGCAAGAGCGTCGTTATGTCTGCAAAGTCGACCGACAAGCAGTCTAAGAGACCCGCGTTCGCTTCTCCCAGCGAAGCGGAGTACAACGAACTCGTCGCAGTAATTTCAGGTTCGCAGCGCAATTACCGCGACCTCATCGATAATCTAGATCATGCTGTCTTCACTCTGGCTCTTGACGGCGAGATACGGGTTGCAAACCGTTGCTTGTCGGAGCTTCTGGATGTTCCTTTTCAGCACCTCATCGGCAGGCGGCTAACGGACTTCATCGAGCTGCCCACGTACGCCCAATTCCAGCGGTGGCTTCCTTTTCTTCTGAAGGCCGGGTCATGGGCCGGAACCGTAACCGTGCATCTGAGAAAGGACCGCGAACCGAGGCAATTTCACTGCTGGGTACAGGCGCTCAGTGAAAACGGCCAATTCACGTCGGTGACCGGCTGGGTGCGCGATGTCACTTCAGAGCGCCAATCCGAGGTCCGTTTTGCTGAACTTTTCGAAACCCTTCGCGAAGGGATCTTTTTGAGCACGCCCGAGGGAAAACTGCTGGATGCGAATCCCGCACTCGTTCGGATGCTGGGTTTCGAAAGCAAAAAGGAGCTGCAGGCTCGCAACGTTCGAGATATTTACGTAAATCCATCCGAGCGGGATTCACTGATTCGCGATGCTCTCGCAAACGGATCGGTACAAGACCGCAAGATTATCCTGCGACGCAAGGACGGCAAGACGATCCATTGCCTCAACTCCTGCGCCGTGATTCGTGATGCTGCGGGCCGCGTCTTGCGCATTCAAGGGACGCTGGTGGACGTGAGCGAGCGGCTCGAAATGGAAGAGCACCTGCATAAAGAGCAGGAGTTTGTTCGGAGTCTGGTTGCCAGCTTTCCCGACGTTATTGCGGTGTTGAGTCTCGAGGGTACCTATACCTTCATAAGTCCGCGAGTGCAGGATGTGCTCGGCCGGCCTGCGGAGGAATTCATCGGAAAGCCGCTGGGCGGGGAAGTTCACGCGGACGATCTTACGAAGCTCCAGGCGATTTTTCAGAAAGTTGCAACCGGGCTCGGCACCAACAGCCAGTTCGAGTATCGTGCGCATCATGCGGATGGAACTTGGCGGATGCTCCGCGCCAGCGCAAGCCCGCTTTACGATACGCAGGGAAAGATCAATGGCGTGGTGGCCTCGGCGCGAGACGTCACGGAATCCAAGACCATCGAACAACAACTGGTGCAAAAAGAGAAACTCGCGGCGATGGGCGAAATGATGACGGGAGTGGCCCACGAATTGAATAATCCTCTTACGGCGATTCTGGGCATAACCGACCTTATTCGTGAACGCGCGTTGGATGATGCTATGCGCCACCAGATTGAGACGGTCTTGAAACAAGCGCGGCGCGCTGCGACCATCGTACAGAACCTTCTCATCTTTTCCCGCCCGTCTTCCCTGCGCAAATCGAGGGTACAACTCGATCAAATCGTCAAACAGGCACTGGATGCCCAGCACACGTCGCTGCAGCAGAAGAAAATTAAGGTACTGTTTCAGGGAGCGCGCGATCTGCCGCCCATCGAAGGAGACCCGAAACTTCTGGTGCAGGGATTCTCGAATCTGATCTCAAACGCCGAGCAGGCAATCGGATCCGTCCGCGAAAGCGGAACGCTTCGAATTTCGGCAGGGTTCGCGGACGGGAAAATCACTCTGGCGTTTTCCGACGACGGCCCAGGCATCTCGCCGGAAACCCTGGGAAAGGTATTCGATCCTTTTTTTACCACTAGGCGCCCGACGGGCGGGACGGGACTCGGGCTCACGATCTCCCAAGCAATTGTGAAGGAGCACGGAGGAAAGATCGAGGTCGAGTCGTCACTAGGCGCAGGCGCGACTTTCCGAGTGCTGCTCCCGGCGGCGGTCGAAGAAGTTTCGCCTGAAGCAGCTATCCCGCGGGCTGCCGCACCTCCACTCTCCGGCTCAGCCGAATTACGCGGACACTCCGTTTTTGTGGTGGACGATGAAGAGAGCATACGCGAGATCGTGCAGGAAGGGCTGGCGGCTCGCGGAATGATCGTCGAAGGCGCGGCGAGCTCGGAGGAAGCGCTGTCCCACCTGATCGCGGGCCATTACGAATTCGTGCTTTGCGATTTTAATTTGCCGGGATTGAATGGGGAACGGCTTTTCGAGAGAGTACGGTCGCAGCTACAGTCTGCAGCTCCGCGATTCGTTTTTATGACCGGGGCGTTGCTAGATCACTCGCAGGTGACGCAGTTCCAAGAAAAAGGTGCATCCGTGCTGCAGAAACCGTTCCACGTGGCAGCGTTGGCTAAATTGCTGACGCAACTTCTGCAATCGCAGGCGGTTATTGCGAAATAGAGGGGCCGAGTCATTTATTCGACTTTGAGGTGGGCTGCACCGGCATTGCATCCAGTCCAAAATCCCAAAAGTAAAGATTCGTTCCGCCACCTTGGACAATTTCCGCGAGAGCGTATTCGCCCGGGTCGATGTGCTCTTCCAAAGTAAATCTATAAACGCCCGGCGCAATCAGCCAGCGCTGCATGAGCAAGGTCGTCTGTCCCGTGGTCCCTTGCTCCTTGAATAGCTGATCGAGATTTTCAAGATACCGCGTGTCTCCGCGAACTTTCGCTCGAAGCAGTTCCAACTCCGGTTCCCGGCCGTCGGCGGTACGCATATAAAACTCCGTCTGGCCCGCTTTGACGCGCAGTTTCGCGCGCGGGCCGATTAGTGAAACTGTATGCCTGGTTGGAATGATGGGAATCGGGATCAGCACCTGCTTTAACATCTGTTTTTTGCTGAACTTGATATCCGCGGGCGCCTGCGGAATTGGAAAGACTCCCTTGCCGTCAAATTCGAAAAGACCCTCGCCGGGCGGCAGAAAAACTCCGGGAGCGACTTCCAGGCTGGCGTCGATATCCAGCGCTTGGGCTGTGCGTCCCGCTTCGCGAGCGTGCACCTTAGCAATCACGTCAGCATCGCGCTTGGCCTCGTCGGCTTCTACTTTGTGCGTCGCGTCCCAGTCGATAAGTGATTCCGGTATTTCCTCCCACTGCGATTGCTCGATGCTGTAGTAACGGACTCTGTCCCCTTCGACGTTATATTCGCGAACGAGTTGAAAGCTGCCGTCGCGCAAGATGAGCTTCTTCCCGCGCGGGAGGGACGCTGTGGAGGAGGAAGGTGGAGATTGATTGGGGGCGGAAGATTGGAGCGCCCGTGCAGGAGTGGGAACGACGAGTGCAAGTGAAGGTAAAGCAACGGCGAGGATTAGGATTCGTCCCCGTGGCCCGAGCCGTTGATCTCTACTTTGCCACTGCGGTGCCATGGTGATCGCGTCCCCCAACTCGCTCTCTGCGCTCCTACTACGATGCGTTTTCCAGCACGGGAGTTTGGTTGCACTCAGGATAATCCGGCACGCGGGCGACTACAACCGTGCGCATGAATTACGAAGGCAAAGCGAATAAAAAATGAGGCAGACGGGCAAACGCCAGTGTAGGAGGGGCCGATAAGACGGGATTCCTAAGACTCCAGGAGGGGGGCTTATAAAGAAGGCTAGTGGTCGCAGCGCGGTTGAAGAACCGTGAGAATCATGAGGTCAGAATTGGTGAACAGCCACTTTTCAGCTTCGGCGCCGGCGGCTTCCGCAGCGCGGGCGATCGTGCCCAAATGCTTATTTCGCGCGACACCGCGAAGATGGTCCAAGCATATACCCGTCAGGGTAGATACTTCGGTTTCGGTGAAGGTCTTCTGGCTGGACTTGATGCGCACCATGCGTTCCCTCTCTCACTTTGATGCAGTGACAGAATAAATGTCACCAATTACGCTTGCAATAGTCCTTCCGTTCTATTCGAGGTAAACCAGAGGTCTATGAATACAGCGAGAACTCTCTTGCATTCTATGGTTTGCCGAAATTATGCGAAATTCAGGAGAAGCAGCACACAGGCAGTGCCTTTCTCCAAAAATGGAAACTAAAGTCTACTGAGGAAATGTTTCTACCACTTCACGGATTTGTTTCGCGTGGCGTAATTCGTGGTAAGCGATGGTACGGATCCAATCGTAGATATTCAGGCTGCCTAGAAATGGATGCGGGGAGCGGTAGGCGCTCAGATCCTGGGCTCGCGTGGATTCAATAAAGGCTAGCGTTCCTTCCCGCGCTGCAGCCAAGCGACTGAGTGCGTCTGGTCTGTCGGCTACTAACGAAGAGTCCAGTGGAATGGGCGTTTTTCGTTTTCTGCCCCGCCAGGCGACGAGAACCACAGGCAAGTGAAATCTCAAGAGCACCGGCAATTGTCCTGGTGGCGCCTGCAAAACCGTCTTCGAGCGGGCGATGATGAATTGTTCGGCCATGGTCACGTGCGCAGCGACTTCGGCGGGCGACCAGGTATCGGCACTGGGTGATTCGTGCCAGAGGTTTGCTGGGACTTCGGTGGCCATTGCGAAGAATCTGTCCCGCGACATTTGCAGTAGGCCGAGAATCGGTGCGAGGTTTTTCACGCGATATGCTTCAAATGCCAAAGCCACCGGCCTTTTCGAAAGCTAGGGCGAGTTGCAGGATTCTAGACTCGCTAAAGTGCGGGCCCAGAATTTGCAAGCCGACCGGAAGTTGGGCTTTTGTTTTTCCACAGGGAATTGAGATGCCGGGAATTCCAGCCAGGTCTCCTGTAACTGTATATATATCAGCCAGATACATCTGAAGCGGATCGGATGTTTTCTCCCCCAGCCTAAAGGCCGGGGTGGGTGCAGTCGGAGTCAATATGGCGTCCACTTTCTGAAAGGCTGCAGAGAAATCCCGCGCGATCAGTGACCGCACTTTCTGCGCGCGAAGATAGTAGGCGTCGTAATAACCCGACGACAGAACGTAGGTGCCGAGCATAAGGCGCCGCTTGACCTCCGGGCCAAAACCGCGTTCACGTGTCTTCCGGTACATATCGAGAAGCGTGGCACCTGGGACACGAAGACCGTACCGTACGCCATCGTATCGTGCCAGATTCGAGCTGGCTTCGGCAGTGGCGATAATGTAGTAGGTAGCGATCGCGTACTCGGTATGGGGCATCTTGAGCGGAATACGATGGCAACCGAGTTTCTCCATTAGAGCGATGGCAGTGAGGACCTTCTCCTTCACTTCGCTGTCGATGCCTTCGCCGAAATACTCCTCGGGGACGCCAATGCGGAGGCCCCGGATGGGGCCTTCGATTTCCACGTCGTAAGGAGGGACGGAAGCGGCTGCCGAAGTGGAGTCGTTCTCGTCATGTCCAGCAATAACGGCCATGACGGCTGCGGTATCGGCGATATTTGCGGCGAAGGGGCCAATGCGGTCGAGGGAGGAGGCAAAGGCTATGAGCCCATAGCGGGATACGCGACCGTATGTCGGCATCAGGCCAGGAATGCCGCAACAGGCTGCCGGCTGGCGAATCGAGCCTCCCGTGTCGGTTCCAAGGGCCACCACAGCCAACCCAGCAGCCACGGCGGCGGCTGAACCGCCGCTGGAGCCTCCTGGGACGCGGTCAAGGGCTACGGGGTTCCGTACTGCTCCATACGCCGAGTTCTCATTGGAGCTGCCCATGGCAAACTCGTCGCAGTTGGTCTTACCCAAGATAACGGCGCCTGCATTCTCCAAGCGTGCTACGGCAGTGGCGTCATAGGGAGGAATGTAGGATTCCAGAATTTTCGAGCCGCAGGTGGTGCGGATGCCGGAGGTGCTGATAACGTCTTTGATAGCGACCGGCACGCCGGCAAGTGAAGGCAATTTCTCACCGCGAGCCACAGCTGCGTCCACGCGGTCGGCTTGTGAGTAGGCGCGTTCGTGCGAGAGCGTCAGGTAGGCATTCAGCTCGGGGTTTCGCCGATCGATTTCAGCATAAAACCCGCTCGCGATTTCCCGGGCCGAAACCTTCTTCGCTTGAAGCGCGGCATGTATGCCGGCGATGGTCCAAGGCGCGGCGCTCATCTTTCAATTACCTTGGGAACGCGAAAAAAGGGCTTTATGGCGTCGGGAGCTTGGCTTAGGACTGCATTAGCGACGGTGCAGGGGTGGACGATGTCGTCCCGCAGCGGTGTTCCGACCTCTTGGTTCGACGCGGGAAGAGGGGAGACTGTTTCCCCAGTCGCGAAAGACATTTGGGTCATCGGCACAACATTCGTTAGGTCGAGCTGTTGGAGCTTTCCGACATAGTTCAGGATTTCGTCCAGCTGGCCTCGATACATCTCAGCTTCATCGGGCGTTAGCTCGAGGTAAGCAAGTTCGGCGACGCGCGAAACATCATCGCGGCTAATGGTCATCTAATTGGTGACCTCTCGGATTAGATGCTAAAAAAGATTAACTGCCTTTGCGGCTGCGGATAAACGGGATGTGCTCGTTGTCCATTTCGCGGGAGACGCGCTTGGGGCCGGGCTTGGCGATGAATTTTACCTCGCGGACGAGATTTCCGCCCCAAGCCTGATTGACTCGCTCGCAAAATTCTTTTTTCATGGATTCAAGTTGTTTCTGCCAGGCTTTGCCATCGGCCACGATTTCGAGGCGCCCGGCTTCGCAGCGAATGGGCTTGGTGTGTGCCGCAAGAATTTTTCCCACGACCTTGGGCCACGCGCTGGTGAGCCAAGCGAGAGCTGCTTCGGGGCGGTCGAGCCGCCGCAGGACACCGCCAAGAAGTTTTCCGGCACGATCCATGGATGGCGGATTCTAGCACAGACTGTCTGCGCAACGAATCTAGGAAGCTATAACAAACTGCTGGCGAAAGTTTGGGCGCGAGAAGCGGATAGTTTCGGCTCGCGGAGTTGAAGAGACTGTATGAGAGACGACGAAGTTTTAAGGAGGCCAAATGATTCCGATACGTGTGATCGCTATTTCGACCGAGATTGCGGAGTCGGTGCGAAAGACGATGAAAGATCCGCGCTACGGTTTCCCAGCATATACAGAGGTCGCTACAGGCGGTGCGCCGTGCAGGCATTGTCTTCGAATGATTTCTCCAGGGGAACGGTGGACGCTTTTCACGCACGATGCTTTCGAGGGCATCGAGAAGCTTCCTTTGCCCGGGCCGGTTTACGTGCATGCGGAATCGTGCGAGCGCTATCCAGAAGACGGAGGCTTTCCTGCGGAGCTTCGGAACAGTCCACGAACGCTGAGCGCGTACGCTCAGGGCGCACAACTCTTGGCGCAGGAATTCGTTGAGGGTGGCAACGTCGATATGGGGATTCAGAAGCTTCTTGCGCGCACGGACACCCACTACATTCACGTGCGCAGCACGCCGGCGGGATGCTACACGTTTCGAGTGGAGCGCGCGGACGGGTGATCGTGAGCCTTTGCTCGCGCGACAGTATAAGAGAACGGGGCAGATTTCGATCCATGTGAACGGAGTTATACGAGCAGCAGCCGTTTGTCAGCCAGCCGATCAGGATATGCGCCGACCTTGTAATACGCGGACTGGGGAGCCGTCGGCGATGAATGCGGAATCGGGCTGACGGTTAAGTATTCGCGAGAATTCCGCGCCATAGAGGGCTTCGCAATTGCCATCAACGCCGGCGTCGGCGGCTGTCCAAACTTGCCAAGGGACATGCACTACCTGGTATTCCTTGCAGCCGCCAGCGGGCTGGGCGGCATAGCCCCAGTAATGTTCGGTAATGAATTGTTCCAGGCTTCCTTCTGTAGGTTGGATGCAAGGTTCTGCGGCCTTTGCATGCAGGCGGCACCATTTACCATCAAGCCGCCATTGATAGATCGCTGAGATGCCGGCGCTGTTCGCTACAATTTCGTGCTTAATGGGCAGAGCAATATAATTTTCTCCGTACGCGATCCGAGCGAGCAGTGCAATAGCGCGCCGGGGCACGATTTCGCGAATGAATACAACGCCACGTTTATTTGTTCCGGCATCGTCGCGGCAAACGTAGAAGCGAAGATTTACTTCGTCGAAGTCGGTGTGAAAGGGAATTGGGAGAGTCCCGAAGAGTTTTGTTTTAAGAAAGCGAAATCCGACCAGACTGACGAACGTCTTGCCTTCAAATGAATCGAGTTCGGTGCCGCGTGGAACGTAAGGCTGCAAAAGCCGCGGACTTACTTCGTAGTTGAGCATTACGAGATCGCGCCATTCAGCGGAGAGAAAGACGCTTTTATTCTCAGACGCGAGGTCAGCGTGCGGCATCAGGACGAGCCGTTGAGTCCGAGCTGCGGGGCGATGGCGCGGAGAGCCTCAATGCAGAAGGCGATGTGTTCTTCGAGAGGGACGCCGAGTTCTTCGGCGCCTTTGTAGACATCGTCGCGGTTGACGCCGCGGGCGAAAGCTTTGTCTTTCAGTTTTTTCTTCACCGAGGCGGCTTCGACGTCGTGAATGCTCTTGGTGGGCTTAATTAGGGCGCAAGCGGTGAGGAAGCCGGCCAACTCGTCGCAGGCGAAAAGCGTGTGGTCGAGTGGCGATACACGCGCGACGCCGCAATAATCGGCATGGCCTAAAATCGCATGAATCATTTCTTCAGAGTAACCATGCTCGCGGAGAATTTTCGAGCCTTCGTAGGGATGTTCTTGCGTGGGATGATGGGCGGCGTTGGGCCAGCGTTCGTAGTCGAAATCGTGGAGCAGGGCTGTGAGGCCCCAGAGATCCTCGTCAGCGCCGAGTTTTCGCGCGTAGGCACGCGTGCAGGCTTCCACGGCGAGAGCGTGTTTGCGGAGGCTTTCGCTTTGCGTGTACTCACACAGAAGCTTCCAGGCATCGTCACGGGTTGGCATAGTTACCTCGACACAATGCTGCAAGATGAGGCCCACGAAAAGCAAGAGTGATCCGGGGCACCCTGGATTCCACCGACGCTAGATGAGAAATCCGGGTTAGAGCTCTAACATTTCGAGAGCCGCAAGGGCATAGATCGCCGCGCAATCAATCATTTTTCGCAGATCAACGTATTCGTTCGGCCCATGCGCAACCGAAAGCAGTCCCGGACCGTAGGCATATGCCGGGATTCCCGCCGCTGCATAGAAGCGGGTTTCCAGCAGCCCGGGACACATTTCAAAGGAAGGTACTGCGCCGGTTACGTTTTGTACGCTGCTGGAGAGCGCTTGACCCAGCGCTACGTCCTCCGGGCATGCGGCAGAATTGCCTTCCTGCAGGACATCCCATTCGAGGGGAATGCCGTCTCGTTTACACTGCTCCAGCACACCCAGCAATCTTGGCTTTTCTTCGCCGAGGTTTTCCTCTGGATTGATTCGCCGGTCAATGGTGAACCAGCATTCCTCCGGCACTACATTGAAGTTAGCGCCGCCGCCGCTCAATCCCCCGAGCATCAGGATCGAGTTGCGCATTTGTTCTGCGCCAACATGGCATCGGGTCTTGCGCTGTTCCACTTCGCATTTCAGTTGGGCCAGCCGCTCGACGACAAGGTGCATGCGTTCAAATGCGTTTGCTCCTTGATGCTGCAAGCCAACATGCGCTGACTTTCCAAAGATTCGAACGCGCAGCGAAATCGCGCCCCGATTCGCATTCCAAACCACACCACCGGTCGGCTCCGCCAGCAACATTCCGATGCCGTTTCGCCCGAGCAATCCCTCGCTCGCCAACCATGCTGAGCCGTGCTTGCCTCCCGTCTCTTCATCAGGAACCAGGGTCAGGCTGACCTTGCCATTTAGGTTCCGGGCATGTTCCTTTATCGCGAGGATCGCGTAGAGCATGGCGACGATGCCGCCTTTCATGTCGCACGAGCCACGCCCAAATATGAAGTTGTCTTTGCGAGTCGGCTGGAACTGTTGCGAGGATTGCGCCGGAACCACATCGTAGTGGCCGTGGAAATAAAGCGATCGCTCCCCGCTCCCAAAGGTCGTCAGCAGACAGGGATGTTCCTGGTCGGTCTCCTTGCTGGTCTCTGCAGTCTGGAATCGCTCGCAGTCTAGATGCAGTTGGCGCGTGTGCGCTTCGAGCAAATCCGCGCAAGCCCTATCATTTGTTCCCGGCGGATTCTCTGTCGGAATAGCAACAAGCTCGGCGAGAAATGCGGCCATTTCTTCCTTGCGCCGGTGCAGCCAGGCAACAATCGCATCGGTTCGTGACGAATCGGTGCTGGAGGTTTTGCTCATCCGTGGTCATGTTAGAAGGCGGTAGAAGTGAGGCCAAGCGCCATATTGGTGTATTTGACCCAAAGCATCAGAGAGAGGCTGTTGAGTTGAGCATAACTGCAGAGATAAGGCGCGTCTTAGAATGAGACAGGGGTGTGCTAGATGAGACGGCACCAGTCCACAATGAGACAGTGCGATTGGTGCGGCTGGTAAGCACTGCGGCAGCTTACCAGGCGAAGAAATTGCGTATCTAGCGACCAGCAAGACGCTTACAACGAAGCCGAGCAGTTCATTCTGGAAAAACGAAAAGGAAAACCTTTTCGGAACTCGAAGTGCAAGAGATGGAAATGTAAGGCAAAAAGCGTCACCGATTGACGCAGCGCGACGATGTGTTCAGATGGATAGCAGACCATAAGCGTCAGGCGAAAGATAAAATAAATCTTATCGACGGCGCAGGCGGGGCCAAGCAGTTTAGTTTGTAAGGAGCAAGACGATGGCTTTAAAGTTGGCGACTCGGGCAGGCGAAATAACACTTGACAAGAAATGGCACCCTGGCGACAATCACTCGCGCGCCGTCCCTGCCTTCCCCCTGTCAAAAGAGCCCTCTTCTTCGCATCGCCGGAATAGTCTGCGAGGAGAACCGGTGGCGGAAAAAGAAAGCACAGCAACAAGCATGGATCTCGACCGTGAAGTAATTCGCTGTCAAGTCTGTGGATTGGTTCAATACCGCACACGTACTGACAATTGTCGTCGGTGCTTGCGCATGCTGCCCCCCAAGGTGTCATTCGTGATACCGACACCGTCACCTCAGGATTTGCCGGGGGACGACCGCCAACTGTTCGAGAACTGGCCGAATCGCGAAACTGTGGAGAACATCGGCCAGCGAATACGACAGTTGCGGGAGTCGCGGAGCATGACGCAAAGCCAGCTACAGGCACGTTCGCGAGTCTCACGTTCGTATTTGTCGCGAATTGAGAGCGGACAGATGACGCCCAGTCTTGGCACGCTTGAGAAAATTGCCGAAGCGCTGGGGGTTGGACTGAACCGCTTCTTCGTGCCGGAAACGAATGGCGAAACAGTACTCGAGGACCCGTTCATTCAGGGGCTTCGACCATTTTTGAGGCAACTCGATTGGACACAGTGGCAAGGCATCCTGAAGAGGTTGCAGGCGATTAGCGAGCACGTGAGCACGAATCACAGCGTGCGCCCTATGCCGCCGCAGACTGCTGACAGGCTGCCCCACAACATGCCCCGGCGGCAACAGCCAGCGGGCCATTCTGCGGCGGTGTTGCACCGCTAGCTCCGCGGAACGAAAAGCGCGGCACAACCGAAATTAGTAAGGACGGCCCGGCAAGCTCGCCACGAGGCGACTTGCCGGGCCGTCCTTGTTTAGATAGGTTGCGAGCGCTCCGATGGGAATGGTGCTGGATGCTACTGCGTTTCTTTCTTGCCGATGCGTACTAAAGTGATCTGAGTGCCTTCGGAGATTTTCTTCAGGGCCACGACGCGCACGCCGTTGTGGTGGTCGTCGACGAACGCAACGTCACTGTCATTCATTTTCACCAGACCGTTTGAGTGGTCGGGAACGGCCTTGTTAGCTTCCAGGCGGAAATCGGGGCCGAGACGCTTTTTGTACCAGGCTTGCACGAAATCGATGGGATCTTTGGTTTCATACTGCTCGGTGGCGATGCCGACGCCGTTATCGTTTGCGCTGAGGTTTACGCTGGCGTTCTTGTTATCGGATGAAGGCGAGGCGCCGGGATAAATTTCCAGGCCGGTTGCGTGGGGGCTGCCTTTGTTGACTGAAAGAGAGCCGAGAGCGGTTTGGATATCAACTTTGTCGCCGGAGTTGCGAACTTTCAGGTGATGGATGAAAAGGCCGGCGAGAGTCACGCCGAAAAGAAACATGACTATGATTCCCGCGGCGACGATACCGAGGATCCACCAAATTGCATTGTTTCTTCGAGGCGGCTGGGCCTGTGGGTAGATGGGTGGTAGTGGTGGTGTGGCCGACATTTTTCCCCTCGAGCGGTCGAATCTAGTTACGCATTGTGTCCGCGAAATGTTTCCTGCCAAGCATGGCCCTGGGCGGTGACGGCGCTAGTAGAAAACCACTTTCACGTCTGGGCTCTTTTTCAGGTGCACGGTGTCGATGAAGCGGACCTGGCGGTCGTCGTATGTGAGGATCAGGGAATGGGTGCGAGTGCCTTCGCCGAAGAAGCGCACTCCGCGGAGCAGTCCGCCGCCGGTGACGCCAGTACATGCGAAAATGATTTTCTTTCCGGGCGCGAGATCTTCCGTGGCGTAGATGCGCTTAGCGTCTTTGATGCCCATCTGGGCGAGGCGCTCGTGGTGCTCGGGCTTTGACGCTACCAGGCGCGCGAGAATTTGGCCGTTCAGGCAGCGCAGAGCGGCTGCGGTGAGAACGCCTTCGGGGGCGCCACCGGTGCCCATGACGGCGTGGACGCCGGTGCCAACTACTGCGGCGCTGATTCCGGCAGAGAGGTCGCCGTCGGAGATGAGCCTGATGCGAGCGCCGGTGGCTCGAATCTGATTGATCAGTTCTTCATGGCGCGGGCGGTCGAGCACGATAATGACAAGGTCTTCGACTTTGCGGTTGAGACGCTTTGCAATTGATTTCAGATTGTCCGCCACGGGCGCATCCAGATCGACGGCGCCTTTGCACGAGGGCCCGACAATAATTTTCTCCATGTAAAGATCAGGGGCGTGAAGCAATCCGCCTCGATCACTGGCGGCGAGAACCACGATGGCATTCGGCTCGCCGGTAGCGCAGAGATTGGTGCCTTCGAGGGGATCGACGGCGATGTCCACTGCGGGGAATGTGCGGGTTTTGTCACGCACGGCGGCGCCGACTTTTTCTCCGATGAAAAGCATGGGAGCTTCGTCGCGTTCGCCTTCGCCAATGACGATGGTGCCGTCCATGCCGACCGAATCCATTTCCGAGCGCATGGCCTCGACGGCCATCTGATCGGATTTGTGGCGGTCCCCGAGACCCATGGTATGGGCCGAAGCGATGGCGGCTTGCTCCACGACGCGCAAGAATTCCAGACTGAGTGCTTTCTCCATTAGTGCTCCTGAATTACAAGAGTGAATCCGAGCAGCGGGGACATCCGCCACGGGGGCACCCGGGGGCCTATCATAATCCAATTAGCGGGTTTTCAAACAAGGCGAAGTCTCGAAAACGATTTCTTGCTGTGGTCAGGGCAACGGTTGAATTTTTGCATTCACAAGAAAGGGATCGTCGAATTCGGTTTGATCGCCAGCTTTTTTTCCAGCTACGGGCAGCAGGCGGGCAGAAAGCGGCTTGTGCCATTTCACGGAAAGGCTGGCGACGTCGCCGAGAATCTTGGCGAGCTGATCGTTGGAGATGTCGCCGGGGAGCGGAATGACATCAAGGCCGGTACCGCAGACCGCGGAATAGGCGAGCAGAGCATCGAGCGAGAGGCGGCCTTCGGTCCAGCGTTGCGAGAGGACTGAATCCTCCAGGATTGGTAGCATCAGGCCGGAATATCCGGCTTGCGTGACGGGAATGGACTTGAGCGCACGCGTGATCAGTGCGGAGGCGGTCAGCGTTCCACTGGCGCCCATGGGCGCACCGAGAAAATTCTCGATTGCGCGGCCGATGGAAACATCTTTCAGTCCCGCAGGCGAAAGATCGATTCCGCCGTATTTCCAGCCGCTGCTCCGGCTGATTTCGTTCGCGGTCTTTTCGACTTGCTGAGCGTAGATGGTCAAAGACGCTTTCAAGTGCTCCTCTGCAAGCTCGGGAGACTTCGTAGAGGCAAGAGCATCGGCCACGACGTTGGCGGACTGCAAGCCTATGGCGAAGCGCTTGCCTTCGCTCGCGAGATACGATGCGGGATAAAACGGAGTGCCATCCGGAACGAAGGAGGAAGTGGTGAAGTTGAAATTCCCCTGGCTGTGCAAGGTATTGGCTTCCAGATACTTCATCACACCGGCAGCGGCGCGAATGGATTTCCAGTGAATTCCGTCCTCGCCGCCGATGAAGATGGAGCCTTCCAAAGTCTTGGCGTTGGCTAGGATTTTTCCGAGGAGATCCGCTTCGCGCGGGTCGTCGGTGTCTTTCATCATGGCTGGACCGATGGATGCGTCGAAACCTTCCTTCACGGCTAGCGCGTCGTAGTCGCGGAAGAACGCGAGGGTTTGTTCTTCGGACATGTCGCGCGTGTATTCGGGGAAAGGCTGCGTGGTGATGCGAATGGTCTGGACTTCGTATCCTATTTTTTCGTACGCGGCCTTGGCCTGGCGCAGGAAAGTGAGGGCATCTTGAATCTGATCTTTATAGTGCGCGCGATCGAGGCGAACGAGAGCCGTGATTGCGCGAATTTTCGGTCTTGAAGCAGGTTCGGATGCGCTTTGAGCCTTCCCCGCAGCTGCAACTAGCAGAAGGGAGAAGAGAAGCGCGATGACGGCGCGCGATTTATTGGGAGCTCTCATTAGAAGGCTGAGATTCCGGTGATGCGCTCGCCGATGATGAGCTTGTGGATGTCGTGAGTGCCTTCGTAGGTGTAGACGGACTCAATGTTGTTCATGTGGCGCATGACGCAGTAATCGTCCACGATGCCGTTTGCGCCAAGAATTTCGCGGGCCCTGCTGGCGGACTCGCGGGCGACCCACACGTTATTCATTTTCATCATGGAAATATGGGATGGGTGCACGCGGCCCTGGTCTTTGAGCCTTCCAACCTGGAGCGCGAGGAACTGGGCTTTGGTGATCTCGGTAATCATCCAGACGAGTTTTTCCTGGACGAGTTGGTGCGAGGCGATGGGCTTGTTGTCGAATTGCTTGCGCTGCTTGGCGTAGGTGAGAGCTGTGTCGTAGCAGGCCATGGCCGCGCCGATACCGCCCCAGCCGATACCGTAACGGGCCTGATTCAGGCAGGAAAGCGGGCCTTTCAGGCCTTGAACGCCGGGCAGGAGATTTTCAGCGGGGATTTTGCAATCCGTCATCGCGAGGCCGGAAGTGACCGAAGCGCGCAGCGAATATTTTCCGTGAACGTCCCAGGCTTTGTATCCGGGCGTGCCTTTTTCAACGAGGAAGCCGCGAATTTTGTCGTCTTCGGTTTTTGCCCAGATGACGGCGACGTCCGAGATGGAGCCGTTGGTAATCCACATTTTTTCGCCGTTGAGGATGTAGCTGTCGCCTTTTTTTACGGCGCGCGCCAGCATGCCACCGGGATTCGAGCCGAACTGAGGTTCGGTGAGACCGAAGCAGCCGATTGCTTTTCCTTGTTGCAACAGCGGAAGCCATTTGTCTTTCTGTGCGTCGGAGCCGAAAGCGTGGATGGGATACATCACGAGCGCGGACTGCACTGAGACGAAGCTACGCAAGCCGGAATCGCCGCGTTCAAGTTCCTGGGTGACCAGGCCGTATTCGACGTTGGACATTCCCGCGCAGCCGTAGCCTTTCAGGCTGGCGCCGAAAAGACCGAGGTCAGCCATTTGCGGGACGAGCTGCACGGGGAATTTCCCTTCGCGGTTGTACTGCTCGATGATGGGCATAATGGCGTCATCGACGAACTGACGAGCGGTCTGGCGAGCGAGTTTTTCCTCGTCGCTCAGCAGGGAATCGAAGTCGAGGAAATCGACCCCGGGGAAGGATGGCATCAAATGTCTCCTTGAAGAATCCGGACGGCTAGCCATTGCGACGCACGGAGAAGACTTCGCCGCAGCGGCCAAACGGAGATTGTATCGAACTCACGGCCTGCCGCGCCAGCGAGAGCTATTTCGGGTGATCAGAGTTGAGGCCGTACCAGGCCTTCCACTGATTCCGCGTATGCTGATCGGCTGGCCACTGAAAGCATAGGCCGTAGCCGTCGGGATCGGTGACGTACAACTGCTTCATGCCGTAGGGCGCGACGGCCGGCTCTTTCACACTGAGGCCGTGAGCGCGGAGATGCCGGTAAGCGCCGTCCAGATCTTCGCAACCGAAGAAGAGAGCGGTGTCGTTATGCGCGGCGACGCGAGCGGGATCGGGGGCGGATGGCCGTTGATCTTCTTCGTAAGCAGTGTTGAGCATTATTTCCACGCCATTCAGTTTGAGGAGCGCCCAACCGAAGTGGTCGCCGGGGCGAGATGTGGTGACAAGTTCGAAGCCGAGTATGTCGCGGTAGAAATGGACGGCGGTCGGCATGTCGAAAACCTGGAGCAGGGGGGCGAGACCTCTGATATTAATTGCCATGGAATCCTCCGGTTCGCCGGGCATTCGGGCAGACTCTTGCAACCTGACTCGATAAGCAGCCAGCGGCAATAATGTATACTTCTGGCCAAAACTTGCACAAGGTGGGGTATGAATCGATCGGTTGGCGTGACGGTGACCGCAGTTATCGTGTTATTCGGCAGCGGCCTAACACTCCTGGCGGGAGTGATGATGCTTTTCGCTTCGTCCAGCGATCTTCCAATTCCCGAAAACCAAGTACATTTCTTGAAATATTTCATGGTTTTCCTTGCGCTCGTTTTGTTCGCGGCTGCGGCCTGGGGCATCGCGTCCGGAACGGGTCTGATGCGACTGCGAGAGTGGGCGAGAATCTCGATGCTGGTTTTCAGCGCATTGCTGCTTTTCGTTTGTATTCCCGGGCTTCTGATGTTCCTGTTCATGCCGTTCCCGCCGCCGGGGACGGCTCCGAGTCCGGAACTGACGAAGGAGATGCTGGCGGCAACGCGGATTTTCATGGCAGTCCTTTACGGAATCCTGGCGGCGCTGGGCGGTTGGTGGATTTACTTCTTCAACAAACGATCGACGAAGGACCAATTCCTGAAAGTGAGAATACCCGGGCTGGAGGGAATGCCCGGAGGGGAGGTTATTTCGCCTTACGCGCGACCGCTGAGCATCACGCTGATCGCTTGGTGGCTGCTGATCAGCGGGTTCATCGGCGTGCTTGGTCTCTCGGTGAATCCGCCAGTCTTTTTTCTGGGATACTTTTTTAAGGGAACCTATGCGTCGATGCTGATGCTGGCGCTCGCGCTGGTTCAGTCGCTCATAGGATTTGGATTGCTGAAACTCAGGCCCTGGGGGCGCACGCTGGCAATTTACTATTTTCAGTTCTTGATTTTTAATTCGCTGACAATGGTGCTGATCCCAGGGACGCAGGCGCGTTTCGAACAGGCCATGAGCGAGATGTTGAGCGACATGCAGGGCACTTTGGGGACGCCGCCGTCCCCGATGCACGTTCCGATTTGGTTTGGCGTGATTTTTGCGGTGCCGCTGCTGAGTTTGTTGCTGTGGATCGTGGTCAGCCGGAAGGACGTGTTTCAGTCAGAGCGATAGGCGGGTGGTGAAGGTTTAAAGCCGCTGGACGCTTTTCGCCGGCAACAAGCTCGGCGTTGACGTTAGCGGATGGCGATGCGATAATCACGAGCTTTGTTGATCCTAGAAGCGTGCTTCGGCGAGCGAGGGTGAGCTCCGATGCATGCGAAGAGTTTTTAAACGGGGCGCAGATCCGTAATTTCTCCTGACCATGGAAATTCTCCACCAGCTCGCTGATCTGTTCCTTCAAGCTGTGCCCACAGTCATTATCGTTTTTCTCTTCTACTTATTCCTGCGCTGGGCATTCTTCACACCGATTCAAAAAGCGATGGCGGAGCGGGCCGCGAAGATCGAAGGTGCGCGCGCGGAAGCCGCGGCCATGGAAGCTGAAGCGGCGAGCGAATTGCAGGCCTACAACGAGGCGCTGAGAAAAGCGCGCGCGGAAATTTATGTAGAACAAGAGGCTGCACGGCAATTGGTTCTGGACGAGCGCGCGAAGTTGCTAAAAGCAATGCGCAGCCGCGCACTAGAGGAAGTAGCTGCGGCGAAGAAGAAAATTGCCGGTGAGCTGGAGTCGGCGGGCAAGGACGCGGCGAGCCAGACCGATGTTCTGGCGCGCGAAATCGCGCGGATCATTCTCGAAAATCCCTCGCCGATGCAAGGCGGAGCGTCGCGATGAAACGCCTGCTAGGGGCTGCCGGGTTCTTGGCCGTATTTTTGTTTCTCGCGGTGTTGCCGGTGTTGGCGACGGAGAGAGAAACGCCGCCGCCGACGGAAACCGGCATGGGCCTGGTATTTCGCTGGCTGAATTTTGCGATCGTTTTCGGCGTGATTGCGTTTGCGGCGGTGAAGTGGGGCGGGCCCTATTTTCGGGCACAGGCGGAAGAGACGGCGGGAAAAATCGCCGAGGGCGCGAGGGCGCGCGAAGCTGCTAACCGGCAGAGAGACGAAATTCAGAAGAAACTGGCGGGACTCGAGGACGAGGTTAAGAGGCTGCGCGTTGAAGCGAAGCGCGATGCGGAAGCGGAAGCAAAGCGGCTGCGCGCGCTGGCTCGTTCCGAAGCGGACAGAATTGAGCATGCGGCCCAGATGGAGATAGAAGCGGCGGGCCGCGCTGCGCGTTTGGAATTAAAAGCGCTGGCTGCGCGGCTGGCGGTGGAGCGCGCGGAAGTTTTGCTGTCGAAAGAGATGACGCCGGAAGCTGAGACGGCGCTGTTTCGGACATTCGTGGCGGAACTCGAGAGGAGCGTCAATTGAGCGCAGTGGCAGAAAGATACGCCGCGGCGCTGGCGGAAGTAGCGCTGGAGCGGAAGCTCGCGGACAAGGTGAAGGGCGATCTGGGGACATTCGTTGCGGTATTTCTTTCCTCGGCGGATCTGCGGAATGCTCTGGAAAGCCCGGTGGTAAGCAGCGACGTAAAGCACAAGGTGATCCACGAAGTGGCCTCGAAGATGGGGTTGGATGCTGCGGTGCAAAACTTTCTTTACCTGATCGTGGACCATCGCCGCACAGAGATACTGCACGAGATTCCCGCCGCTTTGCAGCAGCAATTGAACATGCGAATGGGAATCGCCGAGGCAGAAGTGAGTTCGGCCCGGGAACTGAGCGGGGCGGAGCGGCAGCAGTTGACCGCGATGCTCGAGCGGCGCACGGGCAAGAAAATCGAAGCAAGCTTCCGTCAAGACAAAACGCTGCTGGGCGGCGCTGTGGTGCGCGTGGGGTCAACAATTTATGACGGGTCGGTGCGAGAGCAGTTGAACCGCCTGCGCGAGCGGTTGGAAACAGAATAGGCGGTCGAAATTCAGGAGCGGGAATGGCGAACATCAAAGCGGACGAGATTACAAAAATATTGCGCGAACAGATCGAGAACTACCAGCAGACGCTGGCGGTTGACGAAGTGGGATCGGTGATCTCGGTCGGCGACGGAATTGCGCGCGTTCACGGACTGGATAAATGCATGGCGGGCGAGATGCTCGCGTTTCCGAATGACGTTTTCGGAATCGCGCTGAACCTGGAAGAAGACCAGGTGGGCGTGGTGCTGCTGGGAGACTACACAAAGATCGAAGAAGGCGACATCGTCAAGCGGACGAACAAGATTATGTCCGTGCCGGTGGGCGATGCAATGCTCGGGCGCGTCGTGGACGCGCTGGGAAACCCGGTGGACGACAAGGGGCCCATTCAAACCGATAAGCGGAATGCGCTGGAGCGTCTGGCGCCTGGCGTGATTGACCGGCAGCCGGTGCGCGAGCCGGTTCAAACGGGAATCAAGTCCATTGACGCGATGATTCCGATCGGGCGCGGACAGCGCGAGTTGATTATTGGAGACCGGCAGACCGGAAAGACAGCGATCATTTTGGATACGATCATCAACCAGCGCGGCGGCGACATGATTTGTATCTATTGCGCCATCGGGCAGAAGCGTTCGACCATCGCGCAAATCGTGAAGATCCTCACCGATAACGGCGCGATGGAGCACAGTATCGTGGTGGCCGCGTCGGCCTCGGAGTCGGCGTCGATGCAGTACATTGCGCCATTCGCGGCATGCGCTATTGGCGAGTACTTTCGAGATACGAAGCGCCACGCGGTGTGCTTCTACGACGACCTTTCGAAGCACGCGCAGGCCTATCGCGAAATTTCCTTGCTGCTAAGGCGTCCTCCGGGCCGCGAAGCGTTTCCCGGCGACGTTTTCTTTTTGCACTCACGCTTGCTGGAACGCGCAGCGAAATTAAATGATGAGCTTGGAGCGGGTTCGCTGACGGCGCTGCCGGTGATCGAAACGCAGGCGGGCGATATTTCGGCTTACATTCCGACCAATGTGATTTCCATCACGGACGGGCAGATTTACCTGGAAGCGGATCTTTTCAACAGCGGCGTCCGGCCGGCGGTGAACGTGGGGCTTTCGGTGAGCCGCGTCGGCGGCAACGCGCAGATTAAGGCCATGCGGCAAGTGGCGGGCACACTGCGGCTGGATCTGGCGCAATACCGCGATTTGGCGGCGTTCGCGCAGTTTGGGACCGAGCAGTTGGACAAAGCGACGCAAGCGCAACTCGCTCGCGGCCAGCGCCTGGTGGAAATTCTGAAACAAGATCAGTACCAGCCGCTGCCGGTGGAAAAGCAGGTTTTGATTATTTACGCAGCGGCGAACCGGTATCTCGAGGATTTGGAAGTATCGCAGTGCCGCCAGTTCGAGCTGGAAATGTATCCGTTTATCGAAACGAACTACGGCGGGTTGCTGAAATCCATACGCGAGAAAAAGGCGTTTGACGACGAGATTCGCGCGGAAGCGAAGAAAGCGCTGGATGCATTCAAAGAAACATTTAGAGCGTCGCATCCAGCGAAGGCGGAAGCGGATGCCGGCGCGAAAAAGGAAGCGAGCGCGGCAGCAAAACCGGCTCCGGCGGCGCATTAATTCGAGCGGAAAAATCAGACACAGGTTTCGATGCCTACACTACTTGATTATCGGCGGCGGGTTCGATCGGTAAAGAATACGCAGCAGATTACGCGGGCGATGAAGTTCGTGGCGGCGGCAAAACTGCGGCGCGCGCAGGAAGGTGTGTTTGCGGCGAGGCCCTACGCGCACGAGATTCTGCGAGTTTTGCGCTCGGCGGCGGCGCGCATGGAAAATGTGGCGCATCCGCTGCTGGTCAGGCGGCCGGAAGAAAAGATCCTGGTGGTTGTGCTTACGGGCGACCGCAGCCTGGCGGGAGCTTTCAATTCGAACGTGATCCGGCACGCGAGCGAATTCATGCGGGAGCATTCGTCGAAGCAGATAGAGCTGGTAGTGGTGGGTAAAAAGGGGCGCGACACTTTCCGGAAGAGGGGCCTGAAGTTTGCCGGCGAATATTTGGATGTGTCTGCAAAGGTGGAATTTTCGAAAGCCAAGGAAATTGCGGCGCGTATAGCCGAGCTTTACATCAGCGGCGAAGTGGATGCGGTGTACGCGATTTACAACGAGTTTAAGAATGTGATGGTGCAGAACCTGCAAGCGCAGAAATTGCTGCCAGTCGATCCGGAGGTCGTGAGCGCGGGAGAGAAAGACGGGGAAAAGTCGCTTGCCAGTCATGCCGGGCCGGGAAGCTCTCTTCCCATGGAGCAGGCGCCCAGAGGCGGCGAGCTGTTGGTTGATTACATTTACGAGCAGCCGGTGGAAGAAATTTTCCGGGCTTTGGTACCACGTTATCTTGAAACTGAAATTTATCGAATTTTGCTCGAATCGGCCGCGGCTGAGCACGCCGCGCGTATGACGGCGATGGATGCGGCGACGCGAAATGCATCGGAACTGATCGACAAATTAACTTTGCAGATGAACAAGATCCGGCAGGCGGGAATTACCAAGGAAATTATCGAGATTGTCAGCGGCGCAGCTTCCGCTATGGGGTAGCCGTAGCGGTTCAACGAGACTCAGGGAGAAAGAGAAATGGCGGAAACCAAGGATCAAGAGAAGATTGGACACGTGGTCGAGGTGATCGGCCCGGTGGTGGACATTTTGTTTCAGGAACATCACCTGCCGCTGATTCACAACGCAGTGCGCATCACGAGCGAGGGCTTCAACGTTCCGGAGCCGCTGGACATTGTGGCGGAGGTTGCGCAGCAATTGGGAGAGGGGCGAGTGCGTTGCGTGGCGATGAAACCCACGGAAGGGCTAGTTCGCGGAATGAAGGCGGAGAACCTAGGCGAGCCGATTTCGGTTCCGGTAGGCCGCGCGACCTTGGGACGCGTTCTGAATGTGCTGGGCGAGCCGGTGGACAAACTCGGTCCGGTGAAAACTGACAAGCGCTACCCGATTCACCGACCGGCGCCGTCGCTTGAAGATCAATCCACGACCCTCGAGATGTTCGAGACGGGCATCAAGGTGGTGGATTTAATCGAGCCTTACTTAAAGGGCGGAAAGATTGGATTGTTCGGCGGCGCGGGAGTGGGCAAGACCGTGCTGATTCAGGAATTGATTCACAACGTGGCTATGAAGCATGGCGGCGTTTCGGTGTTTGCGGGAGTAGGCGAACGCACGCGCGAAGGCAACGACTTGTGGCTCGAAATGCAGGAATCGGGCGTGGTGGTGGCCGGGAACTCGGAGAAGTCGCGTTGCGCGCTGATTTTCGGCCAGATGACCGAACCGCCCGGCGCGCGTCTACGAGTGGGATTGACCGGTTTGACTGTCGCTGAATATTTCCGCGACGAAGAGCATCTAGACGTGCTGCTCTTCATCGACAACATTTTCCGATTCGTGCAGGCGGGATCTGAAGTTTCCGCGCTGTTGGGCCGCATGCCTTCTGCGGTGGGATACCAGCCGAACCTGAACACGGAAATCGGCGAACTGCAAGAACGCATCACTTCGACAAAAACGGGATCGATCACGTCGGTGCAGGCGATTTACGTGCCGGCGGACGATTACACCGATCCGGCACCTGCGGCGACATTCGCGCACTTGGACGCGACGACGAACTTGAGCCGGCAGATTGTGGAACGCGGCATTTATCCGGCCGTCGATCCGCTGGCGAGTTTTTCGCGAATTTTGGATCCGCGTATCGTGGGGCAGGATCACTACAATGTGGCGCGAGCGGTGAAATCAGTGCTCCAGCGCTACAAGGAATTGCAGGACATCATCGCGATTCTCGGAATCGAAGAGCTTTCCGACGACGACAAGCAGACGGTGACTCGCGCACGCAAGATCGAAAGATTCCTTTCGCAGCCCATGAATGTGGCAGCGCAGTTCACCGGGCTCGAAGGCAAGTACGTGAAGGTGGAAGACACCGTGCGCGGATTCAAGGAAATCGTCGAGGGAAAACACGACGATCTACCGGAGCAAGCGTTTTACATGGTGGGCACAATCGAAGAAGTGCGGGAAAAAGCGGAGAAAATGGCGGCGACGGCGTAGTTTTTCGGCCGCGCGAGCCTGAGCGTAAATGCTACCTGAAGCCATCGAACTGCAAGTGGTGACGCCCGAGCGGCACGTCCTGAGCGAGAACGTGCAATCGCTGGAAATGCCGGCGAAAGACGGCTACCTGGGCGTCCTGCCGGGGCACGCTCCACTGATTACTTTGCTGGGCGTGGGCACGTTGACGTATCACAAAGGCGCCGAGACGCGTTACCTGACAGTGATGAATGGATTCGCTGAAGTTTTGCCCGACCGCGTAATCGTGCTGGCCGAGCTTTCCGAACGCGCCGAGGAAATCGACGTGGCGAGGTCTCGGGCGGCGCTTGAACGGGCACAGGCAGAAGCCGCCAAGCCTGGGACGCAGGAAGCCGAATCGAGCGAGGCCGAGGCAAAAGTTGAACGGGCCACAGCACGTTTGCAGACAGCTTCGAAAGGCGGCGGTTCGGGGTCGCCGCAGGATTCACGCCGCTCCACGCACTAACTGCTGTGGGAGTAATGGGTTAGCACAAGTCGGCATCCGCTAGTTCCTGCCAGCATCAAATATAGGTAACATACAGAAGGACCTGAATGGCTGAAATCACTGTGTATTCGACATGCTGGTGCTGCGATTGCAGGCGCGCGAAACAGTTTCTCCGCGAGCGAAAAATACCTTTTCGCGAGGTGAATATTGATGAGTCGCCTGACGCAGAGGAAATCGTGCTTCGCGCGAACAACGGCAAGCGAAAAGTTCCCACGTTGGAAATCGATGGGCGCTTCTTCGCATGCAGCCCGTTTGACCCTTACTTGCTTGCTGAAGAACTGAAGATTCCGCTGAACAAGTTAGCAGATTAAGCCAGGCCTACGCCGCGCGTCATTACACCTGCGACGCGCAAATCCGGTGTGA
The DNA here is from genome assembly GCA_003167215.1 of Acidobacteriota bacterium. Classification (GTDB taxonomy): domain Bacteria; phylum Acidobacteriota; class Terriglobia; order Acidiferrales; family UBA7541; genus Palsa-295. The sequence goes on along the minus strand of PMTV01000014.1, from coordinate 394,064 downwards.
GAACCACCAAATCCGAATCCGCGCCTATGGCGATGATTCCTTTTTTTCCCGCAAGGCCAAGGCGACGAGCGGGCAGAATTGTGGCCATTCGTAGCGCGTCGATTAGAGGCACGCCCAGCGCGACAATGTATCGCAGTGCGCGATCGAGAGTCAGAGTGCTGCCGGCGAGTTTTCCTTCCGAGTTCCGGCAAACGCCGTCCTTCACGGTTACTTCGAAATTTCCGAGACGAAAATTTCCGTCGGGCATTCCGGTGGCCGCCGTTCCATCACTTGCGAGGAGTACGGTGTCGAAACCTTTTGTGCCAAGCAGAACCTGGATGGCAGGGCCAGCGACGTGAATGCCGTCAGCGATGATTTCAGCGGTGACATCGGGCTCGGTGAGGACAGCGCCAATCACGCCTGGATCGCGGTGCGAGAACGGGCGCATGGCGTTGTAGAAATGTACGGCATGGCGCGCTCCGGCTTGGATAGCGGCGCGAGCCTGTTCGTAATCCGCGTCGGTGTGGCCGATAGCGGCCACGATCCCATTTGTAACTGCGGCGCGGATCAAATCCAGGGCACCAGAGACTTCGGGGGCAACGGTGAGGATACGGATCAAGCCGTCCGAGGCGGCGCGAAATTTATCCAGGATTTCTAGGGACGGCCGCGTGATGCTATCGGATGGATGGACTCCCCGGCGAGTTTTTGAAATAAACGGGCCCTCCAGGTGGATCCCCAAGATTTCCGCGGCCAAGCCGGTATTTTCCTGGTGCTCGTGAGACCGAATGTATTGAGCGATTCCCTCAAGGCTCTTGCATGTTTCGTCGACCGGAGCGGTAACGGTTGTCGCGAGGATCGACGTGGTGCCATGGCGCGCAACGGTGGAGGTTATGCAATCGAGCGCGGCAGGAGTCGCTTCCATTACATCATGGCCGCCAGCGCCGTGGATATGCACGTCAACAAAGCCGGGAACGACGGTCATGCCCGAGGCAACGTAATCCACGGCGCCTTCCGGGATTTTCACTTGGTCGCGATGACCGATTGCGGTGATGCGGCCGCCTTCAACGAGAATAACGGCGTCGAGGAGCTCCTCCTGCGGAGTGAGGATGCGGCTCGCATAAATAGCGGTGACAGGCATAGCCTAAGAATCGTACTCGAACTCCGCGGCAAAGACACAGGCGAACCTTGCATCATTTTCCTTCTCCGCTACAATCAGATGTCGCCTATTTCCCGGAGGGTATTGAATGGCAAATGAAAAGCGGTATGTAGCACAGAAGCGGGAACGTCGCCGCCGGAAAGTAGCAAAGAAGAAGGTTCAACTCTACGAACAAGGAAAACTGAAGCACGATCAGCTTTCAGCACTCGCTAAAAAGTTCCTGACGCGCAAACAGCGCGCTCTGAAGAAATCGGAATAAAAAAGGGGGCGTCCCAGGACGCCCCCTTTTGTCGCACCGCTCGCTCCCGCTCGTGCGCGAGTTTCGCTGCCTTAGTTACCGCCGGAAACTGCTTGCGCGTGTGCCTGTGAAACTTTCGGAACGCTCAAGTATCCCGTGATCTTGTCTTTGCCCACTTGGTTCACGACAAACTCAAGCGGAGCGCGCGCGCCATTTTCGAAGAAATAGAGCGGCTCGTTAGCCGAGAGTCCCTTCTTTTCGTGGCGTTGGTCGTCAACAAAGATAGTCACGGTGTATTGGCTCTTCTTGATATTGGTCCCGTGGAGTTCAACCATCAAATTGCCGACTTTTTCGCGATCGTTTTTCTTTTCGATGCTGAACTCGTAATAATCGCGTTCACCGAGGCGGCGTAGTTCTTCCACTTCGTCGTGATTCTTCGCGATCAGGGTGCCAAATTCGCCGCGAGTCATTTGAAGGCTGTTCTTTTCGTTGTCGAGGTCAGATCGCACGCCATTGACGTCCGTGCCGAGCTTGTTGACATCGTCCACGCTGGCCTTGGTGGCCAATTGGGCGCTGGTCTGATTCTGCAGATCCGACAACTCTTTCGCGTCTTCATCCTTGATCTTCTTGGCTTGGAGGCGGGCCTTGCCAAGTTCGCCTTCGGTCAATTTCATTTTGTCGGTCACGACGCTGAGCTCGCCCTGAAGCTGCGCGTTGGTGTCCTCAGCCTTGGCCAAACGCTGATCGAGAACCTCTTCGTTTTTCTTAAACTGTTCGCTCTGGGTGGCTAAATTTTGCTCGAGGTCTTTCGAGCGCGTGGAGGCGGTCCAGCCTGCGCCTAGCGCCACCAGAGATACCACGGCCAGAGCGACGACTACGATGCCGACCCACCGGGGTGCGGAGGCGTCCTCTGTAATGAAATCTTGCCTTTGCTCGCTCATTGCTTTCTCCTGTGTGAATCCACGTGCAGACTCGGTAGGAGCAAGCGCAGAACCAAAGTGGCACACGCTCAGCGAGCTGTTTAAGCGACTGATATATATAGACTTGACTCGCATCAAGGCAAGAACTGAGAGCGTCGGGCGACGTAAGTACCTGCAATTTTTACGTCATTTTAAATATTTCTGCGTGGTGGAGAATTCGTGGCGCTACGCGAATACTTTCTATTCGTTTTCTCCTGATACGACGGCGCAGCGCGATCGCCTAGCGGGTGATCGTCATGTTCCGCAACTCGGCGATGCGGTCCGCAAGCGGCGGGTGTGTGCTGAAAAGCCCCGAAAGGAATTGCCTGGGCGCGAGCGGCGCGACGATACAGAGCGCTGCGGTTGATGGTGGAATGTTCGACGGGATTCTCTGATTGTAAGCGCCTAGCTTTTCGAGGGCACTGATTAGACCGTACTGCTGCCCGATCATCTTCACGCCGGAAGCGTCGGCCTGATATTCGCGCTGGCGAGAAATTCCGAGTTGGAGCAATAGAGCGGCGACGGGCGCGAGAATGAGCATTAGGAGCGCAGTGATCCCTCCGCCTTCGCGATTGCTGTCGCGTCCGCCCCATCCGCCCAAGATTAGTCCCCAACGGCCCATGTGGCCAATCCACATAATCGCGCCGGCAAGCGTAGCGGCGATGGAAGAGGTGAGGATGTCGTAATTGCGGACGTGCGATAGTTCGTGAGCGATGACGCCTTCCAGTTCGTCGTCATTCATGAGTTCGAGCAGGCCCTGGGTGACGGCAACCGAAGCGTGACTTGGGTTGCGGCCGGTAGCGAATGCGTTGGGGGCCGGCTGCGGAATCAGATACAACTTTGGCATGGGCAAATTCGCTTTCGCGGCGAGGCGCTCCATGACGGCGTAGAGACGCGGCGCCTCTTCTCTGCTGATCGGCTTCGCGCCGCTGGAGGCGAGGGCGATTTTATCGGAAAAGAAATAGGCGGTGCCGTTCATCAGGACAGCGACGACGAGAGCTATCGTGATGCCGCGCTCGCCACCGAATGACGCGCCGATGAAAAGCAGCAGTAGGGTCAAGGCCGTAAGAAGGAATGTAGTCTTTAGAGTTTTCATGGAATTCAGCCTTTGCGCCGCATTTCAGTTTAGGCAGCGCCTGCTTTCACAACACCACGCGTGATCTTCATTTCGCCAGTCTTGGAATCTGCGTCAACGAGCACCTGGTCTCCGGGATGAATTTCGCCGTCCAGGAGTTTCATTGCCAGAGGATCTTGAATTAGGCGCTGGATGGCGCGTTTCATGGGGCGTGCGCCGTAGGCCGGGTCGTAGCCTTCGCGGAAGAGCAAGGCTTTAGCCGCCGGTGTCAGCTGAATGGTCAGCTGGCGCTCGGCGAGACGTTTGGTCAAATTGCGCATTTGCATTTCGACGATACGCTCGATCTGATCTTTTCCCAGCGGGCGGAACATCACGATGTCGTCAATTCGATTCAGGAACTCCGGACGGAAAAGTTCTCGCAGAGCGGCCATAGCCTGTTCGCGCGCCTTCTTCGGATCTTTTTCGGCGAGTTCGAAAATTGCCGAAGAGCCGACGTTGGAAGTCATGATGATTACGGTGTTGCGAAAATCTACCGCGCGGCCTTTGCCATCGGTCAAACGGCCGTCGTCAAGAATTTGGAGTAAGACGTTGAAAACGTCGGGATGCGCCTTCTCAATTTCGTCGAGGAGAACAACGGAATAGGGGCGGCGGCGAACTTGTTCCGTGAGTTGTCCACCTTCTTCATAGCCTACATAGCCTGGGGGCGCACCGATCATGCGCGCGACAGAATGTTTCTCCATGTATTCGGACATGTCGAGACGGATGATGGCTTTCTCGTCGTCAAATAAAAATTCAGCGAGAGCGCGCGCGAGTTCCGTCTTGCCTACTCCAGTTGGGCCGAGGAACAGGAATGAGCCGATGGGACGGTTTGGATCGCTTAAGCCCGAGCGGCTGCGGCGGATGGCGTTAGCGACGCTGGCTAACGCTACGTCCTGGCCGACGACGCGGTCGCGGAGGCGTTCTTCCGTGTGGACGAGTTTCTGAACTTCGCCCTCGAGAAGCCGGCCGACCGGAATGCCGGTCCACTTGGCGACGATTTTTGCGATTTCTTCTTCGCCGACTTCTTCTTTCAACATCGGGTGATCTTTCTGCAAATCGGCCAGGCGGTCCTGTGCGGCCTTCAGTTCTTTTTCCGCCGCGGAGAGCTTGCCATAACGTATCTCCGCGACTTTTGAAAGATCGCCGGTACGTTCGTAGCGCTGTTCGTCGGCCTTTAGTTGCTCGATTTCGCCTTTTTGTTTGCGGATGCGGCCGATGGCATCTTTCTCGGTTTGCCAGTGCGCTTTCAGGCCGTTGGATTGCTCGCGCAAGCCGGCAAGTTCTTTATCAATTTGTTTCAGGCGATCGCGCGAATGCGCGTCCGATTCCTTGCGCAGTGCTTGGCGCTCGATTTCAAGCTGCATGATGCGGCGTTCGATTTCGTCAATTTCTGTGGGGAGCGAATCGATTTCCATGCGAAGTCCTGCGGCGGCTTCGTCAACAAGGTCGATGGCTTTATCGGGAAGGAAGCGGTCCGTGATGTAGCGCTGGGAGAGCATGGCAGCGGCTACGATCGCGGCATCCTTGATGCGCACGCCGTGGTGAACTTCGTAGCGCTCTTTAAGACCGCGCAAAATGGCGATGGTGTCTTCCACAGATGGTTCACCGACATATACCGGCTGGAAGCGCCGCTCAAGCGCGGGATCTTTTTCGATGTACTTGCGATATTCGTTGAGCGTGGTAGCACCGATCGCGCGCAACTCGCCGCGCGCCAGGGCGGGCTTGAGCATGTTGGAAGCGTCCATGGAGCCTTCGGCAGCGCCTGCGCCGACGAGTGTGTGCAGCTCATCGATGAAGAGAATAATTTGGCCTTCGGATTCAGTGACTTCCTTGAGGACGGCTTTCAAGCGGTCTTCGAACTCGCCACGATATTTCGCACCTGCGATCAGCGCGGAAAGGTCGAGCGATACGATCCGCTTCGGCTTTAAGACTTCGGGCACGTCGCCGGAGATAATTCGTTGCGCCAACCCTTCGACGATGGCGGTTTTACCGACACCGGGTTCGCCGATCAGGACTGGGTTGTTTTTCGTGCGGCGCGCGAGAATCTGCATCACGCGACGAATCTCTTCATCACGGCCGATGACCGGATCCAGCTTGCCTCGCCGGGCAAGGTCGGTGAGATCGCGAGCATACTGCTCAAGCGCTCGGTAAGTTGATTCGGGATTTTGGGAGGTGACGCGATGGCTGCCGCGGATTGTGGCCATCGCTTGCAATATCGCATCGTGGGTCACGCCTTGACGCGCCAGCAGTTGTCCAGCGGGATCGCGAGAATCTGCGGCGATGGCGAGCAGAATGTGTTCCGTGGAGACGTATTCGTCTTTGAGGCGCTGAGCTTCGTCGAAAGCGCGCTCGAGAACTTTGTTGGTCGCCGGACTCAAATACTGCTGCGACAAATCCGAAACCTTAGGCAGACGCCCGATCTGAGCCTCTACATCGCTTGAAAGCTTGGTTGGCGATACACCAAGCTTTTCGAGCAAAGGAGACACGACGCCTTCAGCTTGCGCAATTAGAGCCCATAGCAAGTGCAAAGGCTCAATCTGCTGCTGGCCGGAGCGCGCGCCCATCTCTTGGGCCGCTTGTAGCGCTTCCTGGGCTTTGATCGTTAGTTTGTCGAGACGCGGCATAAAGAGATTTTCTCACTTTCCAACTGAGACAGATAGTAGGCCGAAGATACCACGGCTCTCGTATTTATTGGGTTCCGTTCAAGTGTAAGCACATGGCTCCAGCAATGGCAGCATGACATTTATTAGTGAAGCAGCATGATAAAATATGCGCGTTTCATTGTCAAGTACATATCGCATTTATGAAAGGGTATGCTGTTGGGCCTAACATCATAAGACGCGCAAAATAAGGCACTTAAGATAATGCGTCTCGGGCATTGCCAGTAAAATCGGGTGATCTTGAGATTGGGTGCGGCGCTCCGCCACCGCGATCACTTTGCGGGCATCGTTGGCAGCCTCGGCGAGGATCTGGAGGAAGGAAGCCTCGGAAACGTGGTAAGAGCAGGAGCACGTGATCAGATACCCGCCCGGCTTGATGATCTTCATCGCCCGGAGATTGATTTCCTTATATCCGCGTTGCGCGGCCGGGATGCTATCGCGGTTCTTAGCGAAAGCGGGCGGATCGAGCACAACCATATCGAAGCGCCGGCCCACCTCATCATATTCTTTGAGCAGGTCAAATGTGTTTGCTTCGCGAAAGGTGACATTTGAAATCGCATTCAGCTTCTGATTCCGACGCGCGGCCTGCACGGCTGCCGGAGCCATATCGACGCCTTCGACGTGGTCGCAATGGTCGGCGACGGTGAGAGAAAATCCACCCTGATAGCTGAAGCAATCGAGGACTTCGCCAGAAGCGTATCGCCGAGCAGCCCAGTGATTTTCCCGCTGATCGAGAAAAGATCCGGTCTTTTGACCATGGCGAAGATCGTAAACGAAGGCGATTCCGTTTTCTTTTGCCACGATTTCATCCGGAATTTCGCCGTAGAGAACGTCGACGCGTTGTTCGAGGCCCTCAAGAAGGCGCACCTTAGGGTCGTTCCGCTCAAGGATGCCCTTGGGGGAGAACAATTCGACCAGGATTTCGCAAATGAGGTTTTTGATCCGCTCGGTGGACTGGCTCAGCGTTTGGACCACGAAGTAATCGCCGTAGCAATCCACAATCAGAGAAGGCAATAGGTCCGCTTCGCCGTAAATAAGGCGATATGTTTCTGTGTTCTCGACAACAATTTTACGATAGGCTGCGGCGCGGCGGATCCGCTCGGTGAGGAAGGCGCGGTCGACCGGAACATCTTCACGGGTAAGCAGCCGGACGGCAATCTGAGATTTGTCGCTGTAAAATGCGCGACCTTGGTAGCGGCCGCGTTCATCCGTTAGGCGGACGATGGAGCCGGCTTCAGCGAGCGCGCTGCGGACATCGCTGCGATAAACCCAGGGATGGCCGCCGCGCAGGCGCTCGGAACCCCGGGAAGTGATAACAACGGACGCCTCCGCCACCATTTCCGCCTTGGGCGCTGAACGCGCCAGATAATCGCTATGATGGTACAGCATACTTAGAACGGGAGCGCAGGGATCGCGACGCCGATGGAACTGAGTGAATTTGACTTTGAATTACCGCCGGAATTAATTGCGCAGCATCCCCTGGAGGAGCGCGACGCGTCGCGAATGCTCGTGATTGACAGGGCATCGGACACACTGCAGGACAGCCGGTTTCATGACTTCCCGGAAACGCTGCGCGGCGATGAACTCATCGTTCTCAATAATGCAAGAGTGCTGCCGGCCCGGCTTTTTGGACGGCGTGTGGGTATTCGTTCTGAGAAACCCGGGCAGAACAGTGCGGCCCGCGACGAGCATCTGACAACTTCGATTGAAGTCCTGCTAGTGCGCGAACTCGAACCGGACCTTTGGGAGACGCTTGTGCGGCCGGGAAGAAAGATCCCCGTCGGAGAGCGCATCATTTTCGGCGAAGGCGAGTTGGAAGCGCAGGTGGAAGGCCGGGGCGGGTATGGCCTGCGGCTAATGCGATTCACTTCGCGGACGGGTTTTCATGAAGCGCTTGCTCGACTCGGCCACATCCCGCTGCCGCCATACATCAAGCGCGCGGATGAACCTCTGGACCGGGAGCGGTACCAGACGGTTTACGCGCGACAGGGAAGCGCGGTGGCCGCGCCAACTGCAGGGCTTCACTTCACGCCTGAAATTCTGAAACGCGTGCGAGAGCGCGGAGTCGAGATTGCGGAGATAACACTCGATGTCGGGCTAGGAACGTTTGAGCCGGTGCGAACGGAGCGGCTTGAGGATCATAAGATTCACGAAGAAACCTACGAGATATCCGAAGGCGCCGCGCAAGCTATTGCGAATGCGAAGAGCAAAGGCCGGCCGGTACTGGCTATCGGCACGACGGTGGTTCGTGCACTCGAAGACGCGGCTGAGAAATCCTCACGGCGAGGAGAGTTTGTTACGTCCGGGACCGCGCAAGCCGGTATTTTTATCTACCCGGGGAAGCCAATTCGCATTGTGGATCAGCTACTGACAAATTTTCACCTACCGCGGTCAAGCTTGTTGGCGCTGGTGGCAACTCTGGTGGGACGCGAGAACATTTTGCGGGCGTATGGTCATGCGGTAAGAGCGGGCTATCGGTTCTACAGTTACGGTGACTGCATGTTGATTCGGTGAGCTGGCGGGTTTCCGGAGGACCTGACGAAGCCCTTTTTCCCTATTGAGTTTCGTGCAACGCGGGCCGGGTTCGTCTATAATCCGCTTCCTGCCGATGGGAGCGGGTGAATGCGGTATTTAATCCTAAGTGACATCCATGCCAATGTAACGGCGCTGGACGCTGCCCTAGAGGCTGCGAAGGGCCGCTGGGACAAGGTTCTGTGTTTGGGTGATGTTGTGGGGTATGGCCCGGACCCGAACGAAGTGATCGACTCCATCCGTAAGCTCGGCGCTCTTGCGATTCGCGGCAATCACGACAAGGCGGGCAGCGGCATCGCGAACGCGGATGACTTCAATCCGGTAGCGCGGAACGTCGCGCTTTGGACTAGGGACCAGTTGCGGCCCGAGAATCGCAAGTGGCTTGAAGAACTGCCTATCGGCCCGGCAACGGTGGAAGGATTTTCACTGGTTCACGGAGCATTTCGCGACGAGGATGAATATGTTTTCGCGCCCGCGCAGGCTCTGGAAGGCTTACTGGACGCTCCTTCGCCGATTACTTTTTTCGGGCACACACATCTGCAGGGAGGATTCACCCTGCGTGACAATAAGGTGGGGGTGCTGCACTTCAAGCCAGCGGCAGAGTCTTTATCTTCAACTCTGGTCATTGAGCCGGGCACAACCTACCTGCTAAACCCCGGTTCTGTGGGGCAACCGCGCGACGGTGACGCACGCGCTGCATTCGCGATTGCGGATATCGCCAACAATACTGTTGAGTTTTGGCGCGTTCCCTACGACATAGAAGCGGTGCAAGCACGCATGACAGCGGCTGGGCTACCAGACCCGCTGGTACGAAGGCTTGCATTCGGCCGCTAAGGCAACAAGAAACCGATGGAGCCCGGAGAAAGCTCGTACAGCAAGGAAAGAAGCCAGTTTCCAATCGCTTTTGCGGCTGGAGCGGCAATTGTGCTTCTGCTTTTCGGCGGCTTTCTTGTTTTGACGCGGGTGATGCGTTCTCACGATTCCGCGACGGTTGTAAAACTTCCATTCGGCGCCGGCGAACAAGCGTATGCGCAGAACGTTCATTTTCTGGACATTCGTCTGGCGCACGCCGCCAATTTTTTGAATCAGGATTTTACGTACGTGGCAGGAACAATGTCCAACGACGGGCCGCAGAAAGTACGCGCGATGGAGGTGACCGTGGAATTCCATGACCCTTTCCAACAAGTAATTCTGCGCGATACGAATCAACTGGTGGACCGGCGCGGCGCCACACTGGATGCCGGACAGCATCGCGATTTCCAGATCCAGATGGAGCATCTTCCCGCGCAATGGGACAAACAAAATCCCACGATTCGTGTCACCGGCCTGATTTTGGAATAAGCGCGCGATTTTGGTTTCGTATTCTCGCGCCTAAGAGAAGTGGTGATGTCCTCGAACGCGTTCGCGGATGACTGGGCCGAGCTCGACCGCGCTTTAGGAGAGATGGCAGCGTCGGTCAGCGTGGAAGTTCGCGAGGACGGCGAATGGCTGGACGAACTCGCTGCGTTGCACTACGAGGTGCGGCGCGAAGGCAAGGCGGCACTGGTTCACTTGTGGTCGGATCAGCGGAATCTGACGCGCCGCGTGTTGCGCGTGAAAGAGCGCAGTGAGAATCGCATCCTTCTGGAAGTGCAGCGGTTCGGGAATGCCAAACCGGGCCGACTTGAGTTTTTACGAGCTGATTCGCCGCGCTCTGCCGGACGTATTACTCGAGAACAATTCCGCTCGCGCCTTCGGCGCATACTCTCCGAAAGTTTTCCTGATGCCACAGTTGAATCGCTCAGCGCTGCAAAAGACCTCGAGCATACTTTTTCTGAACTATATGTTCGCGGGCATATGCATGAAGGTTCCCAGGGTTGGGCATTTCTGGCGGTATCTCCAAATGAAAGCGCTGCAGTTATCGAGGGGATTCTCGCATTCGGAATTTTGTGGCTCGATTGGACGCGCTCGCACGCAGATCGTCGCGCAGTTGGGGGCTTGCGGTTGTTCGTGCCGGAAGGTACCAGCCGTCCGCTTCGCGAGCGTTTGTTGGCGCTTTCGCCCGCGGCTCGGACGGAGACTTACGAGTGGCGCAAACCTGATGGACCGATGCAAAAGGTTGACCCTAAGGATGCTGGAAATGTGGAGAGCCGGCTTATTCCCCGACGCGAGATTGAAATGGCCCTTGGTGCGGCGCGAGAAAGCGTCGCACTCATTCGCTCCCTCTCGGCAAATACTGCGTTGCCAATCGAGACCCGCGTCGCCGCGGGAACGGGCGAAACTGCAGTCTGTTTCCGCGGGCTGGAATTCGCTCGTTGGACCGAGCAGGGTGTCTTGTTTGGACTAGGAGACGTGCAGCAACCTTTATCCCGTGGAACTGAACCCGCGCTCACACGACTGCTGCGTGATCTGGAACTGCGCCGCAGATCCGAGGCTGAGGAGATGAATCATCCTCTGTATCGACGTGCGCCGGAGCGCTGGCTGGAAACGCTGATACTTGAAGATCCAACGAAACTGGACGCGCAACTCTATCCGCGACACCTCTATTCGCAGGTTCCTGCTCTTGCAGCGGGCGATCGAGGCGTAATTGACTTGCTTGGGGTTACGCTGCGTGGCCGTTTGGTCGTCATTGAATTGAAAGCGTCGGAAGATATTCAATTACCAATACAGGCGGTCGATTATTGGCTACGAGTGCGGCGCCACCAACGCGAAGGCAATTTTCAACGCAACGGGTATTTTGTGGGCGTCGAACTTGATCCGAAACCGCCGCTGATATGGCTGGTTGCTCCGGGGCTGCGCTTTCATCCCTCGGCGGAGACACTCTTAAAATATTTTGCGCCAGAAATTCAAATCACGCGTGTTGGTCTAAACGAAAAGTGGCGCGAGGGATTACAGGTAGTTTTCCGCCAATGAAATCTCAGATGGTTCTAAAGCCTAAGAGGTTATTTCCGGAAGACTAAAAAAGAAGGGAAGCGGCCTGGGTTGAACCAGAACCACTTCCCGGGGTGTGTCCTAGAAGCATTTGAATACTTAGACGCTTGAATTGAAAAAAGGTTGCATCTCCAGCGGAACGCTAACCAATTAGTAGAAAAGGTACTTGCGCCACTTCTCGTCGCGATGCCCGATAAGGCGCATCAACTGGCGCGAAGTGTGGAGAGTAAAAGGACGCGGGCGGCGCTGAAGTTTGAGTCCGGCTTCTTCCGGCGTGCGATCCCCTTTGCGATTATTGCAGCCGTAGCAGCATGCTACGAGATTTTCCCAGGAAGAATGGCCACCCCGCGAGCGGGGCATCACATGGTCGAGCGTAAGTTCAGAAGCGGGAAGTGCGTGACCGCAGAACTGGCAAGTATTGCGATCGCGCAGCAAAATGTTTTTTCGCGAGAGCGCGCGGCTTTGTTGTGGGATATGGCGGTAGGTCAGAAGCCGAATCACCGAAGGCACTTGAATCGCCTTCTGCGTAGTATGGACTTCGGTGTGATTTGTTTCTTCCGCCTGAGCTACGCCTTTGAGCATCAGGACCAGAGCGCGTCGCACGGCTGTGACGTTGATGGGTTCGAAAGTTGCGTTCAGCACCAGTACGGGCGCTTGCATTACAGAAGGGCGGCTCGCCGAGGATTGTGGCAGACGGGAAGCGAGCGCATCGGACGGGGTGCCGCCTAGGCCGATCCTTGGCCGAGGGCGTAAGACGCTCTTGAGACGGTTATCCATTTGTCCGCCTTCGCTGCGCTTGAAGATTCCCTTCCTTATCAGAGATGCTCGCCGCACCCCAGTGGTTTCTCTGACTAGTACGCTTTCTGCCGCGGTTGTGGATTTGAGGGCGGCAAACCGGTGACGACTCGAGCCACGGTTAAGCCTAGCACAGATGCCGCGCCCGCCTGCTTTAGAGCTCGCGAACACGCATCCAGGGTCGCGCCAGTCGTCAATACATCATCTACCAGCAGAACGCGCAATTTGTCAACTCGGACGCCTTCACGGGTCGCGTACGCGCCACGTACCGAGTCCCAGTGTTCTTTGCGGGAGAGGACTAAGCGAGCTGGACGCGGTTTTGTACGCATTAGGAGATAGGATCCCCGCTTTAATCCCAGCCGGCGGGCCAACGGCCGCGCGATCAGGTCTGCTTGATTGTAGCCGCGTTCGCGAAAGCGGTCGGCATGCAGCGGAACGGGGACTACAACGTCCGCCCGGAATTCGGCAGGTTGCCGAGCGAGGACTTCGGCCAGTCTGGCAGCGAACCAATCACCGAGCCCTGTGACCTCTTCGTACTTTAGGAGCAACATTGCGCTATGAAGCGCGTCGTTGTAGACCGCGTAGCTTCGCGCGCGCGAGAAAGAAAAAGAGTCCAGGCGGCAGAGACGGCAGAGAGGCCGAATGGCCTCAGCGGCAACCTTGGAAATAAACGGGCGGCCGCAGCAATCGCACATGGGGTCGGTGATGGGTTGAAAGGAGGCCAGGCAATCCGTGCAGATGGGGATGCGGCTTGCGGTGATGAGCGTTTGGCCGCAAATTCGGCAGGGCGCAGGGAAGAGCACTGCGGCAATGGCGTCGACCGCATTCCGAATGATCACAGAATCGTTGTTAACCGAGAGGGTACGAAGGGACGCTACTCCGATTGCGCAGGCAAGTGAAGAAATTAAGTTACGTACGCAAATCTACGCAGCGAATTGTGGCGTTCATTTTATGTGGGAGGACCGTCGAATCCGGGTTGCAAAACCAGAATCGAGCCAAAAAACTTAGAGCAGGCCCTGTTCCATTTTTTCCTGGCAGGGGAGACAGTAACGGGTCCAGGGTACGGCTTCCAGGCGCTTCTGCTGGAGTTCCTGATGGCAGGCGATGCATTCGCCGAAGCTATCATCTTTGATGCGAGCCAAGGCGTCATTCACCAATTGAAGTAGCGAACGGTCGTTATGCGTCTGGCCGAAGAGAAACTCTTTGGTGTAGGAGTTTGCAGCCTTGTCCGCGAGGTCCACGGTTGGGTCTTCATCGGCTTCGCGGCCTTCTTGTTCGGTGCGCGCGATTCCACGCATGAGTTCGTCGCGCCGAGTGACTAATTTCTTTTTATAATATTCGAGCCGCTTCTTATCCATAGTTAGGTCCCTAAGCGAGGATTGCCGCCTCACTAAAATCCAACGATTTTAACGACACCTTCTGTTCATTGTCAAATCAACCGATTCGCGAAGAGATAGACCAGTCATAGATGCGGCGGGTAGGGAAAAGGATTCCGGCGACTGAAATCAGAAGGACAGATGCTTCGACGGAAACAGAAGGTGAATGGCCAGAGCCCAAATCAGCAAAACGAGAAACACGAATGCGCTGCCTTCCGGCCCAACTGATCCGCCGGTCAGCCAAGTGGGCCCATGAAAGGACGAATTCAGAAGGTGTCCCTGTGCGAGAAGTCCGCTATCCGGGACGGAATACAGATAGGTCTCGCCCCAGTCCCAGGAGGCGTGCATCCCGATGGCAAACCAGATGGTCCCGGTGCGGCGTAGCGAAAATGCTGCCACCAACCCGAAAAGACCCGCCATGATCGCGCCGTATTTCGCTTCGCCCGGATTCCCTAGGTGTATGGCTCCGAACAGAGTGGCCAGCACGATTGCAGCGGGCCAGAAACCCAGCCCCGAGGCTAGCGTCGATTGCAAATATCCGCGGAAAGAAAACTCTTCGAAGATACCGACGAGGATGAAGCCGAGGCCATAGAGAGCTCCGTATTTGACTGCACCGCTACCGGTGATCGCAAATCCGCCGAGGGAAAAACCGTGGAAGATAGCAATCAGGGCCATCAGCAGGGACAACATGGCGAGGCCGAGAGGCACGCCTTGCCAGAAGCGTTTTCCAAATGATTCACGGAGCGGCAAACCGTAATCCGCGAAGGATCGCTTCTCAATCTTGGTCATAATGAACGCCGAAATGAGTAAGCAGAGAACTGTCAGGCCTTCACTAATGATTTGTCCGCCTGGCGTAATTAAACCTTTGGGCTGGGACTGCATGTAGCCCCGAACGGCTGGGATTCGAAAGACTGTGAATTGGACTGCAGCGCCGAGAGCGACGAAGATGACAAGAAAAATCAAAAGTCGCCAGCCAGCGCGGATTCCGTTCGGGCCGAGAAAAATCTCGGGGCCTACTGACCGTGGCGGGCGAACCGAAATGGGTTCTGTAGCGAGCAAAGAAGGCACGGCTGGTTCTGAGTCAATGGTCACGTCTGGCCTCTCATCGTCTCTGTACTATACGGCAACCAGCGCAGGTTAGTTTCATCGCCATATCCTTCAGGAGCGCGCGTGCAAAGTCACTTCTTTAAGATCTGAAATGCTAGGGCGAACCAGGCAAACGCTGGTAGTAAGACGTCGGCCGCCCTGGTTTGGATAGTCTGCCTGACGTGTCTTGGCTGCGCGCCTTCGACCCGAGTCTGCCGGTAACCAGGGTTGCGGCAGCGGAGAGCGGCTGCTAAAATCCTTAGTTCCGCGCGCCTGGAAGAGCCGCAATCGGAGACACCCTTCCACGCATCTAAATGACTTCGCCATGATTGTGAAACGCAGGGAGGAATGGTTTGGCTAAATATGATGTTGTCATTATTGGGAGTGGCCCGGGCGGCTATGTCGCCGCGATTCGTGCCGCGCAGTGGGGCTTGAAGGTAGCCGTGGTCGAGAAGGATCCATTTCTCGGAGGCACCTGCCTGCACGTCGGCTGCATACCTACGAAAGTCTTTTTGCATCATGCGGATATCTACGACCATTTCAAACGCGCGGAAGAGTTCGGATTTGAAGTGAAGGATGTGAAGGTGAAGTGGCCCAGCATCCTGGCGCGCAAAGACAAGATCGTAAAGAAGCATGCTCTGGGGATTGCAAGCCTGTTCAAAAAACATAAAGTTGAAACAATTACCGGCTGGGGAAAGATTGCCGGGCCGGGCCGAGTTTCGGTTGAAAAGGACGGTAAGATAACGGAAATCGAGACGACGAATATATTGCTCGCTACGGGCTCGGAGGCGCGCTCTTTGCCTGGCGTTGAAATCGATGGAAAAACGGTTCTGACGAATCGCGAAATTTTGGGCCTGCAAGACATTCCGAAATCGATGATCGTGGTGGGCTGCGGAGCGGTAGGCGTCGAGTTCGCGTCGATTTTCCGCACGTTCGGTTCGGAAGTCACCCTGCTGGAGGCAGTCACGCGTGTGGTGCCGCTTGAGGATGAGGAAATATCTGCTGAGTTGCACAAGGCTTTGACGAAAAAGGGAATGCGAATCGAGCTGGAAGCAAAAGTGGAAACTGTGAAGAAGAATGCGACCGGCGCGACCGTCACGTACAAAGACAAGGCTGGGAAATCCCAGACGATCAATGCGGAGAAAGTCTTGATTGCTGTGGGGCGCCGTCCCCTCACCGAAAATATAGGGTTGGAAAAAACGAAAGCGAAACTCGAGCGCGGTTTCATTATCACGAACGCGTATCTTGAAACGAACGAGCCTCATCTCTACGCTATCGGAGATATCGTTGCGGGGCTGCCGCAGCTTGCGCACGCCGCTTCGATGGAGGGAATCATCGCCGTAGGCCGCATGGCCGGCAAAGACGTGCAGCCATTCGATCGCAAACGTTGCCCGAATGCCACGTACTGTGAGCCTCAAATCGGTTCTATAGGCCTAACGGAGAAGCAGGCGCGCGATGCCGGCTTCCAGGTCAAGACCGGCAAATTCCCGTTCATCGGGAATAGCAAAGCGACAATTCTTGGTCAGCACGAAGGGTTCATCAAAGTGGTGGCAGAAGAAAAGTACGGCGAGATACTTGGCGTGCATGCGATCGGGCCGCTTGCGACGGAAATCATCGCGGAGCCGGTCGCGGCGCTCGGCCTGGAAGCCACGTTGGACGATATGGCTGCGACTATCCATGCGCATCCAACAGTATGGGAAGCGATGGGTGATGCGTTCAATTCCGTCCGCGGTATGGCGATTAACATCTAGTTTCGACCAAAAACCTAACGTGAACCAAAACGAGAAAATCTGCTGGGAAGTAAGACTTGGGCTTATGCCTTATGAGCTGGCGTACGACCTGCAGCGGAAGCTCGTTCAGGCGCGAAAAGAAGACGCAATTCCGGATGTGCTGCTACTCTGCGAGCACCCGCATGTGATTACGCTGGGGCGCAATGGCCAGCCCGAAAACCTGCTGGCATCAAATCATTTGCTGGCGCAGATGAATGTTGAATTTCACGATACGGACCGGGGCGGCGATATCACCTATCATGGTCCCGGACAAATCGTGGGTTATCCGATATTGGATTTAGCGAAGCACCGGCGCGACGTTCGCTGGTATGTTAACCAGCTCGAAGAAGTAATGATTCGCGCGACGGCGGATTTTGGTCTACGTGCCAAGCGCGTGGAAGGCCAGCACGGCGTTTGGATTGATACGGGCGCTCCCGCGACAGAAGAAAAGCTTGGCGCGCTGGGAGTGCATTTGAGCCGCTGGGTTACTTCACACGGGTTCGCGTACAATGTCTCGACCGATCTGCGTTACTTTGATTTGATCGTGCCATGCGGCATTGCGGGCAAGCGCGCAACGTCCTTGGAACGCGCGCTGGGCAGGCATTTGGACACGGAAGAAGTGAGGCGAAACTTCATTTTGCATTTTGGAGAAGCTTTCGAACGCACGATGATTTCTGTTTCACCAAGCGAACTTGAAGAAACATTGGCCGGCGGGGAGTTTTCAGCCGGAGCACATGTGCACGAGCGAGAAAATATACCGGCGGGAGCAGCAAGGGGGAGCGAGGCATGAGCAATCCGCTGACGAGGGAGCAGCATCTCGAGCTGTATTACTTCATGCAGCTCAACCGCCAGCTTGAAGAACGCATGGTACGTCTTTTCCGGCAGAACAAAATTGTCGGGGGACTTTACTCCAGCTTAGGCCAGGAAGCCGTTTCCGTGGGGAGTTGTTATCCTCTCGAGAAAAAGGACTGGATCGCGCCCATGATCCGAAACGTCGGCGCGCTGCTGGTGAAAGGCGTTCCGCCGCGCGATATCTTCACTCAGCACATGGCGAAATACACTTCGCCGACGCAGGGTAAAGACGGAACCAGCCATTTCGGCGATTTGAAAGTGCGCCACATTGTTTCGCCCATTTCGATGCTTGGTGATTTGATTCCGGTGATGACGGGCGTGGCTATGGCGGGGCGGTATCTGGGCCAAAACATCGTCGCGCTAACTTGGATCGGCGACGGAGGCAGTTCTACCGGGGCGTTCCACGAAGGGCTGAATCTGGCTGCGCAGCAACGCGCGCCGTTCGTGCTGATCGTCGAGAATAATCAGTGGGCTTACTCCACGCCGGTTTCGCGCCAGGTGCCGGTGAAAAATCTTGCCGACCGCGCGGTGGCTTACGGAATTCGGAGTTGGATTGTGGACGGAAACGACGTCCTCGCCGTGTACAACGCATCAAAAGAAGCTGTGGACGAATGTCGCGCGGGACGCGGGCCTGCTTTGATCGAAGTGAAAACGATGCGCATGAGAGGTCACGCGCAGCACGACCCCGCCGAGTACGTTCCGAAGCAGATGTTCGACTACTGGAAGGCGCGCGATCCAATTACGCTCTACGAAAAATATCTTACCGAGAACAAAATCTGGGACTCGAAGGCGAAAGCTGAAATAGACGCGCGCATCGAGCGCGAGCTCGACGTGGAACAGAAATTCGCAGAAGATTCGCCCATGCCGCCGCCTGAGCTTGCGGAAGAAGGTGTGTACTGCGACGGCTGCCACGAGATTGAAGCTGCATGGCAGCGTCCGAAAGCGGAAGTCATGCCGCCGAGATGCAGCATTGAGCCGGGCTGGCAAGTGAAGGACTACGGCTCGTACGCCGAAGTTGAGGCCATCACGAAACAAATCGCGGCTCCCGTTGTGGCTGGTGGCGGCAACGGTTCGAAGGTTGCTAAGCCAGTGGTGAAATCGGGGGGCAAGCCTCCCCAAAAGCAACAGCCGCGGCTTGCGGAGCCTGAAACACCGGATATTCCGCGCGTACCGTTTGGACGTGGGCCCAAGGACAAGTCAGTGCGAGAAACTCAGAATCCTCGCGATAGACATCAGAATCCACGCGACAAGCGAGGAAGACGCTGACATGGCCCCAATTACGATGATCGAGGGAATCCGCCAGGCCATGTTCGAAGAAATGGACCGCGATCCAGCCGTAGTGGCTATCGGCGAGGACATCGGCGTGTATGGCGGGGCGTTTAAGGCCACCGAAGGGCTGCTCGCGAAATTTGGCCGCGAGCGCGTGATTGAGACGCCGATCAGCGAGACGGCGATTGTGGGCGCTGCCTGCGGAATGGGATTTCTGGGGTTGCGGCCGGTGGCGGAAATGCAGTTCATTGATTTCATCGCGTGCTGCTTCAACCAGGTAACAAACTTCGTCGCGAAATCGCATTATCTTTGGGGTGCGCCGGTGCCCATGGTGATCCGCGGGCCTTCGGGTGGCGGCGTTCACGGGGGACCGTTTCATTCGGCGAACCCGGAGATGTATTTCGTGCACACGCCGGGGCTCAAGATCATTTATCCTTCCACGCCGTCAGATGCCAAAGGCTTGCTGAAGTCGGCGATACGCGACAATAATCCCGTGCTGTTTTTCGAGCACAAATTCTTATACCGCCGGATCAAGGAAGAAGTTCCCGAGGGCGATCACCTGGTTCCCATCGGGAAAGCCATCGTTCGCCGTGAAGGCACGGACCTGACCATCATCAGTTACGCGGCGATGGCGCACACGTCCATGGAAGCTGCGGAGCAATTGGCAAAAGAGGGCATCGAAGCGGAAGTGATCGATTTGCGCACGCTGCTCCCGCTGGATCGTGAGACCATCCTCACTTCGGTGAAAAAGACGAACAAGCTTCTGATCGTTCACGAGGACACGCGCACCGGAGGCATCGCGGGAGAAATCGCAGCCATCGTGTGCGAAGGAGCGTTTGAAGATCTCGACGGGCCCATCGCGCGGGTGACCGGTCTCGATACGCCCGTGCCGTATGCGCCTACGCTGGAAGAGAGATTTCTGCCGAATACAGAAAAGATTGTCGCGGCCGCGCGCGAATTGGCAAAATACTGAGGAGGCAAGCGCTCTGACATGGGAAAAACCAAGGGCTTAAACAAGGCGGAGTTTGAAGTCGGCAATGAGGTACGCATCGCCGACCGCGCGTTCCTGGAAAGCTTCATGGAAGCCGGCCAATATCACAATGAACTGGAGCCGGAACAGCTCGAATACGCGGGCCGCACGGCCAAGGTGAAAGAGGTGTCATTTTTCCATGGCGGAGACGAGATATACACACTTGAGGGAGTGCCGGGTGTGTGGCACGAAGAATGTCTCGCCGCGGTCTGAGTTTGGAAATCACAGGAGAATACCATGGCTGTTGACGTCATCATGCCCCAGATGGGGGAGAGTATTTTTGAAGGCACGATTACCAAGTGGCTGAAAAAGGCCGGAGACAAGATCGAGCGCGACGAGCCGTTGTTCGAGATTTCGACGGATAAAGTGGATGCGGAAATTCCCTCGCCTTCTGCCGGGGTGCTAAAAGAAATTAAAGTTAACGAAGGTCAGACGGTGCCGATACAGACTGTGGTGGCCGTTATTGAGACCGACGGCGCTGGGGCCCAATCTGCAGCGCCTGCCGGTACGAAATCCGATGCCCCGCCTGCGGCCGCGTCCGGCGCTAAACCCAATGTTCCAGCGAACGTTCCAGCCGGCGCGCCACCCGCGGCCAAGGCGGAAGGGGCGAAGCCCACGCCTCCCAAGGATACAGTCCAGCAGAAGCCAGCAGTTACGGCCAGCGGGGAAAAAGTGCGCAGCTCCCCGCTCGTGCGGCGAATTGCGCGCGAGCACGATGTGGATCTAAGCCAGGTTCCCGGCAGCGGCGCGGGTGGCCGCGTCAGCAAGAGCGATATCCTGGCTGCCGTGGAAGGCGGCGCTTCGTCGGCTGCTCCTTCACGAGCGGGGTCGGCTCCGTCGCGGAGTTCGGCTCCCCCGCCGGCAAGCGGCGGCGCCTCCGCGTCCGCGGTGCTCGAGAATGCCGTACCGCGCGAAAAAATGTACTTTGGGCATTATGAAGTTCAGCCTATGTCCGTGATGCGGCAGCGCATCGCCGAACACATGGTGCTCTCGAAGCGCGTTTCTCCTCATGTGTATTCCGTGGACGAAGTAAACGTCTCGGGCATCGCCGCACTGCGCGCGAAGATGAAGAATAAGTTCGAAGAGACCAGCGGAACAAAGCTGACGTTCATGCCGTTTTTCGTGCGCGCTGCGGTGGAAGCCTTGCGCGCATTTCCGACCGTAAATTCGTCGGTGGACGGAACGAATATCGTGCTGCACAAGGAATGTAATATCGGCGTCGCGGTCGCGCTGGATTGGGGTCTGATCGTTCCGGTAATCAAAAACGCAGAAGAGAAAAACTTTCTCGGCCTGGCCCGCGCGATGAACGATTTGGCCGAACGCGCGCGCACGAAGAAGCTCAAACCCGAGGAAGTTGCCGAGGGAACGTTTGCTATTACGAATCCCGGCGTCTTTGGCGGGCTGTTTGGCTTGCCAGTGATCAATCAGCCGAACGTCGCAATCCTCGGATTGGGCACCATCGAGAAGCGTCCGGTGGTAATTGACGACGCGATCGCCATCCGCTCGATGGTCTATCTCACGCTGTCGTACGATCATCGCGTGGTGGATGGCGCCGTGGCGCACCAGTTCATGGGCAAAATCAAGCACACGCTCGAGAACTGGACGGAAGAGATTCTCTAGCAGCAATCAACTGTTTCACAGCCTTGGATCACGAGACAAAGGCCTGCGGGCTGGTTGCAGGTTTCGTCCCTACTTCCGGCGACGAGCTATCTTCTTTCCTCTATGTGCGCAACTCCCAAACTTCATAACTGGGGCAGCCCGCCGTGGCAAATTGATTTCACTGCCACTTCGAAACCTGCGCCGCTGCCCAACGTTCTGGACTTCGCTGTGATCGGTGGCGGGTTCACGGGACTAGCCGCGGCAGCGTGGCTGCGCAAAATCGCGCCGGACAAATCAGTCGCAGTGTTTGAAGCTTGGACCGTCGGCGCGGGCGCAAGCGGCCGCACCGGAGGCATGGCGCTTGCCGAATCTGCGGCTGGTGATTTGCCGGGATTGGGCGATGTCCTTGCGGGATTCAGCGAAATTCTTGACGAACTTGGCGTGGAGTGTGATCGCCATCTGCATGGCGCCTGGGAAGTCGGGCGCGATAAAGCGCTCCCCGATTCTTCGATTTCCTGGAATGACTCGGGTACCTTGCGCGTCACAAAGGAAATTCCGGGCGGCACCATCGATCCGGGAAAGCTCGTCAGTGGCCTAGCTCGCTCCGCCGATCGGCTGGGCGCGCACATTCTGGAAAATCATTCGGTAGCGAATATACGATGGAACGACGCTCCGGAAATCGAGCTGGCCACGGGCGCGCCGGGCCGGAAAAAAATATCCGCTCGTCAAATTATTATTGCGACGAATGCTCTTTCGCTTGGCTTATCCGGCTTGCAACGCGGTAGTCATCCGAGATTGACGCTCGCGATTGCCACCGAGCCGGTCAGCGAAGAGCAACTTGAGAAAATCGGCCTGGCGCAACGGAAACCCTTTTACACCACAGACCTGCCTTATCTCTGGGGGCGTGTGCTCAGAGACAATTCCATCATTTTTGGCGCGGGTCTGGTGCAATCGCCGGACTCCGATGATCTTGATGGCGTGGATATCTCGACGGCGGAGCCTTCGCGAATATTCGCGGCGCTTGAGGAGCGTGTGCGCGGCTTGCACCTGGCGCTGGCGTCCGTGCGTTTCACACATCGCTGGGGCGGACCAATCATGTTCCGCGACTCCTGGAAGCCAGTTTTTGCCTGGCATCCTCGAGCGATAAAAAAGAAAAATGCGATTGTGATTGGCGCTTTCGCTGGGCATGGCGTCGCGCTTTCGTCCTATCTGGGGCGCTGGGCCGCGGAAGCTCTGACTGGGCGTCGCGAACTGCCGGAGTGGGGAGAAGCAGAAGGTTAGTCTTGCGGCAGCTGGATCGATCCGCAGGCTTCCTAGTGCTATTGCAGCTTCAATCTTAATTCTTCCGCGAACATCTCCACGCGATTCATCGGAACAATTCGAATGTTCTGGTCTTCGAAAAGTTTGCTGATGAACAGCTGCTGCAGATTTCCGGGCACGGGAGCGGCTTCGGTTACCGCGGTGAACTCGCACGACGGCACCCGTTTTCTTATGCTTTCAACGGTGTAAGCCAGAACCTTGGCCTGCGCCGCATCGCGGTTGAGAACCACGGACTGAATGTACCCGCGGACGCCATTCCTATAGCTATAGTCAAATTTAAACGGATCGCCCGAGTGGGTGTATTCATCGATACGGACTGCCGGTTTGAGTTTTCTCGAGATGCGATGCCGCTGAAAAACATCTTTGAGCTTGTTTCGAATCCATGCCCGCGTGCTTTCCACGATGCCTCCACCGACTGTTCTGGGGGGAGGCGCAACGTGGGTATCGTAGAGACGGGCCAGCTCGGTATTGAAGTCTTCCGCGAGAACGGCCTTTTGAGGGCTGAGCTGCAGTGTGTTGGAGAGGGTGCTTTCGAGTCTCGTAAAATACTTGCGCATATCCTCGCCGGTCATGGAGCGCAGGGTCTCGAATTCCGAGGCGAGCCCGTGAAGCAATTCCACATCGGCGCTGGGATGAAGTTTGCGCACACGCGCGAATTCGCGGTCCTCCTCGATGACCTTGATGGCGCGAAGCGATCCTCCCAGCGCCTCAAGCTCCTGGAACTCCTCCAGCAGGATGCCGATGTTCACCCACTCGTCGCGAATCAGGTTCGGTGCATAGCGCAACACTTGATAACGCAGCGTTTTTCGGTCTTCAGGCATGGCTTACTCCATAAAGCTTTCATTCAAGAAATCACTTCCAGTTCGGAAAGGGCTGCATCGTCGATTTCCAGGCCGCTATCAGCAGTTCGCGGACGAGTTTACGCCGCCGCAACAAATGTTCGAGCATTTGTTCGAGCGCCTCGAAATCGAAGCCGTACCATTCACCAGGTATTTCCTTTTGAATTTCGTCGAGCACGGCCTCAGTGATTTTCAATTCGACCCGTCCCAGCCAGGGCTCGAACGATTCGAGGCCGCGGACCGATTCATAGACACGATGACGCGAGTAAAGTCCTCTGAGCGGAGCGTCCGGAAAATTCCATTCGCCCGCATTGAAACAGAACCCTTGATCGATCATTTGAGCCCGGTAACGCGTTTCATCCTTTGCGCGGTGAAAGATAGCCTGGCGCCCGTTCGTGTTGCAGGTCCACTTGTCGAAGACGAGCATGCCGCAAAAATCGGTAAGATTCACGACCTCACGAAGCCGATCGTCAGGAAGAAAGTCGTAAACCGCGACTTCCGCCGGTGATCCAGGATAGCGAGACCCGAACTGCAAGCCCGGCTTACAGGGCGCGCGCTCGCGTCCCATTTCAATCACCAAGTCGTCGGTATGCGCGATCAGTTCTTCGCGCACCTCCACCACACTTGCCGGCGGAACCGGCAGTCCCATTCGGGCTGCCAGTCTGGTACCAAGCAATTCGTTCGCCAGAATCCTTGTACCCTGAGGATTATTCTGGAATTTCACAACGTAATAGGACTCTTCGCCCGGCGCGGCTTTGGATTCGCATCTCATGAGATGCGACTGTGCTCCGCCGCGCATTCTCCGAACTTGCTCGAGCACCAGGGGCATGAAGCGCGTATGCTATCGGCCCGAAGAGGTCAACGGCAAGAAAAACATTTCGAAAGTAGGAAATGGATAGATTGTGTACTAGATTGAAACCGGATATGGCAGCGCGCCATTTCGTAAGGAGGGCTCCCCTCGAAAACACTCATTCCTTAATGGGAAACTGCGGTCGAAAAGCGAGGCTTCGCGGAGCGGCACGAACAGCCGCTCCAGTCCGGCGACAATCTCGGTGCTGTTATAGGGACCTAACGCTTCTTACGCTTGCTACCCTTTTTCTTGGAAACCTTTTTGGCCTTGGCCTTGGATTTGGTTTTGGATTTTGCTTTCGCCTTCTTTTTTGGGGCAGCCTTAGCCTTCTTCTTCGGTCGCTTGGCCTTCGCGGTTGGTGCAACCTTGTGAGGAGAAGAGGTCACAGGAGCCTCGTCGTCTTCTTCGATAACGACCTCCTCAATTTCTATCGTGCCTTCATGGGGCTGTTCGCCCCCTTCCTCGCCTTCCTCTTCTTCATAGCGGGGCAGCTCGTCATCTTCCTCATCATGCAGTTTGCCTTGAAACATGCGACCCTCCCTGAGTCTCTGGTACCGGACCGATTATTAGTCCCTCGCCGCTTATAAACGCAGAGTCGGAACTTTGTCAAGCCGCAAGGGCTTGAAAAGATGATTAATAAAAAATTGCCTGTGATTCAAGTGCATTGGGGAGGTAACAAATTGTTACACAGCGGACCCAACTGTAACAAAAAAATAGAGATACAAAAAGGGAAGGCTCCAGCGAGCTAGCGATTAACCTTGAGGACATCCCCGGCAACCAGACTTCGGCCAGAGAGGAATGGGTTCGATTGGCGCAAAGATGCCACAGTAGTACCGTACTCGCGCGCAATCGAGTAGAGCGTTTCTCCGCGCTTGACGCGGTGCTCGAGCGACTCTGGTTTTCCAGAGCTTTGAGTTGCCACATTTTCCACCGCCGCGCCGCCGCTTTGAGCCGACTTCGGCTTGGCATGGGGCGCCGCGTCGTCGGGGGGACCGCCGGCGTAAATACGCAATCGCGAGCCACGCGGCACGCTCGCTCCTCGAATATTATTCCACTTCTTTAATTGCGAAACAGTGACGTCAAAGCGCCCCGCTATCCCCTCGAGCGAATCGCCGCGCTGCACTTTATAGTGCACCAGATGTATCACCGGCGGCGCGGTAGGAACATTCACCAGAAAACCCGCCGGCAGGATCGCGTGAGGCTCCAGATGGTTGGCGTTTTCGATCGCCGCCACGGTTACCCGGTAATGCCGAGCAACGTCGGACAATGATTCTCCATCTTCCACGCTATGCAGCCGCCAGCTCGTCCATTTATCTTCGGGAACCTGCTGGATGTTGGCTTCGAATTTTTCTGCGGTGCCCACGGGCACATTTAATTCAAATTTTGGGTCGTTGGGGGTCACGCCGCGTAGCAGCTCCGGATTCAGCGCCCGTAAATCGTCGAGGTCAGCGCCGGAAGCATCCGCCACGAGATGGAGATCGATGGGGTGGCCGGCCTTGATCGTGTCAATTTGAGCCGGCTTCTCTGGAGCTACCTGCACTCCGTAGAGCCCGGGGTCCTTCGCTACCAGAGCCATGGCGATGATGATGGGCACGTAATTCTGAGTTTGCTTAGGAAGCGCGTGGAGCCTCTGCAAATCCCAGAAATCAGCGTAGCCGGTACGCTCGATGGCTTTCACCACATTCATCGGTCCTGAATTGTACGCCGCCATTACCAAGTACCAGTCGCCGAACATTTCGTATAAGTCGCGCATGTGACGGGCCGCGGCGCGCGTGGCTTTTTCCGGATCGCTGCGCTCGTCAACCCAGTAGTTTCGGTCGAGATCGTATTCTTCGCCGCGAAAGGGCATAAATTGCCACAACCCGCGCGCACCCGCCCTTGAAACCGCGGACGGCTGGAACGCCGATTCTGCCTGCGCCAGGTAAATCAAGTCCTGCGGCACTCCTTCTTGTCGCAATACTCTCCGGATCATGTCGTTATATCGGCCTGCTCGCCCCAGCCCATGCTCCATGACGGCTCGGCCCTTCGTGGTTGTGAAGAAGCTGAGGTATTGCAGAACCGAATCATTCACCGTGAGGGGAAGATCGTGCGGGACGCTGATCAATTCCTGCTCCACCTTGGCTGCCAGGCGGGGATCGCCCTTCGGCAAAGTCATGTCCGAGAGTGCATCGATCGGAGCCGGAGGGCCCGCGGGTTCTTCATCTTCTTCCGCATTTTGCTCGGCGTTCAATTCGTAGGAATGGAGCGTTTCGCCGAGTTGATCGATCAAATCGGAAAGGCGCTGGTCGGAATCGGGCTGAAATCCGCTTTGAAGGACAAGATCCATAGCGTGATCGAAGTCCACGCGGGCTTTGTCAAAGTCACCAGCCTTATACTTCTTCTGTCCGTCATCGAAGCTCGCCTGAACCTTGGCCACCAGGATGTCTATCGCCGGCCTTGGATCGGTCTGGAGCGATACCAGGTAAACCGGATGTTCCGGGAAGGGTAGGGCCTCGCGGACGAAGGCGGGAACCGGAGCTGGCGTTGCCGCCGGCGGATGGACTTTGGCCTGTTTGGACGACACCGTCTCTTCGCAACCGGCGAGAAAAATCATCGCGGCCGCCAACAGAGTCCAGACTGTAGCCTTCCTGTACATACCGCTCACCATCTCCTCGGCCACCTCGCCATCAAACTGCCAAGCGTCGCCAAATGGGAGTCTTCCTGGGGTGCATCCTTCAAGCCCAGAATTCGTGTCACGGCAGACCCAGCCGGGTGCAACGCTCCGTTAAGACGCCAGAAAAGCTTACGAAGTAACAACGCCCCGGTCAATGGACATGCCGTACCAGTCGTTGACAATCAGGACATCGAGTCCAGGGAAAGTAGGGAACGCCAGAGTGTACACCCAGCTTCCCTCATTTTGGAATGACCTGAGCAGGAAGCAACCCGGACATACGCAATCGAGCAGTCGGTATGACGGAACTATGGGAGCTGGATTGCAAGCAGGATTAGAGAGAGCTTATCTCCGGCTCCAGTTGCACGGGAAAATTGACGGAGTTTGCTATGAAGCATTTCGCGTGAGCGGTGTGATGCAATGCGCGCGCCTTGGCGATATCGGAGCCAGGCATAACCTTTACCTGCGGACGCAGTAAGACGCGCTCGAAGTGCCCCGACCCATCGGTGGTCTCCTCCATCACGCCTTCAGCCTTGTCGATGTAAGACGCGACAGCAATTCCCGCTTCCGAGCAAAGATGAAGATACCAAAGCTTGTGGCACGCGGATAATGAAGCGACCAGCAATTCCTCGGGATTCCAACGAGACGCATCACCTCGAAATGCGGGGTCGGAAGAGCCTGGTATCAGTGGCTTCTCCGTCCCGGCAGATATTTCGTACCGTCGCTCGTAGCTTCGATAGCTGGACGTCCCAGTCCCGGTATTACCTGTCCATTTGATGGTGACGCTGTAGTGATGTTTTTTAGCCATCCAGTTACCCGATGTAGCCCGCTAATCACAGCAACCCTTTTCCGAACAGCGTCTAAGCGGGGCACCGCACGAATTATGCGTTGTTACGCCAGGGCTTGACGCAAATCTTCAAGGAGGTTTTCTGGGTCTTCGAGGCCGACGGAAACACGGACAGTACCGGGCTCGACTCCCGCGCCGCGTAATTCCTGGAGCGACATATTGTAGTGAGAGCTATAAATTGGCAGGACCACGAGTGACTCGGCTCCGCCCAGACTAGCCGCGAGCAGGAAAATTCGCGTGCGGTCGCAGAAATGGCGGGCCGCCGATAGGCCGTCTTTCAGGTCGAACGCCAGCATCGCACCGAAGCCGCGCATCTGCCGCTTCGCCAGCAAGTGATCGGGATGCGATGGCAATCCCGGATAGTGGACGCGCGCGACCTTTGGATGCTTGGCCAGATATCGCGCGACGATCATGGCGGTCGCGCATTGTCGCAGCACACGCAGTTCGAGAGTTTTCATCCCGCGGATCAGCAGGAAAGCCGCCTCGGGATCCATCGAGCCCCCGAGATATATGATCAGGTCGCGAACTTTCTCCATCCGGGCGTGGCTGCCGGCCGCGGCGCCGGCAATCACGTCGGAGTGGCCGGCGAGATACTTCGTTGCGCTGTGCAGCACGATATCGAAGCCCATCTCGATCGGCTTTTGCAGGACCGGGCTGGCGAAGGTGTTGTCGATCAGCGAGATCAGATCCCACTCTTTCGCGAACGCAATCGCTTTTTTCAGGTCCACGAGGCGCAGCGTAGGATTCGTGGGAGTTTCGATATAAAGAGCTTTCGTGCGCGGAGTTATCAAGCGTTCGATTCCTGCGAGGTCTGACTCCACGTGCCGAACCACGATGGCCATTCGCGGAAAAACATCGCGCATCAGCCGATAGGTGCCGCCATAGACCTGCCTCGTCGCGATAACTTCATCACCAGCCTTCAGCACAGAAAGAAGAGCGCTCGAAATAGCGGCCATACCCGATGCGGTGACCACGGCTGCTTCCGCGCCTTCCAGCGCTGCCAGCTTCTTCTCGGCGATAGTAAGCGTAGGGTTTCCGTAGCGGGTGTAAATGTAAGCCGAGCTCTTGCCCTGCGCCCAGCGCTTCATTTCTTCCGTGTTTGCAAATGTGAAATTCGCGGTCCTCGCGATCTCCACGCCCACGGACGCGCCGATGCCGAATTTTTCTTGGCCCGCGTGGATGGCAAGGGTGGCATCGCCGGCGCGCTTGACGGTCTTTTTTGATTTTTTCATGCCGCAGCAGGATCGCGCAGTTTGTGAGGAAATCGCAAGCGCCAATTTGGTTCACGCCGGACGATGAGCACGCGCGACGCACCAGCTTTTTCTTTCTGCGTTTTTCGTGAAGCTGAAAACTGAGAACTATAGTTTTTATCTGCCCGGCAGCGGGGAGCCGCTGAAGTTTTTCCCGCCCCAGTGATGGGTTCACCTTTCGTTCGCTAACGCATTCGCGCCATATGCGCATCGAAACACGAACGCTATCCTGGATTTGTGCCAAGATATGAGCATGGAGTCCCAGGCGATTCGTTGACCATTGCGAGCCTCTCAAAGAGGGCACTTATGAAGAAGAAGGTTGTAGGGATACCGATGCTGGCGTGCGGAATGGCCTTACTCTTGTCCATGCTGTCACTTACGGGTTGCTACTATCTTCGACCCACGGGTCCGTGCTTCGGGGTGGGGTGCCCGGCCCGCACGGTGGGCCAAAACGGTCAATACAAGAAGGGCGAGGGCCCCAAGACGCAGAGCGCCAACGCGCAAGCCAAGAGTCCGCAGACAGGTCAAGCGGCGCCTGAAGCGGGGAAGTAATCACCGCGGTCGGATTTAAAGACGAGCCTCAGGCTGATGCAGCTTCGCTTTCTTCTTCGCCCGCGTGATGCGGTTTGTGCGCGGCGATTACTTTTTCCGCAATTTCTGCCGGTACATAATCGTAATGCGAAAATTCCATCGAGTAGCTTCCGCGTCCTTGCGTCATTGAAATTAACTCGTTCGCATAACTCAGCATTTCCGAGAAGGGAACCAGTGCTTTCACCACGACGCTTCCGCCTCGCAGTTCGCTGCCACTGATTTTTCCGCGACGCCCGCTGAGATGGCCCATCAAATCGCCTGAATACTGATCCGGCGCGTAGACCTCGACGTGCATAATCGGTTCGAGCAGGACCGGGCGAGCCTGCTTCATGGCTTCCTTGAATGCGAGCGAGCCCGCAATCTTGAAGGCCATGTCGCTGGAGTCCACGTCGTGATACTTGCCATCGTAGAGGCTCACGCGAATATCGGTGACAGGAAAACCCGCAAGAAACCCACGCTCAGCGGAATCGCGAACGCCTTTTTCGACGGATGGAATCCAGTTTTTGGGAATGGCGCCGCCGAAGACATCGTCCACGAATTCAATGCCCTTGCCCCGCGGCAGCGGCTCCATCTTGATGCGGCAAAGGCCAAACTGGCCGTGGCCCCCGGTTTGTTTTTTGTGTTTGCCTTCGGCGTCAGCCTTGCCGCGGATGGTCTCGCGATAAGGGACCTTCGGAGGATGGAGTTTCATTTCGACGTGGTAGCGCTTGCGCAGTTTTGCGACGACTACTTCGATATGTTGCTGTCCCGCGCCGCTCAGCAAAAATTCCTTTGTCTGAGGATCGCGCGCAAAACGTAAGGCGAGATCTTCCTCCAAGATTTTGTGGATGGCGACGCCTATGCGGTCTTCGTCGGCCCGCGTCTTCGGTTCAACCGCGAAGGTAATGGAGGGCTCGGGAATCCGCGCGCATGGGTAAAAAATCGGCGCGTTCTTGTCTCCCAGGGTCTCCCCGGTGGTGGAGTCCTTCAATTTGGCGACGGTACCAATGTCACCCGCGTGGAGGTCGCTCACCGCCGTCGCCGTTTTTCCCTGCATCACCTGAATATGCTGGAGACGTTCCTGCGTGCTGCGGTTGAAATTGTTGAGCGTAGCGTCGTTCTTCAACACCCCGGACATGACTTTAAAATATGTGATGCGGCCGGCGAAGGGGTCGGCAAGCGTCTTAAAAACGAAAATTGAAGTGGGCTCGGAATCTACAATCTTGCGCTCGATGGGGTCGCCTTTGTGGTCTGAGGTTTTGTGGCCGGTGATTTTCCCGCGAACGGCAGGCGCGGGGAAAATCTCGGTCAGAAAATTCAGAATCGCGTCGCTGCCGACGTTATGCAAGGCGGAACTGAGCAGGACAGGAAAAATTCTCTTGGCCAGGACTGCTTCGCGCAGGCCTTTTTTCAGATCACCAACGGGCAGCGTGCCTTCGTCGAAAAATTCCTGCATCAATGCGTCATCGCCTTCCGCGACCAGCTCAACCAGCGTTTCATGGGCAGCTTTCGCTTCTTCGGCAAGAACTGCGGGGATTTCTTCTATTTTAGCTTTGCCATCGCCGTCCGGCGTGTAGGTGAGGGCTTTCATTGAGATTAAGTCCACAACACCTCTAAAACCTTTTTCGTGTCCGATGGGCAATTGAATCGGAACAGCGCCACGGCCAAAAACATGCTGGACGGAATCCAGTGCGCGTTCGAAACTCGCGAGATCGCGGTCCATCCAATTCAGGACAAATGCGCGAGGCTGATCGTATTCGGTGGCGTAGTCCCAAACTCTTTCGGTGCACACCTGGACACCGGCGGCAGCGTCCAGCACGATCAGCGAGGCGTCCGCGGCGATGAGCGAGGATTTTGTTTCGTTGATGAAGGTGGAGTAACCGGGCGTATCGAGGAAATTTATTTTTACTTTTTCCGGCAGTCCGGGCGCTTGCCATTCGGCGAATGCGAGGCCGGTATTGATGGAAATTTTTCGCGCAATTTCTTCTTCGTCCCAGTCGGTGGTGGCTGAGCCCTCGGCCACTTTGCCGAGGCGGGGCGTCATCCCAGCGGCGAACAAGAGCGACGATACGAGCTGGGTTTTACCCGTGTCGCCGTGGCCGACAATGCCTACGTTGCGTATCCATTCGGTGTTGTACGATTTCATAAATCACCTCACATAGAAGGATCCATCCTTCTGGAAACCAGCGGCAGAAATTTTCTTGGACGCGCAAGCTGGAGAATATGCAGCGAAAGTGCGGAGTCAGCCTTCTGGACAGGCATTTCGTGGCGGGTTCTTGCAGAAAACAGATTCGAGCTTTGCAAAAAGACAACCATCACGGCGCCGCCCCCGTCGGTTGACGCGCATGACCCTGCGGAAAACTGGGATGCTAGCACACGGCGTGCTTTCGGTTCAACTTTTAGACGAACCGGCCTTCAATCGGCGCGCTCTTTGCCGATTAGCCGAAAGACTGTTCGTCGGCCGAGGGGCCGTAGACCGAAGGAACGGCGATTCCGTTCAGACGCAAGTAGACCCCGAGTTGTGCGCGGTGATGGACGATGTGGTTCATCACGAAGCTGCGAAGCACAGCGACGCGCGGCATGGAGAAGAGGGTCTGGCCGCCGGAGAGAAGCGTCCACTGCTTCATTAGAGTTTCGTCGCTCGCTCCGGAAATTGCTTTACGCGCCTCAGCTACTTTCTTGTCGAAAACTTCAAGAATTTGCTTTTGAGAGGTCATGACAGTGGGCGTCTGAGGAGGGGCACCGACCGGCCGGAAATCCAGCGAGTCTTGTCCGATGATTGTGGCGGCCCATCCGGAAAGCTCAGCGACGTGGCCGGCGAGGCGTCCCATCTTCATTGATTTTTCGTGGGGAGCCCATTCGGCTTTGCCTTCGGGCACGCGTTCGAGTGTCTTACGGGTGCTGATCATTTCGTGGTCGAATTCGGCAAGGATTGCATCTCGGATCGGCATGATTTCTCCCCAAAGCTATTAAGGTCGGCCTGCCTGATTCTAACGTTTTTGGATGAAGGGATTCCAGTAAGGTTTCAGCAAACGGGCTTTACGGGGCGATTCGAAAAGTGGCGTCGGGTTCTACGTAGCCGTACGCCATGCGCGGAGTGTTGAATGCGGCGGCCGGAAGGCCATCGCGGTCGAGGAGGATCAGGCCGCCGGTGGTGTGCGCTCGATGCGCCAGTTTGCGGATGCAGGCATCAGCAACGGCTTGCGCCAGGGAGAGCGGGACGCCTTTTTCCCTGTGAGGCACCAGGACACGTTGGTCGTGAAGAAGATCGATGGCCATTTTCGCCATCACAATTTTCATGATGCCTTCACCGTGGCCGGTGCAGGAGACGCCGCCGGCTTCGGCGTCGGCATAACAGCCGCAGCCGATGAGCGGAGAATCGCCCACGCGTCCCGGAAATTTACAGCAAGTGCCGCCAGTGGAGGTGCCCGCTGCAAGATTTCCATGGCGATCAATAGCGACGGCGCCGACGGTGCCTTGCTCGTGGCCAACATGATGTTCGGCGGCGTGCGAATCTTCCAGGCACCGGCGCCAGGCAGTACGTTCGCGCTCGTTCACGAGATCTTCGGACGCGCAGAGAAGCATATCGTGTTCCAGGGCGAATTTTTCCGCGCCGGAGCCGACAAGCATCATGTGTTCACTTTTTTCGAGGACGCAGCGCGCAAGACGGATTGGATTTCGCACGCGCTCCACGGCGGCGATGGCGCCGGCTTTCAGGGTCGCGCCGTTCATTACGATAGCGTCGAGTTGGACGTGGCCATCACGATTCAGATGCGAGCCGAAACCCGCGTCAAACGTGGGATCGTCCTCGAGGATTACGATAGTGGCTTCGACTGCATCCATCGCCGAGCCGGCGCCGGACAAAACCTTCCAGCCGGCTTCCAGAGCGCGGCGAATTCCCGCGCGGCAGCTCTCGACTGCTTCATCGGGAATATTCCATGCGCCACCGTGAATGATCAGAGAAGGTTTCAAGTTTGAATCGGCCGTGAAATGAAATCATACAGCACGGACGGGAATTCGCACGCGTTCGCCGGAGGCGTTGCGCAATACGCAAACTTATCAAAATGGGCCTGCAGCGGGGCGGCCCGATTCAGAGGTGAGGATGCAGCATAAGCGTAATGCCGAGAGCGATCAGGACGGGGCCGAGAAGAAACGCGAAGCCGATGCCGAGGAGAAAGCGGACAGCTCCATGTCGCTTGGAGGCGGCTTCTTTCGCCGGGAAAACGCGCATCGGAGATTCCTGCTGGCGAAGCATCGCGCGAAAAACCGCCAGATAAGCGACGAGCCAGAACTTTATTTCGTGACGCGATTGCCAGAGCAGATCGAATCCCGCACAGATGACCAGGATACCGATAATCCACAGAAGCTTGGGCACGACTAGCCTCCGCGTTTGGCTGCGCGGGTGAGAAGAGATGAGGCGTCGCGCGGCTGAACAGGAGCCGGAATAGAAGCGCGGGATTTTGCACGCGGAGACGTTGTACCGGCAGAGGATTCGCTCCCAGCGAGCGGAAGTGGGCCGTCTTTCGTTTGTTTCCATGTGTGTAGAATGCGGTGAATCACGGTGATGTTGGGTCCAATGGCAAGGATCCACAATGCAATGGGCATGCGGTTGACGAGCGCGCCGAGAATCATGAGCGTGAGGCGCTCGGGGCGATCCCAAAATCCTACCTCCGACTTTGGTACCAAGGATTCCGCGCGCGCCTTTGCGTAGCTTACCATTACGGCGCCAGCCATGGCGGCACCCGCCAGGACGGCGTACATGAAACGATTCACTCGAGCATAGTAAACCAAGATTCCGAGGAAGAGGATGAGGTCTGCGTAACGGTCAAGAATTGAATCCAGAAAGCCGCCGAACAGCGAGACGCGCTTTTGCCGCCGGGCCACTGGGCCGTCGAGCAAGTCGCAGAGGCCGGCTAGGATCATCATTCCGCCGCCAGCCGCGAAGCGGCCTGCAGCGAAAAGTATGCCGGCCCAGAGATTCAAAACAAGAGCCAGCCAGGTGATGACGTTGGGAGGAATGCCGGTCGGAGCGAGGAGCGCTGCCAGCCGGTCGATGGGCCAGGAAAGGTAACGACCGATGGTACGCGTCAACATTGATTCAGTGCCACCATGCTATTCCTCATCGTAAATTGTCGACAGACGAACGACTTCGTATTCCCTGGTACCCGCCGGAGTAACAACGGTAACCTCGTCGCCGGGCTTTTTGCCAAGAAGTGCCTTGCCGATGGGCGAACTCGTTGAAATGAGGCCCTTGGTTACGTCGGCTTCTTCCACCGTCACCAGTTTGTACTCGATTTCGGTGGACTTCGCAACGTCGAGAACGACGATGCGGGAGCCATAAGCGGCGCGGTCTTTTGGTAAGTTGGTTAGGTTCATCATGGAAATGTCGGCCATGCGTTGGTGAAGCTGGCCGAGCCGGGCGGAGACGTAGGACTGGCGTTCCTTAGCGTACTTGTACTCAGCGTTTTCGGAAAGGTCGCCGTGAGCGCGAGCTACCTTGATTTCCTTGGGCAGCTCATCGTGAAGTTCGTGCTCGAGGGCGGCGATCTCGTCCTTTAGTTTCTTCTTAATTTTCTCAGCGAGATCAATCATTTTGGCAAGTTTGAGAGGGCAAGATAATGAAGGGATACCCTCGTGTCGTGTTTTTTTGGATTACCCAAAGATTATAGAGGATTTGCGCGGGGAACCGCAAATGCCAGAGATGCGTTAAAAGCATACGGCCCAACGAGCGAAGCGGCCAGGTAATGGGAAATTTTTACTTGACAGTTAATTTGCACGCGAAATACCCTCCCGGCTGGTTCTCCATGCATGCGGTCGATGGATTCAAAAAGAAGCTGCTAAGCGAGGCGAAATCAATGGCCCAAGACCCGTTCCCGCCTGTTGCGCTGGAGGTTGTACTTGACGATGAGCGGCAGGAAATAGAGAAAGTGCGAGAAATGAGGGGGACGTCTGGAAAAACGGGTAAACCGCGTGATGCCGCGGTTCCACCGGTAGCGCCGATCGCGGGAAAGGCCGACGCCGCCGAGCCGGCATGGCAGAGGGACAACGTCAATTGGGTCAATGCGGTCAGCAAAGCTCATGCTGCGAACCTGACGGGATTGGCGTTTTCAGTGGGAGGGATCCGTAGCGCAACCTTCAACCTGGGCGTGCTACAGGCCTTAGCGGAGTTGAAGCTGCTGCACCGTATCGACTATCTCTCGACTGTCTCCGGCGGAGGATACATTGGAGGATGGCTGGCGGCGTGGACGAAGCGGCTAGAAAGTTTTGGGGAAGTACAAAAACGGCTGGCGACAAACCGCGTGCATCAGATAGACGACAAAGAGCCGCCTCCGATCCGATTTTTACGGGTGTTAGCAACTACCTGACGCCCAAGCTCGGAATTTTTAGCGGCGACACTTTGGCAATGGTGGCGATTTATCTGCGGAACTTGCTGCTGAATCAGACGATCGTGCTCGCTGTGCTGACTGCGCTTCTGCTACTCCCGCGTCTCGCGGAGAAATGGGGACTGGCGGCGCAGTGGAATCCAGAAATCGGGCGCAGCTGGATTTATGCCGGGATGGTCCTGCTGATAACCGCATTTCTTATAATCCTAAACAATATGGCATACCTGGATTGCCGCGACGATGGCGGCGCGCGGCAAATGACGAAACAAGGTTGGATTTTGGCACTGGCAACCGGACCACTGTTTGCGGTATCGGTTCTCGGGGCGCTCTGGCAGGTAGCGAGGTTCTCTCAAATCGGAGGAGGAAGTCACGAGAACCATTTGCCGTACGCTGAATCGGCACTTTATGGCGCGATTGCTTACAGCGCGATATGGGTAGCAGCAAGCGCCGCAGGATTCGCTTACAGGCGGTGGCTGGCGCCATTTGTATCGAAGATCGCTGAAGAGATGGCCGATTTGGCCGGACATGCTCGAGCCCAGGCAAAGGCACCGCCTGCAGAGAACAATACAAAGTCGGCGGCGGACCGGTTTTATGCAAAGTTGCGATCAGCGCGTGATTTCACGATCATGCTAATCGGAGCGGCGGGAGCTGGCGCACTGGCGGGATGGCGTACGCTCTGCTGTCCGAGAAGACACTCTGTTGGACGACAAAGGCGGCGCTAACGGCGGGCGTGCCGCTGGTGCTGGGTACCTTCCTGCTCGCGGGAACACTGCACATTGGACTGATGGGAGTCGNNTCGAATAACGCGTTCGTGAAGAGTCTGGCTGCAAAGTATCTAACGCCGGCGTGGATCCTGACGACACTGGGGAGCGTGCTCGCTGGGAAGTCAAGTGCGTCGGGGATTCCGGGAACGGAGACGTGGAAGGACGGAGTTGCGAAAGTGGGCCCGTACGCATTTATCGCGGGGCTGTTGTGTTGGCTTTCATACGGGATCGCAAGAGTGCAGCACCTGGATCTGTTTCGCGAATACCCCAGCATAAGCGCGCACCGGCTCTGGTGGGCGATCTTATTGTGTGCGGCGGTGGCGGGGATTATGGCGTGGCGCGTGGACGTCAACCAATTCTCGATGCATTTGTTTTATCGAAACCGCCTGGTGAGGTGCTATTTAGGAGCCTCAAACGAGGGACGTTCGCCGAACCGATTTACAGGATTCGACGGGACTGACGACATGCCCCTCAAAGACTTGAGGGTAGATGCGGAAATTCCGTACGACGGACCGTACCCGGTGCTGAATATGTCTCTGAACTTGGTTAAGGGCAAAGATTTGGCGTGGCAGGAACGGATGGCGGAGTCGTTCGTCATGACGCCGCGATATTGTGGATTCGACGTGTGGCTGGAGGAACAGGATAGTCCAATGATGCGGCAACAAAGGCCACTCACGGAAAAGGAAGTGGAAAAACGAAAAGCCGAAGAGGCGCATAGCTTATTGCGAAGATTGTTACGACCGCTCGAACGTTATGGATATTGTCAAACGGAAGAATACGCGTTTCCACCGCCATTCAATGGGCCGAATTTAGGGTTGGCGATGGGGATATCGGGGGCGGCGGCAAGTCCGAATATGGGATCTTACAGCTCGGCCCCGGTAGCATTTCTGATGACGTTATTCGATGTGCGCCTAGGACAATGGCTCGGAAATCCTCGAGACCGGCGAACGTTGGGGCGAGCGACACCAATCTTTGGATTGACGTACTTGTTGAACGAGCTGTTTGCAGGTACCGATGACGAGGCCGCCTACGTGTACCTGTCTGACGGCGGACATTTCGAGAACATGGGATTGTACGAGTTGGTGAAGCGGCGGTGCGGGCTGATCATTGTGTGCGATGCGGAGGCGGACGACTGCTATGGGTTTACAGGGTTGGGAAACGCTATTCGGAAATGCCGAATCGATCTGGGAATCGATATCCAACTGAACGTCAGCGATATCGTGCCGCCGGAATTAGGAAAGCCCAGCGAGAAGCATTGCGCAATAGGGACAATCCATTACGAGGCGGTGGACAAATCCGCGCCCACCGGAACAATTATTTACTTCAAGGCGTCCCTGACGGGTGACGAGTCCAGCGATATTAAAAACTATCATACGATGCATCCACAGTTTCCGCACGAAACTACGGTGGATCAATGGTTTACCGAATCGCAATTTGAAAGCTACCGAGAGCTGGGCTATCACGAAGTGATGACCTCGATGTTAGGTGAAGCGGCTGTGACTTTGCCAACCGGAGCAGCGACGCCTGCGAATGCCGCGTTAGACGAGCGATTGAAAATTGAGCTGGAGAAGTTTGGTTTTGACGTTTCGAGGATGACTACTGGCGGCCAGAAGGCAAGCTAGTTAGTAGCCTGAGAGCGCTGCGCACCGCCATTCTGAGCGGCGAGAAACTCTACAATTGCCTGATGTGCCGCGCCGGGCTGGTCGGTCTCGAATATGTGGCTGGCGTGCGGGAGCAGTACGAGTTTGGCGTGTGGTAAACGGCCGGCGATTAGCCGCGAGTTCGCGGCTGGAACGAGCCTGTCGGTTTCGCCGTGAATGACTAGCGTGGGAGCCGTGATTTGCGCGATGCGGCTGTAGGCTTCCCAGGCGATAATCCCTTGAAGTTGGGACATGTACCCTTGAGGGGTGGGATACCACTCCATGCGGATGGCCATGTCTTCGTCTATGCGGTCGCGAGGAGTAGCCACGTCATAAATGAACGGGATGATGGCCTCTTTGGCTTCTTCAGGCGTCATACCCTGACGCATGAGAGTTTGCAGCGCAGCGGGCTCGGCTTGTATCGCATGCGGACCGCCTGACGCGGTGCAACCCAGAATCAGCGAACGCACACGCTTCGGATATTGAAGCGCAAATTCCTGCGCAATCATGCCGCCCATGGAAACACCGAACACGTGCGCGCTCTCGACGCCCGCTGCATCCAGAACAGATGCCGCATCCGAGGCCATCAATGCGATGGAGTAAACGCCTGGCGGCACATCACTTTGGCCCACGCCGCGATTATCGAGAGCGATGGTGCGAAAACGCTTTGCAAGAACAGGGCGGGTGCGATGCCACATGTAGGAGGGGTAGCTGAGCCCCATGATGAGCAAAAGAGGTTCGCCGGAACCCTGTTCATCCCAATATATTTTGGCTCCTTGATTTTCCACGAAGGGCATGGCACCTCCAGTCGTGAGACGCGGCCGTGGTCAGCACTTCCGCGGAGAAGACCTTCAAACAGATAGTTACACACAGATGAATGTGACTAACGCGGCCGCCATTGTATATAATCCGGCGCACTATGCCAAACCAAGAAACGCTGTACAACGTAGCCGACCGGGTAGCGACGATCACGCTCAACCGTCCAGATAAACTGAACGCCTGGACCGCCGTTATGGAGGGCGAAGTAAAAGCCGCGGTGAGAGACGCGGAACGCGACGAAAATGTTCGCGTCATCGTCTTGACGGGCGCGGGACGCGGATTCTGCGCGGGCGCAGATATATCGCTCTTATCCACGGTCGCGACAAAGGGACTCGATTCCGCGCAACGGGCCCAAGCGGTGCAACCCCAGGGCGGCACTGTCGAAGGTATAAGAGCGGATTTTCAGAAAAAATATTCATATTTCCCGACGGTCACAAAGCCCGTGATTGCGGCCATCAACGGCCCCATAGTCGGCTTGGGATTGGTGATTGCTTTGTACTGCGATTTACGTTTTGCCTCCGACGGTGCGCGTTTCGGAACGGCATTTGCGCGTCGAGGACTGATTGCCGAGTACGGGATGGCGTGGATGTTACCGCGTCTGGTGGGACACGCGAACGCACTGGACCTGCTATTTTCCGCGAGGATGATCGATGCGGCGGAGGCTCTGAGAATGGGGCTGGTGAATCAGATCTACCCGCAAGCAACGTTTCATGAGAAGGTTCGGGAATATGCGGTGGATGTGGCGGCGAACGTTAGTCCGCGGTCTCTGCGCGTAATCAAGCGGCAGGTTTACGACGCGATGTTTCTGACTCTGGCGGAATCCTTTGAGATCTCCGAGCGAGAAATGCTGGCCAGCCTGCAGTGCGAAGATTTCAAAGAAGGCGTGGCGCACTTCGTCGAAAACCGCGCTCCGGTGTTCACCGGCAAATAAAAGAGACCTTTGACCTATGGATTTCGAACTTAGCGCAAAGACGAAGGAGCTGCAGCGGCGGCTACAAAGCTTCATGGATGTCCACGTGTACCCGAACGAACGTCGGTTCCACGAGGAAATCGAGCGCGACCGCTGGAAGCCGACGCGGATTGTGGAAGAACTGAAGTCGAAGGCGCGCCAAGAGCGACTGTGGAATTTGTTTTTGCCGCACGACGAAAATGGCGCGGGTCTGACCAACCTGGAGTATGCGCCACTTTGCGAGATCATGGGGCGCAGTCACATGGCGTCCGAGGTATTCAATTGTTCGGCGCCAGATACGGGAAATATGGAGGTGCTGGCGCGTTATGGCAGCGAGGCACAAAAGGAAAAATGGCTGAAGCCATTGCTGGCCGGCGAAATTCGATCCTGCTTTTGCATGACCGAGCCGGGCGTCGCGTCTTCGGATGCCACCAACATTGCATCGGGCATCGTACGAGACGGCGATGAGTACGTAATCAACGGGCGGAAATGGTGGTCCTCTGGAGCAGGCGATCCGCGCTGTAAAATCGCGATATTTATGGGTAAAAGCGATTCTGCTGCGCCGGCGCACAGGCAGCAGTCGATGATTCTGGTCCCGCTTGAGACGTCCGGAGTCAAGATCGTGCGGATGTTAACAGTATTCGGATATGACCACGCGCCGCACGGGCACGCCGAAATTCACTTTGAAAAAGTGCGCGTGCCAGCGACAAACATGTTGCTTGGCGAAGGGCGCGGATTTGAGATTGCGCAAGGGCGTCTGGGGCCTGGACGGATTCATCATTGCATGCGATGCATCGGGCTGGCGGAACGTGCGCTCGAAACCATGTGCGAACGGGTGCAAACAAGAGTGGCCTTCGGGAAGGCGCTAGCCGAACAGGGAACGATTCGCGCGGGAATCGCCGAGTCGCGCATGGAGATCGAACAGGCACGGCTGCTGACGCTGAAGGCCGCGCATTTGATGGACACGGTAGGCAACAAAGCGGCACGCGCCGAGATTGCGATGATCAAAGTTGTAGCGCCTAACGTGGCTCTGCGCGTGCTTGATCGGGCGATTCAAGCATACGGGGCGGCCGGAGTTTCGCAGGACACGTTCCTGGCTAGCTCCTGGGCAATGGCTCGAACGCTGCGATTGGCCGATGGGCCGGATGAAGTCCATGTCGAATCGATTGCGAAGAGGGAGTTGGCGAAAGCCAAGAAAAATTGATGCCGCCAGTCGTCATCAAGAACCCGCAAGCGCTGAAAGAATTCGGGAGCGGGGAAATTGGCGTCACGGAATGGTTCCCTGTGACGCAAGAGCGGATCGAGCAGTTTGCCGAAGCGACGGAAGACCGGCAGTGGATTCATCTAGACCGCGCGCGGGCGAGAAAGGAGTCACCTTACGGCGACACGATCGCTCATGGGTTTCTTACACTTTCTTTGCTCAGCCACCTTATGAAGGAGGCGATTCAAGTGCAGGGCGGAGTGCGATTGGCGGTAAATTACGGTTTGAATCGTGTGCGCTTTCCTGCGGCGGTGCGGGCCGATTCCAGGATTCGCGCGCGAATTGGGCTCCTGGAACTAAAGGAACTCTCTGATGCGGTTGAAGCGACCTATTCCGTAAACATAGAAAACGAAGGATCTGCAAAACCAGTCTGCGTTGCGGAGTGGATCGTCCGCTACTACACCTGATTAACTCTTATTTGAGTGCAGATTTGGAAAGCTTACCCGAGCGATGCCCTAAATTCGGCCTGTTTGCGCG
Organism: Acidobacteriota bacterium; assembly: GCA_003167215.1. Taxonomy (GTDB): domain Bacteria; phylum Acidobacteriota; class Terriglobia; order Acidiferrales; family UBA7541; genus Palsa-295. The sequence goes on along the minus strand of PMTV01000014.1, from coordinate 352,121 downwards.
CAGTGCAAAGAAGCACGCAAAAGTATTTGGATTCTCTCGGGCATGGCTGCAAAGCGTTCGTCTTTGGTCAAGCCTTGGTGATAGCGATAATAAATTTGCTGGACGATGACGGCAAGTTTGAAACGGGCGAAGGTGAGATAGAAAGCCATCTGAGATACATCGCGGCCCGTTTTTTGAGCGTAGTACTGCACGATTTCATCGCGCGTAAAGCTGCCCGGATAGTTCGTGGGTCCCCAGCGATTTTGTTCCAGATCCTCAGGGTCCTTCGCATCGATCCAATAAGCCAGTACAGCGCCGAGGTCTGAGAGAGAGTCACCGATGGTGGACATCTCCCAATCGAGCACGCCGACAATTTTCGCGATGTCGCTCGAATCGAGGACTACGTTGTCGTATTTGTAGTCATTGTGAATCAGCGAAACAGCGCTTGAGGATGGCATGTGTTGCTGCATCCACGCGGAAATTTTCTCCACTTCGGGATAATCGTGCGTCCTGGAACCGGAGTAGCGCTCGGTCCAGCCGCGGACCTGCCGTTCCAGATATCCCTCCGGCTTACCCAGATCGGAAAGACCCGCAGCGGCGTAATCCACGCGGTGCAGGCGTATCAGATTTTCAATGAAGGATTCGCTGAGCCGTCGCGCCGTTTCCGGAGGAAAATCCAAACCGGACGGCAACTGTCTGCGAAGAATGATGCCGTGGATCGGTTGCATCACGTAGAACGGTGCGCCGATGACGGAAGCGTCGTCACAATAGAGAAGCACTTCAGGAGCCGAGTCGTAGACGGAGTGGAGCTTAGAGAGCACGCGAAATTCGCGGCTCATATCGTGTGCGGATTTGACCTTGCTTCCGAAGGGAGGCCGCCTAAGAACCAACTCCTTGGCGCCAAATTGCAATGAATAAGTCAAATTGGAATGACCGCTGGGAAATTGGCGAACTTGAAGCGCACCTTCTGCGTTGGGAAAGTGACGGCGCAAGAAGGGTTCGAGGCGGGCTAAATCAAGTTCTTCGCCGGATCGAATGGCTGTGGGATGGTCCAGAAAGTCGCTCATGGGAAGCCCTAACGGTACGTCATCATCGCGGGATCGTTGAGATGCCCGTGGGCATTGAAAGCGCTGAGTGTGAACCGCTGGGAGGAGTAGAGAAACTCACTCCAAGAGGAGTTGTGCGACATCCAGCTCACTTGCAAGGCCCTTTCCGCAGAGAGATGCATAGCACGCTGCATGGCAACTGCGATAGGACCACCGGAAGTAAAAATGGCAACTCGTTCACCGCGCACCCCGGCAGAGAGAAACTTTACGAGACCGGAATTAACCCTGGAGCAAAACTCCGACCAGGTCTCTACGCCTTGCGGAGAGATCTCGCCGCGCACCCACTCGCCAATGACAGCTTCGAACAACTTTTGAAAGGTCGCGCGTTTTTCGGCAGCGGCCGAGGACTGAAACGCCGCGTGGAGATCTCGGATTCTCTGGTCGTTCTCGATCAGCACGGGCAGGCTGCATTTGAGCACTGCTTCTCCTTGATATTCGTCGAACTCCGGTAGCACAAGAGGCTCAGGAAACTTGAGGCCAGCTTGGTTGTAGGCGTCGCTCACAAGTTTGATGGTGTCTTGCTGACGGACACAGGGACCGACGCAGGTGCGGTCGAAAACCTCGTGACGTCGCGCCCAGTAGTCGCCGAGAAGACGCGATTGCGCCTCCCCGAGCGAGGATAACTTGTCATAGTTCGGCTCAAGAAATGAAGCTTGCGCGTGACGGACAAGGAAGAGGGTTCCCATTGTTAGATCAACATGGCGTTAATCGTTATACCGCAAGGCGCGCGGAGGAAGAAATTCGGACAGGTTCAGATTCCGATGGCCAATGAGTCATTTTCAATTGGCGCGCTCGAACAAAGCTGCCGCGCCTTGTCCTCCCCCAATGCACATGGTGACGACTCCGTACCGCGCTTTGCGGCGAGCCATTTCGTTGGCAATGGTGCCAACCATGCGCGACCCCGTCATTCCGAAGGGATGTCCGATGGCGATTGAGCCGCCGTTAACATTGAGCTTTTCAGGATCGATGCCCAGGCGGTCGCGGCAATAAATCACCTGGACGGCGAAAGCTTCGTTCAGCTCCCAGAGATCGACATCGCTCGTTCGCAGGCCGCAACGACTTAGGAGTTTCGGCACGGCGAAGACCGGGCCGATGCCCATTTCGTCGGGTTCGCAGCCCGCGACTTGGAATCCGCGAAAAATTAGTTTGTAAGGAATACCCAACTGATCGGCACGCTGGCGAGACATCAGGAGCGTAGCGGACGCGCCGTCAGAAAGTTGCGACGAGTTGCCGGCCGTCACCGTTCCCTGGCCACTGTCCGGGTCAAAATGGGGTTTGAGGTTGAGCAAGCCTTGCAGAGTGGTGTCGGGGCGGTTGCATTCATCGCGGTTGGCGGTAGCATCCTCTTTGCCGACGATTTCTCCGGACTTCTTGTCCTGGATGCCGCGAGTCACGCGCATCGGAGCGATTTCAGCGTCGAAAAACCGCTCTTGCTGAGCGCGAGCAGTGCGCTGTTGACTCAGAAGCGAATATTCGTCCTGAGACTCGCGATTCACTTTGTATCGTTTGGCGACTACCTCCGCGGTGTTACCCATCACCATGTAAATTCCGGGCATCTTCTCAAGCAATCCGGGATGCGGGTTGTAGTCTCGCGTGATCATGCTAATGCTTTCGACGCCGCCGCCGACCGCAGCATCGACGCCTTCGTTGATGATCTGGTGGGCGGCTATCGTGATCGCTTGTAAGCCAGAAGAGCAGAAGCGGTTGATGGTGGTGCCGGCAACCGATGCGGGAAGTCCGGCAAGCATGGCGGAAGTACGGGCTATATTCTGGCCTTGCGCACCATGGGGTTGGGCGCAGCCGAGGACCACGTCTTCGATCTCTTTTACCTCGAGCTTTGGAGTTTTGGCCAAGACGTCCTTAATACAGTGTGCGGCGAGATCTTCCGGCCGCGTCAGGTTAAAGGACCCGCGAAAGGACTTGGCAAGGGGTGTCCGCGAACTTGCAACTACGACTGCTTCTCTCATCTATTCTCCGACTGTTGGAATGAAGTCACAGGTCCAAGAAAATGTTTTGCGGTAGCGCTGTCTGATTGCAGGAAGCGCGAATGAAGACTATGTCGCCACACCCTCTTCCTTGCCGAACTGGGCGAAGGTCTTGCCCTGCTCTGCAAGCCGCTTCAGCAGCGGGGCCGGGCGCCAGATTTCGCCATGCTGGCGATGGAATTCGGAGACGCGCTCGTAAACCTTTTTGAGGCCGACGGTGTCGGCATACCACATGGGACCGCCGCGATGCGCGGGGAAGCCGTAGCCATTGAGGTAAATAATGTCGATGTCCGAAGCGCGCAGCGCGTAGCCTTCCTCCAGAATGCGCGCGCCTTCGTTAACCAGGGCATAGATGCAGCGATCTGTGATTTCTTCAGCGGAGATTTGACGTTGCACAATTCCCGCCTCGGCGACCCACTTGCGAATGAGTTCGTCAACGACGGGGTCTGGAGCCGCGCGGCGCTGGTCGTCATATTTGTACCAACCCGCTCCGGTCTTCTGCCCGAAACGGCCGAGTTCACACAGATGATCTTCGACGAATGCCTGGCGAATGCCGGGCGGTTGCAGGTGGCGATATTCCTTGTTGATGCGCCAGCCGACATCGAGACCTGCAAGGTCTCCCACGGCTAGCGGTCCCATGGCGTTGCCAAAATCGACCAGCGCCTGGTCCACGGCTTCGATGCTCGCACCTTCTTCGATCAAGAACTGAGCTTCGCGGCGGTAGGGGCCAAACATACGATTGCCGACAAAGCCCCTGCAGTTGCCGACGAGCACGCCCACTTTGCCCAGCGTTTTTGAAAGCTGCATGCAAGTGGCGATAACTTCCGGGGAAGTAGCTTTGCCGCGAACGATCTCCAGCAGCCGCATAACATTCGCAGGGCTGAAAAAATGCGTGCCGATGACAAATGCGGGCCGCGAGGTGGACGCAGCGATCTCGTCGATGTTTAGCGTAGAAGTATTGCTGGCAAGGATGGCGCCAGGTTTGCACACGCGATCCAGTTCTTTGAAGACTTCCTTCTTGAGAGCCATGCCTTCGAACACGGCTTCGATAACCAAATCCACGGTCGAAAAACCGTCGTAGCTAAGAGTGGGCGTGATCCGGTTCAGGCGCTCATCGGCGGCTTGCTGCGAGAAACGGCCGCGCTTGACAGAATTTGCGTAATTCGACTTGATCGTAGCCAGCCCGCGATCGAGCGCCGTTTGGTCCGTCTCTTTGAGAAGTACGGGAATGCCCGCATTGGCAAGCACCATAGCGATGCCGCCGCCCATGGTCCCCGCGCCCACAACCGCGGCAGTCTTGATGGGAATCAGAGGAGTGTCTTTTGGAATGTCGGGAATCTTGCTAACTTCGCGCTCGCTGAAGAAAACATGGATGAGCGATTTGGATTGCTCGGAGAAAAGGCAATCGATGAATAGCTTCTGCTCAAACTTGCAGCCTTCTTCGAATGGCATTTTTGTGGCGGCTTCGATGGCATCGATGGCAGCGACTGGAGCGAGCAGACCCCGCTGCTTCTTGGCAGCCGTTTCACGCGCGGAAGAAAAGATCGACGCATTCTCCGTCGCGTTACCGAGTTTTTCGTTGCGCTCGCGCGTTTTAGGGGCAGGTTTCGCGGCGACCTCGCGCGCAAAGGCAATCGCCCCCGCGAGGAGATCGCCTTCGATGATGCGGTCGATAATGCCGAACTTCAGCGCTTCCTCCGCTTTCACTGGATTGCCGGTCATACACATTTCGACGGCTTTCGCCACGCCAGCGAGCCTCGGAAGCCGCTGGGTGCCTGCCGCGCCGGGGATCAGACCGAGCTTCACTTCCGGCTGGCCGACTTGGGCACTCGAAACAGCAACGCGATAGTGCCCGGCCATCGCCAGTTCCAATCCCCCGCCAAAAGCCGTTCCGTGAATGGCCACGATCACCGGCTTGGTGCTGTCTTCCATTTTCAAGAGGAACGGAGTGAGCCCTGCGCCGCGCGGCTTGCCCGACGTCATCTTACCGAATTCTTTAATGTCCGCTCCGGCGACGAAGGTACGACCACCGCCGATGAGCACCGCGGCTTTGACGCTGGCGTCCTGAGCGATGCGGTCAAGCGCTTCTGAAATGCCTTCGGGGACGCCGGGGCTCAGAGCATTGACCGGAGGATTATTGATGGTAATGATCGCGATGTCGTTGTCTTTTGTCAGTTGCACTAGATCAGTCATGGAAAGAATCCTCTGGTTTGATAGTTTACGCTGTTTTCGCGGCGACGTTGCCGGAGTCGATCACCGCAGAGGCGATGCGCTCGCGATGAAATGTGGCGTCTCCGAATGCCGTTTCCGAGGCCTTCGCTCGACGGTAATACAGATGAACATCGTTTTCCCAAGTGAATCCCATACCACCGTGGATTTGGATGCCGCGATTGCCGACGGTGCGGCCGGCATCGCTGGCGTACATCTTGGCGATGGAAACGGCAGTCGCTGCATCCGGGGCTTTTTCTTCCAGCGCCCACCCGGCATAGTACACGGCCGAACGAGAACTCTCGGTTTCCAGATACATGTCCGCGCATTGGTGCTGCACGGCCTGAAACGATCCGATGGGTTTGCCGAACTGTTTCCGAGTCTTGGCGTATTCCACGGTAATTTCGAGCGTCCGCTGCATACCGCCGACTAATTCTGCAGACAGCGCGGCGGTGGCGATATCGAAGGCCCGCGGGAGCTGCGCGACGGAACCCAATTCTTCCGCCGGAGTGTTGCGGAATTCAACGACGTAGAGTTTTCGCGTAAGGTCCATTCCGGACATCGGAGATATTTTCAGGCTGGCAGCTTTGGAGTCCACCAGGAATACGCCGTTGCCCGCAACGACGATGATGAAATTGGCAACCGCGGCATCCGGGACAAAGAACTTCTCTCCGTTGAGCTTCCCATTAGCGGCGTTCAGTTGGACATCCCGAGAGTTCCAACTCGCATTCGCTTCCAGAATGGCGACGGTAGCGCGGACTTCTCCCCGACAGATGGGTGCAAGATATTTGCTTTTGAGCGCAGGTGTGCACACGGCATCCAGGACCGAGCCAGCCAGAACGACGGTCGAAAAAAATGGACCAGGCAAGAGCGCGCGTCCGGCCTCTTCCATCAAGAGCATGAGTTCCACTTGGCCGAGGCCGACTCCACCGTACTCTTCCGGGAAAATGATGCCGGTGTAACCCTGATCCGTGAGCTTCGACCAGAGCTCGGCATCATAAGCGGTGTCCGTTTCCATCAGGCGTCGCATTTCAGCGCTGGGACACTCGCCGGCGAAGAACTTGCGCGCGCTGTCTTTCAGAAATTCCTGGCTTTCACTCAAACCGAATTGCATGGCGTATCCCCTTAGTAGCTTCTGGGCAGTCCGAGAACGAAATGGCCAATGATGTTCCGTTGCACCTCGGAGGTGCCGGCTTCGATGGTGTTTCCGCGCGTGCGCAGGTAGGCGTAGGACCAAATTCCTTCTTCGATGGCGCGCGGATCGCCGGCCAGAAGTTGTCCATAGGAACCGAGAATTTCCTGAGCGATTTGCTGCAGTCGCTGGTTGAGCTCGCTCCAGAAAATTTTCTGGATGGAGCCCTCCGGACCGGGCACGCCTGTAGCAGTGATGCGGCTGAAAGCCCGCATCTGATTGAAACGCATGATTTCGATCTCTGCGCTGCATTGCGCGAGCTTCTGGCGGATGAGCGGGTCCTGAGATGCCGGCCGGCCGTTGCGTTGTATATTTCGAGAGAGCTCAATGAGACGCGTGATGTAGCTCTTGAAAATTAGATGCAAACGAGCGCCGTAGGAGCCCCGCTCGTACATCAGGGTACTCATCGCCACATTCCATCCGTCATTCACTTTGCCGAGAATATTTTCGGTTGGCACGCGAACATCGCGAAAGAAAATCTCGTTGAATTCGGATTCTCCGGTCATCTGACGCAGAGGACGTACCTCGACGCCAGGAGATTTCATATCGACCAGGAGCACGGAAAGTCCCTTGTGTTTCGCGAGGCTGGCATCGGTGCGAACGACCAGCTCACACCAGTTGCCGACCCAGCCGTAGCTGGTCCAGACTTTTTGACCGTTGACGACGTAGTGATCGCCGTCGAGTCGCGCCTCCATTTGCAAACCGGCGAGGTCGGAACCGGCGTTAGGCTCGGAAAAGCCCTGACACCAGATTTCTTCAGCGCTCAAAATTTTCGGAATAAAGCGCTTTTTCTGAGCTTCCGTTCCGTAGGCGATGATTGTGGGGCCGATGAGCCCCAAGCCCAGCGAATTGGCCATCGGCGGTGCCTCGACGCGGGCCATCTCTTCCCAAAATATGGCTTGCTGCATCAGCGAAGCGCTGCGACCCCCATATTCCTTGGGCCACGAAACGGCTGCCCAGCGGCCCTCCTGAAGCTTTCGTTGCCAGGTTCGCAGATAGGGGAAGGATTCCTCCATGGGCTTTTCGCGCCAGTCGCTCCAATCCTTCGGAACGTTGGAAACCAGCCAGGCGCGGAGCTCGTCGCGAAACGTCAACTCTTCAGCGGTTAAATTTAAATCCATGAAAAGACTCCTTCGTGTTACCTGGCGCGAACTGCGCTCTGTTTTTTATCTACTGCGAACAAATCTCTGAGAATCAGACCTGCTCAAGTGCCGGACTTCGGCTTGGACGCCGGGGCACCAAAGTCAGGGCGAATCGTATCCTTGCCCTGCCAATATTTTTTGCGCAAATCCTTTTTCAGGATTTTTCCGGTGCCGGTCTTGGGCAAACTATCGACGAATTCGACTGAGCGAGGGCATTTGTAATGTGACAGGCGCGCACGGCAAAACTCGATAAGTTCGGACTCCGAGGCGGTGGCTTTCGGTTTTAAAACCACCAGTGCCTTAGGGACTTCACCCCACTTCTCATCGGGAACGGGAATCACGGCGGCCTCCAGGACGGCGGGATGCGCGAGGATGGCCTTTTCAAGTTCAAGGGAGGATATATTTTCTCCGCCACTTACGATGATGTCTTTTTTGCGGTCGACAATCAGCAGGTAGCCCTGTTCGTTGAATGTGGCCATATCCCCGGTGTGGAACCATCCGCCGCGCAGAGCTTCGGCGGAAGCTTCCGGCTGACGCCAGTAGCCCTCCATCACGCCATCACTACGCGCGATAATTTCTCCGATGGCTTGGCCGTCGCGCGGCAGGTCGCGATCGTCAGCGTCCACCACTCGTATCTCCGTGCCGGGGAATGCGTAGCCAGTCATAGCTTGGCCGACGTAGCGCTGTTCGCCTTCCCAGCCCAAACCTGACTTCATCGGAGAAATCGTGAGCGAGGGGCAGGTTTCCGTGAGGCCGTAACCAGAAAAACACTCGCAGCCGAGTTGTTGTTCAACTTCCCGAATGAGTGTTGGCGACGACGCAGCGCCGCCGATGACAATCCGCCGCAAGGTACTCAAATCGTAATTGTGTCGCTCGGGGCAGTTCACCAGAGCCGTAGCCATGATGGGAACCAGGCTGCAGGAGTGGACTTTTTCCGTTTCAATCAGCCGGAACACTTCTTTGGTTTCGAAACGCTGGATCATGACGTGCTTTCCGCCGAGCAAGGTAAGGAAATGCGCGACACCCCAGCCATTCGCGTGGAAGAGAGGAATGGTGTGCAGCTCGACGGCCCCATTTTCGATCTGGAATCCCATGCAGACGTTCAGCGCGTGGAGGTAGATATTTCTGTGAGTAAGCATTACACCCTTGGGGTTTGCGCTGGTACCGCTGGTATAGAAGAGCTCAGCCAAGGAGTTTTCGTCGATGGAGTTGATGTCGGCGCGATGCGGCGTGGCCGCTGAGAGAAGGGCGTCGCAGTTGCGGGGGTCGAGCCAAGGCGGCTCGGGATGACCATCAAGCTGGACGAACATTTTTACCGTGCGAAGGCTCTTGCGAAAAGATTCCACTAAGCCAAGAAACTGCTTTTCCACGAAGAGGATGGTCGCGCCGGAATCATTCAGAATGAAGGCCAGTTCATCCGGGGCAAGACGGATGTTCAGCGGGAGCAGAACAGCGCCGGCTTCCGGAACGCCGTAGTACGCTTCCAGCAAGCGGTGACAATTGGCGCCGAGGAAGGCAACGCGATCGCCAGCTTGGATGCCAGCCTGACGCAAAGCACCCGCCAAACGGCCGACTCGCTCGGCGAATTGTGCGTATGTAAAGCGGTCCTGGTTGCAGACTACCGCGGTCCTACCCGGATATTGCTGCTCCGCATAGCGCAGAAAGCGGAGAGGTGTAAGTGGAATGTTCATAACGTGCCTCGCCTGTTCTAGGCGGATTGGCCTCCGTCGACCACCAGGATGTTTCCGGTCACAAAATCTGACGCGTCGGAAGCGAGAAAAATAGCTGCGCCCTTTAGATCATGAGGCCCGCCGAAGCGGCCTAAAGGTACGCCCGCCAATAGCATCTCTTTGTTACGTTCGATGACTTTTCCCGACATGTCGGTCGGGAACCAGCCGGGGGCAATCGCATTGACGTGAATATTGTGCATGCCCCACTTGCAGGCCAAATCTTTGGTGAAAATGATCACGCCGCCTTTGCTGGCGCTGTAACCAATGGCGGAAAAATTCGGAGATGAACCACGCAGCCCGGCAACTGAGGCGATGTTGATAATCTTTCCGCGGCGTTGCGCGATCATGACTTTGCCCACCGCTTGCGAAAACAGAAAGGTTCCCGTGAGGTTGGTTTCGATCACTTTATTCCACTGCTCGAGCGTCATTGATTCCACCGGCGCGCCCCAGGAAGTGCCGGCATTGTTGATCAAGATGTCGATGCGCCCAAATTGTTTGAAGGTGGCGTCGGCAACCTCTTGAATGCTGGCGGGTTCTTTGACATCGCAACCGAGCGCGAGAACTTGAACGCCCAACTTTCGCAATTCCTCTGCGGCCCGCTCGCAGCGCTCTTTTTTGCGCGCGCAGAGCACCAGATTCGCGCCCATTTCCGCCAAGCCTTCGGCCATCTGCCGGCCGAGGCCGACGGAACCGCCGGTAACGATCGCGACGCGTCCGGTGAGATCGAAGATTTGCCGGATATTCACTTTACTCGCTGCCGCACTGAGAAGTTTCCCTCTTGACTACAAACGTTTGTTTATAACACATGTAAGTGACTAACACTAGTTGCTGACGACCTTTGCTTGAAGGAGTTCTACGGCTCGAAAATCGCCGGTCGTGGATTTTCGAGCAACATCGTTCGCAACTGCTATTCGCTGTGGCAACAAGCTTTAATAGGTTCTGCGTCTCGTCTAAATATGCAGAAGACGGATTGCCAATCCGGCGAGCGCGCCGCCTGCTAGTGTGCCGATCACAGAAATGGGAGCGTATCCCCAATCGGAACTGCCTTTGCCTGCAATCGGCAGGATCGCGTGGGCCATCCTCGATCCAAGATCACGCGCCGGGTTCATGCTAGTGCCGGTTGGCCCAGCGAGCGCGAGAATCAGTCCCCAGACCAGTGCGGCAATCAGGACAGGGCCGAAACCAGCAGGTAAATTGGCGCGCGTCAAAATGCAGACGGCAACAAACACCAGCAGCGTCGTAGGAATAATTTCGCTGATCAGGTTGGTCACTTTGTTGGGAATGGATGGGTGGCTGCAGAAGCAGCCCAATTTTCTGACCGGGTCTGCAGTGGCAGCCCAATGCGGCAGGAAATGAAGCCAGACGAGAACTGACCCAACGAATGCTCCCAACATTTGCGCGGTGACGTACGGCAAGAGTTTGGAAAAATTGCCACTAACGATGGCCACACCCAGCGTCACGGCAGGATTGATGTGGGCGTCACTGCTTCCGCACGCTAGAGCAGTGAAAATTCCCGCCATGGCCGCAATCGCCCAGCCCGTCGATATCGAAATCCATCCACCGCCTTCTCCCTTGGAGCGTGACAGAACTACGTCGGCGATTACACCGTTGCCCAGAAGAACCAGGACCAGCGTGCCCATAAACTCACCGAACATGGGTGATAGCATTGGTTTCCAATTCCTTCAAAGATGTAACGCGCGCGCAGGAGATACAGCGCTCGTTCGAGCGTCGGCACATCGACCGGTATGAGACTTGCCGCCGGATCAACGACGACCGGGCCTAGAGAATACTTTTCAGTTCAAACCCTGGTCCGGCCTGCGATACCCGGCAGCATTGAATCCAGAATCGAAACTGACGCGCAGTCGATCAGAAGCCGAACCGGATCCCGAGCTGCACCTGGCGTTTCGGAAACGCCGAAGTGAAAGCCAACGGCGTACTGGGTGTGACAACCTCGCCGTCCGGCAATACGGTGCCGGACCGGAGGCCGTGCACATTAAACGAAGTATTTCCCGTAGCGCATTGCCCTGATTTGGGACATAGACCCGGTGTCGTCTGAATGCCAAAGAGAGGGTTCACTTCGTTGTTCACACTGGCAAAATTCGTGCGGTTCAAGATATTGAATCCTTCTGCCGTGAGCGTCATGTCGACCCTCTCTCCCAGTTTGTGGCGCCAGCTCAACCGCATGTCCCAGTCATAGAAGTTGGGCCCAAGACCCGTATCCCGAGAGTCGCCGAGGGGACGCTCGTTGGTGATGTGATTGTCACCGTTGACTTCGCCTCCAGCGAGTAGATTGAAGGGCAGTCCGCTGTGGTAGGTAAAAATGGGAGAGAGCTGGAATCCAGAAAGGAAGCCTTTCCATGGGCTGTCGAACACTCCAGCGACCACAACTTTGTGCCGCTGGTCAAATTCCGAAAGGCCCCGCTCCAAGGCAAGCTGGGTCGGGTCCTGCGGTCCGTAGTCCGTATTGAAGTCCGTGGAAGTGTCGAAGCCCTTGCTGAAGGTGTAGTTCCCAAACAGCATGAAGTGGTTACTGAAACGCTTCTTCATCTCCAGGATCAACCCTTCGTACAGGGCGGACGCTGCGGAGGTGTATTGATTGTTCTGAGTAATCAGCGGATTCACAAAGCAGTTGAAGGGCTGATTCGGGTTTGCCACTGTCGCCGCGCAAGGCAGAGACGGCGTTTCGGGGGCGAGCACCCCACCGAGTAGCGGGTCGCTCCCTGCAAACAGATTCCAGTTCTTATAGGTGAATGGCTTCCCGCTGGCCAGCGTAACCGTGCTCGTCGGGGTTGTTGGCAGCAGATTCGTGTCGATGGCTACCGGGAGATACAGAGTATGCGAATAAATCCCGCTGACACCGATCGAGAAGCTGGGCGTGATCTCGCGTTCAATCCCCAACGAAGCTTGTTGCGATTGCGGCGGCCTGTAGTTGGGAGGGTTGCTAAAGAGCACCGTCAACGGTGAGAGTTGGCCCGAACTCGCAACATTGATGCCGAACTGCGCTACACCACCGGGCCCGGCACCCGGGGTAATACAAGCGTTATTCCCCGGCGCAGGGGTTGTGCACTGGATCGCTCCCTGGGCAAACAATGTTTGGAAAACAACCGCGGCGCTTTGCAATCCCGGGACACCGGGCGGGGGGAGCGCAAGCGGATCTACGTAGATGGAGATGAAGCGGTTACAGGGGCTATTCCCGTTCCCAGGGAATGGGTTCCCCGGAATGCCGCTGATTCCGCAGGTGCCTACAGCATTGTTGACCTGATCGGGAACTTGCGACTTGTTGTGCTGGTTCTCTACTGTGCTGCGATTGTGGTTGAGGACGCCGAGGCTCAAATCCACTTGGGGGATCTGCGCGTCGATGGGCCCGTAGAAAATCCCGTATCCGCCGCGAATCACGGTTTTGTGATCGTTGAATGGATCCCAGGCAAACGACACACGGGGCGCGAAGTCCTTATAGTAGGTGTTCAGAGGTTGAAATTGCGAGTCGATATCGTAGCGCAGGCCGTAGTTCAACGTGAAATTGGATGTGACCTTCCACGAGTCCTGCACGTACAGTCCCGTCAGGGGTCGAGTGTATGCAGGGTAGTCCGGATTACCAAAGCCCTGCTGATAGACCTGTGGCAGTCCGAAGGAAGCCGACTCTAGAGGAGACAGGCTGGGAAGCAGCGGAGACAGGAGGGTTCCAAAATCCGGAAGAGTGCTGAAGACGAAGCGTCCCGGAAGAAACGTGTGGGATTCGGTGTGATTGCCGCGCAGCAGTTCGTCAACGCCAAACTGTATCGTGTGACGGCCACGGATCATGGTGACATTGTCGGCAAATTCGGTGCGGCGCAAAATCGTGAGATTGGGCAAAAAGATATTGGTTCCCAAATTGTTTATGAAACCAGGAATTTGGATTCCTGCTTGCCCGGGTTCATTCGGAAGCACGTTGAAGCTGTTGTAATCCCACTGCACGCGTAGCTCGTTCTGAGTCGTCGGACTGAATTGGTGAAACCAGGCGCCCTGTATGTTGTTGTCATAGTCGTGGATCGAGCTGCCCGCTGAGAAGGCTGTCAGGGATTGCACGTCCGGGTTTTGCTCCAGGTCGTGTGAGTAGCGATAGCTTAGAAAAAGCTGGTTGTTCGCATCGATATGGTGATCGAGGCGCGCGGAAGCAAGGTAATCGCGGGAGTTGTAGTCGAAAAGTCCTCCCTGCGACTCAAACTGGCTGACGAGGTAGGCACCGATGGGAGTAGCGGCGGGGTTCACGTTGTTGACCGTTAATGCGCCACCAAGGACCTGAGCGCAGACGGCGGGTGGCAGCGATGTCGGCACTCCCAATTGCGCGGCCACAGCGGTCCCAACTGGGCCGCTCAGGCAAGGTATCGGAACTGGAGATGGGTTTGCTGCCAACGGGGCGAGAATCTGGGTCTGTTGGTCGAAAGTAGGACGAAGGACGGACGTACTCGTCAGCAGCGGCACCGCATTCTGCGCATCCTGACGCAAACCTTCGAACGCAAAGAACACGAAGGTCTTGTCCTTTTTTATGGGAGCGCCTATAGAGCCGCCGAATTGATAGCGCTGCAGCGAATCCTTAACGGGTGCGCCCACTGAGTCGGGTTGGGTCGGATCGAACACCGCTCCGGGTTGAAGCGCCGAGCTGAAGGCGAACGGATCACGCGCGTCCATCGCATCGTTGCGGAAATAGCCGAATAGGCTGCCGTGAATATTGTTCGAGCCTGATTTCGAGACGATGTTGATCGACGCGCCGTTTGCACCGCCAAGTTCGGCTGTGTAGTTGCTGCGGTTCACCTGGAATTCCTGAACTGCATCCTGGCTGATTGTTGGGCGTACGCCGCCGGCATCGTCCTGAGCCTCTCCACCATCAACCGTGATGCTGTTACCGCGGCCGTTACTTCCATAGAAGGAAAGTCCGCTTTGCGGCGTTTGCTTTACTCGAAAATCCTGGTCATCCGCCAGCCGCGTGGAATTTGAGACACCCGGGAGAAGCAGGGTAAAAGTAAGATAATCGCGGCGATCAATCGGGAGATCCTCAATGTACTGCTGGGTGAGCGTGTTCGCCTGGCTGCCCCTTTCGGTTTCCACCACGGGAGGAATTGCGCTGACCTCAACTGTCTGCGCCGTAGTTGCAAGCTTCAGGTGGACATCAAGACTGACGGTCTCTCCGACATTGACGATGACGCCGGTCATAGCCTGAGTCTCAAACCTGTCAATCTTCACTGTAACTTTGTAAGTCCCCGGCAGAAGGCTTGTAAGGCGATACTGGCCGGTCTCGTCGGTGGTGGCCGAGTATTGGGTTCCCTGGGCCATCTCTACGGCAACGACGCTCGCCTTCGGGAGGACACCTCCCTGCGGATCCGTCACGGTACCGCTGATGCTGCCTGATGTGCCGACGCCCTGCCCAGACGCTACTGGAGTCGCTATTAGCCAGCAACCGGATAAGATCAAGGCACATGCGAATGAGATCAGTTTCCTCATGGCTTCTCCTTTTGAGTCAGGACACCTGCGAGATTGGACCGATTGCAGATTGGCGCGGGGAAATCCATAACGTCACCGGCGAAAAATCGCGACGGGGCTAGCCAGGCAGTGAGACATTGGTGACCTGAATTCTTACGGCGCAATGCCATATTAATTCGCCCTCGGACCTATTCCCCAAGAATTGTGAGTGTTGGTATCACATTGTAGTTACTAACGTCAACACGAAAACTGATGGGTTCTATAAGGGATTTCTATGCGAGTGGTGGGAAGGGGCCTTTCGCAATGCGGGGACGAAGAGAACTTTTGGAGCCTCTCAATAAAAAGGGTTCTCAATGAAAAACGGTTTAGCGGGGAGTAAGCACGATGCGCCCGGAGACGGTCCCTTGTCGCAATTCGTCCAAGACCGCATTGGCTTGCGCGAGAGGCCGGGTTCTGACTTCACAATGGATCTTTCCTGCGGCCGCCAGGGCTAGCACGTCTCGCATATCCTGTCTCGTGCCGACGGAAGAAGCCTGGATGCGTACCTCTAACGCCGCCATCAAAATGGGCGGGAAGCAAATGGACTCGGAAGGCAGACCCACGACCAGGAGCATCCCTGTGGGCCGGACACAGGGAAAGGCCATGTCGTAAGCTGCCTTTGCGGCCGAAGTGACGAGCGCTACATGTACTCCGCCAGCCTGCCGCAACTCCTTGACCACATTTACAGACGCCGCGTTCAGCGTTGCAGATGCGCCGAGGCTTCTAGCATGTGTGAGTTTTTCGGCGGAGACATCAATGGCAGTGACGATCGCTCCCAGCCCCACACCCATCTGCACCGCCAAGTGACCCAAGCCACCGACGCCAAAGACGGCCAAACGCTGGCCCGGTTGGATTTTGGCGTGGCCGAGAGCACGATAAACGGTTACTCCCGCACAGAAAAGAGGAGCAGCATCGATACTGGAAAGCCCGTCAGGGATCTTGAGTGCGTGACTCGCGGGAGCCTTGACAAATTCTGCGTAACCTCCGTCCACGGTTACGCCGGTAATTTGTTGTTTGACACAGAGATTCTCATTGCCCTCCCGGCAGAACGCGCATTCGCCGCAGGTCCAGTGCACCCAAGGGACGCCAATGCGATCGCCGACTTCCAACTGCCTGACGGACGCGCCTTTTTCTACGACGCGACCGGCGATTTCATGTCCAAGGATTAATGGCCTTTTGGTGATGGGAACGAGCTGTGGCCAATCGCCGTCGGCCAGGTGCAAATCGGAATGGCATACGCCACAAGCTTCCACCTCGATCAGCACTTCATGCGCGGCGGGCTTGGGCTGCACAACGTCTTCGATGGCCAGTGGCTCTTTGAATTCGCGCAGGACGGCGGCTTTCATCGCATGTACCTCAAGGAACTTGGCAAGCGTGATTCAGGTGTTCGCGGAAAAGCTGCGAAATCCTGGGACTGCGAGAGAAACTAGATAGCATCCCAGCTACGGTTTGGCTCCGCGCAAGAAAAATTCGACCGCATTTCGTACTCGCTCGGTGAGTTTGTGAGGTCCGGTAAGATCGACGGCCCACTGACGGACTACGGTGTTGAAAAGTCCTTCCATAAATTCGGCCAGGTGTACAACCGGGAAATCGCGGGTTATCTCGCCGTTTTTTTGGCCTTCCGCGATGATTTCACGGAGAAGGCTGACCGTCGTGGCTTCCGCTCCGCGCAACTCCGGTGAGCGCACCGGGTCCATCGCGCCGGCGATTATTACCGCCTGCCAAAGCGGCCGCCCCACTTCCGTCACATTTCCCAGAGTCTCGTAAAAGCGGCGCAAGCGCTGCTCGGTAGTCGCTGAAGTGGAAAGTTCGGACTTGAGGCTTTGGGCCTGGCGAGCGAATGCGCGGCGCCCCACTTCGCGCAATACGGCATCTTTGCTGGGGAAATAGCGAAAGAACGTGGGTTGGCTGATTTCCAGAGACTGAACAATATCGTCGATGCGCGTGTTCTCGTAGCCGTGCTGGCGAAAAAGATGCAAAGAGGTTTCGACAATCTGCTGGCGAAGGCGCGCTTTCTTACGCTCGCGAAGGCCAGTCGTTTGCCCCGCTTCCGGAGTGGGATGGCGGCGCCTCACTCTCGCGGCCTTGCTGTCGTTGACACGCTCGGTCGGAGGCGAGGGCGACCGTCTGCGGACAAGTTTGGCGCGGCGCATGGTGCATTTCCTCCGGATGGTGCGCCGCCCGGATTGCGCGGCATATATTCCGATAGTCGCCCTAACATTATAGTGACTAACGTTAGTTTGCAAGGCCCGCATGAGTCCCAACGTAGCGGCGAGAAGGCTCGGTGACCAATAACTGAATCGCACGAGGTCATGAAGGATGAATACAGCGTTTGTGCAGGAGTATTGCGTTTACATCTGATTTGGCGGAGAGGGAAGTATTCGCATCACACTAAGACGCTCAATGACCGGGCTATCGCTTGTCTTTCTGGCTTTCGCTGGTGGCGTAGAGAATCAATTCGACGCGGCTTGAAACTCCCAACTTGTTGAAAATCGCATACAGATAATTACTAATAGTGTGCTCGGTGACGTGAAGCGCCTGCGCGATCTCGCGATTCTTCATCCCCTCAGCTACTAAGCCCTGTATCTGGGCCAGTAACCAGGAATTGGAATTTTCCGGTGCCGTAGTCGATGAGGAAGTTCACCGTCCGCACGTACTCATCCGTCAGTATCTCGCAAATTTCAAAATCCCCTTCCTCAACGAAAAAATCCACCGATGGAATTTTAGGTTTGAATCGTGGGTCGAGATGAAAGAAATATTCGAGGCGTCCGTATTCCAAATGCGCATCTTGGATTGTCCCGGTGCTCGTCTCGGGGGCTAGAACCAGTCGAACACTCTCGGCGACGAAATTGCGAGCATGGTCTAGCAACTTTTTGCCTGCGTCATCGAATCTGCTGCGCCGGAGATTCCTTTTATCCACATACTACGCGCTGCTAAGGCGTACAGCCTCCGGCAAAGGCGCATCCAGTGGCTTCGAGCCAGAGACTCGTCTTTCCTTGGAGCCCGGCGGTGCCTTGTCCCTCGACATCGGAGATGATTTGGTCGGCATTGTCGTCAAGCATGTCAATAACCCAAGTCGAAGCCGCTTGCGAACCAGGAAAGAAAACATTTCCGTTGCCCTTCGATGAGAAGCTGTTGGAGACAGCCTGGGAAATGTAGTTGGCCAACGGTACCGGATCTTCTTCCGTGCCGACTGTGATGCAACACGGGCGTTCGACAATCCACTCGGCGCTGCTTCCAACCAAACCCGGGCCTTGCTGCCAGGCAAGCTCAAAGGAGCCATACCATCCTTCGGTACCGTCTTCGACATATACATATTGGTTGGCGGTCCCGGGGGCACCGAAAGTTATAACGAGGAAGTTGTCTCCTGGATATACAGGACATGGCGGGGGGGCCGTTCCGGCTCCGCACACGATTTCGAGGATCGAGTAACTGGGATACCATTCCACCCATCCGATGTACTGACCCGACTGCAGGGTGTCGCCGTTGCAATCCGCGTACGACAAGCTGCCGCCTTGGAGCACGTCGCCATTGTTGGCACCGTCAATCCCATTCCATACTGCAGTCAGGAATGGGCCGTTAGTGGGATTCCAGCAAGCGCCAAACGGCGGTTGAGCGGCCGGTACGGTGGTGATTGATTGGATGTAGTTGAACGAGGTGTTGTCATTCCACTTCGTGAGGTTATTGGTGTTTGCAACCCCGCTCCAGTTAGTGGAGTAATACTGCGTCGGCGCACCATTGACCTGGACCGACGGCTGATTGGCCTGATTATTGACCAACTTCAAATTCGTGCTGGAATAAGGCTTAGCCACGAGAGTAGCGGATGCACGATACTTCAACGAGGTCATGGCTCTTGCCCATTGTGCATACCCCTGCGGATCGGCTTGTTTGTCGGGCCGGGGCGGCAATCCATATGTGGAGAGTTGTTCGTCCGTGGCTGTTAATGGACTAAAGCCCGCCGGGCGATCCGCGAAAATCTTGACGCCCGGAATGTTGGTCTGTTCTTTGGCCGTCGACGCAGCAAGTGCAGCCGAGGCGTTTTGCGCCGCTGTCGCTGCCGGGAAACTACACAACAAGATGACCGCCAGCGCGATCCAAATTGCAAAGATTGTCGCGTACTTCATATTGTCCCTCCCCAGAGACTTGGAAAAGTCGATAGTGGTGGCCACAGAGGGGCTCGCCTCAAGAATCAGAGAGTGGCCTGGGCCGGAGCTGGCCTCGTGCGTGGGGGCGAGTCTGCTTTAGATAGCAGAATAAAGTCAAGACAGAACAGCTATCTTCGAGCGAATTTCCGCCGCTGGAATCAGGCCTTTTAATGGAGCTGATTAGGAAGGTCAGAGCGAAGCACAAACCCATTCAAATAACGTCAGCGGCACGTTTTCCAGCTTTTCCAAGCCGACGTGGACGAAATGCCTCTGAAGGTCCAAGAGTCCACCTGCGGCGTTCCTTGCTTCGTTATCCGAAGATCGGAAAACTCGCAAGAAGTTCTTCTTCACTTTTGAAGTCGTCTAATTTTTATGGCGGAGAGGGGGGGATTCGAACCCCCGATCCCGGTTTTGCCAGGATAACTGCTTAGCAGGCAGCCCTGNNATTCGAGTGGTTATTCGGCAGACGGCCTGCGGCGCTAAGTATAGCATCAAGATTTCTACGGGTCTCTGGCTCCGGATCGCTTTTCTACGGTCAGCTATGGAAGGGCGGCGGCCGACTTGAAACAATTATTTCTGAGAAGGTATTGCGCGAAAACGTAGGAAGGTTAGGACTCCCATCGGGTGCGAGCCGTAAATCGGGTCAAGTGATGCGGGCGCTGTGTAGAGAGTGTACTGGCCACCCAAGGCAGTCGAGACGTGGCGAATAAAATTCCATTCGTGATCGTAGCCGAATGTGTAGGCTTGTATCCGCGCCAGAAAACGCTCCTGAAATCCGGGCGGAATGGGATTTTCCCCGAGTAGCAATTCGTTCGTGCGGTCCACGTTTTCAATCCTCGTCCAAGCGTAGTTGTGATTAGCAAATCGAGCCGTGCTTTCTGCCAGATAGCTATTAAAGATTTCCGCGTCCGGTGAAGTGCGGTTGCGGCCCCAAACGAGTGTAGTGGCCCAGTTGCCCCATGCGCCGTTTCGAAGCGGTTTGTTGTACGTCGCTGACGCAGTCATGCGCAACGTGTTTTCATTCGGGAACAATTGTTCCGGACTCGTGAGATGAGTGATGGAGTACTGCCCACTCCAGTTCTTCGCTGGATTCAGCGTGAATCGCGCAGACCAGGAATCGATTGCGCCAGCCTGGATTTCCCAGCGATGCTCGTTCGGTTCCCGGCCGTGAAATCCGGAAACTTCGATGCGCGCGATTTTGTAGGCCAGGCCTAATGTCACCACATCGTCAGCAATGTGCGTGGAATCCTGCAGGTGATGACCGAGGGGCGCTAAAGTGTCTTCGCTGGCGGAGACACGGTGGGGAAATGCTTCCGGGCCGATAGCCGGGTCGCCAACCGGCGCCGCGTAAAAAGACAGCAGGGTATCCTTAGCCAGCTTCCAGTCATAGAGCAGCGCGAGCTCCATAAAGAAATTGTGCGGATGCTGGCCATCCACGATGGGTTTGCCGAATGCCGTTTCGCCAACTTGAAAAAGCTCAGGATACTGCCGGCCGGTGATCGTCGCCGGATCCAGACTGAACATACCGCGAACGGTAAGAGTTCCGTTGCCTAGGTCGCGCTGAGCCATGGGCATAAACCAGCTCGTTCCGAAAACTTTGTCCGCGCCCCGCGGGCCGGTTTGCTGCTGCGAATTGAGAAATCCGACGCCATGAAACATGAATGTCCATGCGCCCTTCTGGGCCATGAGCATGTCATGCGGAGTTGAATTGGGTTCGGCAGTGGTTCCGGCAGTTGAGTGAGCGAGAATCTCTTCGATGAAAGTCGTGGGAGCGGCCATATTCATATTCGGCATGGACATGGTCATTTGTCCGGCGTTTTGACCCATCCCCTGCATGCCGCTTTGTTGCGAGGGAACAGAAGTATTTGCAACATCCCAGCACGGACATAGTTCCGGAGAATCACAGGGCGCAGCCAAATTGCTGGCAAATGCCGGCGCCGCAAGCAGCGCCGCGGTAAGAAGAACCGAGAATCTGAGTCTAGCGATAAATCTCTCCATCATTACTATTGCCACTTTAACGCCGCGCTCACGCGAGAAAGATCAGGGACCTATACTTCCGGCCTGATCGGAGGATCCTGCACGGTCGCCGCGCGATTCTCGTTCGTACCTCGAAGTACTCCGCTCTCATCGGTGTAAAAATTCATGTAGCCGAAATTTCCTGCACGCGCGCTCAGCGTGTAACTCTTTAGGTGGCCGTCTGCGTCGGGCTTGCCCGGATTATATTGCACGGTGTAATGGGCGGCTTGCGCTCTTTCTGCTTCAAACCGCACACGATCTCCCAGACCCTCCAGAGACGATGGGAAACCATCTTCGCTGTTCTGATAACGGGCCAGCGTCTGCTGAATAATTCCGAGCGCCTCACGCGCGCGTCCTTCCGCCTCGGGCCGCGTTCCTGAAATTCTCCAGGGCACAGCAAACCACGCCGTAG
Source organism: Acidobacteriota bacterium (assembly GCA_003167215.1). Lineage (GTDB taxonomy): Bacteria > Acidobacteriota > Terriglobia > Acidiferrales > UBA7541 > Palsa-295. The sequence goes on along the minus strand of PMTV01000014.1, from coordinate 330,710 downwards.
CCGCCAGGATCGCGAGAAATATGCCCAGAAGAATCACTACACGGGCGGGTGTTATTTTTTTATTTTGCACCCCGATATTGGCGAATTCGCTTCCGTCGGGCGCGTTGGTCACGTCTGCACCGCAATAGGGGCAGACCGGGCTGGCCTGGTTTATAGCTTGCTCGCATTCCGGACAGGTAAACATTCAACCAAATCTTATCAGGTTCGCGTGCAAGTTATGGTGCCGAGCGCGTTCATTAAAATGAGTACAGCTCGCTTGACTGCTTGGTTGACGTCACGAACCCGATCCACGGCGTCAGAGCGCGCAAATTCGGCTTTCGGGTATCATCTGTTAAGTTCCACAGCGAGGAGACAGCCCATGTCCAGAACAGGACGCAGATTTATCAGTATCGTCATTTTCGCAGCCCTTGCCCTGTTGTTACTCGCGGCGGGCAGCTCGACAAGGGTGCTCGGGGCGCCTCAAAACCATAGCGATGTATCTGTGCCTGCTGCACGGCCACTGCCCTCAGAAACTTCAACAACCACAAAAGAAGATCAAGTGGACCTCAATGTGACCGTGTACAACTCGAATATCGCTCTAGTTCGCGACGTGCGGCAAATTCATTTAGCTTCCGGCGTTTTCCCGCTGCGTTTCGAGGACGTCGCGGCCTCAATCATGCCCGCTACGGTCCATTTCCGCTCGCTCACCGATCCGGCAAAGCTGAATGTAGTCGAACAAAACTACGAATATGACCTTCTCGATGCGCAGAAACTCCTGCAAAAGTATGTAGGCCGCGAGATTACGCTCGTGCGCGGTGAGGAGGAGGCGAACTCGACCAAGTGGGTCGAGACGAAAGCTGTGCTGCTAGCCGACAATAACAACGAACCTGTCTGGAAGATCGGAAATGAAATCGTCACCGGGATGCCCACTAGCTGGTACCGGTTTTCGGAGTTGCCCGGGAATCTTTATAGCCGGCCGACGCTGGTATGGACGCTTGATAATAGCGGTGCGGGAGCCCAGAAAGTTGAAGCATCCTATCTAACCAACAACATGAATTGGAACGCAGACTACGTGCTTACAGTCGCGCGCGACGAAAAAACCAGCGATCTCGATGGTTGGGTGACGCTAACGAACAACAGCGGCGCATCGTTCGTGAATGCCAAGCTTCAACTCGTGGCAGGAGAAGTTCACCAGGTGCCACCCGCTGTTAGGGCCAGAGCGGAAATTGCAAGCCAGCTGAGCACCGCGATGGCGGCGCCGCCTCAATTCCAGCAAGAAGGCATGTCTGAATATCATCTATATACACTCGGACGGCGCACCACCATTCAGAATAACGAGTCCAAGCAAATCAGCCTTCTTTCCGGAACGAACGTGCCGGTAGAAAAATTTCTCGCGGTTGAGGGGCAATCGTATTACTACCGCACGCAGGACCGGATTGGAAACCCGATCACTGAACCGGTTAAGCTTTACTACCGTTTCAAGAACGAAGAGAAGGGCGGTTTGGGCGTGCCTCTGCCCGCCGGAACGGTGCGTGTTTATCAGGCGGATTCAAAAGGTGGAATCCAGTTCGTCGGTGAAGACCAAATCGATCACACCCCCAAAGATGAAACGCTGAAAATCTACGTGGGCAACGCCTTCGACATAGTTTGCGAGCGCAAGCAGCTTGATTATAAGAAGCTGGCGAACAATTTGTACGAAATGGAATACCAGATCACCTTGCGCAATCATAAGGACGTGCCTGTAACCGTCGAGGCTCGCGAGCCGATTGGCGGCGATTGGGAAGTAGTGAATTCGAATCGCAAGTGGACAAAGCTGGATGCCACAACCATCAGCTTCGAGATTCCCGTCGAAAAGAACGGCACTGCGACGCTGGATTATCGCGTTCGCGTGAAGTGGTAGAGCCAGCGAAAGGTCGGGATAGGCTATTTCTTCACGGTGAGCGCCAGCTCCCGGGCGAAAACGGGATTGGCTGGGAATTGAATGGCGAGTTGAGAAAGAAGATCGTGAGCGCGGTCCATCTGGTGTTCGCGCTCGTACGCCAAAGCCAGCATCACTTTGGCGAATGGCTGCAGGTAGTGCCCGTGCTCGGCAGCGGAGGCCATCTCTTGCATTCCGCGCACACGGTCGCCATGAATCCCGCCGAACCAAACCAGCGCGCGTTTGAACCCGGGTAAACAGCCGATGACGTAGTTGCTCATACCCAGGGCCACATTCGCGTCTTGCTGCGACGGATCAATCGCCAGCAGAATATTTGCCTCGGCTTCCGCTTGCTTCATTACCTTTAGGCCATCGAGCTGCTTTTTGATGATTAATGCATCGTAATCAGATTCCATTCCGTCCGCGATGGTGAGAGCCAGCAAGCCGTGAATGTCGTGGGGATTGGATTTCAGGCGCCGTTTAGCGAGCTCTCGAGCTCTGTTATTAGCTTGCAGGAACGCCGGGTTCTGATTCTGAGACGCGTCTCCGTCTACTCCGCCGAGAAACTTCGCATCGCTGAGGAAAAACTCCGAGGTCAAAACTCCCTTGGCATTGAACTGCTCGAAGAGGTAACTTGCCGCTTCCGCAGCCTTGCCCATCGGATCGTCGGGCAGATTCTTCTGGTAGGCCGAAAATTCCACTCGCGCGCCATTGAAATTTAATTCGTAAAGACGTTGGAAGCCTTTTTCCATCAAAGCGACGGAAGGATCGGCCTCCATGACCGGCCCTTGCGACGGCGGGGCTTTTTGCGCGGCGTTTTGATCTGTTTGACCGGACTTGCGGGATACTGCGCTAAGCGCAGGGCATAGGACAATTGCCGTTGCTGTGAATACTAGGATTGAAATTTGGGTGGTTCGGCTCGTCATATATGGTCGCGCTTCTATCCCTTTGAGGAGCGGGCGTTTCGTGGTGCAGCTAAGGAGTGCCGAAGGCTCATTATATTCGAATATGACGGGCGTTAATCAGTTGCTTTTCAATGGATGTCTCTTCGAAGTATCTGGCTAAGGATTTCCCAATACGAATGCGACGCCAGCGGCATTAAAAACTCAAAATGGCTGGACGGCAGTTTCAGCTCGCCGAGACAAATCGTAACCGGAAGAATCACGAATTAATTCGCACTCTGAGGCGAGGAAACGGCGGCCGAGGCCGATGCCGATGTTGATGCGGAGATAGCCTCATCCCTGCGCTTCCGCTTGGACAAGAAGGCGCAAACTGTAACGGCCAGTGAAAATCCCAAGAGCGAGCCGTCGCGTATCAATGATTTCACCCCGAGCTTCTCGCCCGGGCCAAAACAGCCGCAATTGATCTCAAGCCCCGACGCATAAGTCCGCACCATCAGGGCGAAGAAGCCTCCCAGCAGTAACGTGGTGAACAGCGATGAATAACGCAGCCACAATCCACTTAGAAGCCATAAGCCCAAAGCCAGTTCAATGAATGGCAACCAGTGAGCCGCCGCACTTACCGCTTGTGGCGGAAGCAGCTGGTAAGAATCTACCTGCATCGCAAACATGGAAAGGGAAGTCTTTACGGAAGCGACCGACCACGGCATTGCAGCTTGCGGTTTGAGCTTTGCGTACGCAGCAAACAAAAAAGTCGCCGCGAACGCGAGGCGTCCTAGCAGGAGAAATATTCGCCGGGAATTTTCACGCGCTTCGTTCGTCATCGATTGCATCCCCGCTACTGACTGAGAAGAGAATCCAAGAATGATTTCAGGATGGGCCAAGTTACAAAACCGGGCATGGCCGGATATCTCTGGCCCTTGTAGGTGATTACCGAGGTGGGCGTCTGCGACACCGGAAGCAACCTAGCGAGTGCCTGGTCCTGCTCGATATAAATGTCGAGCGCGCAGCCGCGGTCAGCTTGGCCCTTACCGGAGAGCGAGGCGGGCTTTACCGCCGCGCTCGTGTTCGATTCGCATCCAACCATCAATCTTTGGACCCGCTTGAAATCCGCGGGCTTCAGCGCAGCCGCCACAAACTTCTCGATATTTCCATCGGCCGACCATGCAGCCTGGTTGTCAAAAAGCGCAGCGTCCACCTCCTGGAACTTTCCAATCTTTGCGGCCGCATTCGACCAGCGCGCGGCTTGATGAGAGTAAGGATGCATCGGCAGCGGAAAGTCTCGGTGAATGAAGTAGACTTTTCCCGCAGCAACATAGTCAGTGATCATGTACTTTAGGGTGCTCTCGTAGAAATTCCCGCACGACGGGCATTGGTAATCACTAAATACTTCCATCGTGATCGGCGCGCCGCGGTTTCCGATAGACTTCCCCGGCGTTGCAATTTCATCGGAATTAGCCGTAGAGGATTGTGCCCGCGGCTTGGTTTGAGCCGGAGCCCCTAAGGCCCCTGTGAGAGCTATTGCGGTCAGCACCCCAATTTGACTCAAAATCCGCCAGCGGCACGAAGGATAATTTCCGCGATTCAAAGCTACCTCCCAGAATTTTATACCAGCCCTAAACATTGTATCGCGAATTCGGTTCAGCGCAGCAGTCCTTACTATGTGCTTCGACGTCACTTAGCCACTGGTTACGGCATTTGGTCTGCAAGCCCAAAGGGAAGCCAACCCAGGCTCGTCTGGCCTTGAGTAGAGACTGCGAGCATTTGTTGACAAGCAGCGCATTGTGTAGTTTAACCCATTTATATACAGCGGAATACAGACACATAGATAACTTGACAATGAGACGCTCAACGTGTACTATGACCTAGTTTCACCATCGGGTCGCGGGCTGAGTCCCGCTAGACCTTACAGGAGCGCATTCTATGAGCAAGATTATCGGCATCGATCTCGGTACGACCAATTCGGTCGTAGCCGTGATGCAGGGTGGCGAACCAACCGTGATTCCTAACCAGGAAGGCGCGCGGACGACCCCCTCCGTAGTTGCAATCACCAAGGGCGGTGAGCGGCTGGTCGGGCAAGTGGCAAAGCGGCAATCAATCACGAATCCAGAGAACACCGTTTACTCCATCAAGCGGTTCGTAGGACGCCGTTTCGACGAGGTACAGGAAGAAGCCAAGCGCGTGCCCTACAAGGTGGTGAAGGGGCCGCACGACGACGTTCGCGTTGAGCTTTCGGGTAAGGCTTACACCCCGCAAGAGCTCTCCGCCATGATCCTTCAAAAGCTGAAGTCCGCGGCGGAAGATTTCCTCGGAGAGAAAGTAACCAAAGCGGTGATCACCGTTCCCGCATATTTTAACGACAGCCAACGCCAGGCCACCAAGCAGGCTGGCGAGATTGCGGGTCTTGAAGTACCGCGCATCATCAATGAACCTACCGCAGCGGCGCTCGCTTACGGGCTCGACAAGAAAAAAGACGAGACGATTGCGGTCTATGACCTTGGTGGCGGAACTTTTGATATCTCCATCCTTGAAGTGGGCGAAGGTGTTGTCGAAGTCAAATCCACCAATGGCGACACACACTTGGGCGGTGATGACATCGACCAGCGCGTCATTGAGTGGATCGTAGCGGAATTCAAGAAAGAACAGGGAATCGATCTGAGCAAAGACCGCATGGCCATCCAGCGTCTGAAGGAAGCCGCGGAAAAAGCAAAGATCGAGCTGTCCCAGTTGATGGAGACGGAAATAAATCTTCCCTTCGTCACCGCGGACGCCTCTGGTCCAAAGCACCTGCAGTTGAAGCTCACTCGCTCGAAGCTCGAGCAACTGATGGAAGACTTGCTCCAGCGCACAGTTGGTCCTGTGAAGCAGGCACTGAGCGATGCGGGTTTGACTCCAGATAAAATCGACGAAGTGGTTCTGGTAGGCGGTTCCACAAGAATCCCACGTGTGGTTGACATCGTGAAGGGACTATTTAACGGGAAAGAGCCCCACAAGGGTGTCAATCCTGACGAGGTAGTCGCCGTGGGCGCTGCCGTTCAGGGCGGCGTGCTAGGCGGTGAAGTGAAGGACATTCTGTTGCTCGACGTAACGCCTCTTTCGCTGGGAGTCGAGACGCTGGGCGGCGTGTCCACCGTGCTGATCCCGCGTAACACGACGATTCCGACCCGTAAATCGGAAACATTCTCAACCGCCGCTGATAATCAGACGTCCGTTGAGATTCACGTGCTCCAAGGCGAACGGCCGGTGGCTAGTGGAAACCGATCGCTGGGAAAATTCCATCTGATTGGAATTCCTCCGGCTCCGCGCGGCGTGCCTCAAGTCGATGTCACGTTTGATATCGACGCCAACGGTATCTTGAACGTTTCGGCGAAGGATAACGCCACAAACAAGGAACAGAAGATCACCATCACGGCTTCGAGCGGTTTGAGTAAGGAAGAAGCCGAGCGCATGAAGAAAGAAGCGGATGCGCACGCCGATGAAGACAAGTCACGTCTCTCGGAGGTCGAAGCACGCAACCGGCTCGACAGCTTGGTCTACCAAACAGATAAGGTCATTAAGGAGAACCGCGAGAAGCTGGCCGAAGCAGACGTCAAAGCCGGCGAGGAAGCAATTGAAGACGCGCGGCGCGCTTTGACAGAAGGCGGACTGGACCGGCTCAACGCTGCGGCCGAAAATCTGACTAAGGCTTCCCACCGCATCGCGGAAACCATGTACAAAGCGCAGCAGAGTGCAAATGCTGCCGGCGCAGGTGCAGCTGGCGCTCCAGGCTCGCAAGGGGCACCTTCAGGCGAGGGGAAGTCGACGTCCTCAGGGCAAGGCGATGTCGTGGATGCCGAGTTCGTGGACGTGGATGATTCAAAGAAACCGAATTAACAACCTACAACGCGCAGGGGCCGGTCCCAGATCGGCCCCTGCACGTGTTTTAGGACTTCTTGAGGAGACGCGTTGACGACAATCGGTATTCGGCGTTCTAGTCCGCCGCAGGCCGTGCAGAAGATTCGCGACAATTTCTTCCTGGTGCAGGTTTCCATCTCGGAATCGCCCACTGCCGATTGGCGCCGTCTTTTCTACGACGCGCAGCAGGACGTGCAGCCTGAATTTCCGCCACGCTCGGTCGAGATCTCGGGGACCTTCCTCCGCTTCAAGTCCGATCCGAACACCGTCGAGCAGAAAGTCGGATGGATTGACCGCTGGATCGAGCGTGCCAACGCCAAGGAAACGAGCATGGCCGGAAGATCGTCGGAAATGCAGCGGCAAAAGAAAGAAGAGTCGGCGCGCGAAACGCAGGAACTCGCCGAATGGAATGGGCGCTGGATAAATTTGTAAAAGCCGCTCGTATTTTGACGGTGGCCCGATAGCATGCGGAAGTTGTTCACAAAATCATCATGGCGACAGCGACTAAACAGGATTACTACGAGCTCTTAGGTGTACCGCGCAAAGCGTCAGCGAAAGAGCTGCGCGCAGCCTACCGCAAGCTCGCCCGCAAATATCATCCGGACCTGAATCCGGGTGACAAATCCGCAGAAGAAAAATTCAAGCAGATTCAGGAAGCGTACGACACCCTTTCCGATACCAAGAAGCGGCAGACGTATGACCAATTCGGATTCAATGTCCCGGGCCAAGGCGGTGGTCCCGGACCGGGCTACGGCGGCGGAGGCTCCCCCGAGGACATACATTTTGATTTCGGCGGTTTCGATTTTGGCGGCGGAGCAGGCCAAGGGTCCGGTGGTGCGGGCGGCGGCGCCAGCTTTCGAGATCTTTTTAGCCAATTTTTCCGAGGGGCCAACGCCGCGCAAGCAACGCAGGAACGCGAGCCGGGCGATGATCTCGAATATCAGATCGACATTACATTTGCCGAGGCCATGCGCGGAACGGTAAAGAAGCTTAGTTTCACGCGCCTGGATGTTTGCAACGTGTGTCACGGCACAGGCGCAGCTCCCGGAGATGAGAAAGTTTGCCCAACGTGCGGCGGTTCGGGCCAGGTGACTCAGGTGAGCGGCAAGATGCGTTTCCAAATAACGTGTTCGCGCTGCGGCGGTACTGGAAAACTCCGCACCGCGTGCCGCAATTGCGGCGGCGAAGGGCGAGTTGCGCGCATGGAGACACTCGACGTGCGCATACCGCCGGGCGCGCAGACCGGTTCACGCGTGCGCGTCGCTGGCCGCGGCAACGTCGGACTGCATGGCGGCCCGCCAGGCGATCTCTACATCGTAATGAAAGTGGGGCCGCATCCTTTTTTTGATCGCCGCGGCGACGATCTCTTTACCGTGGTCCCTATCACCGTTACGGAGGCTTCACTCGGTGCCAAAGTGGAAGTCCCTACAATTGACGGGCGAGCGCAAGTTCGTATTCCCCCCGGAACCAACAGCGGAAAGAAACTGCGGCTGCGCGAAAAGGGTGCGCCATCTGCCCGGCATCCCGGGAAGCGTGGTGACCAGATCGTCGAGGTACAAGTCGTGGTGCCCAAGCCTGAAGACGAGCGTGTGCGCAATCTGCTGAAGGAACTCAGCAAGATTGATCCCGAGGATCCGCGCCGCGAAATTTTTTCTCGCGCCGCAGTGTAGCGAATGCAAGGAGACGATAATGGTTGGCCGCCCCAAAAAGAAAGCCAAAGCGGGCTATATGATCAGCGCCGTCGCCGATCTGTACAAGCTGCACCCGCAGACTTTGCGTTTGTACGAACGCGTGGGTTTGCTCAAGCCGTCTCGCTCCCAGGGGAACACCCGTCTGTACACGGATTCCGATCTTGAGCGGCTTGAGGTGATACTCAACTTGACCCGCGAACTTGGAGTCAATCTCGCGGGTATCGAAATAATCCTGAATATGCGCGATAAAATGGCCGACATGCAGTCGCAGATGGAGGACTTCATCAAATTTGTGCGTAACGAAATGGCGCGCAGCTTTACGGCTGCCGATAATCCCAAGGCGCGCCATGCTATCGTGCGTGCTGTTCCTCGCCCCGTTCTTCGCGTCGAGAAATAACCGCTTTTTCAGTTCAGCAATTCGCGTTTGAAGACTCCAGCCACTTGTCGCCTTTCTTCTTCTTGCGCGAAGCCGTGGTTTACGCTTTCCCTTCAAACTACTAAGCGACCTCGAAAGACATAAGTTTCCACAGGACCGCGCGCTTTGCACAGACGGTGTGCGCTTGCGCTCTAACTAAGCGGCGGATATCCTTCCGTTATGGCGCAAGCAGATTGTCCGCATTGCCAGGGTAGCGGCTGGAAAGTCGTCGAACGGACCACGGAAGGCGCACAGGCGCTTTCCGCAGATAAACCCGGCGCATCTGCGCAGGGTGAACCGAAATTGGTTTGGGCCGTTCCATGCGATTGCACTACGGGCGATCGTACGGAGCGCGCTCTGGCACGGGCGCGCGTTCCGGAGCGCTATCGGCACTGCGACTTCGATAATTACGAAACAGACAACGACATTGAGAACGTATCGCCTCAACAGATTGCTGTTTTCAACCGCAGTTTGATACAAGCAAAGTTGATGGCCCAGAAGTTCGCTAAGGAATTCACTCCTATTCGCGAGCAAGCTGAACCGGGTCTGCTCTTGATGGGGCCGTGCGGCGTGGGCAAGACGCATTTGGCGGTTTCGGCTTTAAAAGAGATTGTCCTGCGCGGCTACAGTGGCCTTTTTTATGACTACCGCGAGTTGCTTAAGGAAATTCAGGATAGTTACAACGCGGAGAGCCAGTCCACGGAGATGGGCGTGCTCGAACCGGTATTGAAAGCCGAGATTTTCATTCTGGATGACGTTGGATCAAGCAAGCCATCACCTTGGGCGCTCGAGACAGTCGGACATGTTCTAAATACGCGCTACAACGAAAAACGGGTCACACTGCTCACCACAAATTACTTGGACGAAGAATCTGCTCAATCTCGAAATGCGGAATCTGGAAGCACTGCGGTTAGCCCGCGCGGCAATGTTGCTTTTCCTGAGTCATATCGATCTGGCAGGCTTCCTTCCGGCGAGCCGATGCGGGCGACCGGCGAGGACACTCTCACCGAACGAGTGGGAAGGCGCATTCGCTCGCGCCTTTACGAGATGTGCCGCACGGTCAAAATCTCCGCTCCCGATTATAGGAAAGAGATTCGCAAAGCCACCGGTTCTGGCGCATGAGCCGCTATTTCTGCGTTTATTGTGCGCAGAACCAAATTTAACGAAGAAGTTTCCATGCCACGTTTGGTTGACAACGCGCAAACTGGGCGGGTATCATCCTCACGATACAAGCGTCGAGCGCGGGCGCTGAATCCCCTTCATTGCTCTGACCCCGTAGGGTGGAGTAACCCGAGATTTCATTCTCGGCAGATGGGCACGAATTCGTACGGAGGCCGCTCTCCATGTCACCCGATCACGACCCCAATCTCCAACCTTCCGTCCCGGAAGCCGCTTCTGGCGAGCCCGTGGCTGAGGATTCCAACCACGGAACATCCGCGGAGGCCGATTCGCGCAAGCCGTCCGCTTTAACCACGTCGGGAATCTCCACAGGTGCTGCCACTGCTGTAGCTCGCGCGCAGGAAAATTCCGCGGTTTCCCCGGCAAAAGACGGCGCCGCCGTCGAAGAAACAGCTTCTGCCAATGCTACCGCTCCGGCCAAGCAAGATGCAGCGCCTTCCGCGACCGTCTCCGCATCAACCGCTGAAATTTCCGAGAAGAACGACGTCTCCACGGAAGCCGCACCAATCGCTGAGATTGCGCAGCCAAGCGTGACGGGTTCGGAGATGAAAGGCCGCGACGCCGCTGAAGCCGCTGAATCTTCCGAAACGATGGACCAGCTTCTCGATCAGTTCGCAGTTCCGGAGCCTGTAGCCGCTGAAGGTGAAATTTTCGATGGTCGCGTGCTCGCTGTAACAGACGCGGGCGTAATCGTGGACGTGGGCGGAAAATTCGAGGGCTTGGTACCGGCGCAGGAATTCGTTGACTCAGGAAGTCCTATCCATTTTGGCAAGGGTCAAACGATCGAAGTCGAAAGACTGCACGAGCAGAAGAACGGCTACGTGTTGCTATCGCACGTGCGCGCGCACCGAAGGCGTGTCTGGGAGCGCACCGAGAAATCCTATCGCGAGCATGCCACGATTACTGGCAAAGTCACCGAGCGCATTAAGGGCGGCCTGGTAGTTGATATTGGCGTTCGCGCGTTCTTACCGGCTTCACAAATCGAATTGCGCCCGGTGCACGATCTGGATACCTGGAAGGATCGCGATATCGACGTCCGCGTCCTGAAATTGAATCGTAAGCGCGGCAATGTGGTCGTCAGCCGCCGCGCGATTCTTGAAGAAGAACAAAAATCCAAGCGCGATGAGTTGATGGCCTCGCTGTCGGAAGGTTCGATTATCACCGGCCGCGTGAAAAACGTAACTGACTACGGCGTGTTCGTGGATCTCGGCGGGATGGATGGGCTGCTCCACGTCAGCGATCTTGTTTGGGGACGCGTGCCGCATCCCTCTTCCATTGTCAAGCCTGGCGATGAAATCGAAGTACAAATTCTGAAGTTTGACAAAGACAAACAGCGCATCTCGCTGGGACGCAAGCAATTGCTGCCCGATCCGTGGGCCACGGTTCCTGAACGATTCGCCGTGGGCACGCGAGTGCAAGGGAAAATCGTCGGCGTCACGGATTATGGCGCGTTCGTGCAGATCGAACCCGGTGTCGAAGGACTGGTACACGTTAGCGAGATGAGCTGGTCGAAGCGCACCAAGCACCCGTCGAAGATGGTGAAGGCCGGCGATGACGTGGAAGTAACTGTTCTCGAAGTGAAGACTGACCAGCGCCGCATCTCCCTTGGCCTGAAGCAGACCATGCCTGACCCGTGGAACGCCGCTGCGGAAAAATATCCGGTAGGCACAATCGTCAACGGCCGCGTCCGCAATCTTGCCGATTTCGGCGCCTTTGTCGAAATAGAAGAGGGCATGGAAGGTTTGATACACATCAGCGACATTAGCTGGACGGAACGCCTCAAGCATCCCAGCGAAAAATTCAAGAAGGGCGATGCCATCGAGGCCAAGGTTCTAAAGGTAGACTCGCAAAATCGCCGGCTTTCGCTCGGCATCAAGCAAGTAAAAGATATCTGGGCCAACTGGTTCGCGGAACACAAGATCGGTGAAGTGACGAAAGGAAAAGTCACGCGGACGACCGATTTCGGAGCGTTTGTGGAATTGGCTGAGGGAATCGAAGGACTCTGCCATGTTTCAGAGATCGAAGAACGCAAATCGAAGGGCGAGCGCGACAAGGAAAAACCGGCGCGCGGCGCGCGCGTCACTTCCGTGCTCGTGGCAGGCAGCGAGCACGATTTCAAGATTCTCCGGATTGAGCCCGAGCAGCATAAAATCAGCTTGAGCTATCGCGCGGCGCAGAAACAAGTCGAGCGGCAGGAGATCGAAACATTCCGGTCGGCGAAGCCAGCAAAGTCGTCGCCAAACGCTACGATTGGCGATGCCATCATGGCCAAGCGGCAGTCGTCTTAGTTTCAGATTCCCGGCCGGGTCATGGGGCGGCCGCCCGGGAAAGCCTTCCCTCGCCGTAAAAATCATTTACGTTGCGATAGATTGATGATATGCAAAGACCTGCGGTGTGGCCCCGGCCCGCAGACGGCGCACAATTGCTTAAAGTTGTGAGAGGAGGCTCTCATTCGATGGCAGAGGCTGCGGGAGAGCACGAGAAAAAAGATCATACGATGACGAAGGCTGATCTCGTGGAAGAGGTCACCCGTATCACCGAACTGCCTCGCAAAGAAGCCGAGGCGGTCGTCGAGACCATTTTCGAGAGCATCATTGGCGCCCTCCAGTCTGACGATAAAATCGAGATTCGTGGTTTCGGAAGTTTCCGCACGCGCGAGCGTCGCGGTCGCACCGGACGCAATCCGAAAACCGGTGCGAAAGTGGAAGTTCCCCCGAAGAAAATTCCGTTCTTCAAACCCAGCAAAGAGCTGAAGGACTTCGTGAACCATCCGCGTCCAGGCGGCGCTCCCGCAGGGTCGTCCGGACCTGGCACCCAGGGCTGAGCGGAATGGATTATCTGTGGACGCCGTGGCGCTATCGTTACATCGCCGACGCGTCGAAAGACGAAGGCTGTATTTTTTGCGCCGCCGTCGCCGCTGATGATGATGTGAAAACCCAAATTATTCTGCGCGGCGTGAAGAATTTTGTAATCCTCAATCGGTACCCGTACACCACCGGCCATGTGATGGTTGTTCCTTACGCTCACGTGGCCGATCTTTCGGCAGCCGACCCTGAAACACTTGCGGAAATGATGCGCCTTTCGCAACGCGTCCACACCGCCCTCGAGAAAATTTATCATCCTCAGGGCTACAACCTCGGCATGAATCTCGGCCGCGCAGCGGGTGCTGGTGTCACTGGGCACTTGCACCTCCACGTTCTGCCTCGCTGGGCCGGCGACGCGAATTTCATGACCGTCGTGGGCGAGACTCGCGTCGAACCCGAAGATCTTGCCACCACCTACGAAAAGCTCCGAAAAGCCCTCGCGTAGGATTGTCCTTTCTTAATCCCGGAACGCAGCCTAGAATTTGTATTCTTGAAGTCTCTGAATTTTGCAGGAGGCAGTCGCGTGAATCTTGATCTCACCGAAGAACAACAACTACTGCTGCGCAGTGTGCGGGAATTTGCCGAAGCGGAAGTGAAACCGCATGCAAAGGAAATCGATGAAACCGGCCGCTTTCCGCTCGACACCTTCAAGAAAGCGGCGGAGCTGGGACTTACTGGCATCGCCGTACCGGAAAATTATGGCGGCGCGGGGATGGATCACGTCAGCTATGCTATCGTGATCGAGGAAATTTCTCGCGTTTGCGCTTCCACCGGCACCATTCTTTCCGTTCAAAACTCGCTCTACTGCGACCCGATCTACCGTTTTGGCACCGATGAGCAAAAGCAGAAATTCCTCGTTCCCTATGCGCGCGGAGAAAAAATCGGATGCTACGCGCTCACCGAACCTCAAGCCGGATCAAACGCGGCGGCGCTCGCGACTAAAGCGGTGCGCAAAGGCGATGCTTACGTAGTCAACGGGACCAAAGCGTGGATCACCAATGGCGGCGCCGCCGATGCCGCGCTCGTGTACGTCAACACGCAGCCGGAGAAAGGCGAAAAGGGAATTACTGCGTTGGTGGTGGAAAAGGGAACGCGGGGCTTTGCGGTGGGCAAGGAAGAGAAGAAACTGGGCGTTCACGCCACGGCTTGCACGGAGCTTTCGTTCTCCGATTGCGAAGTCCCTGTCGCCAATCGTATCGGCAACGAAGGCGAAGGTTACAAAGTTGCGCTTTCTACGCTTGACGGCGGCCGCATCGGCATTGCTGCGCAAGCAACGGGAATTGCACAAGGCGCTTTCGAGGCGGCGCTTTCCTACGCGCAGCAGCGCCAGGCTTTCGGCCATCCCATCGCCGATTTTCAGGCCATTCAGTTCATGCTTGCCGATATGGCCACCGAATTAGACGCCGCTCGTTTGCTCGCGCGCCGCGCAGCGTGGAAGCAAGACTCCGGCGCGAGATTCACCATGGAAGCTTCCATCGCGAAACTCTTCGCCAGCGAGATGTCCACGCGCGTGACGCACAAAGCTATCCAGATACATGGCGGCTACGGCTATAGCCGCGAATATCCGGTCGAACGCAACTACCGCGATGCGCGCATCACCGAAATTTACGAAGGCACCAGCGAAATCCAGCGGCTGGTCATCTCCTCTTTGGTCTTGAAAGCGTACTAGACAAAGAAGAACGCGCGATTCTCGCTTGCGTTGCTCCTCAGTGTATTCTTGTCTCCATGCTGGAACTGGATTGCGGACAGCGCTTCGCGCCGGAGCTAGACGCGGATTTTTTCGCCTCGTTGCCTGCTCGTCCCGGCGTTCTCTTGCTTGAAATGAAAGACGAAAAAGCTCAGCCGTATCTAGCGCGCACAGCGGATATTCGGCGCGCTGCGGAACGGCTGCTGCGCGCGCCCGAAACCCTTTCTAAGCGTCTGAATCTCCGCGATGTGGCCGTGGGCATTCGTTATCGTTTTACCGGATCGAAGTTCGAACAGACTCTTGCGATGTACGAACAGGCCCGGAAAAGCTTTCCGCATCGTTATCGGGACTTCATGCGCTTGCGCCCGCCCGCGCTGCTGAAAGTCAATCTTAGCAACGAATACCCGCGATGTTACGTGACTCGCCGAATCCGCGCGGACGGCGGATTCTACTTTGGACCCTTTTCTTCACGCCGATCGGCCGAAACATTCAGCGAATCCTTTCTTGATCTTTTCAAAATGCGCCGCTGTCAGATCAAAATCCGTCGCGATCCCGAATTTCCAGGCTGCATTTACTCCGAGATGAAGATGTGCCTCGCGCCATGCTTCGCCGGATGCTCGAATCAGGAATACGACGTCGAGGTCGGCCGCGTTCTCGAAACTTTGGAAACGGCGGGCTCATTCCTAACCAGGGAAATCGCAGGCCAACGCGAAACCGCCAGCGAAGCCCTGGATTTCGAGCGGGCTGCCGCGCTCCACAAGCGCCTGGACAAAGTTTCGGCTACATTGCGAGGGTGGGGAGAGTTGACGCGTCGAATCGAAGAAATTGACGCCGTAATCTTGCAGCGCGGCGCCGAAGAGAAAACAATCGTAGCGTTCCCAGCTCTAGCAGGAATCCTCACTGAGCCTTTATTCCTGCGTTTCGGGGAACTATCCAGCGAGCCAAAGTCGGTGGAAGGCATCTTGAGAAAAGTCTTGGAGCCGCAGGCGCGAGCAGATCAAGAAAAATCAACCCATCACAAGAAACACTCCGCCGAAAGTGTCCGTGGTTCCGAACCCGAGATGCCAAATAATTTGCCGGATTCCGCCGCCGGGCCGGCGGATCTGCCGGTGGCCTATCGCCCGCGATATGGACTGAAGTCCGCGCCCGCAGAATTAGCCGAACATCTGGCGCTGATCTCGCGATGGTTCTATTCGAAGCCTCGTGATGGAGAGATTCTTTTTCGCGGCGGCGCCTGGCCATATCGGCGCATTTTGCGAGCCTGCGGCCGGCTGCTCGCGCCGGTCAAATCGAGCCCACAGCCTCGATCGTAATCCTTCACATCTATTGGCTCTTATCCCGGGGTTGAAACGTAAACCAATCGAAAACAATGCTGCCGATTACGTCGTACAATTAACCGGATGTCGAAATCGCGCCTGCAGAACACAGACCCCGAAAGCCGTTCACGCGCTCGCGCGATGGTCCGTTCGCTTCGCCATCGCAACTTCCAGCTTTTCTTCAGCGGACAAATGATTTCGCTCATCGGCACCTGGATGCAAAACGTAGCGCAGGCTTGGCTCGTTTATCGCTTGACGGGATCGTCGCTCCTTCTCGGCGTCGTGGGCTTTGCGGGGCAGATTCCCGTATTCCTGCTTGCTCCAATCGGAGGGTTGGCCGCAGATCGTTGGAATCGCCATCGCATCGTCATCGGCACTCAGATCGTGTCGATGATCCTTGCTTGCTTCCTTGCAATCCTTACTCTTCTCCATATCGTCGCCGTCTGGGAGATTGTCGTGCTCGCAGCGTTGCTCGGCGCCGTAAATGCATTCGACATTCCGGCCAGACAATCGTTTCTGATCGATATGGTCGGTCGCGAAGATTTAATGAATGCGATCGCCTTGAATTCCTCCATGTTCAATGGCGCCCGCGTAATCGGCCCGGCCATAGCGGGTTTGCTCGTAGCATGGATCGGCGAAGGTTGGTGCTTCTTCGCCAACGCCGTCAGCTACATCGCTGTCATCATCGGTCTGCTGCTGATGAAGCTCGGGCCTATGCGTGCCGTCTCGAAACAGGCCACGCCCATAGAGCACATCGCCGAAGGTTTTCGGTTCGTGCGCCGCACCGCGCCCATCATGGCCATCATGCTGCTCATCGGGCTCGTCAGTTTGGTCGCTGTACCCTATTCCGTGTTGATGCCGATTTTTGCCGATCGAGTTCTGCACGGTGGTGCGCGCGCGCTGGGTGTTCTGATGGGCGCTAGCGGAGTGGGAGCCTTGTTGGGAGCGCTCACTCTTGCCATGCGCCGCGGAGTTCATGGCCTCGGCCGTTGGATCGCTTTTTCCGCGATAGCTTTCGGAGCCAGTCTCGTTCTGTTTTCCTTTTCAAGATGGTTCTTGCTCTCCGCGATACTGCTCGTTCCAGTGGGGTACTCCGTCATGCTGCAGATGTCGAGCTCGAACACGATGATTCAAGCCATGGTTCCAGATGAACTGCGGGGGCGCGCCATGGCCGTCTATACCATGATGTTCATGGGCATGGCTCCCATGGGAGCGTTGTTTGCTGGAGTGCTTGCGGATAGTATCGGCGCTCCATGGACCGTAGCAATCGGCGGAATTGGAGCGATGGCGGGCGGTTTTCTTTTTTGGCGCCGGTTGCCAAAGCTACGGTTCGAAGCGCGCGAATTGCTCGTCGCGCAGGGTCTGGCAGGAGAACCCGAACAGGCGAAGTAAGAACGCCCGATTTCTCGCCATTCGCAAGCGTTTTGATATACTGCGCGAGTTCACAACGCTCGCCGTGAAAAGAGAGGCTTGATGTCATCTGCTTCACCCCTCAGCGCGGAACGCAAGGCCGGCTTCGCTACTCCTGAAGGCACGCTGCGCTATGCTGCTCGCTTTCAAGGACGCTCCGCTGCGGGCCACTTCCGCGAGATACCTGGCGGACTTGTTTTTTCTTCCATCGGTATCGGCACCTATCTTGGCGATGCAGACGACGCGACAGATGGCGCGTACACCGATGCCGTGGTTTCCGCCGTCGAAAGCGGTTGCAATGTGATCGATTCAGCTATCAATTACCGTTTCCAGCGAAGCGAGCGAGCTGTGGGCAACGCTATGAAAGAACTTTTCTCAAAAGGTTTCTCTCGCGACGAAATCGTTCTTTGTACGAAAGCAGGATTTTTGACTCCCGATGGTGCCATGCCCGCTGATCCCAACGAGTACTTCGCGCACGAATTCCTTGAGCGCGGAATTTTTCGCGTGGACGAAATTGCCGCTGGATGCCACTGCATGGCGCCGGCATACCTGGCCGATCAGCTCGAACGGAGCCGGCGCAATTTGGGCGTCGAAACCATTGACGTTTTTTATCTGCATAATCCCGAAACTCAGTTGAGCGAAGTTCCAGCAGAGGAATTTCGGCAGCGCATCCGCGCGGCGTTCACTTTTCTGGAAACGGCCGTCGCTGAGAAAAAAATCCGAACCTATGGCATGGCCACCTGGAATTCATTTCGAGAAGATCCGAAATCCGCCGGCTATCTTTCGCTCGAAGAGATGGCTGGAATCGCCGGCGAAGTCGCCGGAGCCGCACATCATTTTCGGTTTGTGCAGCTGCCGTTCAACCTGGCCATGCCTGAAGCGCTAACGCGGCCGAATCAAATGATCGACGGCAAGCCCGTCCCAATGGTCCAGGCTGCGCGTAAGCTGGGAATCTCGCTGATAACAAGCGCGGCGCTTCTGCAAGGGCAGCTCGCGAAAAATCTGCCTCCGTTTGTCGCCACCGCGCTCGGATCAAAGGAAAACTCTACTCTTGCTCTGCAATTTGCGCGTTCCGTTCCCGGACTGACCACCGCGCTGGTCGGAATGAGCCAAGTCGCTCATGTGAACAAAAACCTGAGTCTCGTTGCTGTGGAGCCGGCCTCGCGTGAGCAATTTCTAAAATTGTTCGAATCGAGAGGTTAGAGACTCGCAGGTTCTCTGAACAACCCCGGATGCGCTTTGATGAGCCATGCGTCGATTGCCGCAGCCATTTCGTCCAGATGCCCGCTGAAAAAATGATCTCCGTTATCGACGAACACCAGTTCTTTGGGCTCCGGCATTGAGTGGAAAAGCCTTTCCAGATTTCCTCGTGATCCAAACTGATCGTTAGCGCCTTGTACCAAGAGCTTTGGTTTCGTGCACGCGCGCAAAAACGTAATGTCGGTTTTATCCACGGGAACTCCAAGACCCACTAGATCCGTCACGCGACTATCTTCGCAACCAACTTGCAGGCCTACCCAGGAACCAAAACTGAATCCCGCCAGCAGAATCGGGAGCCCGGGGAATTCTTCCGCCAGGTAATCCAGCCCAGTGCGAACGTCTTCGCGTTCGCCCACGCCGTGATCATGCACCCCCTCGCTCAATCCGGTTCCCCGAAAGTTGAATCGCAGCACCGGTACACCACGGCGATGAAGCGTCTTCGCCGTCTGGAACACCACTTTGTTGTGCATCGTGCCGCCAAAGAGTGGATGGGGGTGGCATACAACAGCTGCTAGAGGCGGGTGCGCTTGCGGCGTTGTCCAGAGCGTCGCCTCGATTCGGCCGTTCTGCCCTTTGAGAAAAAAACTGCGATGGAATATCTCCGCCATGTTCTTAGGTCTGGCGAGTGTAATGGAGAGTTTTGTGCAGCGCAAAGGCCAAAAGAAGTGAAGCACGCTATGCCGCTCGAGTAGGCCCTGAAACTCGTTGCGGCAGACGCTCCGCAGTGGTAGCTTTGGCCAAAGCGGACATGTTCGCTGGAGGGTTGATGGAATCCGCTGTTGAGCGCCGCGCCGCACGAAGATTTTCGATGATGCTGCCCATGAAGGTTCGTTTCACGGCGGAAAGCGGCATCCTCGAGAAGCAGGGAGAAACGCGCGACGTTAGCTTCCGCGGTCTCTACTTCGTGATGGAAGCGATCGTGGAGGCCGGCAGCCCGATCGAGTTTGTCCTAACGCTGCCGCAGCAGATCACGCTTGCCGGCGACGTTCACATCCGTTGCTACGCGCGCGTCTTGCGCGTGGAGGAACAAAAGGGGCGTCGCGGCATCGCCGCCCGTATTGAGCGCTACGAATTTCTTCCCGCCTCCGTCTGACGATTCCCGAAAGTCGTACGATTTTATCGAAACGAGGTAGAATGTGTTTTCCGCTGTCCCGCGTGGGAGGGCACATGTATCACTACGATCCGAATCTGGCGCTGGACGAACTGAGGGACGACGCGGTGTTGCCGCATCCCGTGCATCTGCGCGATATGATCCTGCGGACAAAGCTCGATGCGACGTTGGCTCTCGATCTAAACCGCGAATTCCAAGATTACCTCACGCGTTTCGGCGAGATGCAGAACATCGCACGCACAATTCTGGAGCAAATTGCTTCCGGTGCGCGCAAAGCCTCCGCTTGAAAACTCCGGGGCGCAGCGCCAAGAATCCCGGTTCCGTGCGCCCGCGAAGCAAATAAGCTTTTGTCGCTTGTACGGTTCTTTGTCTTTGTTAACGCAGGAGAGCTCTTAAAAGAGAATCGTATGGCAAGGCATACAATACTCATCGATGCGGACGACACCCTCTGGGAAAACAATATTTTCTTTGAAAAGACCATCGACCATTTTATTACCCAGCTCGAACATCTCGGCTACACCCGCGAATATATCCGCCACATCCTGAACGAGACCGAACGCCGCAATATCCGCCAGCACGGTTACGGTGTTCGAAGTTTTCGCCGCTCTCTGGAAGAAACATACCTGAAACTTGCAGGGAACGCCGCGAAGCGCGAGCTGGTTCAGGAAATCGAAAGGATGGCTGCGGAACTCGAGGCCACTCCGCCGCATATTCTCGATGGCGTCCCCGAAACCCTTGCGTATCTCGCGAAACATCATCGTTTGATTCTGTTGACCAAGGGCGAGCCCGCCGAGCAAGCTGCAAAAGTCGAGCGCTCCGGTTTGCAACCGTATTTCGACTCCATCGAAATCGTGCTGGAAAAAGACCCCAGCTTGTACGAACGCATGATCGAACAATTTAAAATTGTGAAAACGCACGGCTGGATGGTGGGCAACAGTCCGCGCAGCGATATCAACCCCGCTCTTCATGCCGGACTGAGCGCGGTATTCATTCCGCACTCGGCCACCTGGGAGCTTGAAAAATGCGAGCTGGAGAGCGGCGCGGGAAAACTCTTGATCCTTACCAGCTTTCGGGAACTGCGAAGCCATTTCTAGCACGCTGAAGAGCACAAGAATCCATGAGTCCAACGATGCCGCGCCGATGAACTCCACAGACTCGCAGGTTCGAGTTGCCGTGCTCGGCGCCGGCGCGGTGGGCTCTTATTTTGGCGGCATGCTGGCGCGCGCAGGCTCGCAAGTTACGCTGATTGCCCGACCGGCCCATGTGGAGGCAATACGCGCGGGCGGTCTTTTTCTGGACGCCGCTTCTTTCCAGGAACGTGTCGCGATAGGAGCTTCAGTGGAAGTGTCCGCCGCGCGCGACGCAGACGTGATTCTATTCTGCGTGAAAACCACGGACACGGAAGAAGCTGCCCGATCGCTTGCGCCACATCTCGCCAAGGGTGCCGTTGTTGTAAGTTTGCAAAACGGAGTCGACAACGTCGCGCGGATTCGCGCGGCATCGGGGATTGAGGCTCTGCCTGCTGTGGTGTATGTCGCCGCGGCGCTCCCCGAACCGGGCCACGTGAAGCATTCGGGCCGCGGTGAGCTTGTTGTCGGCGAACTAAAGGACAGCGGAGCCGCTGCCGCCTCGCAGCCATCGCGGGCGGAGCGCGTCGCTTCACTCTTCACGTCAGCGAAGGTGCCTTGCCGGATTTCGCCGGACATCGAAGTGGACCTGTGGACGAAATTCATCATGAACTGCGCGGGAAATGCGGTGACCGCGATTACCCAAACCAGTTACGCCAGCGCGGCGCGAAACGAGCACACGCGCGAGGTTATGAGGCAAGCGATCGCGGAGACCGCGGCGGTGGGGCGCGCCTCCGGAGTAGCGCTGCCCGAAGTGGATTTTATTTCCATGGGTCTGAAATTCCTTGAGAGTATCAGCGATCAAGCGACTTCCTCCACGGCGCAGGATCTCGCCCGCGGCAAGCGCACGGAGATTGATTCGCTGAACGGATACGTGGTTCGACGCGGTAAGGAACTCGGAATCGCTACGCCCGTGAGCTTCACGCTTGTCGCGTTGGTCAAGCTTCTGGAAGAAAAAGCCGCGGAGCCGCAGCGCACGGCCCAGACTTCCTCAAGGTAGCGTGACATCGCGGCGCAGGAATATTCATATTTTCCATTGGAGCTATTCCGGCGGATTGAAATGGAATGGAATGTGAATGACAGCCTCAAGGTCCACAGGCTGGCCTTCGCGGGTTGCCGGACGAAATTGCCAGCGCGCGAGCGCTTCCATGGCATTTTGATCGAGCAAGGGATCGACTCCGCGGACCAGTTGAATGCTGTCCACATGGCCGTCTTTACGAATAATGGCGTAGAGAATCACTTCGCCGTCGATCCGCTCTTTAATCGCTGACTGCGGATATTTTGGATCCACTTTGCGCAGAGGAACGGGACCGGACAGCTTTCCCTTCGGCCGTTCATAGACGGGCAAATTATCGTCTATTTGCGCGAAATTCAGGACCCAGCTTCCGCTCGAACTCGTTAGATTCGGCATGTCCACACGCATGGTGAAAACCTCTTTGCCGGAGAGAATTTTTTCCGGCGGGAGGCCGGGATCGATCTTGCTCAAAACAATGGGTTGTTCATGCGACGGATCAGGCCGCGATGGAATTTTCGACATAGGCTTCAAAATTATTCCGCCGGAATGATTTCCTGCAGTTCCAGCTCCCGCGCTGCCGGCGTGTCCGTTGCCGCCGCTAATATTTACGCCACCCGGAGCCGAATTTACGTTCGCTCCGGAGTTTGTTCCGGCGCCACCAGCACTGGCCGCCGTTCCACCCGACCCTCCATTACTTTCAGCAGCGTTTTCCGAACCACCAGGAGCGCCAGCTCTGGCTCCTTCGGGAGAAATCGCGATGCGCGCTGCAAGATTTCCTTGCGGCACGCTGACTTCCGGCGCGGGGGGCGCAGGCGCTGCGGAAATCGCGATCAAACGGTGCAGACTTTCGTCGCCAGCCGAAGTTGCCGGGCCGATTACAGGAGCAGCACCAGCGTCGGCGTGCGCGTTACGCCGTTCGGCGACGGGCTTGGACATTGGATTCACGGGCAGTTTCGGTTCCGCGTTCGCGTTAGGCGACGAAGCGATGTTCAATTGGCCTTCGTTTCTTTCAGTGTTGGCCACGTCCGGCGCGGTTAGATCAGCGATGGCGCGATGTTGCACTCGCGGAGCAACAACGGAAGGAGAAATTCGGAGTTGAGGCTTCGCGGGCTGGGGCGAAGTGGCAGCCCACTCCGCGATGTTGGGCATTTGCGGGACCATCTTTGGCGGCGTCGCCGGCGCGTCGGGTTGAATTAACGTTTGGCGCGGGTGCGTGATTTTCACCGGCTGCGAAAGAATCGTCTGGCGTGGATGAAATGCGTCTGCTCCACTGCGCGGCAGCGGCTTGGCAGGATCGCCGGTCGGGCTGGGCTTAGGGTGATTCCCGGGCAAAGAGATGGGCCGAAGATCCTGCGCTGGAACGTAAGTCAGCTCGATTCGCGGCATGGGAAGAGTCGGCTCGGCGTTGGCAAGAAAACCCCAGATGGGAAGCAACAGGATGGTTACGAGGATGACATGCCAGACAAACGATGCCGCAAACGCGCGACGCGGCAGGTGCCCATCGATCCAGTGGACGCGGAGCTGGGAATCCTGAGGGGCGTCGGCGTCCACGGCAGCGCGCGGGCCGCGGAAGAAATCGCGCACGCTGGAGCGGAATTCCTCCCAGGGGGATTCCCAATCCACGCCAAGATCGAGCCTGGGCAAACGCGAATGCACAGGCAGCTCCGCCATTGAGTTATGAAGCTCACTGGAGGGCGGAGTTATGGGCGCGCGCTGGGTACCCTGAGAGGAGCCTGTAGTCATGTGCGTGGCATTATACCCGAAGGAGTACGATGCGTTGGGAGTTGAAGCGGCTGCATTTTTAGGCAGACGAGACAAGGGCGCTAAGGATAGCAGGCCAGGCAAGAAAGGGCGCGACGCGCCCGGAGCGTGTTGTGCAATTCTAGAACCGGTTAGACTTCGCGTCTTCTCGTGTTTTGAGTGAGTTACGGAGAATTCTGTTTGCGAGCCAGAACCGGTTAGAAAGTGCAGAACAAAGATCGGATTGTGAGAATTTCCGCGACGCGAATTGGTTGAAAGTTCTCGATTAGAGCGGGACGCGATCGTTTGTTTTCTGTGGGTTAGCGGGGATTCTAATAATTCACATTCTCGATTAGAAAGAGGCATCGCGATTGAAATTCGCGCGCGGCATTGCGCGTCCCGCAAAAGCGTCCGGGATCCAAACTGCGGAGTTCTGGCCCCGGGTAGAAATTCCCCGATGGTTTGTTTTGAGTGAGTTACGTCGCATTCTACATTTTGACCAGAACCGGGTAGCAATGATTTCGCACTCGGCGAGGGGCTCGCTGTTTTACAGCTAGAGTGGCGGCTTCTAGTCGCAGCGAGGGAGATCGGCGAAGTTGGTGTGTTGAGGGGTTGCGAGTGGAGGGGCACTGGGAGTCTCCTGAGGGTTTGTGGATTGTGGGTTTTTGAGAGCAGACACGGACGGCGGGATTGGGGCGGTATTGGTCATAGGCGAAGCGAGGTTCTTCTCGAGGTCTTGCAGAAACTCGGCCGCACGCCTAAGTTGGGCGCCGCCATACATATGGCCTCCTGGCGGGGACTCGATAACCCGCCAGGTCATGTTAACATATTAGTACATATAAGTCAAGAGTAAAACGGACGCGCTGGGTAAGTGTTTTATTTCGAGTGGGAGATCCCCATTTGGGGAATGGGGTAGTGGGCGAGGGTGAGGATTTACGGTTCAAGTCAAAATCCGGACCCTTCAGACATCACCCGCCAGAACAACGTAGGTTGCTCTTGCGCGCGGATAAAAATCAAACGGCCTTGCTCGTGACTCTGACAAAGCCGATTTTTTTTGGTGGTACAACTGCCGGGAATGTGCCTTTTTTCTGAATTTTTTGCCATCTAGCGCATTACTGGTCCTATGGGAATACGATGAAAATGGATGATGCACTGCTGGGGCCACGGGGTTACGACATCTTTTCGGACAAGCCTGCTGGGAGTCTGGACGTACCGAGTGTATCTGCCGCCAATACAAACCCGCTGGACGCTAATATGAACTTCTGTCCCGGTAGCGGCAAGCCGCGCGCGGCAAATGGGTTTCGACGGTGGCGGGCGCTCAAATCAGGAGCCGATGCCATGACCGATGAACCCAGACAAGCGACGCCACGTCCCGTTCTCACTTCAATGGAGGCACAACTCTTCGTTGCGGACATCAAGAAGTCGTGTGATTTCTATACAAACAAGCTAGGCTTCGCGGTCGAATTCATCTATGGCGATCCGCCATACTACGGGCAGGTTGTCCGCGACAATGCACGACTCAATTTGAGGCTGGTCTGCGAACCTTTGTTCGTTGCAGATGTTCGAAAGCGCGAACATCTGCTGTCCGCGTCCATCACGGTTGCCACGTCGAACGAAATCAAACAGCTGTTTCTGAGTTATCAGGCTGCAGGAGTCTCCTTCGACCAAGCACTTAAGAAGGAGCCGTGGGGTGCCAGAACGTTTATCGTTTCAGATCCAGATGAGAATCTCATCCTCTTTGCCGGCCCGGCAGCCGACTGAACTGCTCCCATTCCGAAAAGCGAAATTACGGACGAAAACTCGATTCTGGGCGGAACCAACACAGCCACCCGCCTTTCATAAAAGGACGAATGTTTCCGCTGACGGCGCGCGCCTGGCTCTCCTCATTTAGTGCTGCGGGGCGGGCCCGTATTGGGCAAAGGTGACGACGTGGCCGGCGGGGTCTTTCACACCGATTTCCCTGGCGCCGTAGAAGGTGGTACGCACGGGCATCACCACAGGGACTCCTTTTAGCGCGGCAATCACGGCGTCGAGATCGTCGACTTCGACGTAAAGGAACGTGGGGCCTTTGCGCATGTCTTTGGCGGCCTGGGAATCGTCTTTTTGGACGCTGGCGTAGGTTTGATACATCACCTCGGTTGAGCCTTTCTGCAGCATGACGAAGACGAGCTTGTTGCCGTCGGGAACTTCACCGGCTTTGGTGAATCCCAAGCGGTCCACCCAGAAATTCAGGCAAGGCTCGATTTCATCCACCAAAAGCACCGCGGTCACTCTTTTCACTGCGATGGGTTTCACGTGTTCGTCTCCTTGTGCCGAAACAATAGTGGGAAGCAGCAAGAGCATCAGAATCGGCAGGAAAATTTGTGGGCGCATTGCATTTTCTCCTTGCCCCAAGCAACTAGTCTTGTTTAGACTAGTTAAGGTTATCCAGAAGCTGTATGCTTGTCAAGGAGGATTTTATGCAAGCCCACAAGCGCCGTTTGCAGGACTTGATTTCCGTGGGGCCGGCGATGCTTCGCGATTTTGAATTACTGGGCGTCGGCTCGATGAGCCAGCTCGCGCGGCAGAATCCCCGCAAGATGTACGACAGGCTTTGCAGAATTAAGGGCGAGCGCATCGACGTTTGTTGTCTGGATACATTCCAAGCGGCAGTCGCGCAGGCTCGCAACCCTTTGCTGCCCGCGGAAAAGTGCCAGTGGTGGTATTGGAGCCGCCGGCGGAAAGGTCGCGATGCCAAAAAATAAGCCAAGCAGTCTTACGACTCCCGATCTCGTGCTGTTGAGCTTGCTCGCAGAACGGCCGATGCACGGCTATCAGGCCAACGCGGAACTCGAACGGCGGCAATGGCGCGATTGGGTGGGGGTTTCGCGGCCACAGGTGTACTACTCGATTGAGAAGCTGGCACGCGCGGGAATGATCGCAGCCGCGGACGGCGATGAGCCATCCGGAGGACCGGACCGTCGAGTGTTTGGCACTACGGGCAAGGGCCGCGCGGCTCTTGCTTCCGCGCTCGGACGCGAAGATTGGGCCGTGCAGCGCGACCGGCCGGCTTTTCTCACCTGGCTAGCGCTTTCCTGGCAAGCGCGGCCGGGAATTACCGCTCGGCAGTTGGAGCGAAGGCGGGAATTTTTGCAAGCGGAGCTTGCCAGAGAACAAATGACGCTGCGTAGCGTTCGTCGGGAAGTTGGGCACCGCTATCACGAGGCTGTTTGGATGCTGGAGCTGGTGATCGCGCAATTCCGCACGGAATTGCGGTGGATTGGCAAGGTGTCGAGCGAGTTGCGGCATCGCGCTCCGGCTCGCCGGCCGGACTACGCTTCCTGAAGCGTTTTCAGGGTGACGATGTCACGCCGTGCGGCGAGACTTCGAAGAATACGTTTCGCGCTTCGCCTTTCCACATGCGACGCAGCTATTGCTTGGAGCGACCTTCGATCCAGGTGTTTACCTGCGAGTCCAAAACATCGAGGGGGAGCGCTCCATTTCCCAAGACTTCATCGTGGAATGCGCGCAGATCGAATTTGTCGCCTAGCTTTTGGCGGGCTGACTGGCGCAATTTTAAAATTTCAAGCTGGCCGAGTTTGTAAGCGAGCGCTTGGCCGGGCCACGCGATGTAGCGGTCCACTTCGCTTTGGACATTCGGCTCGTC
Organism: Acidobacteriota bacterium; assembly: GCA_003167215.1. Classification (GTDB taxonomy): domain Bacteria; phylum Acidobacteriota; class Terriglobia; order Acidiferrales; family UBA7541; genus Palsa-295. The sequence goes on along the minus strand of PMTV01000014.1, from coordinate 303,559 downwards.
CATGGCGGTGTAGCGATGGAAGAAGACGACCATTTGATCGCGGGACCAGTGCTTGTCGTGGACGCCGGTGTCGATGACGAGGCGAATGGCGCGCCACATTTCGTTTTCCAGCCTGCCGTACTCGCTATAGGGATCCTGATAGCGTCCGACCTCTTTGCCCAGCCGTTCTGAGTAAAGTGCCCAGCCTTCGACGAAAGCGGTGTAACCGGCGTGCTTGCGGAACTCAGGCAGGTCGGGTAATTCCTGAGCGAGCGAGATCTGCAGATGATGTCCGGGAATGCCTTCGTGGTAGGCGATGGCCTCAATATTTAATGTGAGGCGATGTTCGGGGTCCCATTCGTTTACGTTGATGTGGCCCGGGCGCGAACCATCCGCGGTGCCGTCGGTATAGTCGGCGGGAACGGCATTTTTGGAACGCGAAGCTTCCATGGGAATGACTGTAAGTTTGCTCTTGGGAAGATGACCGAAGAGCTTGGGGAGTTCGGGTTCCATTTCGCGCACGTAGTTGGCGTAGAGGTCGAGGATCTGCTGGCCGGAAGTGCCGTAGAAGCGGCGGTCGTTTTTGATGTGATCGTTGAGGGTGGCCAGATCATTGAATCCGAGCTTGTGGGCGAGGGCGAGCATCTCGGCTTCGGTTTCGTCCACCTGCTTAAGGCCGATTTCGTGAATTTGTTCCGGCGTCAGATCGGTTGTGGTCATCTGGCGAATTTCGAAACGGTAGCGTGCCGCTCCGTCGGGCAGGGACCAAATGCCGGGGTCGGTGCGTCCATGCGGCGCGTAGTCCTTGCGCACGAAGTCTGCGAAATGCTGGTAAGCGGGAACGACCTGCTCGTTGATAGCTGCGAGCACGGCTTCGCGAAGCTGCTTCTGCTCCGGCGCGGTGACGCTCGAAGGAAACGATTTCAGCGGCGTGGCAAAGGGACTGCTCTCGCCAGACTTGGCAGCGATGTCGTCCGCTTCGGCGGCGACTTTCTCGAGGAGATAGCGCGGAGGCATCAGGCCGTCCAGCATGCCTTGGCGCATGTTCGCGATCACTTGACCGAACAAGCGCGGGACCTGGTTTAGGCGCGCGACGTAGTTGCGGTAGTCGGCGACCGTATTGAACGGAGTTAGTACAACCAAATCCGGGAGATCCAGATGCGGGCCATCCATTTGATTGACGGGCATCTCCCAATTTTTGAATTGGGCACCCTGTATCTGCTGGTGGAGCGCGCGAATCATTAACTGACGGCTGAGCGCATCTTGCGGAGGAAGAGTTGCCGGGTCGATGGCTTCGAAGCGAGCTAGGAATTTGCGGCGTTGTTCCAAATCGGATTGGAAGAATTGGGGAGAGTTGTCACTTAGGCGATCGTTGTAACGGGGGTCACCTAGCGCCGTGGCCCACTCGGGGTTGGCGCGCAAGGTGTATTGCCACTCTTCGTCAAACAGGGAGCGGAGTTGATCGCGGGGGCTGTCAGTGGCGGCTGGAGTCGCCGTGTTGTTCTGAGCATGAGGAGACTGCACAGACACTGGGGTGAAGACACAGATCAAAACAATCAAGGTAATGACGGGACGAGCGAAGGAAGTCATGATCTATTTTCTCCAGTTTCGAAGGCGCAGTATGTTGCTCCGGCCGAGACTTTTCGGGAACCCATGTTACTAAGCGGCGGCGGCGAGGCGGTAGAAACTTAGTGCGGCATCGCCCTGTTCGAGGAGGCGGGTGCGCTCGAGGCGATCGAAGCGCTCGGGCAGATCCAGCTTTGAGCTGTGTTCGGCGATAACGATGCCGCGCGGGGCGACGAGATGCGATACGTCGAGATATTCGAGGAGGTCCGAATAGCCGGCGTCGGCATAGGGCGGGTCGAAGAAAATGAAGTCGGCGACCAGGTGGCGAGCGGCGAGCTTATCGAGGCCACGCAGGGCATTGGCTGAGATTACTTCTACGCCGCTGCGAATATCGAGGGATGCGAGGTTTTGTCGCACCAGGCTAATGCAGTCGGGATCGCGGTCAATGAAGAAAACTTCGCGCGCGCCGCGACTGATGGCTTCGATTCCGATTGCGCCAGTGCCGGCGTACAAGTCGATGAAGAGCGAGTCTTCGACGGAAGGGCCGAGGATGTTGAAGAGCGTTTCGCGCAGGCGGTCGCTGGTGGGGCGGATGCCCAGGAAGCCTGGAGTTCTCAGTTGGCGGCTGCGGTATTTTCCGGCGATTACGCGCATGATTTAGTTAGACGCGGCGATCAATAATTTAACCTAACTTTCGTTTTCCAGGTGCGGAGACAGGAAATTATCCCACGGAGGCGAGCTGGTAGCGTTTGTGCCAGGCGGCGCTGAACGATTCCAGACGCGCGACCACTTCGGCGGCTTTGGCGGGATCTTCGGCGAGGGCGAAGGCTTCGCGGCGCGCGAACTCGAGGAGTTCGTGGTCGCGCAGAGGTTGGGCGACCGAAAATGCCGCATCGCCATGCTGGCGCGTGCCGAAAAATTCGCCGGGACCTCGGAGTTTCAAATCGCGTTCGGCGATTTCAAATCCATTGGATGTGGCGACCATGGTTTCCAGGCGGGCTTGCGCGTCTCCCGTAATTTTCTTCGGCGCGATGAGGATGCATTGAGATTTCTCGGTGCCGCGGCCGATTCTTCCGCGGAGCTGGTGGAGTTGCGCGAGGCCGAATCGGTCGGCGTGCTCGATGACCATCATGGTTGCGTTGGGGACGTCCACGCCAACTTCGATTACGGTGGTAGCAACGAGGACTTGGATTTCGTTGCGGCGGAATTGCTCCATTACGGCGTCTTTCTCGTCGTTCTTCAGGCGGCCGTGAAGCAAACCAACGCGCAATTTTGGGAATACATTTTTCGCCAGGCGTTCGAATTCCGCTGTGGCGGCTTTTAGCTCCTGCTTCGATTCTTCGATTACGGGATAGACGATGTAAGCCTGGCGTCCGCGCGCAATTTCGCGGCGGAGGAATTCCCAGACGCCGGGGAGTTGCGTTTCTTCGCTCCAGCGAGTTTCGATGGGGGTGCGTCCGGGGGGCATTTCATCAATCACGGAGAGATCGAGGTCGCCGTAGAGCGTGAGAGCGAGCGTGCGAGGGATGGGAGTAGCGGTCATCACAAGAACGTGCGGAGAATCGCCCTTCTCGGTGAGGCGCTTGCGCTGGAGGACGCCGAAACGATGCTGCTCGTCCACGATAACCATGCCGAGCTTTTTGAATATGACGGGATTTTCGATCAAGGCATGCGTGCCGACGATAATTTGTGCTTCGCCGCTTTCCGCGCGCGCGAGTGCGGAATCCTTTACTGATTTCGATCTGCCGCTTACGATCAGTTCGACGCCGTAACCCGCATTCTTAAAGATGCGGCGGGCGGAAAGATAATGCTGCGCGGCAAGAATTTCCGTGGGCGCCATGAGGGCGACCTGGTAGCCGTTTTCAATCACGATGGTGGCGGCTTCGAACGCGACGATTGTTTTGCCGCTGCCGACATCGCCTTCGAGGAGGCGGTGCATGGGATAGGGGCGCTCAAGATCTGCGGCGATTTCGACGAGGACGCGTTTTTGGGCGGCGGTTGGCTTGAATGGAAGGATGCGCTTCACGGCGCCGCGGATTTGTTCCTCGCGGACGCGCATGGCGATGCCTTTTTGAGCGTGATCGCGCGAACGGCGGAGAGCGAGGGCGAGTTGGTAGTAGAAAAACTCTTCGAAGATCAGACGCGTTTGCGCGGGGCTGCGAAAACTGTTCAGCAACTCGATGCTTTCATTCTTGGGAGGGAAGTGCGCGTAGAGCAGGGCATCGCGCCGAGATGGAAAGCGATAACGTTCACGGATTTCGGGGGGGAGCGCGTCAGGAATATTTCCGTCGAAATTGTTTAGTACGGTGTAAATAATGCGGCGGAGCATTCGCGAGCTGATGCCGCCGAGTGCTTCGTAGATTGGGACGATACGGCCCACTTCGGTGGAATCGGTTGCGGCGGTTTCGGCGGCGCCTACGGATTCGATTTGCGGATTCACCATTTCAAGGCGAGCGGGGCGATAAGGGTCCACGTCCACTTTTCCGTGCAGAACGAAACGGCGGCCTTCTTTCATGGTGGCTTCGAGGTATGCGCCGTGGAAGAAGCGGGCGTGGAGAGTGCCGGAACCGTCGCGAAACGAAGCGTGGAAAATTGCGGCGCGGCCGCGCGCGAAGCGTACCGTGCCGCCTCCGCCGGCGGTGACTTCCGCGAGGATGGTGTGCACCTGGCCGGGAATAACTTCCGCGATGGGCGTGAAACGGATGCGGTCTTCGTAACGGAAGGGAAGATAGCCGAGCAAATCGCCGACGGTGGGCAAGCCGCGCTCTTCGAGGATTGCGGCGCGATGCGGGCCGACGCCTCGAAGATACTTCACCGGATTCGACAAAGAGACGCTCATGCGTTCACGGGCTGCGAGCAGTGGCTGATGCTTTCGCGCAAGGGGACTCGCAGGACTTTTATACCACTGTCGGCTCGGAAGGTGTTCCTCGCTACGGATGGCGGCTTTGTAGCTAGTGGGTCAGTATTCGATTAGCGCTGCGGTAATCAGGCGTGGAGTTCCTCTTTACCGACGACAATGAGCCTCTCTATTCGCCAATTGGAATCAACGTCGCGAGGACTACAGAGGCACTCGCGTCGCGTCCCGTGCCAAAGCCGGGGATGTAAAATTCGTTCGAAACGGCGGCCACAGCGGAGCCAAGCGGGGTTGAACGTAAATAGGTGGAGAAGAACCATTCCAGCGGTCAGGTCGGGAAACGAGATTAGAAGCAGCAGGCCAAGATGGAGGGACAGCATAGCGCTCCAAATCCATGGGCGAGCTCGCCGAAACAACGCCAGCGGCGCAAATGCAATTTCCAATCCAAGGCTACCCCATGTGGCGCTCTTCAACAATACAGGCGGAAGCGCGAGGAGGCAGAGCCGAAGATTTCCGGGCCTCGCCAAAGGGTTTGAGAGTATCCGTTCCAAAGCGCTGCCATCGCACCATGACAGACTCGTCATTTTCATGGCGCCGCTATACGTGTAGCCAATGGCCATGACTATCCAAGCGACTAGGTAAATGGAAGGCGTCATCCGCCACACGATGCCATATACGGTGTTGATGCTGTCCGTGGTGGACTGAATCATGAGCGGGGTCGAAGACAACAATCTTGATTCTGAGAAGTTGGTGAATATCTGGTGGACGGGCGTGAAATACACTTACCGCAGCAAAACCGACGTCACTTTGTCCTGGTATCAACAGCGGCAGAATGACTTCCGTCTTCCGCCGGAGTGCTCGGCCTCAGCCGGTTTCCGCGCTTCCTGCGCGGGCACCCTCAACGAGGTGTCAACCTATCTAGACCATCACTTCACCAAGCGTTTCGACGGTTTTGCCGGAATTGCGTATTCCTACGTGGACGGCGGTCTGGCCATCGCCATTCCTCACGGCCCCGGCGTCCCCTATAACCACCACAGCAACTTCGCTCCGACAATCGGTGTTCCTTTCGCCTTCTGATCGTTTCCGCGGCGGGCTCCGTCGAGAGCCCCTTTGCGTGATCGGTTTCAGTTAGGCGTTCGTGCCGCCGTCGACGGTCAGGTTGGCGCCGGTGATATAGGACGCCTCGGGGCCGGCAACGAATGCGACTAGCGCGGCAACCTCCTCAACTTTTCCGTAGCGGTTGAGCGCTGTGGCGGCTTTTTGCGGCACGGCCCATTCGCCTGCAGCAGGGTTCAAGTCGGTGTCGATCGGACCCGGCTGGATATTGTTGACCGTGATGCCGCGGCTGCCCACCTCTCTGGACAACCCCTGACTAAACATCTTGATGGCTCCCTTGGTGGCCGAGTAGGGGACCAAACCGGGCGTCATCATACGCTCGCCGACGCAGGAGCCGATCATGATGATGCGACCGCCGTTGTTCATGTGCTTCAGAGCGGCCTGTGTGGCGATCATTGTGCCGCGGACATTGATGTTAAACACGCGGTCCAGTTCCTCGAGCGTGGCGTCTTCGAACTTTTTCGGAATGGCGGTGCCGGCGTTGTTCACAAGCACGTCGATCCTGCCGAGTGTGGTGACGGTTTTCTCGACCGCGGCTCTAACTGCATCGGCGTCCGCGGCGTCGGCTTGAAACGCGACGGCTTTTCCGCCTGCTTGTTCAATCGCTTTGACAATCGAAGAGGCGGCGTTTGCGTCTTTCGAGTAGGTAATGGCCACGACCGCTCCATCAGCGGCCAGACGCTTCGCGATCGCGGCCCCAATACCACGCGAGCCGCCGGTGACGAGTGCTACTTTCTTATTTAATGTAGACATAAAATCTCCTTTGGCCTTTTTACAATCGCGGTGCTCGCGACTTACGCGATTACGTAAACGCGATCACGTATCTGATGCGCAGAGTCAGACTCTAGATTGAGAAAAGTTAGGACTTGTAGAAAGCGGGCGGCCGACCCTTCGCGCTGCTTCCTGGGACCGCAGAATGAGGATTTGAATGTAGGGCCTCGGACTTCAGCGGGGCACTCATGGGGCGAAGCATCACTGCCGCGACCGCGGCGACCCCGGTCTGCCATACAACATAGATCGAATACATACGGCTCGTTTCTCCGTAGTCGTATTCGTCACCGTACCATTCCCGCGGGCTCAACTCCCAACTCGGGGTAAGGTGGAAAATATGAAAGACATGCCAAATTCCGGCGCCTACTGATGACCGAAGCGCCCACCCAACAACCCCCAATATTCCGCTAAGAACTGTCCCCACTAACACCTTCAACACCAGACTTCCCATACTCTTCCCTGGCCGAAACAAAATGATCAACGCGCCGAATACAATAAATCCGCCTACTAATCCGCCGACAAAAAGTGCGATCGGAGACGCCGGTTCTCTCCATTGTTCGGCTTTTGGCACGATATCGGGATGCTCAAGCTGGAGTCCGAACGCCACTTCAAACGCAAAAAAGTACGCGGCTGTAGTAACTACAATCAATACCGCGGCTTTCCAAAGGTTGTGTAGGATTCCCAAAATGCCCAAGCAGCCCTACCAGCAACAAAGCAAAGACAATTCCATCCAACAGCTGAACCTGTCCGAAACGGCGCATAAGAACGCTCGTCGCGAGCCCCGAGACGAGTCCACTCAAAGGTAAGAGCCACATAGTCCTTCGGTCTGCTTCCTGGTAGGACAAGACCCACCTCCGTTGCTTGACGAGCGGCGCATCCTCTAGCTTTTAGCTTTTCAAGGGTAGTTGTTTCGGCTCAGAACATACAAGACAGCAGAGCTACCCGATTATCCAATGAGTTAGATTAATGAACAGGTCATGAGGCAAGGCGGCCGACCCCGTGCGCGACTTTCGCGCGAGAAAAGACGGTGTAGAATGCCGAAAGAGGCAATCCTTGGAATATGCTTCCAGGTCTTGCCAGATAAGAAGGGATCGTCTTTTGCGGTCGCAAGTCGAGAGTTGCGACATCTTGAGGTGACAGCTAATGTGCAGAAACATCAAGATTCTTTTCAATTTCGATCCGCCCGTTACTGAACAGGAGATTCGGAACGCTTCGCTTCAATTCGTGAGGAAGATCAGCGGCTTCAGCAAACCGTCGAAGGCAAACGAAGCTGCGTTTCAGGGTGCCGTGGATGAAATCGCGGAAATATCGAGCCTGTTTCTCCGTTCGCTGCAAACGAATTCATCGCCTAGGAATCGAGAAGAGGAAGCCGCGAAAGCCAAAGCTCGGTCTACAGAAAGATTCGCTACTGCGGCACGCGGTTGAACCTTCTCTACTTCCCATCGGCTTGCACCGGCTACTCTATATTTGTTTATTAGCTGCCGACACGCGACGCAAAGCTCATGGAACGCAAATTTCTCGGAGTCAGCCTTCGGCGATGGATCGAATATACTGTAGCCATTCTTTTGGGTAATGCAATTTACTATTTTTCGCTGGTTCCTCATCTTCCGCAGGCGCTTCGACACCAAGGATTTCTTCTGGATTGGGGCAGCCTGATCGATTTCGTGATCTGTCTGGCGGTGTATGGATTGATCCGATTGGGCGGAAAGCTCTGATTGGCGCACGCCGTGCAATTCAATTTCCGGATTAATTCGCGCAACTGTAGAAGAGCGGATTGCTGAATCGCCTAGGCTTTTAAGAGCTTGCTTTGCAGCAGATTACAGCAATGACGCATCGCAATTAGGGACAAGCTGTGGGGCTAATGTCCGATAGTGGGAAATCAACGTCCGCGGGTGCTCACCAACGGCCAGCGCAGCCGTCTATTTATCCGAATCTCGCAGAAAGGCCAGATGCCGGGCAAAGCGGGGTTCGCGAATCCGAAAAAGCGGTCGGAAGCGAATCTAAACCGGCGGTAAACACCATGGGGATGAGCGTCGCATTTGAAGGTGATGCGCGCGCGGCAGCGACGGTGAAGCTTGCGGAAGAGCAAGCACTCGTGCGGAGCGCTCAAGCGGGAGACCGCCTGGCGTTCGAGGAACTGGTGCGGCGCTTTGACCGCGAAGTGCTGCGTCTGGCGTTGAATTTGGTGAAGCGTCCGGAAGACGCGCGGGATATTTACCAGGAAAGTTTTTTGCGGGTTTACCGGAATTTGCACCGGTTTCGGTTTGAGTGCAGCTTTTACACCTGGCTTTACCGGATTGTGACGAATGTGGCGCTCGATCATTTGCGGCGTCGCACGAGCCGGCGTGAGGATCAGGCGCCGGTGCCGGAAGAAGCAGAAGGCGGGACGCGAGATTTCTTCGATCGCCAGCCGGAGATGAGAGCAGCTGCGAATCCGGAAAGAAATTTGCTAGGGCAGGAATTGGGCGAGCATATCGCGACGGCGCTGGAGCGGCTTTCTCCGCGAGAGCGAATGGTGTTCGAGATGAAGCATTATCAAGGGCTGAAGTTGCGAGTCATCGGGGACATGTTGGGAACTTCCGAGGAAACGGTGAAAAATTCGCTGTTTCGCGCGACTCGAAAGCTGCGCGCCAGCCTGGACGGAATGAGGTAGGCTCAACAAGTTTGGTAAGCGAGGATGAAAAGAATGCAGCCGGAGCAGCACGGAAATAAATCGGGTAAGAAGTGCGAAGAATTTGGGCCGCGTTGGACGCTATTTACCGCGGGCGAGCTCGATGCGGCGGAAGTGGCGGAAATGAACGAGCATCTCCTGCACTGCGAGAATTGCAACACTATGCTGGCGCAAGAGAATGCGCTGCTTGCGCTGCTTTCCTCGAATCGCAGGGAGCCAGACGCGGCTTTGCTGGGTGGATGCCGAGCGAGTCTGGAAGATGCTCTGGATCAGGAAGAAGAGCGTGGTTGGCTGCGACGGGCCGTGAGCACATGGATGCCCGGGAGTTGGATTTCACCGGCGCCGGCGTGGAGCGCTGCTTTGCTTCTTGTGATTGGTTTCTCGGTGGGAATACTGGGGGCGAAGTTTGTGAGACACTCCATTGCTCCGAACAGCGCCAGCCAATCCGGGACTTCGAATTCGGCGAGTACGCTTACGGGAGCAACGACTCCGGCTGATGCCGGAGATTCTTCTTTGAGTCCGCTGGACCTGCACACGGCCGATGTGGCCGGGATCAACGTGTTTCCGTCGAGCAACAATCAGCCGCCACAGGTAGAACTGCAGCTCAGGGCGCGGCAGCCGATCACGGTGCAGGGAACTGTAAATGACGACGAAGTGAAACGCGTTCTAATTTATTTTCTAGACAACAGCCAGCGTTTCGACCCGGATGTGCGCATGAACGCGGTCGAGCTGCTTCGCATTCGGAACAACGATGCGGATGTCCGCGCGGCACTTTGCCAGACGGTACACACGGACCGTAATGCCGCGGTGCGATTGAAAGCTCTGGAAGCGCTGGACGGCGCGGAGCCGCAGGACATCATCCAACAGACGCTGCTCGATGCGCTAGTGGACGATCAAAACCCCGGCGTGCGTGTGGAAGCAATCAATGCGCTGCGGGAGATGGCAGCGAAAGGGCAGGTGGAATCTGACGGCCACATGCTCGCCGTTTTACGCGACCGCATGCAGAAGGATCCCAGCACATACATTCGGCTTCAAAGCGCGGCTGCGATTCGCGATCTAGGCCCGCGACAAAAGTTCTAAAATGGAAAGCGCATTGCTTGCTCTTCCGCCCCAGCGCGCTGCGAGAAAATACTTCGGTGCGTTCTCCGCTTGTTTCCTTACTTGTGTGCCGGCAGTTGTTCTTTTGCTAATTCTTGCTGGCCTCCCAGCGTCCACTTATGCGGCTGCCGGCCGCGACGGCAACCGGAAACCAGACAGCTCCCAATCCGGCCCGCGGCTCAAGTCCGATTTAAGGGGCGAAATTCCAACCAGCGACGGCCGGCGAATTCACCTGGTGCTCGATCTCGGCAACATCGTCATCCACACCCAGAATTCCGGCAAAATTGATTACACGGTTCATCTGGAGGCAGACTCTTCCCAGAAAGACGCGAAAGAACTACTGAAAAGTTTTTCAGTCAGCGCACACGAGACTCCCGAAGGCGTCTATTTGCGTGGACAGACTTTGCGCGGGTCCAGCGGACGGCTGTGGGTGACCGTGACTGTCAACGTGCCGAAGAGCTATAGCCTGGAACTTTCCACGGGCGGCGGAAATATCGATAGCGACAACGTTGACGGAACCGAGACAGTCTTAACTTCGGGCGGCAACATCATGGCAGGAAATGTTAGTGGCAAGGCGCGGCTGGTAACCGGTGGCGGACACATCACGGTCAAGAACGTCGCAGGGGGATTATTCGCCAACACAGGCGGCGGCCATATCACTACCGGTGCGGTCTCCGGCGGAGCGACGCTCCATACGAGCGGCGGCCATATTCGTATGGCCTCTGTGGAAGGCATAGCAAGATTGAGCACGGGCGGCGGAAATGTGACGGTGGAACATTCGGGGAATGAGCTGAATGCGGAGACAACCGGCGGGCAAATCGAGGTGGGAGAAACGACGGGTCTGGTGCGTGCGAAGACGGGCGGAGGCGGAATACGGGTGGTGCGCGTGTCGGGCCCGACGGACCTCGAGACGGTGGGCGGCAGCATTTATCTGACGCAAGTGGATAGCGCTGTGAAGGCTTCCACAGGAGCTGGTCTGATAACGGCGTGGTTTGTCGGGCCAGTAAAGTCGCCGAGCCAGTGCCAGCTTCAATCGGATGATGGCGATATCGTGGTGTATATCCCGCGGCAAATGCCGGTGACGATTGACGCCCAAGTTCAATTGGGAGATGAGCACCGCGTGATTGTCGATCCCGCGTTCCAACTCAAGATGAGCTTTGACGCCGCGTCGAACGGCGGGCATTTGGCTCGCGCCGAGGGCCCGCTGAATGGCGGCGGAGAGATTCTGCATCTGCGCACGGTGGCGGGCAATATTCGCGTGGTCGCAAGTGACGCCGCTAAACAAGTGCTGCTTTACAAGCAACAGATGGCACAGCTTGATGAAAAGGTTCGATTGCAATTGCAGCTACTAGAACAATCGCAATCGCATGAGAGTGCGCCGTAGCCTGAGCAGTAAAGGGTCATGATACGCCCAGGCAGGCGAGAGGATTCCCGGCCGCAGGCGGGCCGAACGTTCACAGGGGAAGGAAGTGAGTTTGAAGGGGGCGTACTGTGCAAACGACGATGCGGAACTTTCGGTATCAATCCTACTTGCAACGGCCAATCAAAGTTGCGGCCACGGTATTTTTGTTGCTGGCCGGACTCTTTTGTATTTCCCTCCGCTGTTTTGCGGCTGACGAACTTTTTAAGCAGACGTATCCGCTACCGCCTGGCGGGAGCTTCTTACTCGAAAACGTGAACGGGTCGGTTCACGTAGACGGGTGGGAACGAGACGAAGTGGAAGTGAGCGCGGTGAAAACGGCGCAGAGCGACCAACACGACCTCGAACTCGTCAAGATTGAAGTCGACAGTAAACCCGGGCAGGTCGCGGTGCATACGTGTTATCCGAAAGGCCAGGGGGTTGAGGTAGCTGTCGAGTATCACGTGCATGTGCCGTATCGCGTGCTGTTGGGCAACGTGGAAACGGTCAACGGCAGCGTGACTGTGCGCGGCGTGGAAGGCAGCGGCGAACTGCGGTCGGTGAATGGGAATGTGGAAGTGACCGAGAGCACGGGGCGGTTCAGCGAAAAAACGACAAATGGAAATGTGCGCCTGGAGCTGCGGCAATTGTCTGACGGCGGTCCCATGAATCTTGAGACGGTCAACGGCTCCGTAGTGCTGGGATTGCCTTCTACTGCACGGGCGAATTTGAAAGTGCTAAGCATGAACGGCGACGTGTATTCGGAGTTGCCGGTAACATCGACCGCGGGATCTCCAGGCGCTCGTGCGTTTCAAGCGAAGCTGGGAGCCGGCGGGGGCCAGATTTCAGTTCGTACAATCAATGGCGGCATTCACCTGTTCCTGCAGCGGCCAGGCGTCTGAGGGGCGCAACTTTCGAGTGAGGAGGAACTACATGAAGAACTTGGTGTGCTCGAACCTCGCGTTTGCAGGCGTGTTACTACTGGCTTTGGGCAGCGCGCCGGGAACGCTCAACGGCCAATCCCAAACTCAAGGCAAGACTCCAGCCGCCACGCCCGTTTCGCCTGTTCCTTCCGGACCGGCGGAAGCGTGCCCGGATTCGACAACATTAACGGAACTATTGAGCAACGCCAAACGTACTACTGAACAGGAACTGCAGTTGCAGCTTGCAAATCTTCAGGACGAGATCGCCAAGGAGGTCGAGATGAGCGCACCGGAGCTCGGGAAACTGCAGAGTCTCTCGGCCCAGGTTGCGGGCAGGCAGTGGCAGGCCCGCGCAGAAGAGTTCGCATCTCACGCCGACGAGCTTTCGGCATTAGCGCAGGATAAGGCGGCTGAGGTTTGGAGCCAGGAGCCGAAAGTATTCAGCTCTTTTTCGGATGAGGGCGGCGGATGGCTGGGAGTGGAAATCGGCGAAGTGACCGCCGACAAGGCCAAGGATTTGAGACTTTCGGAAGTGCGCGGAGTCGAGGTGATTGACGTCGAACCGGATAGCCCGGCAGCGAAAGCTGGTTTGAAGGAACATGACGTCATCACTCGGTATGACGGACAAGCGGTGGAGGGCACCGTGCAGTTCCGCCGGCTGGTACGCGAGACGCCAGCGGGGCGGAATATCCCGCTCGCGATTTCTCGAAACGGCGCAGCACAAAATATTTCCGTAGAGCTTGGCGATCGCAGCGCACTGCTGGAAAAGAAAATGAGAGGAAAGATGCGGGATTTTGACGCCGCGTATGCGGTGGCGACGCCGAACTTTGATCTTCGTCTGGACGGGCCGGAGGTTTTCGGCGCGATGGACGGGCGCACGCCTCTGCTGGGAATAAGCGCCGAAGACCTTTCCGGGCAACTGGGAGCTTATTTTGGCGCGCCTGAAGGCGGCGGGATTCTGGTGCGCGAAGTTCGTGCAGGGACTGCAGCTGACAAAGCGGGACTGAAGGCCGGCGACGTCATCATCAAGATAGACAGCAAGCCGGTCAGTTCTTTGGGCGAGCTGCGGCAGCAGTTGCGCGACAAAACGGACGAAAAGTCGGTAAGCCTCGGGATCCTTCGCAAGGGCTCGGAGATGAGCGTCGCGATCACAATTGAGAAGCCACAACCCATGGAGTCAACGCACATGATGCGTCGCGCGCAACTCTAGAAGCGAATCGGTATTCACCTGTAATTCCACCCCAAGGCCCGGGCACGCTCCCGGGCCTTTTAATTTGGCAATGAATTTTTGGTGGTAGGAAACGCTACCCGCGCCGGGGATACGAATGCTATTCCCGGATTATTTCGGCATTCGCGGCGGGAGCTAAAAGGCGCATGAGTTTGGGACCATCGAAGAACGCATCAATTTCATTGTCTTCCGTTTTGACACGCAATTCTTCCAAACTGGCGCCGCCGATGTCCTGCTTGCCGAGCGATTCGACCGTGATGCTACCGGGCGTTATTTCCTGCGGGACCAGAACGGAAAAGGATTGCGCGCCTTTCTTGTCCCAATCGTAGAGGCGGAAAAGAACTGCGTACTGATGATAGAGATTGTTATCGAGCACGACGATGCGCGGAGAATTGAAGGTGAACTGCTGGGTATAAGGACGAGCGCCTTCGAGGTGCAGTTCCACATTAGCCTCAACGCCATTGAAGACAATTACGGAGGAGGCTTTTTTTGCGCCTTCCGTGGACCATTCATACCGAACGGGCGTCCCGTCGGGTTTGAGATTCAGCGTTCCATTCACGCGGGAGGAGCCTTGCGGAGACTGGATTTCGGATGTGCCGTGGGCCACCCAGTCGTTTCCACTCGGTCCAATTTCGAATTCTTCCTTGCCGATTTTCTGCCCGTTAACCATGATGCGGAATTTTCCTTTGTCAGCCACAAAAGCATTGGCGGAGCCGGCCGAGGCGGGTGCCGGCGCCTGGCGGCGTTTTGCATGGGACGGCGAGGTTGCAAGCAGGACCATGGCGGCCATCACGGTTAGGATTAGAAACATCGTCAGCCGAGAAATCGAAGAGTTCAGCTTTGGAATCATGCAGTCACCCTGGGGAAGATTCCCAGCGCGAGAATCTGTTCCACCACGCGCAAAGGCTCGGTATTGGTTTCGACTCGATAGTCGGCGAGTTCGTAGGACGGCAAGCGTTCATCGTAGAGTTTTCGGAAGCTGGCTTCGTCGCGAAACAGAGGACGATCGGTGATGTGAGCGGCGCGTTTGAGAAGATCGGAAATGGGACAGTGCAGCCAGATCAACGCCGCGCCGCTCTGCCGTAGCAAGGCAACATTTTGCGGTTGGGCCGTAGTGCCGCCGCCTAGAGAGACGATACGAGGTTTTTGTTGTTCGGCGGCTTCGCCCAGAATGCGCGCGAGCTGGTCGTGTTCCGCACGGCGGAATTCCGATTCGCCGAGCCTGGCGAAGATGATCGGGATCGTCTGCCCGGTGGCCTCCACTATGCGCTTATCGAGATCCACATGCTGCCATCCAACCTGACGAGCAAGCAGCCGCGCAACCGTGGATTTGCCGGTGCCCATAAATCCGGTGAGGCAAACGAGCGTACGCGCGCGAGTTTCACTAACCATGGAGCTGAACACCGAGAGCGGGTTGGTGTAATTGCGGGATGGAGCAATCAATCACGTTTGAGAATGTTGATTGTACCATCGAAGGTCGTTAATTCGACTTTGGCGCGGCCGGCATTGAACGTGCCGAACAAACTGTTGCCAAACCGGCTGTAGAGATGTTGCTGGTGAGCCTTGGGCGTGAGGCTGGCTTCGTTATTTACTTTGCCTTTCAGAGAAGTGGCGCTCAGGTCAAAAGAATCGGCCGGTGAAAAGCGAACTTCGATGACGCCACTGTAATTCTTCAAGCGATAAAGTCCGTTGGGCAGAAACTCGCCGGAGAACAGGATATTGCCGGTGGAGGTCTGTGCGTGGACGTGATAGCTGTGAATGTCCGTAAGACGGAGGTTCCCGCTGATGGAAGAAATCTCAAGTTTTCCGGCGCAGCGAGTGCACTGAAAAGAGCCGCCCACGGTCTTGATGGTGACGTAACCGGCGGAGTCTTCGAGGTCAACAGCCGCGGCCACGGTCTCGACGTTCATGTCGCCAAGGACGTTCGCGACATTTACCTCTCCCGAATCGTTGTGGATCTGAAGCTCAGCGTCTTCCGGGACGTTAATCTGATAGTCGGCGCGCATATCGTCGGGCGCGACATTATCGGAAGTCGGGTGAGTGGAAACGTCCACGCGGTTTCCCATTTGTTCGGCGTCCACTTCCACGTCATCGCTCGCGCGGGTTGAAATCACCATCACTTCGGACTTGGTCCAAGCCTTCACGGTGATCATGCCGTTTGGATTGTGAAGGGTGATGACCGGGTGAGATTGAACCTTGAAGTGCTGTTCCTGGCGGCGAGGCTGTGGTTCCGCGGACACCATGCTGCAGAGCAGGAGACCGGGGACCAGTAAACTAGCGGTTTTCCAATTGCCGTTAGACATCAATCGTTCACGAACAAAGTGAGAGACGCTCATCGGTTGTTTTCTCCGCGTTCCGTCATCTGCGCTAGCAGATCCGCCTTCTGCTGATAGGTTTCGTAGAGATAATCCCGCGCCACTTCGTTCTGGGGTTCTTCTTGCACACTTTTTTCACATAAAGCGATGTAGTTGTCAACAATTGCCAAATTTTTGTTGAGGGAAGCAGTCACGACGGGATTGGAATCGTTGAAGGATGCGAAAGAATGCTGCTCGGCAGTGAGTTGAGCGCTCAACGGCAGCGTGGAGTCCTGAGTGCCCTCCAGCCAGCGAGCTTCGTTGGCCCGTTTATTAATGGGCCTGCTCAAGCCGAAGGCTACCGCAATCAACAATACCAAGTAGGCGCCTGCCAGAACCGGGCGCGGCAAGCCGGCGAACCATCCGCTGAACCACCGCGGGTGGGAGAGTTCGAGCTGAGCGCCGCGGTTATCACGAATTAACCCTTCCTGTTCGAGCTGCGCTCGCAAAGAGGCCCACACGCGCGGAGGCGCTTCGGTTTCTTCGGCGCTCCAGCTACGCGCTTCGGTGTGGATGGCATTCAGATCGTCGAGGACGTTCCGGCAAATGGGGCAAACACTAAGGTGAGCCTGTGCATCGGGGTGAGGGCTGCCCTCCACCCAGAGTGGCAGGTGATTCAGGAAAGCTTTACAAGTAATCGTGGCCATTTCTTTCAGTCCTTGCCGCCAGGATCGGCACCGGCAGCCTTACGGTCCTCGCGAGCCTTGTCACGAGTGGCTTCGTGAAGGAGTTCGCGAAGGCGCATGCGGGCCTTGTGCAACTGCGATTTCGAATTTCCGATGGAGCAATCCATGATCTCCGCAATTTCATTGTGTTCGTAACCCTGAACATCATGGAGCACAAACACGGCCTTGTAGCCCGGAGGGAGCTGCTCGACGGCACGCTGTAAGTGGACGCGGTCAATCGAGCCGCTAAGCCTTAGATCCGGTGCCCCGAAATCCCGCCGGGGACCGCCGGATTCCTCGTCGGGCTCCGTGAGCTCATCTAACGAGGTTTCCGTTCCGGACTTCTTACGCAATTTCATCAAAACGACATTTACGGCCAGGCGGTGCAGCCAAGTAGAAAAGGCCGATTCGCCGCGGAAAGTAGCAATTTTTCGGAAGAGCTGGAGGAACGCTTCCTGCGTTAAGTCCTCGGCACCTGCCGTATTGCCAACCATCCGCAAACACAGCGAATAGACCCGGCGATTGTGCAAACGGTACAACCGCTCAAACGCCGCCGCATTGCCTTGCTGGGCGAGCCGGATGGCTTCCGCCTCCGGCATCTCGTCCGTATCGTTTCGTCTCGTTCGGGCCACGCTACCCGTCGGGACGCATCCCTAGCTGCGATGCGTCGGTCGCCTTAGAAGTTGTACCTGTGGTTCTTCCTGCTTAACAAATCGATTACTGGACAATTTTCGGCGATCAAGAGCAGCCGCAAAACCGGCAGTGGCGCAGAAAACGCGCATGGTGCCCTGCTATTTTCGTCGTAATTCCCTCAAAGGTCTAGCATTGTTCGGACTTACGGCGGCCGCCAGGACCAGCAGATTGGGAAAGCCGGGCGAGTTAAGTGATGCTAAAGCCCACCGAGTAGTTACCAGGAAAATCAGATGATCGCTAAGCGGTAGCACGAGACATGTGCGGCCGCTCCCGCAACCGGCGGCGGACGCGGGTTTCGGCGGGAAGAGAATCCAATTCCAGAGCAAAAGCGGCTAGCTGCTCGGCGGGAAGCGCTCGCAGGAAAGACTTCAATATTATTTCGGACTCGCATAAACAGGTGTTGAAGTCGTAATGCAGGCAATCGAGCATATTCCAGCAATTGGCCGGCTGAACGGCAAGGCCTTGCGAGAGGTCTTCAGCCGTCTGGTCGAACTCGCGTACAACATGCTCGACTGTATCGGAGAGAATTCGCAGCTTTTGGAAGAACCGAGAACGGTCGGCAAATAGGACATGGTGCAGAAGCCCGTTCCATTGAGCGGCATTCTGCGCTGTGTGGCCGCGGAAAAACTCAGTATTCAATGGTTCGACTAAAGGAAGCCCAGTGAGGTGGCGTGCGCGATTGGAAACCGCGCCGCAAGCTACGACCAAGGTCGCTCCCAGGCGCACCAAGAGGTCAGCGGAAATAAAAACCTGTTGACGCGCGCAGACCAGTTCGCCACGGGAGCGAAGCGAGAGAGCTCCGTCGAGAGCCACACTCATCATGGCATACGAGGATTCCCATTGCCGAACGACTGCCTGGAACAGATTGCTTTTTTCCCGCGGCAACGCAGCAATCCAATCTTCAGAAACAGTCCGACGTGCGGCGGCAGCCTTCCGCCTCTGTTGACCAAACACGCTCCCCCCAAGTAGTGAGCGGGATTATACCACCGGTTTTCGCCAGAGGCGTTTTCTTGACGCTCGTGGAAGCCGACCGCTATACTGCGCGCGGCTCCTCGAACTGGCGGAATTGCCGAAGGCCTGCTTACCGAAAGGAATGTGACCCATTGGAATTTGAACCGCTCGACCAGTTCCAACAGCGCCGTAAAAAGCTAAGTGAAATTGAAGCTCTGGGGCATTCTGCGTACCCGCGGAAGTTCGCTTGGACGCATACGGCTCGACAGATCGGCGAACAGTTCGAAACTCGCACGGCCGAACAGCTTACCGCCGATCCCGTGAATGTGCGCGTGGCCGGACGAATTATCGCGCTACGCCCGCACGGAAAAGCGGCTTTTGCGCATGTGACCGGAGACGGCGTGCGGCTTCAGCTTTACATCAAACTGGATGTTGTCGGAGAACAGGCCTACCAATTATTTCGACTCCTGGACCTCGGAGACATTATTGGGATTTCAGGGCACCTTTTTCGAACGAAAACAAATGAGTTGACGGTATGGGTTGAGAAACTTGAATTGTTGAGTAAAGCGTTGCTTCCGCTGCCTGAAAAATGGCACGGGCTGGCGGACGTGGAACAGCGATTTCGCCGGCGATATCTCGATTTAATCGTGAACGAACGCAGCCGTGAGATTTTCATTCGCCGCGCGCAGATCATCCGCGAAATACGGCATTTTTTCGACTCGCGAAGCTACCTTGAGGTGGAGACGCCGATGATGCATCCGATCCTTGGCGGCGCAACGGCGCGTCCTTTCGTAACGCACCACAACACATTCGACATGGACTTGTATCTGCGCATCGCGCCGGAACTTTATCTGAAGCGGCTGGTTGTCGGCGGGCTGGATCGCGTGTACGAGATCAACCGAAATTTCCGCAACGAAGGAATCGATGCGATTCACCAGCCCGAATTCACCATGCTGGAGTTTTACCAGGCTTATAGCGACTATTCGGAGCTGATGGACTTGACGGAAGATTTTTTCCGCGTGCTCGCCGAGAAGATTTGCGGCAGCACTAAAGTGAAGTTCGGAGATGACGAGATCGACTTTGGGCATTTCGAACGCCTGACGATGCGAGAAGCCATTTGCAAGTTCTGGCCCGAAGCTGCAGCCCCGGCGCCGAACGCCTCCGAGCTCGCCGCACCGGGAGGACCGCGCACCTTGGCCGAACGCTACAACGTATTTGCACGCGCGCACGGTCTGGTACCTTTCGCCAACGTCACAAAGCTTTCTGACGGGGAATTGACCGGAGAGCTTTTCGAACAAGTTGCCGAAGCACATCTGGTCCAGCCGACTTTTATTTATGATTTTCCGACGGCCATTTCGCCGCTCTCGAAGCAAAAGCCCGATGACCCATCGTTGACCGAGCGATTCGAGCTGTTCATCGCGGGGATGGAACTTGCGAACGGCTTTTCGGAGCTGAATGATCCTTTCGATCAAGAGGGGCGCTTTCGCGCACAAGTTGAAAAAGGCGACCCGGAATCACCCAAGGAAGTGGACACCGATTATATTCGCGCGCTTTCGCATGGGTTGCCGCCGACCGCCGGCGAAGGCGTTGGCATCGACCGCCTCGTAATGTTGCTAACCGATTCTCATGCGATCCGTGAAGTAGTCCTTTTTCCGCTGCTACGCACCGAAGGCGGCGAGCCTGCGGAGCCGCCGGCTGAAACGAGCGGTGAAGCAAAATGACATTTGAATGGCTAGTGGCGTTGCGGTATCTGCGCTCGCCGAACCGGCCGGCAGTACTGCGGATCGTCACGCTGCTGGCGGTGGTGGGAGTAGCGTCGGGCGTGACCACACTTGTGATCGCGCTTTCGATGAACACCGGATTCCGCCAAGCGATTCGCGACAGATTGCTGAGCGTTACCGCGCACGTCAACCTCAAGCCTATCGGTGCGAACGGCATCCGCGATTACCGAGAATTGATAGGCCGTTTGGCCGGCACACCCGGCGTGCTCTCGATCGAGCCGGCAATTTACGATACGGTGCTGCTGTCTTCCGGACCACACGCGCGCGGAATCGTACTGAAAGGGGTGGACCCGGAGCTGGAGCGCCGGGCCAGCGAAGCGCTGCGCAATCTGGTTGCAGGATCGAGCGATTTCGGCGCCGATAGCGACGGAATCCCGGCGCTGCTTGTGGGGCGCTTCCTCGCCGAAGACATGAAAATCTCCGCAGGGGACTACGTTACATTGACCAGCCCGCAGGGAAACCTGACGCCTTTTGGAATGCTCCCGCGGTCCAGACGGTTTCGTGTGGCTGGAGTTTTCGATTCCGGATTCTATGATTACGACGCCAATTGGGGATTCGTGACGCTAGAGTCGGCGCAGGGGCTTGCCGGAATTGGCGATGTGGTGAGCCTGCTCGAAGTGCGAGTGGCGCAAATGGACGACGCCGCAACGATTGCCGATACACTCCTGCATCGCGCCGGGAACGGTTTTACCACTACCACTTGGATGGACGAGAATCGCGCACTGTTCCGCGCGCTGAGTCTCGAAAAACTTGTTACAGCAATATTCATCGGACTGATTACCTTCGTTGCGGGCTTGAACATTCTTGTAGTGCTCACGATGACGGTAGCGGATCGGGCCCGCGACATCGCCGTCCTGATGGCGATGGGAGCGCGCAGCGCCCAAGTACGAAAGATATTTATCTTGCAAGGGATTGTGGTCAGCGCGGCGGGGACAGCGTTTGGACTCCTGCTCGGGTATACATCCGCATGGATCGCCGATAGATGGCGGTTGATCCCGTTGAATCCTGAGCTGTACGCGATTGCATACGTTCCATTCCACGCGAACGCTTTAGATGCTGTATGGATCGCCGCTGCTGCATTGGCGATCAGCATAGCGGCGACGGTGGTTCCGGCACGCTCCGCGGCAAGAATCCTGCCAGTGCAAATTCTTCGCTTCGAATGATCTCCCCGAGGCGTGCTAATCCGCGAGACGTGCTAGAATCGAAAGCAAGGCGAAGCGCAGGGGAGAGGCTGCTAGAGGTAACAGTACGGCAAAAATGAGAAATACATTAGAATCAACCCGCTTTGGTACAATTCCGGCGCGGGCTAGCAGTATGTAACGGAAGGACATACAGAACTACGACTTCGGCATCTAAATTGAGTTAGGTTATAGCGAGAACATGCAGACGCAGACCAATTCAAGTGTCGCTATCTTGGACGATTCGCGGTCCGTAGACCCCCGGACATCAGCAATACTTCTACGTTGTGACAGTCTGAGAAAGACTTTCCGCTCCGGCACGCAGGAAATCACTCCAATTGACGGGCTTGATTTTTCCATCGAGCGCGGCGAGACAGTTTCAATCGTAGGACCTTCCGGCACGGGCAAGAGCACGTTGCTGCACATGCTGGCTGCGCTGGACACTCCAACGAGCGGTACAGTATACTTCGGCGGGAATTCGCTCCAGTCTTTTTCCGAGGCGGAGCTGGCAGAGTATCGCAATCGCGCCGTTGGTCTTGTCTGGCAGCGTCATCACCTTTTGCCGGATTTCACGGCGGCGGAAAATGTAGCGATGCCTCTTCTTGTTCGGGGCGTAGGGTTGGGGCAAGCGCTTCGAACGGCGGGTGAGTGGCTTGCAGAGGTGGGGTTGGCCAGTCGAACCGAACAGCGGGCCGGGGAGCTTTCCGGGGGCGAGCAGCAGCGCGTAGCGATTGCACGGGCGCTGGTGAACGGCCCAGCATTGCTACTCGCCGATGAACCTACCGGGGATCTGGATGAGCGGAGCGCGGAAAATATTTTTGAACTCATGCAGCGTCTCCATGGATCTCACCATCTAACTTCTATTCTAGCAACACACAATTTATCCTTAGCGCGACGCACCGACCGCGTTCTGATTCTGGAACATGGAAAGCTGGCGCCGATTGGAAACACACTGGCAGGTTCCGCAGCCCCTTCTGTAGCATCTGCGGGCCCGACCAAGACCCCGGGGAGAGTGTAGGTGACCCGTGTTTGAACGCTATACAGAGAAAGCCCGGCGCGTGATCTTTTTCGCGCGGTACGAGGCGAGCCAATACGGAAGCCCCTACATCGAGACGGAGCACCTGCTCTTGGGACTGCTGCGCGAGGATAAGGCGCTGGCGAACCGGTTTCTGCGCTCGCACGGCTCGATCGAATCCATTCGCAAAGAAATAGAAGCACGGATCACCGTGCGCGAGCGCATTTCGACTTCGGTAGAAGTTCCTCTGAGCCAGGAGTGCAAGCGCATTCTCAATTTTGCCGCGGAAGAAGCGGAGAGATTGGGGCACAAGCACGTAGGCACCGAGCATCTGCTTTTGGGAGTGCTGCGCGAGGAGAAATCCTTTGGCGCGGAAATTTTGCTGGAGCGGGGATTGCGGCTTTCGGCTGTGCGTGAAGAATTGACGCGCGGCGCAGGAGAGAAAGTGCCAGTGAACCGGCCCAAAGAAGCTTCCTTATTAGCGGAATTCAGCCGCGACTTGACGCAGGCTGCGATGGAAGGTCAGCTCGACCCGCTGGTGGGCAGAGATAAAGAACTCGAGCGGGCGATTCAGATCCTCTGCCGGCGCACGAAGAACAACCCGGTCTTGATCGGTGAGCCGGGAGTAGGGAAAACCGCGATCGTCGAAGGGCTAGCCCAGAGAATTTCCGATGGAGATGTGCCGCCATTTCTTGCGGACAAGCGCATTCTTTCGCTGGACCTTTCCTTGATCGTGGCCGGAACGAAATACCGCGGACAATTTGAAGAGCGGCTGAAGACCATCATGAAGGAATTGATGGAAAGTCAGAACGCCATCGTCTTTATTGATGAACTACACACGCTGGTGGGCGCGGGTTCGGCGGAAGGTTCACTCGACGCCGCCAATATTTTGAAACCTGCTTTGAGCCGCGGCGAGATTCAGTGCATCGGCGCGACGACTCCTGGGGAATATCGGAAGTCCGTCGAGAAAGACCGTTCGCTCGAGCGCCGGTTCCAGTCCGTAAAGGTTTCCGCGCCCAATGAAGAAGAAGCGATTCGTGTGCTGCAGGGCGTTCGAGACCGCTACGAAAAATTTCACGCGGTCAGCTACACGGACGAAGCCATTCGCTATGCAGTCTATCTGTCTAACCGGTATATCCCCGATCGTTTTCTGCCAGATAAGGCCATCGATCTTCTGGACGAGGCGGGTTCGCGCGTGAAGCTGCGCCAAGCGATGCTTCCAGATGAAGTTTCCGAGGTGCAGAAGCGCGTGAAGTTCATCACGCACCGCATGGAAACAGCCATCGCCAATCACGAATTCGAAAAGGCGCGGTTCTATTCCGAAGAAGAGCGAAAAGAAAAAGAGCACCTGCGAGCGCTGCGAGAGAAGTTGAAGATTGACGATTCTTCCACGGGTATCGTTACGCGCGAGGATATCGAAGAAGTTGTAGCGCGCTGGACGGGAATCCAGGTTTCCGCGATCAAGGAAGACGAACAGCAGAAGTTGCTGCGCATCGAAGAAGAACTACACCGGCGGGTCATCAGCCAGGACAAAGCGATTACCGCCCTGGCACGGGCAATTCGCCGGAGCCGCGCTGGTCTGAAGGCGCCGGGCCGTCCGGTAGGCTGTTTCCTGTTCCTGGGGCCGACCGGAGTGGGCAAGACGGAAGTGGCGCGAAGGCTGGCGGAATTTTTGTTCGGGAGCGAGAAATCGCTGGTTCGCTTCGATATGTCCGAGTACATGGAGAAGCATTCCGTATCGAAACTGATCGGAGCGCCTCCAGGATATGTGGGATACGAGGAAGGCGGACAACTGACGGAGCGCGTACGGCGCACTCCGTATTCCGTAATTTTGCTGGATGAGATTGAAAAAGCGCATCCGGACGTATACAACATCTTGCTGCAAGTTTTTGAAGACGGGCAGCTGACCGACGGCCTCGGAAACACGGTGGATTTCCGCAACGCGATCATCATCCTTACTTCGAACCTGGGGGCGCGGCAACTGCAAAAGCAAAGCGGCCTGGGATTCGCATCGAAAGAACTCGACTCGATGGCCAAGAGCCAGGACGACATGGTGATGAGCGAGGTCAAGCGGGTGTTCAATCCCGAATTCCTCAATCGTCTGGATGAGGTGATATTGTTCAACTCGCTCACGGACGACGATCTGTTGCGCATTATTGATTTGCTGGTAGGCCAGATTAACGAGACGCTGGTGCATCGCCAGGTGCAGATTGCACTGACACCGGAAGCGCGCCAGTGGATTCTGGAAAAAACCTGCGGCGATCGAAATTATGGCGCGCGGCCGCTCCGGCGCGCGTTACAGAAGTATGTCGAAGACCCACTGTCGGAAGCTTTGATTCAGGGCGGACTGCAAAGGCCGGCTACGCTGGAGGTTTTTCTCTCCAGTGAGGGTCTTTCTTTCCGTCCCGTAGTTGAAGCAACCCCGGTGGCCCACTAAGAATCCTACGCGCAAGCCGGACGGGAGCGGTTCCGGCGGGGGAGCACATAATCTTGGGCGGAAATCTGCGGCCTTGACTAGGGCCGCGAGCACGAAAATTTTTGTGCGCCTGTTTCAACCCCTTGCCGTTGTGTGCTTGTGCATAATCGCGCATGGGGATCTTCTTTGGGCTCAACAGGGCCAGGGACCCTCCGGCCCTCAATACGTAATCCAGCGAATCGAATTCATCGGCAACCGGCGCATCCAGGCGGACACTCTGCGCGCGCGGATTTTTTCGCGGCCGGGCGATCCTTACAGCGAAGAAGCGGTTCGCCGCGATTTCCAGGCACTTTGGAACACACAGTTCTTCGAGGACGTGCGGCTCGAGG
The DNA here is from genome assembly GCA_003167215.1 of Acidobacteriota bacterium. GTDB lineage: Bacteria > Acidobacteriota > Terriglobia > Acidiferrales > UBA7541 > Palsa-295. The sequence goes on along the minus strand of PMTV01000014.1, from coordinate 278,512 downwards.
TGGAAGACAGCCCGGACCAGCCGGACGGTAAAATTGTCGTTTTCTATTTGAAAGAGCGGCCGATCATCCGCAGGATTGAGTACAAGGGGAACAAATCGATCTCGGAGTCGGATATTCTCGACGCGTTCAAGGATAAGAAGGTAGGTCTTTCGGTGGAAAGCCAGTTCGATCCGACGAAAATCAAGCACGCCGAAGTGGTAATAAAGGAGCTACTGGCCGAACACGGCCGGCAATTCGCGACCGTCAAGCCGACCTACGAACGTATCGCTGCGACCAACGCGGTCAAGCTGGTCTTCAATATTGACGAAGGCCCCAAGGTGAAGGTCGGCACGATTACGTTTACCGGGAATAAAGTTTTTTCGGACGGAAAACTTTTGCGCGCGATGCGGCACGACCGGCCCTATGCGATTCCGCTCTATATCACGAATATCGCAGTTTTGGACAAAACCTACGATCGCCAAAAACTCGACGAAGACTTGGAGGTAGGAATTAAGGGGCTGTATCGCGACCACGGTTATTTCAAGGTCAACGTCGGTGATCCGGTCCTGAATACGGTTGACGAAGACCGCAGCGGCGTCAAAGGGCCCTGGCCCATGCTTGGATCCAAACACGGTAAACGAGTGAACATAACGATTCCGATCGAGGAAGGCGCGCAGTTCCGGATGGGGAGCCTGAAATTTCGCAGCAGCGACCCGGAAGTGGGTCTGGTCTTCAAGTCCGACCTGCTAGCCCGCGTATTCCCGATAAAAGAGGGGGAGGTTTTTTCAGCCGACAAAATACGGAAGGCGCTCGACAATTACAAGAAGCTGTACGGGGAATATGGCTACATTGATTTCGTACCCGAGCCGGTGACGGAGATCGATGATGTGAAGAAAGTCGTAAATTTGACCATGGAGTTCGATCAGCAGAAGCAGTTCTTCGTGCGCCGCATCGAATTTTCCGGTAACACTACCACCCGCGATAAAGTGATCCGCAGGGAAATTCTGCTGGATGAAGGCCAAGTGTACAACAATCGCTTGTGGGAATTGAGCATATTGCGGCTCAACCAACTCGGCTACTTCGACGTCATCAAGCCGGAGAACGCGGAACTGAAGCGCAACGTGAAGGCCGGCACGGTCGACATCCGGCTGAAGGTGCATGAAAAAGGAAAACAATCCATCAGCTTCTCCGGTGGCGTGAGCGGAATCGCCGGCACGTTCGTCAGCGCTTCTTACCAAACGAACAATTTCCTGGGACTGGGTGAAACACTCACCTTGTCGGCGCAATTGGGAAGTTTCCAGCGGGGCTACACATTCGGATTCACCGAGCCGTTTCTTTTCGATCGGCCGATTACTTCCGGCTTCACCATTTTCGCCAGCAAACTCTCCTTTAACCAGGAAAAGCAATTTGGCGCTCTGCTTGGCGAGAACGTGGCCCTGAATCCGGCGTTGCAGCAAAACTACGACACGAACACAAAGGGTTTCACCATTTTTTTGAGTGAGCCGCTGCGAAGGTTCTCTTTCGCGCGTGTGGGGCTCACGTACGGATTTTCCACGACAGACATCACTACGTTCAGCCAGTCGGCGCAGTTGCTGTTCGACAGCATCCAATTCACCAGCCTGGCGGGGCCTTCCGCGCTGAATGGGATTCATTCCAGCAAAATCACACCAACGATCAGTTACAGCACGGTGAACAATCCGCAGAACCCCACGCACGGGAGAAGCTTCTATTACGGTTTGTCGTTCGAAGGCGGCCCATTACAGGGCAACGTGAATACCTTCAGCAATACATTTTCGACGAGCTATTTTCATGCCGTCAACAAGCGCCGCAATGTGTTCGCGGTGAAGTACCAGACGGCATTGATCTCTGGCTATGGCGGGAAAGATATCCCGCCCTTCAACCGATTTTATCTGGGGGGCGAACAGGACGTCCGGGGCTTTAATTTCTACACTATCTCTCCTTTTGTTTCGATTCCGTTTTCGACCAGTACGAGCATCATTTACTTCGATCCCAGAAAGCTCGGGCCAACAGGAGCTCCCACACCCCAACAGCTCACCGTGCCGCTTTTGGAATTCATTCCCACTCGTCCGGGAGGGGATTATCAGAACGTTTTGAACCTGGAATATCGCATCCCCATTGCGGGCCCGGTGACGCTGGTGATGTTCAACGACGTGGGAGTGAATGGCATCCTGCGGCAATCGCAATTGTCACTAAATCCCGCAGCGGTGGCCTTGTTCCAGGAACAGTATCCCAATCCTGATTTCCCAAATGTACATGTGACGACCGACCTGCCCATCATTCACGGCACGAATTTCCATCCGCGCACTTCTGCGGGGCTGGAGCTGCAGGTTATTCTGCCGATCGTCAACGCGCCGTTTCGCATTTACTACGCATACAATTATTTGCGCTTGACGGGGACGATCGTGGCGCCGGAGGGCGCCTATTCTTTGAGCGATGCGGTGAAGAACAGCTTGCCGCCCGGAGTGCTACAGACGCAGATCGCTCCGGAACTAGAATCAATTCTGTTTCAGCAAGTGCAGCATATTCCGTCGGGACTGATTGAGCCGAAACAAACTTTCCGGTTTACCGTGGGAAAGACCTTCTAATATGAGCGTCTAGTCTTCAGAGATCGAGGTACAGCGCCTGGAAATTTTTTTACGCGCGAGATAGATATAATCGTTCGAGATGGGACGGAGGAGTGAGGATGCGAGCTTGGAAAATAGGGGTGGTAATAATTCTGGCCGCCGGATTGGCACGGTGCGGCGGAAACAGCACACCCGTCGGGGTTACCGTGATACCGACGGGCACCGCTACGTCACCCATTTCCGTTCTTATCAGTAGCCAGCCTGGCTTGCCTCCCGGCCAGCAGCAATTCACGGTTAGTGTGACCGGTACTTCGACTTCCACGGTGAACTGGCTAATTTGCCTTCCCCCTCCAAGTCTGACTGTGACCCATCCTATACCGCTAAATTGCGGGCAGCTCACCGGCTTTGGCACCATAAGCAGTACCGGACTGTACGTTGCTCCACCTACGCCGCCGTCACCAAATATTTTTGTTGTCGCGGCGCAAAGCACGGTGAACCAGAATATTTATGGAATCAGTTTCGTTGAGGTGGGCTCGGGAGTGCGCGTTTCGATAGCACCGAACAATGTGACCATCGCTCCAGGCGAAAACATTCTATTCACGCCGACAGTTAGCGGCACTACTAATACGGCCGTCACTTGGAGCGTAACCGCCGACGGCATGACAGTTGTTGGCGGCAACTCGACCATCGGGTTTATCTGCCCGAATCCGGCGGCGCCGCTGCCGTGCCCCGCGGGGACTTATATCGCGCCATTGACCTCGCCGGGTGCGGTGACCGTCACGGCCACATCGGCTGCGGACAGCTCCCAATCCGCCACGGCGTCAGTGACTATTGGAAGCTCGACGGGTCAAACGACACTCTCCTCTATTCTGCCGACGATGGCTCAAGAAGGCTCGGTGCAGCAAGACATTTATCTGAATGGTACAAATTTCTTCTCTACCAGCACAGTGCTTGCAGGCGGCGTTCCGGTCCCCACGATATTCATCAGCCCTACGCTCCTGCGCGCCACCATACCAGCAGCTCTGCTGGTCTCACCGGCGCCATGCACCCCGCAGACAGCAGCGCCGCAAATTCCGATTATAGTGGAGCGCCAGAATGGCGATCGTACGCAGCAGGCGAATCTGATTATCAACCCATCGCGTCCGGCGCTAGTCGCTTCGTCGCCGGATAGCACGGTAGCAAGCGCTGCGGATGTAGGCGTGACTCTAACCGGCGGATATTTCTCGCCCTGCACGTCGGTATTCTTTAATGCCCAGCCGGTGACGGTGAGTGCCGGGGGAAGCTCAAGGGTGTTGCAGGTTACTATTTCGGATACGGACTTTGGTCCGCCTGGTCTTTATCCGATCGTGGTAAAGAACACCGATGTCGTAGCGCCTAATCCCCCAATTTCCGCGGTGAACCTATCCATAGAGCCCACGTCATTTCCGACTGCGCCGAGCACCTCTATCGGCGTGGGAGCCGGCCCGTCGGCAATCGCGATTGATCCTGCGCTGGATGTTGCGGTGGTTGCGAACACGGGGGCGAACACGGTCAGCATCATCAATTTGGTCACCAATACTGTGGTGCCGGTGGCGGTGGGCCCGAGTCCCACAGGAGTCGCTATTGATGATCAGTTGGCCCACCACATCGCGGTGGTGGTAAACAACGGGAGCGGCACCGGAGGCAACAGCGTTACTGCAATTGACCTGACCACGAACACAGTAATATCCACTCTAACTTTGCCGAACACGGCCGTTCCGCCCGCTACGGTGGCGTTGCCATTCTCGATCGGAATTAACTCGTTGACTCACCGGGCGCTCGTCACGCAGCAATCGACGAATCTGGCCACAGTCCTGGACCTCTCCACCGGTAGGCCCGTGCTCGTGCAGCAAATCGGGGGAAGCTTAAGTTCCTACAGCACTGGGCCAACTCCGTCCGTGGCGATTGACCCGCGTTTGAACTGGGCAATTGTTACGCCTGGCGGAGGGGGCTCGGTCAATATCGTAGATCTGGGCCGCGCTCCCAACGTGACACCGGGAGACGTGGTCGGCCGTGCTCCGGTGGTAATCGGGAGTCTCTCGGTGTCCACGTCAACTCAGGGCGTAGGCATCAACACTCAGACGCATAAGGCGCTGCTCACTGATCCAAACGGCACCCTTACCACTTACAGCCTGCTGGACAATACAGTCAGTAGCATCCCGTTCCTGGAAAATGGCAACCCGATTGACCAGCCCGGGTTTATCGGGGCAGCTATAAATCCACTGTCGAATGTGGGCATCGCCGTTAACGGGCTTGCCGGAACGGCCGCGATTGTGGACATGGGAAACAGCAACGTCTTGCAAACCGTTACGGGGCTCAACTCGCCACAGGCGGTGGCGATCGACGCGGCGACGAATCAGGCGTTCATCGTGAATGCGGGGAACAATACAGTCTCGGTTGTTACGCTCGGGATATCCGGACAGTTTCGGGCATTGCAAATAGTGGAGTCCAGTCCCGCGATGGCGTTCGTGACTAGTCCCACGACTCCGCTGACTTTGACAATCAATGGCATTGGATTTTCAGGGGCGCCGCAAGTAGTCATTGATGGAACAGCGCTCCCAGCCGGCGACGTGACGGTGGTAAGCAACCGCCAGATTCTCGCCGCGATCCCTGCAACTATGCTCACGAACGCGCGTAACTTCATCGTGTACGTAGAAAGTGGCGGGCAATGGTCTAACACCACCGAACTCGCCTTAATTCAACCGGTTCCTGTAGGTAACACGCCGGTGGGAGTGGCGGTGGACCAGAACCTCGATCAGGCGGCGGTAACGAATAATGCGGATAACACTGTATCCATTTTGAATTTGCTCACGGGTGCGCCAATCTTATCCGGCTCAACCGTTTCGGTGGGATCCAACCCAGCGGGCGTTTCGGTGATCGACCGACTAGGGTTGGCGGTGGTAGCGAATACTGGCAGTAACAACGTCACCGTCCTGGATGAGGCAGGAGTCGATGGAGTTTTTACGCCTCCCACTACCGTGCCGCTTTGCGGTACTTGTACTGCGCCGACGGGCATCGGGCTCAATTCCGACACGGCCACGGCAGGAACTGCCAATACAACGTCGAATAACGTCAGTTTTGTCTCGCTACCAGCTACCGGTACGAGCGCGACGCTTGGAACGACGATACTGGTTGACCAGTTCCCGGTGGCTGTCGCAATGGCTCCAGTGCTTTCGTCCCCGCCCACACCCGGGATCATCACCACCCTGAACTACGCCGCCGTGGATACGGCATCGTCGGCGAGCAGTGTCGATTTGCTGAACGTCGCAACCGATTCAATTATCGACCGGGTTTCTCCGTTCGAATTGCCCACAGGAGTTGTGTTTGATCCCGTGAATCAGGATTTCCTGGTGGTGGACAGTGTTATTAACAATGTCGTGATCGTGGATCCCATTACCTTTATTCCCACTTCATTCCGGGTGGGAATTGGGCCTACGTCACTAGACTACAATTATCAGACGAGCACGCTGGTAACGAACAATGCCTCGAGCAATACAATCTCGATTGTGAGTTATGTATGCCCGCCGAATCCGAATGGTCCGTCCAGCTGTGCTGGTCCGCAGGTGCGCGATGTACTGGGTGTAGGGGGCTTGTTGCAGCCTGCTTCGGTGGTGATAGGCCCGAACTCGATCGCGATCGACCTTAAGATGAATCTAGGGGTTCTTGTGGATCAGAGCAATAATCGCGTTTTGCTTGTGCCGCTGCCGCACTAATGCTCGGCAGCGGTGCGAAGTTGAGGGGCTGGATCGTTCGGCCAACCTCTACGCGAGCGGTAGCATCCGAAAGTAAAAGGGCGCGGGTACGAAATCCGGTTGACCTGTTTCTGCGGCGACAGCTATAATCCCTAATTTGTGTTTGGCGAAATATTCGAACAAGGAGTGAGAATGAAGATTCGATTTGGAGTTCCGGCCCTGGCGACCCTGTTGATGTTGCCCGCAGTTTGGGCGCAATCGAACGGCGGAGCCGCAGCGTCACCTGCGAAGGTAGGCGTGATCAGCGTTCAGGCGGCGATTCAGAGTTCGGCAGAGGGCAAACAAGCTGCCGCTGAACTGCAATCCCAGTTTGCGCCACGGCAGACAGAACTCGATAACCTGCGCAAGCAGATCGAGGATTTGCAGACGCGTCTGCGCACTACATCCAATACCTTGAGCGACGAAGAGAAAGCACGGCTGGCGCGCGAAGGCGATCAGTTAACGCGAACCTATCAGCGCAAGCAGCAAGAATCGCAGGATGATTATACGGAGGCGGAGCGTGAAGTCGTGGACCGCATCGGCCGCAAGATGATCGACGTCCTCGACAAATATTCGAAGGAAAACGGCTATAGCGTAATCCTCGATACGTCGGCGCAGAACACTCCAGTGATCTACGCTGCGAACACGATCGACGTGACGCAGGATATCATCAAGCTTTTCGACCAGAATTATCCGGTAAAGAACGCGGCGGCGACAAGGCCCGCGGCGCCGCGGTCAGCAACTCCGAAGCCTGCAACTCCGCAGCCGGCTCAACAGCAACCCGCTCCTCGATAGTTTCTACATTTACGACAAAAAGGCCTCGCCGAACGAAAGGCGAGGCCTTTTTGTCGTCATTCCGCAATGTTGGCGGGCAAATCCCGGACGCCGGCCAAACCAGGGCGGCCTTGCGTTTTCGGGGGCGAAAAATTATACTGGAGTGCTTCCAGAAAGGTCGCATGTCCCAGTGGGCGCGAGCCCACTTTTTTGTTGGGCGCGAGAACGGCGTCAGCGTCGGACTGCCTATGGAAGTCGGCTGGAACTGCCGGCCGAGTCGTACCGGAACCTAAGATCAGGGTCCTTAGTCGGCCCGTTGAATCGAATGCAACTGGAAAAGATTCGTGAGGCGGCGGAGAGGGTAGCAGGCTCGTTGGGCCTCGAGATTTTCGACCTGGAATGGAAGATTGGCAAGCAGCGGCTTCTGCGGGTCTATCTTGACCGTTTGCCCGGCCCCCAGAACCCGGAGGGCCTCGGTGTCACCCATAAGGATTGCGAACGGGTTAGCGAGCAGCTCAGCGTGATTATAGATGTGGAGGATTTGGTGCCGGGTCCGGCTTATGTTCTGGAGGTTAGCTCTCCGGGGCTGGATCGAAAGTTGATGAAGGCGGCGGATTACGAGCGATTCGTTGGGCGGCTGGCGCGGATTTGGGTTACTGAGGCAATCGAGAATCAGAATTATTTCGAGGGGCGTTTGGCCGGCTATGCGGATGGCGTTGTGAAGCTGAATGTAAAGGGCCGCGAGATGGCGGTGCCCTTCGCCGGTATTAAGAAGGCAAATTTGGTCGTTGAGTTATAGGCATTTGAACGGCGGCATAGTTTCGGCGCGAGAATTTCTGCAAGACATGGAACTAAATATCTTGGAACTGATGTTCGGGAGAAACTCAAATGGCGAGTCTGCTGTACCAGACAATCGAGCAGATCAGCCGGGAGAAACACATTGAACCCGAGATCATTGTCGCGGCCATTGAGGACGCGATGGTGGTCGCGGCGCGGAAATATTACCGCACTGAGGAAGATATCCGCTCGAAGTTCAACCCAGAATCCGGCCAGGTAGACGTGTTTTCCGTGCACACTGTGGTCGAAGAAGTTACCGACCCGCTGCGTGAAATTTCGCTCGGAGATGCCAAGAAACGCCAGCCTGAAATCGAGGTGGGCGGCGAAGTGATCGAGACGAAACCGACGGACGTCCTGGGAAGGATCGCGGCGCAGACGGCCAAGCAGGTGATTCTGCAGAAAGTGCGCGAGGCCGAGCGCGATACGATTTACAACGAGTTCCACACGCGCGTCGGCGAGCTGATCAATAGCGTGGTGAAGCGCATGGAAGGTCCGGACATCGTGGTGGATCTGGGGCGCACGGAAGCGCGTCTACCAAAGCGCGAACAATCACGTTTGGAAGCTTATAACGTTGGCGACCGGTTGCGCGTTACGATTCGCGCGGTGGAACGCGCAGCGAAAGGGCCGCAAGTAGTTGTTTCGCGCGCCGATCCTGCGCTGGTGCAGCGGCTTTTCGAAATGGAAGTGCCGGAAATTTATGACGGCACCGTGCAAATCCGGGCGGTGGCTCGCGAAGCCGGCGAGCGAACGAAGATAGCAGTCGAGAGCCGCGACAAAGATGTGGACCCTGTCGGCGCTTGCGTGGGTATGAAGGGAATGCGCGTACAGTCCATCATCCGCGAATTGCGCGGCGAGAAGATCGACATCATCCCGTATAACGAAGAGACCATCGCGTTCGCGCAAAAGGCACTAAGCCCGGCTAAAGTTACGCGCGTGCAGGTGGTGGATCCGGAAGAAAAAAGACTGGAAGTGATCGTCGAGGACACCCAGCTTTCGCTGGCGATCGGCAAGAAAGGCCAGAACGTACGGCTGGCCAGCAAATTGATCGGCTGGAATATCGACATCAAGAGCGAGGAAGAGAAGCGCCGGGAGATCGAAGCGCAGATGGCTGCGCTTACCGCTCCCGGAACGCCGCTCACCGAATTAGCGGGCGTGGGTCCGAAGACCATCGAGAAACTCGAAGCTGCTGGAATCACTTCTGTCGAGAAGCTCGCGGATATGACGCCGGAACAACTGGTCGAGATTCCGGGTATCGGCGAGAAGATGGTTGAAAAAATTCACCAGTCCGTAGCCGCATATTTCGAAATGCTGGAAACGCAGGCAGCCGCCGGGCCGAGCGAGCAGGTTGAAGCAGTCGAAGCAGCGCCGGAGGGAGCGGTTGAAGTGCAAGATGCTCCTGAGGCGGACGCAGCGTCGGAAAAACCCGAAGTAAGCGAGGAACTCGAATCCTCTGAAGCGCCCGAAGCAGGGGACGCTCCGGAGGCGACCGAGGAGACAGACGCGCGCGGGGCGGATCCTTTGGATTCACCCGGCACAGCGGACACCAGAGAACTCCCGGGCGAAGAAACGCGACGCCATTCAATTGAGGGCGGAGAAGAAGCCGGGGACTCAGAAGAAAACGTACAGAAGTAGATTTGAGTGAAACTTGTAGCGAAAGAGGCTGATGGCAGATCCTAATCAAGTCCGAATAAATGAGCTGGCCAGGGAACTCGAGATCAAAGCAAAGGTTCTGATCGAGTACCTGCCGGAAGTTGGCGTCACCGAGAAGAAGACGCATTCGAGCTCGATCGATAATTCTCATGCCGAGCTTGTGCGGAAGCATTTCTTGGGGATAGCGGCGCAGGAAGCCGCTGCTGAAGCGGAGAAGGTGAAGACTGCGGCGGCGAAATCGAAACCGTCACGCCCGGCCGCTGCAACGCAACCGGCTGCCGCGCGTCCGGCGCCTGCGGCCTCGGTGTCGGCGGCAACGACACCCGCCACGCGTCCGCCAAGCGGCGCTACCGCACCTGCCGCAACATCCGCGAAAGCTCCTCCGCCACCCGTAGCGAGACCCGGGGTTGCGCCAGCCGGATCGGCGCCCCCTTCCCGCGTGGCGAAGCCCGGCGTTGCGCCCACACCTGGATCTGCCATTCCCGCACGCCCTGTAGCTGCCGGTGGCACTCCCGGGCAGGGCAGCACGACAGCGCAACGTCCCTCTGCCGCGCCCGGTGGATATAGACAAGCTGGCTCGCCATCATCCGTTCAAAGATATCCGGCAAGTTCTGGAGGTCCTTCCGGTGCTACTCAAGGCCGACCCTCGCAGGGATTTCGTCCTGCTGCACCAGGTCAGAGTCGTCCCGGAGGTGCTCCCGGACAAAGCCGTCCCGGCGCTCCCAGGCCGGGCGGACCACCGTCGCGGTTTCCACAACGCCCTGGCAGCAGTCGCCCGGGGCAAGACCCAGTAGGAGGGCAACGGCCAGGCGCGGGCATTCCCAAGGCCGAGCCAGGTAAACCTTTGTACGCGCGCAAGCCTCCCGCCTCGCGCGGGCGCCCGCTAATTGAAAAACGATACGCCGAGGGAGAACGCAAACTTCATCCCGTGCGTCCTCGTGCAGGCGCAGGCCCCGGACGCGCTGCACAGATTGAACAGGCCCCGCCGGTTAAGCGCGAACCGCGAGCCGTTACCGTCACGGAAGGAATTACGGTTCGCGAACTCGCCGAGAAGCTGGACATTCGCGCCAAGGAATTATTGAAGACACTGCTCGATCGAGGCGTTTTCGCCAGCATCAATCAAGCGCTCGACGTGCCGACAGCGACGAACCTGGCCGAAGCATTCAACGGTATCGTTCAAGTTGTCACGTTTGAGGAGCAGGTTGTTCAAGAAGAGAAGATCAAAGAAGAGCGCACGGGCAATGAAGTGGCGCGCGCGCCTGTAGTCACCGTGATGGGCCACGTGGACCACGGCAAGACGAGCTTGCTGGACGTAATTAGGGAAGCCGACGTTGCGGGAGGCGAAGCTGGGGGAATCACTCAGCACATTGGAGCGTATGAAGCGCACGTGCAGGGCAAGCGCATCGTGTTCATCGATACGCCGGGCCACGAAGCTTTCACTCGCATGCGCGCACGCGGCGCGAAAGTGACGGACATCGTCGTGCTGGTGGTAGGCGCGGACGACGGCATCATGCCGCAGACCGAAGAAGCGATTTCGCACGCTCGTGCAGCCGCAGTTCCGATGGTGGTCGCTATCAACAAGATCGACAAGCCGGACGCACAGCCGGAACGCGTGAAGCGCCAGCTTTCAGACAAAGGATTGATGCCCGAAGAATGGGGCGGCGACACGGTGATGGTGGAAGTGTCGGCCAAAATGAAGACGAACATTCCGAAGCTGCTCGAAATGATTCTCCTGGTGGGAGACCTTCGTGAGTTGAAGGCTGATCCTGATGTGCCGGCGAGCGGAACCGTGCTGGAATCGCGCGTGGACAAGGGCCGCGGCCCGGTGGCAACAATGCTGGTGCAGAATGGCACTTTGCACGTGGGAGATGTGTTCATCGTCGGCGCGGTGTACGGAAAAGTTCGCGCGATGTTTGACGATCGTGGAGCGGCCATCAAGCAGGCCGGGCCATCGACGCCGGTGGAGGTTCTCGGTTTGCAGAGTGTGCCGGAAGCCGGCGATCAATTTCAGGTGGCGGACGAAGCCAAGGCCCGACACATTGTTGAGTACCGCCAGGGCAAGCAGCGCGAAGCTTCGCTGGCAAAATCGGCCAGTGGCCGCTTGACACTCGATCAGTTGCACGAACAGTTGAAAGTGGGCGAAGTGAAAGAGCTCCCCGTGGTGGTGAAGGCGGACGTGCAGGGTTCCGTGGAAGTGCTGAACGAAATGCTGCCGAAACTTTCAACCGATCAAGTGAAACTGAAAGTAATTCACGCGAGCGTGGGAGCGGTCAACGAAAGCGACGTCCTGCTTGCGTCGACCTCCGGCGCCGTGATCGTCGCGTTCAATGTGAAGCCGGAACGAAAAGCTTCGGATCTAGCGCAACGCGAAGGCGTGGACATTCGCCCCTACTCGATCATCTACGAGTTGCAGGACGAATTGAAGAAAGCCATGTCCGGATTACTTGCGCCGGTAATCAAGGAAACGTATCTGGGCCGCGCGGAAGTGCGGAACACATTCAAAGTCAAGGGCGTGGGAACCATCGCCGGTTGTTCGGTACAAGACGGCATCATGAAGCGCGACGCGGAGGTCCGCGTGCAGCGCGATAACGTCGTAATTTACACCGGGCGGATCACTTCCTTGAAGCGTTTCAAGGAAGATGCCAACGAAGTGCGCCAGGGTTTTGAATGCGGTGTGGGCGTGTCGAATTTTGCGGATGTGAAAGTGGGGGACATTCTCGAATGTTTCAAGATGGAAAAGACCGTAGCGCTCGAGATGCCTCCTCCCAGCGAACGCCCGCGCCGGCAGGAACGTGCGGGACGGCAGGAAAGCGCGTAACCACGGCGAAATCGTTTCCAGTGAATTTTCTACTCGCCCGTTTTAGCTGAAATTACGGGGGCGAAAATGCCGATCGGTCTCCTCACTCTTGAAATTCACATCTCCGAGGCACAGTCTCTCAAAGACAAGCGGCAAGTCCTGCGCAGCCTGAAAGACCGCCTGCGCGCGCATTTCAACGTGGCAGTGGCGGAACTGGAGCATCAGGAGTTATGGCAACGCTCGAAGGTCGGCGTAGTGAGCATCTCGGGGGACGGCAAACATCTGGAAGAATCGCTCGCAGCAGTCGCCGCGGAATCGGAGCGTTTGCTCGGCCGGGATTTGGTTTCGCAGGAAATAGACTATTTCGAGGACAGTGAATAATGCTCGGCGGACACCGTTCGGAACGGATCGCAGAAGAAATTCGGAACGAAGTGAGTCTAATGCTCGCGGGCGAGTTGAAAGATCCGCGGCTGGCGGGACCGGTGATGGTGACGGAGGTCCGCTTGGGCGCAGGCATGCGCACCGTGCGTGTATTCGTGCAACTCGCGGAAGACGACAACGAACGCGCGGAAACATTAGAAGGGCTGAAAGCGGCGTCGGGCTACGTGCGCCACGAGCTGGTGGAACGTTTGCGGCTTCGGCGAGCGCCGGAAGTGATTTTTCTGCTCGACGAATCGGAAGAATACGGCCAGCATATCGACCAGCTCCTAAGAAAGGCGAAACCGCCGGAGATTATGTAGCCGAGCTTTCGTTCTGATTTTTCTTGTAAGCAAAAAACTATATGCCGCTTTCAAAACGCGGCAGAGCCAAGTGACAAACTAAAAACATGCCCCGATCTCCTCAGCCTTTGCCCTACGACGGAATTCTTATCGTCGACAAGCCGCGCGGGAAAACTTCGCACGACGTGGTGGAAGCTGTGCGCCGCCTGGTAGGTTTCCGCGGCATTGGACATTTCGGAACTCTTGATCCGCTGGCAACCGGAGTCCTGGTTCTTGCGCTCGGCCGCGCCACACGGCTGGCGCGGTTTTACAGCGGACGCCGGAAGCGATACAGCTTCGCGGTGCGATTCGGATTTTCCACTGATACCTATGACGCGGACGGCGAGGCCTTGGGTCCTGATGCCGCTCCTGCGCTGAACCCGAAAGAACTGGAAGAATACGCAGCGCGATTCCTGGGCAAGATCAAGCAAACTCCGCCGTCTTTCTCCGCGAAAAAGATTCATGGGAGGCCAGCGCATGAACTGGCGCGAAAAAACAAGCCGGTGAAGCTGGAACCCGTCGAGGTGGATGTGTACGAATTCAGGCTTACCGGCGTGGAAGGTTCGATCGCGCGGTTCGTGGTGGAATGCGGCGCTGGGACCTACATTCGTTCGCTGGCACACGAACTCGGTGCGCTGCAGGGTTCCGGTGCGCACCTGGCGGAGATCCAACGCACGGCGGTCGGCGAGTTTACGCTGGACCAGGCCGGCCAACTCCTGGAACTCGACCAGGAGGCCAAGACGGGACGTTTGGAAAAACGCATCATTCGCCTGGAAAGTTTATTGCCTGAGCTGCCTCGGGCGACTATTTTGCCCATCGTCGAAAAGCGCGTGCGCCACGGCGCAAAGTTCAATGTGTCGATAGCTCAGATTCAACCTGGCCAGGTGACATCGCTCCCCGGGGCTCCCGCGCAGCTGGATTCGGATGACTGGAAGCCGTCTCGATTGCGCGTGTTTAACCAGCAGGGACAATTGATCGCTATTGCTGAGCCCGTCGTGCCACGTACCTACCAGCCGGTCGTAGTCCTCGAAGCGATTCCCTGACACTTCTTATTCTGTCTTGGCTATTGGGCAGCGGTTGAGCGTAGCCGTGCCTTGGCTACTGTGGTTCGGGTTGTTGCTGCGGGGCCGGTTGAGGCGGAGGTGGCTGCGGCTGCGCTCCCTGCTCGGAAGGAGTCGGTTGTTGCGGTTGAGACCCAGGCTCGGGAGCAGGAGCAGGCGCTGGCGGAGTTTGGGGCGGAGCTTGTGGTTGCGTTTGGGGTAGGCCTGGTGCCCGCTCTTGGCGCTCTTGGTGCGTGGGTCCCGCCGAGCCTGGACCTTCGGGAGCGCCGCGACCCGCGTAAATCAGATGATCCTTGCGCGGCGCGAGGGCGACCATACGCGGGGTTACAAGTATCAGCACCTCGGTATCTTGTTGTTGCACGTCTTCCGCCGCTCCTAACAACCCCGGGCCAGTTGCGCCTCCAAACGCAGGCGTGCCGTTCAGGCCACGCGTGTACTGGGGCGAGCGGAATCCTGCCAAGGCCGCCGTTTGATCCGTCTTTACGCGCACTGTTTGATGGATCTCTTCGTTCGCCACAACTGGGATGTTGTTAAGAATTGATCCCGTGAGGCTAGTAATATTGAATTCAAGCTGCAGCGTGACCTCATCGTTTTGGTGAATGCGCGGCGTCGCCTTCACCTTGACTCCCACGTCGATGTACTCGGCATTGGGGAACTGAGTACCGGTGGCCGACGAGCTGCCGCTCAGAAATTGCGAAGAATTAAGTATGACCGATACGGTATTGGAGCCGTAGTTCGCGACTGCCAGGTCAGGCTGAGCAGTGTCCGTAAATACGGCAGTGGCGAGTGAAACCGGATTCGTCTCGACGGGGAATTCAAAAAATGGAGTAAAGGTTCCGTCGCCGAGTCCAATCAGCAGGGATACGGCATTGTCAGTCTGTGCCGTGACGGCCAGGTCGGGGATGCCGTCGATGTTGTAATCCGCGATGGCGATCGAAGTGGGGCCATTGCCTGCGGGAAAGTTGTTTGTTGCGCCAAACGTGCCGTCACCGACACCCAGAAGAATTGAAACGGAGGCACCTGAAAGCGTGTCGGTTCCCACGCCATTATTTGCGACTGCAAGGTCCAGGATGTTGTCGCCATTGAAGTCGGCCGCCGCCACATAGATCGGCGTTTGCCCGGTCGGATAGCTCAAGGGTTTATTGAAAGTCCCATCCCCATTTCCCAGATAGACGGAGACGGAGTTGTCCGTTTGATTGGTAACGGCCAGATCTAACTTGCCGTCGTTATTGAAATCCGCGACCACAAGGCCGGTGGGCGCCTTGCCGGTGGTTAGATTTACAGGGGCCGCGAAAGTTCCGTCTCCGTTGCCCATGAAGACAGAGACAGTGTCGTCCTGCTGATTCGCGACGAGCAGATCGAATTGTCCGCCCGCAATCAGCGTGGCCGAGACAACGGAGACCGGATGGTTTCCGGTCTTGATAGGTGAACCGGAAGCGGCCGTAAAGGTGCCGTCGCCATTACCCAGTAGAATTGTAACGGTATTGTCAGTTTCGTTGGCCACAGCCAGTCCCACGTTCGTATTGTTCTTTGCGTTGAAGGTGCCCGTTGCGATGGAAATAGGTCCCTTGCCGGTTGTGGGTTTAAGGGTAGCCGGATTCTGAAAGGTTCCATCGCCGTTGCCGAGAAAAATAGAAAGGGTGTCATCGGTGAAGTTCGAAACGATGAGATCTTGAAAATTATCGCCGTTCAAATCGGCTGTTGTCACGAAATCCGGGGCATTTCCCGTGGCATAGTTCGTTACCGGAAAATCAGAAGTGCTCAGGCCCAGGATGCTCGTTCCGCCCGTGGTCGCCCCCGTTCCAAGGCTGTTGGAATATTGCGCAAGCGAAACGGGAAAACGCTCGCCCACAAAGAATGTCGCAGGCTGGTTATCCTCGGCGCGAAGCAAAATCCGGCGGCCATGGCGCACCAGCGAAAGCATCTCCGAAAAACTTGCGGCCGCGCCGGGAATGGTGGCCAGAAAGGTTGACGCTCCGCCTCCGAAAGCGACGATTGGCGGAATCAGCCCGCCGACATCCACTTGACCCGAGGCTAGCAAGGTGGCGAGCTGCGTCGGCGAAAGACCTGCGGTCGCGGCGCTTCCGAATATTTGCGTAAGGACGGTGAGCAGTCCGGGAAGTCCCGATTCCGCCTCGGTTACGGCGTTCGAGGGAATGGTGTAAACATGGCCACTCTGCGGCGGCAGGATGCCAAGTTGCTCCGCATAATTGCGGTCCATTTCGAGGATTTCGATTTCCAACACCAGTTCGCCGACCGGCCGGTCGAGGTCGTCAATTACTCCGCTGGCTACGGCGATCGCTTGGGGAGAGGCACGCATCGTAAGCGTGCGGCTGCGGGTGTCCAACTGGCTTCGCGTGATTCCTGCAACTTCCCGCACCAGATGCGAGATCTCCGTCATCTGTTCCGGAGTCTCGGTAGACGAAAACAAGACCGTGCGCACGATCGAGAGATCGTAATCTTTCCGCTTCTGCGTTGTATCGTCGGCTACAAAAAACAAGTGTTTGGTAAGCGGCCGCCAGAAAGTGTGAGTTTGTTCACCCAGGATCCGAGTGGCAGTGGCGAAGTCCAGGTCATTGGCGTCAACGTGTACCTGCCGCGAGCGTAAATCCACATCGAATGCAACGTCCACGCCGAACTTCTGCGCGATCTCTTCATAAGCGCTTTGCGTATCGCCACGCAATCGGAAATTTTGCTTTCCCGGCAAGTGTTCGAGGTGCACTTCACGGGGAGGCTCGGGGCCGGAAAGAATTTGCCTTGCTTGGCGGGGATCCAGAGCGGAGAGTTCCGTCAATCGGTCGCGGATCACTTTGTTGCTGGGATCGAGTTCCCGAGCTTCGCGCAGTGTATGTAGCGCAGCGGGGATTTCCCCGGAAATAGCGTGCCGCTCCGCCAGATCGACTTTCATCTGGACCACATGGCTCTTGGCAATTTCCCGGCGAGAAAAATAATCGCTATCGTTGGGCGCGAAGTTAACCGCGTCGGAGTAGGCTTCGTAGGCCGCTTCCCAGTCACCTTGCTCTTCTGCGCGAAGGCCCTGCTTGTTAGCCAGCTTGGCTTTTTTAAGGTCGGCTTTTACCAGCGGGGAACTGGGAGTACTTGAAGAGTTCGCCCCCGGCGCGGGAGTTGTCTTGCTGGTTGTATCAGGGGTAGTGGCAGGTTGCGATTGCGGCGTTTGCGCCGGCTTGGCGCTGTCCGATTGAGACTGAACAATGGCAGGCAACCTTGCACGGGCGGAAGTGGCATGAAAGGTACCCAAGAAAGAAATCGCCAACAGTGCCGCGACGGCGGCGAAGAGTTTAGGTGATCTTGAACGAAGTGCAGGTGGCATAAGTGGTTAGACGTTGCGTCCCTTCCTTGAGTTATCAAGGATTGAGCGCGGGCTGCGAGCTTACCCGTATATTGTACAGGGAAGCGCGAGCCTGCGAACAAGGTCTGGATTCCCTTGCTGTTGCCGTTGTGCTGAGATACACTGGGAATGCTAGTTGACACACGTTTACAACTAGAATTCCATGCTATCTGCTCTTCTTGTCGCACTTCGTGAAGGCGTCGAAGCCGCGCTCGTCGTCGGTATCGTCCTCGTCTATCTGAATCGTACAGGGCGGCGCGCGCTTACGAGCTATGTCTGGGCGGGCGTGATCCTGGCTGTCGCCGCCAGCATCGCCGCGGCATTGCTCTTGCAACACTGGCATGTAAGCGAAGATGGTTTTGAAGGGCTGCTGATGCTGGCGGCCGGCGTTCTGGTGGTAACCATGATCGTCTGGATGAACCGCGTGGCGCGGCACCTAAAGAAGCACATCGAGCAACGGGTGGAAGCGTACGCGCAGCAGTCCACACGCGCCGCCGGCTGGGGAATTGGATTCTTCATATTCCTGATGGTGGTGCGGGAAGGAGCAGAGCTAGTTCTGATCCTTCGTGCCGTGGAGCTTTCCAGCGCGGGCGTGCAAGTCTGGATTGGAACCGGGCTTGGAATCGCGATCGCGGTGGCCGTGGGTCTTTTCTTTTTTCAAGGCACCCTGCGAATACCTCTTCATCGTTTTTTTACGGCCACCAGCACGATTCTGATGGTCGTCGCTTTCCAGCTTTTGCTCACCGGCCTGCACGAACTAAGCGAGGCCATGTGGCTGCCGTCAAGTAAACGAGAAATGGCCACAATAGGGCCCATCGTGCGGAACGAAGTATTCTTCTTTGTTGTGATTCTGGGAGTTGCCGCGCTCGCGGTGCTGCGCGAGTGGTTCAGCGCGAAGAGCCCCGCGCCTGCGGAAGCTGCGAATTCGGCCGATCGGCGGATGCGCGAGTGGGAATTTCGGCGTCAGAAGCGCTGGAGTTTTGCGGCGGCTATCTTGTGCGTGGCCGTCGTTCTGTCTTTCGCCGCCGAGTACGTATATGCCCGGGCAGTGACGGCGCCGGTGCGTGCCCAGGTGCTTGTGGCGCAAAACGGCCAGGTAAACATTCCGCTTTCCGAGCTTACAGATTCGAGTTTGCATTTTTATACCGCGGACGTGAACGGGACCGTAATCCGATTCCTGGTGATCCACAAACAAAACGGCGATTTCGCTGCGGCGCTGGACGCTTGCCAGATCTGCGGCACGGCCGGCTATCGCCAGGAAGGGCAGAACGTGATCTGCAGAAATTGCGGCGCGGCGATTTATATTCCTTCCATCGGAGAATCCGGCGGTTGCAATCCGATTGCGGTGAAATCCCGTGTAGAAGGGGGACAAGTGATCGTGGATGTTTCGGCGCTCGCCAATGCCGTCTCTACGATTCACCCCTGAACGATGTTTGGCCGGCTGGTAAGAGAATCCTTCGTTCGTAATCCGCGACGTAAAGTCCTGGTTGCGGCTGCACTGGTCGTGGGCATGGCCGTGGCGACCTCGACGCTGACTATTGCGCTTGAGGTCGGCGACCGCCTGGCACGCGAATTTCGCAGCCTGGGTGCGAATCTGCTGGTCACACCGCAAGCGGATACGCTTCCCATCGAAATCGGCGGCGTGGATTATCGGCCGGTGAACGAAGGCGCGTACCTCAGCGAAACCGACCTCGGAAAACTGAAAACAATTTTCTGGCGCCACAATATTCTGGGATTCACGCCGTTCCTTGATGTGCCCGCGACGATTCAGCAATCTGAGAACTCTGATCCGATCCTCGCCATGATTGTGGGGACGTGGTACGCGCAGAACGTGTCCGTCCCAGATGGCACGAGCTTCAAGACTGGCCTGAGCGTCACGCATCCCTGGTGGAAAGTTCAGGGCCGCTGGTTTCACGATGACGCAAATGAATGCGTCATAGGTTCTGCGCTGGCCGCGACCATGCCGGGTGTGACCGCCGGAAAGGTCATTTACGTAACCAGCCGGTCGCCTGGCGACTCAGCGCAAGGCCAACCCGGCACAACGCAAGCGATTGCTCTCAAAGTAGTGGGTATCGTGTCCACGGATGACGCGGAGGACAAGGCGTTGCTCGTGCCTCTCGCGATTGCGCAGAAATTATCGGGACATCCAGGCCAATTTCGCCAGCTTTTTGTAAGCGCGCTGACCAAGCCGGCGGACACTTTTTCCGAACGCGATCCGCTGAAAATGACGCCGACGGAATACGATCGCTGGTTCTGCTCGCCCTACATTTCATCGATCAGCTTCCAAATAAAAACGGTGTTGCCCGGCACGGACGTGCGCACCATTCGCCGCGTGGCGGACACGGAAGGGCGCATCCTCTCGCGCGTAGGCACTCTGCTTTGGATTGTTACGCTCGCGGCGCTGGGCGCTGCGGCGCTGGCGGTTGCGGCAACATCGGCTACCACCGTTCTTGAGCGGCGCGCGGAAATCGGCGTGATGAAGGCGTTGGGCGCGACCAACTCTCTGATTGCCGGGATTTTCCTCGCGGAACAGTTGCTGCTCGCGGTTGCGGGGGGCGCCATCGGGTTCGTAGTGGGTGCGGCGTTGGCACGGAGCCTGGGCGCGAGCGTGTTTGGCACGCCCGCTTCGCCGCGGCTGATTCTGTTTCCGGTGATTCTTGGCATTGCGGCAATCGTGGCATTCGTGGGCAGTCTGATTCCTTTGCGGCGTGCGTCGCACTTCAATCCGGCGCCGATTCTGCGGGGCGAGTAATGTTCTGGCGCTTGCTCTGGAAACTCTTGCGCGGCAGCAGCGGGCGGCTGGTCGTCGCGATTCTGGCTCTGGTAAGCGGTGCGATGGTGATTTCTGCCCTGCTGAATCTCGAATTCGACATCGAGCGCAAGCTCACCCAAGAATTTCGCATGCTGGGTGCAAACCTGGTGATTTCGCCCGGTCACGATGCGCAAATCAACGGGGCGGCTCCCGCTGCGCTTATGAATGAGAGCGAGGCATTCGCCGCAATTCAGAGCTTGAAGGACCCAGCCGTTGTGGCGGCGGCGCCTTTTCTTTACATTGTCGAGCGGGCCGGGGACACGCCCGTAGTCGTTGCCGGAACAAAGTTGGAAGAGCTGCCGGAGCTTGAGCCGGCGTGGAGGATCGAGGGCCAGTGGACTCCGTCTCACGAGAATCAGATACCTTGCATAGTTGGGCGCAACGTCGTGCGGCAACTCCATCTCGCTCTGGGCAGCACGCTCCTTTTGTCTTACTTGGGCAAAACTACACAGGCTACGCTGGTCGGCATCGTGGATGCAGGCGGCGCGGAAGACAATCAGGTCTTCATGGGGTTGGCTGAAGTTCAGAGGCTCGCGGGACTTCCGGGCCAGATCGGTCTGGCGCAATTGAGCGTCAGGGGAACGGCTAAAAACATCTCGGAATTTGCGGCGCGACTGGCGGCTGCGCTGCCGTCTTACGAAGTGCGGCCAATCCGCCAGGTAACCGAAGCCGAAGGTGATCTTCTAAATCGCATCCGGCTGCTGATCGGGTCCATGGTGGTTCTGATTCTTGCACTGACGGCACTTTGCGTCCTTGCGACGATGGCAGCCCTGGCGATGGAGAGGCGCCAGGACGTGGGACTGATGAAGGCGCTGGGCGGCTCGATTGCGCGGATCGTTACATTGTTTATGGCCGAAGTGGGCGTCCTTGGCGCGGCGGGAGGGTTCGTCGGCGCCATCCTGGGCATTGAACTTTCGCGCTGGATGGGCCAGCGCGTTTTTGGCACGGCAATTTCGCTGCGCTGGGAAATCTTTCCGCTGACTATCGCTCTTATGGTTGCGGTCGCGCTCGCCGGAGCGCTTCCTTTGCGGCTGCTGGGAAAAGTGAAACCGGCCGTAATTTTTCGAGGGGAATAGTGGCGACTCTGGTGCAAGTCGAGAATCTGCGCAAGGAATTCGGAAACGTTTGCGCGCTCGCAGGCGTGTCGTTCCGCGTGGAAGCCGGCGAATGGATTGCCATCATGGGGCCCTCGGGCTCCGGAAAGACCACGCTGATAAATATTCTGGGCGGGCTCGATATGCCCACTTCAGGGCAAGCGATTGTGGATGCCATTGACGTTGGCCGGCTGGATGAATCCGGGCTTACGCGTTTCAGGGCGCAGAAGATTGGTTTCATCTTTCAACAATTTCACTTGGTGCCCTATCTGACCGCGCTAGAAAACGTAATGCTGGCGCAATATTTTCACAGCAGCACCGATGAGAAAGAGGCGCGGGAAGCGCTCGAGCGTGTAGGCTTGGGCGATCGCGTCGAGCATTTGCCTGGAAAACTTTCCGGGGGCGAACAGCAACGTGTTGCTGTTGCCCGGGCGCTGATCAATCATCCGAAGCTCATTCTCGCCGACGAGCCTACCGGAAACCTGGATGAAGCCAACGAGGAGACCGTGATCCAGCTCTTCCACGAATTGCACCGCGAAGGACATACTATTCTCATGGTCACGCACGCGCCCTCCATCGGACGCCTGGCCGATCGCCGCATCGCATTCGCGCATGGAAGGTTGGTGGAAGTTCCGGCGTCATTAAAAACCTCACTGTGACGCGGCTCCGTTGAGATCAAACGTCAAAGCGGGTCTGCTAGAATAGAAAGAAATGCCGATACCACACGATTTGCGAAAAAAGCCAATGGACGTGAAAGTACGCGTATCGACGGGCCAAGGTGTCGAAGTCACCTGGTCGGACGGCCACGCGAGCCGCTACGATTTTCCCTATCTGCGAGACCACTGTCCGTGCGCGCTGTGTAACGACGAGCGCGAAAAGAAGGCTCGCATAGGGACGTCGCCGAGCGCAGCTAGCGCTCCCAGTGCAGTACTGCCGATGTTTAAGCCGCGCGTGACCGCCAAGAGCGCAATAGCAGTAGGGAACTACGCAATCCAGATTGAATTTTCGGACAGCCACGCGACGGGCATCTACAGCTTCGAACATTTGCGCGAAATCTGCCCTTGCGAGGCCTGCGTGCGCGAGTTTGGGCCGGCGTCGGTAGAAAAGCTTTCCTGAAGGGCAGGTCAGGGCTTTGCGGCCGGCCTCGCAGCGTGATCGCGCGCCGGGTAAGAAATCCCGGACGAGCAACTCTTTGTTTTTGCAATAAATTCAACGTATAGTTCTCCTCCTCATCTCTATAGCGTATGTCATCCGACTCCACCGGCCACATTTTCACACCTGGTAGGGTACGCCCCGTAGCCAAGGTCCTCGTGGCCACTACGGCCATGCTGGCGTTCATTTCTTTCTGGCGGGCCGCAGCCATCGTTTTGAACGACCTCGCGTCGTCGGCTTATTACGCCGGCGGCGAAGCAGAGCAGTTCATCGGCAAGACGGCTCCGTGGTTCATCCTTGGCATCATGCTGTTTTCATACTCAGTACGGGCGATTTACGTAGAGAGCTGCAGCATGTTCGTTCGGGGCGGCGTGTATCGCGTGGTGAAGGAAGCCCTGGGCGGAACGCTGGCAAAGTTCTCGGTTTCAGCGCTGATGTTTGATTACGTCCTTACCGGGCCCATCAGCGGCGTGTCCGCGGGCCAATATCTGGTCGGCGTACTAAACGAATTATTCGTTTACGCTCACATTCCGATTCATCTTCACGTGAACGGCACCGCTGCAGCGGTCGCCATCGCGATCACGCTTTATTTCTGGTGGGAAAATATCAAGGGCGTGCCGGAATCCAGCGGCAAGGCGCTGCGGATCATGCAGCTCACCACCATCATGGTGATCGTTCTGATCAGCTGGTGCTTCTACACTTTGTATGCCCGTAGCGGCTGGCATCTGCCTCCCGCGCCGCTGCCCCAGAACATGAAGCTGGACAAGGGGTCGCTTGGCTGGCTGGATCGCTATCAATGGGCGCATACGATCACGCTGATTGCGATTTTTGTCGGGCTGGGCCATTCCGTGCTGGCTATGAGCGGTGAAGAATCACTCGCGCAGGTCTATCGAGAAATTGAACATCCCAAGCTGCCCAACCTGAAAAAAGCCGGGTTGATCATATTTATTTACAGCCTGGTTTTCACCTCGTTGGTTTCCTTCTTCGCGGTGATGATCATTCCGGACAACGTGCGGGGAAAATTCACCGAGAACTTGATCGGCGGACTCTCGATGCATCTGGTCGGAAGTTTTCCCGTACGGCTTGCGTTTCATGTGTTCGTCGTGGTCGTGGGTGTTCTGATCCTTGCGGGGGCTGTGAACACGGCGATTGTGGGCTCGAACGGAGTGCTCAACCGCGTGTCGGAAGACGGAGTGCTGACCGACTGGTTCCGCCACCCGCACTCGCGCTTCGGAACCACTCACCGCATCATCAACATGATTGTAGCCTTCCAGATCGTCACCATCCTGGCTAGCCGAGGCGACGTAACCTTTCTGGGCAACCTCTACGCGTTCGGCGTGATCTGGAGTTTTGCGATGAAAGGCATTGCGGTTCTGGTGCTGCGCTACACGCATCCCCAGGATCGCGAATATCGTGTGCCGCTCAATCCCGTTATTTTCGGCGTGGAAATTCCGATTGGACTGGGAGTAATCACCCTGGTTCTGTTTTCGATCGCAGTGATTAATCTATTTACAAAACCCGATGCCACTATGGCGGGAATTACGTTTACTCTCATTCTGTTCACTGTCTTTGAAATCTCCGAACATCGAATGCACAAGCGCCAGGCCGGCGCAGCTCACGTCGAACTCGATCAGTTCAATCTTGCGCAGGAAGCCGAGCTGACTCCCACAAGCGTGGGCGTTGCTCCAGGAAGCATCCTTGTTCCGGTTAGCACCTACTACGCGCTGTATCATTTGGAAGCTGCGTTGAAGCGCGTGAAAGGACTGGACGCGGAAATAGTGGTATTGCACGTGCGCATGTTGCGGCGAGCGGCGTCAGGCGAATACGATCTGGATCCCGACCAACTCTTCAGCACCATCGAGCAGTTGCTGTTCACCAAGGTGCTCGCCATCGCGGAGAAAGAAGGAAAACCGGTGCGCCTGGCCGTGGCCGCGGCCAACGATTTGTGGGAAGGCATTCTGCGTACGGCGATGAACCTTCAGTCGAGCACGATTGTGAGCGGTAGCTCGTCGAAGATGCCCGTTACGGAACAGGCGCGCGAGATCGGATTAGCCTGGGAGCGCATGCCGGAACCCCGGCCGCGCTTGGCCCTGGAGATTTTCACGCCCGCGGGCCAGGAATATATCTTCTACCTCGGGCCGCACGCGCCTCGCCTTACACCCAAGGAAATTGACGTACTGCACAAGATGTGGCTCAAGTTCAGCGAAAAACTGGCCGGCGAGGAACTCCACCATCACGACATCATTCATTTCGCGCTGACCGAACTGGAGCGGGAAATCGCGGAAGGTCAAGGCGATGAGGTGCTCGAAAGACTTCGCCAGCATCTTCGGGACATCCAGACCCGCAGGCTGAATCCTCCGGCGGACCCGAAAAATTTGCCGCCGAAACCAAATTGATAAGACCGTTGAACGGGCGCCCGCTCTTCCGAGAATATTCAGGCTCGAAGCTCTGAAGTGCAATTAGGGCAACGCGTGGCTTTGATCGGGATTGCAGAAAAGCAGTACGGGCATTCCTTGGTCGCCGGCGCCGCAGCGGGAACAGGCTTTTTCCAACGATTCACCTGGCGTATCACCAGGAAGATTACGAAAGCCACGATCAAAAAATCGATTACGGTGTTCAGAAACAACCCGTAGTTGATTGTCACGGCCCCCGCAGCTTTGGCAGCAGCCAGTGAATCGTAGTGAGTATGTGACAGGCTCAGAAATAAGCTGGAGAAATCGACTCGTCCAAGAAGAAGCCCAATCGGCGGCATTATGACGTCGCCTACCAGTGAGGTGATGATCTTTCCGAAGGCGGCGCCGATGATTATGCCTATGGCCATGTCCAGCACGTTGCCCTTCATCGCGAATTCTTTAAATTCTTTCAACATGTTCTTGTCCTCTTTAATTCCTAGATCTGTATTCTCCGCCTCAGGTTCAGCCATTCAATTGAACTGGAGAACCTAGACACGCGAGTGAGATTATCGGGAAGCGGACGGACTGGCAAGAGCGAAGGATGTCTATCGAGAGTTTCGAAATATGCAACTTGGGGTGTTCATTCACTTCGAGTGAAGAAGATGGCGCCCAGAGTCCCACGCAGTACAAGCACCGCTCCGGCAAGTCCCAGAAGCAACGGGATGCAACGAACAGGAAGAACGGGGACACCCAAAATAAGCGCGCCAACCAGAGCAAGCGAGCCCGCGCGTATCTTTGAGGAGCAATGGGGTGCCGCAGGTCCGCGCCGCGTCCAGGCGCGGGCACCCCAGTACAAAAAAACAATTCCCACCGCAATCAAAGCCGCCGGCCGCGTTGGCAATCCCACGCGCCCGGAAACGGCCAGCAGAATCAGAAGAGCTCCGAGGAGCAAAACGATAGATTCATTCAGAAGCTGGAAAAGCTTTGCAGACGTCAGCATGCGTTCCTCTTACCAGGTCCTCAACATGGCCCCGCCGCCTTGGGCCACTAATACATCGCGCGAGCTGCCGGACATCCCGCAACTCGCGGAGCCATGGCATCGCGGACATGGAATGATACAATTAAACTTTTCACGTGTCGCATCGGCGGCCGACGGGGACTTTTCGAGGAGATTTCAGTGCACAAAGTGATCATCATCGGAAGCGGATGCGCGGGCTTGACCGCCGCAATTTATGCTGCGCGTGCTGACCTGAAACCGCTTGTTCTTGATGGCTATGAACCCGGGGGCCAGCTCGCCTTGACCACCATGGTCGAGAATTTTCCGGGATTTCCGGAAGGTATCCTGGGACCGGAATTGATCGAAAACACCCGCAAGCAAGCCCAGCGGTTTGGAACTGAGTTTCGTTCCGGCGCGGTGACATCCGTGGACTTGAGCAAGCGGCCATTCAAAATTGAAGCAGGAAAAGAAAGTTACGAATGCGAGGCGTTGATCGTCGCAGCCGGCGCGTCGGCGCGAATGCTCGGTATTGAATCGGAGGGCCACTTGCTTGGGCACGGTGTTTCCACATGTGCTACATGCGATGGCTATTTTTTTCGCGGGCGCGATATCTTAGTTGTTGGGGGCGGTGATACGGCGATGGAAGAGGCCACCTTCCTTACGAAATTTGCAAAGAGCGTCACTATTCTGCATCGGCGTAACGAATTTCGCGCTACGAAAATTATGCTGGATCGCGCGCACGCGAATGAAAAGATTCAATTTCTCACGCCCTACGTCATTGACGAAGTCCACGACGTAAGTAAGAAGTCGGTGGAAATGGTTACCGTCCGCAACATGGATACCAATGAGAAGAAGACCGTCGCTACCGAAGGTGTTTTCGTTGCCATAGGCCATGACCCCAACACAAAAGTTTTTCAGGGACAGCTAAAGATGGACGATGCAGGTTATCTCCTCACTCACCACGGCTCGCAGACGAATGTGGAAGGCGTTTTTGCCGCTGGAGACGTGCAAGATCATCGTTACAGGCAAGCGGTAACCGCCGCGGGCTCCGGGTGCATGGCGGCGATTGATGCTGAAAAATTCCTTACGAGACTTAAAGACTGATGCGTCTGCTCCGCTCTGCTCATAATTCCGGGTTGATGCAAGTTCCAACAATCTCTGATCGCCAATTCGTCACTGCCGCCTTCTGATGCGCTCATTCCTTTTGCATCTTTCAGAGAATAAGCGGCTCGCGCCGCTGATCATGCACAATGCACTGAGCCGCCGAGTCGCGCGGCGATTCGTTGCTGGCGAGAGCCTGGACGACGCTGTCGAAGTCGCCCGCCATGTAAACGGCGCAATGCAATTGGCTAGTCTCGATTTGCTGGGCGAAAATGTGTCGGATGAAGCCGGAGCGCGACGGGCCGCCGAGAATTACCTGGCGATCTTTGAGCGCATTGAACGCGAAAAGCTCGACTCTAACGTTTCACTCAAGCTCACGCAGCTTGGCATCGATCTGAACGAGAATCTGTGCCAGGAGCTTCTCGAAAAAATCGTCGCGCGTGCCACGGCCCAACAGAATTTCGTGCGCATTGACATGGAAGGCTCTCCCTACACGGAGCGCACGGTCGAAATGGCAAAGCGCGTTCGCGCGAAGTATGCCGCCGTGGGTACCGTGATGCAGGCCTATCTCTATCGTGCGGAAAAGGACGTCCTGGATTTGATTGCCGCGGGCTGCCGGCTTCGCCTTTGCAAGGGCGCGTACAAAGAGCCGCCAGACATTGCATTTCCGAAA
Source organism: Acidobacteriota bacterium (assembly GCA_003167215.1). GTDB lineage: Bacteria > Acidobacteriota > Terriglobia > Acidiferrales > UBA7541 > Palsa-295. The sequence continues at coordinate 250,751 of PMTV01000014.1, read as the reverse complement.
AAGTCGGATGTGGACGCCAACTATGTGAAATTGATGAAGCTGCTATTGCCCAGCGGAATTTACCACGGCATAGCAACTCACGATCCTGCGATGATTGACGCTACGAAGAATTTCGTTCGCGAGAAAAATATCGGCCGCGAGCAATTCGAGTTTCAAATGCTCTACGGTATTCGTACGGATCTGCAGAAACAGCTCGTTCGAGAAGGTTTCCGGCTCCGCATTTATATCCCGTATGGCACGGACTGGTTTCCTTACTTCATGCGCCGCCTGGCGGAGCGCCCCGCTAACCTGACCTTCTTTTTGCGCAACCTGCTGCCGAGGTCTTCGCGCAATTCCGCTTCCTGAATTCGAAGGCCGAGCCTCCGGGAGGCACGATCCGCAGAGAGTCAGAAACAATTCTAGGATTTGCGGCAAACCGCTACGCCGTCGCGCAGAGGAATGATCACGGGAAAGAGTTCACGCGAAGAATAAATCAGCTTGTTGAATTGCTGAATCGCACGCGTGTTCGGATCTTTCGCCTTAGCGGTAACGTGGCCCGACCACAGTACGTTGTCGGTGATTAATAATCCACCCGAGCGCAGACGGGGAATCGCTTTGCGCAAAGCCTCTGGATATTGGTGTTTGTCAACATCGATGAAGATGAGATCGAATTCGCCGGGAACTTGATCGATCAGATTCACGGCATCACCGGACATGATCTGGATGCGCTGTTCAACCCCGGCGCGTTTAAAGTACCCGCGAGCACGCGCCGCATTCGCCGGATCGCCGTCGGTGTAATAAACCTCCGCATCCGCGCCTGCGGCGCGCGCCAACCAGATGGTGGAATATCCGATCGCGGAACCCATCTCGAAGATTCGCTTGACGCCGGAAATTTGCGCTAATAGATAGATCGATCGTGCAACCACGGGGCCAATAATCGGAACGTCATGCTGCTTGGCGTAGCGCTCCATGTCTGAGATTACGGCGTCGCGCTTGGGCAACAACCCCGCAAGGTACTGTTCCACCTTTGCATTCAAAATACCGGGCATTTTATTCCTTTCTCATCAGCTTCCATCTGAATCGCTAACCAATCGAATCGCCGGGCTTCAGTGCGTGAATCTCAAGCCCCGAAATGTCCTGCGTGATTTGACGAAGCTGCTCGGGCCGCCCGACCAGCGGCGGGAAAGTGCCAAAGTGCATCGGAACCACCTGGCGAACGCCGAGAAGCCTGATCGCCATTGCCGCTTCTCTCGGACCCATCGTGTAGTGATCGCCAATCGGCAGAAGGGCGAGATCAGGAGCGTACAGTTCGCCGATTAATTTCATGTCGCCAAAAACCGCCGTGTCGCCCGCGTGATAAATCGTCAGGCCACCGGGAAGGCGGATGATGTAACCACAGGCTTCCCCGCCGTACACGATCTTGTCGCCATCTTGAATTCCGCAGGAATGAATCGCATTCACCATGGTGACTTCGATCTCACCCACTCGCTGAGTGCCGCCCTTGTTCATTCCATTCGTATTCGAAACACCTTTCGATTCCAGCCACACGCATGTCTCGAAAATTCCAACAATCTGCGGCTTAAACTGCTTCCCGAGTGCCACTGCGTCCGCAATGTGGTCGAAATGCCCGTGGGTAATAAGCATGGTGTCGAGGCGATCGAATTTCTTTAGCGGCTCAGGGCACATCGGATTGGTTTGGACCCACGGATCAATGACGATTATTTTTCCGGACGGTGTGGTAATGCGAAATGTGGCGTGGCCGAGCCACGTCAGTTTATTGCCTCGCGCGTGAAGCATGAATGATTCCCTCGTTATAAAAGCTAGCTATGTCCGGCTATGCTTCGACCGGCAGTTATGTCGTTACTGGCGGTGGGTTTTGCCAGCAGATCGCGGAAAGCCTGCTCGAAAACGGGGCGCGGCCGCGTGCCCAGGAAATACCCGCCGATGCGCCCATCGCGGTTGTAAAAAACTGTCTGCGGCATGGTTCCTTTCCATGCCGGATTCACTCCTTGATAGAACGCGTCGAGATCGATCCCTGGTTTTTGGCGGTAGTTCGGAAAGTGTGGCTGCGTGCGCGCGATGAACCGGCGAACCAGATTCATGTCCGAATCGTCGTCCATGTTTATTCCGACGACGCTCACGCCTTGTGCTTTAAACTCAGCAGCCAACTCAACAATCAGGGGGTATTCGTCACGGCAAGGTTCGCACCAAGTAGCCCAAAAATTCACTACCAGCGGCTTGCCGCGGTATTTTGCGAGCATTTGTTGGTAGCCTGCGAGATCGATTATCGACGGATCTGGAGTTTTTGCAGCTTGCGCAACGGCCGGCTGAGCCTTCTTCCCGGCGTTCTCCGTCCGAGCTGGATGAACCGCCGCCAGAGAAAAAAGCAAAACTGAGGCGAAAATCAGAAACCGATAGTGCCATTTTCGTTTCAAGCCCGTTTCCCTCAGAATCCCATTCTATCGGTTTATCTCCGCGAGCGGCAACTGCGGCAAGGCTGGAGAAAACAGGAGCAGGGCCTTGCGCTTGTGCCTGCTATTATTTGATGGTATAAAAAATGCATAAGGCTATTGGCAATACTCCGGGACCATCCGGGAAATGTGATTGCTTCGAGGAGAACGCAATATGGCTTACGTAATTGCTGAACCCTGTATCGGTACGAAAGACACCGCCTGCGTTGACGTGTGTCCGGTGGACTGCATCCACCCGCGAAAAGACGAGGCGGATTTTGAAGCAGAGAAAATGCTCTACATCAGTCCGGTTGAGTGTATTGATTGCGGAGCTTGCGTTCCGGTTTGCCCGGTAACAGCCATTTTCGCGCTCGAGGATTTGCCGGAAAAGTGGGCAAGCTTCACGCCCATCAACGCGGACTGGTACACGAACAAGAAAACCTAGGCTTTTTTGCGCGAGAGATCCTCTTTATGCTCGCCTAGAGATCTACGACGGCGGATCGAGAGATTCGCCGTTTTCTTTTGCAGAGTGGTTAGACTTCGAGGCCAAGCACTTTGCGCCCGCTCTCGCTGATCATGCTCGGATTCCAGGCTGGTTCCCACACGATTTCCACTGTCACATCGCGCACTTCTTCAATGGCTGCAATCCGGGCTTTTACCTGCTCGGGGATGGCCAGAGCAGAAGGGCAACCTTGCGTGGTCAGGGTCATTTTCACTGCTACGTTGCCGGCTTCGTCGGAGTGCGCATCGTAAATCAGCCCGAGATCCACAATATTGATGGGAATCTCCGGGTCGTAACACTGCCGCAGCGCTTCTAAGATACGTTCTCGTTCTACTGCCATTTAGGTTTCTCCTCGCTGGAATGGGCCACGATATTTGATGCCGCAGGAGCTGAGGCGTCGCTAATAAGCCCTAAGCCAGCGTTTCATAGCCACATCCAGGTGTCAATCGCTTCGGTGCAAACGTGGAATCTGCGCGCGACCGGCTTTTTCGCCTTCGCCGATGCTTCTTGCCCACCGTTTTGCCGCGGCGCGCAAGTCCCCGATTGCCAAACCGCGATGATGCGCGGGAAAACGTGACAGTTTGACGATACCGGCGGCGAGCAGCGATTCTGCCCCATCGGGGTTTTCGCGGAGGTAATGATGAAACGCCGCCGCGATTTGAATGATGCCTTGCAGAAAGGTCTTTTCCGGCTCGGCTTCCACCAGCCAAACCTCCTCCCACACTTCGTGAGCTTCGAAAAATTCCTGCGCGTTAAAATGTAAAATGCCGCGCTGAAATTTCTCATCTTTTTCCCCGGAATTCATCGCCTGGAAATCCTTTTCCCTTTAAACTCTCTAAATCGCGAGCCATCATAGCAGCCGGCTATGGCGCGAGCGAGGACACTCGTGGAAATCAATATCAGGCTGCCCGGCGTAAAACTGGGTATGGTCGAAGCCGATGGCTTGCGCGTCGCGCCTGCCGATCCCGGACTCGTGCAGTTGATGGACGAAGTCTGCGAAGGCAAGCGCCGTGAATTTACTCTGGAAACTTTAGCCGATGCGAAGCCGGTTCGAGAGGTGCGCGCGATGTTCCGCGAGTGGGGCATGGACCCTTCGAAATATCGTCCGTCGTCGGAAGCTTTGCTGCGGCGAGTGGTGCAAGGGAAGGGCCTTTATCGCGTTTCAAATGTCGTGGACATCGGAAATCTCGGATCTATCGAAACAGGATGGCCGTTCGGTTGTTACGACCGGTCGCGAATTCATCAGCCCATCGAATTTCGACACGGTATTTCAGGCGAGAGCTATGAAGGCATCGGCAAACAAACATGGCATCTTAACGGGCGTCCGTTGCTCGCCGATTCTCAGGGTCCGTTCGGCAGCCCGATAAGCGATTCCACGCGCAGCATGATCACGGAGAGCGCCCAGGACATCCTGATCGTTCTCTACGTACCTGCCGGCGCTGCCGACGCGTCCCTAGAAGTGGCGATCAAGCGGCTCATCGAGCGCCTCACGCCGTTTGCTGGAGCAGCGGTAACGCGTTTCGGCATCTCTCGACCAGCTTGACGCAGTTGGATTGCGCAATTTAGACGTTCCCGTGAATATCATAGAAACATGCAAGCACCCCGTTTCCTGGGAAGTTCGCCGGATTCAGGTTATTCTGTGAAGGTCAAAGAGGTTCAGTAGTGGCTAAATTCCAGCTAGCGCTACTCATTCACGCGCATCAACCCGTCGGAAACTTTGACGATGTGATGGAGCGCGCCTATCAGCAATCCTACCTGCCTTTCGTGCAAGTGCTCGAACGCCATCCCTTGATCCGCATGGGACTGCATTATTCAGGCGTGTTGCTCGAGTGGCTGGAGCGTGCGCATCCGGAATATTTCGCGCAACTTCGCGGGCTCGTGAAACGCGGGCAGGTGGAAATCGTAGGAGGCGGTTTCTACGAACCAATCCTTGTAGTAATCCCTCCCGAAGACCGTTTGGAACAGATCACGAGGCTCGCGGATTACATCGAGAAACATTTTGGCCAGCGTCCAAAGGGAGCATGGCTTGCAGAGCGAGTGTGGGAGCCTCAGCTTCCGTCATCGCTTGGTGCCGCAGGAGTTGAATACACTCTGGTTGACGACAACCATTTCCTCGGTGCGGGCTTTGAGTTGGAACAACTATTTGGCTACTACACCGCCGAAGATCAATGCCATTGGGTGAAAGTTCTTCCCGGGCTGAAATCGCTGCGATACCTGATTCCATTCCGCGGCGTCGAAGAGACCACCCAATTTCTGCGCCGCGCTGCCGCCGAGCATCCGGGTGGTTTCGCCTCCATGGGAGACGACATGGAGAAGTTCGGCGTGTGGCCGGGAACGTACGATCATTGCTATCGCGATCGCTGGCTCGAAAAGTTTTTCTCCGAGCTTGAACGCAATGTCGATTGGCTGGAGACCAGCACGCCCGGCGGTAGCGTCTCTTCGCACTTGCCATTTGGCCGAGCCGACCTTCCCACTGCTTCTTATAGCGAAATGATGGAATGGGCGCTGCCCACACCAGCGCGAAATCGCTACCACGCGCTGAGCGCGGAATTCGCGAACCGTCCGGCGGACCTGCCTTTCCTGCGCGGCGGCATTTGGAGAAATTTCTTCTCGAAGTATTGCGAATCGAATCTTCTGCACAAGAAAATGCAGCATGTTTCGGCGAAGGTCCGCAGCCTGGACCAAAGCCGCCGGCACGACAAGCCGTTTCTCGCCGCTCGCGACCAGGCCAAGACGCTGGTGCTGCGCGGCCAATGCAACGATGCTTACTGGCACGGGATTTTCGGCGGCCTGTATTCGCCCCACTTACGGACTGCGCTTTGGCGCGCTCTGGTTCAGGCGGAAACTATCGCTGATTCTCTGATGCATCGCGGCCGGAAATACGCCGACGTAGCAACCATTGATTTCAACGCTGACGGGCGCGATGAAATCTATTTCTACTCCGACCGCTACGCGGCGGTTCTCGTGCCACACGATGGCGCTACGATTTCCGCGATCGATTGCCGCGAGTCCAATGCCGCGTTGGTTAATTCGCTCTGCCGGAAGCCGGAGGCGTATCACGCGGCTTTGAAGAATTTAACTGCAAAGAGCACGCAGGGTGTTCAGTCCATTCACGAACAGACACGCATGAAGGAACCGGGCTTGGAGCGCTTTCTGAATTACGATCGCTGGCCGCAGAATGCTTTTCGGTTGAAGCTTTTCGGACGCGGCAAGAAATATGAAGATTGCGGAACCGTGCGACTCGACGAAGATGCCGGCTTGGCGGCCGGCGGATATCGCCTCGTAGACCTCTCGCCTGCAAAAGCAACCTTTGTGTCGGAAGAGAGCGCGGATTGGCCCGTGGAAAAAACATTTTCGTTTGCCACCACGCCGATGGGTTTTGAAATTATTTGCGATGTGACGCTGCGGCGAAGCGCGCCCGGCGCTGCTTCCGTTTTTGTGGGAATCGAGGCAGTCATAAATTTTCTGGCGCCCTCCGCTCCAGATCGATATTTTGAAACCCATGGCCAGCGCTATCCGTTGCGTTGGGGCGCGGCAACTCCCGCTTCGGAATTGCGCGTCGTAGATGAGTGGCAGGGAATCAGTGTGACTCTCGGCGCGCCGAACGCGCAGGATTTTTGGGTGACGCCCATAGAAAGCGTGTCGGAATCAGAAGACGGTTTTGAGCGCATCTATCAAGGGTCGCAGATCATCGCAGTTTGGCCCGTGGAATTGGCTCCGGGCGCGGAATGGAAGGGAAAGCTCGGCCTAAGAATCGAGCACCTGCCGGAAAAAACAAAAGTTTGAGACGGGAATTTACCGTCGCGAGGGCAGTTGCTGTAAATCGCTAGGCTCTGCTACAGTGCGCCAGAAGAAAAAACGGAGGAATCCATGGCTGTATCCAAGGAATTGCTCGACATTTTGGTCTGCCCGGTAGATAAGACGCCGGTGGTTCTCACGGCCGATAAAAATGGACTGAAATGCTCGGCGTGCAGGCGCGTCTATCCCATCCGCGATGACATTCCGGTGATGCTGATCGACGAAGCGCGTGTCGACGCGAAATAATCCGTCAGGGTAGGCCGGCGAATCTTTCTGCTCTATGGCGGGAAGCCCAGCGATTGATCCTTAAATTGCACCCAAATGCGGACTTCCTGCGTTTTATTTTGTTTTGCCTCGTCATGGCTGTCGGGAAAAGGTTGAAACGGACTTACTCTGATCGTAGCCACTGCCCCTGAAGCCTCGCCGCCTGAAGCGGCGGCCATACGCTCGACGTGGTCTACATGATAGCTCTTGATCGGGCCGTAATAGCCATTCGGACCCCAGTCCTCCAAAAAATCTTTAAAGGAATACGTCTGGGTCGGCTTCCAGATTCGATAGGCCTCATCCATATTTCCTGCAGCAATGGTGTCCATAAAATGGCGGACGGTTTTTTCTTCGTTGTGAAAGCGAAGTTGATACGCAGCGAAGAGTGCAACAAGTACGATGAAGACCACACCCGTAATGATGTAGCGCATCATCTTCGCCGGCGGATGCTCCTCGGTTGAATCGAAAAGTCCCACGCACGCTCCTTGGAATTATAGTTGGCGTTTGAACAGCGCCAGGCACCCCGCGATCATGACGACTGAGATGCCCAACAAAACTAACACGTCCTTGTAAATTCCTTCAATGCCGGTGCCTTTCAGCGTCAGGTTCCGCAGAGCGTGCACCGTATAAGTGAAGGGGTCGATAATCGAGATCCACCGAAGCCAGCGAGGGAAAGCTTGAATCGGATAGACCGCGCCGGAAGGGAAGAATAACAGCGTATTGAGAACGCCGAACGTCGCGCGCGGCACCAGCGGATCGTCCACGCGGACCATCAGCAGAAACATGAAACTCATCATGGCGATGGCTGCTGTGGTCACCACGATCGCCAGATAAAACAGCCGCACGGGATCCCAGATGCGCGGAATTCCAGCGATCATCCCGCCGATGACGGTCAGCACCATGCCAGCCATTAATCCTTTGATTGTGCCTGCGCCGATTAGGCCGGCTACTAGTTCTGTTTTCTTGATGGGAGTTACAAGGTAGCCTTCGTGCAGACCGCGCGCCTTGTCATCAATAAAAGTAATTCCGCCGCCGATCATAGCCACCACAAAGATGGAAAGCGCAATCGAACCCGCCAGCAGATATTTGATGTAATCGATGTACGGATAAATTTCAACGGTGTCCAACTGTATCTGGTTCGCCAGCCGCGGCGTCACGTCCGGAGCGTTGAGTTGCTCCACCATCTGCTGGACCCGCTCCAGAACCGCGCTCGAGATGAATTGGTCGGTATTGTCCTCCATAAAAGCAATGCGCGGGCGATCGCGGTGGTAGAAGCGCTGCGAAAAATTCTGCGGCACGTAAATGACTGCGCGGACATAACCGTTGCGAAGGTCTTCGTCCGCCTTTTCAGGGGAATTATAATCAATCACGTGAAAGGTTCGCGGTCCCGCGGCAATCCCGTTAAACATTTCACGAATCTTTTGCGATTCCGCCGAATTGTCCATATCCACGAAAGCGACTTGGACGCCGGTCACCTTGCCGCCAAATGCGTAGCCCAGCACGATCAACTGCATCAGCGGAAAAATCATGGAAGTCATCATCAGGGCCGGGCTGCGGAAGAATTTGCGGAGATCGCGCTCGATTAGCGCCCATATGCGGCCGAAATTCATCGCCGGAGGCCTTTCGCCGTTTCGGGTAGCGCGTTGCGGCTAACGATAAAGGTGGCCAATGTCATAGCGCGCTCCTGATTTCGACGCATCCCGCAAATCGTTTCCTGTGTAATGCACGAAAACGTCGTCGAGCGTGGTGCTCTGCACGGAAACTCTCCGTACCACCACGCCTCGCGCGCGCGTCAAATCCATCAACGCAGCGATGGTTGCCGGCCCATCATTCGACGCAATATGAACTACGCCGTCGCGGTCCGTTACGCTGGAAACGTGAGCCAGTGCCTGCAGCTGCGCGGCCCAATCAGGCGGAGCTTTTTCAAATTCAGCTTCGACAGTGTCCGTGCCTGAAATGCTGTCCTTCAGCCGCGCCGGCGAATCCAGAGCCGCGAGTATCCCGTGATCCACAATCGCGATGCGGTCGCAAAGCTTGTCGGCTTCGTCCATGTAGTGCGTGGTGATTAATATTGTGAGCTCGGATTTTTCACGCAGCGCGCGAATCATTTGCCAGACATTCGTCCTTGAAACCGGATCCAGGCCGGTGGTCGGCTCATCGAGGAACAAAATCTTCGGCGAATGGATCAATCCGCGCGCAATTTCAAGCCGCCGCCTCATTCCGCCGGAGAAAGTGCGAACCAGCGCATCCTTGAACTTGAGCAAATCCACATCCGACAGCAAATCGTGGATGATCTGGCCGCGCTTCTGCCGGGGAACGCCGTAGAGTTTCGCGTGGACCTCCATATTCTCCACGGCAGTAAGCTCCGGATCTGAAGTCAGCGCCTGGGGAATCACGCCCATGGCGAAACGAACACCATTCGCGTCGTCGCGAACATCGTGCCCGGCAATCCGCGCAGTACCGGAGGTTGGCGGCGTAAGTGTCGTCATCATGCGAATGAGAGTGGTCTTTCCCGCGCCGTTGGGACCGAGCAAACCGAAAATCTCCTGTTGCGCGACATTGAAGCTGATGTCGTTGACGGCCACGAGGTCGCCGAACTTTTTCGTAAGGTGGTCCACTTCGATTGAATTCATTGTTTGCTCTGAGCCCGTTTCACGAGCGTGCGAACCAGCTCTTCCTGGCGGGCGGAGGAAGCAAAACGGTCGCCGTCATTCCGGTAAACAAACGCCGGCCCGGGTTTGGAATTGATACTTTGATTGCAAAAGTTTTGATATCGCGTTTCGTGCGGCTCACGTCACGCTGGGTGGCGAAGTCGTTCTCCACGCCTTTGAAAAACACCGGCCCTTCAAGCGTGTCTCCCGACGGCAGCCTGATGCGCAGTTTTTGGCCGAACTCGATCGAATCGATATACGATTCTTCCACGTCCGCGTGAACCCACAAGTGGTCCACGTCGACGATCACCACGATCGGCGATCCTTGCGCTACAACTTCTCCCTGTCTGGCCACACGCACAGAGACGATCCCGTCAATCGGCGCGTAAATTTTTGTATAACCGAGTTGCGCCGATACTTGCGCTGCTGTTGCGCGCGCTTGCTCCAGCTGCGCGATTGTGGTGTTTACGGCGCTCTCTCGCGCGGCCACCTGCTTGCGGTTTTCCTGCGCGACGGTCTGGGTCGCAGCAGCGGCCTTCACCGCTTCTTCCAGCATTTCCACACTAGCTTGCGAAATTTTTACCGCGGCCTCGGCATGGTCGCGGTCTTGCGCTGAAACCTCTCCTTTATCGAACAATTGCTGCATGCGTTTCAAGTCGTCCTGGTCGCGACCAAGTTGCGCGCGCGTCGGTCCGAGTTGCGCCTTGGCGGACGCCACGCGGGCCTCGGCCTCCGTCACCGATGCATCCGTCTGACCGTTCGTCCATGAATAATTGTGGTTAGCCTCGTTGACCTGCTCTTCCAGGCTGTCAACGTTAGCCTTCGCCGCGGAAAGAGTTGCTTGCAGTTCCTTCGAATCGAGCTCCGCGATCAGATCGCCCGCCTTCACTACCGATCCCTCGTCCACCGTCAAATTGACGATCCGCCCAGTGATCTGCGGGCTCACCACCACTTCGTTGCCGTCGATAACGCCGGTTAAGGGGATGTACTTTCCGCTCGGAGTTGTGAAGTAATACACCACGGCGGTAATCAGCAATATCACTGCGATAAATGAAAGGAATTTTCGGCCAGTCATCGGGACCTCGTTTGTCTGCGCATTAATCCGTGTTCCACGAAGTCAAGAAGTGCGCTTTTCCGTATTTTCAGTGCTTGCGCGGAAAGAAAATCGTGGCCTACGACCCGGCTCATTACCGGAGCGGAGGCGAAATAAAATACGGTCATACCTATCAGCGTAAACACAGTCTGATGCGCGTCCACTTTGCGGAATTCGCCGGATGCCACACCGTCTGCGATCAAGCTGGTAAGCCGCTTGTGAAACGGGCGGAAGTATTCGCGGACGATCCATTCGATCTTGGAGGTCTCCATCACCTCGCGTTGAACCAGACGCGGATAGTTCGGATGCGAAGCGAGAAAGTCAAAATATCCGTTCACCCAGGCGATCAGGCGATCGCGTGAACTGGACTTGGCCGCTGCGGCCCCAAAGGTGATGTTACGAAGTTGGCGTAGAAGATTTTCCATCACGGCGCGGTGCAGGCGCCGCTTGTCCCCAAAGTAATAGTAGAGCATGGCCTTATTCGCATGGGCGGCCGCGGCAATTTCCTCCGTTCGCGCGCCAGCCATGCCTTGTGCGGCAAAGTGCTCTTCCGCCGCGGCTAAAATGCGGCGGGCGATTAACGGGTTTTCAACCTTTTTGCGTCCGGTTCGCATATTTCGTTCGATCTCGCTGAAAAGGAGTTCTTTAACTAACTAGTTAGTTTAATTAGCCTGACTTCTGTCTGTCAAGGGGAGGGTCCTCAAATTGATACGTCAGCAGAGGGGAAAAGATTACGCGTCGAGAGCCCCGCCAGCGCCTTCCGGAAGATCGATGGAATATTTTGTGCGGGCCTTTTCAGCATGCAGCTCAAGCGCGAGGTCTATAAGCCGGTCAATTAATTGCATATAGGGCAGGCCGGAAGCTTCCCACAGTTTTGGATACATACTGATGGACGTAAAACCGGGGATGGTATTCAGCTCGTTGACGTATATTTTGCCCGTGCGGCGCTCGAGGAAGAAATCACAACGCGCCATCCCGCAGCCGTCAATTGCCCGAAACGCCTGCACGGCGTAATCCTGAAAGACACCCACCTGCTTTTTGGTCAGCGGAGCAGGAATCAATAAACTTGTTCCACCCTCCAGGTACTTTGCGGTGTAGTCGTAGTATTCGCGATGAGGAACAATCTCGCCGGGAGTCGAAGCGCGCAAATCGTCGTTGCCCAGCACGGCAACTTCGATTTCGCGGCCCACAATGCCGCGCTCGATAACAATTTTCAGCGCAAATTCCGCCGCCAGATCCATCGCGGCAGAAATCTCGTTCGCTGCTTTCACCCGCGTCATTCCCACCGAAGAACCCAGCGTGGCCGGCTTCACGAAGAATGGAAAACGGAATTTCTTCTTGATTGCCTTCAGTGCCGCCGCACGCTTGTGCTCCCATTCCGAGCGTCGCACAACCATAAACGGGACAACCGGCAATCCAGCTTGTTCGAACAGCCGCTTCTGCACATCCTTGTCCATGCCCACGGCGGAAGCCAGGACGCCGGCGCCCACGTACGGCAGTCCGGCAAGCTCCATTAGCCCCTGTATGGTGCCGTCTTCACCAAAAGTGCCGTGGATGATTGGAAACATGACATCCACCATTACGCTCGGTCGCCCGGCAGCGGGCACCAGCGGTACGAGCGTGGCAGCCGTGGGATCGGAGGGGAGAATCACGCGGTCGCCCGACTTCAAAACTTCCGCGAGCATATCGTGCGCGCCACGGCCCAAGAGCCATCGGCCGTCTTTCGAAATGCCGATCGGCACAGCTTCGTATTTTTCCGGATCCAGCGCGCGAATTACGGAGGCCGCGGAAGCCAGCGAGACTTCATGCTCACCCGACCGCCCGCCGAAGAGCACGCCAATACGCAAGCGTTTCCGGGAAATCATTGGGGGGCCCGAATGATTGAATAAAGAATACGCATAGAAATCACAAAATTTTCTTTCCCAGGCCCGACAAAAGGAGTTCGACGCCCAGAAGCGCGGTCATGTTGTGCAAGTCGATCACCGGATTAATTTCCACCAGCTCAAAGGAGACCATCGAGCGGCTGTCCGCAATCATTTCCAGAGCGAGGTGGGCTTCGCGGTAGGTAACGCCACCGCGAACGGGCGTTCCCACGCCGGGAGCGTCTGTCGGATCCACAAAATCCATGTCGAGGCTCACCGAAATCCCCGCAGTGTCGTCGCTGGCGAATCGCAACGCGTCGGCCATCACCTCGCGCATTCCGCGTTCATCAATATCGCGCATGGTGAAAATATGAACGCCCGATTCTTTCACCAGGCGGCGCTCTTTCGCGTCCAGATCGCGGATGCCGACTAATGCCACATTGCGCGGTTCGACCATGGGCTTGATGCCGGCGAGTTCGGTAAGCTCCGGAGGACCGTAACCCATAATGGCAGCGAGCGGCATGCCGTGAACGTTTCCGGAAGGCGAGGATTCCGGCGTGTTCATATCGCCGTGGGCATCCAGCCAAATCACTCCGATGCGCTTGGATTGCTTGTTGAAATGGGCTGCGGTACCGGCGGTCGTTCCGACTGCAATGGAATGGTCGCCACCGAGCACCACCGGCACCAGGTCCTCGTCCAGCGTTTTCTTCACCATGTCCGCCAGGCCTTTACAGGCTTCGGCAATCTCGTCGAGGTATCTGGCGCGTTTTTCGCCGTAGGGTTTTTCCTCGGGCTGAGGGACTACTACGTTGCCGATGTCTTCTACCTGACGACCAAGCTGCTTCAGCCGCGCCTGCAATCCAGCGACGCGCAACGCTGAGGGACCCATGTCCACACCGCGGCGGCTCTGGCCCAAGTCCATCGGCACACCGATGATTCTTATTTTGTCTGGCATTTTGTTGTGTCTTTCGCGCCCTCGGTTTCAGGGCGAAGGAGCATTAAGGATAGACGCGATAGAGCATCCGAGGGAAGGGAATCACTTCGCGGATGTGCTCCGTTCCGCAAATCCAGGCCACGGTACGTTCCAGGCCAAGCCCAAACCCCGCGTGGGGCACGCTGCCGTAACGGCGCAAGTCGAGATACCACTGAAATGCTTCCTCGGGTAAGTTGTGCTCGCGAAGGCGTTTAACCAGCGTGTCATAATTTGCCAGGCGCTCGCCGCCGCCGATAATTTCGCCGTAGCCTTCCGGAGCGATCATGTCGAAGCTCAGCGAAAGATCCGGGCGCTGCTCATCCGTGGCCATATAAAAGGCCTTCATGGCGGCGGGATAACGGTGAATGATCACCGGTTTCTCGAATTCCTTGGAGAGAATCGTTTCCTCATCTCCGCCGAAGTCGTCGCCCCACTTGGCAGGGTTGCCAGCTTTCTGCAAAACCTTGATCGCGTCGTCGTAACTGACGCGGGGAAAGGGCGGGACGATCTTTTCCAGCTTCGAAATGTCGCGCTGAATCGTTTCCAGTTCGCGAGTACGATTTTTAACCACGGATTGCACCACGGCGCTTACCAGCCCCTCGCCGAGTTGGACCATATCCTCCAGGTGCGCGAATGAGGCTTCGGGCTCGAGCATCCAGAATTCGGTCAAATGGCGGCGAGTTTTAGATTTCTCGGCGCGAAAGGTTGGCCCGAATGTGTACACCTTGCCCAGCGCTGCAGCGGTCGCTTCCACGTAGAGCTGGCCGGATTGCGTCAGATACGCTTTCTGATCGTCAATGTAATTCACTTCGAAAAGCGTGGATGTTCCTTCGCAGGCTGCGGGAGTAAATATGGGCGCGTCGGTGAGCGTGTAGCCTTGGCTGTCCATATAAATTCGCGCACTGAGCTCTGCCTCTGCTCGTATGCGCAGAATGGCGGCCTGCCGCGGGGTGCGAATCCACAGATGGCGGCGATCCAGGAGAAAATCCACGCCGTGCTCTTTTAGTTGGATCGGGTATGGTTCTGAATCGGATACTCGCTGCACGACTTCCACGTTGCTGACGTGCATCTCAAACCCGCCCGTTGCGCGCGCTTCGGCGCGAATCGTGCCGGTGACAATCACGCTGGATTCTTGGGGGAGGCCCTTGAGGGCGTTGAAGGCTTCGGCATGTTCTTTCAGCGACACTACGCCTTGAATCACACCCGTCCCATCGCGAAAAATGGGGAAAAGGAGTTTGCCCGATTCGCGCTGGTTATAGAGCCAACCTCGAATTGTGACGGTGCTGCCGACATGTTTGCCGGCGTCTTCGATGGTGATGATGGTTGTAGCCGGCTGCTTATCCTGAGTCATTTACCTCCCTATGAATTATTTTTAATGGCCAAGATCTAAGAGCGTGGCCGCTTTTTCTCGAAATTCTTTTCCAGCTTATCAAACGTCGCGCGAATTTGATCGAGCGTGGGACCTCCGCCGGGCTGCTCCTTCAATTCCAGGACGAGCGCAACCGACTGCGGAGCGTTCGCGAGCGCAGCAAGGCCAGCCTCCCAATCGATGTTGCCTTCGTAGGGGAGCAGATGCTCGTCCTTTTCGCCGTGATTGTCGTGAATGTGCGCGGTCACCACGCGTTCGCGCATGGCGTCAAAACCTACTTCGACGCCCTCTTCGATATGCGCGTGGCCGGTGTCGAAGCAAAGCCGCAAATCATGCAAGTGCGTATCGGCAATGAAGTGCTGCAGCGAAGCCGGTGCGCCCAGCTCATCGGGCGTATTTTCCAGCGCAATCGTTACTCCGCGCGCCTTCGCGAAAATCGAAAGTTGTTCCAGTGAACTGAAGGCTGCATCGAGCTTGCGGGGGTCTGCGCTTTGGCGACCGTGTCCCATATGCTGAACCAGATAGCGGAAGGGAATTCGCTCGGCCACTTCGAGCGCCCGCTTTACCTCATCTACCGCGTCGAGCCGGCGGATGCGCTCCGTGTCAGAAATGGAAATGGGCACTCCGCTTTCGCGTCCCGGCGAAAGATCGCGCTCGGTGGGCGAATGGAGAGCGTGTACCTCCAGATGATATTCGCCGAGCGCCTCGGCGAGTTCTCGCACGGCTTGCGGCTCGCGATAGGTGAAATGCTGGGGCGCGCAGAAAATCTCAACGCCGGCGACTCCCGCGTGAGAAATCTCGGCCAGCAATGCGGGGCCGAGCGGCTGATGGATGTAACGATATGTCGAAAGGACGCGTTGCATTCAGCCCCCGTGCAGTTTCATATCAGCTAGTCGGACGCGAAAACAATTAGAAGCAGCGCAATAAAGGCTCCGAGCAAAAGCGCGAGGCCGATCCAAACATAGACAGGCCGCTTTTTTCGCATCAATCCCGCGGGCGGCTGAACGATTTCAGGAAGACGCGGGTCGGCGATCACGATTTCTTCTCGGTTGCGGAAGCGTTGCGAAACGATTTGGCGGCGGTGACACAAGAGCGCAGCTTTTCGACGGCCTCTTCAACGGTGCGAGTTTTTAACCCGCAGTCGGGGTCCACCCACACCCGCTCTTTGGGGAGAATGGTCAGAGCCTGCTCGACTCTTTCGCGCACGGCCCCTGCGCTGTCGTTCGTGTGGGAGTGCACGTCCACCACTCCGAAGCTAATGTCTTTCGTGAACGGATGGCGGCGGAAAAGTTCGAGCAGATCCAGGTCCCTATTGGACATTTCCAGATCGAAATTATCCACAGCCAGATCGAGCATGCCGGGATAGATATTTTCGAACTCACCGTAGCAAGCGTGGGTAATGAAATAGGCGTCCTGGCCCTTGGTGGTGAATTCCATGGCTTCGATGGCGATGGGCAATTCTTCGGGGCGCACGGAGAGCGCGGGCTCGTCGATTTGAATGATTCTGCAGCCTGCAGCGATCAACGCTTCCACTTCCTGGCGGATTACTTTCGCCAGCGCAAAGGCAGTTGCGCGGCGATCGGGGTAAAACTCGTTGAAGCTCCAGTCCATGATGGTGTAGGCGCCGGTGAGCATGCCCTTGACCGGCTTCTTGGTGAGGCTTTGAGCGTATTTCCACCAGTCAACGGTGACCGGGCCGCGCCAACCAACTTCACCGGCAATTACAGGTTTGTGGTAGTAGCGATTTCCATAGCTGCGAACCAAGCCGCTGGTTGCGAATCCAGGCAGCCGCTCGGCGAAATAGGCGACCATGTCTCCGCGGTACATTTCGCCGTCCACCAGGACGTCCAGGCCGAGTTTTTCCTGCTGCTCGATCCAAAAAGCGGTGGCCTTGCGTTCCAGGTCGTGAAGATCTTTTTCCGGAATCTGGCCCTTCGTAAATTCTGAGCGGGCTCTCACCAGATAATCGGGCTTGGGGAAGCTGCCAACCGAAGTGGTGGGAAAGAGCGGCAACTTCAGGCCGAGCTTTTCCAATTTTTCACGGCTCATGGGCGGCCGCCCTTTAGCTCAGAACGAACTTTTGAGAGCAATTCGAGTTTGGCGAATGCGCGATCGCGCGGAAGATATTCGAGACCGGATGAAGTTCCGAGGAAGGCGCGTTCGCCTTTTATTTTCGGTAGGATGCGTTCAATTTGGCGCGCGATGTGCGCGGGATCTTCCAGCCGCGTGTTGCGGCCGTCCACGAGGCCGAGTCCGAGCGCTTTCGGAGATCCTTTTGCGGCAATCATATCCACGAGTTTCGGGTAGTAAGTGAAATCCAGGCCGACGATGTCCACGGGCAGAGCAACCAGTTTTTCGTAGAACGGCGCGCAATCATGGAAGTAAACGTAGAGAGCCAACTCGAGTTTGCGTCCGCTCTTCGTAAAATTGTCGCGCGCTTTTATAAGCGGAGCGAGCGAAGCCTCGAAAATCGCCCAGTCATTGGGGTACTTGATGGCGGCAGGCTCGTCCACTTGAATTAACTCGGCGCCCAATTGCGCGAGCGTCTCGATCTCGAGAGCAAGAATCTCCGAATAGGCTTGAGCGCGGTCTTCGAGAGCGGCGAACGGACCGGATGAGCCATTGGCGTGCTGTTCGCCAAGCGAAAATTTTGCGAGCGTGTAGGGGCCAGTCAGCACAGGCTTGATGCTGAGCTTCCCAGCCTTGCCGGCTGGCGTAGGCAAATGGCCGAGGGCGTTTCGCGCGAAGCTGTAATCACCGGCGGCAAGATGTCCGCGTTTGAGCGGCGTTCCGGTGAAGACGGGCTGGCGAAAATAGGTGTTGGTATCGAAGAAGCGAACGAGCCCTTTGATTTGAATGTTGTCGAGTTTGCCGGCCGAGTGAGAAATGGGATCGTACCAGCGAATCAGCCCGTCGGTGACGACGTCAAGGCCGGCTTTCACCTGTTCGGCGATGACGAAGCGGGTTACGTCGTTCTGTACGTCGAGGAGATCGGCGGTGGAACGGTCGCCTCGGTCGAGCGCGACGATGGTTCGCCGCAGGAGCTGCAATTCCGGGGAATCGCCGATGCGCGGATAGCTTCCCGTGCTGGAAAGGTAGAGGCCGGGGGCGGCGCTCATGATTGTCCCGCCTGTTCTGAGGACTGGCGAGGAAACTGCGCCGGCCTAAAGGCGGCCGCTACATAAGCCCGGAAATTGGAGCAATGGTTTGGTTCAAAGTTCTCGATTAGAACGGGCCCTCGGTGTTTGTTTTCAGCACGTTGCGGAATTTCTAATTCCAAGAGTTCTCGATTAGAAATGGGTGAGTTTTGAGCCAAAATCAGGCTCGAATTTCGAACCTCGCAGAATTTGATTTTTTGGCGATTTGAGCAGTTCGCGGTTCTTTGTTTTCTGGGGTTTAGAGTGATTTCTACTTCTGGAGTTTGGCGATTTAACTTGCTGCAAAAATGGCTGGATTCGCTGGATGGTTGTACCTGTGATTGTGGCATTCTCGCGCGGGCGGACCAAGACTTGTCGCGCGATTGCTCGGCGCCAGCCTCGACCAAACCCTCCTTGGGTGAGACGACGGCACGATTCCTAATTCCGGCGCAGCCGGTTAGGAAAGCGCCCTCAGCGCATCCAGCAGCCACCTTTTCGATTCGAACAGCCTCCATCAGCCACCCTCGGTCCTTATAAAGCAAACTCAGAATGTAATCAGAATTGGGCGTGGGAAGCAAGGAAATGCAACCGAACGGCGGAAATCTAAATGCGAGATTCGAGAATCGAGGGGCGAAAAAACAGGGCAACAAAACACGACCGGGCTCGCCCGATCTGGTTAATTTTGTACCTGCGCTAGCCAGCGCAGCAGTTTTTAGCTGCTGCGCCGGTGCGCTGGTTGGCGTTAGATACCGGTTCCGACGTAGCCGTTTTCCGCAGTTCTCAGGCCCATGTTTGGCATTTCTGTTTTTACTTTTACGGGCTCAAGACTCGGCTTGTTGGCGCCCTTGGCGAGGAAAGTAAGCTCGTACTGGTGCTTCAGGTTGTAGCTTACATCCTGCAAGTAGGGAGTGAAATCAACCGAAGCGCCGAGACCGAGGTAGTAGGTCTCGCCACCTGTCTTTTGAGCAAGCAGATCCAAGCCAGACTGCGCCAGGTTTGTACGGAAACCACTACGGCCGGCAACGCCTGCTCCGGGAGTATAAATTGAATAGACGATGAAGCCTCCTCGTTGGGCGCGATTCAAAGCCTCATCGAGGTAGGGGTTGGTGAATGGATCATTCGAAGATCCGCCGCCGAGAGGATCGATCCCGTTGGTGAACATCAAGATTTCGCGGCGGTCTTGGGTCTCCGGCCATTTCTTCATCAGGTCGGACAGCGCCAAGTACGGGCTGGTATATCCCGCCGAAGCGCCGATGGGCAAGCGCAACGCTTTTTGGGCCAGGGCGTGGTCCGTCGTAAGGGCTTGGGCGGTGGTGACCATGCCGTTGTGCATATAACCCACGGCGATGGCTGTGCTAGCCGGTTGTTCGTCGATAAATTTCGCGATGCTGCTGAATTGCAAGCTGAGGCTGTCTCTGGAATTGTCGTCGATCAAAATGAAAAGCTGCAATCCGGCACGGTCTCCCTGAAGCGGGATCCAGCTGGTCACTTTATTTTGCAGGTCACGCTGATACACTTTCACGTCAGCTTCTGCGACCACTGGCACTTCTGCGCCGCGGTGCGGCTTCACCGTCACGACCATTTTCACTGGGACATCGGTTGAAGTGTTGGGCTTGTGCGGTGCGGCCAGTGTCGGTCCGGCGATCATGCCGAGAGCAAGACCAAGCATCGCTCCCAAGGCTATAGAGTGCTTCGTTATCGAGTTTTTCCCCATCTTTAAGTTTCGCATTCGTTTTATCCCTTCTCCCAGGATCTGAGAGTTTCAACTGCTTGATAGCGCCGCTATTGTCGCGGACCAGAGTCGCGAGCCGAAGAACAGCATTTCGGCCCTATAGATAAGATGCGCTCACAGCAGGTTTGGGGTACTTGCGGATTTGTCTATAACTGTAAGATTATAAACAACTTGAAAAAGAGCAATGGGGCTGAAGCTCGCGCTCGGCCTAAGCCGTGCTCGTCGTACCGCTATGGAGCGATTTCTCTGGGATAGACGTTGATGGCGGCAGGGTCGATCTCGAAACGCAGGAGCCAGTCGCTTGGCACGCTGCGGCCGTCGATTTTCGCGGGGGAAAATTTCCAAAGTTGCGCGGCAACCAGCGTGCGGTCGGCGAAATACGGGCTGGGGCCCGGGGAATCGAACAATGCTTCGGTTACGTTGCCTGATTCGTTTACGTGAACTTTGACGCTGATTCTTACTTTGCCTCGAATCGTGTCTCGGGCCTTCTGCGGCGCGTCGGGCAGGATTTGCTGAAGGACTTTGCCGCGGACAACACCGCTGGCGGATGTTGTGGCGGGCGCGGCGGATTGAACTGGGATTGGTGATGGAGCAGGATTGCTCGCGGGCGGTTTTTTCTCGCTGGGCTTTTGCACGGAATTTGCCACGGGCTGCGGAGCCGGTTTCGCGACGGGCGGAGCTTGTTGCGGCGTCCGAACGGGTGAGGCCGATTTGGCGGACAGCACTGGCTTGTTCTCTGGTTTTGGCTGAACTTTTGCAGGAACCGACGACTGAGCTCTTGACTGCGCTGGCGGCTGAGCTTGCGGCGAAACTTTTGTCTGGAGTGCCGGCTGGGCTGGTGGCTGCTCGACAGCGACGGAAGCAGCAGGCTGATTTTGTGAGTGGGTCCTAAAGAGCAGAAATCCTCCCAGGATCGCCACCAACGCCACACCGGCTAGCACTACTCCGCCAATGGCACGCGGGTTGGCAAACGAAGTTTGCGGGCTGGGAGTGATCTGTTTTGGCGGTGTGGGTGAATTTTGTTGCAGGCGCGCGGCGATGTCCGCAACGGTCCAGCGCAATTGCGGGTCGCGTCGCAAACAGTGGCGCGCCAAATCGAGGATCTCCGGTGGCAGGTTGGATGGCAGCGACGGCTCGGCCTGATTGGTTCGCTCCCACGCGGGTAAGCGCTGGGTCAAAACTTCGGCCAAAGTCATTCCGAGCGACCAGACATCGCCAGCCGGAGAAATTCTTCCACCGGCTGCTTCGGGAGGATCGTAGGCGCCGGGCTTTCCCAAGCTGCCGCTGTATTCGCCAATGCGACAGAGTCCATCGCTCGAAATTTTGAGAAGATCGTCATCGGCCATGATGTTGGCGGGTTTCAGGCGGCAATGAACGAAGCCCTTGGAGTGAACATAGGCGAGCGCGTCAGCCACAGGGCCGAGAATGTCACGCGCTTCCGCAGGAGAGAGCGGCCTGCGGGCAACTACCTGGGACAAGTTCTCTTCGGCGTATTCCATCACCACGTAGAGCATCGGCGTGTGATCCAGCTCGCAGCGGCCCATTTGCAGGAGGCGGATCAAGTGGGGATGAGAAAGCTTTGCGGCTTGTTTCCAGCGGGCGAGTTGGGCCGGGGCGTCAACTGAATCGGCCGGGATTAGCTTGATTGCGGCTTTGGGGACTTCCTGGCCGTCGTAATCAACCAGAAATACGGAGCTGCGGTCATTTCCGCCGACAAATTGGCCAAGGCGGAATTTCCCGTCGACGACTTGGCCTATCTGTTTTGTCGCGGCCTCGGTCATGTAATCCCCCTGCACCGTCGCGAGCAATAATCGGCGGAATCTTGCCCGAGCGGTCGCGTTCGACCTGCCAAGGAATGGAACTGTATTGCGCCTGAGATCGGACTCGGCGCGTCTTCCTGCGGCGAATCAGGCTGGGTTGGAACCGGTTGCAGAGGGCGATGATTCCCCATTTCCGCTCCCTCTTGCAATACATTCTGCAACATTCTGGAGCTGCAGGCGCGGGAAACTAATTTGCGCGGTGCCCAATTGCACCCCTCTGGGATGGCTTGCGACGAACGGCTTCTTGCGAACGTGTATATCCGCAAGGTGAGACTCAAAGTGAAAATATCTGTCCAAAATTACTTGCCTAGACCGGGGTCCTAGTCTCCAGTTCGATACAGGGATTTGAGAATGTTGCTGCAAACGGCGACTAGATGAAGGATTTTATTGGGTCGCTCCGGGAACTCAGAGCCTGGAGCGATCTAGAAAACCGATTGAAGCGTAGATCTGCGTCGAGAGAGGGCAATGGAGATTACTTCTGGCAACCGATTGGGAACTTTCGAGGTGTTTTTGCCGGTCCGCTCCGCTGAGCGGGAGACTCAGCCGCGTGGCGATGATGGATTTCCCGGACGATTATTCATCGTTGAAGGCATCGACGGGTCGGGAAAATCCACGCAACTAAGCTTGCTGCACAAATGGCTTGAATCGAAAGGCTATGGGGTGGTGTTCAGCGAGTGGAATTCTTCTCCGTTGGTGAAAGACACGACGAAGTTCGGAAAGAAAAAGAAGATGCTGACGGCGGCGACGTTTTCGCTGATTCACGCCACCGATTTCGCCGACCGGACGGAGAAAAGCATTCTGCCGCTGTTGAAAGCGGGCGCGGTGGTGCTGTGCGACCGCTACATCTATACGGCGTTCGCGCGGGACGTGGCACGCGGAATGGATCGCGAGTGGGTTCGCGAGCTTTATGGATTTGCGGTAAAGCCCACGGTGGCTTTTTACTTCCGAGTGCCGCTGGAGACCGCCATCGGGCGGCTGATGGATGGGCGCGATGAACTTAAATATTACGAAGCGGGGATGGATTTGGACTTGAGCGATGACCCCGAAGAAAGTTTCCGCCTCTTTCAAGGTTTGATACTGAAGGAATACGAGAAAATGGTTAGCGAATTTGGACTGACGGTGATTGACGCCACGTTGCCCATCGAAGTGCAGCAAACGCAAGTGAGACAAATCGTAAAAACCCAACTCGAGAAAGCGGTGAACGTGAGGGTACAACGATGAGGCAGACATATGGAAAGCTTCTCCCGGGGATGCGAATTTCCGATCTGAGCGGCAAGCTGATCGTGATTGAAGGGACCGATGGCGTTGGGCGAACGACGCAGATCGATCTGTTGAAGCCATGGCTCGAAGAGCTGGGACATGCGGTGCTGGACACGGGCATGGCGCGCTCGACGCTGGCGGGTGAAGGGCTCCGGCGCGCGAAAGAAGGAAATAACCTGGGACGCGTGACGCAAAGCCTTTTTTACGCGACGGATTTTATCGATCGTTTAGAGAACGAGATTGTTCCGGCGCTGCGGTCCGGGTTCATCGTACTGACCGACCGGTACGTTTATTCGCTGATGGCGAGGGCCTTCGTTCGCGGAATGGACTCAAAATGGATTCGCAGCATTTACAGCGTGGCGTTGAAGCCGGATGCGACATTCTATTTGCGGCTCAGCATCGGCCAGCTGATTCCCCGCGTTGTTTTCTCGCGAGGGTTCGACTATTGGGAGTCGGGGATGGATCTTTATCCGGGGCGGGATATGTTCGACTGCTTTTGCAATTATCAGACGGCGCTGATGGCGGAGTTCGACCGGCTTAGCGAAGAATATAAGTTTGAGGTGATTGAGGCGTCGGCGGACGCCGAGCAGGTGTTCGAACACCTGAAGGCAGGAATATACCGCGCTCTGGAAAGCGATTCCCGAAGAGAATACATTTCCGCGCGGAGTTCGAAGACATTGTCCATTTCCGCATTGCCTACGAACGAAAAG
Source organism: Acidobacteriota bacterium (assembly GCA_003167215.1). Taxonomy (GTDB): domain Bacteria; phylum Acidobacteriota; class Terriglobia; order Acidiferrales; family UBA7541; genus Palsa-295. Next base: position 227,151 of record PMTV01000014.1, on the reverse strand, counting down.
GTCGCTTCCGCGGCACAGGCCGCTAATGCAGCCAAGTTCGAATCGGTGCTGCGATCTATCATGGCGCACTCGGCGGACGGCAACGGCAGAACAGCGCAGCACCAGAAATAACCTACACACGCTCGCGATTTTGCATGTTCCTTTGCTCAAGACTTCGGGCGACGAATTAACCATTGCAACGGGTGTTAGCCCTGCATGGCAAGATTGTTTCTATCCATGCTGGTTTGGAAGCAGCGTGGCTTCGTTGACTTGGCGTCTCATAAGACCTTAAGATGCGCGTAAAGTGACGGACTCCTCCTCTTTCATCGGCCGGACAATCTCCCACTATCGCATTGTCGAAAAGCTGGGCGGGGGCGGGATGGGCGTGGTCTATAAAGCGGAGGACACGCGGCTGCATCGCGCAGTCAGTTTGAAATTCCTGCCTAGCGAGATGTCCCACGACCCGGGCGCTCTCGAACGGTTCCGGCGGGAAGCGCAGGCGGCATCGGCGTTAAATCATCCGAACATCTGCACGATTTACGACATCGGCGAGCAAGACGGCCAGCAATTCATTGCCATGGAATTTCTGGAAGGCGAGACGCTGAAACAGCGCATCTCCGGCAAGCCGCTGCCTCTAGAACAAATTGTGGAGTTGGGGATTGAAATCGCGGACGCGCTGGATGCGGCGCACGCCAAAGGAATCGTGCACCGCGACATCAAGCCTGCAAACATTTTCGTCACCGCGCGCGGGCATGCCAAGATTCTGGATTTCGGTTTAGCCAAGCAAAGCTCCGGCGGCGAAGGTCCCGGCGTTTCCGCGCTGCCCACCGCAACTGCGGATGAATTCCTGACAAGCCCGGGCACAGCACTGGGCACAGTGGCTTATATGTCGCCGGAACAAGTGCGAGGCGAGCAACTGGATCCGCGCACGGATCTCTTTTCGTTCGGCGTGGTGTTATACGAGATGGCCACGGGCGTTTTGCCATTTCGCGGAGATACTTCCGGGGTCATTTTCGACGCTATCCTGAATCGAGAGCCGGTCACAGCCGTGCGCCTGAATCCCGATCTGCCGGCGAAGCTGGAAGAAATTATCGACCGGGCGATGGAGAAAGACCGCAATCTGCGTTACCAGCACGCGTCGGACGTGCGAGCAGAATTACAGAGGCTGAAACGCGACAGCACGTCGGGCCGCTCGCATGCGTCATCCGCACAAAAAGCGGAACAGGTCACGGCAGAATCACAGGCTGTGGCTTCGGGCGTGATGCCGAAGGGCGCGGGAAAAAGAGCCTACTACTACGCCGCGGCTGCAATTCTTGTGCTGGCGGTAGCGGCAGGAACATTGTTCCTGCATCGCTCGTCTCGGAGTAGTCCTCCTGCGAGCAAGGATTGGGAGCAGCTAACTTTTTTCACGGACTCCGCGGTGTACCCGGCGCTCTCGCCGGATGGACGGATGCTCGCGTTCATCCGCGGGACTGGTTCATTCTACGGCGCGGGACAAATTTGCGTGAAGTTCCTGCCCGATGGCCAGCCCGTCGAGCTCACGCATGACGCCTTGCAGAAATTAAACCCAGTCTTCTCCGCCGACAACTCGCTCATTGCCTATGGCACCGCCATACCGTGGACCGTGTGGGAAGTTCCGGTTCTCGGCGGCGAGCCACACATAATGCTTCCAAACGCATCGTCCTTGACCTGGATCGACAATGGAAAGCGGCTGCTTTTTTCTGAGATCAAGGAAGGATTGCACATGGTGCTGGTGACCACCGACGAAGGACGAGGGCAGCGGCGCGAAGTGTACGCGCCTCCCGGCGAGCGCGGCATGATCCATCATTCCTATCTGTCCCCTGATGGGCGATGGGTGCTGGTGGTGGAGATGGGCTCTCGCGGAGATTTTCTCCCGTGCCGTGTGGTTCCTTTCCAGGAAACTGGCAACGCGCGCGTCGTGGGTCCCCTCGACGGTCTTTGCACTTCTGGCGCGTGGTCGCCCGACGGCCAATGGGTGTACCTCACGGTGACGAAAAGTGACAAATCCCACATCTGGCGGCAACATTTTCCGAGCGGAGACCCTGAGCAGGTGACTCCGGGCCCGACTTCCCAGGAAGGCATTGCGATGTCCGCGGACGGCAAATCGCTAATTACCTCGGTCGGCTCAGAGGACAGCACAGTGTGGCTGCACGACAAGGACGGCGAGCATCAAATCTCGTCCGAAGGAAATGCGGACCATGCGTCCTTCTCGTCTGATGGAAAAAGTCTCTATTTCTTGATGACGAACGGACAAACGCGCGGTGACGAGCTGTGGGTTAAGGATCTGACGGGCGGAAAAGTGGAGAGGGTCCTGCCCGGTTATTCCATGGGAGACTACTCAGTCTCTCGTGATGGAAAAGAAGTCGCATTCACGATGAACGACCAGAGCGGCCGTTCCGGTCTCTGGGTCGCGCCAACGAGTCGTCGCTCCTCCCCGGTGCATATTTCTTCCACGGCGATTGAGGATTCCCCGTTTTTCCTGCCCGATGGCGATCTGGTGTTCCGCGCCATCGAAGGCGGAGCAAATTTTCTCTATCGCATGAAAGCGGATGGAACGAGCCGCCGCAAGATTTCCCCGCAACGGGTGTTCGATGTGTATGCGGTGTCGCCGGACGGTCGGTGGATCATCGCCGGCGGGCTGGGTCCCGACCAGGAGCACACGGCTCAGATTAGTGCGATCGCAACGGATGGAAGCAAGACTGTACCGCTCTGCCTGCTCTATTGCAGGGCAAGTTGGGATGTCACCGGAAAATTCATGTACGTTACCGTCTCGGTGTCGCGCGATGCCACCTTCCCGCTACTGGTGCTGCACGACTCGGGCCTTCCGAGCTTGCCTCCTGCTGGAATCACAAAAATCGAGGACTTCACCAACGCAAAAAGTGCAGCGGTGATTCCCCGGTTCGTGGATTCGGCCATTAGCCCGTCCGTTTACGCCTACAGCATCCACAACACCCGCCGCAACTTGTATCGCATCCCTTTGCCGTAGGCCGCACGCTGATTTATCGGCCTCGCCGCAAGAGTTTGCTCAAGATGTTTGGAAGTGCGGCTATTGCGGGTCGGGTTGGTCGCCGACGGTGAAATAAGTGCAATCGGGGTGGTGGAAGACGAGGGCGCTGACGCTGGCTTCGGGGTCCATCATCATGCCTTCGGTGAGGTGCACGCCGATTTCCTCCGGATGCAGGAGCATCCAAATGCCAGCTTGGTCGTCGAGGTTGGGGCAGGCGGGATAACCGAAGCTGTAGCGTTTGCCGCGATAGCGCGAAGTGAAACGCTCGGCCATGGTCAACGCGGGCGGGTCAGGGAATCCCCAATCTTCGCGGATGCGGCGATGCAGCCATTCGGCGCAGGCTTCGGCGGTTTCGATTGCGAGCGCTTGCAGACCGTGCGAGAAAAGATAACGGCCGGCGGTTTTGGCTTCTTCGGCGCGTTCGCGCACTCCGGCTCCCGCGGTGACGACGAAGAGCGCGAGATGATCGCGGCGGACATTTTGTTTATCCGCGCCGTTCTGAGCAGCGATAGCAGGCTCGGCGGGCAGGATGTAATCGCTCAAGCAGAGTTTGTCGGCGACGCGCTGGCGCTGAAAATGGAATCTGTGGATAGGCGAAACTTTTCCGGGCTCGAACAAGGCGATAGAATTCCCCTCGCGTTCGGCTTCGAAGAATTGCCACACGGCTGAAATTTTCATGAACGACTCAGCTTCGCGTTTTACTTCTTCCATGCTGTGAAAGAGTTCGAGCGCGCGCGGGTCGCGTTCTTTGAGCGCCTTCTCGAAATTCCCGCGAAAGCCCATGTGACGACCGAAAATCATGAAGGGGTTGATATAGCTCCAAATTTCATTTCGATCGGGAATGGAGCGGGCTTTGCGGTCCAGATAAGCGACGGGCGGAATTGGAATGTCGGTGCGAATTCGCGGCGAGCGCTCTTCTCCAGCGGAACCAAGAGGGAGAGGCGCGGCTTCTTCCACGGCGATGGTTCCGGAATGTGTGTTGTCGCGCAGAACTGCCTGGCGTTGCGCGGGGTCGCTCAGATGATTCATCAAGCGCAAGCCGGTCATGGCGTCCTTCGCGTAGCAGACGGCGGTGCTGTATTGCGGAGCAATTTTCAGCCGCGTGAATTTTTCCGATAGCGCCGCGCCGCCGACCAGCAAGGGCACGTCAATTCCAGCTTCGCGCAAGTCCGCGGCAGTGATGACCATTTGCTGCGCGCTTTTCACGAGTAAGCCGGAGAGGCCGATGGCGTCGGGGTTGTGCTCGCGATGGGCGCGGATCAATTCCTCGGGGGGAACTTTGATGCCGAGGTTAATCACGTCGTAGCCGTTATTTTTCAGGATGATCTCGACGAGATTTTTGCCGATGTCGTGCACGTCGCCTTTCACCGTCGCCAGCATTACTTTTGCACGCTTCTCGGTGTCGGCTTTCTCCATGAACTGTTCGAGATGGCTGACTGCGGCTTTCATGGCTTCGGCGGATTGCAGGACTTCGGCGACGATCAGCTCGTTGTTGTTGAATAAGCGGCCGACCTCCGCCATTCCGGTCATTAAGGGACCGTTGATGATGTCCAGCGGCGCATTTCCTTCGGCGCGTTTGCGATTGAGATCGTCAACCAAGCCGTCTTTGGAGCCTTCGAGAATGTAGTTCGCGAGGCGTTCGTCGAGCGGAAGGTCGGCGGCGCGTTCTTTTTTTCGCGAGCCGGATGCGCGGAAGTGATCGGTGATGGCAGTGATATGAAATTGGTTGATGGCGGCTTTCTGGTCGGGCGTTTGCTCGCGCCAATCAGGCGGAGCGTTTCGCAAATGTTCGGCTTGCGCGTGACCTTCGGGAACCGAGGAGGGCGGGGTGTTGAACAAAAGATCTTCGGCCAACTTTCTTTCGGGCTCCGGAATGGAGCCGAAGCGCTCGATGCGCTCGGCATTGACGATGGCGAGGTCCAAGCCTGCTTTGGTGCAATGATACAGAAAGACGGAGTTCACTACCTCGCGCGCACCGGGAGGCAAGCCGAACGAAACATTGGAAATCCCCAGCACCGTGCGCACGTAGGGGATTTCTTTTTTAATCAGGCGAACGCCTTCGATTGTTTCCAGCGCGCCGCCAATGTAATTTTTGTCGCCGGTGCCGCAAGGAAAAACCAGCGGATCGAAGATTATGTTTTCCGCGTGAATTGCAAAACGTTCGGTAAGCAGGCGATAGGAGCGTTCCGCGATTTCGAGTTTGCGTTCGCGAGTGAATGCCTGCGCCTGCACTGGATCTTCGTCGATGCATCCAACGATAATTGCGGCTCCGTAGGACCGAGCAAGCGGGCAGATGCGCTCGAATTTTTCTTCGCCATCTTCGAGGTTAATCGAATTGATGATGCTCTTGCCCTGGCAATAAGTGAGGGCGAGCTCGACCGCGCGCGGATCGGTAGTGTCGATCATGATGGGAGCTTTAATTTTGCGGATGAGCTGTTCGTAAAACGGCGGGATGTCGTTGATTTCGTCACGGTCGGTGCTTTGCAAGCAGACGTCCACGATATGCGCGCCGCTCTTCACTTGCCGCCGCGCGATCTCGGTGGCTTCCTCCCACAGTTCCGCGGCCACGAGATTCTTGAATTGGCGCGAGCCGATCACATTTGTGCGTTCGCCGACCACGAGCGGGCGCGTGCTCTCTTCCGCCTCGATAATTTCGATCCCGGAATACACGGCGCGATGAGCCGAATCAGGTGGGCGCCGCGGAGACTTGTTCTCGACCATCTGAGCAATGGCGCGAATGTGTTTTTCGGTGGTGCCGCAGCAGCCGCCGACGATGTTCAGCCAGCCGCGATCGACAAAACGCTCGAGCTGTTGCGCAAGTGACGTGGGCGTTTCCTGGTAGAGGCCTTCTTCATTGGGCAGGCCGGCGTTGGGGTAGCAGGACACGAAGCCGCTGGTGAGCGAATGCAAGGTGCGAACATGATCGGTCATGAATTCCGGCCCGGTGGCGCAATTGAGGCCCAGCGAAATCAAGTCCACGTGGTCGAGCGAGGACCACAGCGCCTCAATGCCCTGGCCGGCAAGCATGGTTCCCATCGGCTCGATGGTTACGGAAACCATCAGGGGAATCGGCTGGCCGAGTTCATGACTTAGTTGCTGAATCGCGAGGACGCCAGCCTTGATGTTGCGAGTGTCCTGGCAAGTTTCCAGGAGAAGAAGGTCTGCGCCACCTTCAATCAGGCCGCGCGCCTGATCGTGGTAATTATTTCGAAGCTGTTCGAAATTGATGCCGCCGGTGACGCTGATGGCTTTTGTGGTGGGACCCATGGAACCAGCCACGAACCGCGGCTTTGCGGGGGTCGAGAATTCGTCAGCAGCTTGACGCGCCAGTTCGGCGGCTATGCGGCTGATTTCGCGCGCACGCGCGCCGAGGCCATATTCCGCCAGTACGACCGGGGTGCTGCCGAAGGAGTTTGTTTCGATGATGTCCGAGCCGGCCTGGAGATATTTCCGGTGGATTGAAAGCACAACCTCCGGCTTGCTGACGACGAGGTACTCGTTGCAGCCTTCGAGCTGCGGGCCGCCAAAATCCGCGGCAGTGAGATTCGCCTGCTGCAGCATGGTGCCCATCGCGCCATCCAGGATCAGGATGCGTTCGCGCAATAATTCCCGGAGGGCCAAGCCCTGTTGAATGAAGTTCCTCATGTCAGCCAAAATAATCCTAGAAGAATTCTAGCAGGGGACGCGGCGACGAGGCCGGAAGGAATCGCGCTGCGGTACGAACTTACAACTTTATGCGGATCGCAATCGAGTTTCACTCACGTCGCTGGTCAGAAATTCTATGGAGACAGACTTGGGAACCATGCCGGCTGCGGCGCCCCGGGCGAGGAGTTCGCGAACGGCGCGGCGTCCCTCTTCGCCATAATCCAGCGTCCAGCGATTCACGTACATTCCCACGAATTTGTCGGCCAAAACCGGATCCATGTCGCGCGCAAATTGCAGAGCATAATTCAGCGCGGCTTCGCGATGTTCCAGAGCAAAGGAAACGCTTTCGCGAATGACACGGCCGATCTGGCGCCCGAGATCGGGGCCCAGCTTGCGCCGAACAGCATTTGCGCCAAGCGGCAAGGGAAGTCCGGTAATCTCCTGCCACCATTGGCCGAGGTCAACGACGCGGTGGAGTCCGATCTGGGAGAAAAGCAATTGGCCTTCGTGAATCAAGAGGCCGGCTTCGACTTCCTTGGCTTGTACGGCCGCGAGAATTTTATCGAACGGCATGGTCACCGTTTCGACGTTGGGTTCGAAGAGCTTCAAGGCGAGATACGAAGTTGTAAGCTCGCCAGGAATTGCAATTTTGCGTCCGGCTAGATCCGTTTTCTTAATCGGGTGGCCGGCGACGACGATGGGACCATAGCCTTCGCCAAAGCTGGCGCCGCAATCGAGCAGGACATATTTGTCAGCGACGAATGGATAGGCGTAAAAGCTGATGGCGGTGACGTCATAGACTTCTTTTCGGGCAGCCTGATTCAGCGATTCGATGTCGGACAGCACGTGGGTGAATTTCACACCAGGCAAGCGGACTTTGCCGGTGGCCAGAGCGTAAAACATGAAAGCATCATCGCTGTCGGGCGAATGCGCGAGGCGAATCTCTGCTGTTTTCGGTACGGCTGCTGGTGTGGACATGCTGGGGTCCGTCCTGGCGCTCACGGAAACGGTCACATTCGCCCAGGGCTGAAGAGATACGATAGAGACTCGTGCCCGCTGCGATGAAAAGTACGAACGGTGTGGACCTTCCGGCGTGAGTGCCGAATAGTACGAACAAAGAATAGCACACGGTACTGGTTTAGGTACAGGAGTAGCGAGGAAATCCGGGGCGCGCAGAATTCATGCGAAATTAATGCCGGCGTAGTTTGAGGTATGCAGACGAATTGGTGTCCGGTAATAAAAACGCGCGCTACTGGACTGTGGAATGGGCGGGATTTGGAAGCGGTGAGGCGTGATGAGCTACGAGCATCCAGCCCTCTTCCTGGAGCACGAAGATGTTGGTGGCTTGAACCATGGCATCGTCAAAGCTATCGGCAAACGCGGTGGTGACGTGTTCGGTGCAGGCTACCCATCCGACGCGTCCTTCGATGCGTATCCAGACGGAACTCAGAGCGATACGGACGCGCCGCGCGTTTGCGAAGAGCCGAGCCCAGCGCTCGCGCACTTCGTCCCAGCCAAGCAAAAGCTCCCAGCCGGGGTGCACGCATTCCACTTCGTCGTCGTGAGCCCAGACAGCTTCCATCTGAGCGATGTCAAGGGATTCGAAAGCGGAATAAAACCGGGTGTTTGCAGCGCGAAGAGCATCTTCGGGAGTTGGCTTTTGGGGCGTGATTTGCGTGGACATGTTGAAAGGTCAAAGTCGGGAAATATAGCCCTGCAACCAACTCTAAAACCAGGAAACGCGAGCCGTCAGTTCGAATTTTTTGGCCGGGCGAATTCCAATCCGCCGACGGCAGCCACGATTAGCGCCATCTTGATAATCTCACCGGGCAGGAAGGGCAGAGCGCCGAGGCGGAAGGAATTCGCCCAGCCGGATCCGGTCACCAGAGCAAGCCAAGCGCAACCACCCGCGAAAATTATTACCTCGCCGGAAACGAGCGCACCGATAAGTTTCGCGCCACTTGCACGGAGAGATGCAAAATGCGTTCGTGCGCCGGAGGCGCCGCGCTCCATCAACCATCCTGTAACGAATGCCGCGGGCGGATACGCCAGCAAATAACCCGCGGTGGGACCGAGGAACCGCGCAGGGCCCGGCTGGCCAAGGGGCTGAAAAACGGGCCGGCCGGCCAATCCCTCCAAGAGATACAACCCGAGAGTAAGCGCTCCGCGGCGGGAGCCTAGAAGGATGGCGACGAGAAGAACGCCGAAAGTTTGGCCGGTAACGGGGACGGGCGTCCAAGGCAAAGGAAACGCGATGTGCGCGCACAACACGAGCAAAATGTTTGCAGCGGCAATCCTTACGACATCCGCGGCGAGACCTTCTGCCGGAAAGATTCTATCGGCGAGAACTTTTGATTGTGACATCCGCTTCCTCTTCGGAATTTCGGTCAGCTCAAACTATCTGGCGGCCATTATACCTGAGGGAACGGTTTTGCTAGGGCGTCTTTTCGCCTTCCATGAGTGGATCGTCGGAGGTTGCCACCGCGCCATGCTTGTCGGCGGCGTGAATTTTTCCGGCTGCGTCAAGAAAGAAGGAGCGGCGGGGAAGCTTCTCGTAGGATTCCGGTGTGGCAGCGAGTTCGAAATTCGTATCGTTTCCGGACGGATCCGGCACGATGCGGAATCGAAACAAATATCCATTCTCTTTGCCGGCAGCGATATCCGCACTTACGAGCGACGCTTGCTCGGGTGAGATCTGGCCTTTGGGCGCGGGACCCAGCTCCGCAAGCGATTCCGGCAACTTTCCGAACGCACGGTTGTAGGTCTGAATCGCGGCAGCCAAATTCTGCAATCCTTCAATCGCAGTGTCTTCGCGGGCACGCAGATCTTGCGCTATCCATTGCTTTGCGAGCTGTGGAATATCGAGCAGAACGAGCCCAAGGGAGAGAAGGCGCCATCCTCCGCTTTCACGCACGAGTCCGAACTCGGCTTGCTCACCGTCCACTACGGAGACGGGAATGAAGGCGAGGTTTTCATGGACGCGCACAGAGCCAAAGCGGTATTGCACCGTGCCGCTCGGCGTTTGGCAAAGAAGCACGGCGTGATTCTGCGGGTCCGTGGAACTGAGCGGCTTGCCGGGCATATCAGAAAGCGAAAACCTTTTCAAAAAAGCCGTGCGTTGTTCAGCGGGCAGCACGCGGAAAGCAGCGGCGCTGTCCGCAGTGAGATAATTTGAGAATTGTGTTTCATTGCCGCGACAGGCGGCAACGATAGCCGCCGAAAGCGCCGCTGCAGGATCCGAGCCTTCTTGAGCCTGTATCGCGGGAGCGCTGGAAAGCGCCAACGAGACGATGGTGGCCGCCGCGAGTGCAGCGGAAAGAAAAAAATGTTTTGTCATTTCGACTCGGATTTCCCGCGAGCAAGGATGGTTGCCAGGTCGTTGGTGAATTTCGAACGCGGCATCACTTCGCGGCAACCGGCTGCGTGGGCTTGCTCAGCCAGTTCGGTCTGGACGTGTGAGAGAAAGCCAACCAGGGGCACATCCGGAGCTGCTGCTTGCATGCGTTGGATGGCCTCAAGCGGCTGGTTGCGCGAATTGAGGTCCACCACCACGAGTTTAGGAGTTGCCTTGGAGATTTCGGTGAGCAATGCGTCTGGAGTGGTACAAATGCGCAAGTCGACTGCCAGATGGCGGGCAGTTTCGACAATCTTCGCCTGGAAGAAAAGATCATCCACCATAGCTAATACGTTTGCCAAGCGGGCTACCTCTCTTTCCGGTTTATCATGCGCTTCGCGACTGCACAAGTTCAGTTCTTCCACTTCGGCTATACGCTAAGGTATAAATGTCCCGGGAAGGACTTCACGGAGGTTTTGATGGCCGCACCGTCAAATCCGGATGCGTTGCCGGGACTGGCCGTTCTGGAGCAGACGCCCATCATCATCGAGAAAATCGTGTGGTCAGCCAGTGACGAGCAGATGCACTGGAAGCCCGCGATGGATCGCTGGTCGATCAGCGAAGTGCTGGCGCATCTCGGGGAGGCGGAGGTCCTTGGCTTCCGCGAGCGCATACAGAAGATGCTCGAAAAAAACAATCCGGCACTGGAGCCCTACGATCAAAACGCAGCGTATGCCGCAGGGAAATACTCCAGCGGCAAGGCCCGGGAAAATCTGAAAACATTCTGCCACGAACGCGACCGATCGCTGTCGCTGCTTCGTTACGTCCCGGCGCATGCAATCGCGCGAGCCGGACAACACGGCCAAATCGGGCAGATTTCAATCGGGCAACTGATGAATGAATGGGCGTTCCACGATCTGGGCCACATCCGGCAGATCGCGGAGCTGTTCCGATCACGCGCGTTCTTTCCGTCGATGGGGCCTTTCCAGAAATATTATACGATCAAACCGTAACCCAGACGGAGCGACCGAGCAAATGGAAACAATAACCAGCAAGAAAATTCTTTCCACCTTCGATCAGCTCGAAAAAGATTCGCTGGATCTGCACACACTGTTTGAGTTTGTCGGGGGCAACGAACCGGCGGAACGGGAACTTGTGCTGGACTCGGTACAAGATTTGGCGCAGAGAGGTTTGCTGCGCGAAGAAAGCGCCGATTTCTACAGTCGCACGGAAAGCGGAAGACTGATCATCGCCGGCCCGCGCGAGATTACGATGTACACGCGGGAGGGATGCCATCTGTGCGATGAAGCGAAAGCGATGATGACTCCGCTGCTTTCCGAATTCGATGCGAAGCTTCGCGAGGTGGATATCGACGAAGATCCTGTCCTGCTGGAACGCTACAACGACGACGTGCCCGTGATTTTCCTGGGCGGACTATTATTTGCGCAGCATCGAATCGATGCGGCTCTCTTGCGGCAGCGTTTGGAACAGACGAAGGAGCTGTAACGCGTCTGCCTCCCCAACAAACGTTCTAGACGGTGGTTGTTTGTAGTCATCAGTGCTGGAGAGCTTCGCAGAAGGCTTAGTGTTTTGATTTTTCAGCTTCCACGCCTACGCCTTCGTCGGGCACATCGCCGGGGCGGCCTTTTACGCGGTCATATTCACTTATGTGGCAGGTGGATCCGATAGCTTCGTTGTAATAAGTGGGGACGCCCAGGGCGGTTCGCAGTTCTTCATTGAACTTGCGCAAGTCTACCAATTGGCCCTTATGCGCCGGGAATTTTTTCTTGTCGTGGGTAAGCAGGAATTTCTGATAGCCCGCATCCCACAGCAATGTGAACTGACCCTGCAGCATGATGCAGGGAATCTCAGTCATCTGAAAACTGTCACCGGATGTCTTGCGCAGTTCCGCGCCGCAATTGTACTTCTCGATTCGAACGACTCCGCCGGAGCTACGGACGAGAAACCCCTTGGCCGCGAGCGATTCCACTTGCGTCTGTCCGAATAGCTTGTTGACGTACCACATGCCATCAGACTAGTGAGTCAGCAGGGCTTCTGTAAAGTCAAAAATTGGCAACCCCGGATTGGGCGCCAGGGATCGCGCTAAAGTTGCCAGTCATCTGCTAAACTGTTCCGAATTCGCTGCATACGCGGCGGCCCTCTCCGCATCTAATTTGCTGTTTGAGTTCATTCCGATCGCAGGAATGAAGCGACATTAACGGCAGAGGCGTGGAGACAGGGAACTTGGCGGACGAACGCATGAGTTCGGCGAACAAACAATCATTATCGCGAGAAACTTCCGGCGTTACGGCACGGTTCGGACAGAACCTGTTAGAGCGCATTGGCAATACGCCTCTGCTTCGGCTGGGGCGTATCGGCGCTGAGTTTCCCGATGCCGGGTTCTATGCCAAGGCTGAATGGTTCAATCCAGGCGGTTCGGTAAAGGATCGCGCGGCGTATTCCATGATCCGCGAAGGCGAGCGAACGGGAGCGCTGCGGGCGGGCAAAGTGATCCTCGACGCCACCAGCGGAAATACGGGCATCGCGTACGCAATGATTGGCGCGGCGCTTGGATACAAGGTGAAGCTGTGCTTGCCGTCCAGTGCTTCGCCCGAACGCAAACAAATCCTAGCGGCCTACGGTGTGGAGATCGTGTTGACGCCCGGGGATGAAGGAACTGATGGAGCTATTCGCCGCGTGCGGCAGATTTATGAAACAGAACCCGCAAAATATTTTTACCCCGATCAGTACAGCAATTCTGCGAATCCGGCGGCGCACTATTTCACTACGGCTTCGGAAATCTGGGAGCAGACGCGCGGACAGATCACACATTTTGTGGCAGGACTGGGAACCAGCGGGACTTTCGTCGGCACCACACGCCGGCTGAAGGAACTGAATCCGGCCATTCGCTGCATCAGCATGCAACCTGACTCTGGATTTCACGGCCTTGAGGGACTGAAGCATATGGCCACGGCGATTGTGCCGAGCATCTATGACCCAAAACTTGCCGATGAGGATATGGCGGTGCGCACGGAAGATGCGCACCGAATGGTGAAGCGACTGGCGCGCGAAGAAGGAATCCTGGCAGGAGTCAGTTCGGGAGGCGCGCTGTGGGCGTGCCTTGAGGTAGCGCGGAATTTGCCGAACGGCCAGCCAGCGGTGATCGTAACGGTCTTCCCGGATTCCGGCGAAAAATATCTGAGCGAGAAATTCTGGAGCGAAGGGTGAGCGGCACGACACTGCGAATCTCAGACGCGCTGATTCGCCGAATTCACGCGCACGGCGTGGAGACATATCCGTTTGAATGCTGTGGCGCGCTGTTGGGAAAGGATAGCGAAACGTCACGCGAAGTTATCGGGCTGCTTCCGCTGGCGAATCGCCGGGATGATTCGCCGCGCAATCGTTTCGAGGTAACTCCGGGCGACGTTCAAAAGGCGGAGAAGAAGGCGCGAGAAATGCGGGTTGAGGTGATCGGCTGGTACCATTCCCACCCGAATGCTCCGGCGCGTCCCAGCGAATTCGATCGCGAACACGCTTGGCCGTGGTACAGCTACGTTATCGTGAGTGTTGAAGCGAGCGAGGCGCGCGATACGAAGTCGTGGCGATTGCGCGACGATCGTTCCGCGTACGACGCGGAAGTGATTGAATCCATCGCACAATCTGCAAGCATCTAATTGAAACAATGAAAGGGAGATCACCGAATGGCAGTGAAAGTAATCATTCCTACGCCGCTACGGCCCTACGCGGGTAAGCAGGAGAGTGTCGAAATGGAAGCCGGCAACGTTCGCGAGGCCCTTAAGGGGCTTACCACTCGATTCGGGGAGCTGAAGAAGCATTTGTACTCCGACGATGGGCGCCTGCGGAGCTTCGTGAACGTTTATGTGAACGATGAAGACATTCGCTATTTGGAGAAGGAAGAGACGCAGCTTCGTGATGGAGACATCGTCAGTATCGTGCCTTCGATCGCCGGGGGCACGGGCAAGTAAATCAGGAGAATTTGCGTGGCCTCAAAAACAAAAAGTCCTAATTCGCCGGAGACGGGAAATCCGAGCGTGGAACTGTCAAAAGAGGAAATAACGCGCTACAGCCGCCATCTGATCATGCCCGAAGTTGGTATGGACGGGCAGCTCAAGCTGAAACAAGCGAAAGTTCTTTGTATCGGCACTGGTGGGCTAGGAGCGCCGCTGGGCTTGTACCTTGCGGCTGCGGGAGTGGGGAGAATCGGCTTAGTCGATTTCGACAAGGTGGACCTGAGCAATCTCCAGCGGCAGATTCTTTTCGACACGAACGACATTGGACGTCCCAAAATCGAAGCGGCGACGAATCGCCTGCGGAATCTAAACCCGGATATTCAGATCGACAATTTCGAAACGCGCCTTACGAGTGAAAATGCCCTCGATATCCTGAAGGACTACGACATCGTGGTGGACGGTACAGACAATTTTCCCACACGCTACCTGGTGAACGATACGTGCGTGATTTTGGGCAAGCCGAATGTTTACGGTTCTATCTTCCGTTTCGAGGGGCAAATCACTATTTTCGGTTATCCGGGCGGCCCGTGCTACCGGTGTTTGTATCCTGAGCCGCCTCCTCCGGGGCTGGTGCCTTCTTGCGCTGAAGGAGGAGTGCTCGGCGTGCTTCCGGGAATTGTGGGAGCGATACAGGCCGCTGAGACTTTGAAGCTGATCATCGGGAAAGGCGAACCGCTGGTTGGGCGCTTGCTTCTTTTTGACGCCTTGGCGATGCGCTTTCGAGAATTGAAGCTGCGGAAAAATCCGGAGTGCCCGGTTTGCGGCGGACACCCGACGATTACGAAGCTCATTGATTACGAGGAATTCTGCGGAATTCGCGGGGAAGAATCTGCGAGCCCGGCCCAGGCGGTGGTGCCCGAAATCTCTCCGCGCGAACTCAAAGCCCGGCTCGATCGCGGCGATGATCTTTTTATTCTTGATGTGCGCGAACCGCATGAGTTTCAAATCTGCAATCTCGGCGGACACTTGATTCCGCTGGGCGAGCTTTCGCGCCGGGTAAACGAGTTGGATAGTTCGCGCGAAATCGTGGCGCACTGCCGCAGCGGCAAGCGCTCCGCGGAAGCAGTTGAGTTTCTGCGAAGCGCAGGTTTCCGCAAGGTGTTGAACCTGAAGGGTGGTATCCTTGCATGGTCGGATGAAGTAGATGCCTCTGTTCCAAAGTATTGACGGGTTCCGAGATCATCAGACCTCACTTAAGAAACCGCGTTAAAACTTCACAAGTTTCGATCGGAGGATCGAGTGCCAGATATCAAAGTGACCGTTGTTAATAATGGACCGCTGCTTATAGATGGTGAAGTGCAGATTGTCGATCAGGAAGGCAAGTCTTATGGTCTGGGAGGGCGAACCAAGATCGGACTGTGCCGTTGCGGCGCCTCCGAGCGGAAGCCCTTCTGTGATGGTTCGCACAAAAAATCGAACTTTCAGAGCCTGGTTGAGGCCCACGAACTTCCCCCTCCGCAACCTAAGCCTTAAGCCAAATTTGGGCAGCTCTTGGGTGGTATTGTAACATTCCTACCCAGGGGCGAAAATTATATACGTAGTATGTCCGGGCGTGCTCCGGCGTTGTGTGTGATTAAACTGCATGATTTCAGATAGTTAACTAGTACTAAAACTATGTTCCGGAACGGCACATCAGTTGCAAGTTTCTCCTCGGGCAGAAGTTCGTCTCTTTGGGGGAAGTGGTGGGTCGTCCGAGCAAGATTTGGGGTTTTCTGCATCGTTTTCGTCTCGTCCTTCTTTGGACGATAGCCGTTACGTCGTACCTCATTCTCCTTTGGGTCGTTCGAAATTCTTCTTACATCGCGGATCCCCTTCTTGACACCTATCTTCAAATGGCGGGAAGCCTAATCGCTTTCACGTTTGCGGCGAACGCGCTGGTTCGGTTTCGCGGAACACACGATCGAATTTCTTTGATTTTGGCATTCGGCTTTGTAATGGCGGGGCTGATCGAGGCGGGGACAAGCATGACGTTCTATCGCGGCATGCTCGTCACGGCCAGCGCAGGGAATGATATTTCAATCGGGTGGCTCGCAGGGCGGACGCTCCTGGGAATTCTATTGCTGGCTGCGTTGGTGGTGGAGCGCCGGATTCCAGTCGCGCGAGAACCAGGGAAGGAAATGGCCGGCTCTACACTGCTGGTGGGGGCCGCCGCCTATTTGACCAGTATTTTTTATTTCATGCTGCCGGACGCTCCAAAGATTCATCCCGGCGCAATTATTCCGCGTCCTTGGGATTTACTGCCGGCAGCAATCTTTGCTGCGGCGACGGTGGGATACGCGTGGCGTCTGCGTCGCGGGAATTCCGAATCGTCGCTCGACCGCGCATTGTTTATCGCGGCGGCGATGAATGTGATTTGCCACATCACGATCAGCCAGTCGCAACACGTCTTCGATGCAGCTTTTACGCTGGCGCACGTGACGATGGACCTCAGTTATGTCGTAGTTCTGGGCGGCACGCTGCTGGATAACGCACAACTATTCGATCAGGTCAGCCGGCTGGCTGCCTCTGACTCGCTTACTGGACTTGCAAATCATCGCCGGCTTCTCGAAGTCCTGGAAAATGAAATTCAGCGTTCCCGGCGTACCGGGCGCAGCTTCGCGGTGGTGTTGTTCGACCTCGACAAGTTGAAAAAGATCAACGACATGTTCGGGCATCTGACGGGCAGCCGGGCAATCAAGCGCTTGGGCGTGGCCTTGCGAAATGATTGCCGATCCATCGACACGCCTGCGCGGTACGGCGGCGACGAATTCGTACTAATCCTGCCGGAATCGGGAGAAGAAGAAGGTCGCAAGGCCGCTCTGCGGATTTGCGAGCGGCTTGCACGCGATGGCCAGGAACCGCCGGTGACGGTTAGTGCGGGTTTGGCTGTCTATCCCAACGACGGTACGACGATTGAAAAGCTGTTGGGCGCTGCCGATCGCGCGCTCTATGGCATGAAGGGCCGCAGTGAGAAGAAATTCCGTTTGAGGCATGTAGCGGCCTGTCTGTAAAAAAAAGGAGGTCGCGCGATGCGACTTGGGATGGGGGTCCCAAAGACGATAGCGGAGCGACGCGAGTCGCGAATTCCGATGGAAGTAAGCGTTCAGATAACCGGGCATCTCGCGCTGCCGGGTACCGAAACAACGTTCACCGATAATGTTAGCGCAGGTGGAGCGCGTGTCTGGAGCACTCGCCGGTGGACGCCGGGTGACCGGCTGACCATTGCTACGCTCACCGGTTCATTCAAGTCCTTAGCGCGCGTGGCGTACTGTCAGTTAGTCCCGGAAGCCGGCTTTGCTGTCGGGGTCGAATTCCTGGAATCCAGGGACGGCTGGGTAATAGGAAGTATGTCCGCCGCGTGATTACTGCACAAATCCGACGTTGGGCTCCGGACCTGGGCCGGGACCTTCCGGAAGCATTCCAAACTGCTCTTCGAAACGAGATACATTTTCCTGCAGAGCTTTTGCCAATCGCTTGGCGTGGGCGGGGCTTAGGATCAGGCTGCCGACCAATTTTCCGTGAGGGACGCTGGGAAAAAGATAAATGAAATTCAGGGTGAACTCTTCCGCATTGTGGTGAACGACTACCAGATTTGCATATTGTCCGAGTAATTCCCTCTCGTCAGCCTTAATCTGGACTTGCTGTTGCTGCGGTTTCGGTGTTTCAGCCATCACTACCCTCCTTGGAATCACTTTAACTATAGCAGAGGCGGACAAACACTTCCTGGCGATTTTTGAAATGCGTATGGCCGGTACAGTTGACCTGAAACTTAGTTAAGCGTAGTTTATATGGATAGTTTAGCTAGGTTAACTCATGGACAGGCCCAAACCCGAGCCTAACGCTGCCCCGTTTATCCACGCGCATCCAACCACGGAATCTGCCGCCGCGTCTTCCACGGCACCCGAGCTCGCAGGTCTTTTAACCCATGAGGATGTGGATCGCGCTCTCGACCGCTGGCAAGTGTCCCAAGCCCGCCGGGAGGGTCGTCGGTCGAAAAGATTCGGGGGTTTGCGCGTACTGTGGCTTCTGATCGGGCCCGGAGTTCTGGTCTTTCTGGGCGAGAACGATGCTCCCAGTATGCTTTCCTATTCGGCGGACGGCGCGCGCTACGGAATAGGATTTTTCATACCGTTTGTCATCCTGACTTTCGTGATGGGATTCATCGTGCAGGAAATGACGGTGCGCTTGGGGGCCGTCACTCATCGGGGTCACGCGGAATTAATCTTCGATCGTTTCGGAAAGTTCTGGGGTTTTTTCGCCATGGGCGATTTAGTGTTCGGCAACTTTCTGACGCTGGTGACGGAGTTCATCGGGGTGCGCGCAGGTTTAGGTTTTTTCGGCATCCCGCCGGTGGTCGCGGTTGTGGGAGCGCTTGTAATCGTGGCGGGCGCGATTACGACCGGCCGTTATTGGACCTGGGAACGAATCACGCTGGCGCTGGCGATCTTCAATGGGCTTTTCATCCCGGCGGCGATCCTGGCGCGTCCGAATTGGCATTCAGTGGGCCACGCACTGTTGACGTGGATGCCGCTGCCCAGCGGAAGCCACTACGAAATTCTGCTACTGATTCTGGCAACGATCGGCGCGACCGTGACGCCGTGGATGCTTTTCTTCCAGCAAAGCGCCGTGGTGGATAAGGGCATGCAGCCGCGTGACATCAATGCGGGCCGTTTCGACACAATTCTAGGAGTTGTCCTGGCATCCGTGTGCGCCATTGCCGCAATCCTGGCAACGGCGCCGCTGTTTCACCACGGTATTGATGCTTCGAACTTTCAAGGCGCGCAATTCGCGGAAGCGCTTGAGCCTTGGATCGGACACACCGGCGCGGCGCTTTTCGCGTTGGGAATTTTTGAAGCGGGAATTGTGGCGGCGATTGCGATTTCTACTTCTTCGGCTTACGCGTTCGGCGAAGTTCTGCAAACCGGGCATAGCCTGAATCGCCCGTTGCGCGACGCGTGGCCCTTTTACTTGGTTTTGTTGGGTTCGGCCGCCGCGGCAGCGGCACTCGTGCTAATTCCGCGTTTTCCACTCGAGTTTGTCGTGCTTACCGTGAACGTGATCGCGGTTCTCGCCATGCCGCCGGCGCTGGCGTTTTTACTACTTTTGGTGAACGATCGAGAGGTAATGGGTGAGTACGTGAACGGAACGTGGGCCAACGTGGCTGGTGTGACAGTGACCGTGCTTTTGATCTGCGCGGGAATCGGATTTGGCCTGGCGACGGTGTTCCCGAAGTTGCTGGGAGGCTAGGCTGGCGCGAGAACGCGGGTGTTACTTTTGAAACGACGGAGAAATAGTGAAGCGAGAATTGGAACCCAATATTGAACCAATTATCGTGACTGGGGAGCAGCCGCATCTCGAAGACCCGCGGGTGGTCTTGTCGCTGCTTGAAGCCGACCAGGTAGTAGCAGCCAAAGAGCGAATGCGTTTCGGCCGTCAAAAACTTTCGGGGGGAGTGCGAGCTATGCTTTGGGGCTTGCGCATTTACGTGGTGGTGATGCTGGTGATTGTCTTCATTTCGGTGCTTCGCGCAATTCAGGCGGCGCACTGAGTGCCAATTTCGCGCCGGGGTTCCAGCGGACCTGCAGGGCGCGTTTTTCCGGCACGTTGCGTTGTCTGTTACAATTCGAAGTCCTCAGCCTGCGTGAAGAAATCTTTTGGTACATTGAATTTGCACAACGGTTTGCATTCCATTCATGAATCCCGATAAGAATCCAGAAGCGCCAAAGCGGAAATTGCTGCTAGGGGTTTCCGTTGTGTTCGTGATCGTGGCCGTGGCGGGCTCCATCATTTTGTATGCAACGCGCGATTGGAACGCCCCAGCGGCGGCGAGAAATCTTCAGAATCCCGTGCCGCCGACGGATGACTCCATCACCGCGGGAATGATGAGCTACTCAACTCATTGCCAGAGTTGCCATGGAGAGAGAGGGGATGGTAAGGGCGAGCGCGCGGAAAAACTCTCCATTGCTCCTTCGGATTTTACGGATGCACACGCGATGGGCCAAATGACGGACGGCGAGCTTTTTTGGAAAATCTCGCACGGACGGCATCCTATGCCCAGCTTTCAGAACAAACTCACGGAGCAGGAGCGGTGGGAATTGGTGGACTACATTCGCACGCTGTCGCAAAAAGCTGCCAGCGGCGCGGCGCCTGCCACAAATGCTCCTGTACCACAAACAGACGCCGCGCCGAAACGGCAATAGCCGACGACCTCTAGTGCGTGGCGGCTGGCGTTAATTTTTCAACTTTGCAAGCGCCTCGGAGACTTCCTTGACGTCCGGCAGAGTGGGGATGTCGTAGTTCTTGAACCAGGCGATTTTCCCCGAGCGGTCCACGATGGCGATGGCGCGTCCGGTGATCCCTTTGTCGGCCAGATATACGCCATATTTTTCGCCGACGGCGCCGCGGGGCTGAAAATCGGCGAGAAGCGGGTATTTAATTCCCATTTTTTCGGCGAAAGCCTTGTGCGACCAAGCGCTGTCAACGCTCACGCCCAACACTTGCGCGTCGAGCTCTTCGAAACGCCTCATGTCGTTCACCAGACAGATGTGTTCGTTCGTGCAGACCGGACTCCAGTCGAGAGGGTAAAACACGATGACCACATTTTTCTTGCCTTGAAATTCCGAAAGCTTTACTTCTTTCTGGCTCTGATCCTTCAACGTGAAATCCGGAGCCGCTGCACCCACTGAGATCGCCATGCAAAATCCTCCTGTTCGCTCGCGCGAATCAAATAAGGACGGTTTTCATCCAGTGGCAATGATAGCCGAAGCGGCTGGAGCAGACAAACGTTCGCAGTTTGGTGCCGCGCCATTGGGGTTCGCAATCTGATAGGATACGATTTTACCGAGGGGAGCATATCCAGGAAATTGGCTCGCATTTCATATCGCGAGGCGTATCCGAGCCTTCAGATTTTGCCGCGCAGCCGCAACTGGTGGGCGCGGTTGAAGGGAGCTGCCCCCGAATGCGTTCACTTGGACGAAAATATAAGCTGGATTGCGGCGGTCTTGCCGGACACGCTGTACTTGCGCGGGAAGAGGGCGAATAGAAGAGAGCCGGTGCGGCCGGAAGTCTCGCTTTGCTTTGAATGTTTAAGCGACACGTTCGCCGCAGAACTCGAATCGTTTCCCGGACGAGTGGTAGCGTTCGAACCGGACCCGGCAATTTTCACGCAGTATTTTTTCGTGGCGACGACGGACTTCGAGGCCGCGGGATTGGCGCCGGAAACGGCTGCCGCGATTAACGCGCGCCTGGAGCGAAGCACGGAGACGTGCCGCGAATGCTCGCGGGGAGCGACTTGGCTGTGGTTTTCGCAAGAGCAAATTCCGAGTCTGGACGAGGTTGAGCTCATCTCGAGCGCGCCCGGAGAAGTTTTTTGCGGAAAACACGGCGCCAGAAAGCTATTATCCGCATTCGAGAAATTCGCTGAGGCCAACATTTTTTACATGAATCTTCCGTACGGGGACGCGGGCACGTACGTTTGGATCTAACGATGAGCTTGAAAGAACTGGTTGAAAAATATGTGGCAGCAGCGGGCGGCTACGGGAAGCCAGTGTCGATTGCTGCTCTGGGAATTTCACGCGAAGAAACGGAGCGGGTTTTCGACTTTCTGGACGAGGACTACCACATCAGCCGGTTCTTTCATTTTCAAAATGCGGCCGGCGCCGGCTCCGGCGCGAGTTTTCAGATCAACGGATTTCCGCAGACTCACATTTCGATCGACGCCGAGATCCGCGACATTCTTTAGTGCCGCGAGTTTTCGCCGGCGCCGTCACCTACCAGACGTGGCAGACCTTATCAGGCGGCTTCACCATAGGCTGTCCCGCTTTGCAGGAGAAGGCGGCGCCGAACTCCGGCATGTTCACCACCACGCCGTTGATGCGGTACTTTCCCGGAGAGTGTGGATCGGTTATCGCGTTCACCCGCTCATTCTCGGGGCGATTATTTTCGCAAGCCCATTGCGCCAAGCCGACGAAAAAACGCTGATCGGGCGTGAGTCCGTCACGGTCTTTCAGCGTCATGTCCTTGGTGGCGTCCTTCCAGGCGATGTAGGCCAGAATCGTTCCGCCGAGGTCGGCAACGTCCTCGCCTTCGGTCAGCTTCGAATTGATGTGGACATCGTCAACGACGATGTACTGCGCATACTGGTCCACGACGCAGTCGGCGTGTTTCACGAATTGATCGGCGTCTTCCTTGGTCCACCAGTCTTTCAAATTCCCCTTGGCATCGAACTGGCGGCCTTCGTCGTCGAAGCCGTGGGTCAACTCGTGACCGATGGTGGAACCGGTATTGCCGTAGTTCGGAGCGTCGTCCAATTTGGCGTCGTAGAGAGGAGGCTGCAAAACACCAGCGGGAAAATTGATGTCGTTCATTTGAGGATCGAAGTAGGCATTGACGGTGGGAGGCGTCATGCCCCATTCGCCGCGGTCCACGGGCTTCCCGACTTTGTTTAGCTCGCGATGAGTTTCGAACTCGGTGGCGCGCAGGTTGTTTCCATAAAAATCATTGGGCACAATTTTCACCGAGCTGTAGTCGCGCCAATTGTCCGGATAGCCGATTTTGTTACGAATGGCGTGCAGCTTGGCCAGCGCCTGCTGCTTGGTTTCGGGGCTCATCCAATCCAGCTGCTGAACACGCAGTGCCATAGCGTCTTCGATGCGCCTGGTCATGTCCACCGTGGCAGCCTTCAGTTCGGGCGAAAACGTTTTGCGCACGTATGCTTGTCCCAAGGCTTCTCCGAGATCGCGGTCAATGTTGCGCACGCAACGTTTCCAGCGAGGCTGAAGCTCTTTGGCGCCGCGGAGGTATTTGCGGTAGAAGTCGAAGTCTTCGTTTACGAAGGCAGCGGACAAATATGGCGAGCGGGAATTGGCGACATGAAACCGAAGATAAGTCTTCCAGTCCTGGAGTGACTCGGATTTCAGTTGGGCATCGACGTCCTTGAAGAAATCCGGCCAGCCCACATTCAGGATTTGAAATTTAGGGACGCCGCCGGCAGCGAAGTAGGCGTTCCAATCGAAGTCCGGCGCGATTTTATAAAGGTCCGGAACGCTCATCTTGTGCTTCTCTTTGTAGGGATCGCGGCGCTCGACGCGGGTAAGGGAGGCCTTCGCAAGACTGGTCTCCATGCGCATCACGACGGCGGCGTTGTTCTTGGCGGTGTCCGCGGAATCACCCATCAATTCAAAGAGCATCTGAACGTGCAGCAAATAACGCTCGCGAGTTTCCTTCGATTTGGCGTCGTCTGTAAGGTAATAATCGCGGTCGGGAAGCCCGAGGCCGCCCTGAGAAACGTTGACGATGACTTCATCAGAGTTGTCGGGGTCCTGGGTGGGCCCGGCGCGGAAAAGAACTGAGTCGCCTTTAAGCTGGAGAGTTGCGATCAAGGTAGCGAGGTCTTTCGTGCTCTTGAGGTCTTGAATCGCCGACAGGTCCGGCTTCATGGGGCCGGCGCCGAGCTTTTCTATCTCAGGTTCATTCATGCAAGAGGCGTAATAGTCGCCAATTTTCTGGGCAACCGCGTCGCGGTTCTTGGCGGTGGAGGCTTCTTCGAGAATGCCGCGAAGATAGTTCAGATTATCTTCGTAGAGTTTGCCGTAAACGCTCCAGGAAGTTTGGTCGGAGGGAATCGGATTCATTTTTCTCCAGCCGCCACAGGAGTACTCGTAGAAGTCTACGCAAGGATCGGCGGTGCGATTCATGGCCGCGGGGTCGAGACTGGGGGTGTAGGGAAGCACGGGCTCCGCGCGCTGCGGAGAGGCTCCGGGGGCTGAGTTGGGTGTGCTAGCTGCGGGTTTTGTCTGCTGAGCGCAAGTTGTAATGGCGAAGAAGGCAGTTATCCATACGGCTTTCTTGAATGCCAAGGGAACCCTCCGAAGAACGGCTGAGCATAACAGCAGCAAGCCTTGCGCGCTAGCGTATGACGGCGACCCGAACCGGAAGCCGCCAGTAGATCTGGCCAATGAAGACACAACAGCAGGAGCAATGGAGTTTTACTTGGTAACAACGGTGGAGCGCTGGAGGCGATCGGCCAGAGCTTTGTGCTCGGTGCGAATTTCGTCCGGAAGGCGGTTGCCAAATTTCTCAAAGAACTTTCCGGTAGCAGCGACTTCTTCTGCCCAATCGCCGGGATCCACGCGAAGCAATTCATTCAGGGACTCGCGCGAGATGGCAAGGCCGTCGAGATCGAGCGAACCAGGAGCCGGAACATCGCCGATAGGTGTTTCGATGGCATCCGCGCGCTCTTCGATCCGGTCGAGCATCCACTTCAGGACGCGCACATTTTCGCCGTAGCCGGGCCAGAGCAATTTCCCGCTCTGATCCCTGCGGAACCAGTTCACATGGAAAATTTTGGGAGCGTTTTCGAGTCTGGAACCCATCTCCAGCCAGTGCCTGAAATAATCGCCCATGTTGTAACCGCAGAACGGAAGCATGGCCATGGGATCACGCCGCGTCACACCCACAGCGCCCGTGGTGGCGGCGGTGGTTTCAGAAGCCATGGTAGCGCCCACGAATACGCCGTGTTGCCAGTCGCGAGATTGATACACAAGAGGGGCGACGCGTGCGCGGCGGCCGCCAAATATGATCGCGGAGATGGGTATGCCCTCAGGATCTTCCCAATGGGCCGAAATCGAGGGAGATTGTTTTGCCGAAACGGTGTATCGCGAATTCGGATGCGCAGCCGGGCCCATACCCGGCTTCCAATCTTCGCCTTTCCAATTGATGATTTCTTCCTGCGGGACACCATTGATTCCTTCCCACCAAGGTTCCCGCGAAGTGGCAGTCATGGCGACATTCGTGAAGATGGCGTCGTGTTGCAGCGCAGTTCTGACGTTCGGATTCGTTTTTGCATTGGTGCCGGGCGCCACGCCGAAGAATCCCGCTTCCGGATTAATGGCGCGCAAGGAGCCGTCGGAGGCGATATGCATCCAGGCGATGTCGTCGCCAACAGTCCACACGCGGTAGCCCCTGCTTTCCAGCGCCGAAACCATCATTGCCAAGTTTGTTTTTCCACATGCGCTGGGGAATGCTGCGGCCATGTAGGTTACCTTGCCGGAAGGATCTTCCAGGCCGAGGATGAGCATGTGTTCGGCCATCCAATCCTGCTCGCGGGCCATATAACTGGCAATACGAAGGGCGAAACACTTCTTGCCCAGCAGGGCATTGCCGCCGTAGCCGGAGCCGACGCTCCAGATCAGTTTCTCTTCAGGAAAATGGAGAACGAAGCGGCGATCGGGATTCAGATCGCCGAGTGAATGCAGGCCGGGAACAAAATCGTCGGAGCCGCCCACGCGGTCAAGCGCGGCTTGTCCCATTCGAGACATAATGCGCATGCTGGCGACAACGTACGCCGAGTCCGTGATCTCGACGCCGACTTTGCTGTAGGGCGAGTTCACCGGGCCCAGAATGTAAGGCACCACGTACATGGTGCGGCCCTTCATCGCGCCGTCAAATAGTGGGCGGACTTTTTCCTTGGCTTCGAGCGGGGACATCCAATTATTGGTTGGACCGGCGTCGTCTTTCTGGCGAGTGCATATGTAGGTTATGCCCTCGGTCCGCGCGACATCGTTCGGATTGCTGCGATGCAGGTAACAGCCCGGGCGGGTTTTCTGGTTCAGCTCGATGTAGGTGCCGTCGCGCAGCATTTCATCCGCCAGACGGTCGCTTTCCGCCTTCGACCCATCGCACCACATAATTTTTGAGGGCTTGGCGAGGCGAGCGGATTCATCGACCCATCTTTCAAGCGGTGTAGACACCGAACCTCCGAGGATTTCGAGCGCGAAAATGCAAGGCTCGCAGGAGCCGCAGGTCGCGTTTATTTCTGCGCTTGGCTACCCAAAAATTCTAGGTCACAGAGCGAGGAAAAGCAAGGCAGCGGCCTCGTGCAGACGGCCTTAGAGTGCCCGATGTTATACTTGCCACAGAATGTTTGCGCAAAAGCTTCAGGTGGATGTCCTGATCGGCGGCGAGAAAATGCCGGCGCCACTGGATTGGCTAGACAGCTTTTGCATGCGGAATTTCACGGGCTCGGCCGAGTTCGACGACACGCTGCCAACGGGCGAGGGTAAGCTGGAGGCGGGGCTGAACGTCGAACGCGGCCGGTTGGCTATGGCACTGGGCGAATGGCTCACAAAACGGGGCAAAGGGAATGGCAAGCCAGTGATCGTGGAGATTACGACGGCAAGTTGAACGAGGACGTTACAAATCTTCCGAAATTCGGAATCACCAGATATGAATCAAAGAATATTGTTAGCGGAAGAAGAGCCGAACTCTTCTTGCGTATGATTGGGGCGTTGCAGCGGTCATCGCAGGAGAAGTTCGGCCCTTCACAATTCATTCGACGCGGAATCCATTGGATAGTTAGCAACGCGGGTACTCGAACGGCGAGCGCTCCCCGGTAAAATCAAGGCGTATTCTTACTAGCGGGAGGCCAAGCCGACAGGGTTCAAATTTCCTCGGAGGCTTGGGAAGCTTGTCGGGCCTCTTCTATCTGTTGAGGGTCGCGATCCAGTACCGCTTTGATTTGGGGCATGGCGGCATTCGTTGCGTCTTCCCCTGCGGCAATGAGTTGCGGGGTCTTCACGAATTCATCCCAGAGTATGTGGTGCACTCCGGGTTCGATGAGCACGTCGGTCTCACCACGCCAGGGCTGATTCGCAGCCGTTTGGATAATTGAGAAAGCCCGGCTGATCACTTCGATGGTATTGCGCGGCTTCGAATCCAGAATTCCCGGCTCCAAGTGAACCGAAATGATCACCTCAGCGCCCATTTCGCGGAGGGCGGGTGCAGGCACTTGTTCGGTGAGAAATCCGTCCACAAGAAAATGGCCGTCATGTTCAACTGGCAGGAAAAGGCCCGGGTAAGCGCAAGAAGCTCGAAGCGCCGGGCTGATCTCTCCCTTGGTGAAATGGACGGACTCGCCGGAAAGCAAGTCGGTGGCAACGATAGCCAAAGGAATTTTCATCTGGGCGAAACTTCTCGCGGTAGTGAAACGATGGAGGAAATCATCGAGGCGCTCGTTGGAAGCCATGCCCATGCGCGAAAGCGTCCAGCGTCCAAAATCACGGAAGCGAGTCAAACTTCCTTGGCGAGCCATTTCGTCGAGGGTTGTTCCGCTGGCATAGGCGGCGGCAATCAGGGCGCCGACGCTGGTGCCGGCGATGAAATCAACGGGAATCTCGTATTGTTCCAGGACGCGCAGAACGCCAATGTGGGCGATGCCCCGCGCGAATCCGCCGCCCAGCGCCACTCCGACTTTAGGCCGCGGACCGCCGGAGTTATAGGCAAATGAACGCAGGCCGCGAATGGCTTTCCCCAGCCAATTGGAAGTAGTTCCCATTTGTAGCGCCTCTAGTTCTATAGGACACTGTAACGCACTTAGCGGTTGCAAGGGCTTCGGGTTGACCGCGGGTTTCCGCTTCTGTAACCTCGACGCGCACGCTTGGGTCTTTGCGAGGCACGGATGAAGCATCGAATCGAAAAAGCGGCTGTGCTGGGAGCTGGAACGATGGGCGCGCGTATTGCGGCTCACCTCGCCAACGCTGGAATTCCGTGTTATTTGCTCGACATGGTTCCACGCGAGCTGAATGCCGAAGAAAAACGCAAAGGCATGACTTTGGAAACTCCTGCGGTGCGAAATCGGATCGTGCTCGCGGGGTTGGAAGGCGCGAAGAAATCGCGTCCGGCGGCGTTTTTCACGCCAGAGACAGCGCGATTGGTGACACCAGGGAACTTTGAAGACAACCTGACGTGGTGTGGGGAAGTGGATTGGATTATCGAAGCTGTTGCGGAAAATCTGGAGATCAAGCGGAGCCTTTTCTCGCGGGTTGATGCAATTCGGAAGCCGGGAACTATCGTTACCTCGAACACATCAGGACTTCCCATCAAACTGATCGCCGAAGGGCGCTCGGACGACTTCCAACAACATTGGGCCGGCACTCATTTTTTTAATCCGCCGCGCTACATGAAGTTGGTCGAGTTGATTTCCGGACCAAAGACGAAACCCGAGGTGCTGGAATCGCTGAGCGAAATTTGCGATTTGCGGCTGGGCAAGGGTGTGGTGCCGGCAAAAGACACTCCGAATTTCATCGCCAACCGCATCGGTACTTTCTCGATGTTAAATGCGCTGCGGCAGATGCAGGCGATGGACATGACGATTGAGGAAGTGGACGTGTGCACGGGGCAGGCGGTGGGCTGGCCGAAGTCGGCGACATTTCGGACGGCAGATTTGGTGGGACTGGACGTGCTGGTTAATGTGGTGCGCAACATTTATGAAAACGCCCCAGACGACGAATCGCGCGAAATGTATCGCGTGCCCAAATTTGTGGAAGAAATGGTCGCGCGCGGGTGGCTTGGCGATAAAACGGGCGGCGGTTTCTACAAACGCGTGAAGAAGGGCGGGGAATCGGAAATTCTGACGCTGGACTGGAAGAAGGTGGAATACCGGCCACGCCAGAAAGCGAAGTTCGGTTCGATCGAAGCGGGTAAGGGAATTGAAGACACACGCGAGCGATTGCGCGCGCTGGCAGGCCCGGCACTGGAAGGCAAAGGCGGCGATAAGGCAAATCAGTTTTTGTGGAGCGGAATTAGCGCGATGTGCCTTTACGCCGCGCGACGCCTGCCGGAAATTGCCAACACTATAGTGGATGTGGATCGCGCGATGCGCTGGGGCTTTGCCTGGGAACTTGGCCCGTTCGAAATGTGGAACGCGATTGGCGTTGAGCGGATGGCCCAAGCTCTTGAACGCGACGGCAAAGAGCTACCGCCATTAGCCGAGAAAGTGCTCGCCACGCCAAAGAAAGTTTTCTACGAAACGGAAAAGGGCAGCACGCGCTATTTCGACGTTGCGACGGCCGTTCTCAAACCGGTGGAAGTGCCGGCAGGAGTGATTCTCCTGAAGTCGCTGAAGGATCGCACAGCCGTAGTGCAGAGCAATGCCGGTGCGAGCCTGATCGATCTCGGCGACGGTGTCATCTGCTGCGAATTTCATTCGAAAATGAATTCGATTGGCGGAGATATCGGGGCCATGATCCATGCCGGCATTGCGCGCCTGAGTTCGGATTTTGACGCCATGGTGATCGCGAACCAGGCGCCCAATTTTTCCGTGGGCGCGAATTTAATGCTCCTGCTGATCGGCGCGCAAGAGGGCGAGTGGGACGAGATTCACATGGCCGTACGCCAATTCCAACGTGTGAACATGGCCATAAAATATGCGCCGGGTCCGGTAGTAGCGGCTCCCCAAGGCATGGCGCTTGGCGGCGGATGCGAGATCAGTATGCACTCAGTGCGGATTCAGGCGACGGGCGAGTCCTATATTGGACTTGTCGAGACGGGCGTGGGTTTGGTCCCCGGCGGGGGCGGGACGAAAGAAATGCTCATTCGCGCGAACGAGCATTCGGCCGGGGGCGAAAACCTGGATTTATTTCACGCGCTGAAGCCCATTTTTGAAACGATTGCGATGGCGAAAGTATCCACCAGCGGAGAAGAAGCGCGCTCGCTCGGTTTCTTGCGGCCTTCAGACCTAATTTCCATGAATCGCGACCGGCAAGTGGCGGACGCAAAGCGGACCGCGCTGGCGATGGTTCGCGCCGGATATCATCCGCCGGCGCCCGCGGAAATCCGCGTGCTTGGCGATGAGTTCCTGGCAGCAGCGAAACTGGCAATCCATATGCTCGTCCGCGGCGAGTTCGCGACTGAATACGATGGCGTGGTCGGCCGCAACCTTGCGAACATACTGGCTGGTGGCGCGCTTAGCGCGCCCCAAATGGTTTCAGAACAATACATTCTCGATCTAGAGCGCGAAGCTTTCGTCAGCCTGTGCGGCGAGCGCAAGACCCAGGAGCGCGTGGCGCACACGCTGAAAACTGGCAAACCCTTGCGGAATTGAGTTCGCAGAAGAAATCGAATCGCCTGACAAGAATTGCGCGGCTTCCCAGTTGGTCTGAGTTTGCGGCAACGCCGGGAAACCCGTGTGTCATGGATTGAATCTAAGCAGTCCGGGGTACACTTAGAACCCGCAACAGTGGAATTAGCGCATACCCGGAACTTTCCGCGGCAAAAAAAGAAATAGCCCTATTAGGTTTAAGGAGAAATGATGATGCGGTATCGATTGTTCGATGTAATTTTCCTCGCCGGATTGGCAGCGGCGTTTGTTTTCGCTCCGCACGCGAGCGCGCAGACACCAACTGCGGGAGCCGTTTCTGCGGTCAGCCGACCACTGCCCGAACGCACTTATCGCGTGGCGAAGGAGATTAAGATTCAGGGCACGATTCAAAGTATCGAACAGAGCAGCAGTGGCGCGCTGCGAGGCATGCACGCCCAGATCGCAACGGCGCAGGGCATGCTAGATGCACACTTGGGAGTCAGTCCGAATGTGAACGCGAAAACTCTAGACCTTTCAACTGGCGACGCCGTTGAGATTACCGGAATGATGGCGAAAGAAGGTGGCAGCAGCGTGCTGCTAGCGCGAATCCTTACGACCCCAGACCGCATATTCATACTTCGGAGCGAGCAAGGCGTCCCAATTCGTGGCGTGGTTTCGCGCGGGAACTTTATCCCCGCGAAGGCGACAATGAAGGGGGGCAACTAGTGCCCGGGAAATATGTACGCTGCTCAGTTTTTGTGGCCTTAATCGCGGGCGCTCTACTTCTCTCTGCATGCGGCTCGAATAGCGGCGGAAGCGGAGGCGGCAAGCCGGTAGTCGGCGGCTTGGTGGTTTATCCGGGATCGGCGACCATTCCAGAATCTGCGAATGGCGGCCAACCGTCGATCGCGCAATTTACGGCGTATTCGGGGGCGACCATCACTTCCGCCACGTGGTCTGTGCTCAGCGGCACAGGTACCATCACTGCTGGCGGCGTATTCACGGCTCCTGGAGCGCCAGAGACCGATACGATCCAGGCTGTGTCTGGTTCAAACGCGAGCCCACCGATTACCATCAATGTTGTGGCGTCGCAGCCTGTGGCTGTGACTCCTGCGGCGGTTGCGGTGCCTGCGGGCGCAACCCTGCAATTCACGACTGCTGCAGGATGCGCGGCGACAATTTGGCAAGCAAATTTAAACGGCAACTCGGGCAGTCCCGGATTCATTACGAATGGAGCGACCTGCGGGCTATATACAGCTCCGATTACGCCTCCGGCGAGCGGAACGGTGACGATCAGCGCCTCTTCAGGCGGGAATTCCGGCACCGCCACGGTGACGATCCTCTTCTCGAACGCTTCCTTGAACTCACTCGTGAACCAAGCTAATCCCCGGCCGTATGCGTTTTCTTATTTGGGAGACGATAAATCAGGTTTCTTGTCCGTGGCCGGAACTTTTGCGGCAGATGGGAATGGAAATATTACGGGGGGAACCGAGGATATCAACAGCGGCTTTGCTGCGCCCACGATGTCGGCATTTGCGGCAGGGAGTACGTACCTCGTAGGGCCGGATGGACGCACGACGGCAAATCTGAACGTTGGCACTTCCACTGACGTTTTGCAGTTTGCGCTTATTTCAAATCAGCATGCACTGGTAATCCGTTTCGACACAATCGCGACGGGCAGTGGCACCATTGATATGCAGGATCCTTCACAGTTCGGCGCGCCATTTTCGCTGGGGGCTTATGCCTTCAGTGTCTCCGGACTCGAAAAGAATGGAGCTCACTTAGGCATGGACGGAAGAGTGGTGGCAAACAACGAGAATACTTTCCCACTGAATAATGGGATTCTGGATTTGAACAACGCTGGAGTCTCTGTGACGGATTTACAAGTTCAGGGAGGCTTCGGCCCCGCAGATCCGGCGACCGGGCGTGGGACTCTTTTCCTGGATTGTCCGACATTCGACTCAGATTTCGGGAATAACGGCGGCGTTTCATCCGGCACTCTCACTTTTGTATATTACATTGTGGATGCTACGCACTTGAAAGTGCTTGAAGGTGGTTCGAGCACGCTTTTCGCCGGCGATTTCTATGGAGCGCCATCCGCAACGACCAACATGAGTGGGTCGCAAGTGTTTGTTGTGAGGGGTTCGGACAGTAGCGGTAATCCATATGGAGTCGGTGCAGCTTTCCTGACGGGCGGCGGCGGCGTGCTGGACCTTAACGATGACGGCAGCCTGACTAGCCCTACTACCAGTTCGACCAACATCACGACGCCAAATATTACGTCGGCGACTGCTTCGTTGCCTGACACCAATACGGGCCGAATTGGATTGGGCATCACGTTGACGAACAGCAAAAACTTGTCGTTCGCCGTTTACTTGTTCAACTACGTCGCAGCAGACGGCTCACCCTCCACCGGCGCGGTGCTGTTGGAAACGGATACCAACGTCGGAGTGGGAACTGGATTGGCTTACACACAAAACGGTGCGATGACACCGCAAGGAAGCTTCGCATTGAACTTGGCAGGAGTGGAGCTTACCTCCGCAGGCGAGCAGGATATCGAGGGCCAGATGAGCGCCGGAAGCGCTGGGTCGGTGAGCGGCACGCTGGACATCAATAACATTGCCACCAACGGAAAAGTGGTTTCCGGTCAAGCGTTGGCAAACACCAGCACGATGCCCACCGTCGGCTTAAATGGCCGCGGGAATCCGTTGGTGCTCAGCGAACCGTTGCAAAGCAATACTCTCTCCTACTTCGTCGTTGACGACAATACTGCATTGCTGCTGGAAATGGACAGCTCTCGTGTGATGACGGGCACAATAGCGCGTCAGTTTTAAGTTTTTTTCCGGAAGATGCTCCGAGCTTCCTCGGGCCCGCGGGCGCGGGCCGAGGGTTTCCTCATTTTGAACTGACTCGATCTCCGATAATTTTTCGAATGCTGCCGCGTCCATGCATCGGTGTTCCTGCCTATAAGAAATCGCGGACTGCAATCTGCAATCGGAACTGCCTGGTGTGCACGCGACCCTTTTCATCGCGTTCCAGCGCTGAAGCGCAGCGCAGTTTCCTTGATTTTGGGTTGACTGGCGGCTAGTATCAGTCGCTTTCGTAAGCACCGATTACGCATGGTGGTGCAGTGTCGCTGTCGGGGAGGGTGAAGTGAAGAACCGATTCGAGTTTCGACACGTGCTTTTAATTCTCATGGTGGCGTGCATCGTGAGCTTGATTAACTGGGCCCACTCGGCGCGAGCAGCGGGGGGCGCACCGCGATACTTCGCAATTACGAACGCGCGTATCGTGACCGGGTCGGGCGCGCCGATAAATAATGGAACCGTAGTGGTGGCAAAAGGATTGATTCAAGCGGTAGGAGAAAGTGTCGCGATTCCGCCGGAAGCGTGGGTAATCGACGGCAAAGGCTTGACCGTTTATCCCGGGCTCATCGATGCAGGCACCGACCTTGGTCTGCCGAAGGAAGAACCTGCTGAAAGCGCGCCGGCGGGGCGAGGACGAAGACGCGCGGCACCGTCCGGAGAAATTGCGAAGGGCCCGGAGGATCGGCCGGGCACAAGCCCGTGGCGAGTGGCGGCGGACGAATTCAAGACGGACGACAAGCGAATTGAAACCTGGCGCAACGCGGGCTTTACGACGGCTCTTACGATGCCCGATGGCGGAATTTTCCCCGGGCAGGCGTCCCTGGTTGACCTCGCCGGCGATCGCCGTGGCGACTACATTGTGAAAGCAGTGGCCACGCTTCCGATTTCGTTCACATCTGTCGGCAATTTCTGGGCGTTCCCGGATTCATTGATGGGCTCGATCGCTTATATTCGCCAGGTGTTTGACGATAGCAATTGGTACGCGCAGGCCGAGCCCATCTACGAAGCGAACGAAACCAAGTTTGAGCGTTTGCCGTATGACCGCACCGAGCAGGTTATCGCTCGCGAACTACGCGACAAAGAAATCGTTCTGCTACCGGCCAACAATTCGGTGCAAATTTTGCGCGCGCTGCGCCTTGCGGATGAATGGAAAATCAATGCGGTGATCTATGGCGGCCAGCATGGATACGAAGTTGCGGACGCGATCGCGGCTAAAAAAGTTCCAGTCCTGGTGAACCTGAAATGGCCGGAGCGCGCAAAGGATGCTGATCCGGAGGGCGAGGAAACATTGCGGGAGTTGCGCTTCCGCGACCGCGCACCTTCGACACCGGCGGCGCTGTCTAAATCCGGCGTGAAGTTCGCGTTTTATTCCGGCGGTTTATCGGGCCCAAAGGACATTCTCAAGAATGCCAGGAAAGCGATCGCTGCGGGACTAGCGCCGGATGCCGCTTTGCGAGCGTTTACATCCGACTCGGCCGAGATTCTCGGCGTGAGCGGCCGCATGGGAAGCATCGCTCCGGGAAAGATCGCAAACTTAGTTGTGACGGATGGCGAGATCTTCGACGAGAAGACGAAAGTGAAGCACGTTTTTGTCGACGGACGGTGGTTCGAAATTCATGAAGAGCCGCCCGCAGAAAAGGTGGGCGATCATAAAACAGATGAACCGCCCGGTGCGCCTGCCAAAGACATGACTAGCGGCGAGGGGGTAGGCCGATGAAACGCGCCCTGCTGCTTGCGACAGTTGCATTTGCCGCACTCGCTCCGTTTTCCGTTCGGGCCCAGGATTCGAACACTCAGAAAGACAGCGCGATTCTGATAAAGAACGCCACAATCCTCACAATTACGCACGGGAATATCGAGCACGGTTCGATCCTGATTCGTGACGGGAAGATAGCGGGGGTGGGAACCGACTTGAAAGTTCCCGACGGCGCGACGGTGATTGACGCGAACGGCCAATACGTGATGCCCGGGATCATCGATTGCCACTCGCACATCGCTATAGACGGTGGTGTGAATGAAGGCAGCGTTTCCGTTTCGTCGATGGCAAACATCGCCGATGTCTTAGATCCCGACGACATGAGTATTTACGATGACCTCGCCGGCGGAGTGACCGCGGCGAATATTCTGCACGGAAGTGCGAACGCGATCGGCGGGCAAACGGTGGTGATCAAGTTACGATGGGGCAAACCCGCCAGCCAGTTGCCGTTCGAAGGGGCGCTGCCTGGAATTAAATTTGCGCTGGGCGAGAATCCCAAGCGCTCGAATTTTTCGCCGCCGCCCGGAGTGGAACCTCGATATCCCGCGACCCGGCTGGGCGTGGAAGAAACGATTCGCGAGGCTTTCATCGAAGCTCGTCAGTACAAAAAGGAGTGGGACGACTACAACCAGAAGAAAGCAGCGGGGAACGAGAATCTAATCCCGCCGCGGCGGGATGAGAAGCTCGAGCCGCTGGTGGAAGTGCTCGAAGGAAAACGGTACGTGCACTCGCACTGCTACCGCGCGGACGAAATTCTGATGCTCATCCGGGTGGCAAATGAATTTGGATTCAAGATCCGTACCTTCCAGCACGTGCTGGAAGGCTACAAAATCGCAGATGAAATCGCGGCGTCCGGCGCCGGAGGCTCGACATTTTCGGATTGGTGGGGTTACAAGATGGAAGCTTATGACGCGATTCCGTACAACGCTGCGCTGATGACCGACCGCGGCGTGATTGTTTCGATCAACTCGGATGACGCCGAAGAAGCGCGTCACTTGAACCAGGAAGCGGCCAAGAGCATGAAATACGGCGGCCTGTCAGCCAACGATGCTCTGAAGTTGGTCACTTTGAATCCTGCAATCCAGCTGGGAATCGACAATCGCGTGGGTTCGATCGAGGTAGGCAAGGACGCGGACCTCGCTATCTTCAATCACGATCCTTTGAGCGTGTACGCGGTGGTGCAAAAGACGCTGATCGACGGCCGGGTTTATTTTGACCGGCAGCGCGATATTGATGCGCGTCCAGCGCTTGAAAAGGAAAAGCAAGACCTGCTGGCAAAGGAAAAGAAAGCTGCCGAAGAGAAAAAAGCGGAAGGAAAATCAGAAAGCAAGCCGGAGAAAAAGCCTGATGCCAAAAAGAAACAACCGCCGACCAGCCAAAGCAACGTAGGCAACATTGCCGGAGGTGGCCTGTGAGTAGAGCTATCAGCGTGAAGTCCTCGAGCTTGCAGCTAATTTCATTTTGTTTGGCGCTGTCGCTGGCGTTTCCTCTGTGGTCGCAACGGGCCGCGAATGTTTACGCCATCAAGGGCGCCAAGGTTTACACCTTGGCGGGGCCCGCGATTGAAAACGGCACTGTGGTGATTCGCGACGGAAAAATCGCGGCAGTTGGAGCGAATATCGCAGTTCCCGATGATGCGCAAGTGATCGATGCGGCAGGGCTGGAAGTTTATCCCGGAATGTTCGACCCTATCACGCAAATGGGGTTGAACGAGGTCGGTGCGGTTTCAGCGACCGTGGATACGCGTGAGCTCGGCGCGTTCAATCCTGAGCTGATCGCTGCGACGGCGGTAAACCCGGCGACTGCACACATTCCGGTGACACGCGCGAACGGGATAACGGAAGTGCTCGCGGTGCCGGGCATCGGCGGGTTCGATTCGGAAGGCGGCGGAGTGATCACCGGCCAGGCCTCGACGTTCAATTTGGCCGGCTGGACAATGGACGAGATGCAAATCAAGCGTTCGGTGGCAATGGTGATTAATTGGCCGTCGATCCAGACGCGTTCGTTCGATTTTTCAACGTTCAGCTTCAAGGAAAAACCGTACACGGAAGCGAAAAAAGAATACGACAAGTCGGTGAACGAGCTAAGTGACTGGCTTGTGCGCGCGCGGCACTACGCGCAAGCGAAAGAAAAAGGTTCACCGGATCTTTTTGTGCGCGATTTGAAGCTGGAGGCGCTTGTGCCGGTGGTGGAAGGAAAACTTCCGGTACTGATGGTGGCCGATGATGCGCGAGACATTCGCAACGCGGTGGATTTCTGCGCGAAGCAAAATCTGAAAATGATTCTGGCCTCCGGCGCAGAGAGTTGGAAAGTGAAAGACCTGCTGAAGGAAAAGAAGATCCCGGTGATTCTGGGCCCTACCGAGCGGCTCCCCGAACGAGAGGACGCTCCGTACGACAAGCCAATGACCCAGCCGGCCGAATTAAACGCAGCTGGAATTCCATTTGCGTTTTCGAGTTTTGGCACATCTTTCTCGCGCAGGCTTCCGCAGTATGCTGGGACGGCGGTGGGTTATGGTTTACCGCATGACGAGGGTCTTAAAGCCGTAATGTTGAATGCCGCGCAAATCCTGGGACTTGCAGATCAAGTCGGCACTCTCGAGCCAGGAAAGCTGGCAAACATTATTGTGACAAGCGGCGATCCGCTCGAAATTCAAACTCAAGTGCGCTACCTCTTCATCAAAGGACAACTTACCAGCACGGACAATCGCCATCGCGATCTCTACGAGGAGTATCGCAAACGTCCTGTGCCGCCTCGTTAGTTCCGCCAGTGCTGGGTTTTTGGGCACGCCCCCCGGGCGAAATGAAGTTACAGGTGTGCCAGATCTAGGCCTTTCCACTGCGGTTCCGTCAATTTCATTGGCCAAGCGTTCGACGGTCACCTGGGCCCCGGCGTGTCCAAAAAGTTCACCCTGAGTACCTTCGTACCATTGCCGCACCTAACGACACCCCTAAAAAATGCTTATATCAGAAGAACCATAACTTCTGGGGGGACGGCGTACCGCCGGTATAACAATGGCACCACTAACGAAGGACACTTCAGAAGTGACAAATTCAGCTGTGGAAACCGGCAGCTCGAATCGCGGCACTCCGGCGAAGGCGAGCCCGGCTGGGCACCTGCGGTCCGACGCTGTGTCCCTGGAAGTTCCGGTCAAAGTGCACGGCTCCCGCGTGACGGAAGTGGTGCGTGAAATCACGCCGCACACCGAACCGTTCGAAGAACAAACGAGCACGATGATCGTGTTCCCTCAGGGCGCGGTGATTCGAATGTCCACGTCCGTCAACGTGGGTCAAATGCTGGTCGTGACCAACTTGAAATCGCGTCAAGATGCGATTTGCCGCGTGGTGAAGGTTCGCACATTTTCGAATTTGCAGGGCTACGTCGAAGTTGAATTCACGCACAAACAGCCCGGGTACTGGAGCGTTTACTTTCCTTCCGAAGGACCTGCAACTGCAAACAAGCCAGCGCAACCGGCCGCACCAGCACCGGCGGTGCCCATCGTCAAGCAGGCGCCAGCTGCGTCGGCGTCGGATATTTCCTGGGCGCCGGCACCTGCTCCCGCGGTCACGGAAAAACCGGCCGAAGCAACGTCGTTTTCGCCAGCCATCAAACCGGCAGTTGCTGATCCGCAGATTGATTCGCCAACTAAACCGGAACCGTCTTTCATTTCGATTGGTCTGCAGCAACAAGTGCAGCCTGCAGCGTCCACGATCACGCCCGCGCCGCCAGCGCCCATGACACCGAGTTTTGAAACTCTGAAGAAAGCGCCGGCTCCGGAAAAAGCCAATGAGGGCAATGTAATTAATTTTCCTTCCGCTTCCGTTGTGGCACCTCCCTCGGCCGTTTCACACGCGGATTCGCATGCGCCAGCGCCGGCAGTATCGTCCGTGCAGGAAGTCCATGCCGGCTCCGCCGGCTCTGCTGAACTTGGGGAGCTCGCAGCCACGACGTCCGACGAAAGTGTGCGCAGTACATTCGGAAGTCTCTCCGGCGGGGCAACTCTTAGCGCCCAGCGTCCCGCATCCGCTGCAGCCTCTGACGATGCATTGGAGTCCTACACCGAGGCTTCCGCCAAATCAAAAACGCCAGCAGGGCAGAACTGGATTTTGATAGCCGCGGTCATAACCTTGTTGTTTATTGCAGTAGGCGCCGGCGTTTTCTACGTTCGAATGCAGTCTGCGAACGGAAGCAGCCCGAAGTCAAGCCCGCCGGCCCTAACTCAACCGCCTTCCGCGGCCAATTTGAACGCACCCAAAACACCAGAAGTGAGCGCGGCGCCTTCGCAGGTCTCCAATCCGACTCGCGCCGCGATAGCAAACCCATCGCCCTCTATAATCGTCAACGGAAATGCTCCGGCGGAAAAACACGATTTGCCGGTTTCTGGAAATCGGCCCGGCACCGCCGCAAAGCAGGACGCACCGCATGTCACGTCCGATATGATGAACGCAACTTTGAATTCCCATCCAGTGAGTTCGCAACGTACCGGCGGCGAAGAAGCGAATGCCGCGCCGTCGCTCGACGCAGCAGCGGAGCCACCTGCGTCCGCGAGCGGCGCACTCCCCGGAGTTATCGGTCCATCCGATGTCGCGTCGCCTCCCGCGCCGGAGATCAAGCCGGAC
The DNA here is from genome assembly GCA_003167215.1 of Acidobacteriota bacterium. Classification (GTDB taxonomy): domain Bacteria; phylum Acidobacteriota; class Terriglobia; order Acidiferrales; family UBA7541; genus Palsa-295. Next base: position 188,057 of record PMTV01000014.1, on the reverse strand, counting down.
GGCCCGGTGAAAGTGGGCGGACTCGTGAAGGAACCCAAGCTCATTTTCTCCAGTCTTCCGATCTATCCTACCGCTGCCAAGAAATCCAACATTGAAGGCGACGTGGTCATCCGGGCAACAATTGACAAAACCGGACACGTCATCCATACGGAAGCGATTTCGGGACCTGTGATGTTGCGGCAATCCGCCCTGGACGCCCTCGGCCGATGGAAGTATGAGCCGTCGAAACTCGATGGACAGCCGGTATCCGTACAGATGCTCGTGACAATCAAGTTCCACCGTTAGTTTCGATCCTCAGCATTCGTGCCTGCAAGGTAAACCGGGACGGGGTCGCTCCCGAGCGCTGCTTCTTTTCGATCGTCCACGCATCGAATATAGTATCGTTATGTTTGCAATCGGATTCAGTGCATGCCGAGGTGATAGATGCGCGAAGCAGTAATTGTCAGTTCCGTGAGAACTCCAGTGGGCAAAGCTTCCAAGGGAGTGCTGCGTGCCACGCGTCCTGATGATCTGGCTGCGGTAGTGATCAAAGAAGCAATCGCGCGGGCCGGCGGGCTGGACCCGAAAGAGATTGAAGATGTGATCCTGGGCTGCGCGATGCCCGAGGCTGAGCAAGGAATGAATGTGGCGCGGATCGCGTCCTTGCGCGCCGGCTTGCCTGTGGAAACTTCCGCCATGACGATTAATCGCTTTTGTTCGTCTGGACTTCAGGCGATTGCACTGGCTGCGGAGCGCATCATGGCAGGGCAGGGAGATGTTGCGGTGGCCGGCGGCACTGAATCCATGAGCATGGTCCCGATGGGTGGAAACAAAATTTCGCCAAATCCTTCGCTGATGGACAGTTATCCGGATGCTTATCTCGGTATGGGGCTCACTGCCGAAAATCTCGCCAAGAAATATGGCATCACGCGCGAACAGTCCGATGAGTTTTCTTTCGCTAGCCATCAGAAAGCTATCGCTGCCATCGCTGCAAGGAAATTCAAGGACGAAATCGTGCCGGTGGAAGTGAATTACGTCAGTTTCGAGAGTAACGGAAACGGGAACTCGAAGGCGAAAAACGTGAAGATCAATTTCGATACAGATGAAGGTCCTCGGAGCGATACCTCCGTTGAGGTGCTCGGAAAGCTGAAGCCTGCGTTCCACGCACGCGGAGTCGTGACTGCGGGGAACAGCTCGCAGATGAGTGACGGCGCGGCAGCGGCCGTGGTCATGAGCGCCGAGCGAGCACGAGCGCTTGGATTGAAACCCCTCGCGCGGTTCCTGGCATTTGCCACCGCGGGATGCCTGCCGGAAGAGATGGGCGTCGGCCCCGTGTATGCAATTCCGAAAGCGCTGAAGATTGCAGGCCTGACGATCGATCAAATCGATGTGATTGAATTAAACGAGGCGTTCGCCGCGCAGTCGTTGGCGGTGATCAAGCTTGCCGGTTTAGATCCCGCGCGCGTCAACGTGAACGGCGGCGCGATAGCGCTGGGCCATCCGCTAGGCTGCACCGGCGCGAAGTTGACGGCCACGATTCTGCGTGAACTGGATCGGCGCAAGGGACGCTATGGCATGGTAACCATGTGCGTGGGCGGCGGCATGGGCGCGGCTGGAATTTTCGAGCGTCTCTCGTAAGGATACCGGCTCACTCGCGCTTTGCCGGTTTGAAAAGTCCAACCGTATTTCCTTCGGGATCCTGCATCCAGGCAAATTTTCCTGTGGGTATGTCTACGGGGGGAACGAGCATTTTTCCACCCAGCGCTTTTGCCTTGTCCAGACAAGCTTGTACATCGTCCACCTGGACGTAGAAAATCGTGTAGTGATGGGGTTCGTGGCCGAGTGCGGTGATGTGGCCGGCAACCGCTTCTCCGGTATTGATCATCGCAGCCGGACCCATGGCCTCGAGCTTCCAGTCAAACAAGTTGGAGTAAAATTCCTGAGTTTTTTTACTGTCGCGGCATCCGATCTCAAAGTGAACCACTGGATTTCCCATGTGTCTCCTTCGCTTTACAAAATTCTCTTCGACGCTTTTGTTTTGCCCCGGCCCTAAATCGCGGTGCACGCGAGCGAGCTTAAATAATGCGCGTCACTATAACTGCGGAAAGCCTCGTTCCGCAACGCGACATTTGTCTAGGGCGATCAAGGGTCACAAAGCTTCAATTTTGTCGTAGAATCAAGGCATCGTTGGGTCATTTGACGGAGGACAGCATCATGGCCACTACATCGGTTTCGGCGGCGCTGAATCGCGGCGGCGCGTTCTTGATTACATCCTGCCTGCCCGAAGATATTTTCACTCCTGCGGATGTCTCTGACGACCAGCGACTGGTGGGCCAAACCGCTGAAGAATTCGTACAAAAAGAAGTCGTGCCGGAAATCGCGGCGCTGGAACAACACAAAGAAGGGCTTATGGCCCAGATGCTGAAGAAGTCCGGAGAAATTGGGCTGCTAGGCGGCGCGATTCCCGAAGAGTTCGGGGGTTCAGGCCTGGACAAAGTATCCTCGACGGTCCTCGCAGAAAAACTATCCGCTTATGGGTCCTTTGCGGTTTCGCACGGAGGCCACTCTAGTATCGGAACGATTCCGATCGTGTACTTCGGTACGGAGGAGCAGAAGAAGAAATATCTGCCGAAAATCGCGACCGGCGAGCTGCTCTCCTGCTATTGCCTCTCCGAACCGCAGGCCGGATCGGATTCGCTCGCTGCGCGCACCCGCGCGGTGCTTTCGCCGGATGGAAAGAACTGGATTCTGAACGGCCAAAAGATGTGGATTACGAATGGCGGCTTCGCCGATGTCTATATCGTCTTCGCAAAGATTGATGGGGAAAAGTTTTCCTGCTTCATCGTGGAACGCGGCGCTCCCGGTTTCTCGGTGGGCGCGGAAGAAAAGAAAATGGGCATCCGCGGCAGCTCTACCGTGCCGATATTTTTCGAAAATACTCCGGTTCCCAAAGAGAATCTTCTGCATGAAGTGGGACGCGGCCATATCGTTGCATTCAACACACTGAACGTCGGCCGTTTTTCGCTGGGCGCCTCCTGCCTCGGCGGATCGAAGAAAGTGCTGGAAGCTTCTTCAAAATATTCCAAGGAGCGAACGGCGTTTGGCAAACGGCTCTGCGACTTCGGACTGATCAAGGCGAAGCTCGGCGAAATGGCCATTCGGATATATGCCGTGGAGTCCATGATTTATCGTTCCGCGGGAATGGTTGAAGCCGCCGTCGCAAATCCGAAGGCTGGTGTGGACAAAACGCAGCAAGCCATGCAAGTGCTTGAGGAATACGCGATCGAAAGTTCCATAAGCAAAGTGGTCGGCAGCGAGACGCTGGACTTCTGCGTCGATGAGGGCGTTCAAATCTTCGGGGGCTATGGCTTTCACGAAGACTATCCGGTGGCACGCGCTTACCGTGACAGCCGCGTGAACCGTATCTTCGAAGGGACGAACGAAATCAATCGCATGCTCATCATTCAAATGCTGATGAAGCGTTCGATGGCCGGCATTTTGCCTTTGATTCCCGCGGCGATGAAGCTGGCGGACGAAGTGCTGGCAGGCCCGTCGTACGAGGAGTCTGAAAGCGGAGCTTTTGCTGAAGAAGAGCGCTCACTGGCGCAGGCGAAGAAAATTTTCCTTCTTGCGGCGGGAACCGCGGTGCAGAAATTCCGCGAAAAACTTGCCGACGAGCAGGAAGTGATGGCGGCGCTGGCCAATGTGGTGATGGATGTGTATGCCATGGAATCTTCGCTCCGCAGGGCGCAGAAGGCGTCGGCAGCGCGAGGAGAATCCGCGAGCGTTATGTGCGACGCAGCCCGAGCGTTTATATATGACGCGATGGACCGCGTCGAGAAACAAGCTCGCACAGCATTAGCCGCGACGGTTGCCGGTGACACGCTGATAACACAGCTCGCGGTGCTGCGGCGTTTCGCAAAGCATGCTCCTATCGACACGATCGCGTTAAGAGCGCGTGTTGCGACCGCGGTGCTGGCCCAGGATCGCTATCCGTTCGAAGGGCGTTAAGCCTGAAAAACTGCTTCGCTTCAGGCGAAACAAAACGCAAGTGAAATAGCCTGTAGCCGAAAAGGGGCAACAAAAAACGTCCGCGTAGGCGACCTTGTAACAAATCCGCACTTGTTCGCGTTACGGAAACCCTTTTCTCTTTTCCCTCGATTTGGCCTCCTGATTCCCCGACACTGGCGAGTTTTCAACGAGTTATGGGGCGTTCGTTTTGGTCTTCTGCTTGCTTCTACACGAATGAGGCAAACGAGGGCTAATGAAAATCATCCTGGAAAGGCTGAATGCATTTGCAGTCGGGGTTATCGAAAAGGCGAAACTGCGCAAGTGGCTGCTAGTTGCGATCGGACTTTTCTTCTTCTTGCAAATCTATTTTGTGCGCGAATTGCTCGCTGCTGAGCTGTTGTTCGGTGTTGCGTTTGGCGCGCTGCTGGTTATTGGCGGAACCGCTTATCTTCTGGGAGCAATTGGTGAGCGAGGGTTGGATTTGACAGAAGCAGGAATTCGCGTGATCGCGCGTTCGGCGCGCCGGGGATACAACATGGTGGACGAGCTCGGTAGAAAGTCATTCCGCCATCCACGGTCAGAGTCTGCACAGTAATCGCGTTCGATTAGTTCGCCACTAGAAACAGGGCCGCGGATGCAATTTCGTCCGCCGTCTGCGGCCTGCCCTGCTGGTTACCTCGCAACGTCTGCTCAAATAGCCTTTCGCTGCCGGCCTGAAAATCCCGGCAAGTCCTCGTCGCAATTCTTGCGACATTTTGGTCTCCGGCGCCGGCCCTGGGCTAGGAGCGTTTCATCCTTTCCAACTATATGGATAGATTGGACATTTTGGCATTGGAGGCCTGGCCGGGCTTCGACCATCCATGAGGAACTCGGCGAAGGAACGAAGTGGAAGCGAAGCGCCAGTTCAGGTAAAATAAGACTCTTTGCGGAGAGTTAATTGACCTTAACGAATATACAAGGCACGACGAACGGGGGCAAGACGCTGGTGCGCGTCCGGCCGCGCGGATTCTGTGCGGGCGTGGTTCGCGCGGTGGACATCGTAGAGCTCGCGCTCGAAGCTTACGGCCGCCCGGTTTACGTTCATCATGAAATCGTTCATAACCGCTATGTGGTGGATCAGCTGCGGCGCCGCGGCGCAATCTTCGTGGAATCGATTGATGAAGTTCCGGTCGGCGCTGTGCTTGTTTTCAGCGCTCACGGGGTGCCACCGCGGGTCCGCACGGAAGCGCAGGAGCGGCAGTTGCGCGTCATTGATGCCACTTGCCCGCTGGTGACGAAGGTGCACTTGGAAGCTCTGAAATTTGCGCGCGAAGGGCGCACGCTGATTCTGATCGGCCATCGCGATCATCAGGAAATCGTCGGAACCTCGGGAGAAGCTCCGGAGCAGACTCTGGTTGTGGGCAGCGTCGAGGAAGTGGACCGACTCGAGGTGCAGGACCCGAATCGCCTCGCATTCCTCACGCAGACGACCCTATCGCTCTACGACACGCAGGAAATAGTTGCGCGCCTGCGCCAGCGGTTCCCGACTATCGTCGGACCTGCTTCGGACGACATCTGCTACGCGACGCAAAATCGTCAAGAAGCAGTAGAAGCGTTGACGCGCGAAGTGGAGTTGATATTCGTGGTGGGCTCGGCGAACAGCTCGAATTCAAACCGGCTTGTGGAAGTAGCGAAGCGCGCGGGCGTGGCGGCGCGTTTGATCGAAGATTCAAACGATATAGACGCTTCCTGGCTCACAGGAGTGACCACTCTGGGATTGACGGCCGGCGCGTCGGCTCCGGAGATTCTGGTGGAGCAAGTGAGCCAGCGGCTCTCGAATTTCGGATTTACGAATCACCGCGATCTCGACCTAATTCGCGAAGACGTGCGCTTTACGTTGCCGCCGGAACTTGCAGCGCGGCAGAATCCGGTGGCGCAATAAACCGTCGACAGTCGGATGCCGGTAAGAAAAGCCTAAGGAGCTCTTGAGTGGCGGTTAAAGTAGTCCGCCAGCCGAATAAGATCGCACTCCTCGGCGCGCCCACAAGCGCGGCCGCAATGTCGCTCGGGCACGAGGGAGGGCCTGCTGCATTGCGTGCAGCGGGATTAACCGAGAAACTAAACTCGATTGGTTACGTCGTAAATGATCTTGGCGATGATCCTCCCCAGCAATACAAACCCGACAACGACAGTCCCCGTGCACGTAATCTTCCGAGAGTACTTGCCGCAATCGAGGCGCTAAAGCCGCGCGTCGAGCTGGCCGTTAAATCCGGGGCGCTTCCACTGATTCTAGGAGGGGATTGCTCTGTCGCGCTGGCCGCAGTAGCAGGGGTGCGCCGTTATTTTCGCCATGTGGGCATGATTTATATGGACCGCGATGCCGATTTGAACACGCCGGCTACGACGCCATCGGGCTGCCTAGATGGCATGGTTGTTTCGCATTTGACTGCCCGCGGCGCTCCGGAGCTTGTGCGATTTTGGGGTGAGCCACCTTTAGTGCGCGAGCCAGACCTCGCGCTGTTTGGAGTGGAGCGTCTCGGTCCCGCCGAAGAGGAGTTGCTTAGGCGATCGCCGCTCCGGCGATACCTGGCGAAAGACGTGAAGCGCATGGGCGCGAAAGCGGCGGCACAAGAAGCGGTCGATCGAATTCGCGGAAATGGCTACGAATTCTTGTTGCACTTCGATGTGGACGTGATCGCAGACTTTCAGGCGACAAATTATCCCGGCGTCGGCGGCTTGACTATCGAAGAGGTTCGCGAGGCTCTTCTAGTGTTCCTGCAGCAGAAACATCTTGCGGCGATGGAAGTAACTGCTTACAACCCGGCAAAAGATTCGGACGGGCGCGGCGCGAAATTGATTATCGATTTATTGACTGAAGTGCTTGGCGCGAGACTGGACGCGTTGAATGCGGTGGCGGCAGCGGCTCCGGTTCCCGATCTTTCCCCCGCAAGCGCGTCTGCACCAAAGCCTTCTGCGGAAAGTGCCGCACCCGCAGACGGAATCGACGAGCCGGTCTTGACCTCTGCGAAGGCAGGAGAGGCCTGGTCCTCTGATTCGCTCGACACTGAGAACGAGCCGGATTCCGGCGAATCCGATTCCGGCGGCCACGACGTCGGGCGAGCGGCATCTTCCGGCGAATCAGACGGATCAACTTCCTAAACGAGTCGCATACCAGTAAATCGAACTTGATATTCCACACTCCCAGTCCATGACATTCCAGCCCGCTGTGATTATTTTCGACGTGGACGGCGTTCTGGTGGACACGCGAGGCTCGTTTCAACGCACAACGCTTGAAACTGTGAAATTCTTTGTGGGCAAGAGAGTCACTCGCCGGGAACTCCATCGCTGGAAAAATCGACCGGGGTTCAATGACGACTGGAAACTGTCCACAGCTTGGGTAAATGCGCTCGGAAAGAAGATCGAATACGACGAGGTGAAGGGCAAGTTTGTGGAAATTTACTGGGGTAAGAACGGCAAAGGAAATGTGACGCGAGAAAAATGGCTGCTGCCGGCTGCGAATTTGCGGTGCCTTTCAAAACTTGCGGAGCTCTATATCTTTACCGGCCGGATCCGACGGGAACTTGATTACACTTTGGATCGCTGCAGATGCCGGGTTTTTTTCCATGGGATAGTCAGCGTAGAAAATGTGAAGCGGCCAAAGCCGGCTCCAGATGGTCTGTTGCAGATTTTGAATGGCCGCGATCCGGGGAACGCGTTGTACGTGGGAGACAATGTGGATGATGCTCTTGCCGCTCAGGCTGCGAAAATGCCGTTTGTGGGTATTCTGCCTCGCCGGAGCGAAGAACGCCGCCAGCGTGGTACCCGACTCCGCGAGCTGGGAGCTTTAACTATCCTGAGTGATATCAAAGAGTTAGAAGGATGGTTGAAAAGACGGCGCGGGCGCTAGGCTCTTCCTATTACCTCTCGCCTACGATATTTATAGCCCAACCGTTAGTACTAATCACGACATCCGTACCATTGCAGCGCCAGTCCCTAACCTACATACTTTCCTGTAGAGGCGGGGTTCTAGCCCCATATCTATGGCCACAAATTCCAACACTCGGCCCGCAGCGGCCCGCGCTTTCGTGCGCAGCCTCAACATTTTGTTGAAATTCGCGCGGATGTACGATTTTGGTCACCCGCGCACGGTAAAGCAATTCGAAACCGGCTGGAGCGAGCTGCGCACCGCGCTCGGCTCAGGCTCGGAGAATGAAGCCGGCGTTCTGCTGGGCGTGTCAGGGGATCAACTCCTGCTCGACGGCACACCATTGGAATCGGCAGCGGCGGAGAAGAGTTTTGCAAAGATGCTCTCGTCCGCGGGCATCGCCAGCATTCACTTTTCCCCGAAAGTAACACAGGCAAGTCTGGCACGGTTCGTGCGTGCTTTCCCCACCGGCACTGGCGCAAAGCCGGTGCAACTAGCCGAACAATTGAAAACTGCGTTGCAAGGCGATCCGCACATCCACGTGAACGAAGTGTGTTTTGTGCCGGCTGACTCCGCAGTCGCCAAATCCACAATTGCGGCGCAACTTGCTGCGCGCACGCTGGGTTTGAATTCCGAAAAATCCGACGAACTCTTCAACGATCCTGAGAGACTTTTGCAGTTGATCATTGCCGCGGAAGGAACAAAAGGGTCTGGGTCTGGGAGCGGGCCGAGGGCTGGCGGCCTGGGCGGGGACGGTTCCGGCGACGGCAACAGCGGTAGCGGATCAGGCGGAGACGGCAGCGGCGGCAGTGGTTCCGGCAATGGCGGTGGAAGCGGAGATAGGAGCGGCGGCAGCGGCTCCGGAAATAGTTTCGAGGGGTCTGGTTCCGGTCGCGGCGGCGGTTCCGAGTCGCGCGGAGGAGACGGGCGAGGCACGAGCGGATATGGCGGTGGTCCCGGATATTACGCAGGCGACTCATCGGAAATAATTCGAGGGATTCCTGCAGGTCACGGTGAGCCGGGTGCTGATGGTGTTCGCATGTCAGGTCCGGTCAGTTCCGTGGGCGGTTCGCAAGGCGGAGCCGAGAGCGGCGGATCGTCTGGCGCCGGAACGTGGAACATCGTCGGCGGCGATGGCGGTGGAGCAGCTTTGGAACCGGACGCCGGCGGCTTTTGGTTTAACAAAGACAGTTCGAAGCAATCGTCGAGCGAGGGACAAGGATCGGGAGCGCGCATCAGCGGCGGAGTTCCTGTTCACGGATCAAATTTAGCAAGCGAAAGCCGCTCCAGCGACTTCGGCACTTGGAATATTGTTGGAGGCAGCGAAGAGGGCGCTCCCCTTGATCCCAATGCCGGCGGGTTTTGGCTCAACAAAGAAAATTCCACGGAATCCGGATCGAACGCGCGTGGGCTCAGCGGGGAAGCGATCCCGGTAGCTCCGGGACATGCTGCGCGGGGCGGAAGTGACATCGGTTCGACGCGTGGCGCAGGTTCTGGCGGAGCAGGCTCCGGGCCCGGTGGTCCAGGCCGAAGCGATAGAAGCAGTGGATCGGGTTCTTCGCCTTCCGGTTCTGTTGGCAGCATTCCAGCGGGACAGGGCGGAGGCGGGAACCGTGGCGCGGGTGCCCGAAACACAGGTGGATCCGGCCCAAACATTTGGAAAGTGCCCGAATCAGGCAGTTCGGAACCCGGCGAGGTGAGCCGTTGGGGAAACGCAACGGCTGGAATTCGCGGCAGCCGTTCCGCGCGCGGCACCGCCGGTTCAATGGCTGTAGAAACCGGGCTCATGACTTTGCATGAAGATGAATTAAAAGGAATTTTGCAGGTTCTTGCGCAGATTGCCCGGACGACGGACTCATCCAAAGACAGAATTGATCCAGCTTCATTTCAATCGCGACTATCCACGCTGCCGCGGCGCGCTCGCTTTACGGTGAGCCAAGCATTGTCGGCGCTGGCTGCGCAAGCGCCATCGGAAACGTCGGACAAACCTACGCTTATGAAGCTTGCGGAACACATCGCCGTCCGTTTCGCGCTGGAAAGTTACGAGAAAGGGGACATCGAAGTAAACGCGGTGCGTCAAGTGCTAGACGAAATGAGCCTGGAGCTGGACGGCTTGCGAAAGATTTTGGGCGTGTATGAAGAGAAGATGAGTCGCCATGGAATCGAAGTGCAGTCTCACGTGGACCTTCTGGCTCAGCAGTTTTGGGCTCAGGTGGGAGATGAGAAGAAGAAAGCTGTGCTCGAATCTCCCGAGGCCTGGTGCGTTCCTCCTGCGAAGATCCGGGAATACGTGGAAGGATTGACGGAACGCGGTGAAAAGGAAGCGGCAGAGAATACGCTGCGCAATTATGCGAATTGCATCACGAACAAATCGCCCGAGCAGCGACGCCAGACTTCCATGGGTCTTTCCGAACTGGCAGGACTTTACGCGAAGAGTGATGAACGGTTGCTGGTGGAAACAATCCGCAAGGTGGGCGTTCAACTTGCCGAAGAGCGGGATTCCGAACTGCAAAGCCTCGTAGGCGCGGCATTCGTTCGCCTGTCGCAGGAAGCGGCCAATAAGCGATCGTACCCGGCGATCCAGCGCGCTGTCGAATTAGTGGAGTACGTGGAAACCGAGCGGCCTGGTCTGGGGAACAATCTACGTCCGAGGATTGCAGTTGAGAACCGCTTGCCGGAGTTCATCGAAGAAGCGCTGAAAGCGGGGAGTGTTCCGAGCGGGTTGGCGGATCTTCTGCGACGCATGCCGGCCCCCGCATCCGAGCACTTGGCCGGCCGATTCAGCCGTTCCGGATTTCGCGAAGATTGCGATTTATTGATTTCGATGATGGAAGTGCTGGGGCCGGAAGGACTGCAGCATTTACGTGAACAACTTCGCAAGGGCGGCGCCTCAGAAGTGACAGAAGCGATCGGCATTCTGACGCGTCTGGATGCGGACCTGGTAGTGGAAGTGCTTCCAGGACGAATGTCCGAATGGAAACGCACGACTCACGACAGGGTGGTGCGGCAGATTTCTTCCAGCGGCGGGTCTGAGAGAGGCCGATTGCTCCTGACGATATTCGATAGTCTTGACGCGCTGATCCGCCCGCTTGCGATCGATGAGATTGGAATGAGCGGAGAGCAGGGATCGGACATGCGTTTATTGCGGCTGGCTGAAGGCGATTTGCCAAAAGACGGCACGGGATACCTGCGGTTAAAAGCGATTGAAGCGCTTGGCCGCCTTCGCACCGGGGGCGCGGAAGTTGTGCTGCGAAAAATCGCCGAGGCCCGCAAGGCATTTCGCTGGGCCAATCCGAGCGAATTGAGACTCGTGGCGGCGCAGGCGATGGAGAAAATTGACCCTGAATGGATACGCAATTTCATTCCGCGAAGCGGGCTAAGCGTTGCAGAACTTTCGATTGAGCCGCTCGACGCGGATCCAAATTCTTCGGCAATACGGCAACGACGCTACCCGCGCTTGCGGCTGGAACACGCCGTGTCGGGCATGACCACAAATCTGAAGGAAAATTGCAGGTTGGATATTCCGGAACTGACTCTGGGCGGCGGTGTGGCAATTTGCGACCAGAGTTTGCATCCTGGCAGCCTGGTAAACATGAAACTGAACACCGGACAAAAGCCGGTGAAAGCGCAAACCATCGTTCGCGATGCGAACACGCAGGCGCGCGCGTTCGAGGTGGTGGAAATGGACCTCGAGGAGCGAGCCAAGCTGCGCAGGTTGCTGGTTGCGCTGGGAAACATTCAAAAACAATCCACGCCGAAGGATCGCAGCCGGCGCGGTACGCGTGCGATCATCATTAGTCAGACCTAAGAACGTTTCGCAAACTCCTGCCGCCATCTTCCATGTTGCGCTGATCGAAGCGAGGGCGTAACTTTTCGTTCATTCGAAGAGATCCGAGCCGCAGAGCGGCGACCACTAATGCACCGATGGTGGTGGCGCACAGCAAAAAAGCCGGTGTGAAATCGCTTCTAAGAACAAGCCATGCAATGATGCACATCCCCGCGGTCAGTCCATAGGTTGCCAAAACCACATTTCGTGGCGACCAGTTCAGCCGCAACAATAAATCGTAGTAATGCCGACGATCACCGAGTGAAAGCGAATGCCTTGAGTGCAGCCGGCGGAGGATGGTCAGAATTCCATCGAGCAACGGCAGCGAGGCCATCAGCAGCGGGAAAGCAAGCGCAAGGCGATGCCCACCTAGAGCGTTCATGCGATAGAAATCAAATGCAAGAAACGCGATGCCAAATCCCAGGACGGTGCTCCCCGAATCCCCCATGAAAATACCCGCGGGAGGGAAGTTGAAAACCAAGAATCCAAAACAGATGCCCAGTAAACTCCACGCCACTGTCGTTCCTAGAAGGCTGAGTGTGAAACCGGGGAATATGAGATATGCAGCTGCGATGATTCCCGTGACCCCGGCGCATAGACCGTCGGACCCGTCAAGAAAATTAAACGAGTTGATGAAGAGCGCCATCAACACGCAAGAGGCGGCTAGATTGACGGGCCCAGTGAGCCAGGGCAATCGCCAATCTCCGGACCAGAGCGAAATCGCACCGCCAACTTGAGCTGCGAGCCGTAAAGTTGGCGAGAGTCCCCGAATGTCGTCAGTGAGCCCCGCAGCCCAAATCAAGATCAGCGCCGCAAAGAAAGGCCAGACCCGGATTTGGAAGAGATGCCCCGCAAGGCTTATCCCAGCGGCAAAAGCTAGAGTGATCGCGACGCCACCCAAGCGCGGGATCGGCTTTGAATGAATTTTCAACGGTCCAACGGGATCGTACAGCCTTAGATGGACGCAAAGCCTCCGTCCATCAAGGACAGGTGTGGGCAAATAGCCAGCAGCTCGGTTATATTCTTGAAGCGCTCAGCTTGACGATGCCGATGCGCTGGCAGGACGCTCGTGGAATTGATCTGCTTTCGAAGCGCGAAGAATCGGTGGTGCGTCAGGTTGCGGAAGGGATGACCAACCGCGAGATTTCGGTCCATCTGAAACTGAGCGAACATACGGTAAGGAACTACCTTTTTCGCATTTTCGACAAGCTGGGAGTTTCTTCTCGCGTCGAGTTAGTGCTTTATTGCTTGCAGGAAAGACCTAGCGGCGCGGCCGATTCCTAGCCAGAGGCGATTCGCACATCACTTGAATTGAGACTACGGCCCACGAAGAAAACATTCCAATTCCTGTTTATCGGCTTGTTATGTATCGGGACCCGTGCGCAAACCGGCAAACCTCGCGCGCCGGTGCCGATTTTTGAGGAAATAGCGGCGCGTGCCGGCCTCACCATCCCCCACATCTCCTCACCAGACAAGAAGTACATTGTCGAATCGATGAGCGGTGGCGTCGGCTTTATTGATTGCGATAATAGCGGCACCCTCTCGGCCTTGGTCGTCAATGGCTCGACCGTCGATCGCTACAGACAGGGCGGCGACCCGATGATCACGCTCTACCGCCAATCCGCCCCACTGAAATTTGAGGACATCACAAAGCAAGCAGGGCTCACCCGCAAGGGCTGGGGCATGGGCGTTGCCGTCGCCGATTTTGACAACGATGGATTGCCCGATATATTCGTCACCGGCTATGGCGGCAATGCGCTCTACCGTAACCGTGGCAATTGCACTTTTGAAGATGTCACCGACAAAGCCGGCGTCCGGGGAAGCGGCTTCATGACAGGCGCCGCGTGGGCGGACTACGATAAAGACGGCTTCGTCGATATTTTCGTCGCGCGGTACGTTCACGTGGACCTCGCCAACGTCGCTGCATTCGGCTCCTGCAAATTTCGCGGCATCGTCGTGCAGTGCGGTCCCTGGGGCATGATGGGCGAAACCGACTTGCTCTATCACAACCGCGGCGACGGAACATTCGAAGAAGTCTCGCAGAAAGCCGGNNCTCTATGTCGCTAACGATACTGGCCCCAATTATCTTTACCACAACAATCACAACGGCACGTTTACCGACGTCGGCATGCAAAGCGGCACGGCCTTAAGCGCCGAAGGAGACGCCGAAGGCTCGATGGGCGTGGACTTTGGCGATTACGATCACGATGGCCGGCTCGACATCTTCGTCACCAATTTCATGGACCAAGGGGACAGCCTCTACCACAATCTGGGCGCCACGGGCTTTGACGACGTCAGTTGGAAAGCAGGCGTGGCTACGACCAGCTATCCCTACGTGAAATGGGGCACGGGGTTTTTCGATTTCGACAACGATGGATGGGTCGATCTTTTCGTCGCCAGCGGGCACGTTTACCCGCAGATGGACTCGCTGGATTCCGGCCCGCGCTATCGCGAGCCACTGATGCTGCACATGAATAATCACGACGGCACGTTCACGGATTCCGCTGCAACCGCCGGGCTCAATGCGATTCCGCTTGCTTCGCGACGCGGCGCGGCGTTCGGCGACGTCAATAACGATGGAAACATCGATGTCCTGCTTTTGAATGTGGGCGAGCCGCCCTCGCTACTGCTGAATCATGGCGTCGCCGGAAATCACCGCGTTCTCTTCAAGCTCATCGGCACGAAGAGCAACCGCGCCGCGATTGGCGCGCGCGTCACCGTGCGCGCGGGCAAGCTCGTGCAGTTCAACGAAGTCCGCGGAGGCGCGAGCTACCTCTCGCAAAACGATCTGCGCCTGCATTTTGGGTTAGGCAAGGAATCAAACCTGGATTCCGTGGAAGTTCAATGGCCCAGCGGCTTGGTCGAGAAGCTCCAGAATGTGGCGCCTGACAACATCTACACGCTAGTTGAAGGGAAGGGAATCCGCGATACGAAACCCCTGCCGGCTCCCTGAAATATTTTTGCCTGCCCTATTCCGAAGTCCGCAGATCGGTTAGAAGGACTCCTCGTAGACGATCAGTTCGCACCCAATAAAAAAGGGCGCCCCGTTTCTCGGGGCGCCCTCGAACAGCCTGTGTAAAGTCTTTTGTCGCCTAGAACAGCAGCTTCAACCCAAGCTGGAGAATCCGGGGATTGTGCGCCCCCTCCGGCTGCAGGAATCCGCTTCCAAGACACGAAGAATACGCAGCGGAATTGCTGGGGCCTCCATAGCAGGAGATCGTATTGTACGCGTCACCACCGCTTCCCGTCGTACTTGCCGTTGCGTTGTTGCTCGCCCATTGCGTGTGGTTGAAAATGTTGAATGCTTCCACGCGAAATTGCATCGAAATGGATTCGTGAATCGGAAAGTTCTTGAACATTGCCATGTCAAAGTTCAATCGGCTCGGATTATTCAGCAGGTTTCTGCCGGAGTCTCCGAAGGTCAGCCCGGTCGGGGCTTCAAAGGCTGCGGGGTTGAAGAGCAGGGGGCCCGTCCCCGGAACCAGCGCTGCAATTGCGGCCGCCGAAGGTTTGCTGTAGGGACTCACACCGGGAACCAGGTCAGCATAAGAGCCGTTAGTTCCCACACCGTTGGCTACTCCAGCATTGTCGCCGAAAACGCCATTCAACACGCTGAAGGGCTGTCCGGTATTAAACGACGTTATCCCGGAATACTGCCACCCTGCCAATGCGACCTTCTTCCATCCGCTCGCCCAGTGCGAGGGAAGGCTGTACACGTAGCTGAACGTCAGAATATGGCGTTCATCGAAGTTCGAGCTCGCACGGTTCGCGGCCAAGTCGTAAGAATTTACGAAGTTCTGGTCGGCCAAGTCGGAGGCATCGTCGATCGAATGGCTGTAGGTGTAGGACAACGACACCACCAACGGCGCAATCGTCCGCCGGATGGAAACTTGCAGCGAGTTGTAGTTCGAATCCGCCCCGTAGTACTTGCGAGTGATCGTTCCATAACCAACAAAAGGACGGTATGGCGACGGATCGTTTCCGCAGGCGGTCCCCAGATTAATGGCAGCCTGCCCCGTTAGAGCGATGCCATTCACCGTCAGAGTGTTGCAGTTTGTGTTTACCACTTGTCCGGTGTTGTTCTGTATCACAATTGGTTCGCCGGGATTGTAGGGATTTTGAGACGTCGCGGTCGGTTGCAACTGGTTCTGGTCCACGTTCAATGCCAGATGGGTTCCTTTGCTGCCCACATATCCAACCTGCAGAACCGTATTCTTAAACACTTCCCGTTCGATACTCAGATTCCACTGTTGCATATACGGCCATACGGCATGGGTAGGAATGGCCACCAGGCTAAGAGGGTAAGCCAATGCTCCGCTACCGCCGATGCACGTATATCCAGTACCGCTCGAGGGGCAGGACCCCACTCCCGCAGCGATGTTCGGCTGCTGTGGGTTCAGTACAAAGGGTGGACTTCCTTCCAAGGACTCGCTGTTTCCCTCGTTTCCATTACCGTGATCGAAGAAGATTCCGTAGCCGCCGCGCAGCGAGGTCTTTCCGTCACCGAAAATGTCCCAGGCGAACCCAACTCTCGGCGCCGGATTGAATAAATGGCCTTTCATGCACCCACGCGGAGCGCCCGAAGCACCGCACTGAACGAGTCCGTTGTACAAAAACTGAGCATCGGCGGGGTTTGTCGGCGAAAGGAATGCCCCGGTGATGGGATTCACCAGAGCTCCCGAGCCCGCCGGGTCGAGTTCGGGCGCGTTCGCAGGGTTAAAAGCGCCGGGCTCAAAGTTGTAGGTGTTCTTCTCTTTTTCGTAGTAGGTGCCAAACAGACTTAGGCGCAGCCCGAGGTTCAAAGTCAGCCGCGGCGTGATGTGAAAATCGTCGTTGATGTACGGTTCCACGAATTGATAGCGGCTGTAATACTTTGGTTCCAGATTTACCTGCGAAAAGGTCGAGATATTACCGAGCAGCAAGTCCGCAAACGCGTTTCCCGTGGTGACGTTCGTGTTCGTGGCATCGAATGAAAGCGAGCCTTCCAGTCCCGTGCCGGAGAATTCATTCTTCTGCGCGATCACAGCGTAGGCCCCGAATTTCAAAGTGTGTTTGCCGATGATCTTGGTGACGTTGTCCCGGATGGTGTACGTCGGGTTCGCATTGTTCCACGGCTCATCCGACGGGTCAGCAGTAAATCCCTGCCCGTAGGCTTGGTTGCCGCTCACACTCACCGTCGGCAGTTTTCCGCCAAAGTCGGGGAAAATACCGGTCATCGTCATGCTGTCGGGGCGCGCGAACGGTCCCACGTTCGTGAGAAAAATGTGGTCGGCCGTATAGCTGAAGACGAATTCATTCACCAGTGTCGGTGAAGCCGTGTACACCAGCCGCGCGACCGCGCTCGTTGTCGGACCCACAAATTTCGTCTGAATCGAAGGCAGCGTCGCGTTGGACCACAGCGTCGTGGGCGTAACCGTATTCCAGGAGTCGTGGATGTAATGAAACATGCCTCGCAGGTTGCTGGAGAAGTTGTGGTCCACTCGCAGAAGTTCTTCACGCCAGTAAGTGGGTTGTATGATGTCAGCGTTGTAGCAGGAACTAATCGTCGAAGGGCAACCAGTCGTGCTATTGGGCGCGTTGATCTCAGCAAGGATGGCCAGTGCATTGGGATCCAGCGGTGTTGCAATCTGCGTTCCGCCGCCGGGCAAGTTGGGACAATCCGGACCCGGGCATACGTCGCTGAAGTTCCCACCTCTCTCGGCATTTGATGGAACCGGGATATTGAACGTATTGGGAATGCGTTCCAGCCGCCATTCCTCCGACCAGAAGAAGAATGTTTTGCTCTTATCCGTGTTGTAGTGGCCGGGGATGTAAATCGGGCCGCCCAGCGTGTAACCGAAATCATTCTTCTTGTATTCCGGGGTCGGACCCGGTCCATCAAAATAATTCTTTGCATTGAAAAGGTCGTTGCGCACGAACTCATACACGTCTCCGTGAAAGGAGTTCGTTCCGGACTTGAGTTCCGTCTCCACCGTTCCGGAGGCATTTCGTCCATATTCCGCGCCATAATTGGAGGTCAGAACACGGACTTCTGCAATTGAGTCGATGCTGGGGAAAACGTTCAGCGAGTTGTTGCTGCCGTTGTCCATGTCGTCGCCGCCATCCACTTCCCAGTTGTTGTTTTCTCCGCGGCCTCCGTTCACCGAAAAGATGGTATTGCCGACGATTCCAACCTGTCCCTCATCCTGACCGGTTTGGTTGTTTACTCCAGGGGTCAGCGTTATAAGTTGCGCAAAATCGCGGCCATTCAATTGCAGTTGCGTGATTTCAGTCCCGGTGAGCACTCCGCCGACCTGCGCCGATTCTGTCTCGACCTGCGCCAGGCCCTGGCCCACAACCGTAACTTCGTTCGTGATCGCTCCGACCTCGAGCGTTACATCTACTTTTGCCGTTTGCCCGACTCGCAGGACTACACCCTTGGCCTCGTATTTCTTAAACCCTTTCGCGGTGACGGTTATATTGTATGTACCGTTCGGAATGTAGGGAGTAACCCAATCTCCGTCCGTATTCGTTGTTACCGTCTTATTCATTCCGATAGCAGAATTGGAAATATTCGCTTCTGCGCCGACCACAACTGCACCCGAGCTGTCATGGACCGTCCCGGTGAACGTGCCAGTGTCCTGGGCGAAGGCCGCTGCTGAGGCGCACAAAAGGAATATGAGCGAGCAGAAAGCGGTGCGAAGAAATTTCATGGCCGTCTCCGTCGATCTGAAAGTCAAGAGGTCACGCATGTGCAATTGTGCGCTCAACACGCAAGATTCCGGACAGCCGCGAGAATAGGGAATACTCGAAACCGGATTCAGGACTTCGGAGTCCAAATGCGCTTGGGCACCCCACCCGTGTCTTTTATTAAATTTATTAAAACGAATTAAAATTCATGGGCCGCCGTATGTCAAGCGAAAAAAGCTTTGTGCCGCCCTGGTATAACGGCGCCGCGTGCAGCAGAGCAATCACGGGACGTCCGCTTCCGCCACGTATTCCTAAAGCGTCCTGGTTTTGAGGTTGCGCTCATAGGACCTGCGTCGCGAAATTCCGCGCCTTGCGTCAGAGTGCGCGCGAACTGCGTCGTAGTACTAGACCGTCCACAACGCACACATCCTTGAAATTCGCCAAACGGCGTGCTAGCGTTTTTCGTGATTGCAACTCATTCAAAACAAAAGAAGGGCACAATTCTAACCGGTTCTAGAATTGCGTATTCAGCGATCAGGTTGTGGATCGCGGTTTTGTTCCTTTTCTCTTCAGCCCGCGCCTCGACAGGGCATTTGTCTTCTTGCTTTTCGACTTCCGGTCCCTGGCAAGCCTCGTCGCAAGGTGCTCGGAGTGATGCGCAGCAACCGGCCATCCCCGAGCTTTTCGCCAGCGGCGAAGCTGCCCTTCGCGCTGGGAATTTGAACGAAGCCGAAAGCTTATTCAAGCAAGTGCTTGAGCGGGACCCCAACTCGGCAGGTGCTTACGCAAATCTTGGCGTGATCGCAATGCGCCGTCAGAGCTGGTCCCAGGCGCTGGATTTGCTGAACAAGGCGGAAAAGCTTGCGCCCAGCGTCTCCGGAATCCGCCTGAACATCGGACTGGTTTACTACCGCCAAAGCGAATTTCGTTCCGCGATCGCGCCCTTTGAATCTGTTGTGCGCGACCATCCGGATTCCGTGCAGGCGCGCTACCTACTCGGCCTTTGCTATTTCTTTACGGACCGCGACGCCGACGCGGTGCGTGCGCTTCAGGATTTGTGGCCGCAGGAATCAGAGGACTTGAACTATCTCTACGTACTCGGCAACGCTGCGGACAAAGCGGGGAATAACGCCTTGCAAGAACGTGCGCTGACGCGGTTCGTTGAATTGGGGCAGAACACCGCGGAATACCACCTGCTGATGGGCAAGGCCTTTTTGAACCGCGAGGAAAATGACAAGGCTCTTGCGGAGCTCGAGCAAGCCGCGCAATCCGACCCCAACCTTCCTTTCGTCCACTTCAATTTGGGACTGGCGTACCTGGTTCGCCCGGATTTTGTTCACGCTAAAGAAGAATTTGAGAAAGACATCGCGCTGGAACCCGACGTGGCGTTCAACTACGACCGGCTCGGTCTTGTTTACTTGTATCTGCAGGACGACGAAAAGGCCGGGCAAAATTTTCGGGAAGCGCTGCGACGGGATTCTCATCTCGCGAGTTCGTATTTCGGACTCGCCAGGGTGTACCAGCACGAGAAGAAATTCGACGAGGCTTTAGTTGCAATCGATTCCGCCCGCACGATCGAGCCGGACAATCCTAACTACCATAATTTGAAGGGCCAGATTTTGTTGCGCGTGGGCCGATCCAAAGAAGGGCAGGCAGAGCTTGATACCGCAACGCGTTTGCTCAACGCCAGCCGCGCACGCCGACAAAGCGAACTCAGCGGCGAAGCCCTGCCGCAACCGGAACTAACCGCAGAGCCCAAGCCATAATGCTTTATTGCAGCTTCAAAAACCGATCCACATCGCGGGCGGACGGCATGGAAGGCTGCGCTCCCATTCGCGTGACGGAAATGGCTGCGACCGCCGAGGCATAGCGCGCCGCCTGCACCGGCGCCGCACCCGAGAGAAGACTTACCGCGAAGCCTGCGTTGAAGGCATCTCCCGCAGCGGTAGTGTCCACAGCTTTCACCACGAAGGGCGGAATCATCTCCCGAATTCCCGAGGCAGTGGCGAGAAAAGCGCCTTGCGAACCCATCTTAATCACAACGTTCTTGGGGCCGCACTCCAAAAGCAGATCGGCGCAACGCGCCGCGGTCGCCGGGGTTACAGGCTCGCCGGCGCTAAGGCCGCAGAGGATGCGCGTTTCGCTTTCGTTCGGCGTGATCCATGTGGCGCATTGCAGCAATCCCTTCGGGAGTTCGCGCGCGGGAGCGGGGTCCAGCATCAGCGGAATTTCATTCTTGTGTGCGAAGACCGCCAGGGTCTCCATCGTGATCAGCGGAATCTCGAGTTGGGTCAAAAGCATCCCAGCCTTGCGCAAAAGAGCAGCGGATTGCGTTATATGCTTGGGCAGCAACTTTCCATTTGCGCCGGGAACCACGACAATACTGTTCTGTCCGTCCTCGCCAATATTGATCAGCGCGACGCCCGAGGAACCTTTCACTGTTTCGACTGCTCTTACGTCCACACCGGCTTTGCGCAGCGCGCTTTTCAGGGAGGAGCCGAATGAATCATCACCCACCTTGCCTACCATGCTGACAGGGTAATCGAGCCTGCCCGCCGCGACAGCTTGGTTGGCCCCTTTGCCACCGTGGAAAGTTGAAAAGCTGCGGCCCGTGAGAGTTTCGCCCGGTAGAGGCACGCGCTCCGCAGTCGCAACGAGATCAAGGTTGATGCTTCCAACCACGACAATGGGTTTACGCATTTTTTTGTTCCCGCTGCAGCCATCCAAGGCTATCACCATGACAACGCTCGCTACCAGCCTTCCCGAATACACGGGTGCTCGCGCCCATGTCCGTGTCACAAGGGAATCGCGGACCGACGGTTCAGCAATCTTCTGATTCCGGGGTCGGCCCTAATTTTTGGCGACCTACAACCAACCGTCGGAAAGCTGATGCAAGCGATAAACGTTTTTTATTTGACTGATCGTGTGTTTCTAGGTTCTATACGTTCTTGCCTACGGCGGGTTTTCCGATCGGGAACAAAAGGAGTAACCAAAAATGAAGCGAATTGATGCCGTGATCAGACCTTCACAGCTCGATGAAGTGAAGCAGCGCGTGACCGCGCTGGGGGTGACCGGCCTTACAGTGTCCGAAGTGCGCGGGTTTGGGCGGCAAAAAGGCCACACCGAGACTTACCGCGGGTCGGAGTATACCGTGGATTTTTTGCCGAAAATCTTCGTAAGCATCGCTGTGGCAGAAGATCTTGTCGAACAAGTTGTGGATGCCATCGTGGAGGGTGCTCGAACAGGAGTGATCGGAGACGGCAAGATCTTCGTGTCGTCTCTTGACGACGTAATCCGCATACGCACAGGTGAACGAGGCCCCGGCGCAATCTGAACATTTTCTTGACGAATGGCGCAGCGAACGCCGCCATTACCTCAATCAGGAAAGGAGCTCCAGATGCAATATGCACTCCCTCGGCGCACTTTAAAGTGGATGTCGAAGTCGATTGCGGCCTTGGTCCTTGCACAAATTCTTTGTGGCTCGATGAATCTCGTTTTTGCAGATCAATCGCAACCCGATCCCGCGGGCACTACGACGGGCGATAAGTTTTCGGTCGCCGATGCGGCCGGCAATCCCTTTGTTGTGCCGGAGCCGAC
The DNA here is from genome assembly GCA_003167215.1 of Acidobacteriota bacterium. Taxonomy (GTDB): domain Bacteria; phylum Acidobacteriota; class Terriglobia; order Acidiferrales; family UBA7541; genus Palsa-295. The sequence continues at coordinate 166,071 of PMTV01000014.1, read as the reverse complement.
TGACAAGAACGCGCCCGATTACGCCAAGAGCAAGAAGGACTTTGAAGAATTCCAAGCCCAGGCAGCCAGGGAACCTCTGGCGCTGAAGCTTGCCGATGGCGTGGGCCACACACGTATCGCGACGAACTTTTCGTGGACACTTCTCACCGGCTATCTTGTTCTATTCATGCAAGCGGGCTTTGCTCTGCTGACATGCGGGCTGGTGCGCAAGAAGAATGCCGCGCACCTGATGATGCTGAACTTCGCGGCCTACGTTTTTGCATTCCTTGCTTACTACGCAGTCGGATACGCTTTCCAATTCGGCGCTGTGGCTGTGAATGCTGCTCCCTCGAATCTCGGTGGCGTCCCAACTCTGAATCATTTCCTGATTGGAAGCGGCCAATGGGGATTTCTGGGAGGCAAGGGATTTTTTCTTACGGGCCCAGCGTACGATGCGGGCAGCAATTGCTTGACGCTCTTCGAAGTCGTGTTTATGGAGACTGCCGGCTACATTATCGTTGGCGCGATTTGCGAGCGGATCACCTTCTGGGCCTTCCTTTTTTGTGAGCTGTTTATTGGCGCCTTCCTTTACCCGATTTCCGGCTGTTGGGTCTGGGGAGGCGGTTGGCTCTCCCAATTGGGCTCCAGCATGCACCTCGGTCACGGTTATGTGGATTTTGCCGGTTCCTCGGTGGTCCACAGTATCGGAGGCTTTTGCGCTATGGCGCTGGCGCTCATCCTTGGGCCACGGCTTGGCAAGTATGGTGCGGATGGAAAGCCGCGGGCATTCCCGGCTTCCAACATCGTGTTCGTCGTTACCGGCACGTTTCTTCTGCTCTTTGGGTGGATGGGTTTCAATCCCGGCTCGACGCTCGGTGCAACGGACCTTCGCATCTCGGTTGTAGCGGTGAATACGAATCTCGCGGCAGTGGCAGGCTCTGCCGCAGCGATGCTTCTGTGGTACAAACTTTTTGGCAAGCCTGACATAACCATGGCTTGCAATGGAATGCTTGCGGGACTGGTAGCTATCACTGCGCCGTGCGCATTCGTAAGTCCCACGGCATCGGTGATCATCGGCGTGATTGCAGGCATTGTGGTTTGTGGAGGCGTACTCTTCAACGAACGAATCCTCAAGATCGACGACCCGTGCGGTGCTATTTCCGTTCACGGCTACTGTGGTTGGCTGGGCGCGGTTTCTTTAGGGATCTTCGCCGATGGGACATACGGCGCCGGGTGGAATGGCGTGGGCACGGCGGCGTACCTCGGCAAAACAGGCCAAGGCGTCACCGGTTTGCTTCACGGCGACTCGTCACAGTTCCTGGTGCAACTCGGTGGCGCTACGCTCTTGGCGATTTATGCATTCGGAGCGACTTATATTATTTTCTCCGCCGTGAATGCATGGCGCTCCATGCGCGTGACACGGGAAGTCGAGCTGGCGGGTCTCGATGTGCCGCAGTTCGGCATGTTGGCGTATCCCGAGGACGCTGTTGAAATGCTGACCGCGGGGTCGCAGGCACAGCAGCGGGGAGTTTAGGCGGGCGAAATCACAAGGCTCACGACCGAAGAATTCCAAAACCAACTTCGATGCCGACAAACTCCTCGTTCACTGCTGAGTTGCGCAATTCTTATGAAAAGGAATCAGGGCGCATCCGCGAGCAATTTGTTACGACAGGCTCGGGCCGCGCCGCGCTGCTGGGCCGCACCGCACTCATCGAACGCATGATGGAACGTCTTTGGAAGGAATTCATCTGCTCCGAATCGGATGGTCCGTCGGATTTTGCAGTCGTCGCTCTTGGCGGTTTCGGCCGCCGCTGGCTTTTCCCTTATTCCGATATCGATATCCTATTTCTTCACGCAGGAAATGGGACGGAAGCCAAGCTCAAAGATCCGATCCGGAGATTTTCACAGGGACTCTGGGACCTAGGACTAAAACTCAGCCCGGCTACGCGCACGCTCGCCGAGTGCAGCCAGTTCGACACGGCGAATCCCGAGTTTGCAATCTCCGTGCTTGATTGCCGCTTTCTTGCCGGCGACCGCCAGCTTTTCGCGCGACTCCACGATGACGTGATCCCGAAACTCATCTCGCATGCGTCCGACCAGATTGTGAAACGCCTGGCAGAACTTACCCGCACTCGCCACGGCAAATTCGGCAGTACCGTATTTCATCTCGAACCAAATATTAAGGATGGCCCCGGCGGTCTTCGCGACTACAACGTAGTCAGCTGGCTTTCACTTCTAGCGGCGATTGAGAAGTACCACGTCTGGCCTGTCGAAAACGCGATCCTACCTGTCTCGATTCAGCAGCAGTTTGAAGCGGCCCTGGACTCTCTGGTGTCCATCCGATGCTTTCTGCATTTTCGGCACAACCGCGACGATAACACGCTCACCTGGGAATCTCAGGACGCTGCCGCCACTCATCGTATCGGCGTTGCAAATTCGCGCATTGCGGCTGAACCGCCGAACGATGGAGGCAATGAGCCGCTTACCGCTTCCGATTGGATGCGCCTGTATTTCGGTCACGCGCGCGCAGTCCATCGCGTCTGCATTCAGCTTTTGGAGGAAATTCCCGCCGCGCGGCTTTCGCTTCACCACCAGTTTCAGCAATTGCGATCGCGGCTTTCAAATGCGGAGTTTTCCGTCGAGGACGGAATGCTTTCGTTGCGCCATCCCGCGGCGCTCAACGATCCCGAGTTCATCCTTCGTGCCTTCCGGTTTCTGGCGCGCCACGGGTTGAGTCTTAGTTCCAACACGGAATTGCAGATCGAACGAGCACTTCCATCGTTTGCAGTCACGCCACCTAAAGGCGCCGAGCTGTGGCACCCGCTTCAGGAAATTCTCACCGCTCCTCACGCCGCGGATGCTTTGCGCTCGATGCATTCGCTCGGCTTGCTTACGCTCCTGTTCCCGGAATTCCAGGGAATCAACGCGTTGGTGGTGCGTGACTATTCTCATCGCTTCACGGTAGATGAACACACATTCGTAGCGATCGACAATCTCCATGCTCTGCGCCAGTCCCAGTCGAAATGGGATCAGCGCTATGCCGAGCTCCTGGAGGAACTCGAGCAGCCCGACTTGCTCTACCTTGCGCTGCTTTTCCATGATGTCGGGAAAGGCGCGAAATCCGGCGACCACGTTCGAGCCAGCGTTGATATCGCCGAGAGCGCCCTGACCCGCCTTGATCTGGATGCGCCGGATCGCGAAACTGTCCTATTTCTAATCGGCCGCCATTTGGAAATGAGCGCCGCTCTGCGCCGCGATATTTTCGAGCTGGAAACGGTGCGCGCTTTTGCCGAAAAAGTGGAAACGCCCGAACGCCTGAAAATGCTATGCCTGCTGACTTACGCGGACATCAAAGCCGTCAATCCCGAGGCTCTTACGCCATGGAAGGCGGAAAACATCTGGCAGCTTTACATCGCTACCGCAAATTACCTAAATCGCAGCCTGGACCAGCGCCTCCACGTTGACGCCCATGACGAAGTGCTGGCGCACCTTGGCACTTTCGCGGTGTCCGTTGGACCGCGGCTCGATGTTTTTCTCGAAGGACTTCCGCGGCGCTATCTGCTCACTCATCCGGCGGCAGAAGTCCTGGCGCATTTGGAAATGGCTACGCGTCTGGACAAAAACCCTGTGCAGATCAGTTTGCGCCGTGGACGCCACTGGTACGAACTCACTCTGGTCACTCGCGACCGCGCGTTTCTCTTCGCTACCATGGCTGGTGTTCTGGCAGCCTGGGGCATGAACATCGTCAAAGCCGCCGCATTTTCAAACCAGGCCGGGATTGTGGTGGATACTTTTTATTTCACCGACCGCTTTCGGACGCTAGAACTGAACTTGCCGGAGTGGGAGCGGTTCCAATCGAGCATCCAGGACGTGCTGGCGGGAAAAGTTGACCTGAATCGAATGCTGCGCGACCCGCTGCACTCAGAAAAACGCCGCCAACCAAAAGTAAAGGTCGAGACGCGGGTCAAAATAGACGACACTTGCTCCGCTCAGAGCACGCTTGTCGAGATCGTCGCGCAGGATCAGCCCGGCCTTCTTCATCGAATCAGCTCAGTTTTTTCGCGCGAGGGGTGCAACATCGAAATCGCCATCATCGAGACCGAAGGAGAGACTGCCATCGACGTCTTCTATCTCACTACTTCCGGCGCGAAGCTTTCCGTCGACCATCAGACCAGCCTGCGCTCTGCCCTCCTCACCGAATTCGCCGCGTAGTAATGCTGGTTCCGTTCTAATCCGCTTTATGCAGTCTCAGGAGGCGAATTGCGTTTTGTTTCAGGATCAGAGGGCGAACGTCGTCTCGAATGGCAATTTTTTCGAAATCGGCTAACCACCTGTCGGGCGTGATGAGAGGGAAGTCAGAACCAAAGAGGATTTTCTGTTTGAGCAGAGTGTTTGCGTACTGGATGAGCGTCGGCGAAAAATATTTTGGCGACCAACCTGATAGGTCGATATAGACCTGCGGTTTATGCAAGCAGATGGAAATGGCTTCATCCTGCCAGGGAAATGACGGATGGGCCATGATGATGGGCATATCCGGGAAATCAACCGCAACGTCGTCGATATCCATGGGATTGCCGTACTTCAACCGCACACCTCCGCCGCCAGGCATGCCGGTGCCGATGCCGCTGTGCCCGGTGTGAAAAATCACAGGCATGCGCGCTTCGGCGAGGACTTCGTAGAACGGATAGGCTATTCGGTCGTTGGCGTGAAATTGCTGGATCGGGGGGTGCAGTTTGAATCCACGAATTCCACCGGCAGCGATCAAACGGCGAGCTTCGCTCACGGCTTCGGGGCCGCGGGTTGGATCCACGCTGGCAAACGCGATCATGATGTCGCTGTTCGCCGCGGCCAAAGCCGCAACTTCGTCATTTGGGATCTGCTTCCTGCCGGTCAGCCGCTCGTCAACGGAGAAGACGACACACGCGATCTTTCGGGATCGATAATATTCAGCAATGGCCGGGCCGCTAGGAACATCGCCGGTGGCACCGAAATACTTGCGTGCAGCTTCGTTCACCTCGTGGCCGCCATCCGACTCGATGTGAACGTGAGTATCGATGGCGATGAGATTTTCAATTTTGAGTCCTGCGGTTGTATTCATTACGTTTCCCAGTTTAATAGGATTTAATTCCCAACGATTCCGTCCACGTCAGCTTTTTCCGGCACCGTGTGGCCGCGGCGTCCGGAGCTGTGGAGCCCGATGTTGATGTACACTCTCCCATTCTTTCCGGAAAAGAAGTTTGCCGCGACTGCGACACAACTAGCATGAATTGCATGGGACGAACTTACACTACCTTCCGCATTTCCTCCATTGTCACAATTTGTGTCGCCCTAGCGGCGATTTCGGGGTGCAGTCGCAGCTCTCGCAAGCCAGTTGAATCGCCGGAGAACAGCGGCGCGAAAGCGGCAGACGTTGACGACACGCGAATTACGAACGCCGATCGAGAGCCGGGGAACTGGATGAGCTACGGCCGCACATATAACGAACAGCGCTTCAGCACCTTGAAAGACATCGACGACCACAATGTCGCACAATTGGGACTCGCGTGGCATTTCGATCTGGACACGCGACGCGGACAGGAGGCAACTCCTCTGGTTGTTGACGGAAGAATGTATTTCACTTCCGCGTGGAGCAAAGTTTTCGCTCTCGATGCCGCCACCGGCGCGTTGCTATGGAGCTACGATCCGAAAGTTCCGCCGGAATGGGGTGTGAACGCATGTTGCGATGTGGTCAATCGTGGCGTAGCAGCGTGGCACGGAAAAATATTCTTCGGCACACTGGATGGCCGGCTGATCGCACTCGATGCCGCAACAGGGAATAAGGTGTGGGAGACTTTGACAATCGACCCTAAATGGCGGTACACGATCACTGGCGCGCCGAGAGTGGTGAAGGGAAATGTGATCATCGGTAACGGCGGGGCGGAGATGGGAGTCCGCGGCTACGTCTCCGCGTATGACGCCGAAACGGGCAGTCTGGTTTGGCGTTTCTACACCGTGCCGGGCGATCCTTCGAAACCTTTTGAGAGCCCAATCCTTGAACAGGCTGCAAAGACGTGGAGCGGAGATTGGTGGAAGCACGGCGGCGGCGGAACAGTTTGGGACGCGATTGTCTACGACCCTGAACTTGATTTGCTCTACATCGGGACTGGGAACGGCGGCCCGTGGAACGAAAAGTACCGGAATCCGAAGCGCGAAGACGGTCTTCTTACTTGCTCAATCGTCGCGCTCAAACCGGAGACGGGAGAATACGTCTGGCATTACCAGGAAGATCCGGCGGATGATTGGGATTACGATTCCGACGAGCAAATCATCCTCGCTGATATTCCAATTGGTGGGCAGGCTCGGAAAATTTTGTTCCACGCCCCGAAAAACGGATTCTTCTACGTGCTCGATCGCACGACAGGCGCGCTTATTTCCGCAAAGCCGTACACATTCGTCAACTGGGCGAGCGCGATCGATATAAAGACTGGGCGTCCGGTGGAAAACGCGAGTGCGCGTTATTCCAGGGGACAGGATCCCACGCCTGTCGTTCCGGGACCGCTGGGCGCGCACAGTTGGCAGCCTATGTCCTATAGCCCGCTCACGGGACTCGTTTACATTCCAATTCAGGAGGCTGGTTTTCTGTACAAGTCTGATCCGCAATTCGAATGGAAATCGCTCGCGACGAATGATGGCATCGATTTCGCAGCCGCGGGCATGCCTCAAGATCCAAAAGTCAAAACGACGATTCTCAAAAACATAACCGGCCGCTTGGTCGCGTGGGACCCAATTCAGCAAAAACAAGTTTGGAGTGTGCAACGCCCAGTGCCCTGGAATGGCGGTGCGCTTTCGACCGCAGGCAATCTTGTTTTCGAGGGAACTGCGGATGGGCATTTCGAAGCGTATCGCGCAGACACTGGCGAAAAAGTATGGTCGATGGCGGTTCAAACGAGTGTAATGGCGGGCCCTGTGTCCTACGAAGTGAAGGGCGAACAATATCTCGCGGTGCTTTCCGGTTGGGGCGGAGTGTTTGCGTTGGCCACGGGCGAGATCGCCTTGAAAGCTGGGAGAAGACCAAACATCGGACGCATGCTTGCTTTCAAATTAGGTGGGGACTCGACTCTGCCACCCGTGCAAGAAATCGACATGCCCGTTTTAAATCCTCCTAAATCGACGGCAAATGCAGCAACCATCGAGAACGGTAAGCGTCTATACCAGCGATTTTGTTCCGGATGCCATGGCGATGTCGCCGTCAGCGGCGGGGTCCTTCCAGACCTGCGATATTCGAGCGCGCTGGCGAACGAGCAGTGGTTCGAGATCGTCCTGAACGGCTTGCTCCAACCGAATGGGATGGTTTCCTTCGCGAAGGAACTTTCACGGCGAGATGCCGAATCCGTTCGTGCCTACGTGATTTCGCGCGCCAACGAAACGAAAGCAGAAAGCGCTCACAGCGCAGCGAAGTAGGCCCTCAACAATTGCTGAATTGACATTCGCACCGCACTGCGTTAATTCATTGGCGCATATCAAGCGGAGGCCAAGATGCCGAAGATAGATACTGCGAGCAGCTTAGAGGCAACCACGCGCGAGTTCGCCTGCCCGGACGTCCACATTGGCGGGAGCGAAGAAGAATCTCCGTACGTGCCTTTCATGGAGAACGTTTACATTCGGCATTTGGCTTTCGATGTGCGCAACGGCGCGTTTGCCAACATTCTTTGGGTAAAGAAGGGAGGGAAGCTCGGGCGGCATCGGCATCGCGGCCCTGTTTTCGCCTGCACGCTCGAAGGCAGTTGGCGCTACCTCGAATACGATTGGGTGGCGAGGCCGGGAAGCTACGTCCGCGAGAATCCCGGAGCAATTCACACGCTGGTTTCCGACGACCCCAATGGCATGAAAACCTTCTTCTATCTAAACGCTTCTCTTGAGTTCTACGACGATCAAGACAATTTGCTCGAAACTCTGGACGTCTTCTGGTTCATCAACCATTACGTCTCATATTGTCGCGAGCACGGCCTAAAAATAAACGAAAAGCTCTGGGTCTAAATCGCTGAGCGTGGAACGTAGCTCACTTCTTCAGAGGTGTGGCATTTCGACCTCGGAAGGAGCACGCGCAAATCAGCGGTCTCGGCGGCGTGGAAGAAAAGAGCCGGCGAGACGCCGGCGCTACTTACATCAAAGGCCTCATCGTTGCCGGGAAAGCTCGTGCTCGATAATTCGACGCGCATTCACACCGCCGGCATCGATCTTTAAATTGAGCAGATCGCGGTCCGTTCGGCGAAGAATGTTTTCCTGCTGCGAGTTCAAAATTTCCAGATCTTCGGTAAACACAGCCGCCTGCCCATCGCGGATGCGCATCGTAAGGCCGCGATCGCCAGTCTGAAAATCGCGTGCCATGCCCCAGTGATACCAGGTGGAAGTTTCCGTTTCGGGCGTCATTAGATTCACCACGATTCCCGTGACGCCGCGCGAGCGATCTCCTTGCGAAGCCCCCGTGCCGGCCAGCGCCACGCCCACGTCGATCATCACGTTCGCAGGCAGTGAAAACTGACAAATCTGCCAGCGGTCGCATTTTTCCTGCGACTTCAGATTTGCGGCCCAGAAAGGCGGCGGATCGATGTTGTACATCCATCGCGTCACGGTCACAGAAGCGTCGTCCGATTCAACCTTGATCGGCGCCTCCACGATCTCGTGCTGGCCGATGCTCGAAGGATGCACGTACGTTTCGTGTGACAAGTCCATTAAGTTGTCCACCAGAAGCTGGTAATTGCATTTCACGTGATAGGTGCTTCCTTCGAAGATCCATTTGGGATCGGAGCACCAGCGTAGATCGGGAATCTTTTTTTCGTCCGCCAGCGCGGGATCGCCGATCCACACCCAAACGAAGCGATGGCGTTCTGCTACCGGATAAATCCGCATCTTGGCTTCCTTGTGAATCCCTTGCTGGCCGGGCATCCAAACACATTGGCCGCACTCGTCGAATTCCAGGCCGTGATACTTGCAGACCAAGTGGTCGCCTTTCAGATAGCCCTTGGAGAGCGGAAGCAGGCGGTGCGGGCAGCAGTCTTCAAAAGCCGAGAGCGCTCCGTTGGTTCGGCGATAGAGCACGATGGGCTCGCCGCAAACCGTGCGCCCAAACGGCGCGTGCTTGATTTCGTGATCCCAGGAGATTGCGTACCAAGCGTCTCGCAGAAACATCGCAGCGCTCCTTGCAGTGGCTCGTGTTTCGTACCACGACATGCAAGCGCATCTTGCCATAAGTGCAAGTCCAGCGACAATCCGGCGCCTCTCCGCGGATTTTTGAGTCCCTCGCGTCGGCCTAATTGACACCGCGCGCCGCAGCCGCTACGCTCATCAACTCGTAAAACGGAACTCCGGGGAAGGCCAGCGAATGTCCACAGAATATCGAGCCGATCAAGTAGGGAGTTTTCTGCGTCCGCAAGAGCTTCTAGAGGCCCGGCGAAATGCTGCGGAAAATCCGCAGCGCCTCCGTGAGATTGAGGACCGCGAAATCCTCCGCGTTCTCGCCAAGCAGAAGGAATTGGGATTGAAGATTTTTACAGATGGCGAACTGCGCCGGCAAAATTTTATGAGCGATTTCACCGATGCGGTCGAAGGTTTCGACATGGGCGATGCTGTGGCGCGCTCCTGGAAAGTTGGCGAAGCCAAAGGCGCTCGTGAAAGCAGCGTAACCGGTATCGTGATTTCAAAGCTTCGCCAGGTGCGCCCGCTCACCGGACATGAACTCTCGTTCCTGAAAGCGAATAGCCCCGGTGCGATTAAAATGACCCTGCCCAGCGCTACGCAGTTCCCGGCTATTTCCTTCAAGCGCGGCGTCACCGACAAAGTGTACGAAAATCATTCCGCGCTGTTGTGGGACATCGTCGGCATCATGAAAACGGAGCTTGCCAGGCTAGCCGCCGAGGGCGTGAAATATATTCAGATCGATGCACCGCGCTACAGCTATTACCTCGACCCGAAATGGCGCGAATGGATCCGCGCGGAGATGAAAGTTGATCCGGACGCGCTGCTCGACGATTCCATCAGCGCCGACAACGCTTGTTTTGAGGCAGCGCGGCGCCCTGGAGTTACGCTAGCGGTGCACCTTTGCCGTGGAAACAATCGCAGCCACTGGTACGCCGAAGGCGGATACGACGCTATCGCTGAAAAACTGTTCACCACCATGGCCGCGGATCGCTTCCTCCTCGAATACGACGACGAACGCTCCGGAACCTTTGAACCTCTGCGCTTCATTCCTAAAAACAAGACGGTCGTGCTTGGGTTGGTTAGCTCGAAACTGCCGCAACTGGAGAATGGCGACGATCTCGTCCGGAGAATCGAGCAGGCGGGGCGCCATTTTCCGATCGACAAGCTCGCACTGAGCCCGCAGTGCGGGTTCGCCTCTACCATGGAAGGAAATCTGTTAACCGAGGACGAACAGTGGGCCAAGCTGCGGCTGGTGGTTGAAACGGCCAAGCGTGTTTGGAACTAAAAAGATAGGAAAGCACGCTCTGAGAGCGTCAAAGTCCACAATCGAAAAAAACGGTCTCGTTTGGTCCCTGCAGGATGACATTCCATTCAAGCTTGCCGCTCACGCCCGCGATCTTTTTGGCAATTAACGTCTCGCACCGCGATGCTTCCACCAAATTCAGCACAAAGTCTGTCGCGTTCGCCGGCTCATCAGAGAAATAAATCCGCGTCACCAAGCGGCGCAACAATCCGCGCGCGAACACGGAGACGACAATGTGGGGAGCCTGAAACTTTCCATCCAGATCCGGCACTGGTCCCGGCTTGATCGTCGTGAAGCGAAACTGTCCCTCGTCATCAGTCGGGATGCGCCCATAGCCTGAAAAGCTTGGCTCCAGCGGCTTGTCCTGCTGATCTTCGGGATGCGCGTACTTCCCATATGAGTTTGCCTGCCAGATTTCAATAATAGCGTCGGGCACCGGTTCTCCGTCGCCATCCAGGACGTGGCCTTCAATAACTACGCGCTCTCCGGATGTGCCGGCACCCACCAAGTCATCGTGTTTCATCCTCGTCAGACCGATGGAGAAAAATGGGCCGACGGTTTGTGATGTTGTTGGCTGTCGACTCAATCTAAGGCTCCATGGGTGTGGCTTCGCGCCCGCTCAATATAATGTCGAATTTGAAGCCCAGCGCCTGGGATGGAATTGTGGTTTCCCAATCAAACAGCGAGATTAGCCGATTGCGTGCGTTCTCATCCGCCGTGCAGTTGAAGATTGGATCGAAGGGCAACAGCGGATCGCCTGGAAAATACATCTGAGTCACCAAACGCGATGCGAAGGCCGGGCCGAAAAGCGAGAAATGGATGTGTGCCGGCCGCCAGGCGTTGTGATGGTTCCCCCAGGGATATGAGCCGGGGCGTATGGTTACGAATCGGTAGCGTCCCTCCGCGTCCGTCAGGGTGTGCCCGGATCCGGTGAAGTTCGGATCCAGAGGAGCATTATGCTGGTCGCGCTTATGCAAATACCGGCCAGCGGCATTGGCCTGCCAGACTTCGATGAGTGAATGCTGCAGCGGCCTTCCATCTTCATCCATTACCCGCCCGCTGACGATGATGCGTTCGCCGAGCGGATTGCCCGAGTGTTGGCGCGTGAGGTCGCAGGCTTTCACATCAATTGCCGCCTCCGTGAACGAGGGTCCGGTGACTTCCGAGAGCGTGTGCGGCAAATAAATCAGAGATTTTGAAGGCGCGCGTTTGATAGAGGAGATATACGTTGGATGCAGATAAGGGGGCTGCGAGTCCGGATTTGGCCTCCGGTATGTAACAATCTTGGCCACGCCACTTCCTCCTTGCAACCGCCGAGTCACGGAACCCGAGTCTTCCTGCGATGTTACAAAAGCAGGGTGGTCTCCGCACCGCTTTTAATGCACAGGCGAAAACGCAGAAGTTAAGACGAATTAATGCAAGGGAGGGATATTTTGTCAAGACCGATTATCGAAATTCCGTGCGCATATCGGCCGAGTAGGGTATCCTTCCCGACTTCCGAGCGGAGAGCCCATGTCCCCTGCCAATCCTCGCACAGGTGCCGAGAAACAATCACGAGGTGTACCGTCCGCTCGAAGACCGGCTCCCGAACTGTTGACGCCATCCACGCTCTTCGATGACTGCACGGGGGATCCAAACTTCATGACCTCTTTGGCGCGCGGCTTGGCGGTGATACAGGCCTTCTCGACGCAGAAGCGCCAGCTTACCATCTCGCAAGTGAGCAGCAAGACGGGTTTTTCGCGAGCAGCAGTGCGCCGATGTCTTTACACGCTTACAAAACTCGGTTTTGCCGGTTCCGACGACAGCCATCACTTTTTTCTTCAGCCTCGTATCCTGGCACTCGGCCACTCCTACATTTCCTCTATGCCGCTCGCGGCATCCGCCCAGCCTGTTTTGGAACATATCAGCCGCGTGTTGCACGAATCCTGTTCTATCGCGACTCTCGAAGAGCTCGATATCATCTATGTGGCGCGCGCAAACGTAACCCGCATCATGTCCATCGACCTGGGAGTGGGCAGCCGATTGCCTGCGTTTTGCACCTCCATGGGCCGCGTGTTGCTGGCGAACCTGCCGGCTGCCGAGTTGGAGTCTTTTTTTGAACGCGTTCGGCTCACCCGCCACACGAACCGAACGATTGTGAGCGTGGAGAAATTAAGGCAGGCGCTGCGCCTCGTCCTGCGTAACGGCTACTCGCTCGTCGATCAGGAACTTGAAGTTGGTCTGCGTTCCATGGCGGTTCCCATCCAGAATCCAAGCGGAAAAGTAGTGGCGGCACTGAACGTTGGGGCGCACGCACATCGCCTCTCCATCCAGGAGCTGCAGACTAAATTCCTCCCGCAACTTCGCGCTGCAGCTCAGGAACTTTCTATGCTGTTGAACTGATTGTTGCTTCCATTGATCCACGCTCAGTAGAAACCAGTTACTGAGCGCCACCGTAGCGCGAGCGATGCCGGTCTCCCCACTTCGACATCAATTCCAGAATCGGCCGCAAACTTTGACCATGTCTCGTGAGTGAGTACTCCACGCGAGGCGGAACTTGTGCAAACACTTTGCGGTGAACGATTCCTCCGGTTTCCAGTTCGCGAAGCCGTTGAGTGAGCATCTTCTTCGTCACTCTCGGTATCAACCTGTGAATCTCGCCGAACCTGCGGGTCTGATCTTGAAGGTAAAAGAGAATCATCGGTTTCCATTTTCCGCCGATGATGTCAGCTGTGATTTCTACCGCGCAATAGGATTTGTCTTCCATGGTGGGACTCCCGATACCAGGTTTCTGAAAGGTTCCTACTAGCCAAAAAGCGACTTTAGCATAGTATGCCGAGTTTACGAGGTCGGAAGGGCCGGTGAAATCTGCCGGGAGCCTTCTGCGAATGTGCTCACCGAAGCGAGGAATGCGATGGCCGACAAGAAACCCGTAATTCTGTATGGAGCAAGCGGCTTTTCAGGACGCCTGGTCGCGGAATTCCTTCGAGAATACAACGTTCCGTTTCTGGCGGTCGGCCGCAATCGAAAAAAAATCGAGCAAGTGTTGAGTCACGTGCCCGGTATTGAAACCGCGGATTACGAGATCGCAGAAGCCGGCAATTCGGCCGCGGAGTTGGAGAAATTGTTCGCAGGCGCCAAAGTGGTGTGCAACACCGTCGGTCCATTTCTTTACAACGGGCCTCGGGTGATCGAGGCCTGCCTCGGTGCGGGATGCCATTACATTGACATCAGCGGGGAACAAGCGTGGCTAAGAGAAGTTTCCGAAAAGTGGGGCGAGAAGTTCGCGCGCGCGGGGCTGCTGGCCGCTCCAGCGACGGCATATATGTCAGCCACGAGCGATATTGCCGCTCAAATATGCCTCGAGACTAGCGGCATCGACACGCTCGAGACTTTGTCAATGTTCAAGGGTGCGCCGACGTTCGGTTCCACGCAAACGATTTTTGCCGTGATACAAACGGAGGCTTGTTACCTGGAACAGCATCGCTATAAGCCTTGGGTGCGCGCGAGGGGGCATGAGGCGATTTTGCCGAGTTCAGTCGAAACGCAACTGGCGCTGGCGTGGGGAGGTTTCCCGCACCCGGTTTGGTACAAGGATCATCCGCAGGTAGCGAACGTGCGGTCGATGGGTGGAATACTGGATCGACAGCTCATGGAGAATGTCCTGGCGACAGAAATACATTACGAGAAGGAGATTCGGCCCTTGGCCAAAGAGGAGCAAGAGCGAAAGCTCTCAGAGATGGCTAACTCTGTGCAAGCCGGAACCCCGTCGCGGGAAAACACTCGAGAGCACCGAACGATCGATGTGGTCGTCGGGCGCGGAACGACATCCTTCGCCAAGTGCGTGATGTTTGGGACCTGCGCTTATCGGCAGACCGGGCTCTTGCAAGCGTTTGCCGCGCACCATTTGATCCATGCTGCGCCGCGGAAGGTTGGTTTCGCTTCGCCCACGTCTGCATTTGGACATCGTGAACTTCTCGGGGCGCTCGAAAGCCACGGATTCGTGAAGGCAAAACTCCTTTCGTGAGGGCTGCTTTGGACGAATCGTCCTCACCGCGGAGTTTTAAGCAAAACGAGTGATGCAGCGAATGGCTGGAGTACCGAGAGAAGACGATTAAGAATGCGCGCGATAGATTATTTCGACAAAGGCGCAGACGCGTGCCCGGGGCGGACTGCGATCATCGACGGTGAGAGCCGTTATACATATCAGGAGATGCGGGAGATCACGCGCCGAATCGCGCGCGCGATGAGTGCGAATGGATTGAACGGGGAAGAACGCGCCGCGATTTATTCGCCAAATGACGCGCGTGTTTTGTTTTGTATGTTGGGGGTGCTGCGCGCAGGCGCGGTGTGGGTTCCGATCAATTCCCGGAATGCGCCAGAAGCCAATGCTGAATACATGGTTTACGCAGAAGTTTCCTGGCTTTTTTATCACAGCAGCTACCGCGATCAAGTGGAAGAACTCAAAGTGCGCGTTCCGACGCTGCGACATTGGATCTGCATCGACGCGGAGGATGGTCCGAATCCGTCGCTAGACAAATTTATGCAAGTTGGCTCGAACGCAGCGGAGATCGACTGGGGAGATCCATACGGAAATCCAGAACGTCTGATGGGCCTGGTCCCCACCGGCGGAACTACGGGAGCGGCCAAGGGAGTGATGGTTACCGATCTCGCGTGGGGAACCATGACGGAAATGGCCGGCCAATACTGGGCGGGCGATACGACTGACCGGGTCTGCCTGACGAGCGCGCCGCTTTCACACGCGGCAGGCGTGGTGGCCTTCGTGATGACCTCGCTCGGCGCTACCAATGTGGTCATGCCGGGATTCGACGCGCTTGACGTTTTGAGGAACATCGAACTATACCGCGTCACGCACATGTTCTTGCCGCCCACTGCGCTGTATGCGCTGCTCAACCATCCGCAATTGAGTGATTTTGACTATTCGAGCTTGCGCGTTTTCTTAATCGTGGCTTCGCCGGTTTCTCCGGACAAGTTCAAGAAAGCCGTCGAAGTGTTTGGACCATGCATGTGCCAAAGCTACGGCCAGACGGAAGCGCCGATGCTGCTGACCTGGCTGGATCAGAAAACTGTTGCCGCGGCTGCCGGCGGAGAACATATCGAGCGGCTGCGAAGTTGCGGCAAGCCGACGTCTGCTGTAACCCTTGCGATAATGGATGAAGAGGGGCGCCTTCTGCCTGCTAACACACCCGGCGAAATTGTCGCGCGCGGCTCTTTGGTGACGCGTGGCTATTACAAACTTCCCGACGCCACCGCTGAAATTCGCACCCATGGATGGCATCACACCGGCGACATCGGCTACCGGGATGAAGACGGCTACTTCTACATCGTCGACCGAAAGAAAGACATGATCATTACCGGAGGCTTCAATGTGTACTGCGCGGAAGTAGAAGCCGGCGTGATGGCGCTTCCGCAAGTTCACGAGTGCGCGGTCATCGGCGTGCCGGACGAGAAATGGGGCGAAGCGGTGAAGGCAATTGTGGTGCTGCATGCAGGAGAATCGTTGAGTGAGTATGCCGTCATCGCGCACTGCAAAGAGAAACTCGGGGGCGTGAAGGCGCCCAAGTCCGTGGCATTTACTGATGCGATCCCAAAAACTGCGGCTGGGAAGACCGACAAGAAAGCGCTCCGCAGGCCCTTTTGGGTGAGCCGAGACAGGAGTGTGCATTGAAGCGGCGGTAGCCGAAGATTGGAAGAAGGCGAACGAAGAGTTACTAGCAGTCCGGATTTCTCTTTGGCTGCCAGTGGGCTGATTTATTCAGGTTATAAAATCGAATTATGAATGCGACCGATATTCGCACAAGCGGACGATTAAAGTGCTTGACAAACTGCGGCACAGGCGTTAGACCTGCTGCAAATTTGGCTGGGAATACCAACACGAGGCAGGGGTTTGCTCCAGTTGGCTGGAGAAATAAAAGGGGTGACCGATGAGGATACGTACTGGGCTGTTTGCTATTTTAGCGATTGCGATTCTGTTTAGTTATGCAGATCCAACGTGGTCGCAAACCAGCGTAGCGTCGTTAAACGGAACCGTGCTTGACGCAAGCGGCGGTACTGTGAGCGGCGCCACCATTAGCCTGCGCGAAATGGATAGGAATACCATGTACAGCGCTACCTCCGACCAATCCGGCTATTACGCCATACCCAATCTCCCTCCCGGGCGCTATGAACTCAAGGCCGAGTTTAAAGGCTTCTCGAAGTACACGCAGACGGGGACCATACTGAGCGTCGGCCAGACAGCTACAGTTAATATCACTTTAAAAGTTGAGGCGCACGGAGAAGAAGTTATCGTCAGCACAGAAGCGCCGACTATTGAGCCGACCAAGACAGAAATCAGCCAAGTGATTGACACGAAGCAGATCAACGATTTGCCAATCAGTGGCCGGCTATTCACCGATTTTGCGCTGCTGACCGCCGGTGTGGCCACGGGCCGCACCAGCCTGCAGTCCACCATTACGGAATTCGAGTCAACCCGAGTTTCTTTTGGTGGTATGCGAGACCTCAGCAATGAAATCACAGTGGACGGCGCAGACAACGTCAACACCGTGACAGGTTCCCAACGGTCCACGCCACCGCAGGAATCGGTACAGGAATTTCGTGTGGTGAACAACGGATTTGGCGCGGAGTACGGCCGCGCACTGGGCGGCATCGTCAACATTGTTACGAAATCGGGCGGAAATGAATTTCATGGCACGGTATATGATTATTTGCAGAACAACGCGACCGACGCGCGGTCGCTTCTCCAGCCCTCGCCGGACGACGATACGCTGCGTCAAAATCAATTCGGCGCGTCGCTCGGAGGGCCGATCGAGAAGGACAAGTTCTTCTTCTTTACGAATTACGAAGGCCAGAGGCGCGGGGAATCGCCAACCTTTCCGGGCGTGTTTTATCAAAACCTGGATTTGATCAATGAGTCAAAAGCGGCGTTGGGAATTGCGCCGGAGAATCCCAATATCCTAAAGACCAAGGACAACGACTACGGCATCATCAAAGCTGATTATCAGATCAATTCCAACAACCGGTTGAGTCTGCGTTACAACGTCGAAGATGGACGCGATTTGAATCAGTTAGTAGGCAGCACGCTGGATGGCGGCGGCATTGGCGCCCCCAGCAGCGGCCATAATTTATTCCTTCGGGATCAATCTCTGGTGGGTACGGTGAGCACGATAATTAAGCCCAACCTGGTGAATAGCGTTCTGGCTCAATACGCGCGACGCCACTATAATTTTCCCGGAGTCACGGGCCAGCCCAATCTTGATATCCCTAACACGCTTTTGTTCGGTCACAACTTCGGAGTTTTCGACGCCATTTACGAAAGCCGCTTCCAACTCGCTGACAACATATCGTGGGTGAAAGGAAACCACGTTGCGAAGTTCGGTGTCGATTACAACTACGTCAACAATTTTGTGATCTGGCCTGGATTCACCCCGATGAGGATCGTGTTGCCCGGTCTCAATTGCCTGGTGGATTTTGCCAACTTCGTGGATACGACCGCGGATATTCCGTCGAATCCTGCCGACGGACAGTGTCCGACTTCGACAGGTTTCCCTGCCGTTCCGGGGCCCAATCCGCTCGATCCATTGAACGGCGTTCCGATCGTCTTTTGGGGAGCTCCGGTCGGAAGCGCGCCCAATCCTCCGAGCGGTCAGCTTCCAACTCCACCGCCAATTCCGACAAATTGGAAGAATGCGTATCTCCCGTCCGAAACGGGGAACTTTTCCGAAACTCTCGATCACGCTTATTATGGATTCTACGCTCAGGATCAGTGGCGGGTCAGGCCCAGTTTGACGGTTAATTATGGTATCCGATACGATTTCGAGTCGGGATTGTCGAAGCAGATCAATCCTCACTATAACGGTGTCCAGCCTCGCCTCGGTTTGGCTTGGTCTCCGAACAACAAGACAGTGGTGCGAGCTGGCGCGGGTCTATTCGATGATCGCTACAACCTGTCTTTCTTGTTCATCACTCAGCCGCAAAGGCCGGTAATAATTCCTGGGGAGACGCTGCCGGGAATCCGGCAAGGTGCAAACACAGCGACGTGGGTTCTGAACCAGTTGACGCCGGGGCCATTGGCCGGTCCACCCACATTCCTACTTCCCGCCAACGCGGCGGCAACTTTGGTCACCACGGGCCAGGTGCCGGCGCAATTCATTACCGGGCCCTGCCCGCCATCGTGCACTGCGGGCGCGGGCATGGTGCAGCACGACAGCAAAATCCCTTATTCGGAACAGGCCAATCTTGAGATCGACCGGGAAATCGGACATGGACTTACCGTCAGCGCTGGATATCTCTGGGTTGCGGCGCACCATCTAGTCCGTGCGTCGAACCTGAATGTCTGCCCGCCATTTGGTGCCCCGGCCGGCACGACAGTCCCTACCATTAATCCTGGTATCCCAAATTGCGCGCCAACTCCGGCGCCTCCTGCCGGCTGGCCCGCTGGTAAGGCCTATTTCGGTGCCGCAGGCGTAGCAGGCGGTGGTGCGGCATACGATAATGCCGGTCTTCTGTATTCCACGGACAATACAGGAAATTCCGTTTACAACGGTCTGACGCTCCAGGTGACCGAGAGGGCCGGACAGTATTTCAGCCTCAACGCGAACTACACTTTTTCACACACGCTCGACGATGGCACGTTTACAACCTTCGTCAGCACGCCGCAGGACCTCTACAATCGCGGGCTGGAACGGGCGAATTCGAACCAAGACGTGCGTCAGCGGTTCGTAACGAATTTTACGGGAACTACGCCCATCCATAGCATCCTGCGCAACTTCTCGATGAGCAGCATCGTCACGTTGCAGACTGGGCGCCCCTTTACCATGTTCGTCGGGTTCGATGCCAATGGCGATACGAATCCCGTCACTGACCGCGTTGGAAACCTGGGTAGGAACACCTACTACGGCGATCCTCTCTACTCATGGGATCTGCGCATCTCTCGTTACTTCCAGATTAGGGAACGTCTGAGACTCGACTTGATGGTTGACGCATTCGACTTACTCAATCGGCCGAACGTGGACGAAGTGACTTCAGTGTACGGCGCCGCAGTGATATGCGGAGGCACAGCGGTCCCAAGGAACTACCGAGACAAGGCCACCAGAGAGACTCAGGCCCAAGCTGCCGACTTCAATCCCACGGATCCAGCCACATTCACCTGTCCGAACCTGGCGCCGGTGCCAAGCCCGCCGGTACCGAATGGTCTATTCGGCGCCCCCAGGACCATGCTGAACCCGCGGCAATTCCAGTTCGCGGCTAAGTTCGCTTTCTAGCGCCTGTCGGCGGGGGAGGGTCCGGCCTGCGATTTGCGACCGGACGCTTCCCGGCCGGTGACGGTTTTCTGTGTGCTACTTATCTTGTACCGCATAACAGTTGTGCCTGCCCATAACCGGGGGTCTGCAAAACCATTCCTACTGATATTATGGAAACAATGAACTCGAGTCACGCCAAGAACAGCCCGCGCGTGCAGCACCGGATTGGGGGCGCGGGCGTCCGCCAAGTGCGGCTCCGGACTTCCGGAGCGTCCGTTGAAAAGCTGGCCGACGGAACATTACTGGTGCGCCCAGATGAAGCGCTAGGTCCGTATCCGAAAGTTCTTACGGATCGCCTGGTCCATTGGGCGAAGGCGTTTCCGGAAAGAATTTGCGCCGCTCAGAGGGATGTGAGCAGGGAATGGCGAAGGCTTACCTATGCACAAGTGCTCGCGGCAGTGGAAAGTGTCGGACAAGCTTTGCTGGACCGAGGCCTGTCGGCCGAGCGACCCGTAGCAATTCTCTCCGAGAACGATCTCGAGCATTTGGTGCTCATGTTGGCTGGACAGCACGTAGGAGTTCCTACAGCGCACCTTTCGCCCGCCTATTCGCTGGTTTCCAAAGATTTCGGCCGGCTGCGGCATACGCTGGGCATCCTCACACCGGGTTTGGTATTTGCCTCGAACGGCGAGCGGTATGGCAGCGCTATCGAGGCAGTTGTCAGCAGGGATACCGAGCTCGTGGTTACGAGCGCTGCCCCAAAGGGGAGAAAGGCAACCCTGTTTGCCAACCTCCTGGCTACTGCGCCGACAGCCGGCTTAGCTGCCGCGCGCCAACAGATAAAGCCTGATAGCGTGGCTAAGTTTCTTTTCACTTCCGGTTCGACCGGAATGCCCAAAGCTGTCATCAACACGCACCGGATGATCTGCTGCAATCAGCAAATGATCGCGCAGGTATTTTGTTTTCTGCAGGACGAGCCTCCTGTGCTGGTGGACTGGCTTCCTTGGAATCACACCTTCGGCGGAAACCACAACGTGGGCATCGCCCTTTACAATGGTGGGAGTTTTTATATTGACGACGGCAAGCCGGGTCCCGGATTCATCGAAGAAACCATTCGCAATCTGCGCGAGATCTCTCCGACGGTTTACTTCAACGTTCCTAAAGGCTATGAGGATCTGCTGCCGGCCCTGCGCGGAGAAACAAAGCTTCGTGAAAATTTCTTCCGCCGCCTGGGTCTCTTGTTTTATGCGGGCGCAGGCTTATCGCAGCCGGTCTGGGATGCTTACCGAGCCCTGGCGCTTGAGACTTGTGGCGAGCGAATCGTGATGGTCTCCGGCCTCGGCGCCACGGAGACTTCCCCTATGGCCATCCAAGCCACCTGGGAAACCGACCGGGCAGGCGTCGTCGGTATTCCTATTCCCGGTGTTGAGGCCAAACTTGTGCCATGTGGCAAGAAACTCGAAGTGAGAGTTCGCGGACCAAATGTAACACCAGGTTACTGGCGCCAACCGGAACTCACGCGAAAGACATTTGATCAAGAAGGGTTCTACAGCTTCGGAGATGCGCTTCGTTTCGTGGATCCGTCCGATGTGAACAAAGGTTTCGAGTTTGATGGGCGACTTTCAGAGGATTTCAAGCTTTCGAGCGGGACATGGGTCAACGTGGGTGCTCTTCGCGGCAGGATTCTGAGCCACTTCGCCCCATTTGTCCGCGACGTGGTTGTAACCGGCCACGATCGAGATGAAGTGGGCCTGATGATCTTTGGAGATATCGATGAATGTCGCGCTCTTTGCTTGGGGCTTGAGCGCTCCTCATCCGCAGCAGAGATTTTCGGACATCCAAACGTGCACCGGCGTTTTCAAGAGTTGCTCGAGAGCTTTGCTGTGAATGCCACAGGGAGTTCCACTCGCGTCACGAGAGCGATGGTGGTGCAGGAGCCGCCTTCACTGGATGGCGGCGAAATCACCGACAAAGGCTCGCTAAACCAGTGTGCGGTTCTCAATCGACGTGCCGCAACTCTCGATCAGCTTTACGCAGCGAAACCATGTGCGCAAGTTTTGCGAATCCAGAAGAAATAATCCCCAGGCCAGGTGAGGTTGCTGTGTGGACAGTGGACATTGACGTCGGCGGAACGCTAACGGACGGGATTTTCACTAGCGGTGAAGAAATCTTCTGCGTGAAAGTGGATACCACCCCGCACGACTTGACCGTTTGCCTGTTTGACTGCCTGTCCCGAGGAGCCGCGAAACTGGATTTCCCCGGCACGAATGAATTCCTCGAAAACGTGGAGTTGATTCGCTGGTCCACTACGATCACTTCCAACGTGCTGGCGGAATCGCGAGGCCCCCGCATCGGCTTGCTGGTCTCCCAAGGTCACCAGAAAGACCTTTATGGACAAGAGCCCCGCAGCAGCGTTTTAAATCGCCTGATATCCGAGCAGGATGTAATCGGCGTGAATGATTCTGCGGGCGAGCCCGAGATCATGAATGCCGCGCGCAAACTTCTGGAAAGCGGCGTGCGACGCATCTGCGTCAGCCTGGAAGGTTCGCATCGTGATCCCCGGCGGGAAATCGCCGTCAAACGAATCATCGACCAACAGTATCCGGATCATTTCCTGGGTTCTGTGCCGGTCTTAGCCGGGAGCGATATTTCCAAATCCGCGGAGGACCAAACGCGCACGTATTCCGCGCTGATCAATACGTACACGCATGGAGCGCTGGCGGCGACGCTGTTCAAGGCTGAGGATGACCTTCGCCAAAGTGCCGGGTACACCGGCACTTTTTTGGTGAGTCATATCAATGGTGGCGTGGCGGGAATCGCCAAGACCAAGGCGATTGATACGATCGAATCCGGACCGATTCTGGGAATTCATGCCAGCGCCTACCTGGCAAAGGCTTACGGTTTCAATGACGTGATCTCGATGGATATTGGCGGGACCACCGCGAAGATCAGCGTGCTGCTCAACGGCGAACCGATCTACCGCAGGCCATCCGATTTTTTCGGCATCCCCGTAGCGATCTCGCTTCCTGATTTGCATTCGATCGCATTGGGCGGCGGCAGCGTGGTGAAACCTCTCCCGAATGCCGAAAAGGCGAGTGTTCAGTTGGGTCCGGAGAGCATGGGTTCATTTCCAGGGCCTGCGTGTTACGGGCTCGGAGGGGATCAGCCGACGCTCACCGACGCGTTCGTCGCAGCAGGACTAATCAATCCGGATTATTTTCTTGGCGGAGCCAAAACGATCGATCTGGAATTGGCTCGCAAGGTGATTGCTGAATCAGTGGCGCGGCCGCTGAACTTGACGATTGAGGAAGCCTGCCGGATCGTCCTCGACCGAGCCTTCGAATCTGTCGCGAACATGATCGTCAGCACCGAAAAAGGGCTGAACCGGGATTGGTCGAAATCGATTCTCTTCGCTTACGGAGGTAACGGCAGCTTGTTCGCGTGCGGCGTAGCGGAAAAAGCGGGGCTCAATCGCGTGCAATTATTTTCTCTGGGACCCGTATTCAGCGCTTTCGGCTCTTCTGTCTCCGACATTTCTCATCTGTACGAAGGCTCGCTAGCAGGGGTCGCGATTTCAGATGTCGGCCTCATCCGAATTCGGCAGATGATCGAGGAAATGAAAGCGGAAGGCGTGAAGGATCTTCTCGGTGAAGGCATTCGTCCTGATGGGATTAGTTACGCCTACGAAATGGATGTATCTCGAAACGGCCACAGCTCAATCTCGGTGCCTTGCTCGGAATCGTCTCTGCGCAGCGAGAAGGATCTGCAAGCGGCGCTCGCCAAGGCCCTCGGGAATCCTGGAGGCGCGCCAGACGGCCCGATTTCGCTCGAGCTGATCCGCGTATCGGTGAAGAAAGGGATGCCCAAGCCGCGGCTGGTCGAACGCCCGTTGCAAGGCCCCGATTCGTCGCACGCGCGCAAGGGGACGCGCAAGGTTTTGTGGGGCAGCAGCAAAGGCGAAGCGCAAATTTACAATTGGGAAGCATTGCGGCCCGGCAACCGAGTCAGTGGGTGTGCAGTGCTCGAAGACGTGAACAGCACCTATTTTATTCCCGAGGGATGGGAAATGATAATGGACCGTTTCGGAAACGGCTCGCTCAGCCGCGTTTCCCCAAAGGTTTAGTCGGCCGCGCCGAAAGAGGAAAGCTCAATGGCCACACAGCAAAAAAATCGTCTACGCATCACTGAGTACCTCGATTTGGATCTCGATAGCGAACAGTGGATGTGTAACCGTTGCAATCGCGTAATCGGCCCGGCCCGAGAGAATTACAAAAAGGGCTGTTTGGTTCACGATCGCGATCCACGGGAAATTCATCCGCCGCTGGTTTCCGGAGCATTCAATTTTTCTCCCGACCCGCTTTGGGTCCGCATCGTCGAATTTTATTGTCCGGGCTGCGGTACGCAAGTGGAGACGGAATACCTGCCTCCCGGGCATCCCATCACGCACGATATAGAAATTGATGTGGACCGGTTGAAAGAAAGACTGCAAAAGGGAGAGTTCGTGATTCGCGAACAGCGCCTGGAGGCCGCCGAATGAATTCTATCGATATCGATGTCGGCGGGACCTTCACCGATCTGGTCCTCAACTATAACGGGAAGGCTCTGATCAAAAAGTCTCCGACGACCCCGTACGATCTTTCCGTCTGCTTTACGCGCGTGATTGAAGACGGTGCGGCAGCGCTGGGCATGAAGATTGAAGATCTGCTGCCGGGCATCGAAATGATCCGCTACTCGACAACCATCGCGCTAAACCGCCTGATTGAAAAGAAAGGCCCGCGTTTGGGGTTGATCACGACCGAAGGCCATGAAGACGTAGTGTTGATCGGCCGGGGCGCACAGTGGATCGACGGCACGCGTGTTTCCGAGCGCAGGAATCTTGCCGTTCAGAACAAGCCGGAACCGCTGATACCGCGGGACATGATCGTCGGCGTAAAAGAGCGCGTGGACTCGCGCGGCAGAGTGATCCGGCCGCTTGATGAAAACGACCTGCGTGAAAAAGTTCGCTATCTCACCAGCCGTGGTGCGCGCGGATTTGTGGTCTCGTTGCTTTGGGGTTTTCTGAATCCGGTGAACGAGCGACGGGTGAAGGAAATTATTCGCGACGAGTACAAAGAATTTCACATTGGCTATCTGCCGGTGGTCCTCGCCGGACAAGTGGTTGGAAAGCTCGGTGAGTACGAGCGAACCATGGCCGCAATTCTCGATGCCTACCTGCAGCGGTCCATGCAAATCGAACTTTCCGCCATGTGGGACAAGCTGCGCGAGAAAGGCTACTCCAAACCGCTCCTCATGATTCAGAGTTCCGGTGGAATCGCCGAAGTCTTTCGCACCGCTGCCAGCCGCACGTTCAACAGCGGACCAGTATCCGGGCTAATGGGCGCGCATCATGTGGCAAAAACTCTGGGATATCAAAATGTGGTGATGACGGACATGGGCGGTACCAGCTTCGACGTGGGCCTGGTGGTGAAAGACAGCGTGCGCAGTTACGACTTCAGGCCCATCATTGACCGCTGGATGGTCGGCATCACCATGATCAAGACGCTTTCCATCGGCGCCGGGGGAGGTTCGATCGCGTCGGTCAACAAGCTGCTTGAGAACCGCCTACAGGTGGGTCCTCGGAGCGCCGGCTCGATTCCCGGCCCAGCTTGTTTCAATCTTGGCGGAAGCGAGCCTACGGTGACAGACGCGGATGTGGTCCTCGGCTACCTCAACCCGGAATACTATTTCGGCGGGAAGATGCGACTGGACAAGAATCGCGCGATTCAGGCGGTGCGCGACAAGATCGCCAAGCCGCTCGGAATCAGCGTGGAAGAAGGCGCTGTGATCATACGAAAAATCGTCAACGGCAACATGGCTTCCGCGATCATGAAGGAAGTTCATCTCCGCGGCTACAGCCCTGAGGAATTCATTCTTTTCGTCGGCGGCGGTGCGGGCCCCACGCATGCGGAAGGATATAAGGCCGATATTCCGAAAGCCGTGACCTTCGCGTTTTCTCCCGTGTTCTGCGCGTTCGGGTCTTCGACCATGGATATCATGCACGTTTACGAAGTGTCTAAAAAGCTCACGCTCATGGAGCCCGGTACCCAAAAGCTATCCAACGAATTCTCAGTCTTCAACGTGACGGTGGAGAACCTTATCGAGCAGGCACGGCGGGATTTGACCGGCGACGGCTTGAATCTGAACGATGCGTCGTTCGTTCTCGAGCTGGACATGCTCTATGGCGGACAGTTTCACGTAAAAAGAGCGCTCTCCCCGCTCTTGGCGATTCACTCGGTAGAAGACGTTCGCGCCATCTGCGATGCGTTTAACAAGGAATTCAGCAAAGCCTTCAGCCCGTTTGTGGTGAACCCGGAAGGTGGAATCTTCATCGAGAGTTTCATCCTGAAGGCGATCGTCCCGACGAAGAAGGTTGAAATGCCGAAAATGACGCTGGAAGGGCACAGCCCGGCGGCTGCGCGGAAAGCCGAGCGACCAGTGTACTGGACGACGGAGAAAGATTTTCGTACAACGCCAATTTTTACTTACGAATTGCTGCGTCCCGGAAACGTGGTGGAAGGACCTGCAATCGTCGAGAGCGAATACACCACGCTCGTTGTTCCGCCGGCGATGCGTTTTTCGATTGATGAGCGAGGCCTCGGCATACTGGAAAGCTAGGTCGCCGAGAAATCGAGGAGACAGATGCCTATTCCAACTCTTGCCGAAAAACTGGCATGGCTCAAACCAGCCCCAGCCACGCCTTATGAAAAACAGTGCGCGGCGAAAATCGCTCAGGGCGATTACGAAATTGGCGTGCAGGTGACTAACGACATTCTCGATGAGGCCATGGAAGTGTTCGTGCGAGCGTCGCGAAGCTATTTCGGCGTCTCGGGCGATTCCATGGTGGCGCTGTTTACTGCCGGCGGGGATCTGATAAACGCATCCTGCGGCACATACCTGCACGCCATCATTCAGCCTATTGTCATTAAATTTATTTTGAAATATTACGAACAAAATCCGGGAATCCGCGACGGGGATATCTGGTACACCAACGACGCTCTCTACGGCGGCATTCACAATCCAGATCAAGTGGCGCTCATGCCCATTTTTTATAAAGGGCAGCTTCTGGGATGGGGGACTGCTGCGCTGCACACCACGGAAACTGGTGCCATTGAACCCGGCGGCATGCCGGTCAGCGCAAAATCGCGATTCGAGGAAGGGTTGAATCTTCCTCCCATTAAAATCGGGGAGAACTTCGAGATTCGCAATGATTTTCTGGAATTTTACACGGTGTACGGTTTGCGGGCGCCGGCCATGTTCATTTCCGATTTGCGCGCGCGTTGTACCACTGCCGACCGCGTACGAGTCCGCGTGCTGGAGCTTGCCGAAAAACGCGGGCCGGACTATGTCGTCGGCTTGATGCGCAAGATGAGTGAAACAGCCGAGGCGGGAGCCAGAAAGAAAATCAAAGCTCTTCCCGACGGCAAATTCCGAGCCGTGGTGTTTAATGATGCGATTGGCTGGACGCCGGCCCTGGTCCGCGCCTGCTATTTGACGCTCACGAAGAAAGACGGCGGACTTGTCTTCGATTTTGAAGGCACTTCGCCGGAAAACCCCTCTTCCTACAACGTGCATCCGCAAGCGGTCGTCGGCCACATCGCCAATTTCATGTACGAATATATTTTCCACGACCTGCCGATATCCAGCTCCACGTTCGCGCCCATCGATTTTCTTTTTCCGGAAGGAATCATCCTCAACCCGGACAAAATGGCGGCCACGAGTTGCTGCGTGTATATCGGAATGCAGGCGCGCAACGCGACGCACAATAGTTTCGCGAAGATGGTATTTTCGAGCGCCGGACTCTGGAGACAAGTGGCTGCGGCGCCCGGTAGCCAGCACACAGCGCAAATTTGCGCGGGGCACTCGCAGTGGAACCTCGCTGTTTCGGATGTACTTTCGTTTTCGTTGAACACGCAAGGGCAAGGAGGGCGCTCCGCTGAAGACGGCATGGACGCTTACGGCTTTGCGTGGTGCGCGTTTGGCCGAGCGCCGGATTCCGAGCAGGTGGAAAGCGAATTGCCCGTTACGGTGACGCTATCGCAGCATTGGAAAGATTCGAGCGGCCCGGGGCTTCATCGCGGCGGTTCCGGCGGTGTGCAGCAATGGATGATTCACAAAGTTCCCAACCTGGTTTCGCTGTGCATGGGAAACGGCAGTAAGGTCCCGCTAGGCCAGCCGCTTTTCGGCGGATACGCTTCTTCGCCCATTCCTGGGATCAGCATACGCAAGGCGGATTTGCTGAAGCAGATGGCGGAAGCCAATCCGAACCTCACCATGGACTCCCGCACGATCCTGGAGGGGCACACCATCGAAGGCAATTGGACTATGGAGTTAATTGCGCGCACTCCCAAGGTGTATGAGGAAGGTGATCTGCTATTCGGTTTCAGCGGCGGCGGCCCGGGCTACGGAGATCCGCTCGAGCGCGATCCCCTGGAGATTCTGGAAGACGTGAAGAAGAAGATCATCTCGGATGGGACGGCGCAAAATGTCTATCGCATTGCATACGATCCTGTGCGCCGCAAACTGGATGCGGAAAAAACCAAGCAACTTAGGGACGAAGAACGGCGCGCCCGCCTGGCGCGCGGTAAGCCATTCGATGAATTCCAGAAGCAATGGAGCAAATTGAGTCCCCCCAAAGAAATCTTGCAGTATTACGGCACTTGGCCGGACGCGAAGTCCACCGGGCCTTGCTTCCGGCCTTAAGCGATGACGGAGAATTCCACTCCGCGTCAGATGCTTAAAGGGTTGCTGCAAGGAATTCCGCAGACGCGGCCGCTATTCTTGCCCATCGTGTTTTCGCTCGGCGCCAAAGTGGAAAATCTTCCATTGCGCGAATTTCTCGGGAACCCCACAAAAATCTCCAATTCGCTGCGACAAATCCGCAGCCACCTGCGCTCGGACGGGGTCGCTTGCTACTTCGATCCTTATCTCGAAGCGGAAGCGCTCGGCGCCGTTCTGCAATGGAAGACCGGCGACCAGCCGCCCGCGATTCAATGGCCGCACCACGCAGAGAAAGGCGAAGTTCCGGAAGGCCTTCGGTCGCCGGAAGACGCAGCGAAAAGCACTCGCGTCACCGTTGCGGTCGAAGCAATTCGCCGGCTCAAGTCACTGCTGCGCGATGAACCTCTCCTGATGGCAGGAGTAGCGGGTCCGTTCACGCTGGCAGCGCGAATTACTGGACTGCGGCAAGGGAATGCAGCACGACGCGAGGATTTTACCGATGCAGTGTTGGAGCTGGCGGCCGCAACTATCACGCAGATTGCTTCCAAATTTGTGGAAGCGGGCGCGAGTGTGATCTTCATCCAGGAAGATATTCTGCCAGTGCTATCGGCCGAATATCGCGAGGCCTGGGCATCATTGCTTGCGCCGGCAATTAACATCGTGCGGTTTTATGAGGCACTTCCGGTTCTGCAGATCATGGACAGCCATTCCTTCGCCCAAAACAAGCAGGTTATCTTTCAGCAGAATTGGGATTGCGTCATATGTCCGGCACTGGCCGCGTCAGCATTCAGCGCATGGGAGATGGTTCCTTCGTCGGGATTCGCCAATCTGGGTATTGCTTTAAGTCCCGAAGCATTTCAGCCGGAGGCATCAGCCGCGGAAACCTTATTGGAACTCTTCCACGCTTTCATCAAAAAGTCGCGTCCCGCGATCGTGACAACGGCCGGCGATGTCCCCGTGACGACGGATCTCAAATTCCTCGCAAGAGTCCGTGAGAAAGCTATTTTCTGACGATAGTCCCCAACGCGCGATATTG
The DNA here is from genome assembly GCA_003167215.1 of Acidobacteriota bacterium. GTDB lineage: Bacteria > Acidobacteriota > Terriglobia > Acidiferrales > UBA7541 > Palsa-295. The sequence goes on along the minus strand of PMTV01000014.1, from coordinate 136,580 downwards.
GGTTGCTGGGGCCGCCGGTTCTTGTCTGGCACTCCTTGCGTGGCCTTTGCTTCCAGGGGGCAATGACCTGGGCGAGCCTCGGGACTCGGGAACCGACCGAGAGCCCCAATGTTGCAGTAAGACTTTTGATAGTATAGGTTTACAGCGGCAAAGCCCGGGTGGCGGAATGGCATACGCGGGGGACTTAAAATCCCCTGTCCTTTACGGGACGTGTGGGTTCGACCCCCACCCCGGGCACCAAACTCCGTGAGGTTTCGAACATCGCGAGATGGATTTCACGGCTTAGAACGGAAATACCGGGGCAGGCGCCCATAGGCTGCCGGGCGCCGCCCGAGCATTTCAAAAAATGTGCAAGTTGCCGTATTATCGCAGGACACAGAATCCAGGCCCTCCATGATTAAGACTCAGACGCCGCCAAGATGACTTCAAAAGAGAAAGTTTATCCCACAATAGATGCTGCAGTAGCGGACATCCCCGATGGCGCAACGATTATGTTCGGTGGTTTCGGCGGAGCCGGCTTTCCCAACAACCTGATCCAAGCTCTTGCGCGGCAGGGCGCGCGAAATCTGAGCGTGATCAGCAATAATTGCGGCACCGGCGAAGGGGAACTGGGGCTCCTGTTTAAGAACAGGCAGATTCGCAGAGTCGTGGCGGCGTTTCCCGGGCCTGGCGCAAAATATTTTCAGGAACAATTTGACGCCGGAGAAATCGAGCTGGAACTCGTGCCGCAAGGAATTCTGTGCGAGCGCATGCGCGCGTTTGGCGCGGGCATTCCCGCATTTTTCTCGCCCGTTGGTGTGGGAACCGAGATTGCGAGCGGTAAAGAGGAACGCGTGATTCGAGGGAAGCGCTACATCCTGGAGCAGGCGCTGGGCGCGGATTATGCATTCATTCGGGCGTACCGCGCGGACCACATGGGAAACTTGATTTATCACAAGGCGGCGCGGAATTTCAATCCGATTATGGCCACGGCGGCAAAATTTACGATTGCCGAGGTGGAGGAGATCGTCGGTACGGGAAAGCTCGATCCCGAAGCCATCATTACGCCTTCCATATTTGTCGATCGTATCGTTCAGGCCGAGGGGAAGCGATATGCCTAAAGCACGGCTCACACGAGAACAGATTGCCGAACGAGCTGCCCTGGAGTTGCCGGATGGCGCGTACGTGAATTTAGGCTGGGGCATTCCGAATCTGATCGCGGCTTACGTTCCTTCGCAAGTGACTGTCTATTTTCACAGCGAAAATGGAATCCTTGGAATGGGACCGCGCGCGAAGCCCGGCGAAGAAGATTTCGATCTAGTCGACGCGATGAAGGTTCCCGTCACGCTACTTCCCGGCGGGTCGTATTTTTCACAGGATGATGCTCACGTGATGACCCGCGGAGGCCATCTCGATATCTGTATACTCGGCGGCCTTCAGGTTTCGGAACATGGAGACCTCGCGAATTGGCGCATCCCGGGCGCGAAGGGCGCCGGCGGAATCGGTGGCGCGATGGACATTTCAGTCGGCGCGCAAAAACTCATCGTGACCATGGAACACACTGCAAAAGACGGCTCGCCTAAAATTGTAAAGACCTGCAGCTACCCGCTCACGGCCATTGACTGTGTGGATACGATTATTACCGACCTTGCGGTGATTGACGTGACCCCGGAAGGCTTGGTTCTCCGCGAGGTTGCCCCGGGATTCACTCCGGAAGAAGTGCAAAAGTTCACGGAACCTAAATTACGCTATTCCACGAATGTCCCGGCAATGCGCTTACAGCCGCGCTAATTTTCGCCCTCCTTCAATTCAGACACAAGCCGTGACTCGGAGCGGTCGTATCCGTATGCGCGGTTCCAGTGTATTATTTTCAAACGATGGCAACCGAGCGGGCAGGGCGGAAGCGTCCGATCACATATTGGATCGGCGAAGGCGGCGGATGGCTATTACGCCATGTGGTAAGCGGGCTGGCCGCGACCGGCATCACGCCCAATATGTTTACGTTTTTAGGGCTGGCCGTGAATTCGTGGGCTGCTGTGCTTTTCGCCATGGGGCGATTCCGCCAAGCTGCAGCCGTACTTTTTCTTGCTGGGTTTCTCGACATGGCCGACGGACAAGTGGCGCGCCGCGTGGGACGTGTCACCGCCTTCGGCGCCTTCCTGGATTCAACGCTCGACCGCTACTCCGATCTCGCTCTTTACATGGGCCTGGTCGTTTACTACACGCTGATTGGCAGATCGTTTTACATGGCACTCGCCGCCGTAGCGATGGCCAGCTCGTTTATGGTGAGTTATTCAAGGGCGCGCGCGGAATCGCTCATCCCTCTGTGCAAAGTCGGCTTTATGGAACGGCCGGAGCGGCTCGTCCTGCTGATCATCGGAGGTGTATTCAATCGCATGGCGCAAGTGCTGTGGGTGATCGCGACAATCTCGACCATCACGGTTATCCACCGCGTGGCTTACACTTGGCAAGAACTGCGCGCCGGCCGGACACTTCCCGACATCAACGCCACTTAGCCTTCAGGCGGGTTCTCTTGTAACGATTTTTCCGCCGGCATCGACACGATCTCCTGAACCCGCCGCCGTAGATCATCGAGTTCGGTTCGCTCGACGTTTGCCGTTTCAATCGTATCGTGCACGTAAACCGTGATCTTCCCCGGATACAGCATCCAATTGCCGGTTCGAAAAAATTGGTACGAGCCGGCGATGCTTACCGGCACAATGGGAATTCCAAATTTGTGCGCAAGATTGAAAATCCCTTTCTTGAAAAGGTGCACGTGGCCGTCGCGCGTCCGCGCCCCTTCGGGGAAGGCGATCAAGCTGACTCCTGAATCCAGCGCTTTCTTGGCACGGCTCGTCATGGTTTCCAGGCTTTGCCGGCTGGGCGCATCTGGAACGGGAATATTTCCGAACCGGCCCATCAACCAGCCATAGATGGGAATCTTGAAATGAGATTCGAGTTCGAAGCCGCGAAAGAATTGTGGAATGGCAGAGTAAACCACGAAAGGATCAAAAATGTTGACGTGATTACAAATAAAGATGCTCGTCCGCTGGGGATCAAAACCCAGCGAGCGATGGACTTCAAATCGCACTCCGATGAGACGCAGAATATTGCGGAAGAAAACGCGCTGCGGCAAGTCGTTCTTTCGCGGATCTATGAAAACCGCGAGAAAAAGAAGGAATGTGCAGACCAGTGCAAAATGAATCCCGCTGACGGCCCACAAAAGAAGCGCGCGAAGGGTGAGGTAGATCTTTCTCATACGATCGCGTCGAATGCGCCGGGCAGAATTTCGATGGAGCGGCATTCGAGGCGCAGAATCTCACCATCGATCATCACGTTGACCGGCCCATCTAAGCGAAATTCAATTTTCTTCGCGCCGGCACGAAAAGCGAGCGGATGCTGGATGTGAGTTCCGCTAAAGAGCGTGGGAAGCGCCTTGAGCAAGCCGAGCCGGCCGACCGGTCCCCATCGAACGTACTCGATCGAGCCATCTGTGGAGTCCGCTTGTGGCGCGATCATCATTTTACCGCCGGTGAACTTGCTGTTGCTAAACGAGAGGAACAGCGCGCGATTACTATTCCATTCGCTCGAATTATCCAGACGGTGGGGAAATGAGGAATGCTTCAGTGCCAACAAGCGTGTGAAAACCGCGAAAATATACCCGAGCTGACCCCAACGCTTGAATCGGCGGTTAGCCGTCTCCCCGACCTCGGTCGGAAACCCCAGGCTAAGTAAATTTATAAAATAGAGTTCGCCCTGAGAGTGCCGAAGGCGAATCACGTCGCATGGGCGGCGTTTTCCGGACTTCAAGGCTGCAATCGTATATTCGACACCTTGCGAGGTGAAATCCCGGAGGAACGAGTTTCCTGTTCCCAGGGGCAAAAAACCGAGAGCAACTCTTGCGGTGGAAGACAGTGCTTCAGGGAAAAGCCCATTTAAGATTTCGAAGGAAGTTCCGTCTCCGCCCACAGCTAAGAATTTACGGAACCCTTTGTTATAGCCCTTGCGAGCGATGTCGGTAGCGTCCCCGCGGCGTGAAGTTTCAACGACCTCGATCTCAATCCCAGCGCGCCGAACCCGGCCTAAAGTAGCGCGTTCAAATCTGCCGCATCGCCCGCCGCCCGCTGCCGGATTCACGATCGCGAGAAAGTGTGGTTGGATCACCAGGCCGGCTCCATAACGCGGCGATGCACCGCTCTCACAGAGACACCACGGCAGACCGGTCGAAATTTGTCCGGATCTGCTCCGCCAACTCGCCGCGCTTAATTTTAAGAGATGCCGTCAACGGAAAATCTCGCTCCCATCCGAGGTAGCCGCTGATGCGTTTGTAATTCAGCAGCCGGCGATTGCGCCCGGCAAGGTTCCTAACCAAATCCTCGCTGATTGCTTGCCCAGCTTCGGGATGAAGCACGATAACCAATTGCTCCCCCGACAGCGTACGCGCCGGCCACAGGTAATTTGCCGCGAACACGCAAAACTCCTTGACCGCAAGGCCCTCGAAGGCGGTCTCAATATCCTCGGGATAAATGTTCTTGCCCTCTTCGGTGACGATCATGTTTTTCTTGCGGCCGAAAAGCTGCAAGTGACCCGTGGCGTCGATGCGGCCCAAATCGCCGGTCATCAGCCAGCCATCCACGATCGTTTGCGCCGTCATTTCAGGGTCATCAATGTATTCCGACATGATCGTTTTGCCGCGCGCGGCCACTTCGCCGATTCCTTCGGCGTCTGGGCTTAGAATCTTAACTCCCATTCCTGGAAGCGGCCTTCCGACGGTATCAGCGCGAAACGGTTTGAAATCGTTCACCGTGATGACTGTGCCGGCCTCCGTGCAGCCATATCCGTTTCCTACCGGGATTCCCAGATCGTAAAAAAACTGAAGCGTTGATGGCTCGGTGAAAGCTCCGCCAACAAAGAACGCACGCAATTCGCCGCCAAAAGCGCCGTGCACCTGGCGAAGCAGAGCTCGGCTCAATCTTAGATTTGGCCGCCGGCGCGTGAGCGCGCGGTTTGTCGCAATGAGAGCATTCAGAACCCCACGCCGAACCTTTGGCAAATCGGCGAATCGCTGCCGCAGCCCGCGTTCCAGATTCTTCAAGATCATCGGCACGAGAGTCATGTAAGTAATTTTGTAGCGTGTAAAAGCCTCGCGAATATATTCCGGGCGCAGTGTGCGCAAATGCACCACGGCCGCGCCGCAAGTGAATGGGCCGATAAACCCAATCATGAAATCAATCGCGTGATTCGTCGGCAAGATGCTCAAATAACGCACGCCCGGCGAAAAAGGGTACAACGCAGTCAGCGCTATGCACTGTTCAAGATAATTTTCGTGCGTTAAGAGGCAGCCCTTGGGCCTCCCTCCGGTGCCCGACGAATAGACGATGCAGGCCGGGTCTTGGCGGCTTCGTGGCGTAAAGACTGGTTCGCGAGCCGCGATGAATTCCTCCCAGCGGTTTGCGCCGCCAAGATCAGCGCCGCCGGGAGCTTCTGTCACGAGCACAACACGAGTAGCCAAATCCTTAAACCGCTCCGTCTGCATGATCGCGCGCCAGAGATGGTATTCGACGACTAGAAACTCAGCTTTCGAATGCGCTAGCAGTTGGAGTTCTTCCGCAGCGGTGAGCTTGTAATCGAGCGGGACAAGTACGCCACCGCAGAAGAAAATTGCATAGGCGGAAATCAGCCATTTCGACTGATTGGTCATGATAATCGCAGCACGCGTGCCGCTCTGAAGCCCCGCACCCTGCAACGCGCTCGCGAGCGGCAGCGCAGCTTCCTGGAATTGACGATAGGTAAATCGCGCGTTCTCGCGTTCGCGGTCCGCTTCGATCAGGCAAACCTCATTGGGCCAGCGCTCCAACGCCGCGCGCAAAGCTTCGCCCAATGACCGATATTCGCGGAGGTTAAGCATCAGAGGCGCAACTGAATGCGCTCGGCGAGCGTGCGGAAATCGCTGACGCCCTGAAGCTCGTAGTCAGGAAGCTCGATTTTGAAGTGGTGCTCGATTCGCGTGAGCAAATCGAGGGCCTGCAGGCTGTTGATGCCGAGTTTCTTGAAGAAATCATCGTCGGGAGCAAGTTGCTCTCGCGGCACCTTGAAGTGTTCAGCTGCGAGCCGTAGTACTTCTTCGGTCGTGCTCTGTAAGGAGCTCATAGCTTCTATGTTGCCACAAATAGAGCCGCAATTCCGCCGCTGCGTTCCGTCCTAAAAGCTACGGCAGATAGGGCAACGCGTCTTTGCTTTCCACAAACTTTCGCAGTCCCTTTTCAACGGCCGGCCGCATGAATAGCTCGCAAAAGATATCAATTTCGCGTCGCAACTCTTCGTGCGGGATCTGTTTGATAAAACGCTTGGCGGCCAAAGCCGTGTTTTGGTCAAACTTTTTCAATTGGGCGGCTGTTTCACGTGCCACACGGAGCGAGTCTCCTTCGGCCGCTACTTGGCTGACGATACCGGCAGATTGCGCCTTGGCAGCGTTAATGCTGCGGCCAGTGAGAATTAGGTCGCGAACAACCGCGTTTCCCAAGTCCCGTTTGAGGCGCGGAATACCGCCGAACCCCGGTATCAGCCCCAAGCGCAACTCCGGAAAGCAGAAACGCGCCATTTTATCCGCGACGATCAGATCGCACGTAAGCGCAAGTTCGAAGCCGCCGCCAAACGTGAGTCCGTTGACCGCGGCAATCGTAGTGAATGGCGCTTCATCCAGGGCGTTCATCACGCGGTGAATGCGTTCGATAAAGTTGCGCAGGCCGCTGAGCCGCTCTGCACCGGTAACTTCTTGGGAAAGACGAAAGAGTTCGCGCAGGTCACCGCCCGCGCAAAAGCCTTCGCTCCGAGCGCTGAAAATGATCAGCGCGTGCGCCTCGTCTTTTAATGTGCCCAGGGCGGCGACGAATTGTTCGAGATCAGCCAGCATGGCCAAGCCGATTTCGTTGCACGGAGCGTGATCGAGCGTCAGCTCAATCACGCCATCGGCAATCCGCCACGAAAGTGTCTTGCCTTGAAATGTCTTCATGCAGGTTTCTTCTGATAGAGCTGCTCGATCTCAGCCGAGAAGCGCGTTGCGATTGCGTCGCGCTTGAGCTTGCCATTTGTCGTCAACAACCCGTTTTCCGCACTGAGCGGCTCTGGAAGAATGACAAACGCTCGAATCTGCTTGTAGTGCGGCAGATCGCCGTTTACGTGTTCGATTGCGAACTGCACGTCCGCATCCGTTAAGCCATTCGAAGAAGTGGCAGTCACCAACGCTGCCAAAAAGCTTCGCTGATTCCCAACCAGGATGATCCGTTGAGCCTCCTGTACATGACGCGCCAGCTCTTCTTCTAGCGGTTCGGGCGCAACGTTGTGCCCCGAATTTAGGATGATGAGATTTTTTAAGCGTCCCGTGATGCGCCAGTTTCCTGTTGCGTCGACATCACCTTGATCGCCTGTGTGAAACCAGCCGTCCTGGATGGCCTTTGCTGTGGCCTCCGGGCGCTGCCAATAGCCTGGAAATACATTCGGACCGCGAACCAAAATCTCTCCACTTTCGGTCAGCCTCATTTCGACTCCGGGAACTGCCGGCCCCACGCGCCCTGGTACGGCGTGTAGCGGATCGTCCAGCGTGCAGATCGCCGTCGTTTCCGTGAGTCCGTATGCCTGCAGCACAGGTATTCCGAGCATCATAAAAAAAAGTTGTGTTTCGATTGAGAGCGGGGCGGAACCGCAAATCAACGCCTTCAATCTTGTCCCGATGCTCTTGCGAATCTCCGGAAACATTATCCGTTTTGCGAGCCCTAACCACGGCCGGTCGAACAAACGCGAATCGCTATTCCGTTGACGCAGATATGCCTGCTGCGCGCGCGCGAAAACAAGGGCCGCAAAACCTCCGCGCTTCTGAATCGTCTCGGTGATTTTGCCGCGCACTCGCTCAAGAAGCGTGGGAACGTTCAGAAAATAATCCGGCGTGCACAATTTTAAATCATCGCTCAGTTTCGAGACGTCCGTCGAAAGCGTCATCACGCTGCTCCGCGATAGAGCGGTGAGCAGCAGGATCCAAGAGGCCGCAAAACAGAATGGCAAGTAATGGAAGATTTCGTCCGGCGCCTTGGCGGCAGCGTGCTGGCCCATGAGCTGATCGAGGCGCGCGTTTGTACACCCCAACATGTGGGCTACGTTTCCTGCATTTAACACAACGCCCTTTGGCTCGCCCGACGTTCCGGAGGTGTAGATGATCGTCAGGATATCTGAATCCGCGTGATGTTTGGGCGGCGTGGGCTTCTGAGTCTCGCCGGCGAAGATGCTATCGAGCAGCGTTATGTGAGGCGCTGCCGCCCAGTGATTCTTGATTTCTGCGGAACGCGCAGCAGTGGAGCAGCAGATTCGCACGGGCGATGAATCTTTCATCATGGCGACCAGCTCCGCAGGGGCTTGGCGCGAATACAACGGCACAACGATGATCTCTTCGGCCATCATGGCGAGATCCAGCGCCACCCAGCGAATGCTGTTCGAGGCAAGCAGAGCGCAGCGATCTCCTCTTTTCATGCCGCGTGAGATCAGGAAGTTCCTGGCCTCCTGCACCATACCCAGCAACTCGTCTCCCGATACGGAATTCATTTTGCCGTGTCGTATTTCGCGCAAGACCGGCGCAGGGCCGGCTTGTTGAAGTCTTTCGAAAATGTTTTCTAGAAAGGTCATGCTACGCAGCCTTCAACATGCCGGCACACCGCTGTGCTTTTCGAGCAATCTGCACAGGCCGTCACTGAGCGGCGGGAGGTAATCCTGCCACGCGAGCACGCCGCGGCGGACAGGGAACTCGGGATATCGTCGCGCGACCTGCTCCTCGAAATAGACGCCCATGCGCGCCATCAATTGCAGATTACGAGCGACGGTCCGCCCAATGGCGTCTTGAATTTCTTTAGTTTGGGAATCAAGGACATTGAGCGACGCAACGATTCTATCCTCCAGATCAGGGTCGTCCACGCGCGACAACAGATTCTCATGCCCGCGTTCGCGCATTAGATTGCGTATGCGCTCGTCCATCGTCACTCCCGCCGAGGGGACGCCCGCCGGCATCGACGTCACGATGGCATGGTAACGCGAAGAAAGCATCCGGTCGCAGCTTCGCAAGATACTCACGAGTTCGTACATGTTATATCGGTCCGATGCGAAAACGGGAGCGCCGCCGAGTTTCTGCGCCACACGCTCGCATGCATCGCGGTCGAGCATTTCCATGGCGATCAAAATGGGGAAAACTGAGCGTGATTGTTTGTAGCGCGCAACGCCGTTTGCCATAGCCGTCAAGTATTTCTCATACGCGGCATCCACTTCGCGTCCCGAACGATGGAAATAAATCGTGCGGTAATAGCTATCCTTGTAAGCTCCAGTAAACGAATGCGCCATCCATTTTGCGAGCGATGCTTTCACCGGCCACCAGAATGGATTAATGGGACATATCGCAAGCACCGGCAATTTCCCGTCCCATCCCGCATCAAGCAGCGTTTTGCGTCCGTATTCCGGGCCGAGTGGTTCGAAGGTCCACGCTGTATCAGTTCCCAGTTCCGTAGGAACCCCGAGCTTACCGAGAACGTCTTGCGACTCGATATTGCGGGTGATCACCAGTGAATCGCGGCAATATCGCCCGCACATCTTCTGCAGCAGCGGATCCATTTCGCCCGCTTCGGCGCCAAATGCGACGCTAAGCTTGTTTTGTGCTGCGGCGATACCCAGGGCCCCGATCATCATTGTGGTCAGCGCATTGGCGAATTTACTCTTGAACATGGAACCTTCGCACGCCACCACGCCGTCATTTTTTCTCACCTCAGAATGCAGAAATGGAGGAAAGACGTCGGGAAGGTACACTTGTTTCGCGTCGCCAAAATAACCGCGCGTAAGATCGAAACTCTGCGACATCACGCTAAGAGCGACGTTTTCCGGGCCCAGGATGCGCCGCACCTGCCGCAGGATTTCTTCCACGCGCACATCAGAACCCGTGTTACGCGTACCATTGTAGGTTGCAAACAGCAGTTTTAGCTTCGTGCCGGGCTTCCACGATTCGCCGGCACCCAGCATCCATTCGAGCTTGTTTAATTCAATCAGGCCGCTGACCCAGCCCTCGAGAAAAAGGTCGGTCATCGGCCGGAATCCCGCGCGGCGCTGGCCTCAGGTGACGCGTTATGTGCGGAAGTCTCCGGCGGCCAGTTGCGGTACTTATACAGAAAATTATTTTCGCGGCTGAATTTCAGCAGGGGAAAACAATATTGCGAAAACGGCGCGGGACGGCGGCCCATTTCTTCAACCACGCGGCTATTGTCAAACACTGTGTTCCACACCAGGTAGGGAAGAAATACTTTCATTAGTGTGGCCAGTCCGCCGATTTTTCCTGCGCGGCCCGCGAGCGCGTTCACCATTTTGGACGACGGACCTTCGAGGCTCGGCGCGAAGACAGGACCGCGTTTTCCCTGTGCTTTGGAAAGCGCATCCGTCAATTCCACGAATGTCTCGGAATCCGTACCCGAGGATAAATGATAGATTTCGTGCGCAGGCCGTTCTTTCTGATGCAGCGTCGCAACCGCATCGGCGACGAAGTCCACCGGCACGATATCGATGCGCGCTGTAGGCCGGAAGGGAAGAGCCGGAAGCCCGGCCAAGAAGACGAACGCGCGAACCATGTCGAATTGGTTCGTCTCCGGACGGCGGCTATCTCCCAGCACGATGCTTGGCCGGAAAATCGTGCGCTGGACGTCGGGTAGCAACTGCCGGACCATGTGTTCGCAGAATTTTTTCGTGCGCGCGTAGGGATCGTAGTCCGAGCGGTTCCAATCGATTGCGGTGTCTTCCTGGACCACTTCGTCCAAACGCTGCCCTGCGACGGCCACCGTGCTCACGTGGCTGAACCTACGAAGCCCATGGTGGTCGCGAGCGCGCGTCGCGAGTTGAATCACTTCCAGCGTCCCGCGCAGATTCACGTTGAGGCAGCTTTTCTCGGACTTGCGATTCAGCGATGCAGCGCAATGAATGATCGAATCGGTGGTGTGGACCAGGCGCGTGTAATCGTCGTCAGCAAGGCCGAAGTGCGCATCCGTCAGATCGCCGCGGAATATATTGACGCGTGAATTCAAATATTCTTCGAAAAGCGCGAATTCCAGATGCAGTTGCAGCGAGCGCCAGAGACGTTCCTGCGCTTCTTGCTCGCTGCGCGCGCGGACCAGCAGGTTCAGCGGCTCGGAATGGCCCGCAAGCAGGTTCGACGCGATATGTGCGCCAATATAGCCGGTGGATCCGGTCAGAAGGATGGCCACGTTGTGTGTCAGGACGCCGCTGTGGAAGCCGAACTCGCCGCTTCCGCGGCATTCGTCTCGGGTTGTCCCGCGAGTTGCACGGAGCGCCGCGGACGAGATTCCAGTTGGCGTCCTTCGATGAGAGGATAGCACCACTTTCGCAGGGCCGGAATGTGCACGTTGATCCAATAGTCCCACCAATCAAGCGCGCGTGCGTCATAGCCGAAATCGGCTTGTTCCGCGGCGGGCAGCGCGGCGCTTAACTGTTCGACGTTCACCGCTTCGAAATTGTGATCGTTGTGCAGGATGAATGGTTCGAACAGGGAAATTAGCTTGATTACTTTTTCAAGATCGCGTTCCTGCCGAGCGAGAGGCGGACGCGAAGCAAACGGCTCCGCCGCGCGATTAATCGCCTGCACGATGGTTCTCTGGGCCGGGGCCGAAAGCTTGTCATACCGCGCTTTTGAAACGGGAATAGCATCGAATTTTAAGCGCATCCGCTGATTCAAATCCGTCTGCGCGCGATAAAATCTACGGTGCCCCAAGCCCGTCAACTCGATTGATCGGCGCATGTCGCACGGGTTCGCGATGGAAGTTGCCAGTTGATAGACGCGAGCGTTGCGTCGCGCGATTAGCGCCGCCGCGATCAGCGTCATGCCCCGGCACACCAGGTCCACCGGAATCAGGTCGAGAGACTTGCTCTCATTCGTCGGCAGTTGGCGGAAGAAAGTTCCGAGCAAATAAGAAAGCGAGGCGGAAGTATTAATGCCCTCATTCCAGCCCTGGAAGGGTTTTTCGATGGACGATTCCACGATGGCCGGCCGCACCACCGCAATCGCCGCGTCGGGATTCTGGTCCAGAAAATGTCGGATCAATGATTCCGACATGCTTTTGGTAAACGTATAAGTGTTCGGCCATCCGAGTTCATTCGCGCGGCTCGAGCCCGCATCGGTCAAGGTATCGCGAAGCCAGCGGACACGGTTTTTGCGAATTTGATTTTCCAGCGCCGCCCCGTGAAGGTCTTTTGCGGCGTGCTCTTTTTTCAGCGCAGCGCGGCGAAGCTCTTCGGCCACTTCTCCAGACTCCGCGCGCTTTTCCGTCTGGAGGACCAGCGATTCGAGCGATTGCCATTCCTTTTCGGCGTCATAATCGCGCAGGACGACGGGCGTGTAATTCTTCAGAAGTGTTTCCAGGATTCGGCCGTCGCGGCGCCCGATCACGTAACAGGTGGAAAGATGCAGCAGGGACGCATGATCGCATTCACGCAGGAAATTCAGTACGTATACCGTCGAGCGAACGTTCATCGCCAGCGCGTCGCGCAAATCCGGATTGAAGTCCGTCAGCCCGGAGCTATTGACGATTACATCCACAGAGCGCGCGAGCCGCTGGCGCATTTCGGGCGAAAACCCCAGGTCCGGTGTGCTGACGTCGCCATCGACCACTTCGATCCGTTCGCGTAAAAATTGCGCAAAGCGGCTGCCGTATCGTTCGGCTAGTGGCTCGAAGACAGGAGACTCTTCAATCTTGCGCTGAAATCGCTGCAGAGCAGTTACCGTCCGGTTGTGCCGAACCAGCAGGTAAATGCGGCCGATCTCCGGCAAGTCGGTCAGCAAATTCGACAGCCAGACTTTTCCGATAAATCCCGTTGCTCCAATCAGCAAAATATTTTTCCCGCGCAACGTCTCGCGCACTGAAAATGGTCTGAGACCATTGCCGGAATCAAAATGAACCACCGGCAAATGGACCTTAGGTGCTGCGCGCTCGTCCGTTTGGATTGCTTCATCCAGCGCTCCGGGGTGTTTCGCGAATCCTAAAATGCGTATCAGCGCTTTGCGCGAGACCCTGCCGTCCGGCTGCCTGCCCGTGATTTTCGCGAACGCGCCGCGCGGACGGATTACCGGATCGAGCAGGCGTCCCGTGGCCATGCCATTGCGAAAATCCAGACGGTTGCAAACAATTTGCCGCACGCCGAGATGCTTTGCGAGCGGCCGCATGATGTGGTCCAAGCCCTGGCTCACCAGAACCACAGGCGCGCCCGAAGCCAGAGTTTTCGCCAGTTTATCCACCCCTTCTTTTTTCAGGCGCGGCTTCAGGAAATATTCAAAGAATTCTTCGCCCAACAGGTCCAGCCGATCGCGGCTGACTCCGCGCAGAATGCTGTGCAATAGCCGCGTCGCGAACACGCGATTCGTGCAGTAAAGAAAGGGCCGCGCAATCGCGAGAAAAGCCATCCCTCCCCGGCGCGTCCACCGCTGCAAAAAGCTTTGCGAGTTCCACGCAAAAAAGGCCACAGGCCGCACTGCCGTCAGATTCAGCAGGCTCCCTTCCACCCTCCAGAACACACGTTCGCGCGCACCGGCAGCGGAGGCGTCTTGCTCGCCCTGTGAAACATTCGAAATGTGATCGTTTGGCTTCGACGGCAACATCGTGAGTGGTTTGCTGCAATTCCGAATGAAGATACAAAATTATCACGCCACCCGCCTGCAATCAAGCCATGAGGACTTAGTGGAAACGGCAAAGTGCGTTGAGCTGGAACTCGTTAGAGATTTCCCAATGGCGACCCAGTTTAAATCACGCGACCCTAAATCAGGGCTGCTTTTCCGGGTAATCGAATCGGAAGCTGTCGCCCGCAGGGCCCGCAACGCCGCGCGTGTTGTACTCCAACATATATTTCAGATGGCGCTCATCCTCGGGATAGCCCACTCCCTGCGGATACGGATAAGGCACGAGCGTGTGAAAGGGAAGTGGCGAGACAGTGTCGCCGTGCGCTGCGTAAAAATCCATGTCCTTCGCGAATCCGTTGGCATAGAAGAAATAGTCGCGCGCCCAGCCGTCCGGCAGTTCCGGCAAATGCGTGGGGTCGAAATCGACCACTACTTCGTCGCCGGAACCAAAAATCACGTATTCGTCGTCCGGCGCGCGAAGCAGATCTGTGACGTCGCCGTACCGCGTATAGTTCCCGGTCTGCCGCGTGTACGGCCCGGTTTCGCTGACGTCCTCATAGATATAGCTCAAATCGTTGCGCGGATTTCCTTCCACCACGCGCGGATAGCCGAGAAACTGCAAATACGCCTTGGCCAGCGGAACTTCTGTCGTCTTGAACGGCGTATCCTCCGCGGAATTGTCCACGCGAATGCGATCCCAATAAATTTTCAGATTTGTGGTGATGCGAATGAACCGCGTCCCCGGCGGCAGCTTTCCGGTCAGATCCGCGATCATCGTTCGCGAAAGTCCGGCCGGAAATCCCATATCGTCCACTACGCGAACCCAGTTCGCCGAATCGTCAAGCATCTCGACGTAGGGCGGCACCGGCTGTATTCCAGCCTGCCACGCCGCGTACATCGAGCTAGCGCTGAAATAATCGGTAAAGCCGTCCATCAGCAGACGCAGCGGACGCGACGGATCCCATGGTCCGATATCGAGCTCGATCGTGTGCATCGCGGCGAAGCCAGCGTACGGCGCGTCGGCAAAGCTGGTCACATATTTATGGTCTCGCTCGACCAGCAGCGGCAACAGGTTGTGCCCGCCGTCGTCCCACGCGCCGAGCGGCGGATGCGCTTCGAAACTCGCAATCACTCTAAATTTCGGGAACGGCGGATTGGTCATGAAACGTTCGTTGGGATAAACCTCAACGTCCGAAGGGTGATCTACAGCAATGAGCCGCGCCTGATCGAGGTAGTCCAGCTCTTCCATCGGCTCGACCATGCGAAACTGAATGAGGCCATCTTTCGCTTCCACCTGCGATCCTGCAACTTTGAAATATTCCTCCGGGTCGGGCGTGTTGTGTTGGTTTGGAGCGATCCAATGTCCGACGATCCCCGGGCCAATCATGTCCGCGAGAAATTCGAATTTCCGGCCGTTCCAAACGAACACGATCGGACACGAACTGCCGCGCCGGTCAATCTCCGTAATACGGTCCGTTTTTAGCGCGGGAATTTCCATCTCATCTTGCAGGACGCCGGTGGGCCACAGCAGCCGAACTACGTCCACGCCGCGTTCCGATCCAAGCCCCGCCAAAATATCCGTGGAACCCTGGCCCAGGTAGCCTGACGCGCCCGTGATCTCCCACTTCTGTTGCAACGCTCCGGCGCTCATCTCAACTTTTGTGCCTATCCCGGTCTTGTTGTCATTGGTGCCTTTGAATTCCATTCGCAGCCAGTTGTAACGGTTGCCACCTTCGTTCTTCAAAAGCACCGGCGGCAAATGATTCTGCGTGATCAGCAAATCCGTGGAACCGTCGCCGTCAAAATCGAACGCGATCACTCCTCGCGGATTGTGCAGCACAATTTTGTCCAGTCCCACTTCGGAAGTCACGTCGCGAAACCCCTTCTCGCCTTCGTTTCGGAGCAAGACGATCCGCCCGTCCCCAGAAAAATTCTCGCCTACTGCGACGAGGTCCATCCATCCGTCGTCGTCATAATCCAATGCCGCCACGCCCCAGCCGCGCATCCACTCCAAATCCGGAAGCGGAACTCGTTCAAATGATTTTCCTTGGACGTTGCGCCACAAGCTCAGCCCGGGCGTTCCCCAGTGTGTGAATGCCAAGTCCATCCAACCATCCTTGTCGAAATCGAGAGCCGTGACGCCCGCCGTCGGAGCCGGCATATCGGTGGCCCATGGAGTGGTAGCCTGAAAAAGTCCCTCGCGCGGATTCATGAATGCGACCGGCGCCTTCTGCCATCCGGTAACGACGAAATCGATCGCCCGGTCGTTGTTCAGATCGCTTCCGATCGCGCCGACGGAAGGCGCACTACCGGCGAGCCCCGACTCGGCCGTCCAATTGGTGAATGTTCCATTGCCATTATTCCGCCACAGAACATTTCCGGCAGCCGTGGCGTCAGCCGGAAATGAAAATGGCTCCGCGGAATTCGCGAGCGGAAAATCATTGAAGCGTGTCACATAAAGATCCAGATCGCCATCGTGGTCGTAATCGATAAACGTCACGCCCATTGCGAGCCCGACCATTTCAATTCCAACTTCTTTGGTAACGTCCTTGAACGTACCTTTTCCTTCGTTATGGAAAAGCAAAACGCCGCCATTCGTGCTGACCGCGAGGTCGGGCATTCCGTCATTATCGTAATCACCGACGGCGCATCCCATCCCTAAGCCATGAATTTCCAGTTTCGCCTGTCTCGTGACGTTTACAAATCTCCCGCCACCTTCATTCTTGTACAGCGCTGCATTGCCCTGGCCGTCCGCATCGACCAGAAAAATATCCGGCCGCCCATCACCGTCGTAGTCGATAATGCACGCCCCGCTGCCAAGAAAAGACGCTACCGATTCGGGTGCAACTTCTTCGCGAACCACTTTTCCGGGCCGTTTCGTTGCATTCGAAGGCGTCCTCTGTTCCGCTTGGGTCGCTTCCAAACGCACCGGCAACCCAGAAAGAGAAGTGACGTTCACAAAATGCACGGGAACAGCAGGCGGTACTGGTTCGGGAGCGGGCATCATCGATTCCGCGAGCGAATATTTTCCCTGCTCGCCATAAATAAAACTTACGGGCTTGCCGAGTTTCTCTGAGATCAAATGCTGAAAACGGTCGAAATGCTCTTTCGCGCGCGCCGTATCGTCCTTTCGCTGCAAGGCTTGTGCCACGCCGAATTCCGCTGAAACCTGGAACGGATTTAACTCGATGGCGTGCGTGAACGCAGCGATGGCCTTGTCGTATTCGTGCTCTTGCGAATACACCAAGCCAAGAAAATATTGTGCATCGGCATCGTACGCATCGAGCTGCGCTACTTTTTGAAAATTCTCGATTGCAGCGTCCGAATTGCCGAGGGCTTTTTCGAGAAGGCCCAGGTTGAACCAAACGCGTGGATTCCGAGGATCGCGCTCGGCCGATTTCGACAGGATCGGCCGCGCTTCGTCAAATCGCTGCATATTCAGCAGCGCGATTCCCGCGTTCACGCAGCCGACATCGGATTGCGGTTCCAGAATGCAAGAACGCTGAAATTTCCCCAGCGCTTGTTCGAATTGTTGGCGGTTCATCAGCGCCACGCCGAAATTATTTTCGCGTATGATTTGCGCGTGCGAAGCTGCCCGTGCTTCCTCCTGCTCAGCAGGGGTTGGGTCAGCGGATTTGGGTGCATGAGCGCGCTTCATTTGCTGCGCTGCACCGGGAAGAACGCCGGCAGGCGCGCCCGTTATCACTAGCAAAGCAACAATTGTGCGGGCCAACCGCAGCCGCGACTTCAAACGCGTCATGCAATCCTCAGAGGAAGTATCCAAGCCATTCTAGCGTTTCGCGAGCGGCTTTGCCGCAATTGCCCCGCGGCCCTCTTCCACGGTCACGATCTGATCCGCCGCCACATTTTTTAAGTGATCCGATTGCCCGCTCGGCCATCGAATTTCGACGGCGTCGGCCTGCGTATGCGAGGCGAGCCCGAAAGTCACAACCAGCTCGCTTGAGGACAAATAGCTCGACCCACTGCGTAACATCTGCGATTGCGTGTCATTTCCAGCGGTCACACGCACGACAGCGCCGATTCCGTCGCGATTCGATTTCGTTCCGGTTAGCTTGATTCGCAAACTATGATTTGTCGTACCAGCATTGCGGAACAAAGCAGCAGGCCCGCCATTGGTTGCTACCAGCACATCGAGCGCGCCGTCATTATTGATATCGCCGTAGGCCGCGCCTCGTGCCACGCGAGGTGCGGCAAAAGATGCCCCGGCGGATGTCGTCACCTCTTTGAATTTCCCATCGCCGAGATTATGAAAAAGGTGCGGCGGTTCCGCGTAGCGCACGCGCGGCTGCACTCTTTCGATGGCGTCTTCGATATGGCCGTTCGCAATATAGATATCCAGCCAGCCATCGAGGTCGTAGTCAAAAAAGAAACACCCAAATCCAAGCGTCAGCAAACTTGCGTGGCCCACGTCCGATTGAGGCGCGTCGTCCACAAACAGCCCGTTGCGCTCGTTATGGTAAAGCGCAAGCATCTGGTTCGAAAAATTCGTGATGAGCACGCTCGGATATCCGGAACGATCGTAGTCTCCGGCGTCCACGCCCATTCCGGCACGAGCGATTCCGTCCTCGCTGTATCCGATGCCCGCCTGCACGCCTTTTTCCGAAAATGTTCCGTTTCCATTATTTATGTAAAGCTTGTTCGGCTGCGTATCGTTGCTTACTAGAATGTCCGGCCAGCCGTCCTGATTCGTGTCGAGGATTGCCACACTCAGACTCTTCGAGGCCGGGTCGTACAGTCCGGCTTTCTGAGTCGCATCCTCGAACGTTCCATCTCCACGATTGTGCCAGAGACGTATCGAACTCCCCTTATAAGGCTCCGGCGTGCAGTACGATTTTGTTTTTCCGTCGAGCGCGCAATAAATATCGTTCTCTGGCGACCACTGCACGTAATTGGCGACTACCAGATCCAGATGCCCGTCGCGGTCGTAATCCACCCAGGCGGCGCTGGTGCTGAATTCGTTCGGCCCCCACAAGCCGGCCTTCTTCGTCACGTCCGTAAACGATCCATCGCCGTTGTTGTGGAACAAATGGCTCTGCCCGAGCGCGGTGATGAAAATATCGTCGTAGCCATCGTTGTCGAAATCGCCGATGGCCACTCCCATGCCATAGATTTCCGTCGCGAGTCCGGCCTTCTGCGTGACATCAGTAAAAGTTCCGTCGTGGTTGTTGTGATACAGCGCGAGAGTCGTGTGGCGGCCGGCGTGCCCCGGCCACGCAGTGCCGTTCACAAAGAGAATATCCTGCCAGCCGTCGTTGTCGTAATCCAGAAATGCCACGCCTGAACCCATCGTTTCAGGTAGCCACTTTTTGCCGAACGCGCCGCTATTGTGAACGAAGTGAATTCCCGCGGCACGCGTCACGTCCTCAAATTGCGTTGCATATCCGCTAGCGGAGGGCAGCGTGCTCTTTTGCGGCACGCCCACCGCTACGGTTAACTCACTGGCCGCAAAGAAAATCACAAGAGCGTTCGCAGCACACGCTGCAAATGTCCATGTCCGGCGCGGGCGCTCGTTCTTCAATCGGAATCCTTCGCCCGGCCGGAGACGCCCTGATATTTCGCCGCGTTATTTTTTCGGTTCGGCTCTAGTGCAGAAACGTGCTCGTGTATCGGCTGCCGTTCCACATTGTCGTCCCGGTGCGTTCGCAGGTAAGGCCCCGTCAGCGTTTGCGCTGACTCGTCGGCTTTGAAACGCAAATAGCGCTTTTGAAACTCGCTCGCGACGTCCGGGCGGCCGAGTCCCGTATTGCACAGCATCAAGTTGTAGTTTGCTTCCAGGTCTTCGGGATCGATTGCGAGGGTTGCGTCGAATTCCTTTACCGCATCAGCATATCGCCGTTGCAGAAAATAGATGCGCCCGAGATCGTCGTGCACCACTCTATCGCGCGGATATTGCGCCAGGACTTCGCGCAGGTGCTCGGCGGCTTCATCATAGTGGCCTTCGTTACGCAGCGCCTTCGCGTAGAAAAAATGAGCCCGCGCAAGATGCGGACTCAGCGCTAGTGCGTGCTCGAGCGCTTCGCGAGCAGCCGCCAAATGTCCTTCCTGGACGCGGACGCGCCCGACATTCACCCACCCGTCGGGATTGTCGGAAAAAATCTGCGTAATTTTCTCGAATGCCCCGCCGGCCCCGGTCAAGTCGCCCTGCTGAAATAGCCCGATGCCGTAATCATTCCACCGCGTCCAATCTTCGCGGCTCAGAACCACCTTGGGTTCAGGTTCCGCGGCCTTTTCGCTCAATACATTTAAATCCACACTAGTTTCCGCCATCACTACAACAGGCAGCGCGGGGATGCCCTTGGCGCCCCCCGGCATCTTCGCTGGATCGCCGGTGAAAACATAATGAGCGTCGTCAAAATTCGGCGATGGCTCAGCGCTTGGTTCCTTCGGACCGCGAGCGCCGGCAAAAGAGAACTGCGTATTCCACCAGGAAAACTTGCGGTAGTTCACTTCGGCGGTGACATGTATTTTCCCGCCGGCGTTCGATGGAATTTGCAGCCTGTAATGTACCGTGTCCGCGGCGCCGGGCGGAATCAGATGGACGTAAACCACCGCGCGCGTAGCCCAGGCGTTGCGCTTGTTGATCGGGTTGCCATGGCCGTCGATTTGCAGCGAACGGTAAAAATGCGCGCCGGGATCCACCGGACCTTTTCCATCATCTTCGGCACGGCCACTCCAGAAAATTGTGTGGCCCGCGTCATCAACAGCTTTTAGCTCAACCCAGCAATCGAACGCATCCACCGTGCCGCCGGGGAAGAAATGCCCCAACTTGCGCGTGCGCACAACTGCATCCACTCGATATGTCTTTCCGCGGCGCACCGACGCGGTAGTGCGATTCAGTGGAGCAGTCAGCAACGCGACCGGCGTCGCGGATTCTTGCGAAGCATTTGCTGGAATGGACGCTTCCGCTTCTTCGCCGACCGCAAACGTCGTTGCAAGTGTAGGCGTGGGCGGATTCACCGAAGATCCTGCATTCGCTTGGCTCAGGGCACCGGCCGCCACCGCGGTACTTTCCGGCGATATCGCGAAAATATCAATGCTCACTTCCTGGTCCGCAAGAAACTTTTCGGTTTCGTTCAACTGCGCGGCGTCATCATTCACATACGGCAGCGCCGAGTTCGCGGCGACGAAGCGGTGTGAATGCACTTTGCCGGCGACATTTCCAGCATCCCCGGAGGGGGTCATCTGCATATGGCAGTCCGCGCACGACTGGGATTTGGCCGGATAATAAAACGACCGCGCGCCTTCGCCCGAAACACCGCTCGCTTGCCAGTTATCGTATTCATTGAAACCGCGCACCCAGCGGTAGTGATTTACCGGGACATCGAGATGTACCTTGTGACACGTTGAGCAAAACTCCGCCGTTTGTGTCCGCATGAAGGGTTTTAAGAAAACGCGCCTGTGGGGCTCGGGATTTAGCTCGGTCAGAAAATCGTGCAGCCGCCGGACTAGCGGATTCTTGCTCGCGGCCAGGCGATGTAGTGCCGGGTACTCCAGCTGAAAATCTCCCTGACCCATCGTGCTTTTCACTCTTGCGATCGAGTGACACATCATGCAGCCGAGGCCGGCTTGGCCCGCGGGCGTATTTTCAACTTCGCGGATCGGACGGTCAAACATGCCGCTATAAAGCAGCGCAGGATCGTGGCATCCGGCGCACCACTTCGACGGTTTTACTCCGACAGTGTCCTGCATGTACTCGATGCTCTTGCGATACCAAGCATTGTTGAAGGAAGAAAAATGGTGCGCCGAACCTTGCCATTCTTTGTAAATGTCTGCGTGGCAGCGCTGGCAGGAATCGGACTCCGTAAAATAATTCGCGGGAATTTGCCCGCCGTGCGCAGTCTGCGCCGAACTCGGAAAAAACGGTCCGCTCGGCCCATCGCCTTCGCTGTCCATGGAAGCCGGCGCGATCGCCGGATTTTCGATCCGGTGCCCGCGCTCCCAGGAAGTCGTCCGTATCCAGCGCGCGCCGAAAACAAGTAACCCCGCCAGGAGAAGGAAACTCGTGCTGCGGAGCAGTCCCGCTGCCGGCCTCCTCGCAAGAAAACCGTGCTTGTCCGCCCATGCGGAGGCCAGCAGTGCGCCCCCAGCCACGCATGCCCCGATATGAGCGTAAAGCAGCGGCCATTCGTCGCGGCGCGTGCCGGTCTTTATTAGTACAGCTCCCAGCACGCCTCCGGTCGCAATTAGGATCCAGCCGATACGGGACGTCGTCGAACCACCGCGCAAAATTCCGCGCAGCGTGAATACCAGAAGAATCAGAAGTGCTATGCCCGCCGCCAGGTGCAGTATCACCGCAGCAAAGTAAGGGACGTTCGCTGCGGGCCACACGAAAAGATACGCGGCCGTCACGAACAAAACGGCGAGCAACATCATCCTAGGCCCTCTCATCGCGCGCTCTGTGATGTCGCCATTAATGGAATGTTTAGAGTGGGCAAAATTCTTGGGTTCCAGTCGAACGCAAAATTCTCACCCTAAGTTGAAGGCCTGTCAATCGCGGTTCATTTTCGCTGACGCGGCTTAATTGCGTCGCGCGTGTTAGACTCGGCGGCTCGCGAAATAGGAGAAAGGTCGAAGTGGACGACGTCGTTTACATCTCGCTCACTGAAATGTCTGAACGTATTCGCGCCAAGAAATTATCTCCGGTCGAATTAGTCGACGCGCACCTGGCCCGAATCACACAGTTGAATCCAAAGGTGAACGCATTCGTCACGGTCGATGAAAAGCGAGCGCGCGAACAGGCGAAGTCTGCGGAGGCCGCGCTCAGCTCCAGCGCAAAATCAAATTCTATCGGCCCGCTCCACGGTGTGCCAATCTCAATTAAGAGTTCTATCGACGTCGCGGGCTTACCATGCGAATGCGGCAGCATCTTAAGGAAGGGAAATATTCCTCCCGAAGATGCGCCCCTGGTGAAAAGGCTGCGGGCGGCGGGCGCCATCATTCTGGGAAATACAAACGTGCCGGAATTTCTGATGGCATACGAAACCGACAACCTGCTCTATGGGCGAACGAATAACCCATGGGATCTTTCGCGCACGCCGGGCGGCTCAAGTGGTGGCGAAGCGGCGGCCATCGCTGCGGGTTGCTCCGCCGGAGGAGTGGGCAGTGACGGTGGAGGATCGATTCGCATACCCGCGCACTACACTGGGATTTGCGGGCTGAAGCCGACACCCGGCCGCATTCCTTCCACCGGGCATTTCCCCGGGTCCGCGGGGCCGTTTGCGCAGCTCGGAGTGGTTGGTCCAATGGCGCGCACGATTCGAGATGTGGAAAGACTGTTTGAGGTGATGGCCGGGCCAGATCCCGGCGATCCGGCGTCTGCTCCGGTTCCACTGAGGCGTTGGAGCGCGCAGGAAATTCGGGAACTCAGGGTGGCCTATTTTGTGGATGACGATGCGACCCCCGTCACTCCTGAAACCGCCGCAGCCGTGCGCGCCGCAGTCGAAGCTTTGCGTAGCCAGGGATTTCAGGTGGCTGAGTGGCGGCCTCAGAATCTCGACCGAGTGTGGCAACTCTGGTGGAATCTGTTCGGGCGCGCGGGCCAGATGGCCTTTGCGCCGACAATCGAAAGTCACGAAGCGGAGTTGAGTCCCATCTTGCGCGCATTTCGCGCGAAAGTTGCCGAACTGCCTCCGCTCACCGCGCAGGAACTCTTGAACACGCTTCTCGCTCGCGACGTGCTCCGCGCCAACCTGCTGGCAAAGATGGAAGAGTTCCCCATACTTATATGCCCGGCGTGTGCCGTGCCGGCGTTCCGCCACGGCGAACGGGAATGGACGGTACAAGAGCGCAAAGTCGAGTATTTGAAAGCGATGAGCTATTCGCAGTGGTTTAACCTTCTGGGGAATCCCGCTGCGGTGGTTCCGGTAGGCCGCTCTCCAGAGGGCTTACCAATCGGCGTGCAGATTGTTGGCCGCCCGTGGGAAGAGGAAGCCGTGCTCGCGGTCGCCGCGAAAATTGAAGATGCATGCGGCGGCTTCCGTCGCCCGCCGATCTAACTTGTGAGAGTTCCACGGCTAGCTCGCGGTGTTGGCGCGGGCGATAAGCAGGATTGCCAGGATGTAAAAAATGAACATCAGGGCGAGGAAGGCCGTCGCCCGTTTGTTTGCTCCGGCGAATTCTTTCCACACGAAGATGCCCCACAGCGCCGCGACCATCGGTGCAGATTGGCCGATGGCATAGGAAATTGCGACGCCGGTGAAGTTTGCGGCCACCAGGTTGAAAACAGTTCCGGTGGTCCATATCGCTCCGCCGGTGAGGCCAAGCAAATGGCCGCTGGTGGGGCCGCGAAAAAATCCGCCGAAGCCTACCGGCGAGCCCACGAGCGGCTTCTTCATGAAATACACATTCCAGATAAAGCAGGAGAGCAGAGCGCCACCGGTGAGAAACACAGCGATGCTGTAGGGCCCGAGCGTGTTTCCGTGCGTGAGAGCGCGAGTGGAGAAGGGAGCCCACAGCCCCATCAGCACGCCGGAGACGATGCAGGTGATGATGCTCTTTCGCGAGACTTCTTTGCCCTTGCTTACCTCGCCATAAGCTTTTCCGTCGAGAATTACTGCGACGACGGCGCACAATACGCCTGCTGCCAGCATCCTTACATCGCCCTTTTGTTGCTGAACGTAACTCAGGGCCACGCCGACCACCAGGGCGATGCCGATGGCGACAGGAAAAGCGGTGGCCAAACCCGCCATATCGATGCCGGCGACCAGGAGCAGGTTCGCGAGGTTGAAGATCACTCCGGCGAGCAAGGCCCAGCCGATATTGGAAGCGTCGGCCGCGTGCACGTTGTTCAAGAAACTAGAAGAGTTGTTTCCGCTGCTACCCAGCGTGAATGCAAAAATCAGTGAGGTAAGAAAAATTCCGACCGCGTAGTCCCAGTAGAACAGTTCGAAACGGTAGTTCTTCACGCCTTTGAAGGTATTGGCCCAGGAACCCCAGCAGATTGCACTGGTTACCATCATGATCAAAGCCAGGGTTGCGTCATGCGGCGTGAACATTAAATTCCTCTTGGTAGCACCAGCGCGTGATGGATGAGTCGTGCAGTGGCTGCTTATAGTTCTCTGGCGCTACGCGCGTCAAGCGAAAAGGCAAAGTGCGAATGCTATACTTCGCCCATGTTTCATAGATTTCTTTTCTGCGGGTTTCTCTTGCTGCTTGGAAGCTCCTCGGCAAACGCGCAAGCGCCTTTGCAGCAAGCGCAGGAACTGAGGCGGCAGGCGGATGCCAAAGCGTTTGCGGGAGATTGGGCCGCAGCAATTGCGAGTTACGACGAGGCATTGCGGGTCTCGCCGCAGAATCTAGCCGCCGAAATCGGCCTCGCGCAAGCCTATCGCGGCGTGCACAACTACGCCGAAGCAAAACAAATTCTGGAACGTGCTCGCGCCGAACATGCGCGGAGCGCAAAGCCGCTCGCCGCGCTCGGCGATCTCGAAATAGAACTGCAGACTTATGACGCAGCGATAGCGCATTTGCGCGCGGCGCTTGCGATTGCGCCTTCAGATGTCGAATCGCGTAACCGGCTGGCTGTCGCTTACCAGGCGAAGGGAGATTTGAACAGCGCGCTGGCGCAAATCGCGAAGGTTCTGGCGCGCGACCCCAAGAACGCTCTCGCTTACTACACGCGGGCAAAAATTTATTCCGACCGGAATCAGGACGCAGCGGCGCTGCCGGATGCAGTGAAAGTTGTCGAGCTGCAGCCGCGGAATTCGCGGGGCCGACTGCTGCTGGGTAAAGTTCTTCTGCGCGCGCCGCAGGGCGAAGCAGCCGAACAAACCGAGGAGCGTTGCCGGCGGGCGATTGCCACACTCGAACCTCTCCTCGAAATGTCGTCAGAGGATTCGGAGACATTGTTTTTGCTTTCCCGCGCGTACGAATGCTCGGGAGCATCCGAGCAGGCGCAGAAAACACTGGCGGCGTTTGAAGCCTCTTCGAAAAACGATCGCGAGACGAAAGAAAACCAGACACAGGCGAAGCACCTGGTGCAGCAAGCGAACGAGCTGGCGTTAAAGAATGATTTCGCCGGCTCGCTGGAACTGTTGCAGCAGGCCATTGCGAAGGACGCAACGTATGGCGCGGCGTATTCGCAGCTTGCAAAACTATATTACTCGGCGGGCGATATTGAGAAAGCGAGCGAGTCGATTTCGAAAGCGCTGGAGCACGATCCTTATCAACCGGATTTTCTTTACGTGCAAGGGAAGATCTTTGAGAAGCAAGGAAAGCCGGAGCAAGCGCTCGCGGTTTTCGAACGAACCACGATTGTGAATCCGAAGGAGTCGGACGCATTTTTCGAAATGGGCGCGATTTACGAACAGCGTGGAAACAAGGAGCATGCGCTGGCGGCGTACAAGAAAGCTGCGGCGCTTTCGCCGGACGAGCCCGACTACCAGCGCGCTCTGGCGGCGCTTTCCGGGCACGTCGCGCGGCCTTGATTGCGTTCGCAATGCGGAGCAGCGGCTGGCCGGCTCGCTCCGTGTCGTGCTCAAAAAAGAGAAGAGCAGATTCCTCGCTGCGCTCGGAATGACAGGCGGGGGAGAGGGTCGCGTTGAGAGTCATTTTAGTGATCTGGGTGGGTCGTGGCTGGGGGCGTGGGACGTGTTAAGAGATCTACGAATTCTTTGTAGAATTTTTGTTTGTCGAGATCGTCCTGTATTTCCACTTCGCGTTCGCCCATGTGAGGGCGAGTGGTTTCGTTCCAGACGAGGGTGTCGCCGTAGGACGCGCCGTGGTCAATCGAAACGTCGAGGTAGAGTTTTTTCCACTTGGTGATGATCGAAGGATCGAGCCAGGCAACGGACGCTAGCTCGTCCCACAGATAATTGTCCTCGGCGTATTTGGCGGTGTACTGACCCGCGGGATACTGGCTCTTGCCAATCTGCGAAATTAAATCCTTGTCCATCTTGGTCTTCAGCGAAATATCGACGGTGGTTACGACGATGCGCGGCCAAGGCGCGTGAAGGACGATGCGCGAAGCTTCTGGGTCCATCCACAGATTGAATTCGCGGCGGGGCGTCATGGTGAATTCGGGGTCATCGGTTTGCGGATTCAAACTGCCACCCATCAAGACGAGCTCTTTGGCGAGGGATGCAAACTGAGGATCGATGGCCTGCGCGAGAGCGAGGTTTGTGAGCGGACCGCCTTCGTAAATTGTGACCTGGTGAGGATATTGATGAACCATGCGCAGCAGAAAATGCGCGATGCCTTCCGTGGAAGCTTTTGTAGTGGGCGCACCCTCAGGCATGGGCGGAACTTCAAACGGGCCGTGCACGGGGTGGCGCTTGGCAAAATTCCACGCGCCCTGATAAACGACCTTGCCGTAGAGCGTTTCCCACCGCGCGATGTATTCTTTGCTGTTCACGAGAGGGAATATTGCGCCGGGAATGACGGGAATATCCGTGCGGCCGATAATTTCGAGAAGACGCAAAGCGTGCTGGACTTCTTCGTCGCGCCAAGCGTCACCGGTGACTATGGTGATGCCAAGTACATCGGTATCGGGCGACTGGACGAGCGCGAGGATGGCTTGAGTGTCAGTTCCACCGGGGCCAGCGCAATCCTGGTCAATGATAATCTTGCGCTTTTCCTGGGCCGCTAGGGGGGATGCGGCGGCGACAACGGCAAAAATAAGGAGCGCGAAGAGAACACACTTTGAGAAAGTGGTGAGCGGAAAAGCGCGCTTTCGCGGGAGAGTTGACAGCGAAATGTCGCGAAAGCGATTGGTTGAAAGTTCTCGATTAGAACGGGGGGCCGTTGTTTGTTTTCTATAAGTTAGCGGGTGTTCTAATAAATGATGTTCTCGATTAGAAATTCCGGAAAACGGCAGCAGATTTGAGGTAAGAGGCGATCCGGATCGGCCAGCGATTTCGCCGCTATTTGCTGGTAAGGCTGAACAATCGATTAGGTGTCCTGAGCGGTTTGTGAGAGCAATCAACCCGGAAGCCTCAGGGGACGTCTCGGCGACCAGGGTTGAAACCCCTGAGGGGTGAGCCAGCTTTAAGTCGGAGCTCAAGCTCCGACCCCCTAAGGAGTCGGCTATCAGGCGCAGAGTAGAGGCCGAGCGGGGCCCCGACACACCCAGCCTGTGGCCAGCGCTGGACTTCGTTGCGCCGCGCCAGGCTGCCGCTCGTTTGTGCTCCGTCGTCATCATAGCTCCAGAATTACGCTAGCACGGAGAAGCGCGTTTTGGAAGGACTCGCGTGCTGTGGACTTTTTGATTCGGAGAAATTACTTCATCCCGCGGAGCATATTGTAGAAGTCACTTTCGCATTTTCTGTCGTTGTAAGCGAGTATTATCATCATTTGGTGAGAAACTGCGCAGACGATGTGTAAGTCTTTGGGATCCGAAGACTTGTTCGACTCGACACAGACAGTAGGAATTCCAGCCACAGTTAGTTCCGAAATTCGCCCGATGCCGTATCCATTTCTCATCATCTCGCTCGAATAATCTCTTCTCCATTGGTCATCGTTTGCGGATGGGGCATCTGTTCGCGGATAGAATCGCGCCACGGCGAATTCTCTGTGATGCAACATCGCGGTCACATTGCATTCGTGTATAAAGCGTGCTTGAAACCAGCCATTCGGCACCGGAATATTTCGGTCGCCGCACTGAATCGCATCCCCGTGCCTCCAGTGCCATAGCTTCGCGTAAATCGTCCACCTGTTGGCGCCGCAAACCATTATGAGAATGCCGAGGATGACGACAGTCCAAAAGGTCAGACTCTTCCGGCTCATTTCGCTCGCGGCCGCTGCACCTTCACTAGAACTGGAAGCGGGCGCCGAATTGAGCGGCGAACGCAGTGGCGCCAGGAGCGAGTTCGTCAACAGTGCGGTATCCGGGCGTGTTGTGTGGATTGGGTATGGCCGTCAGTGAAGGGCAAGTGATGTTCGCATACAGCGCTGCATTCACGGGCGTACAAGCAGAGTTGCTCGTCGGACCCACGAAGCCAAAAACGTCGGGGTCGGAGTACAAGTTGCTGGCATTCGTGAGGTTGAATAAATCGGCACTTAGGCGCAGCGAATAGTGCTCCTTAATACTGAAGTCCCTGGCGATGCGCACATCCCAGTTATAGAAGGCAGGCTGGCGCCCGGGATACTCAGGCAGAAGAAATGGCTTTCCGCTGCCAATCTGAACGGTAGGCCGGTCGTTGTTCGCGAATTGATTGATGACGGCGTCGCCGTTGATGTCCACATTTGAATAAGCAGGGTAGGCGAGACCACTGTGAAGAATGAAGTTCGTGCTGAAATTGAAGCCCCAGGGGAGATCAAGGACCATGCCACCCTTGAACTGGTGAGTGATATCGAGGCCGTCGCGCCCATAGTCCAAGTTGAGATTGAATGGATCCTGGGGTCCGAAGAACGTTTCGGTGTCGCGCTCGCTGGAAGCATTCGCATTGTTTTTTGACCAAGTGTAATTGGCGAAGAATTGATAGCGATGCGCGAAGCGCTTGTTCACGCCTAACACAAATTCCTGATAGTTTCCGCGGCCAAAACTGCCCAGCTCGCTGGCGCTAAAGAGTGTGGGATCAAGGGGAGTAGCGAACTGAGTTATAGGGTCGCCCGGTGCTGCCTGCGTTGCAGTGCCAGCGATCAATGTCCTGCCGAACGCGTCTTTACCCATCGGGATAAAGTTTCGGAACCATTGAGTGGTACTGAATCCACCCGTGCGCAAATCCGCGGAATGCACCCAGGCATAGTTCGCTGAGACGGTCCAGGTGTTCGTGAACGAATGCTCTACGCCGACAGTGAGATTCGAAACTCGCGGGTTACGGAAAGCGGGATCCACGTAGCTGATTCCCGGACATCCTGCAACGCTGGAGCAAAGGTCGCTGGCTCCGATAGGAAGACTCGAAGGGAAAAGATAAGGGAATTGCGGATTCGTGGGATTCCCGCTGGGGGGCGCGCAGAATTGGGCGAAAGTGGATGGACAAAAAATGGTCGTTTGTTTCGAAGTGCCAATCGTCGGGAAAAAGATCAAGGGTGTTTGGGCGTAGTACAGGCCCCAAGCTGCGCGGACGACGGTAGGATGCTCGGTACCGCCAACATTCCAGGCGACGCCGAGACGCGGACCCCACTGATTGAAGTCGTCAGGAACACGCTGGGGCGGAGAAACCATCTTGCTGGAGCTGCCCTGGCCGATCCAAACCGTGTTTCCGGGAATCGCGGATTGCGGTTGTGGGTTCCAGGTGCCGTCCCAGCGGAGACCGTAGGTCAAAGTTATTCGAGAAGTGAGTTGCCACTTATCCTGCCAATACAGACCGGTGCCAGTCTGATAGTTGTTGAATAGCGTGTTGGCCTTGACGAGCTCGGCAAGCTGCTGCTGTTGGGTGGTGTTGGCAGCGCCGTTCAAAGCGAGTCCTTGCTCAAAGAAGAACGGGGTTGGCGGACCGACGGTTGTCGGGACGCCCCCGGAGTTGACGGCGCACCACGGGTTCGTAGCGAGGGGGCCGGGTTCAAAATCGCAAAGGGTGTTGAACTCGTACTCGCCTGCGCTCCATCCGACGAAAGTATCTTTCCGGTCACTGAAGGTGTCGACGTCGCCGCCGAACTTTATATCGTGTCTTCCGAAAGAGTAGGAGAAGTTGTCCGCGGCTTGGAACTTTCCGGCGTCATTGTTGCTCGGAAGATAAAAACGTTGTCCAAATGACATGCCGGTTTGGTTGATTAGGATCTGAGGCGCGCCGTTGAAGATTGCGTGGCGCTTGCGAGTTTCGCCGCTGACTTCCACTCGGATTTCGTTTACCTTGCGACCGAGAACGCTGGTGAGGGCAAACACGCCGCCAACACCCTGGTTCACGAAATTCTCAGCAGCGCCAATGGAGTAAGGAGTTTCGGTTTGTCCCTGGCCGCCCGTGAAGCCATTGGTGTGGTTGCGGCTACCGAGGCCGCGAATACTGAAATGATTTGCGGGACTGAATTGATAGTCATAGTGTCCGAGCAAGGTAAAGAAATTCTGATATTGGTTGTGCGCTCCGTTGAGGGCTCCGATGGTAGGCACACCGTAACACGCCGGTAGGAGGGCCTCGCCCACGGCTCCGGCTAAACAACCTGGGGGCAGGATGTTAGTGGTGCCGGCCGTTGGCGGCCCGATGATCGGACCCGCTGATGCCAAAAATGCCGCGCATCCGGGATCGGCGGCGGTGCAGAAGACCGTGTCGAGCGGGCCGTTTTCGCGCTGAATGTCAGTGGCGAGAAAAAGGAACTGGCGGTCTTTGTGAATGGGAAAGCCGACGGAACCGCCGAACTGATTTTGATTGTCGATATTGGAAGGCTCACCGAGGCCGTCATTCGCGGTCAGGTTGCCGCCGCGATAATATTCGTGGGCTTCGCCATGGATTGCGTTGGTGCCGGACTTGGTGACTACGTTGAGCAAGCCGCCCGTCGCGCGGCCGAATTCGGGAGCGAAGCCGTTGGTGACGACTTGAAATTCCTGGACAGCTTCGAGCGGAACGGTGAGGTTCTTGGTTTCGAGCGAGCCGAAATTCTCTCCGAAATAATTGTTGGTGGAGTCCGCGCCGTCGATAACCAGGCCGCTGTAGTCGCTCTGCTGGCCGCCGAGGCGGATGCCGCCGCGCAACCCCGGAACGACCTGAGCTGAGGGGGAGAGCAGGGCCATATCGCGATAATCACGACCGGGGAAGGGAAGGTTCTCGACGCTGGTGGAATTGAGCAGTTGGGTGATGCCGGCAGTGCTGGTGTCCACGATCGCACCGCTGCTGGCGATGACTTCGACGGTCTGCGACTGGGTCTTGAGCGGCATGGTGATGTCCAGCTGCAAGGAACCGCCGACGTTGACGACGATTTGCTTCACGGTGGTGACGGCGAAGCCGTCGGCTTGGGCAGTGATGGTGTATTCACCGGGCGCAACGTTGTCGAAAGAGTAGGTGCCGTCGGTCTCAACCGGCAGTTCACGGCGAATGCCGGTGGAAGGATTCGTGAGCGTCAATTTGGCGGTGGCGACGGAGGCGTGAGAGGTGTCAAAGACAGTTCCACGAATGGCGCCGTTCTGCGTGTTTTGCGCGAACACAGCCGCGGCCGCGAACAAAGAACACCCGAGCAGCACAGCCAGGAACACGGTCTTCCAGGTTTTCATTGCGACTCTCCCGATGCGAGACGATATTTTAAATGAAGAGACGGATTGCTGAAAAAATTGCTGTGTGCGTTATAGGTGGCACGTCCCAGGACCGGCGGAATAGCCGCTTGGAAGTGAGCTAGTCCAAAATGCAGGCGATCGTTGAAATTCACTTTTAGGACGCTGCCCCCAGCCTAAGATGGGCGGTAGGCTAGCTCTCGGGGTGTGTAGAGTCAACAAAAAACTAGCGTTGCGCGCAAAGATTTCCACAGTCTGAGCGCGCTGTATTAAAAAAGTCTAAGAAATTGTCTGGAGTTTAGCGCCTGTGCTGCGAGAGACGCATCCTGTTAGAATCAGTCCCGAAATGAACCGAAAGAAATTCTACACCGGACGATTGGCGCTGGTTGCCGCGGGCGTTCTGCTGGTGGCAACTTGGGATTTGGTGGCGCAGCCGTTGGTGCAAGAAACGAAAAGCGAGATACTGCGCCGGCGTTCGGAGGTGGCTAACCCCTTTCACGTGCAATTCCAAGACGTTACGCGCGAGGCGGGGATTCATTTTCACCATGAGCGCGCGGCTTCGCCCGAAAAGCTGTATTTGGAGACGATGGGGGCGGGCGTCGCGTGGATCGATTACAACCAGGACGGCTATCTGGACGCTTTTTTTGTAAACAGCGGGTACACCCCATTTTTTCATCCGGAGCACCCGCCACAGCCGGCGCTGTATCGCAACAATCGCGACGGCACGTTTACGGATGTAACGGCGGCGAGCAAGATTCATTCGGACGGCACGTTTTTCTTTGGCGTAGCAGTGGGTGATTACGATAACGACGGCTATCCGGACATCTACATGACGGGATACCGCCATTCAGTTCTGCTGCACAACAATGGAGATGGCACTTTTACCGATGTGACTACCAAGGCAGGAGTGGGGAACGACGGAAACTGGGGTACGGCCGCGGGGTGGTTTGACTACGACCACGACGGCTTGCTCGACCTGCTGGTGACGAATTACGTGCAGTACGACGAAGACCATCCGGTGTCGTGCGGAGAAAATAAACCCGGATATCGTGCGTATTGCCACCCGGACAGTTTTCACGGCACGTCCATGCGGCTGTATCACAACAACGGAGACGGGACGTTCACAGATATGACGGCGAAGGCCGGGCTGGTGAACACCGATGGCAAGAGCCTGGCGGTGGTGTTGGCGGACTTTAACGGCGACGGCTGGCCGGACATTTTCGTGGCGAATGATACGCAGCGCAATTTCCTGTATTTAAATAATGGAGACGGCACATTTCGGGATGCGACGTACAAATCCGGCGCGGGATTTAGCGAGGAAGGACGCCCGGAAGCGGGAATGAGCGCCGATGCCGCCGACGTGATGAACAACGGCTTGCTGTATCTTTTCGTCAGCCATCTGGATTTCGAGTTGAACAGGCTCTACCGCAACAATGGCGACGGCACGTTCACGGACGACACAATCGCTTCCGCGCTGGGGCAAACGAATATTTTGAGAAGCGCGTTCGGGGCGCGCATGTTCGACTTTGATAATGATGGGTGGCGCGACCTGCTGGTGGTCAACGGGCACATTCTGGATAACATCCCGCTGTACCATCCGGAAGTGAAGTACGCGGAAGAAAAAGTGCTTTACCGCAACGTCGGCGATGCCGTGTTCGTGGATGCAACGAAAACGCAGAATGCGGGTTTTCGTTCGCCGCGCGTGGGGCGCGGGCTCGCCGTGGGAGACTACGATAACGACGGCTGGCAGGATTTTCTGGTGAGTAATAACGGCGAGGACGCGCAGCTATTTCGAAACGATGGCGCGAGCGAGCCGGCTGCGGCGGGAAATCACTGGCTGGCGGTGCGTTTGGTGGGAACGAAAAGCAATCGCGACGGGAATGGCGCTTTTCTGAAATTAACCGCTGGAGAGTTTAGGAGTTACGATCAGGTCAAAGGCGGGATGAGCTATTGCTCGGCGCAGGATCCGCGCATCTTTTTTGGGTTGGGGAAACACGAGCGCGTGGATATGCTCGAAATCCGCTGGCCAAGCGGAAACGTGGACGTACTGCACAACCTTCCCGTGGACTATTTCCTGACGGTGCAGGAAGGCAATCCGGAAGCGAAAGCGGTGCGCTACGCGCAGCGACATCCGAAATAGCTAGGATGGCGGGGGGATAAACGTTGGGCCAGAAGAGGAATGATGAACCAATTGAGTTGATCGTCGATGAAGAGGCATTTTCCGTTCTAAGCGGGGAATGCGGAAAGATTATAAACACTCGAAAGCGCCTGCCGGATTTCGTATTTCAGCGTCCACTCGCAAAATATTTCGCGATTGAGCATGCCAATATTTTCAAGAAAGAATTTGGGTCATTTCTCTTCAAGTTATCGAATATTTTTGAGGACGAATCTGTCAATTACATGACT
Organism: Acidobacteriota bacterium; assembly: GCA_003167215.1. Lineage (GTDB taxonomy): Bacteria > Acidobacteriota > Terriglobia > Acidiferrales > UBA7541 > Palsa-295. Next base: position 102,399 of record PMTV01000014.1, on the reverse strand, counting down.
CTCGATCCTCATCCGGTTGATTACTACTACCAGCACTTCTCTTTTTTTGGCTTGGCTTCTTTTAAGCCGTCTCGTGTAATGGAAAGATATGTGCCAGTGATGTCGCGTGAGGGGAACGTTGATTCATTTCGATCCCGTGGGGGAGATGTGGGGGCATTTTGGGGCTCCTCGCTGAAATGGGGAATATTTTGCGACAGAATCTCGTGGGAAATAGCCGTCATTGCTGTTTCGGAAAATGTTAATGTACCAACAATTAGCGGTGTTCGATGCATGGATGCGTCATGGCTTTCGGACTACATCAAAGCTCAGTATTTTAGTAAAGATGCTTCTATTGCTTTAGATTTCACCCAAAGGTTTCTAGCTAACTATTCTATTTGATTTTTGGCAATCACGGGCCCTGACGACCGACGGATTGGACGATGGGTTCGCCCCCGGAAAGTACGATTTGATTCGATTCGGAGGACACATGAGGTATGTCACACGATCGGACATATAACCAACGGCAGCTGAAGCTCATGTTAGAGGCCATCGAGAGTTTTCGCAAAGGGAACTCCGGAATCGGCAAGCTTATCTCAGATCTAGACGCACTCGTTTCATGTCTAAGGAACACCGACGAATCTTGGAAGAAGGCATTTGCCTCCAATTGGGGCAAACTTGAGGACATACATGCTGCATTGCAGGAGAAAGATGGCAGAAATCTGAAAGGAAGCGACTCTGAAACTGTTGCGACGGCTGTCGCCGAACTTACGTCACTTATCCAGTCCGAAATTAGCGAGTAGCCCGCGGAGTCTGATCCCCAATATTGCGTTAACACTTTGTGCAAAGCTTTAACTCGGAAACATTCCTGTGGCGGTCAACTCTTCTCCCCGCAATTCCAGGATTACGCGCGGAAGCGGTTTCGGAGGCGGGCCATCGAGGACAGAGCCGTCAGCTGCCGAGAAAACTCCACCGTGGCACGGACAGGCGAATACATGCTGCTCCGGCCGGTAAAATATGGGGCAGGCTGCGTGCGTGCAAAGGCGGCTGAACGCGAGGAAGGTGCCTTCCGACGGATGCAATAGAAAGCAAGGGTGCTCGTCATTGGGGTACGAGATGATTTTCACGGCGCCGACGGGTAAGTCTCGCACATTCGCGACAACTTTGACCGGGTAGGAATTCTTTCGCGCGCGGATGAAGATCACAAGGCCGCCGAAAGCTGCGACGATGCCGGCGGTCAGATATTTTGCGAACCGGCGGCGGGGAAGTTGCTGGTTGTCAGTCTTTCCGATGGGAATTCTCCTGGGCAGCGAAAAGGTCGCGTGGTCGTTGATTACGAGTTTGCGCGCGCGGTTCGGTCACCGCTTTGCAGCTCGACGACTTGGGCCTTCAGTCGCGCCACCTCTTGGCGCAGCATTCCGGTAACTACACGCTCGTACGAGGTTGCAGCGCGCGCGGCGAGCCGGTCGAGCATTTCGCGCTCGTCGGCGTCTATGTCATTGCCAGTCTCGTGCGGCCCGAGCAGGACTACCGCGGTGGCTTCAGTGATTCCGCTTCGTACGGGCACGGAAAGACAAGGCGCGTCCATTCCCGGGGGAAGTTCGCGCGAATCCCAATCATCGTGGTTGAGACGAACGGGAGCGCCAACTTGCAAACAGCGCAGTGCGATTGCGTCAGATTCCGGGCGCAGCTCTTTCTTCATGGACGCATTCCAGCCTTTGGTGTCCTGCGTACGGCGGAACACGTTCTCCTCGCTTCGGAAAACCGCGCCGGATGACAAACAGAGGGCGCGGACCGTGCTTTCCACGAGCACGCGATCGATCTCGGCGAGGGATTCGGCTTGCGCGATAGCTTCACTGGCGTCGTTGAGCTGTCGTTTCGCGGAGTGAAACCGGCGATTGAAGATACGGTCCACGAGTTCGACAGCGGTCTCGTGCAGGCGATTCACCAGGAGCAAAACGACAGGAGCCACCAGCAGCGGCCAGATCCAAGCGGGCAGTGGAAAGGACTCCTTAACGATATCGAGTTTCTGCTCGAGCTGGAAGATGGGGACGCCGATGAGCAACGTCAATGCAACCAGGGTCGTGCCGTGGCGAAGCGGGATGGATACACTCACCACGCGGCGCTGCCACACTGCCTGCGATGCGAAATAGACGAGTACGCCGTTCGGCAAATACAGAAGACCGATAAAAGCCTGGGAGGGTGAGAAGCCGAACAGATGGAAAATCAGGTCAGAGGACTGACAAAGCTCAGCCAAGATGAATGCCGGAAGTCCGATAGCACATCCCCAGATTACCCAACGCATGCGTTGCTCTTCTTGCGGTGGCAGCGAACGACGGCGTTCCAGCAGAATCAGCAAGACGGCGGCGTCGATCGCGTAGCCCGCCAGGAAGCTGACCTCGGTGATCCTCTCGGTCGGAAAGCCGAACAAGTTGGCAAAGCACAGCAGCGTGAGCGCGGACATGGCGGCGCCGAGCAGCGGCACGGCCCATTGCACTTTTTGCCAGCGCGGTTCGGTTCGGTCGTTGGGGAACCGCAGCGCGAAGATCGCAAGACCGGCGAATGCGGCGCCTTGCGCCAACGCTTCAACAAACTCCTGAGCGAGTACGGCAAGCGGCCAACGCTGTAACAATGCGTAATAGGTGAACGTCTGGCCCGGATTTATCCAGACCACGTAGAGGAACAATCCCCAGGTCATCAAGCTAGGGCGCGTCCAAACGAGCCAGAATGCAATGATGATTACAATAATCCCCACGACAGTGTCGAGGAAAAGCACAACTCTCTCCGGCGGATTCAGCGGAGCTGGAACAGACTGAAGCTCCACGGTTTTTGGTACAGCGCCGGAGCTCGGCTTGAGGGTCAGCGTGATCTGGCGGTTTGACAAGGCTGCCTGCATGCCACCCAAGCCGCCTAGGACGGCGACCAAGCTGGCGCATTGAGGAGTGCCGGGCGGAATACAGCGCATGGCCTTCAGGTCTACGCGGTCGCCTGGGACGATGCCGGCAGCGGCGGCTGGAGAGTCCGCAGCATAATGAAACGGGGCAAGAACGCCGGTGACAATCCCGTCGTTGTCCACGGACAGGCCAAACGAACTGAGTGAATCGATAACTCGCTGCAGCCCGGGAACAATCATCGCCAGCGCCCAGAGAGTCAACAGAACCAGAAGAAACCGGCCGACACCGGTCCGGCTAGCTTTATCTTCCTCCGTTAAGACGCTCCGCGAGCCTATGGCCGCACCTCAGCCTGTCGAGATTCCCGATGAGACTTCTGCCGGACAGCAAAACTCTATTACACCTGAAAAGTTTCAGACTTCGCGGCGAGCACCTGGACTTATTGGCCGGCCACGTGGCCAACCTGCAAGCGGGTTTGCAGCATGCGCAAGATGGTGTCGCGATCGATCATGCCGACGATGTGTTCGTCGGAAATTACGGGCATCTGGTTGATGTCCTCGCTCTGCATGCGCTGCAGGATTGCCAGCGCGGGCTCCGCCGGCGAGGCTGAATGAATGCGCTCGAGCGGCATCATCACCGCTTGGATCGAGGTGTTGGCCCATTCTTCTCGCGGCAGCGCGCGCGCGGCGTGCAAAGTGGCAAGGCCCACGGGGCGGCCCGCGCCGGTGACGATATGGCAACGGCGGCCGGTGCGCAAAACTTCGTGGACGTAGTCCTCCACGGACATGTCGCGCGGGACGGTGGGAATATCGCGCGTCATGATGTCGGCAGCGCGGATGTCGGTGAGCGTGTGGCGCATGGCTACCTGCATCAAGCTTTCCTGCGCCGCGCTCAGGAGGAACCATCCTATGAAAGCGGTCCACAGGCCGCCGACCCAGTTTCCGTTCAGCGCTTGCCACACACCCAGGATGATCATCAAGTAGGCGAAAATCTTTCCGGCGGTCGAGGCAATCTTCGTCGCGCGAGTGAAATTTCCGGTCAGGCCCCAGGCGATGCCGCGCAGAATGCGACCGCCGTCGAGCGGAAATCCGGGGACTAGATTGAAGATGGCTAGAGCGAGATTAATTTCCCAGAGCCAGGTGGCTGCCGCTTGCACCATGTCGTTGCCGTGAAAGTAATGCGCGACGAGCCAAAAGCAGCCGGAGAGAAATATGCTGGACAGCGGGCCGGCGATGGCGATGTTGAATTCCTGCTTGGCATTGTCCGGCTCGCGAGTGATTCGCGCCAGGCCTCCGAAAACAAAAAGCGTGATGGAAGCCACAGGAATGCGGTAGTGCTTGGCCACAGCGCTGTGGCTGAGTTCGTGGAAGACCACGGAAGCAAAAAACAAAATACTAGTGATGATGCCAAGGGCCCAATGTTGGGCCGACGACCAATTCGCGTGCTGAGAGGTAAATTGAGTTCGCAACGAAAGCGTGATCAGGAAGAAAATGATGAACCAGCTGGCGTGCAAATAGATGGGGATGCCGAAAACACGTCCAATCCGAAAGCCGGTCGCAGGTGCCGAATCCTGAGCCGTAACCGGCGGCGGCCCGGGTGCAGATGCCAGGTCAGAGGTTTGCGAGGACTGAGGATCTTGTGACTGTGCCATCAGCGCGATATTAACAGGCCTTTCCGGACATTGCACTGTGGCGACACGCTGAACGACTCGGCACGCAGAGGCCGCCCGCAGGGCAATAAAAGCAATCTCGGCGGTGACAATCAGTCTCTACGAACAACGTTGCAGGAGCGGTTTACCAGACCGAGCATCGCAGTTCAGCCGCGCGCACCATGGCATCACCGGCCTTGCAACCGAAAGCCTTACAGAATTCAGGCAAATTCGAAAGCGGCCCGATGACGCGATACTTGCTGACCGGATGCGGATTCGTGAGCACGAACTGGCGTTGCGCGTCTGGACGAATCTCATCGCCGCGAGCTTGTCCCCAGGAAATAAAAAACTGTTGTTCCGGCGTGAAGCCGTCCTGGTCAGGCGGGCGGGGTTTGCCTTGCATTGATTTCTCGAACGCGAGATAGGCAAGCTTTACGCCACCCAGGTCGCCTATGCTTTCGCCCAGCACCAATTTACCGTTTTCGTGCATGCCGCCTTCTACGGTGTAGCTGGAGAACTGATCGACTACACATTGTCCACGGCTCTGAAATTCCTTGTAGTCCGCGGGAGTCCACCAGCTCTTGAGCTCGCCTGTGCTGTCATACTTGGCGCCTTGGTCGTCAAAACCGTGGGAAATCTCGTGGCCGATGACCGGGCCAATACCGCCGTAGTTGACTGCGTCGGTGGCATTCACATCGAACATGGGCGGCAACAGAATCCCGGCCGGGAATACGATTTCATTGAGCAGCGGATTGTAATACGCGTTTGAAGTTGGCGTGGTCATGCCCCAGCGGAGGCGATCGACCGGCTTGCCGATGAGTTGCGCGTCATCGCGGATGGCAAAACGCCGCGCCGCAACTACGTCGTTCCAATAAGAGTCGCGCGTGATTTCCACGCTGCTGTAATCCTTCCATTTGTCCGGGTAGCCGACTTTGGGATTGAAGGTGGAGAGTTTCTCCAGGGCTTTCTGCTTGGTCGCGTCGCTCATCCAGGTAACCGTCAAGATGTCGTCATGCAAGGCCAGCAGAATGTTCTTCACCATCTCTTGCATGCGTGCTTTGGCTTCCGGGGAAAATGTTTTTTCGACGTACTTTTTGCCTAAGGCCTCGCCCAGGTCTCCGTCCGTAGCTTCGACACAACGCTTCCAGCGGGGCTTCATTTCTTTGGCGCCTTCCAGGTACTGCTGGTAGAAAGCGAAGTCCTCCTGGACGAACGGCGCGGAAAGAGATGAAGCAGCGGAGTTCAGCAGCTGCCAAGTCAGATAGGTTTTCCAGTCAGCAAGAGAAGTTTGCTGCAGTTGACGCTGGAACTCCTGCATGAATTTGGGCTGATCGACGTTGACGGCGACGGCAGGATCGAGATTCGAAGCCTTGAAATACTCGACCCAGTTAAAATCGGGCGTAATTTTCTGGAGGTCATCCAGTTTCATCTTGTGATCCGTGGCGTAGGGATCCCGCAACTCCACATTTGTCAGCGTTGCGCCGGCGAGCGCAGTTTCCATGCGAATCACAACTTGTGCCGCAGCCGCAGCGGCGGGCTTGTCAGAACCGGCCAACACGAACATTGCCGCGACGTGCTCCACGTACTTTTGACGCGTCTCTTTGGACTTGTCATCGTCCTTGAAGTAGTAATCCCGATCGGGGAGGCCGAGTCCGCCGGCGCCCGCATCGGCAATCACTTGCTGAGGATTGTGGGGATCTTGGCTCGAACCAAAAAAGAATGGCACAAAGATAGCTTCCTCATGCAGGCGAGTGATGGCGTGAGTGAGATCGGCGACTGTGGCGATGGATTGGATGAGATCGGTTTCGCGCTTGAGCGCCTTTACACCCTGTGCGTCGATTTGCTTTTCGTCCATGCAGGCGCCGTAATAATCGCCGATCAAAAGGTCTGTGGACTTTGGCGGAGCAGTGGACGAATGAGCGGCGGCTTCCTCGAGAATGCCGCGGAGCACGTCCTTGGTGGACTCTCCGGCAGCCCAGCGCTTGCTCCATATCACCATCGAAGGCGGAATGGGATTGTTCGCGCGCCAGTTGCCATTGGAATATTCGTAGAAGTCTTGGCAGGGACTGGCTTTGCGATCGAGGTCGTTGAGGTCGATCCCGTGCAAGGGCTTGTCCTGCGCGCAAAGCGAGGAAGCGCACAACATTGCTGCCAGAGCAAAATACAAAAGTCGCATAAGAGCCTCTTGTGTGTGGTCTCGGTAAACGCCGCAAAGGAGGTTACCTATGAAGCCAAAAGATATCAACACTCACTAATTGCAAGCTGGCGTGAGACGCCAGCTAATCGCCGAGCCTGAGTCTTAAGAAAATTGCCGGCTCACCCGGGATGATTTGCAAAGGTTGTCTTCGGCAAAAACCTCGTTCGTGACACCAGCCGGGTTGCTGGCAACCGCTTCTTCGCTTGAGCGGCCGCCATTTCGCGGTCGTAGCGTCTCGTTTTCCACGGCGTGTGCGGGGCGCCACTACTTGGCAATTCGCCCGCCCGGCTAAACCTCCTGCTATGAATGAACTGGTCAGTGGCCACGTTCATGCTTTTCACTTCTGCGCCCAGCAAAGCGACGGGAGGAAGACATGGAAAACGTGATCGGATTCGGCGAGGTGGCAATAGCAATCTTTACGTCGTTTGCGGTGGCGCTGACAGTTCAGTGGATCGGATTGGTGGCGCTGATGCGCCTCATGCCAGCTCGCAAGGCGGGATTGGCAACGGCAAAGGTGGCGGAGCGCGAGCCGCAGAGAAAAGTTGGTGAGCTGTCACTCGTGCCGCGGGACCGGAAGAACGCGGCGTGAAGGTTTTTGAAATTGAAGTGAACAGGAGGCGTTATGCTATTTCTGAGGTTTTTGTTTTTTGCGATCAGCGCCATATTTGTAGCAGTCGCAGTGGGGTTGGTGATTTACGATGTGTTTCTCGCATTCGAACTTGGGCGGTTGCTGCGTTCGGACGAGCGTCCGCCTGGAAAAGGTGAGGAAGGGCACTCGAGCGAGACTCCCGTCTCGGCCGCACCGCCAGCGGCGGCTCTGGGCGCAATTCAATCTCCAGTGAGGATTGCCAGGACGCGACGGGCGATTCGCTGGGCGGCGGCCGCCAAGCTTGTAGCGGTGGCGGCCCTCTTATCGCTGGCTGCTTCGAGCATTTTGGTTGTGCCGGATGGCGAGGCAGCGGTGCGGATCAGCCAGATTTCTGGAGTGCGGCCTGGAACACTTTACGCCGGGACGCATTTCATCCTGCCGCTGATCGACCGCGCTCAGCTCTATGACGTGCGGGACAAAGTGTTTTCGACTTCTGCGGCTGAGGGGACGCGCGAGAAGCTGGAAGTGCTGAATGTGGAGACGCGAGAAGGGCTGGAAGTTGGGCTGGCGGTGACGGTGCGGTATCGGATCGATCCGCGGCGACTTGATTACGTGCAGGCAAATTTGCCGCAGCCGATCGATCAGGAGATTGTGGCTCCTGTGGTGACCAGCGTGTTCCGCGAGGTGGCTCCGAATTATGTGGTGCGCGACATTTTCGCCATCAAGCGCGAGGAATTTCGGCAGCGGGCTACGCAGATCATCACGGCGCGGCTCAGCAACGATGCCATTGAAGTGAAAGAAGTGTTGCTGCGCAAAATTCAGCTTCCGGAGGAGTACGCGCAGGGGCTGCAAGGGTTGCTGTTGAAGGAGCAGGAAGACGACCGCGTGACGGTGGATCAGAGCATCGAACAGAAGAAAGTGAAGGTCGCCGAGTCGCAGGCCGAAGCGCAAAAGGTGCGGCAAATCAAGCACGCCGAGGGCGATGCGCAGACGCGCGTGCTTATGGCCAAGGCGGAATCGGATTCGATGCAATACACGCTGCCTTTGAAACAAAAACTGATCGAGCAGTCGCGGCTGGAGGCCGAAGCGCGCAAGGAGACCACGATTCAGGATGCCGAAGCTCAAGCACAGGCCAAAGTGATTAACAGCAAAGCGGAAGATGAAAGCAGCAAGTTGCGTTCGGAAACGCAGAATATTCTGACGGTGAAGAACGCCGAGGCTGCCGGGCAGGCTAAAGTGATTGATGGTAAAGCCGAACTCGAACGGCGCAATTTGATGGCTGACGCGGAAGCGAACAATATTCGCGTGACGGCGCAGGCGGAAGGAGAACAGCTTCAGCTCGAAGCCGCGGCGCTGAAGACGAATCCGCTCCTGGTGCAGTACACGGTGGCGGAGCGGCTGTCGGACAGGGTGCAAATAATGATGGTGCCGACCGACGGAAAGGTTTTTTCACGAATGATGTGTTGAAATCGGCTTCGGCGGCGATGGATCCGGCGGTGAAGGGAAAATGAATTCCGGGTTTGCTCGTCGCGATTCGGCGGAGGTTTTGGGAGGTGTGCTATGATGGCTTCTCAACGCTTTGTGCAACTGGCACAAGCCGATGCGGCGCCTTCCTCGACTCTTTTTCCTACGAGCAATCATCGTCGTAACGTTCCTTACGCTCACAGGCTGGCCTTCGCGGGCGCAGTCGACGCTGCAGGTTCCGCCCGAATGGAACAAAGCTTTGGACACGCTCGCCGAGAAAATCGCAGCCACTGCAAAACCTGCTAGAACGTTTTCCCTCGACGTACGGAATATTTCCTCACTGAATGCCGGAGACGTTTCCGGACTTCGGCAAACGTTGGTGGAAGACCTTACGGGTCTTGGATTCAGCATGACGCAGAAGGTGCCGGGAGAGGCGCAATTGCAACTGACGCTTTCCGAATCTGCAGAGGATTATGTTTGGGTGGCTGAGATTCGGCACGGTGAAGCTCGCGAAGTTGTGATCGTTTCGGCTGTGCGAAACCTTGTTGAGAAAGCGGGTGCCGGGAAACCGTCGCTCACGTTACAGCGGAAATTGGTCTGGGAGCAGGACGAGAGAATTCTTGATTTTGGGTTGGTGCCGAATGGCAACGCGGCAGGGGCTTCGATCCTTGTGGTACTTCAGCCCGACAAGATTGCATTTTACGATCATCGAGCGGAGGCGTGGCACTTGAATCGCGAGATCGCTATCCCGCACGCGCGCCCCGTGCAACGGAACGTGGGTGGCCGGATGGATCTGCAGGCTGGTACAGCAACATTGGTGGATGGCGTGTGCGTCGGGGAGTTTCAGCGTCCAGAAACGGTTACGTGTAAAAGCGTGCCCTCAGTTCCGGATGCCGATCTTGCCCTGATGCAAGGGAACATCGTCGAGGGCCACGCTGCTCTTGCGTCCAATTGCAGCGGCAGTCCGCTCCTGTTGAGTACCGGGCCCGGGGATTGGACAGAACCGGATTTCATTCAAGCCTATGAGGATAGAAATCAAAGAGAGCCGATAGCTCAACCGATCCAATTTCCAGGGCCGATTCTTGCGCTGTGGCCCTCGGAAGATGGCAAAACTGCGCGGGTGGTTTCGCGGAATCTGCAAACGGGAGCGTATGAAGCTTCGACCGTTTCTGTATCTTGCGGCGATTAGCGTAGTGCTGTCGGCGGCGGGGCCGTTGCGTCCGGCGCGGCGGCCGCGGTATGGAGGAACGCTGCGTGTGGAAATCGGGGCGATCGTCCATTCGCTCGATCCAGCGGTGGCCGCGGCGAATCCGGAAGAAGCTGGTGCGAAAGCGGAGTTGGATGCGCTTTTGTACGATCAACACAGCGAGGATGGCACATTTGTTGGTACGGCGGGAAGTGGAGCATTTCGCGTGTCGGCGTGGGAAGCAGGGAAGAGCGCGGTGTTTGCGGCGAATGAAGATTATCGCGAAGGCCGGCCGTTTGTCGATTCCATCGAAATTCAGATGGGACGGTCGGCTCACGATCGAATGCTGGACCTGGAGTTGAATAAAGCGGACTTCGCGCAAATTCCCGCGGAGCTGGCGCGGCAGGCGGCGGACCGCGGCGTGCGAGTGAGCGCGTCGCGACCGAACGAATTGCTGGCGCTGGTTTTTCTTATGGGACGCGGCGCGACAGAGAATGCGCGCGTGCGAGAAGCGATTGCGCGGTGCATCAATCGCGCGGCGATTGTAAATTTTATTTTGCAGAAGGAAGGCGAGCCGGCCGGCGGCCTTCTGCCGCAATGGTCGAGCGGCACGGCTTTTCTTTTTTCGACGGAGGCGGATGCCCGCAGCGCAAAGGAAATCTGGGCGCAAATCTCGCCGTCTCCGAAGTTGGTGTTGGGATATGATTCCGCTGATGCGCTGGAGCAAAGCGTAGCGGAACGAATCGTGGTGGATGCGAAAGAGGCCGGGATTTCCTTGGTGTCGAGAGCGATCCCAGCTTCCGAAAAGGCAAATGTTCACGGTGGAAGCGAGAGCCCAACGCCGCATAATGAGGCGATCCATGCTGATGCGCGGCTTGTGCGTTTGCGAATGGCGTCGCCACTTCCGAGCGTTTCGCTCGCAGCTTTCATTGATAGACTGGGGCCGCTGGCGGTAATCAATGGCAGTCCGCTTCCGAAGAGCGCGTCGCCCGAGGACGTCTACGATAGCGAGCGGAGCATCATAAATGGCGGCTCGGTGGTGCCTCTTGTCTGGCTGCCCCAGGTTTATGGGCTGAGCGCCCGAGTACGAGATTGGAAGCAGCCAGCAGCAGGAGAGAGTTGGCCGCTGGCGGATGTATGGCTGGACTCGACGACGGACGCGCATTAGCTGCCGGGCGTGAAAGAATTGCGGTGACAAGCACAGACGAAAACTTCTGTGCTTCGCGGGAAGAGGAATCGTGACGTTTCGCTCCAAACTGTTCGTGAACTTCATGCTGGCGCTGCTGCTGTCCGTGGGCCTGGTTACCGCGTGCGTGACGGTGGTTACGCGCCACGCTTTCGACGAGTTAAATCGGGAGCACACGGACGCGCTCGTATCGCAATTCCAGAAAGAGTTCGATCGGCGAGGGCATGACGTTTTGAATCGCGTGCAGGGAATCGCGGACGCGGAGCCGACCGTGAGAATGGCGATAGACCTGAGCAGGCCGAACGCGGACATTTCCGTGTACGTGAACGACGCGCGCGGGGTAGCACAATCGCATCAGCTGAACTTCCTCGATTTTGTGGGGACGGATGGTTCGATCATTTCGTCGGCGGAATGGTCGGCGCGGTTTGGCTACAAAATGGAATGGGTGACGCAGAAGGAAGATTGGGCAACACGCGGTTCATTCCTGATGAAGCTCGATACGCAGGAGGGCCCGGCGTTGGCGCTGATGGCGGTGGCCACAGTGCGAGTAGGCGACAAAGATTTGTATGTGGTCGGCGGCGAACGGCTGGGCAAAGAATTTCTGGCTTCGCTCGTGCTGCCGTCCAACATGCGGGCGTTGCTTTATCTGAACCTCGATCCCAAGTTCGAGCCGGCGAACCTGATCGATAGCGGCGGGCCTGTAAATGAGGCGGAACGTTTCGAGCAGGTCATCGAGCGAGAGCGAACGCAGCCGGTAGTTCAAACCGCGAAAATTGATTGGACGTTTGATGCGGCAAGCGCCGAGATATTTCATGTGATTCCGCAGCTCGGGCGGCAGAACGAATTGCTGGGCGTGCTGTTGATTGGAGATTCGCAGCGCAGCGTGGTGACGCTCGAACGGCATATTTTATGGCTGGCAGTCGGAGTGGCGGCGATCGGCATTCTTTTCGGGTTGATGCTGAGCTGGTGGGTGGCTGCCCGCGTGACGCGTCCAGTGCAAAAACTGGCGGCGGGGGCGCGCGAGGTTTCCGAAGGGAACTGGAATACACGTGTGGTTGTGCGAGGGCGCGACGAGGTCGGCCAGCTTGCCCAGTCGTTCAATCAGATGACGCAACAGCTAGTGGACCAGCGCGAGCGGCTGATTCAGGCAGAGCGCGTGGCGGCGTGGCGGGAAGTGGCTCGGCGCCTGGCGCACGAGCTGAAGAATCCTCTGTTTCCGTTGCAGACGACGGTGGAAAACCTGCAGAGGGCGAGCAGCCAAAACCCCGAACAATTTGAAGAAGTTTTTCGCGAGTCCACCGGCATCCTGCTTTCCGAAATCGAGAATTTGAAAGCCATCGTAGGACGATTCAGCGATTTCGCAAAAATGCCGCAGCCCGAACTGGGTCCGGTGGATTTGAATACCATCGTGCGCAACGTGGAAAAGTTGTTTGAGGCGCAATTCAGCGCGGTGGGGCGTCCGCCGATCACGCCTGAACTTCATTTAGCGGAGGGTTTGCCGACTATTCAAGCCGACGCGACACTGTTGCGCCGCGCGGTTGAGAATCTAATTTTGAACGCCATGGATGCCATGCCCGCCGGCGGCGTGCTGATGCTGCGGACGACGAACGGTGACGGCGACGTTCATTTAGAGGTTTCCGACACCGGCACGGGACTAACTCCGGAAGAGACCGAGCGCATTTTTACTCCGTACTACACCACGAAGCAGCATGGCACGGGGCTTGGCCTGGCGATCGTACAAGCTATCGTCGCGGATCATGGCGGGCGCATCTCGGTCGAGAGCGAAACGGGGCTGGGTACCGCGTTTCACGTCGAACTCCCTACCAGGCCACCCCATCATCAAGCCGCGCCCGTTGTGATCGAAGAAGAAAACGAAGAGGCATAAACGGCCGTGCCTGCGAAAGCTCATATCCTAGTCATTGATGACGACGCGAATACTCTGGCGTCGTTGGCGCGCGCGTTTCGTCTGGCGGGGCATGAAGCGAGCGTGTGCGACAACGCGGCGCGGGCCGTGGAACTGGCGAAGGCGGAGCGCTTTGATCTGATTCTCTCCGACGTGGTGATGCCGGGACGCGACGGCATCGCGCTGCTGGAGGATTTGAAAAACGCGGGAGTGGATTCGACGATTGTGATGATGTCCGGTCAGGCCTCAATCGAAATGGCGGTGAAGGCGACGCGGCTGGGCGCCAGCGACTTTCTGGAGAAACCGATCTCCACAGAAAAGCTGCTGTTGACGGTGGAAAACGCGCTGCACTTGAAGCGCCTGGAGACAGAAAACCGCGATTTGAAGCGGAGGCTGGGGCGGCACCACATCGTATGGGCCAGCGCTGCGATGCGCGAAGTGATGGCGCAGGTGGAGCAGGTGGCGGCGAGCGAAACGCGCGTGTGCATTCGCGGGGAAACGGGAACGGGCAAGGAACTTATCGCGCGCACTCTTCACGAAAAAAGCGCGCGGCGCGGCGGGCCTTTCGTATCGCTGAACTGCGCGGCGATTCCCGCCGAGCTGGTGGAAACGGAACTCTTTGGTCACGAGAAAGGTTCTTTCACCGGAGCAGCGGGGCGACACATCGGGAAATTCGAGCAGGCGCATCGCGGGACGCTGTTCCTGGACGAGATCGGGGATATGCCGATCTCGATGCAGGCTAAGCTTTTGCGCGTGCTGGAAGAGGGTGAAATGGAGCGAATCGGCGGCGACAAGCCGATCACTGTGGACGTGCGGATCGTCGTAGCGACCCATCGAAATTTGGAAGAACACGTTCGGCTGGGAACATTTCGCGAAGATTTGTACCACCGCGTGTTCGTGTTCCCGATTGTGGTGCCACCGCTGCGCGAGCGGCGGGAAGACATTCGCGCGCTGGCGGAACATTTTGTGCGCCAGTTAAGCGAGCAGAACAATTGGAAGCCGAAGAGTTTCTCGCCGGATGCGATTGCGGAACTAGAGCGCTATCCCTGGCCGGGCAATGTGCGGGAATTGCGCAACGTGATCGAACGCGTGCTGCTACTCGCTGCTGGAGATGTGGTGGAAGCGGCTTCGGTCACGCGCGCACTGCCAGCGCCGGACCAGGGAACCGGAGGAAACTTCAGCAGGCCTGCGGCGTTTATGACCGGTGGTCTGGGTCAGCGTGTGGAGGCGTTTGAACGCGAGACTTTGCTTGCGGAGCTTAAGCGGAATCACAATCACATGACCAACACGGCTAAAGCCCTCGGCCTGGAGCGTAGCCACCTTTACAAGAAATGCCAGCAGCTTGGAATTGACCTGCGCGCAATCCGCTCAGAAACATAGCCAAAGAAGTCAAAAGAGCCGGCGAGACCCCGGCGACGTTGCTGCTGCGCTGACAGTACGACCGCAAGAGGGAATCCTGCACACAGAAGCTTCACGGCATCATTTCGCATGGACTCCTTTCAATAATCGTTGGCACTGTACCTGTGGAGGGGCTGAAACACACGTGCGTGCACGTTACAAAAATGTTGCAGCATCTGGCGGAGGAGGGAACACACGCGCGAGGAGCAGGTGAGTGGGCAGATACACCACGAGCATTAGAAAGAGGAGGACCGCGGTGAGGTGCAAAGGAGCCGCCCCCCAGGCGCGCTTAAAAAATGGATCAGTGAAGACATAATTGATGTTTGCCTGGGGCGTGGAGGCCAACCGGGACAACACAACGACCGGAATAGCAATGATGCATTGCGTAATCCAGCCTCTGCGATCGTATCCAAGTTGATGCAAGGCCCAAAGAAGCAGGAAGGGCATCAATACATGGAATAGTGACAGCAGGCGCACCCACAGTGGGAAGTTTGCGTCGAAGAGATACTCGGTGCCGCCGATAAGATGGCGACCGGTGAAAAATCTCCAGGCAGCGTCGGAGGCCCAAGGTGTGTCGATAAGAAGGGAGGAAACAGCCTGACTTGAAAGCAGGAGCGAATTATTGCTCCACAAGCCGACGCAAGTTAGAACTACGGCAACGTCGCACAGATGCAGGAAATTTGCCGCGCCCCACGTATGCCAATAAGCAGGGATCCAAACGAACAGCCAGAGGAGAGCGCTCCATCGCAGCCAAACCGGAACGCGATCGCGGGTTGGAGCAAGTGAAACCATTTTTTGCCGACTCGGCGGAATCGTAACAGAACATCCGGCGAAAGCACACCAGGTGAGCTGTGCGGCGGTGATTAAGCACTTGCGCCGCGTGCGGGGTGGCGATATCGTTTTGTTGCACGATAGCGATCATCGGAAGCTCAGCGGAGATCAGCGCCATACACTGGTAGCGGTTGGTTACGATTGGCCCGCTGGAGCGATACAGGCTTGCGCTGCGTAGGTTTAGATTGAACTTAGAGAATCATGGGCGGGGCTGAGCGATGGATGAAAAAAGATATTACGACGAGAAAGAAGAAACCAAGCAGATGACGCTGGTATGCGTCCACTGCCGCCAGGAAAACGCGTACCCGGTGCGCTATATCGTGCGCACGAAGAAGGCGCAAGTGCCTCCGGGCGGTAACGAAGAGGATCGCGCGAAATTTGCGAAGGCGCGGTCGTATATGGTTCGCGTGGATAACATGGTTGCGTGCCGCAATATCCGTTGCCGAAAAAGGTTTGACCTTACCGGCCAGAGTGTTTTTCTGATTTAGCTTCGAAATTCAGTGACAAAAGACTGCCGGCCACTGCGGGGCCGCGCGCGGTTAGCGTTGGGATTTAAATGGAGTCTCGCTCGTTCCTGGAGTGCCCCCGCAATACGGGTGTCGGGGTCGTGCCATCCAAAATTTCACGAATCTTCTGGGCCAGCGCTTTTAGGTTGAACGGTTTTTGCAGGAATTCCATGTCGCCTTCGAGCACGCTGTGGCGAAACACACTGTCGTCCGTATAGCCGGAAATATAGAGGACCTTTAAACCGCGCCGCGAGGAAGCAATTTGGGTTGCGAGTTCGCGACCGCTAAGACGGGGCATCACGACGTCGGTGATCAGCAGTTGGATAGCGCCCGGATGCATGGCGGCGATTTCAAGGGCCTGAATGCCGTCGGACGCTTCGAGCACGGAGTATCCGCAGCCTGACAGATATTCACGCACCAACTCGCGCACTCCCTGCTCGTCTTCCACGAAGAGAATCGTTTCTGACCCTGACGCAGGAGCGGAAGAGTTTTTTTCGGCAGCGGTATTTTCGGCACTTGCGGCGACTCTCGGCAAGTAAACTTTGAAGGTGGTGCCGTGGCCGGGTTCGCTATAGACCCAGATGTACCCGCCGCTTTGTTTGACCACGCCATAGA
The DNA here is from genome assembly GCA_003167215.1 of Acidobacteriota bacterium. Taxonomy (GTDB): domain Bacteria; phylum Acidobacteriota; class Terriglobia; order Acidiferrales; family UBA7541; genus Palsa-295. The sequence continues at coordinate 86,009 of PMTV01000014.1, read as the reverse complement.
CCGTGGCGAGCCCCAGCCCGGTACCTCTGCCCGCTTCCTTGGTAGTGAAGAATGGTTCGAAAATGCGAGCCTGTGTTTGTGCGTCCATGCCGCAGCCGGTATCGGTTACGGTTAACATCACGTACGGCCCGGGTTCAAAGTCGACGACGGCGCGTTGGGCGGTGTAATTCTTGTCGAGCTCGACACCGGAAGTTTCGATAGTCAGGCGGCCGCCGCCGGGCATCGCGTCCCGAGCATTGACCACCAAGTTCAGGACCACCTGCTCAATCTGACTGGGATCGGCTTTGACGTTACCGAGCTTCGCTCCCGGCAAGAAGGCCAGCTCGATATTCTCGTCGATTACCCGGGAAACCATTTGAATCATTCCGCCGACTACCTCGTTGAGATCCAGCACGCGCGCTTGCAGCACTTGCTTTCGGCTGAAGGCCAGCAACTGGCGCGTGAGCGACGCGGCACGCTCGGCGGCGGTTTGAATTTGTTCGACATTAAACCTTTGCGGAGACGTCTGCGGGAGCCGGTCGATCAACAGCTCCGCATGTCCTTTCACTACCATGAGCAGGTTGTTGAAGTCGTGGGCCACGCCGCCGGCAAGCTCGCCCACCGCTTGCATTTTCTGCGACTGACGCAACTGGTCGGCGAGATGCTTACGATCGGTAATGTCCAGAGCTACACCGATGACTCCCGTCAGTTCTCCTTCGTTGCCCCTCAGCGGCTGCACATGCGCTTCGAAAACACGCGCTTGCCACTCAAGTTCGTATGTCACTGATTCGCCGTCCAAAGCTTTTCTGTGGGCGACAATAGGTGGAAACTCAGGGTTGTTAGTTTGAAAGTATTCAAAAAGCGTCTTTCCGACCAATTCGTTTGAACGCAATCCGAGCGTTTCGAGACCGGCGCCGATCGCGGATGTGAACAGCAACTCGTTGTTCGTGGTCCACAGTACGACCGGCATTCTTTCGATCATCAAGCCAAGGCGCGTGCGGCCCTGGTGCTGTTCGACCTGCGCCTTTTCAAGATCTTCGAGCATGCTGTTGATAGCTGTGCCGAGATAAGCGAGTTCGTCCGTGCCGCGGATAGCCAGACGAGCCGAAAGATTGCCGCTCGCTCCGATGTGGGTGATCCCATCGCTCAACTCGGCGACGCGCGAAAGTATTACGCGTTCCAAGAGGTAAAGGGTTCCGGCGCCGAATAGCAGGCCGGCAGCGAGGAGCAATAGCGAGAACTGAAGCAAAGTAGTTTGGCCCTGTTGATAAATCGTTCGCTGAAGGATGGCGCGAAGAAGAACGGCGGGGCGTCCGTAGATGTCATCTAGTTGTTCATATGCGGCTAGGGAGTCCTGGTCCAGCGCGCGAATTTGCGCGGGAGATTGCGCGGAAATCGTACTGGGGTCGCGCAAGGAGGGAGCGTTTGGGTCCTTGTTGTCCAGTCGCTCCACTGTTAGCGGCATATGAACCATTTCCGAAATATGCTGGACTTCGACGGAGTCGAGCGCCTCGCCCATGATCAAGGTTCCTGCAATGGGTCCGTGGGAGTCACTTGTAAGCACGGGCCGGGAATCCACGAGCACCGGACCATTCCGGAGAATCAGGATGCCCATCACTCTGCTTTCCAGGTTCGTGTGGTTGAGCATCGACGAACCAGTCTTGAGATGATCATCAAGTCCGTCGGGAACCGGCGCTTCACCGCCGCGAGCTAAGTCGAAACCTTTGGAGAAAACCTTGTGACCTGAGTTGTCGAGGATGACGACGAAACTTACCCGGAGTTGTTGAAATGTGGCGGCCGGGAATTCGGATTTGACGTAGCCCGGATTCTTTCCTTGCAGGTAACCGTAAGTCTGATCCCAAGCGGCGTACTCACTGGTGGTCCGATCGAGCGTATTCAACTCGTTTGTGAGTGCGCTGACCGCGCGCTGCAGGTTTTGACCGGCAAAATCTTCTTCCAGGCGCGCGTATCCGCGCAGCAAAAGAATGCGGGAAAGCAAAAGTAAACTGCCGACGGCTGCGAACATCGTAAGCCCAATAATCAGCAGGGTCTTCTGCCGCAGCGAAGACGGAAGGTGAAGCAATCCAATGGCTTTCGAGCCCAAGGCCAGCCTCTGATTCAGTATATCCGGCGACGAGAGAATGCAGGTTTAAGCGTGTCCTAGTCGTACACGCGATTTCGCTGAGGGCATCGCGAGAGGGCTGGAAAAGCGGCCTTTACAAGGGGTATCCTCCCGGTACATCCCGGATGCGCCGGGAGGCATCACTTGGACAAGTGGTTGGGGGCAATACATGAGAAATAATTCGCTCCGTCTGCGGTTCGCAGGAGCGGTTGTTCTGGCGTTTCTCGGCTTCGCGATTGCAAGCTCTGCGCGCGCGCAGCAGGATGGGCCTTTGCCTCCCGCAGCGCCCGTACAGCCCGCAGCGCAAAGTCCTGCCGGACAAAATCCGGCTGCGTCATCACCATCCGCGCAGCCCTCGACAGACGCGGCTTCCGCGCAACCTTCGGGTTCCTCCGCTGGAACGGCCTCTACAGAAGCTGGCAACGCAGCACTACCGGCGGCGACGCCGGTTTCACGAAATGCGAATATGAAAGTGGAAGTCCCCGGTGGCACGCATATCCCGCTGGTGTTGCATAACGCTATTTCGACTCGCAGCGCGCGACCCGGGGATCCCGTATATTTTGAGACATTATTCCCGGTCATGATTAACGGGCATGTAGCAATTCCGGCGGGATCGTACGTCAGCGGCGAAGTGACGGAATCAAAACGCCCGGGGCGCGTGAAGGGACGGGGCGAGTTGATGATCCGATTGAAGACGCTGATCCTTCCTAACGCATACATGGTCGATTTGAATGCGGTTCCCAGCAATGCAGGATCCGGCGGCAACGAAACCACGAACAATGAGGGCAAGATCATCGGCGATTCCAATAAGGGAGGAGACATTGGCACAGTGGCGAAGACAACGGCTGCAGGCGCGGGCATCGGCGCCATCGCCCAAGGAGCTAAAGGCGCTGGGATTGGCGCAGGCGTGGGAGCCGCCGCGGGGTTGATGGCCGTGTTGCTAACTCGCGGGCCCGAAGCCGAACTGCCGCGAGGGTCAACTGTTGAAGCCGTTCTCGACCGTGCAATTCTGCTCGATGCAGATAAAGTTCAGTTCACAACACCGGGACAAGCCTCCACACTTGCAGGCCCACCTAACCGCGAACCACCGCGTGAGAGCATTCCTTTCTAGGTTTTTTCTGACCACGAAATAGCCGCGGTCCTTTAAGAGGCGCTCGTCTGAGCCCTCCGCTCCGAGAATCGAAGTGGGGAGAAATTTGCGGCGGCTGTGGGCATCTTTTTGTTCAGAATCCAATCGCGAACGAGCTTGGCGGTTACAGGGGCGAGGAGGATCCCGTTTCGATAGTGGCCGGTGGCGATGAACAAGCCTTCCACATCGGCAGGTCCCAGAATCGGAAGGTGATCGGGAGTGCCTGGGCGCAGACCAGCCCACATCTCCACAATTTCCGCGCCGGCGAGATTTGGCGCCAGTTCAATGGCAGCGTCCAGAATTTTGCGCATCCCGCCCGCAGTGACGCGTTTTTCAAAGCCCACATTTTCAAGCGTGCTGCCGGCCACGATTCGTCCGTCGAGTCGCGGGACAAGGTAGCCTCGCTCGGAGCGGAGCACACGTCCTAAGTTAACTTCGGCGGAGTGCAGGGCGAGCATCTGTCCGCGTATAGGCCGAGTGGGCGCGTAACGCGAGAGCCAACCATTCTCGATTGAATTTTCGCCGGCGAGAGCGGAGGAATGACATCCAGCCGCGAGAACGACAATCTTCGCGGCAATCTCTTCACCCCCCGCAACCAATCCAGTGCACCTCGTATCTTGGCGCAGCAATGAAGTTACGTTGCACCCTGAGCGAATTTCAACTTCATGGTGACGGAGTGCGGCCAAGAGCGCGTCCATGAGCAAGCGGGGATCGACGGTTGCTTCTCCCGGCAGCCAGGCAACTGCATCGGCAGCCGGACCGATCGCGGTTTCCATGTTGCGCGCGGTCTCAATCGGGACCGGCTCAATCGCGATATCCAATGCCCGGAACTCAGCGATCATTTTGCTGCGTTCAAGTTCTCCTTGGGCGCCGGAAAAAATCTGGAGAGCCCCCTCAGAAGCAAAGTGCGTGTGGAGCCCGGACGCTTCCTCGACGGCGGCGACGAACTGCGGGTATAGGCGCAAACTCTCTTTGGCCAGAGGAACAAGGGGTAGAGCTTCGGGAGAGTCAGGGCCCGGCGAGAGCATTCCCGCCGCGGCCCAACTGGCTCCGCGCCCCGGGTCTTCGCGGTCCAACAGAACGATGTTGAGTTTTTCAGCGGCCAGCTCAAGAGCAATCGAGCTACCTATAACACCGCCGCCGATGATGGCAACGTCGAAGACTTTCACGTAATCATATTAGCAGGAATTTTTTGAGAAGCGTGACGTAGCGGAATATCACGGGGACCATAGTCGGCGAACCTCGGTTACAGAGAACCTACCAGTTCGACGGAGAGGAGACGGGCTTTCTGTGCAAGATTTTGAGCACGCGCCCAATCGCCTGCCTTGCTAGCCTCGTGCGATTGGGACAAGAAACTGCGGATTTTTTCGACCAGGTCGTTTTGCGCTGCGCTGAGCTGCTTATCGGCGGCTTGCTGAAGATTTTTTTCGGCCGCGGCAATGTCGTCCTCCGTCTTGTGGGCGTAGGTAGCCTGGTCATTCGGCGACATTTCGGGAGATATTTGCGGTGCGGGTGGACGTGTCTGCTCAGCAGGCGTCTCCGCCGTTTGTGGTTCCGCGACTTGTTTACGAGGCGGAGGAGCAGGTTTCGAGTGGGTTGAAGTTACAGGCAGAGTGGCCTCCGATGTAGGAGGCGGAGCCGGCGGGGGAGCCTCGGCAACTTCCGGGGGCGTGGCGGTGGTATCGGGCGCGATATTCGTGATCGGCTTGGAATCCGCCGGTTGCGGCATCGGCGTCGCAGCGACGGGCGGCGACGCCTTGACCGTCTTTTCACATCCGGTCAGCGCGAGCGACAACCCGCAAGCCAAAACAGCGATCAGGCTTGTGACTTTCGTATTGCGGCTGGGCATTTACCTTTTCTCTTCAGCGAAGGGCTGGCTGAAGTCGCGGAGTTTTCCGGCCGAAGCGTCTATGGAGCGAGCTAGCGGCAGTTCGACACGGAAGGTAGTTCCGCGCCCGACCTCCGAATCAAATTCTATCCGACCACTGTGTAACTGCACAAACCGAAATGTATTGGCCAGTCCAATTCCGGTACCCCCGGGCCTGGTGGTAAAGAAGAGCTGAAAGATCTTCTTTTGATCCTCCGGGGGGATTCCTTTGCCGGAATCCGCTACGGCGACAACCGCGGATTCTCCGCTTCGGCGAAGACTCAGGGTGATGCGGCCGCCGGGACTAGTGAAATCGCAAGCGTTCAACAATAAGTTCAGAACCGCTTGATGAATCAGCTGGCTGTCCACGAGTACGGGCGGAAATTCGGTGGGCAAATCCACCCGCAATTCCACTCCCGCTCGCGCGATAGACGGACGTGCCGCATCCAGAACTTCGTCCAGCAACGAACGAAGGTCGGTCTCTTCCAGTTTAAGCTCGACCGGTTTGGTGAAATTGAGAAACGTTTTCACCGCGCGATCGAGCCGGTCGATTTCGCTGTCCAGCATCTTGACGGCCTGTTGCGCTTCGGGTTCCACAGGCATATTAGCCTTGAGGACTTCCAGCCACAGCCGCATGGAATTAAGCGGATTTTTCACCTCGTGCGCGACACCCGCGGTGACACGCCCCAGCGCAGCGAGCCGCTCGGAAACGTGAAGCTGATTCCCGATGCGCTCGATGGATTCAACGTCGCGCAGGGTCACGAGCGTGCCCATGCGCACTCCATGCTCGCGGATGACTTGAGCGCTCAGCCCCATGCGTTGCACTCCATTGGGGCCTTCCAGCGTCACTTCCGTGTTTTCTACTGGAACGATCTCATCTCCTTCAATACCCAAAGCCTGGCGAATGGGATGCCCGGCAGGAAAAATCTCGCCGGCGCGGCAGCCGCGAAGTTCGTCGGGACGCCCGCCAAGAAAATTCTCAACGGATGGACTCACCAGTACGGCGCGGCCATGGGCGTTGAAGAGGAGTAATCCATCTTCCAGTCCGCTCATTACTTGATCGAGATTTTCCCGCAAGGTGCTGAAGATTTCACGCACGTCGCGCAGTTGCTTACCGATGCCGACGATTTTCGTGCTGACCACGCCGAGTTCATCGCCGCGTTGTACCGGTTCGATATCGAATTCACCCGCGGAGATGCGGTCCAATTGAGCTGAAATGCGGTCAATAGGTGAAAGGGAAACGCGGCTAACGACGAAGGCGAGCATGGTAGAGAGCAGAACCGAGCCTAAGGCATACCAACCGGCGGACACGAGCAGTGACGAAATCTCGTTGCGAATCAGCGCCGAGGAAAGTCCGACACGAACGTCGCCAAAGGGTCCGGGACCGAGTTTGAAAGGCAGCGAATCTTCGAAGACCTGAGGCGGCCCGTAGAGCGTGCGAAGCTGCTGGAAAAATCCGCCGCGCACAAGCGAGGAAACCCCCGGCCGCACCGGCACTTTTTCTCCCCGAAGCTCAGCATCGCTGGACACCAGGACAACGCCATCGCGGTCACTAATCGTAATCTCGTAAATCAGCGGGGAATATCCTATGGCGGATTCGATCACCGAATTCAGCGAACTGCTATTGTCGAACGTACGGCGGGCATACTCGCGCAGGTCGGCGGCACTGAGGGAAGCAGGGGATTCGCCGCGCTCGGCTGCATCCGCCAGGGCGTTCTGACAAGCCAAGAATACTTGTTGCGCGATAAAACGGGCGCGCTCGTCCGCCTGGCGCAGGGTTTGTCGCGTGAGCCGCGCTATATAGAGCGCCGATACGGCTGTGACAACCGCCAGGACCAGAAGCGAGATCGCCAGCGTGAATTTAGTTTTCAGGCTGAGACGCATTGATCCGCCCCGCCTCGTATTCTTTTAATTTGTTATGAAGTGTCTTCAGACTAATGCCCAGTAACTCAGCCGCACGAGTCTTGTTCTGGCTGGTTGCCGCGAGAGTCTGCAGAATAAGTTCGCGCTCGACGGCATCCACGGTCGTTCCAACCGGAAACCGAATACCGCCGAGCCCGGAGTTCGTAGTCGCGGGCGTACGGCCGAAGTCCGCGGCGAGATGTTGGCGTGCCACGGTGCCCCGGTCCGAGGCAATCGCAGCGCGCTCGAGGGCATTGCGCAGCTCGCGAACGTTCCCGGGCCAGGGGTAGGATTTGAAAAGATCCATCACGTCCGCGCCCACGCCCGTCACTTTCTTGTGATGCTTCGTGGATATATCGGCCAACAAATGCTCGACGAGCAACGGAAGATCCTCTTTGTGCTCGCGCATCGGCGGCAGATGAATATGAAAGACATTCAGCCGGAAGTAGAGGTCCTGGCGCAAATGGCCGTCGGCGACTGCTTGCTCGGGATTTTTATTCGTAGCAGCGAGGACCCGCACATCCACAGGGGTTTCTACTTTGCTGCCGAGCCGGCGAACTTTGCGGTCTTCGAGAACCCGCAGCAATTTGGCTTGTGTTTGCGCGGGCATTTCGCCGATCTCGTCGAGCAGCAGCGTGCCCCCGTCGGCGAGTTCGAAACATCCGATGCGGCGTTCTGCGGCCCCGGTGAAGGCGCCCTTTTCATGGCCGAAGATTTCGCTTTCCATCAGCGATTCAGGGATGGCCGAACAGTTGATGGCCACGAACGGACGTTCGGCACGCGGAGAGAGCATGTGAATGGAGCGGGCCACCATCTCTTTTCCCGAACCGGTTTCCCCCGTAATCAGCACGGAGGCAGTGGAAGGTGCAGCCATCTCCACCTGGCGCATCACATCCTGCATCGCCGGCGAAGTGCCCACAAGGACGCCCAGCTTTCCCGCGCTTCGCAGATCGCGCGTCAAGGCGGCCACGGCTTGCTGGTCGCGTACTCGTCCAAACGCGCGATCGAGCAGAGCCCGCAAAACAGGCGGCTTCAGAGGCTTTTCAATATACCAATAAGCGCCTGCGTCGATCGCCTGCACCACGCGCTCGTCGCTGCCGCGCCCGGTGATGATAATTACAGGAATTCGCTGGATTTCCTCGCCGAGATGAGCCAGCAAATCCAAGCCATTCATACCCGGAAGCTCGACGTCAGCAAGAATGACGCTGGGTTGAAAATCCTGGAACTTGGCCAGGGCTTCTTCGCCGCTGGCGACACCTAGCACCTCAAAGCTCCACTTGCGAAGCAGGGCTTCGTAGCCCTTGCGGGCGTTGTCCTCGTCTTCAACGATTAATATGCGCTGCTGCGATGGCTTCTCGGGAGGCATTAACAACTGAATCTATCAGCAGTTCCTCGTAAATCCAAGGGAACACACCATTCCGTCGAGGCCGGCGTGCTCGCGCAGCGGCGCTAGTTTAAAGCTGCGTTAGGTGCGCCCGACACGGAGCGGACGTTCGAGTATCAACTCAAGCTTTGTATTCGCGTCGAGAGTGAGTTCCTGGCCGATGCCGGAGGTGACCATAAACGCGGTAGCGGCGCCGATGGCTGCGCCGATCGCCGCGTCCTTATTGTTGTGGGCGGCCATGCCTACGGCGCCACCAGCGAGCGCGCCGGCAGCCGCTGCTTCGGCCTCGGTTTGGTGGTTACTGGCAGTGGCTTCGATTTCGCCCTCGTGCTGGTACAGCACTCGAATGGAATGAATTCCGGGCGTATCAATTAACTCCGCGACGAGAGGAACCCAGCCATCGCGAGTGTGTATGTCGTCAAAAGCGAGCCAAAGCTTCGCGCGGCCAGTCTTGCCCGCAGCGAGCACTTTGTCGATATGCCCGCGAACTTCCGCGCCCACCGGCAGAGTCGTTCCGTCCGCGGTCACAATCTCATCCAACGTTCGGGCGGTGAAGTGCTTCCCAGCCTTATCTTCTTTCGTGCTCAGTTTGTCGTGAAGCGAGACTAAAAAGCGTGTTCCGGCATGTACTTCGTATGGCGCGACGCCGGGGTTTTGCGAAGCGGAATCTTGCGCATGAGTGTAAGCCGGCAATCCGGCAAAACCCAAAAGAACTACCACCACCAGAAGCAGTGTTGCGCGTGGCATGAACTCCTCCCCATCCTATTTGGTGTAACGCTTTCGCTGGAGAGAAAGCGGATAGTACTCTGACTACTATGTTCAGATGACGTTTGGGCACCTTGAGAGGCCCGGCCATCCATGAATATGAACCCGGCCGGGGCGAAGGAGTTGCAAAAAATAGTTTTGGAACTGGCAGGCGTGAATTATACTCGTCCAGCTTTCAGCGATTTGCTTGAGGTAGCCTCGCTGCCAGCCTTGTTGGGTCCCGGCGTCAAATCTGCGGGTGCGTATAGCTCCCGAATTGTGCTGCCATTATAGGATTGCCTTCGACGCCGCTAAATCAGAAGGCGATGCAACCGATGTGAGGAGGGGAGATGAAATTGGGAGCGCGTGCAGCGATTCTATCTTTGTCGGCACTTTTACTGATTTCTACCGCGAGCTTCGCTGATGACGATAAGCCGAAGGACAAGAACGGCGCCACACCGGCATCGTCCGCTAGCGACCCAAACTCCAAGAAGGATGCCGCGTCGACGGATGCCAAAGCTGCGCCAGACGCCGGTGCAACTCCGGCAGCGGCTACGCCCCTGCCTGTTGCGTCCAACGCTTCCGCCGATGACGAAGTACCCCAGCAACGCAAATGGGTTCCCATGCCTGCTTTGGATGGAACGCCGGGGCTGTTCACGCTCGGGACGGGTGACACGCTTCCGAAGGGTGGGTTCGATATCGTCGCCGGTGTGAACAAAATCTCGCGGATGCCGGGAGATATCACGGTACTCCAGGTGATTCCGTCATTTGGAGTGGGAATCACGAATTGGTTTACCGCCTTCCTTTCGATCGATGCGGACGAGCACATCCATGTGGACCAGCCGAGTTTGCTGAGCTTAAACTCCACGAACGGCCTGCAATACCGGAATACGATTTATCAGTCTTTTCTCCCATGCACCGGTTGCGCGCCCGCTTATGTGGAGGATTTCCCGTTTGCTTCGCACAATGGCGGCGGCATCGGTGAGATAGATTTGGGTTTCAAGATTGGTTTGCTCTCCGAAAAACGCGGGAAACCATTCAGCCTTTCGATTCGAAATGACTTTTATATTCCCACACAGACAGGCTTTTCGACTCTGCTTTCGAATCAAGTGCAAATGGGAACGTTCAACTACGGCCTCGGCCTGGAGGCCAGCAAGACCCTGTTCCATCGCAGCATTCTGGCGACGATCAACTGGGCGTACCGCTTCACGCGCGAGTCAAATTACACCGTCGAGTTTAACGGTGTGCCCACGCCAGGAGTCTTGAAACTTGCGGATCAAATGCCCGTGGGCATAGGTTTGCAGATATTTCCCGACAAGCGCTTCCAGATCATCACGGAATATGACGGTCTGATTTATGTGGGCAAGGGAATTCAGAACACGACTCAAGGCGCGCGGGATCCGGTAGATAGCGTGATGGGTTTCCGCCTCTACGCGTTGAAGAATCTGGCGCTGGACGTTGGCTATCGCTACAACTTGAACCTGACGAACCATGAGGACCGCAACGGGTTTGTGGTGAAACTTGCGTTCGCGCGCTGGCCCGAAAAGCCGCTGCCGCCGGACAACGTGACGGCCACGTGCTCGGCGGACAAAACGTCGGTGATGGAAGGCTCGAGCGACTTCGTCACGGCGACTGTTGCCGGCACCGATGCGAACGGACGTCCGCTGAATTATTCGTGGACCGCTTCGGGCGGGAAAATCATCGGCACGGGGCCGTATGTCCGATGGGATTCGACGGGCGTCGCTGGAGGGAGCTATAGCCTGACTGCGCGAGTGGATAACGGCGCGGGCAAAGGCGCGAGCTGTTCGAGTTCCGTCGCGGTACAGCCTAAACCGGTTGCGGCCGCGCCCACGATGAGTTGTTCTGCAAATCCCGCTACCGTAATCGCGGGCGAACGCCCGACGATCACGGCAACAGTGAACGATCCGTCTGGAACGCCCATCACGTACACCTGGCAGGCAAACGCGGGGCAGATCATTGGAAGCGGGGCCAGCGTGCAGTTCGACACTTCGGGATTGCCCCCCGCAACTTATACGGTGACGGGCCGCGCGGAAAACGGTGTGCACAGCGCGTGCGATTGCTCGACGACAGTGACGGTGCAGGCCCCAGCGCCTCCTCCGGAAGCCAGTAAAATCAGTGAGTGCGCGTTCGCGCTGAACAGCGCCCGCGCGGATAACGTGTGTAAACGAACGCTCGATGATGTGGCCGTGCGCTTACAGACCGATGCGAAGGCAAAGATCGTAGTAGTGGGCTACGCAGAACCCAAGGAGCGGCGTTCTCAGAAACTGGCGACCGAGCGAGCGGACAGCGCCAAGAAGTATCTGAACGAGAAAAAGAGTGTGGATACTTCGCGCGTTGAAGTTCGAACGAACACCGATGCGGGAAAGCAAGGACGCCGCGTCGAGATTATCCTGGTGCCGGACGGCGCAACGTTCTGAACATCTAGGCGGCTCGAAAATGCTCCGTTCCGGACGGCTGCAGACGGGGCCGAGGATCACACTTCTCCGCGCTCGAAGCCGCCAGCCGATCGTGGGGTACTCCTAACGCGGGGCGCATCTCGCGTTCGGTCCCTAAATTGCAACGCAGATCCTCGATCCCCCGAAGCAAATTGTGCCCGGAATACAAGACTCGACATCTAAATGACATGAGTCCCCGAATTTATCGATGCCTAGTAGTAATGGTCGTTTTCTTCAGTTTTTTTCCTCTTTGCGGAAACACGTTTGCACAGACCTGGACATCGTTGGGGCCACTGGGCGGAGACGTACGGTCGCTCGCGGCTGATCCGTCCCGGCCCAACGTGCTCTACCTGGGAACTGTGGACGGCTACGTTTTCAGCTCGCAGGATGCAGGCGAACATTGGCAGTCACTCGGGCTAATAGGACCTGCGAATGGCATGATCACCGCGATCATCGTCGATCCGGTCAATTCCCGCACGCTTTTCGCATCCCTGTGGACCAGGGAACCCAATGGCGAGGGCGGCGGAGTTTTTGTAAGCCTTGACTACGGCGGGACGTGGAAGGCATTGGGTCTTGCGGGTCACGCAATTCGGGCGCTGGTGCAATCGGAGTCCGACTCTAACGTTCTTATCGCCGGGGCGCTCGATGGCGTTTTCCGCTCGAACGATCTCGGCAGAAATTGGGAGCAGATCACACCTGCAGGAGATTCGGAGCTGCGCAATTTTGATTCGCTCGCGATTGACCCGCAGGATCCCGGGATTATTTATGCCGGAACATTCCATCTGCCTTGGAAAACAGTGGACGGGGGGAAAAAATGGACGCCCATCCATACCGGGATGATTGACGATTCGGATGTTCTGAGCTTGGCCGTGGACGCCTCGAATCCGCAGCGAGTATTTGCCAGCGCATGCTCGGGAATTTATCGAAGCGAAGACTCCGGTTCCTATTGGAAGAAGATAGAGGGCATTCCGTTTTCGTCGCGCCGCACGCCCGTTATTCGCCAGGACCCGTTGCATCCCTCGGTGCTATTTGCCGGGACTACGGAAGGGCTCTGGAAGACGACCGATAGCGGCGCACGATGGTGGCTCGTTTCTCCCGGAGATTGGGTAATCAACTCGCTTCTTGTGGTTGAGGTCAGTGCCGGGACTTTGCCCGCCGGCGGCGACACGGCGGAATCTTCAACACCGGAATTTTCTGAAGACCAAATCCGCGTGCTGATTGGAACGGAGCAGCGTGGAGTTCTGGCAAGCGATGACGGCGGAGATCATTTCCGGGAGCTGAACGAAGGATTTCATCACCGGCGGATCGTTTCACTGGCGATCGATGCCGATAAACCTGGGCGCATTGCCGCGGTTCTTGCGAATTCAGTCGATTCTCCCGTCGAGTCGGAAGACGGGGGTCGCACCTGGTCGGCAATCGGCGCGGGGCTGAATGCGAACGCCGTGACACGGATTTTTTCTTCGCCCGGAGGTTGGTTAGCGGCGCTAGCGTCCGGCGGTCTCGCCCGATTTGACTCGCAGACTCACAAATGGACGCGGCTGGGAGCGTTTAAAGAACAGCCCGAAGTTGTAACCGGCAGCACAGAACGACGTGCAACTCCCGCCCGGAGATTTGACGCAGTGGTTAACGACTTAGCATGCGGCGAGGCGGAATGTTTTGCCGCGACCGAAGAGGGATTATTTTTCACGACTGATAATGGCAAGGCGTGGTCTGCGCTTTTTTTCAGCTCTGCTAACTTGCCGGTGAATTCAGTTCGAGTGTCGAGCGACTCGCAACGATTGCGAATCGTTTCTTCTAACGCGATGATTTTTTCGGACGATGCGGGTCGAACCTGGAAATGGCACGATTTGCCGCTCGATTCGGGGGGCGCCATCCGTCTTGAATGGACGGCCGACAAGACACTCTTAGCTGCGGCGAGGAACGGACTGTACATTTCCCGGGACGATGGGGCTAGCTGGGAAAGGTTCCAGGATGGATTGCCCGCGGCCGCTCCCGAGGATCTGCTGATTCGTCCGGGTGTCTGGTTAGTTTCAGTACGGGATCGTGGACTATTTATTTCTCGAAATGAGGGAGTGAGTTGGACGCGCGTGAAGGAATTAGATGGTTGGAGCGCTGACGATCAATTCACCATGCTCGCAAACGGGATGAACGGGGAGTTCGTTTACGCCGGCTCCGCTAACGATGGCTTGTATATCTTGGATTTGCTCGGCCAGACCGCGGCCATAAGGTTCGAATCAGCATTGGCCGGGAAATAGATCTAAAGTGATTTGTCGATTAACACTTTCTAGAAATCGTCTGACCTTAAACTTTCCCAGTGTGGCACAACAGGTGTTTGGTATCGGTGTCACTGCTTACGAGGATTCCGTCGTTTACTAGCGTGGTACTTGTACCACGTCATTACTAGATTACCCGCCGCACTCGTTCCTTTTGCCACCTAAGGCCTTTGATTGTAGCGATTCGGTCATATGTTCCTAAATGGAATGCTTGTTGCAATGTGGTACAGCATGCATTTGGAGTTGTGTACAGCCGCTACGAAGATTCCGTATTATTACGACTTGTTAATATTCCCAAATTGGTACTAGAATCCGTACCGAGCTCGTTCGTTTTGCCGTCTAAGACCTTTGATTTGAGCGATACATTCGATCGTTCCTAAATGGTATGTATTTTGCATGGTCAAACGCAGCATTAAGAGGTGGGAGGGGGGCTAGACACATGGCGAGTGGAACAGAGGCCAGTCTCGCGGCCGAGCGACCTGTGCCGGTTACAGTCCTAATCGTGGACGATGAGGACACAACCCGGAATCTTTGCCGGGATGTGGTGAGCGAGTCTGGGTTGCGCACAAAATTGGCTTCTACGACCGAGCAAGCTCTGGATATTCTTGATCATTCGGCCGTGGATATCATCATCACAGACTTGCGAGTGCCGCAACTTGGCGGAATTGAATTGCTCAAGCGAGTGAAGGAGACCTATCCGCAGGCAGCCGTAATGGTTTTGACTCAGTACGGAACGATTGAGAGCGCCGTCGAGGCTACGCGCATGGGCGCCGCAGACTATGTGACGAAACCTTTCCATGTCCCAGAATTACGCAGCAAGCTGGAGCGGGTAGTCCGCTTGCTCGAAGTAGACCAGGAAAATCGCATACTTCGCGAACAGCTTCGGACGCGGCCGGGCTTCGCGGGCCTGATAGGCGTTTCGCCCAAGATGCAGCGAGTGTACCGGCTCATTGAAAAAGTAAGCCAGCATACATACCCGGTGCTGATTCTGGGTGAAAGTGGAACCGGCAAAGAGTTGGTGGCGCGCTCCATCCATTTTTCAGGGGTGCGGAAGGCCAAGCCGTTCGTCCCGGTGGATTGCTCCGCATTGGTGCCGACATTAATCGAAGCGGAACTCTTCGGCTATGTAAAAGGAGCATTTACCGGCGCAAATCAGACCAAGCCGGGATTAATGGAAGTGGCGGATAACGGCACACTGTTTCTCGATGAAATTGGGGATCTTCCCGTGGACCTGCAGGCAAAACTGCTGCGGGCATTGCAGGAGAAAGAAATCAGGCCGGTAGGCTCGACCGCGCGTCTTCCGCTTTCGGTACGAATCATCGCCGCGACAAATCGCGATCTGGAGACGGCGGTTCGGCAGGGTGGTTTCCGGCAGGACCTTTATTTTCGCCTGAATGTGGTTCAAATCAAGCTGCCGCCTCTGCGCGAACGGAAGAGTGACATTCCTATTCTGGTAAATTCCTTCCTTGAAAAATACTCCGAGGCCCACGGCAAGACTCGCACAATTTCTGAAGATGCCATTGCGCGTTTAATGGGTTACGACTGGCCCGGCAATGTGCGGGAGCTTGAAAATGCCATCGAACGAGCCATGGCTCTGGGGTCCGGCCCGATTCTGCACGTCGGTGATCTTCCATCCAATCTTCAACACGCTAGCGGCGAACGCTTGCCACAAAATGATGAGCTGTTGCCGCTTGAGGAACTCGAACGGCGGGCAATTCTTCGCGCGGTCCGCGAAGCTGGCGGCGACAAGTTCGCCGCGGCACGTCTTCTTGGCATTGGAAAAACCACCCTCTATCGCAAGTTGAAGCAGTATGACGTCCAGTCGCAATCAAGTTCATAAAGAACTATCCTCCGTCCAGCTAGTCTCACGATCCGCCCGTGCGCTGAATTAAGACGACATTCCTGCAGAGGGAGAGGTTGTTTCAAAGTGGGAATGGGCCTCCCGATCTAATCTCCGCAAGTTCCTCCAACATGCTGAAAACACATGGCATAAAAATATCCTAAACATGGTCAGGCTTATGCACTGGGCTGTGCATGCGAATGGCACTGGCAGAAACTAAGAGTGTCGCTTGGATGAGGTTGGTGCGCCGAGCCGTGTATTACGCCCTGACGGTCGGCGCAGCACTTCTATGCAGCTATTGGATTATTTCGGGGCGCTGGTGAAGTCTGGGATGAAAAGCGGCGACGGGATGGAAGGGAATGCGCGCGGCGATTCGCATACTCTTTCGACTCCTCCCCTTTCGCAGTCGAACACGCTTCCACTATTTGCGGACGCCGGATTCAACGCCGTGTTCGACACAAGCGGAGAGGCTTTAGTCGTTGTAGATCAAAAGGGCTTGATCCAGCAGGCTAACCGACGAGCGCGCGAACTTCTGCGTCTAAAGGATCCGTCTGTTTCACGGGCTGGACTGCTGGATTTTTTCGCCGCGCCGACAACTATGGATTTTAGCGAAATGCCCACACAGGCCGATACATCCAGCGCTCTAGCCACGCGCGATGCGGTACTCGCGACCGGATTTCCAATAAGGATCACGCTGCGCGCCGCTCTGCCCAATTCCCAAAGTGTCTTGCTCTGTCTTGAAGACGGATCTCTCGTCCAGCGGGCCGAAAGAAAGGCGCGGCAGATGGAAGCTGAAATCTCAAGCGTCCTTGACGCCGTGGAAACTGCAATCGTCCTATTCGATCCGAGCGGGCGGTTGCGATTTTCCAACGCCCGATTCGCGCAATATTTCTCGTTGGATATGCTGCAACTCCGAAAATTAGAAGGGTTCGAAGAACTGGAGAGCTTGGTCGCCAAGCGATTCCGGGACCCCGAACTTTTTTCTGCGCCGTGGCGGTCGTTCGTCGGAGGAAACGGAGCGCCACGGCACGATGAACTCGAAATGACGCGGCCTTCAAAACGCGTTCTCGAACGGTTTTCCCGGCCCGTGCTCGACCGCGAAGGCCGGCCCATAGGCTGGCTAGAACTCTATAGCGACGTTACCGGCGAAAGGGAGATTCAGTCGAAGCTGCTGCAAACGGAAAAAATGGCAGCCTTGTGCCAACTCGTGTCCGGAATCGCCCATGAGTTAAATAATCCATTGACTACGATTATGGGTTACGCGCAGCTACTGCTTGGCCATGGTCTCACTTCGCCTCAGCTTTCAGAAGCCAGAAAAGTATTTCAGGAAGCCGAGCGCGCTCGAAGGATTGTGAAAAACTTGCTGTACTTTGCGCGGGAGAACAAGCCCGAGCGCACGCGCGTGAATCTGAACGAGATTGTTGAGCGCACGCTGGCATTGCGGAGTTATGAGCTGCGAGTCGAGAACATTGTTATCGAATGCGACCTTGCGCCGAAGCTGCCTGAAACGATGGCCGATCCTCATCAACTTCAGCAGGTGGTCTTGAACCTGCTGGCGAACGCCGAACAAGCCTTGCTGGAGGACCGGGGCCAGGGCCACGTATGGATCCGCACACATCGCATCGGCAGCAATCGGATTTCACTCGAAGTCTCCGATGATGGTCCGGGCATTCCTACCGAAGTTGCGTCACGAATCTTTGATCCCTTTTTTACCACTAAGCCTTCTGATGTTGGAACCGGTCTGGGACTCTCCATCGTGTACGGCATCGTGCATCAGCACGGCGGCGAGGTTACGTTTGAAAACCAATCCGGGGCAGGCGCTCGATTCGTCGTTGATTTGCCGCTGGTTGCCGTTCCACCTGGAGGTCCCGAGTCGAGCCTGTCTCTCGGGGCTAAGAGGGAACTCAATATAACAAGAGGACGAACCTTGGTAGTTGAAGATGAGCCCAATGTCGCACAGCTAATCGTGGACGTTCTGCGCGAAGAAGGTCATCAAGTGGAAGCCGTTCTTGACAGCCAGGAGGGACTGACGCTGCTTTCGCGCGGCACGTACGACCTGATTCTTTGCGATCTCCGCATGCCGCGTCTGGACGGCCCGGCATTTTACGAGACGCTGGTCCGGACCGGAAGTCCGGCGCAGCAGCGGATAATTTTCGTCACCGGGGATATCCTGGCTCCGCGCACTCTGGAATTTCTCAAAACGAACAATCTGCCGTTCCTCTCGAAGCCTTTTTTGGTTGAGGAACTGAAGCTGGCGGTGAATTGCAGGCTGGAACGAAATCGGCAGCCGCAACACACGGAACATTTAACACGTTCAGCAAGTGTCCGCCCTGGCTGGAGAAAGAGTAAGCGATTATGAGCACGGGGAAAGCGTGGCCATAAATAGCCAAGTGCGGCCTGTCCTGCTGGGCATCGCCGACGAAGAGCTCGCAAAGCGTTTCCTCGCTGCGGTGCAACGGTCTGTGAGCCCGGGCAGCGTTCTCGTCACCTCCACACTGGTGCAACTGTGCGAGCAGATGAAACAAACCGCCCCGCGCGTGATTCTAATGGCCAACGACCTTACCGAAGACCTGGCGCTCAGCGAAATCCTGCGTCAAATAGTTGATGTTGCTCCGGTCATCTTGGTGGCGCCTCCAGAACGGCAGACGGAAGTGGCAGCGCTCGTCGGCGAGGGCGATGTCGAATTTGTGGCTGAAGTCGGAGATTTTTTGCCCTTGGCTGTGAGTCTGCTTGAACGCAGATCCGCTGGGCGGAACGCGCGGACGCCGCAGAAGGGCCTCTATGGGGAGAGGTATCACGCGATGTCGCGGAAATTTTCCGGCACGAGATCAATAATCCCTTGACCGGCATTCTCGGCAATGCCGAATTAGTTCTGGCCCACGGGGACCGCATGTCGGTGATTGACGCGCAAAGAATGCGGACCATCGTTGATCTTGCCGTGCGCCTGCGCGAAACGATTCGCCGCCTCAGCCCGGCATTGCAAAGTCAACCGCATCCGGTTAAGTCTGTTTAGCCGAACTGCTTCATCGATGCCTGCCACCCAGCTTCGCGATTTACGGTGTTTTGCGAAAAACCGCATCGTCTGCTATTTACTTCGGCCCCGACTTTACCTACCATGTGCCATGTCTGCCAGTTGCGCCTGGGCGCGATTCGTTCCGGGTTAGGCTGCGCAAGCCCAAACCTATGCCACGTGTACCTCGACTCGTTGTAATTGAACCTAATGGGGCCCATCGTGAAGTGCCCGTGGGAACCACGCCGTTTCGAATCGGCCGCCAGGCGGGCAACGAGCTGACTCTCCGCGATAGCCGCATCAGCCGTCAGCAGGCGCAGATCATTTCGGTGAACGGCACCATGGTGCTGGAAGACATGGGCAGCCGCCACGGGACTTTCGTCAACGGCGAGAAAGTTCTCCGCCACGAGCTTCAGCCCAAAGACTCCATAGATTTTGGGATGCCGGATTCCTATAAGCTGACTTTCCTGGGGCAGGGAGCAACGATTGAGGAGCTGGTGGAGCGTGTGGAAGCCCCGGCGCCCACTCATGCCGGGTCGCGCGAACTCTATCACCTGGGCGTTCTGCTTGAAGTTGCAAGGACTCTGGGCACGGGACTTTCGCTCGAGGACGTGCTGACCGCGGTCGTGGATGCCGCGATTCAGGTGACGCGCACAGAACGCGGCGTGCTTCTTTTGGCCAACGAAAGCGGCGAACTGAATATGATTGTGGCGCGCGACGCGCAGCGCGGCACGCTGCGGCCCGACCAGTTGCAGGTGTCGCAAAGCGTGGTGAAGAGCGTGGCGAAAACTCGCCGCGAGTTGATCGTGAGCGATACGGGCGAAGATGGCGGAATGAGCCAGCAAGAAAGCGTCGCGCGGCTTGAGTTGCATACGGTCGTAGCCATCCCAATCGACAAGCTGCCCATGATTGAAACCCTCGATGCGACAATTTCCACGCGCCAGGGGGAGTTGCTCGGTGTCCTGTATCTTGATAGCCACGTTCCCTCGAGCGCGTTTACGGACCTCGATCGAGAGGTGCTGCGCAGCCTGGCGCGGGAGGCGGCGACGGTTGTCGAGAACGCGCGGCTTTTCGCTTCCTCGCGAGCCAAACAGCGGCTCGACCACGAGATCGAAATCGCGAGCCAGATACAGAAAACCCTCCTCCCGAAAGCGCTCCCTAACACTTCAGAACTGTCTGTGACCGGCTCCACGCTTTCCTGCCACTCCGTCGGCGGCGATTGTTTTGACGTAATTGGTCTTGGCGGCGGACGTTATGGATTCTTCGTCGGAGATGTTTCCGGGAAAGGAGTTTCCGCAGCCTTGCTTGCCACGTTGCTGCAAGGAGTCTTCTTTACCACGGCGGCCATGGACATCGCGCTCCCCAGCGTATTTTCGCGCGTGAATCAGTATTTATGCGAGCGCAGCGGCGACGACCGTTACGCCACGGTTTTCTACGGTGTTCTGGACAAGATGGGGCGTTTCGAATACGTGAATGCCGGCCACGTCCCGCCATTGCTGCTGCGCAAGGCGGGAGGGTTGGAAGGATTGGGATCAGCTAATTTTCCGGTTGGAATGTTTGCGGAGGCGGAGTATCAAAGTACGCGCGTGCAGGTGGAGGCCGGCGATTTCTTGGTGATCTATACGGACGGTGTTTCCGAAGCGTCCAACAATAGTAACGAATTGTTTGAAGAGGCGCGGCTGCGGCGCATTATGGAAGATTTTAAGGGCACCACGGTAGAACAATTGGGAGACACGATCCGGGAAGGCATGAGAGCCTTTACCGAAGGCGCGCCACAGTCGGACGACATCACGATCCTCGTGATTCAATACAAGGGAAATAGCGGATGAAGCGGAAGACAACGGCGCGGATAACACCCGCGACGGCTCTGGAGACTCTCGAACAGGTTGTATCGGTTCTGAACCCGGAAATCGAGCCGGGAGAACTTGCTGCGCAGATGGTGCGCGTGTTGGCTGCGCCCGGCCGGCTCGACGGCGCACGCCTCTGGCGCGTGGTCAATGGCACACCGACGATCTGGCAAGAAAGCGGTGAGCTTCCTGCAGCGGACTTGGCCGGGATAGAAAAGATTTTGAAAGGTAAAGCTCCCGGCAAGAACGGAAAGAGCCGCACGTGGCTCCTGGGACGCCAGGGAGATCCGGTTGGTGTTCTTGAGGCGTCGCTGAAAGAGCCGCTCGACGAAAAAACGCGAATCTGGCTGGATTTGTTCAGGCGATACGCGGAAGTTGCGCTGGAAAGCAGCGAACGTCGCAATGCGGTTATCGAACTCTCCACGATTGTCGAAGCCACCAAGCGTCTGAATTCCACGCTCGATCTTGCGGAATTGCTGAACATCATTCTGCAGCTCACGACTCGCCAGACGGGAGCAGAGCGCGGGACAGTTTTCTTAATCGATCACGAGCGCAATGAAATCTGGTCTCTGGTGGGAATGGGCCTCGACCAGCATGAAATCCGGCTACCGATTAGCCGGGGGATTGCGGGTTGCGTGGCGGCGACCGGCGACACAATAAATCTGGCTGACGCCTACGCGGACCCGCGGTTCGAATCGGAAGTCGATCTGCGTCTCGGTTTCCGCACGAAGTCGCTCCTTTGTCTTCCCATTCGGAATAAGGATGGCGAAACCATCGGTGTGCTGCAGCTGTTGAATAAGAAAGCGGGGCCCTTCACACGCGCCGATGAAGGCATGCTCCGGGCAATTTCCGATCATGTGGCACTTGCGCTCGAAAACGCTCAGCTTCACCGCGAAATGATTCACAAGCAAAGGATGGAGCGAGACCTCGCGCTCGCGCGCAGCATTCAGGTGGGCCTGCTGCCCGAACACCCTCCACAACTGGAGGGGTTTGACATCGCCGTCTCGCACAAAATGTCGCTGGAAGCGGGTGGTGACTATTACGATTTCATACCTCTGGCTCCGGACACGATTCTGGCGGTCGTCGCGGATGTGGAAGGGAAGGGCGTGGGCTCCGCCATGGTGATGGCAAACCTTCAAGCCACGCTTCACGCGCTGCTGGCACACCTCCATTCGCTCGAGCGGCTGGTTGAATCGCTCAACGATATGATTCTGGCGGATACGCGCGGGCAGAAGTTCATGACCATGTTTGTCGGCTTGCTGGACCAGCCGCATCGCACGTTACATTATGTGAATGCGGGGCATGTGCCGCCTGCGGTGGTGCGCGCGGACGGCTCAGTCGAATATCTACGGGAAGGAGGAATGGTTGTCGGGCTCTTTCCGAGCGTGCATTACGACCGCGGACATGTTCGGCTCAACCCGGGCGATCTCGTTGTGGCTTGCACCGACGGCATTACCGAAGCCATGGATACCGAGTCCGAAGAGTTTGGCCAGCCCAGGCTTGTGGAATTGGCCGTGCGCGAGCGCGCGAAGCCTGCTCAGGAAATTGTCGACATCGTGCTCAAGGAAGTGGACCTCTTCTCTCGTGGCGGCACGCATGAGGACGACCGCGTGATCATGATCCTCAAAGTGGTTTAGTTTTTCCCTTCACCGCTTGATCTCACCGATTTCCTCAAAGAATGAGCCATGTACTGCTTTGCCGGTCCAATCTTTACGGTAATGCTATGGGTTTTAGGAGCCGGTGGAAGAGTAATGACGGGTGCCGATATTCCACACGGAGATTGCGAGAGTGAGAAATACGAGCGCAACAACCGGAACGAGCGGCGCGTATTCGGGGTGCACGGTGCGGCCGAGCATGCGCACGCTGGGGTAAAAGGATGCGAGGCCGAAGGGAATGATCCAGCACAGGAAAAATTGTACCGCCCCGCTGTAGATGGAGAGCGGGTAGCGTCCAAAGGCGATCACGTTCCAAACCGGCGGATGCACGCCTATGCGATCTTCAAACCAAAAGGAAACTGTACTCAACAGCAAAAAAAGCGAAATGTAAATAATCGCAGCACAAAGACCGAAGAAGAAAAGCATCGCGAATTTCGCGGGCGTCCATACCAGGCCCAGGTGCCTGGAAGCCCACCACAGACAAAAAATGCCGGTAGCGACTTCCTGCAAAGACTCGATGCGAAACGTCTCGAACAGCACTTGAAAGAGGGAAGAAATCGGGCGCAGCAGAACGCGGTCGAATTTTCCCTCGATGATGAAGTTGTTGCCGAAGTCGTAAAGATTCATGCTGACGATGTTGAATATGCCGTAAGGTATCAGCGAGAAACCGTAGAGAAACAGGACTTCCTCGAATCGCCAGCCCGCGAGCTGCGTTGCCTTATGGAACAAAATAACCACGAACCAAAGCGCGAAAACCGTTGCCGCAAAACTGGTTCCCAGGCTGATGAAAAAATCACCACGATAGCTGACGCGGACCTTGGCGTACTGGGTGAAGTAATCGAAGAAAAGCAAAGCGTGGCGCTTTGCGGCGGCAACAAGGTTGGCGAGGCCGATTTTTTCTTCCGCCGCATCTCCAACGGGCAAGGAACGATTCATCAGCCTAACCCCCGTGAATCGTGATGTCGCGCAGCGAGCGGTTCCACCAAAGATGCGCGAGCACCAGCAGCACGACCACCCAGAACCACTCCGTTGCCAGCGCGCGTAGAGCGTGGATGCGGTCGAGCTTGCCAAGATAAATCTGAAGCGGTGTGTAGGCGATGTGCTCGAAGGGCAGCCACGCCAGTACTTTCTGAATTCTTTCCGGGAAAAACGCCATGGGAATCAGCAGCCCGGAGAGCAGTTCGATCAGCCAATATTTCGCGCGAATGAGCGCCAAAATCGATTTCAACGGAATCGCGCAAGTGCCGATCATAAAGTTGATTGCACCCATCAGGAAAAAACTGCCCAGCACAGCGACCAAAAACAGGAAGAAATCTCCATGTGATGCGGGCCCTTGAACGGAAAAAACCAAGGCGACGACAACCGCAGTCGGCAATGTCAAAAGACCCAAACGAAATGCCGATTCTCCCATCGCGCGAAAAATCCACATCCATTGGATGGAGACCGGCTTGATCAGGTCCATGGCGATCTTGCCTTCGATTACTTCGTAGGCCATTTCCTGGTCGATGGTATTCCAATAGAACGACCGAATCATCCAGCCAACGCTGACGTACGTGATCATCTGCGCAAGGCTGTATCCCGCGATCGGCTGGCCGCCGCTGTAGACGGCAGTCCAGATGAAGTAATACACGGTGACGTTCAGGAAATAGGTGATGATGCCGGTAAAATAGCGCAGGCGGAACGCGAGGATGTTGACGAATCCCACGCGCGAGAATTCGACGTACGGTACCAGCGCCTGGGCCCAACTGCTCACGCCACTACCTCGGGGAGGGCTTCGCCCGCGTAGATGCGTTTGATGATCTCTTCGATGGGTTCGTCTTCTATCAAAATGTCGCGGACTTCGACGGCGCCGAGGATCTGGCGGATAAGATCGGCAGTCGCCACTTTCACGCGGTCGAAACGAATACGGTATGTCAGCTCGTCCACTTGCTTTACTTCAAGGCCCTCTCGCGAAAACTGCGCGATTCCGGCGGCTTCGGCGCGGTCTTTCAGGGCGAATTTGATTTGCTTGGTGCGCAACAATTTTTCTTTCAGATGGCTTAGCGGGCCGTCGTAGAGCACTTTGCCATGGTCGATAATCATGATGCGGCGGCACAATTCTTCAATGTCGTCGAGGTCGTGGGTCGTTAGCAGGACGGTAGTGCGGAATTCACGGTTGATAGCCCGGAGGAAATGCCGGATGTGGTCTTTCGCGACCACATCGAGCCCGATCGTCGGTTCATCGAGGAAAAGCAACGGGGGATTGTGCAACAACGCAGCAGCCAGGTCGCAGCGCATTCGCTCTCCAAGGGAAAGCTTGCGAACGGGAGTGTGCAAATAATCGCGGATGCCCAGGATTTCGTCGAAGCGTTCCATGCGCGCATCAAAATCGCGCTGCGAGACGTCGTAAATGCGGCGCAGGAGCTTGAACGATTCGATTACGGCGATGTCCCACCATAGCTGCGTGCGCTGGCCGAATACCACGCCGATCGTCTTCACGTATTGCCGGCGCTGGCGATACGGAACGTAACCGTTGATACGGATTTCGCCGCTCGTAGGAACGAGGATGCCGGTGAGCATCTTGATGCTTGTCGATTTTCCGGCGCCGTTCGGGCCGATGTAGCCGACCATTTCCCCGCGCTCGATCGAAAAACTGACGCGGTCCACAGCCGCAACCGTGCGGTAGTCCCTCACAAATAGATTTTGAATTGAGCCCCAGACGCCTTCACGGCGCTTAAAGGTACGGAAGTGTTTACATAATTCGTGGACGTAAATTAGCGAATCAGCGCTCATGAATCACTGGATTCTAACATTAGCGTCGCGAACGTGCGCGTCTAGCCGGCACCCCTGCCGAGATTAGACGCACAGAATTTCTTTTAGTCGCTCTGGAGATTTCTCAAAGTGAGGTTGTTTTCCCCGCGGGATTCGGATTCGGCAACGCACGAATCGGATAGGTGGACTATGGGCAAAGACACTTCCAGCCGGACTTGGCGGCGTACTAACCCTTGTGGCAAACAGCACAATGTTTTGCTTCGTAGTTCTCCATGGTGACTTCGAACATATTATTGCAGCCTATACAGACGCGATGGATTTTAGGCGGTTTATTGCCCGGCTTGGTCTCGTCTGTGGCGCCAGAATGCGGAGTTGAGTGCGGCTCGTTCATGAGCGAATTCTAACACGCTCTACGGGTAGTGCAAGAAGGCGTCCAACCTAGCAGGGGGCGGAAGTCGCCTAGAGTGCGAATCCGGCACGCATCGGTGTTTGCGTAGGCATGCAGCAAACGGGTCTGCTACAATTTTACGCTTCGGGGGTAGCTGCGCGTTCGATCGCGCGGCCGATGATGGCGGAAAATACCAAACGAAAATGGATTGTGATAACGCTTGCTGTGGCGCTTGTCGTCATAGTTTTAGTGGTTCTCGCGGGGCGAGATCAGGCTCCAACGGTGGCAATCGCCCAAGTGTCTCGCGAGGATCTGAGTGCGTCCATTACCAGCAACGGAAAGATCGAACCGATTTCCCCAGTCACGGCTCGCGCCCAGTTTCCCACCTTCGTGGATAAAATAATGGTCACCGAAGGGCAAAATGTCCATCGTGGGCAGCTTATTCTGAGCCTAAATGCGGCAGACATTCAAAGTCAGCTGGCGCAGGCGCGGCAAGATTTGCTTTCCGCACAAACCATTCTGCAAAACGCTCGCGCGGGCGGCCCTCCCAATGAAGTGGC
This sequence comes from Acidobacteriota bacterium, assembly GCA_003167215.1. Taxonomy (GTDB): domain Bacteria; phylum Acidobacteriota; class Terriglobia; order Acidiferrales; family UBA7541; genus Palsa-295. Next base: position 60,102 of record PMTV01000014.1, on the reverse strand, counting down.
GCAGCTTGCGGGAGATCTGCAGAAGGCGCAAGCGCAGGTCGCCAACCTTGAACGCACGCAAGCGGCGCTTACCCAACTTGTGACAAAACAAGCCGCCACGCAGGACGAACTCGCCAAGAACCAGGAGGCTCTCGACGAGGCTCGCGCCAACCTGCAAGCATTCGAGCAGAAGACCGCAGCATTAAAGAAACAAACAAACATCGACGCAGAGGCTGCTGGTCTGCGCGTAAAGCAGGCCGAAGGTCAGGTTCAGTCACTCGAAGAAAAACTGCGTTCGGCGACGGTTACGGCGGAAAGTGACGGCACGGTTTATTCATTGCCTGTGCATGCAAACGATTATGTGAAGGTCGGTGACGTTCTGGCGGAAATGGCCGACTTGCGCCAAGTGCGCGTTCGCGCATTTGTGGATGAACCCGATCTCGGCTCGCTCGCACCAGACGAAGAGGTAAAAGTGAGTTGGGACGCCATGCCGAACCGCACATGGACCGGGAAGGTCGAGCAGGTTCCCAAGCAGGTGGTTGCGCGCGGGACCCGCAGCGTAGGTGAAGTTCTATGCTCGGTGCAGAATGACAAGGTCGAGCTTCTTCCAAACGTAAATGTTGAAGTGCATATCCTCGTCCGCCAACGGCCGGGTGTTCTGGTGGTACCGCGGCGAGCCGTAAGTTACGAAAATGGACAGCACTATGTCTTTGTGTTCGACGGTGAAAAAATTCATCGCCGCCAGTTTGAAGCGGGCGTCGCCAGCGATAAAGATTATGAAGTGATTTCGGGATTGGCACTGGGCGACAAGATCGCATTGCCCGGCGAAGTAGAGTTAAAGGACGGTATGGAAGTTCGAGCCACGGAGGCCAAATGAACCGGCGGTTCCCCTGTTTTCCCAGGTTTTCAGTCGCGCTTTTCGCCGGTATGGCTATGCTCGCGACGATCGCACCGCTTGCAGAGGCGATAGAATCTCCTTCCGTAGCGGCATCGGATGCGTCTGGGGCGATTCAAACTGCGCAGCACCAGTTCAACTTGGGAAATTACACTGCTGCAATCAAGACGCTGCAATCCGTGCCGCAGGTTTCGAACAACGCCGAGGCACAATATTGGCTCGGACGCAGCTATTACGAACTCCACGATTATGACAACGCGATAACCGCCAGTGAGAAATCCGTCGAGCTTGATCCGAAAAATTCCGCCTACCATCAATGGCTCGGCACGATCTATGGAGGCAAAGCAGACCGCGACCGCAGTTTTTCGTATGCGCGGAAGGTAAAGAAGGAATTTGAAGAGGCAATTCGACTGAATCCGTCGAATGTGGAAGCTCGCCGGGACCTTGAACAATATGACATGGAAGCTCCCTGGGTTGTCGGCGGCAGCAAAGATGAAGCTCGCGAACAAGTGACGGCGATTGAGGCCATCGACCCGGTAGAAGGGCATCTGGCGCACGGCGCGTACGAGCTAAATGCGAAAAGGTCCGAGCTGGCTGAGAAAGAATATCGTGCAGTGCTCGCCGCAAAGCCGAAACGCGTGGAGCCCTATCTCGACGTCATTCGCTTCTTTATCCATGAGAACAAGCCCGCCGATGTAGAAGCGGCGATTCAGGCCGCGGCGCAGGTGAGTCCTAATGATCCGCGCCTGGGATATTACCGTGGCGTATCGCGAGTGCTAGCCGGAACCGAGCTGCCCCGTGGAGAAGAATATTTGAAGTCCTACCTAGCGAGCTCTCCCGACCGAAGCGATTGGCCTTCGCACGCAGCCGCGCGTCAGTGGCTGGGAAGGCTTTACGAAGCGGAAGGAAAACGTGCCGAGGCGGCCGAGCAATATCGCGCAGCTCTTCAATTGGATCCTGGACAAAAAGAAGCCAAATCCCGGCTGGAGAAACTCGAGAAGTCAACGCACTGAACGCTTGCCTATGGCTGGAAACTCTCATTCGCCCAAGCGCATCCCACTAGCAGGTAACCCCTATGCAACCTCTTCGCGGCTCACCGACTGAATGGCGCGAGACCTGGCAGCTTGCTCTGCAAGCGCTTCGTGCTAATAAAGTGCGCGCCATGCTGACGATGTTGGGCGTGATTATAGGAAGCGCTTGCATCGTGCTGGTGGTGACCGTTGCCCTGTCAGGGAAGCGCTACATTATCGGCCAGATAGAGGGAGTGGGGGCGAATCTCGTCCATGCGTCGGTAATACACTCCGGGGGGGCGGTGACGGTCGCGGACGAAGTCACGCCAGCCGACCTGGAAGCGGTGAAATCGAGTATCCCCAACGTGGTGGAAGCGGCAGGGACAAATGACATTTCGATGTTCACCAGCGTAAATGGCGAGGAGCATCCCGTTTATCTGGTCGGCGTGACGGCGGGTTTTCAAAAGATCCGTAACCTGCTTGTTCTTCAAGGGCGGTACTTAGACCAAGATGACTTAAGAACGCAAAGCAAGGTCTGTCTGCTAACACCAGCTCTCGCCAATCTGCTATTTCCGTCTGAGAGTCCGCTAGGGAAAGATATTGGCATCGGGGAGTTGCACTTCATTGTCATTGGTGTTTACAAGGAACGAGTGAGTAGCTTTGGCCTTTCCGAGATTCGCCCGGAATCCGTGATCGTTCCTTTTTCGTTGATCAAGTACTACACGGGCACTGAATTCTTCAAATCGTTTTACGTGCAGGCAGACAAGCCTGAGGACGTCCCCATGGTGACAACTCAGGTCGAACAAGTCTTGCTGAGCCGGCATCGTTCCGGGGCCAGGTACAGGGTAGAAAATCTTTCCGGAATTCTTGAGACCGCCCATAGCATTTCGCTGGCGCTGACAGTTTTATTGATTCTGGTCGCCTTGATCGCTCTCACCATCAGCGGCATCGGGATCATGAACATTATGCTGGTCACGGTGACGGAACGAACCCGCGAGATCGGGATTCGCAAAGCCATTGGCGCCCGTCGCGACTCGATCCTGTATCAATTTCTGATGGAGGCTTTGCTGATAAGCGGCACGGGAGCGCTGGTGGGAATCGTGATCGCAGTTTCCATTCCCATCGTCATCAATTTCTTCATCCGATTCATTCCTGACCTGCGGGGAGTTACTATTCCTGTGTCGTGGCTCTCTGTACTGCTGGCGTTCGTAGTATCCTGCTCAACGGGCCTGCTGTTCGGTTATCTCCCTGCGAACCGCGCGGCGCGTCTTCATCCTACGGAATCGCTGCGCTATGAATAAAAACTTGCGAATATTAGGTGTGACCGGCGCGTTGGCGGCGTTCCTGCTTGTCGGAATCGCGAGCGCGCAGGACACCGGGAAGTTGACGATGCGTCAAGCGGTCACCCTGGCGCTGCAGAATAGCCGGGATTTAGCTCTGGCGCGGGTACAGTACACCGTTGCCCTCAACGAGGCCGGTCTCGACCGGTCCGCATTCCTGCCAAACCTCTATACCGGTTCTGGCGCTGCGTACACGTCAGGGTTTCCTTCCATTGCAGGAGGGCCGCCCGCTGTTTTTCAAATGAGCTACAACGAAGCAGTTTTCAATCCGCTGCTGAAAGGCCAGCAACGCGCCGCGGAAGACCGCGCCAAAAACATGAAACTCGAGATAGATCGAATGCATGACGTCGTCATCGTGCGGGCTGCTACGGCTTATCTCGAACTGGCCGAAGTGCGCCATTCGCTGGAACTGATGCGTAAGGAAGAAGCCAGCGCAGAGAAAATTCTGGGTGTGACGCGCGATCGCGTCGCAGCAAACCAGGAGCTGCCTATCGAAGTGACTCGCGGCGAACTCGATCAAGCGCGTGTGGAGGAAAGAATCATCAAGCTCGAAGGCCGCGATGAAACTCTGACGCAACAGATTCGCGATCTCACCGGCATTCCCGATGGCCAAGCCATTGAAGTGGACACGTCGGAGCCGTCGTTCGAAAATGATCTCTCGGTGAACGACATGATGAACGCCGCTATCCGGTCCGATCCCGGCATTCAGGAGGCGGAAAACGAGCGTTTGGCCCGCCAGCAGCTGTTGCGCGGCGCACATCTTAGTTACTTTCCCACTGTGGCTTTAGTCGGCCAGTACAGCATTTTGAGCAAGTTCAATAATTACGATGAGTTTTACAAGAAGTTCGAGCGCAATAACGTAAGCGTGGGCGTTCAGATCACAATTCCTCTTTTCGCTTCCAAAACCAAGGCGACTGTCGCGCTGGCGAAAAGCGAATTGAACGTCGCTGAGCTTACTCTCGGGAACAAGCGCCAGGAAGTCCGGCTGGACATCCAACAAAAAGCCCGCACCGTTCGCGAACTGGATGCTACTCGCGAGGTCGCCCGCCTTGACTTAAAGCTGGCCCAAGAAACCGTGCAACTGAACCAGTCCCAATTTGATGAAGGACGCCTTACACTTCGAGATATCGAACGAGCGCGCTTGGATGAGAGCGACAAGTGGGTGGCATTCCTTGACGCCGATTTTGCGCGTCAGCAAGGGCAGCTAAGTCTATTGCAGGCAACGGGCCAGCTGGCGAAGGTGTTTCAGTAACCAACTTCGAACAAGCTGTGCTTGGGCTTGTCGCCGAAACCGGGTAAACTATACACATCGAGCAGAACCTGAAATTATGAGGTCTTTTGTAGCCCTGAGGGGGTACCAGTAAATATGCCGTCAGTAATGAAAACTTTGTTTCTAAATCCGCCCAGCTTTGAGAAGTTCGACGGCGGAGCGGGTTCTCGCTGGCCCGCCACACGTGAGATTGAATCCTATTGGTATCCGGTTTGGCTGGCCTACCCGGCGGGTATGCTTGCCGGGAGCCGCTTGCTGGACGGGCCGCCGCATCACATAACGCCCGAGGAAGTTGTCCGCATAGCGCAGGACTATGAGTTCGTCGTTTTGTTTACCTCCACGGTGGGTTTCTTCAGCGACTTGCGCATGGCTCGCGCGATGAAAGACAAGAAGCCAGGTATCAAGATCTGCTTCGTCGGGCCCCAGGTGCAAATCAAGCCGGCGGAAAGTCTGCTGGCGAGCCAGGACATTGATTTCGTCGTTCGCGGCGAATTCGATCACGCTGTGGTGGAATACGCGCAAGGCAAGCCACTCTCAGAAATCCTGAGCGCGAGCTACATGAAGGACGGCAAGGTGGTCCACAATCCTCCGCGCGCGCTGCTGCAAACCGCGGAACTTGATGAATTGCCTTTCGCCACCGAAGTCTATGAGAAGAATTTGAAGATCGAAAATTATAACGTTCCATTCCTCCTGAATCCCTATGTTTCGTTTTATACGGCGCGAGGCTGTCCGGCTCTGTGCACGTTTTGTCTTTGGCCCCAAACGCTTTCCGGCCACGCTTGGCGTGTGCGATCGGTGGACAGCGTGGCGCGCGAGTTTAAGCAGGCGCACAAAATGTTTCCGCAGGCCAAGGAATTTTTCTTTGACGACGACACCTTCAACATCCGCAAAGATCGCGTTCTGGCTCTTTGCAAGGAATTCAAACCCGTCGGCTTCCAATGGTCCTGCACTGCTCGCGTCCATAGCGACTACGAGACGCTAAAGGCTATGGCCGACGCCGGAGCTCGTTTATTGATTGTTGGCTTTGAATCCGGCGATCCGCAAATCCTGAAGAACATCAAGAAGGGCGCGACGGTCGAAATGGGCCGCACCTTCGTGCAGAACTGCAAGAAAGTCGGCATCCACGTTCACGGCGACTTTATCATCGGATTGCCCGGCGAGACGAAGCAGACCATCGAGAAAACTATCGAGTACGCAAAAGAGATTGACTGCGAAACCATTCAGGTTTCCATGGCACATGCTTACCCGGGCACCGAACTTTACGACCAGGGCATGCGCGAAGGTTTTCTAGCCGGCGAAGCAGCCACAGACGTGAACGGCCACCAGCTTCCCCATCTCGAGTATCCGGGCCTCTCGCGCGAATACATGGTGGACTCGGTCAACCGTTTCTATGACAGCTACTATCTGCGCCCGCGCGTCGCTTGGCGCATCGTCCGTGAATCACTTTGGGATTCACACGAGCGGAAACGCCTGTTCCACGAGGCTGTGGACTTTATGAAACTTCGCCACGAGCGCCGGAAGGTTGCCAAGAAAGGCGTACAGAAAAAGGTCCTCGTGTCGGCGCCGCCCATGGAGCCGCGTTCGAACGTCGGAGTGCCCAGCGAATCGCAGAGCGCATGAAGTCGGCGGAAGGGCTGCATTTTAAGACTTACGTCCTGTTATTCCTGATGGTCACATTCGGCCCGGTAGGGGACGCACTTCTGGGCAAAGGCATGAAAATCGTCGGCGTTCCTCCTGCATGGACGCCGAATGAACTCTTCCACTTTTTTTTTCGCGCTTTTACCTCCGGAATAGTCTGGCTCGGAATTGCATCGCTGCTTACGTTTTTCATTTCCTACACTTTGGTGCTTTCCTGGGCGGATTTTAGTTACGTCCAGCCGGCCTCTGCGATTGCTTACACAATCGTAGCCTTGCTTGGCCATTTTGTACTTGGTGAGTACGTCAGCATTACGCGATGGATTGGCATTGCCATCATCTGCCTCGGCGTTCTTTTCGTGGGGAACACGGCGCTCAGCACTACAGAGCGCACCTGATGTTACTAGAGGCGATTTTGCTTCTGCTGATCGTCTTGGGCAGCACGGCCGGAGAACTTTGTATTACGCGTGCCATGAAGGTCATTGGCGAAGTGAAGGATTTTCGGCCTTGGGCCCTCTTGCGGATTTTCGACCGGGCGCTGAAAGTGGGATGGATGTGGCTCGGGCTGTCGCTCATGGCTATCAGCTTTTTCGCCATGCTGACGATGCTATCGATGGAAAACGTCAGCTTTGTTGTTCCCATCACCGCCTTGAGTTACGCTGCGGGTGCCTACGGCAGCCGCTTGTTCTTGGGGGAGCGCGTCACCCGTCTTCGTTGGGCGGGAGTTTTCCTCGTTTGCGTTGGTGTCGTCCTCGTGTGGCAGGGCAAAGGGTAGCGGTCTATGGCGTGGATGGTGGTTCGCGACGCGATTCTCGCGCTGGCGGTTGCGCCTGTCATCTACTACTTAATCGCGATCTTTGCAGCGGCGGATTTTTTTCGCGTCAAGCCTGCCCGTTACACCGAAGGGCCCACACATTTCACTCCTCCCGCCAGTATTCTGAAACCCATTCACGGCCTGGATCGCGAAACCTACGAAAACTACGCGAGCTTCTGCAATCAAGATTACCCGGAATTCGAAATTCTTCTTTGCGTGGGTGATGAGCGCGATGCCGCGGTTCCTGTAATCGAAAAAATAATCGCCGATTTTCCTCAGCGCTCGATTCGATTGCTCATCGGTTCGGAGCCGCTGGGCGCCAGCGATAAAGTCAACAAGCTTTGCCGCATGGTTCGCGAAGCGCGCCATGACACCGTGATCGTCAGCGACAGCGACGTTCGCGTTGGGCCGAGTTTTCTTCGCGCAGTGGTGCGGCCGTTTTCCGATGCAAAGGTGGGCGGAGTGACGTGTCTTTACTGCGGCTTGACGGACGGGGGATTCGCCGCCGATCTCGAAGCTCTGGGCAATAGCGCCGATTTCGCGCCAGGTGTGCTCGTCGCTCGTCTTTTTGGCGGGCTCGACTTCATGCTCGGCGCCGTGATGGCCACCACGAAAAAGCATCTGGCCGAAATCGGCGGATTCGAATCGCTGGCAGACTACTTCTGCGATGACTACGAGCTTGGCAATCGCATCGCCGCACGCGGCTATCGCGTCGAGCTCAGCCGTTTCCCCGTGGATATCGTTTACCCGCGAGAAACGATTGCCGATGCATTTCGCCATCAGCTTCGCTGGAACCTGAGCATCCGCTATTCGCGGCCCTGGGGACATCTTGGACTGATTTTCTCCAACGCGCTGCCCTGGGCCGCGCTCGTTGGTGCCCTTGTAACCTGGAGGGTCGCTGCCGTTTACCTCGCGATCGCACTGTTTTTTCGCATCATGATGGCAGTTTCCGTAGGACTACGCGGAATGCGAGATCGTCTCGTACGGCAAGACCTCTGGATGCTGCCGCTGCGCGATGCGTTCGCATTCGTGGTCTGGCTGGCAAGCTTCTTCCCACAACGCATTCACTGGCGCGACCGCCAGTTTCGCGTCCGCGATAAGCGTCTGATTCCTGTGGCCCCACGTGAACTACGGTAGAGCCACAACCAACTGAACCGCTCAAGCGCGACTCCGGCAATGTATCGAAGCGAAATACCAGGAGCGATTCCAGGGCCTCAACAAAGAGTTGTAAGCCGAGAATTTAGTGCGTAACTTGAGTAACGGTTCTTGGCGTCTCTATCTTGCGAGAGCCAGCCGTTGAGGTTTGCGAGTAAGCCGGGGGTAAATTAATGAAGCGATCGTGGATTTCCAGGAGCCTGCTGTCCTTGCTGCCGCTTGTGACCATCGCACTATTGTGGGGTCACGACATCAGCTCGGCGGGAGAAGCACGCACGCAAGCCGCAACCTCCGCGCAATCCGTCCCTGCACCTCAGCAGCTCAGCCCCGAGGGCCAAGCTTCTTTGCGTGCGATCATCCAAGCACGAAACCTCTCGGACCTGCGCTGGCCCGATTTCAACGATTACGGCCAGTTGATGACGGAATTCTATCAATCGTACGAGTATTCCCTGCCGTGGGTCAGGGGAATGGAGCCGAGCGCCCAGGCGCAGCAGGTAATTGCCATTCTGAAGAACGCGGATCAAGAGGGACTGTCCGCGGAGGATTGCGACGGGCCGCGTTGGGGCGACCGGGTGGCAAAACTCAAACCCACCGCTCCGCAGCCATCCGAAGCAGACGCGGTGCGATTCGACGCTGCGCTAACCGTTTGCGTGATGAGGTATGTCTCGGACCTTCATATCGGCAAAGTGAATCCCAAGCATTTTGGCTTTGGTTTCGACATCGAGGCCAAGAAATACGATTTGCCCGGATTCCTGAAAAAGGATGTTGTGGACGCTTCCGATGTTGCCGGCATCATGGCACAAGTGGAACCGCCCTATCCGGGTTACCGGCGCACGATTAAAGCCCTGCAAACCTATTTGGAGCTTGCGAAGGAATACGACGGCGAACCGCTTCCCGCCGTAAAGGGAACGATCGCACCGGGCGATTCCTATCCGGGAGTCCCTCGGTTGATCCGATTCCTCCGTCTGGTGGGCGACCTTCCCGCCGACGCCAATGTTCCGGAGGATGAAACGATCTATCAGGGTCCGCTCGTGGACGCGGTCAAGAGTTTTCAGAGCCGGCATGGCCGGGATTCAGACGGACGAATCGGCGCGCAAACATTGGCCGACCTAAACGTTCCGCTAAGGCAGCGTGTGCGCCAGATGCAACTGACTCTCGAGCGCTGGCGCTGGATGCCCGACGCTTATCAAAAGGCGCCCATCGTTGTGAATATCCCCGAATTTCGCCTTCGAGCCTACGATGAAAAATTCAAGATCGCTTTGACAATGAATGTCGTGGTCGGGAAAGCGTACGACCACAGCACGCCTGTGTTTGAAGAGAAAATGGCGTATGTCGTATTTCGACCTTACTGGAATGTTCCCCATTCCATCGCGAAGGCTGAATACTTTTCGCGCATAGCTCGCGATCCGGACTACTTGTCGAAAAAGGGATTTGACGTGGTAAACAGCCGCCAGGAGGTGGTCACGTCGGGAACGGTCACGAGCGACGTGCTCGAGCAACTGCGGGCGGGCGAGCTCTTCCTTCGGCAAACGCCGGGTCCCAAGAACTCGCTCGGACAGGTGAAATTTATTTTTCCGAATGACTACAGCGTGTACATGCACGATACTCCCGCGCAGGAATTCTTCTCGAAGTCCCGGAGGGATTTCAGTCATGGTTGTATTCGACTGGGAAAGCCCGCGGATCTGGCCGTCTGGGTGCTGCGCGATAATCCGGGCTGGAACATGGATCGGGTCCGTGCAGCGATGAATGGGGGCGCGACGCAGCAGGTAAACCTTGCGCATCGGATTCCGGTTTTAATTGTTTACGGCACGGTGATCGTGACGGAGGACGGAACCGTTCACTTTTACGACGACATCTACGGGCACGACGCCTCTCTCGAAGAAGTACTCGATAAGGGTTACCCGTATCCGGGTTAGTCGCCGGTGGTCAAGCTGGAGGGATAATCGAAACACCACTGACGGACACGGCCGGTGTCGACGTGGATGAAGTCGGAATGAGGATAGTAGCCCACGCCCCCGCGACGCAGCGCGAGTGCCGCCTGGCGCAGCTTGAACGTATCGACGCCGGGCATGCGCAGGTCGATTGCTTCCGCTTGAATGTGAAGGCTGTTCCTGGCCACTCCGGTGGAGTGAGCGCGAAGGGATTCATTCGTCGACGGAGTGCGGTAGCCGCACACGATGTCGATCTCGCCGTCGGGATGTCCGATTGAAAATGTGAGATCGGACAGAATATCGTACAGGCGCGGATCGAAATGGCGGACGTCGCCCGTCCGATGATCGCGAAGAAAAAAATCAAGCTTGGCGAGCGCGTCCGAAATGTACTGATCGCCGCGGCGGTAAACAATATCAATGCGCTCAGCGGTGTGCGTGTTGTAAAAGAAGCAGGCGATGATCCTGGCGCTCCGGAGAAGAGGGCTCCTGAGGAGACACTGGACGCGATTGAGCAGGCGCGCTGCTCGACGCAATCAGAAACAGTGTTGCGCCCACAGCCCACAGACTCCGCGAATAGTTTCTTGATCTGCACATAAATATTTTTCAACTCAATTTTAACATAAGCAGGTCGCTTACCCAATTCGTCGGTGCCAGCCAGCAGTGAGTTGCGCGCGCCAACCATCTCTGGTAACATCCCTATTTTCATGCATTTGGGTGGATGCTTCGACGGCTCAACAGTTTGATTCTTGCCGGCCTTGAAGAAAGCGACGAAGGAAATGGGCATCACTTTGCTGGACGGTTGACGAAGACGTTCCCGACCGGTAAAGTAGTCCAGGGTCGTGCTCACGGCCCCTTTTTTTTGTCTCCGGCCTGCTGGGAGGTCGTACAATTGGCAGTACATCAGATTCTGGATCTGATTATCCTGGTTCGAGTCCAGGCCTCCCAGCCAATCTTCTGAAATAAATCTCCGTTGACGCAGTCTCAGGCCTTGTTCTGACGAACCAAACTCGTAGCTGTGACTTCAGCTTTTCCTTCGTTCCAGCTCAGACCAACGCTCGTATAGATTATCAACCGTCTTCTGTGCTGCTTCCATCTCAGCAAATGCGATTTGAAGGCGAGACGCATCACTGGCGATTTCGCGATCTTCCAACGCGGCCCGCCTGTTTATGAGCGCCTGCTCGGCCTTTGCCATTTGTTTTTCGATGGATACGAACTCGCGGGCCTCGGTATGTGTCAGCTTGTTTTTTGTTACTCCGGATGGAATTTCGGCTCTTGTTGCCGGGGGCTTCTTCGCAGTCGTTAGTTCGGCCACGTTCCCGGCATTTTGCGCGTTTTGCCACGCGTCCCACTGCGAATAGTCGGCAAAGCGTTCCGTGTTCCCTAGGCCGTCCAAGCCAAATACAATTGTTGAGACGCGATCCAGCATGTAGCGATCGTGTGTGATCAGCACCAGCGCTCCGCGATACTCCAGAAGGTTTTCTTCGAGTATTTCGAGCGTGGGAATATCGAGATCGTTCGTCGGTTCATCCAAGAGCAGCACATCGGCGGGCTGCAACATAAGTTGCGCAACTAAAACGCGCGCGCGTTCGCCACCCGACAGGCGGCCGACGGGCCGGTTCAAGTCTTCAGCGTTGAAGAGAAATCTCGCCGCCCAGGACGCCACATGGGTTATTCGGTCCTGATAAATCACCGAGTCGCTATCCGGCGCTAGCGCGCGCCGCAATGTCAGGTTAGGGTCCAGTTCGCGATTTTGATCGAAGTAAACGGTTTTTAACGAGTCAGCCTTTCGTACTGTGCCGGCCGTGGGTTCTATCTCGCCGCGCAGCAAGCGGAGCAGCGTCGTCTTACCGCTGCCGTTCGGCCCAACCAAGCCAACGCGCATACCGGACGTCACGGTGAAATCAATCCCTTTGAAAAGCGAACGGCCGCCTATCGAGTAACCAACGCCATCCAGTACGACGAGCTGTTTTGTTTGCCTATTCGAAGCGGAGAAATCTATCTTCGCCGTGACGGTGCGGCTTCTCGCATTCAGGTCTGCCAATTCGCCGATCATCTTATGCGCTTTATCAATTCGAGATTTCGATTTGGTCGCCCGCGCCTTCGGACCGCGCCGCAACCATTCGATCTCCGTGTGGACGCGGTTCGCCAGCGCATCCTGGCGGTTACCCTGGGCATGCAAATGCGCTTCCTTGGCCTCCAGGAAGATGCTGTACTTTCCTTTTACGCGGAGAAATCCTTCCTGGTAGGCGCGATCGAGTTCGACCATATCGTTCGCCACATTTTCGAGAAAGTAGCGGTCGTGGCTGACCACCACGCACGCGAATTCCGCGTCCTCGAGCAAACTTTCGAGCCACTTGATTCCCTCAAGATCCAGGTGATTGGTAGGCTCGTCCAGCAACAAAATGTCCGGTTCCTGGACCAGTCCCTCCACAATCGCCAGCCGTTTGCGCCAGCCGCCTGACAAAGCCGCTGCATGCGTTTCAAAGTCCGCGAAACCTGCGCGGCTAAGCGCTTCTTCCGCCCGAAATGAACACTCTGACTCCGGCACACCCGCGCGTTCCAAGGCGCCTACGATAACGGACCTGCACGTCGTTTCCGGGGCAAAACGCGAAATCTGCTCGACAAAACTCACCTTCGCGCCTTTGCGGATCGCCACTCCTCCGTGGTCCGGTTTCACCCGCCCAAAAAGGATTTCCAGCAAAGTGGATTTCCCGGAGCCATTCGGACCGATCAGTCCGATGCGCTCACCTTCTGATACCGTAAACGAGATATCCTCGAATAGCGGCGCGAGTCCGTATCGTTTCGACAATCCCTGGGCATTGATAATCGGAGCCAAAAGTTTCGGTCTTCTCCTGCAATTAGTTTACCCTTGAGCATACCAGCAGCGGCATCCAGAGGCAGGTCAATCCGTAAATTCGAGAAGGCACTTGGCGCAAATAACAATTCACAAATTTGACGCTTTGGTCTTGGGTGCTGGAGCTGCGGGACTGATGTGCGCCATCGAAGCCGGTAAACGTGGGCGCAAGGTCGCAATTCTGGAGCGGAGCGAGCGCGCCGGTAAGAAAATTCTTATCTCCGGTGGCGGCCGCTGCAATTTCACAAATCTTTACTGTCAGCCGGAGAACTTCATTTGCAGCAACCCGCACTTTCAGAAATCCGCGCTGGCTCGTTATACGCCTGCAGATTTTATCGCTCTGGTAGAAGCTCACCGCATTCCGTACCACGAGAAAACTCTGGGCCAGTTATTCTGCGATCGCTCCGCGCAAGACGTGACGGGAATGCTCGAAGGTGAGTGTCGCTCTGCAGGAACCAAACTATTTCTCAACACCAAAATCCGCGAGATTAAACGCACAGCCGGGTTTCAAGTGTGTACGGAGGCCGCCGAATTTCATGCTCCCATTGTGGTGGTCGCCACCGGTGGCCTTTCGATACCGAAAATGGGCGCGACGGCATTCGGGTATGATGTCGCTCGTCAATTTGGATTGAATATCCAAAAAACAAGACCTGCCCTCGTGCCACTCGTTTTCGGTGCGCACGACCGAAAACACTATTGTGACTTGGCCGGCGTCTCGGCCGAGGTAATCGCTTCCGCGAACGGCCAATCATTTCGCGAGAACATGCTGATCACTCATCGTGGCTTGAGCGGCCCGGCAATTCTGCAAATCTCCTCGTATTGGGAAAAAGGCCGACCGATCAGCATTGATCTCGCGCCCGGTCGCGATGTGTTGGCTAGCGTGAGCAGAGCCAAGATTCGCGACATCTCTGCAGCGCGATCTGCCTTCCAGGGAATACTCCCCAAGCGTTTTGCGACGCGCTGGCTCGAATTGCACGCGCCTCCGAGCTGGAGCAAGCAATCGCTCGGACAAACAGAGAAGCGGATTCATGAATGGTCGTTGCTCCCCGTAGATACGGAGGGCTATGAAAAAGCTGAAGTAACCGCAGGCGGCGTCGATACGGATGAACTGTCCAGCCAAACGATGGAAAGCAAGAAAATCCCAGGCCTGTTTTTTATCGGCGAGGTTATTGACGTCACAGGCCACCTGGGTGGTCACAATTTCCAATGGGCGTGGGCTTCAGGAGCGGCAGCGGGAAAAGCCTTGTAAAGTCGGAATCTTTAAGCTCCATGTGATGTTTTGCGTCGCGTGTACGCAGTCAATGCCAAAAGCAATAAAGCTGAGAAGATCGAGATTGCGGAGCCTGCAGTGCGGTCCCAAGTTCGTCGGAACTGGACACTCACGGAATGCTCGCCCGCGGGTACTTCAAGCGACAATTGCGCAGTCTCCGGAAGCGAATCGCCACCCACGGTTTTTCCATCCACTTGGATTTCCCACGCCGGATAATTTACAAGTCTGAGAGCCAATGCGACCGGCTGGCTCGTCTTCGAGGTGAGCAATCTTGTTTCGGCGGTCCATCGGTTAACGTGGAGGTCGTCGCCGGTCAGTGGCATTACGGCTCCCGATTCGGGATCAATCTTCGCAATCTTGGGCGTTGCGGTTTCCGCGGCGTTACTGAGATTCGGAACCGGCGTATCAGAACTGTCCGTTGAGGCAGATGGCTGTCCAGGCAATTCATAACGGTCGCAGCCCCGCGGTTGATATTCGTCCGTGCCCTCGTAGCCATGCCCGGAACGAATTCCGTCCGCGAGCACCGGGATGTCTTCGCTATCCCACCAAGCGTCTTTGACGAAAGTTGTCCCGATTGCCGCGGTAGCAATAAGAATTGCAAACAATCCGAGCCACTGTTTCCGCGAGCTTTGCAAAGCCGCGGCCACGAAGAACGCAAGCGCGACATCGAGCGGCAAGAGACATCTCCACGGAAATTGCACGAACTGAAGCTTCGGCAAATGTTCCCAAAAGAAAATGCTCGGCGGAAACATTAGAAATGAGGATGCTAAAGCGAGCGTCACAAGCGCCCACCAAGGCTCCAAGAGATTCCGGCGTTGGCGCGCAACAAAAACGGCGGCAATCCCAGTCACCATAATAGTTCCCAGCGCTACTGCTGAAACCTTCCAGTTGAAGAGAACGAATTCGGGATCATTCGAGTGTGCAAATAGAAAATTCTGGCTGGGACGAAGATTTTTCGCCAGCACCTGCGAGATCTGAACCCATCGCTGTTCCCAGCCTGCGGGCAAAATATAAAAAGCCGCCAAACCAAAGCCGCCCGCCATAGCCGTTCCGCCGCGAAGGACAGGCCATATATTCCGATGCAATGCGCATCCCACCGCGAAAATCAGAAGCAACGAGTAAGTTGCAATTACTCCCGCCGGCGCGTTCGATAGCCATATCAGCGCGAACACCAGGGCAAGACCTGGCACACGATTCCAACCATCGCGTGCCACACGTAGAGCTCCCAGAACAGCGAGCGGAAATAGCGCACTTGCGAGGAGTTCGGCGAAATCGCTTCGGTAATAGACAATCACAAGATGATACGGATTTACGGCGAATAACACTCCTGCCAACAAGGCCTGTCCGTTTGGAAGCCACTCCCGCGCCAGTCGCCACATGCCGAACCCTGCAAGCACCAGCGCCAGCCAAATAAATGTTCCCGGAACGATTCTCCATGGCAGCACCGAAGCTAAACCTGCCCCCAGCATCCACGATCCTGGCGGATAGAAAATAAATCGCGGCTCACCAAAGCCCCAGTTCGCCCACTCCGCCCAACGCGGATACGCGATACCTTCGCGCCACTGTCCGGCGACGTCCATCCACGACGCGAGATGGAATTGAAAATCATGGCCGGAGGCGTTTCCCAGAAATAACATCGGAAAAACCACGGCCGATGCCGCCGCCGCTGCGCACAGCAGGGCGACACGTCGGGAAGATTTTGTGATGTCAGCCGCAATTCGCTGCCCGGAGACTTCTGTGAGAGCTGTCTGAATGAGTGAACCCTTTCACCCGAATCTATCGTCACCGGCTACGTATTAGAGAATACAGAATTGCGCACTCCTTGTCTTACTATGCTGCGCTTTACGCGTGAGATATCTTCGGTCCCGAACAAGTTCGCGCAAAGTTCGCGAATTTAAAGCCCTCCCGCGGTAGCATGGATTCGATGACCGACGGGCCGAAAGAAAAAGATCGCGTGGCCACAGCGGAAGAGCTAAGGTTGCAGGCCAGCGAGGATCGCGAAGTCCACTGGAAGCGCTGGGGTCCTTATCTATCAGAACGCCAGTGGGGAACAGTTCGCGAAGATTACAGTCCGGATGGCGACGCCTGGAAATATTTCCCGCACGATCATGCGCGTTCTCGAGCGTATCGCTGGGGTGAAGACGGCATCGCCGGCTTCTGCGATCGCCACCAGCACATCTGTTTCGCGATTGCTCTTTGGAATGAAAAAGATCCCTTTCTGAAAGAACGTCTTTTCGGCCTGACCAATACCCAAGGGAATCACGGCGAAGACGTAAAGGAATACTATTTCTATCTGGATGCCACGCCCACAAGTTCGTATCTAAAGTGCCTCTACAAGTATCCACAAGGGTCGTTCCCCTACGATCAACTCCTTCAGGAAAATGCGAAACGCACGCGCCTGCAACCAGAATATGAATTGGTAGACACGGGCATCTTCTCTGAGAATCGCTACTTTGACGTGTTCGTCGAGTACGCCAAAGCTTCGTCCGAGGATATCCTGATCCGCATAACGGCCTGGAATCGCGGCCCGGATCCGGCTCCTCTCCATCTGCTCCCCACGTTGTGGTTTCGGAATCGATGGGGCTGGGGTGAAGGCTACGACAAGCCGCAAGTGGCGCGGGTACAGGGCCTTCAAGGTGGGGAACTATTTGCCCTAAACGAATATCACTACGGCAAGCGCTGGTTGATTACCGAGGGCAAGCCCGAACCGCTCTTCACCGATAATGAGACCAACGCCGAACGGTTGTTCGACAGCAAGAATGCTTCGCCGTATGTGAAAGACGCTTTCCATCGTTATCTTACACAGAGTGAGCGCGGCGCCCTAAATCCGGCAATGACCGGAACGAAAGCGGCTGCACATTATTCCGAAGTAATTCAACCTGGCAAAAATCTCACCATCCGCCTTCGTTTGCTGGACAAAGATCCTGCGCAAGGCCACAAATCAGCGCAGGATTTTTTCGGTCCCGCTTTCGACCAAATATTTGAGCAAAGAATGAAGGAGGCGGACGAGTTTTACACTCAGCGTGTTGGCCATTGCGGAAGCGAGGACGCGCACATGGTCCAACGCCAGGCTTTCGCCGGCCTGCTGTGGGGCAAGCAGTCCTACCACTACGACGTTCGTCGCTGGCTTGAGGGCGATCCCACGCAGCCTGCCCCTCCGCCGGAGCGTCTCGACGGCCGGAATAACGAGTGGACGCATCTCTACAATTCCGACGTGATATCCATGCCCGATAAGTGGGAGTACCCGTGGTATGCGGCGTGGGATTTGGCTTTCCATTGCGTGGCGATGGCTCTGATCGATCCCGACTTTGCCAAAGAACAGCTCGTGCTTTTCATGCGTGAATGGTACATGAACCCAAACGGCCAGTTGCCGGCTTACGAATGGAATTTCTCCGATGTGAATCCGCCCGTGCAAGCCTGGGCCGCTTGGCGCGTTTATAAAATCGCGGGGCGGGTACAAGGGCAAGAAGACCGTAAGTTCCTGGTCCGCATGTTTCACAAACTCTTGATTAATTTCACCTGGTGGGTAAACCGCAAAGATCCGGAGGGCAAAAACGTCTTCGAAGGCGGTTTCCTCGGCCTCGATAATATAGGGGTTTTCGACCGCTCCCAGCCCCTGGGCCCCGGAAATTTCATCGAGCAATCCGACGGGACCAGTTGGATGGCCATGTACTGCCTCGATATGCTCGCGATGGCCATGGAGCTCGCTCATCAGGATCCCGCTTATGAAGACATCGCCAGCAAGTTTTTCGAACACTTCGTGTACATCGCGCAGGCTATGAACGACATGGGCGGCCAGGGAGTCGGCCTATGGGATGAAAAGGACGGTTTCTATTACGACGTCCTGCACCTGGGCCAATCGACGCCCATGTCGATGAAGGTCCGATCGATGGTGGGCTTGATTCCTCTCTTTGCCGCCGAAACCTTCGAACCGGAGGTTTTGGAGCGATTGCCGAATTTCCGCAAACGGATGCAATGGTTCCTGGATCACAATCCCGAAGTCAGCAAGCATGTGGACATGAGCCAAAAATCCGACAAGGGCACCCGCCTGCTCCTCACTATTGCCAATCGCGAGAAACTTGAGCGTATCTACCGATACGTTTTCGATGAAAACGAATTCCTTTCGCCTCACGGAATCCGTGCGCTATCGAAATTTCATCGGGACCATCCATTTGTGCTCGATGCGGACGGGCATTCCAGCTCGGTGGACTACGAGCCGGCCGAGTCCACCAGCGATCTTTTTGGAGGCAATTCAAACTGGCGCGGACCTATCTGGTTCCCCATGAATTTCCTGCTGATAGAGTCGCTCCAGCGGATTCATTACTATTATGGCGACGGATTCAAAGTGGAATACCCCACGAATTCAGGACGCAGGGTAACGCTGTGGAATTCCGCCGCGGATATATCTCGCAGGCTCTCGCACATTTTCCTGCGTCGCGACGGCCTCCGCGCGGTTTACGGCGACGTTTCGTTATTTCAAACCGACCCTCAATGGCGCGACCTGATTCTTTTCTATGAATATTTTAACGGAGATACCGGCGCGGGGCTCGGAGCCAGCCATCAGACGGGATGGACCGCGCTCGTGGCCAAACTGTTGCAGCAGAGCGGAGAATGAAGCGCGAAATTCTGCAAATGGTTTCTACCGCGGCCTAAGGATTTTTCGTTTTGGCTTCTACAAATTCGATTAGTACTTTTTTCCCTTGCTGCGCCGGCGCAAGAAAAAAGTTTATGCGCGTGCCTGCAGCTCCGGCGCGAGCAGCCGGGTAGATCGGTTTCAACCCAAATCGCAAACGTAAAATTTCCGTGGCCCGGTCTACATCGCCCACATAGACTTCAATTTGTTGAATCCCTTCGCCAAATTTCTCCAAAAAACCGGCGATGGCGCCTTTGCCGCCTGGGTCTCGCGTAGTTAAGATATCGAGCTCGATCCGGGTCTCGAAGTGCAGTTCAAATTCCTTGGCATCCTGGTCCGGAGGAACGTCCGCCAGCGACGGAGAATTGTTTGCCGTGCGGATCGTTTCAAACGTTTCCGGTCTCACGGCAACTCCAACCACGATGGACGCTGGTCCGAAACCCGATCCAGCCGGAGCCTTCATTTCGCCGGGCAGAGTCAGCGCGCGAAATTCAGGATCGGCGAGCCATTGTTTCAGCAAAGGCGTGCACACGCCGCTACCCTCCAAATACAGCCGCAGCGCGGCTTCGGCTCTGTTCTGCGGATCGCGATCCGCCAGTTGAGTGATCCAGCGAGTGATGTCGGAGGCGTCGGTCACATTCCCGGCAGCCGGTTAAGGTGTGGCGTGTGGAGGTTGTACCGCGTTGATATTCGAAAGCGCGACGTAAGTTGTTTTTCCCGGTGGTACGGTAACGCGCACGTCCCATTTCTTCCGTACGTCGCCCGCTTGCGCAACGATGTCGAGCGTGCTGAGCCAGTACGTTCCCGGAGCGATGCCGTGCAGATATCCGTGGCCTTCCAAATCCGTTTCCGTGCGTGCAACAAGATACTTCGATTCCGCAAGTTCTATTGTGTGGCGATGCAGCTCGGCGGTGCTGTTTGCTTCGATCGTATCCCACTTATGCCCCGGGTTCACGTCTTCCAGCGCGAGATCGATTCCATCCGTGCTGGTAGGGTTCAAAACTAGAAACGCCCGGATGGCATTCTGATATTGTTTTACCTCCTCATCATACTTTTCCGGATTCTTTTTCTTCAAAGCCGGAGTGTATTTCGGGGTCGGAAAGGCCACGCTCTGGTCTCCCGACATCCTATCCACATAAGCCTTGTGGAATTCCGGCACATTCATCACGTCATCGGGCTTGAGTCTCTTGATGAAGTCTTCGCCTGCCAGGTTCACACATCGATTCTTCTTCATCCACGCTTTTAATTCCTTCGAAACATCGAGCTTATCGATGAAGGCGTCCATGGCCACCAGCGGGTACGTCACCGCCGCTTCCTTGCCGATATCATCGAAACTTTGGCGCAGCAGGTAAAAGGTGATCCCGCGCACCGGTTCGTCCGTGCCGCTTGACGGCGTAGCCTTCGCGACGAACTCAATTGTGCTGTTTTGTGCGGCCGCTTGCGGCCCCACAGCCAGAATGGCAGAAATAAGAAAACACGAAGTCCAGATTCCTATTTTCATGGTCTTCATCGTAGCAGAATGACAAGCCCGCAGATATAAGATGGTCCTGAAGGTAAACGTCAGTCCGGGAATCCTTGGAATCGTTCAGCGGAGAAAGCAGCTTCAGCGGGATAGCAGTCAGCAGGAAGAACTCAAGAAAAGAGAAACTCAGTAGAGATGGAATGTCACTTCAATAGTTTGACGGACTGCCGCAGGCTTCCCATTCGGGCCAAGGGCCGGCCTAAACCGCCACGTCCGAACCGCCTCGATTGCCTTTTCGTCAAGACCTAGCCCCAGGCCCTTCGCCACGTGGATATCCGTCGCGTGTCCCTCTGCGGTGATGATGGCCACTAGTAAAACCGTCCCCTGGAACTTTGCCTTAACCGCTTCATCAGAGAACTGCGCCGTCGGACAATACAAGCAAGCGGGCACGCCGTACCCGTTGGTGCCGGCGTTAAATATTCCGCCTCCGGCCCCTCCACCTTCGCCCGGTCCTACGCCACCGCCGCTCCCGCTTCCAACTCCTGTTCCATTTCCAGATCCAATTCCATTGCCGCTGCCAGGCCCGTTGGAATCGTTGGTCACTTTGGACATGGGGTCGCCCCAGTTCGCCATGTTGGGGCTGGCCAATTTCATGTCCGGCATCCCAAGAACCGTTGGGGTTGCTGCAAACTTAGGATTGTCCGGCGGCTTCACTTTGGGCGGCACGATTTGCGTCAAACTGAACTTCGGAAGTTTGCCTCGGCTCGCAGGCAACAATTCGTGCGCCCCGCCGCCTCCGCCACCTCCGGCCTTCTTGGCTCCTGGCGGCAGTTTTGGCAGATATGGCGAAGTGATGTCGAGCGGCGTGACGTTCATGGTCTTCGCCTGCGTGGTTCCCGGTGACATCAGTTCCGGCCAAAGTGGAATAATGATCAGCACGATCACTACTACGTGGAATGCCAGCGAAAGCGCCTGCACCCGCGTGAACTGAGTATTCTTGGACCAAATTTCGGGCACCGCTACGGGGGAGCTGGTGGTCTTTAACGGAGCCAGTTTCCGCGGTGAAATCAGGTCGCGAACGTTTTGCCAGAATCCGCCGAACTCAGAATTCCAACTGACCAATAGATCGGAGTTCACCGGCCCACGGGGCGCCGCGCGAAAAAATTCCTTAAAATTGTCGCCAAGCCCTTCGCCAAATTCGGGATTCTTGAATACGTCGGACTTTCCACCTGCGATTTTGGCCGGACGCTCCGAGAGGAAATCCTTTACGTTGGAAAAAAAGCTTTTGAAAGCAGATGTATGTACGGGAGACGGCAGGCGCCCAATCCTGAGCGTAGGCTCCGTAGTCGAGCGACCAGCGTCATCAAGTCTTGAAGTAAAGTCTGGCATAGGGCTTACCTAGGTTCCCCGGTCATGGCTCTACCTGATATTAGACGCTCCACCACGAAAAAGGATGTACGGCGTCGGACGGCTGACACCGTTCTGGATTCATTGTAACATACGGTCTCCAACTGAGGCTCCCAGTTTCCCCGGCCTGCATCAGTAGAAAGGGTTTTTGATCCCTATTAGATGGCGAATACGCGCGACCTGAAGAGTACACTTAATCTTCCCAAAACAGATTTTCCCATGAAGGCGAAGCTGCCCGAGCGCGAGCCGGAGCAGTTGGCAGCTTGGGAAAAGATGGCGCTATACCACCGCATCATGGAATCGCGGGCGGCTGCGCCGGTGTTCGTCTTTCACGACGGCCCCCCTTACCCCACGGGTGAAATTCATCTCGGCACAGGTCTGAACAAGATACTGAAGGACATGATCGTGAAGTCAAAGACCATGGCCGGATTCCGAACTCCGTATGTTCCCGGCTGGGATTGCCACGGTCTGCCCATAGAGACCAAGGTCGAAAAGGAACTGGGCGGCAAGACAAGCAAAGTGTCCGCGGCGGAGTTTCGGCGCATGTGCCGGGAATTCGCCGCAGGCTACATCGACGCGCACAGACGCGAATTTAAGCGGCTCGGCGTTTTCGGCCAATGGGAAAAGCCCTACCTCACCATGGATCCAAGTTATGAAGCCTGCGTTGCCAGCGCCTTCCTCACATTTCTGGAAAAGGGCTACATTTACCGCGGACTGAAACCTGTGTACTGGTGCATCTATGACCGCACCGCTCTCGCGGAAGCGGAAGTGGAATACGAAGACCACACCAGCCCATCGATCTGGGTGAAGTTTCCGGTTGTTGCCGGCGAGAAATCCAGGAAGCTCGGGATTGGCGCTGATGTCAGCGCGCTGATCTGGACCACAACGCCATGGACGTTGCCGGCGAACCGCGCTCTCGCGTTTCATCCGGACTACGAATACGTTGTCGTGAATAGTGCCGCAGGCAAGCTCCTGCTCGCGGAAGAAAGAATGAGCGACCCGGAGTTGGCTGTGCTGCTGGGGCTCGAACCGGGCGCTCCATTCACGAAAGTTGGAAAGGGACGCGAACTCGAAGGCGTGCAGTTTCAGCACCCGTTTCTTAAGGAGTTGCGCGTGCCGGCTGTGCTCGCCGACTACGTCACCCTGGATCAGGGCAGTGGAATTGTGCACACCGCTCCGGGCCACGGCGCGGAAGACTTTGCCACCGGCCAGAAATATGGCCTCGAAGCCTACGCTCCGCTCGATAACGACGGCCGCTTTGTCGAAGGTTTGCCCGAGTACAAGGGCAAGACTGTCTTCGAAGCGAATCCGGCCATCATCTCGCTGCTGACGGAGCGCGGCATGCTTGTCGGCGAAAAGAAGTTTTCGCACAGCTATCCGCATTGCTGGCGCTGCCACACTCCCGTGATTTTTCGCGCTACCGAACAGTGGTTCATACAACTTGATGGCGGCAGCGCAACGGTTCCTCCCCCGAACGCGCCTGGGTTGCGCGGCCGAGCGCTGGACGAAATCAAAAAAGTAAAGTGGCTGCCGGCGTGGGGCGAAGAGCGCATTCACAACATGATCGCCGACAGGCCCGACTGGTGCATTTCGCGCCAGCGCTTCTGGGGAATCCCACTGGTGATTTTCTATTGCGACGCTTGCGGGAAAATACTCAAGGATTTCAACGCGCTCCGCAACGTTATCCCGTTTTTTGAGCGTGAAGGCGCCGACGCGTGGTACACGCATTCAGCCGAGGAACTGCTGCCTCCCGGGACGAAGTGCGCTTCGTGCGGCGGAGCAAAGTGGCGCAAAGAGTCCGACATACTCGATGTGTGGTTCGAATCCGGTTCAAGCGATTTGGCCGTGCTGCAAAAAAGGGAAGGGAAGCCTCGCGCGGATGTTTATCTCGAAGGCCCGGACCAGTTTCGCGGATGGTTCCAGAGCTCGCTGATGGTTGCGATTGGCGTTGATGGCATGCGCCCGTACGATCAAGTCGTCACGCACGGATGGACGCTCGACGAAAAAGGCACCCCGATGTCGAAGTCGCTCGGCAACTCCATGGAGCCCAAGGAAATCTGCGAGAAGTGGGGCGCCGACCTTCTTCGTGTCTGGGTTTCGTCGCAGGACTACACCGCCGATGTCCGCCTTTCCGATGCCATGATGACGCAGCTCGCCGAAGCCTATCGCAAAATCCGCAACACGTTCCGGTTTGCACTATCGAATCTTTACGACTTCGAACCGGAGCGCGACGCAGTCCCCGACGCGGATCTTTGGGAAATGGACGCGTGGATGTTGCGGCGCACCGGCGCGCTCGTGCGCCAATGTCAGGAGTGGTACGCCAATTTCGAATTCCATCGCGTGTACCACGCGCTGCATGATTTTTGCACGGTGGATTTAAGCGCGTTTTATTTCGACGTTCTTAAAGACCGTCTGTACACCTTCGCACCCAAGAGTCTGGGGCGCCGCTCGGCGCAAACCGCCATGTACCGCATCGCGAGCGCTGTCGTTCGCCTCATCGCTCCCACCCTGGCTTTTACCTCTGAAGAGGTCTGGAAGCACTTGCCGCCCACCGGTTCGAAAACCGAAAGCGTGCACATGTCTTTGTTTCCCGCCGCCGAAGATTTCGAAAATGCCTTGGATGGATCGCGCTCTGCGGTTTGGGACCGCCTTCTTGTGGTTCGTGGGGAAGTCTTGAAAGCGCTCGAGCCTGCCCGCGCTGCAAAGACAATTTCCGGCGGCCTCGAAGCGCGCGTCACGCTCGCAGCAACCGGCGAACTGCTCGATCTGTTGCGCAAATATTCCGCCTACCTGCCGGCACTTTTCATCGTCTCGCAGGTCGAGATCGCCGCAAGCCCGATCCAGGGAACTGAGCCGGCCGCCACCCTGGAAGGACTCCAAATTCGCATCGAGCGCGCCCTCGGTAAAAAATGTGAACGCTGCTGGAATTATTCCACACACGTGGGTGAGAGCGCGGAATACCCCACATTATGCGAGCGGTGCCTCGCCGCTCTTGCCGAAATCGATCGAGACAGCGGCGTCGCCAGCGGGAGTGCCAAGGTTTGACATCTTCCGCGTCGCGTTCAGGCTGGTACACCCTGGGATTTCTCGTGTTCGCCGCGCTAGTGGCGGATCAGGTCAGCAAATACGCAGTGGAGCGGTACACCTCCCCGGGGACCATTCGCGTTCTCGTTCCCGGCTTGCTGAATCTGGTTCATACCAGCAATCCAGGGGTGGCTTTCGGATTGTTCGCCGATTCAAGCAACCCCTTGCTGGCCCCTGTGCTGATTGTGTTTTCTGTCGCCGTTATCGCGTTGCTTGCTTGGCTGCTCGTCAGCGGCCGCGCGGGGGGCAGGCTCGCACAGTGCGGGCTGGCTTTAATCTTGGGCGGCGCATCGGGAAACGTTCTCGACCGTGTTCTCCATCGCAGTGTGACCGATTTTATCGACTTCTACATTGGCAGCCATCATTGGTATACATTCAACATTGCTGATTCGGCGATTGTTGTCGGCGCGGGCCTTGTGATCCTTGAACTCTTCCGCGATTGGCGGCATCCTAATCAAGAGCGAGCCTAGCGATGCATCCCATCCTCTTTCATATCGGCGGAATTAATATCTATTCGTACGGCGTGCTGGTTGCTACTGGCGTGCTTGCAGGCTTATGGTATGCCCGCAAGCGGGCGCCGCGCGCAGGTCTCGATCCTGACAAAGTCTGGAACATGGGGATCTACACCGTCCTGGTTGCGCTCCTCCTGGCGAAAGTCTGGCTTATTCTGAGCGACTGGGACTACTACGTGGCCAATCCGCGGGACATTTTCAGCTTGAACACATTTCAGTCCGGCGGAACTTTCTATGGCGGCATCGTCGGCGCCATACTCATGATTGTTTTGTATTCATACTTTCAGAAAATGCCGCTGCTCCCCGTTATGGACACGATTGTGGCGGGGTTGCCGCTGGGCCACGCCATCGGGCGGTTGGGATGTTTTGCCGCCGGGTGCTGTTACGGCAAGCCGACTACCGTTGCTTGGGGTGTGGTGTTCACTAATCCGGCGGCCGCGCAGCTTGCCGGAACGCCGCTCGGCGTTCATTTGCATCCCACCCAGCTTTATGAAGCGGCCGCGGAGTTTCTCAATTTCCTAATTCTTGTTTGGATCGGCAAGCGCCAGCGCTTTACCGGGCAAATCATCGCCACGTATTTCCTTCTCTACGGGGTGGAGCGCGGCACCATCGAATTCTTCCGAGGCGATCCGGGCCGCACCATGATGTTCCACGATACGGTCTCACTGATGCAGATTGTAAGCGTCGGCCTGATCGTTACCGGCGCATTCCTTTGGTGGCGTGGGTTGAGAGGCAAGGGCGCGCCGATGGCCTCTTCTTCTGCCGCCCGCGCTACGGTTGCGCGCTAGATGCTGCTCGCCTCCCATCTGCAAAACTTCGATGCGCGCACATTCTGATATGCCAAACAATTTCGAATCTGACGAAGACTCTTCCGAGCACGATACTTTCGCCGTTAACGAAGAAGCCGGGGGCCAGCGTCTCGACCGTTTTCTCGCCGTGCATCTCAGCGACATGAGCCGCACCCACGTGCAGACTCTGATCGACGAAGCGCGGGTGCTTGTGGATGGTCTCGCGAGGAAGTCCTCACATCGTCTCGAAGTTGGGGAAACGGTCACCGTAAATATTCCTCGTCCTCCGCTCCCCGGCGTGGAGGCGGAAAATATCCCGCTCGATATCATTTACGAAGATGCGGACGTGGCGGTCGTAAACAAACCCGCGGGAATGATCGTTCATCCGGGCGCAGGTGCTGACGCCGGTACTCTCGTCGCCGCGCTGTTGCATCGCTTTGGCGGAGGTCAAGGTTTGTCCACAGTAGGCGGGCCTCTCCGGCCGGGCATCGTGCATCGAATCGACAAAGGGACCTCCGGCGTGTTATTGATTGCGCGGACTGATATGGCCCACTTAAAGCTGGTCGAAGATTTTCGCGAACGCCGCATTGAGAAGACGTATCTGGCGCTTCTACACGGGAAGTTAAAGGGCGAAGCCGGAATCGTCGATTTGCCCATTGCGCGCGACCTTCGCCGCCGCTCGCGCATGACGGCACGGCGCCGCGAAGGCCGCCAGGCACGTACGGACTGGCGCTTGCGCATGCGGCTCGGCAACTTTTCTTTCATCGAAGCGGGCTTGCACACCGGCAGAACTCACCAGATTCGCGTGCATTTCTCCGCGCTCGGATGTCCGGTCGTGGGCGACACGGTTTACGGCGCGCCGCGCCAGGAACGTATCGGCGCTGAACTCCTGCCGCCGCTGGAAAGAAATTTCCTGCACGCCGCGCGAATTGCTTTTGTTCATCCGCGGTCCGGCAAACGAATTGAGTGCCGTGCTCCGCTGCCGCCCGATTTGACCGCGTACTTTCAGGGTTTGGGACGAGCCGTAAAAATCGCTTCCAGCGTGATTGATGCCGGATTGCAGGGGTTTCTATAATTGATCAACGTGCGACGATTGCGCACTCTTATCGTTCTGGCAGCGCTTATTTGTATTTCGGGGACCTGCATTTACGCACAGCAGTCTCCTCCGCCTTCTAGTCCGGCGCGGCCAGACTGGAGCGCTCCTGCTTCGCAATCTTCTGAAACGGGGCAAAAGGCTCCCCCGGCGCAAAGTCCCGCTGATGCCGCGCAGGCGGGGCAGAACAAATTGCCGCCGATTGTTTCCACCACCGGCCTGGTTCATCTAGTCGCCACCGTCACCGATCGCCGCCATAATTTCGTCACCGATCTCGAACAGAGCGACTTCAAAATTCTCGAGGACAACGCGCCACAGGACATCCGGTTCTTTGGACGCGAAACCGACTTGCCGCTGCGCATCGGGGTGCTGCTCGACACCTCCAATAGCATCCGGCCCCGCCTCGCGTTCGAACAGGACGCCGCTATCGATTTCCTTGATGGCGTAATCCGCAGGAATAAAGACCTGGCTTTTCTGATGACCTTCGACAACGAACCCGAGGTCATACAGGATTACACCGGTGATCTCGGCCTGCTCACCGCCGCGATCCGCAAGCAGCGCGCGGGAGGCGGAACCGCTCTGAACGACGCTATCTATCGGGCCTCCGAGAAACTCCTGAATCCGCCTGCGCCCAACGGGCCGAATCCCGAAGTACGCCGCGTGATTGTCGTGATCAGCGATGGCGATGATAATCTGAGCGACCACGCGCTCAGTGACGCCATCGAATCCGCCATTCGCGCCGAGGCCGCCATCTACGCGATCAGCACGAACACCGACTGGCTCTCCATCAGCGGCGACAAACCGAAGAAGCTACACGTGGAAGGCGGAGACAAAGTGCTGGAGGAATTTGCGGACCAAACTGGCGGCCGCGTATTTTATCCTTACAAAGTCGAGGATTTGGCGCAATCGTTTGTGGACATCGGAACTGAATTGCGCAGCCAGTATTTCATTGCCTATTCGCCTAAGGATACGGAAACAGCGGGCAAATACCGCAAAATTGAAGTCGGGACCGATCGCAAGGGTCTCGCCGTCCGAACGCGCAAGGGCTATTACTCAGTGGCGCCAACGCCAGCTGGTAAGTAGCGTGATTTCCGAGGCGCCCGGAGCAGTCTGCCTGTACGCAGGGTTCTACTTAAATGGTGCGTAATAACCTCTGCGAGCGAGAACCTTGACGTCGGGCCGATCGATATCGACCTTAATTTTCCGGAATGTTCCGTCGCGTTTTTCGTTGGTGGGATAGTAGCCAATCACATATTGAGAGCGCAATTCTTCCGAGATTACGTCAAATGCTTTTTCCAGCGACTTCTCGCTGTGAACGTTGATTACGCGGCCGCCCGTGTCCTCCGACATTTTTCGCGCCACTCCCGGACCGCTTCCCATCGTCACCCCGAAAGTGGAATCCGAGATCAGAAGCACATGAATCACGCCGTCAGCTCGCTGGCAAGCTTCGACTGCATCCTGCAATCTTAATTTGCTGCCGGTGTCCTCCATGTCGCTCATCACAATCACGGCCTTGCGTCCCGCTTCCGTTGCTAATTCGTCGTGACACGCCAGGTAGATCGCGTCGTAGAGGTCCGTTCCGCCGGCATTGTTTCCTTGCGGAATCGTGCCCGGAGTTACTGGTCCTCCGCCTGCCACGGAACTTATGCTCGTCCGGCGGATGGCACGTTCGAGAACGTTGGTGTCTTCCGTAAAGTCCGCCAGCAAGTCCACGTCAAAGTCGAAGCTGATGACCATGGCTTCGTCTTTCTTCCGCATCACTTCCCGCAGAAAACGCGATGCCGTATCCTGTTCCGCTCCGATCACGTGGTACATGCTGCCGCTCGTGTCGATTAGCAGGCCGAGCGTGATCGGCATATTTACGTCTTTCTCGAAGAAGGCAACCTTTTGGTCCTGGCCATCCTCAGAGATTTTGAAATCGTTTTGCAGCAGGTCGGAGACGATGCCGTTCTTCTTATCACGGGCGGTCACAAAGACGTTGACCAGTGTGGTCTCTCTCTTCAAGGTTTGGGATGACTGTGGGGGTTGCTGATCCTGTTGCGGTGGGGCGGGTGTGGACGACTGCGGCGCATCCCCCGACAGGGCGCTCGACGAAGTAGCATTCGCAGGCCAGGCTCCGCCTGCACCCAAGTATCCTGCGAGAGCCAGTATGAAAAAGCCTGCCACGAGGCGGGTCAGCCGCATTGTATAATCTCCCTCAGATTAGCCGCGCTACTTACGATGCACTCGGAGCGCGGCCGGATGTTTGGCCACTGTCGCCGGACATGAGTAGTTCGCCGGCACAGAGGCAGGTTGCGAACGAGCAATAGCTTAGAACGCCGCCGAAGGGCGCGAAACGAGATACGCCGATGACGCGAATCATTCTGTCGATTGCCATTGTATTACTTCTTTGCGCTTGCGCGCACGCGCAGCAACCGATCCAGCCTGGCTCGCTGCAGCAGGACGCCCAGCCGCCGGCTCCCGTTCAACCGGGCCAGACGGCAAAACCCAGCCCGCCGCCGCAGAACCCTGCGGCGAGGCCGTCACCGTCAGGCGCAGCCGTGCAACAAGGAGATACTCGCAATCGCATCTCGGTACGAACGGAACTTGTCATCGTGCCGGTCACGGTCAAGAACCGCGACGGCCAGCTCGTCGTCGACCTTCAGCGGGATGAGTTCCGCATTTTCTCCGACGACGTAGAGCAGCAAATCGTGCTGTTCGATTCGCAGCCCTATCCGCTGTCCGCGGTGGTCCTGCTCGACGATGATCTTGCCGAAAAGGAGGCCGAACAGGTCAAGAAAAGTCTGGACGCGGTCGCCGCCGGCTTTGGCTCCGCGGACGAGGTAGCCCTGGTCACCTATTCGGAATTTCCCCAGACGGTCGCCGATTTTTCTTTCAACAACGACAAACTTTTTACCGCGCTCAAGCGCCTGTCCCTGGACTCGCATAGTACAACAATCATTAACGACCCTACGACCGCGGGTCCGATCATCAATGGGCAGACCCAGCCGGACGGAACCGGAACCACCGGGCAAGGCGGCGTGCAGGTTCGCGGTTTTGGAAAACAGGCTACCCATAATTCTCTGGATGACGCCATCTATGCAGCGGGCCAAATGCTGAAAGGGCGCGGGCGCGATCGTCGGAAAATAATTTTCCTTATTTCCGACGGGAGCAATACCCACAACAACCAGCACTCGTTCAACGAAACCCTGCACTCGCTTCTCCTCGCTGATGTTTCCGTGTTTGCTATTTCCGTGACTCACCAGACTCCGATTGGCCGCTCCCTCATTCAGCACGGAGCGTCGGAGATCGACAAGTACGCCGCGAGCACGGGCGGAGATACATTTTACGCGGCGAGGGATAATGAATTGTCGCGGCTGTACTCGGCGGTGACCGAGCAGGCTCGCGATGTGTACACCATCACTTTCGCTCCGAGAGAATCGGACCGCAGCAAGGACTATCACACCATCGAAGTGCGCGTCCGGCGGCCGGACTTGGACGTGACCGCGCGGCAAGGGTATTTCCAGGCTGGACTCCACTAATTCCCGTTGGTTTCGAGCGGCACTCGTCTAGGATGACGGGGCGACACCGTAATTCGGGGCTACCGACCTATCTGGCCGGTTGAATCGAAATTAATTGTTCGTGCGCGGGGCACAGCGGTCTGTAATCGCAATACACGCAGAGAAAACTCGGCTTGGCGGGAAACTCACCGGCGCGAATCTGGTCGGCCACTTCGTAGATAGTCTGTTTCGTTTTCGCCAGTGCTTTCGCGTCGCGCTCACTCGCGACTGCTTCGTTGGTGGTCAGATTGTAAAAAACCAGGCGTTCCGGTTTCAGTTCCAGCACTTCTTCAGCCGCCAGAGCGTAAACGCTGAGTTGCAAGCTGTCCTTGGCCTTTTTGGCGTCCTTGGGCTTGCCCGTTTTGTAGTCCACGATTTCCACTTCTTTTGAGCCCAGCCGGTTCACCTGATCCATGCGGCCTTTCACAATGACGTCATGATCGAGGTGAAGCTCGAACGATTTTTCCTGGTGCGCCATGTCCGGCGGGGCGGCCGCGTAGGAGCGATGGAAATTCTCGAGCTGTTCGCGGCCGGCTTTGCGGTATTCCTCTTCCTGATAGTCGTCGGGAAAACCCATGGAGCGCCATTCGCGATCGTAAACCGCCATTACGTCTTCGAAAGGGAATTTTCCGCGCTTGGCCATGCCGCCGGCGAATTCCTTGATGGTGGTATGCATCACGCTTCCAAAAGTCATGGTGGCGCGCGGGCCGCCGCGAATGCTCCACATATTTTGAAACAAATATTGCATGGGGCATTTGCAGTAACACTCGATGGCGGAAGCGCTGAGTTGCAACGGTTCGGCTACCGGCGGATGGTAGGCTTTGGCCCAGAGCGCGACGCGGGAATAAGCGCGCGCGTTTTCATCCTGTCCTACGTTGGACGAAAATAATTGCGAGGGATCGGAAGATTCAGGTGCCGAGCCCGTGATTTCCTGGGACGGCGGCACGGTGATCTGCGGCGCCGACTGCGCCGTGTCGCCCTTCTGTATTTTCGCGTTCCGCAAGAAGTCTTCCAGGAAGAGCGAAGGCTTTTTCCATTTATTGTTAAGAGTCGAAAGGGTAAGCCGCTGGCGGGCGCGCGTCAGAGCGACATAAAACAGCCGCCGCTCTTCCTGGATCTGAAAATCTCCGGTTGGTTTTTCCTCTTTCATCATTTCCGGGGGGAATTCGAATTTGACCGGGCGCGCGTTCGAGGGGAAATCGTTCTTATTGAGGTGCATTATGAAAACGTGCGGAAACTCGAGGCCTTTCGCCGAATGCACGGTCATCAACTGCACGGCATCATCGGCCGATTCTTCTTCCAGACATATATCACCGGAGGCTTCGGCGAAATAATCCAGATATTCGATAAAGTCGCGCAGGCTTTTTCCCTCGCTCTTTTGCTCCCAATCCTTCACGAATTGCACGAAGCGTTCGAGGTACCGGCGGTCGGCCTCAAAGGGAAGCGGCGCAAGTTCCAAGGAGGAAATCAATTCGTCCAGCAACGCGCTGGCGAAAGTCTTGCGCGCGGCTTTGCGGAAACGCGCCAAAAAAGCTACGAGTTCCGGGAGACGCGATGCTTCGGATGCAAATTGCAATTCGCTTTGCGCCGCGTCGATTTCGTCGCTCAATGACCGGCGGTGATTTTTCCCCGCGCGTTCCGCGAGACGGACCAAGTCGCGCGGCTGAAGCCTCCAGTACGGCGCAGCGAGCACACGCGCGCAGGCCACATTGTCAGAAGGAACGGCGATGAGCCGCAGGTAGGCCAAGAGATCGCGCACGACCGTACTGGATAGAATCGAGAATTTCTTGATGACGAAGGGAATCTTCCGCTGCTGCAGCGCTTCGATCAGGCGTTTCACGTGCGCGTGTTTGCGATAGAGCACGGCGAAGTTGCGCCAGGGATTTCCGGGCAGGTGCAAGCGCTCGATTTCCGAGGCGATCCAGTGCGCTTCCTCTTCGGGGCGGCCGAATTCAGCGACGCGAATCTTTTCGCCGTCGGAATTGTCGGTGGTCAAGGTCTTGGGAGGCAGCAAGGGCGATTTTTCGTTGTGCGAAATCACTTCGCCCGCCACGCGCAGGATTCGCGTGGTGGATCGGTAATTTTGTGTCAATGGCGCGATGAACCGGCGCACTCCGTCGGTAAGATTTTTATCCGTAACTCCGCAGAAGCGTTTCAGGAAAATCGTGAAGCTGCCGAAGGAAGCGCCGCGGAAACGATAGATGGCCTGGTCGTCGTCGCCAACCGCAACGATATTTCCGCGGTCGCCGGCCAGCAGCCAAAGCAGTTCGAGCTGGACGATGTTGGTGTCCTGGAATTCGTCCACCAGAATGTAATGAAACTGATCGCGCAGGCTTTGCAAAAGAGCGGCATCGGATCGCAACAATTGCACCGTTTGCATCAATTGCGCGCCGAAGGTGAGCAGGTTTCGCTCCCGCAACAATCGTTCGCTCACGCGGTAAACGCGTGCGAGTTCTTCCCGGCGGGCCAGTTCTTCTTCTTCGAGCGTGCGCGCGTCGGGCTCGAGCAATTCTCGACGTTCGAGATAGGCTTGCCACGATTTGTCAACATAGCTCTGGTAATCATCGGGCGTGACCAGCTCATCCTGGCAGCGCGAAAAGAATTGCCGGAAATCGTAGAGGAATTCGCCCGGCGCCGCCAAACGCCTGAAATGTTTCAGGTCCAGCTCGGCCATATGACGCCGCAACAGTATCCAGTGATCGACGTCCTCGAGCACCTTTAAGTCCGGGTTCGCGACGCGAAGGACTTTTTCCAGGCAGAAATTGTGAAAGGTGCTGAGCCAGATGCCTTCGGCGCGCTCGCCAACTGATTTCACGACGCGAGACTTCATTTGGCCCGCAGCTTTGTCCGTGAACGTCAGTCCCAGAATGTTTTCGCCGGCAAGCTCCGGATTCGATTCCAGGAGATAGCGAATCCGTTCAGTGATGACGCGCGTTTTACCGGTTCCGGCCCCGGCGACGACTAGGAGCGGGCCCTCGCCGTGTTCCACAGCGCGACGTTGCTGTGCGTTCAACGCAGCAAAGTTTTCACGTGTGGTCGCCTGAGCCATCGGGCAACCATGATAGCGGAATTCAAAGCGAAGGGGTTACGCTTTTCTTTCGCCTATGGATTTCTAGGTATCGGACACGCACGATTTCGTCGAACTTGCCAGAGCCGAAGCGACCAGAATCGTGCGCCAGCAATTCTCGATCTCTTGGCGACTGAGCGGGCGCTAGACGGGCCGATCCGGGTAGATCACCTTTGGAAATCGGAGATGGATCAGCAGGGCGCAGAGAGCGAAAACTAAGAATACGAGGACACTGCCTTCGGGGCCGGCTGAACCTCCGGTGAGCCAATTCGGGCCCTGAACGGAGCTGTTCAGAAATCGGCCGACGCCAAGAAGGCCGCTGTCGGGCGTGCCGTAGAAAAAAGTTTCGGCCCAATCCCAGGCTGCGTGGAATCCAAGCGCGAACCAGAGATTGCCGGTGCGGCGGAGGGTGAGACATAGAAGCAAGCCGACCACAATGACTTGCAGAATGCCGAGAAGATTTTCTCCGGGATTGCCCAGGTGGGCGGCGCCGAACACGACCGAGGTAAACAAAGCAGCAGGCCAGAAGCGCATGCGCCGGGAAAAAGAGAAAAGCCAGTAGCCGCGAAACGCAAACTCTTCGCTTACGGACACAGCAAGAAAAACGGCAGCCCAGCCAACCGCGTAGCGGAAAATTGCGCCTCCCGAGAGAGCCACGGAATCAATTTGGAAGTGACCGGAGACAAAGAGAACAAGAAGCAAGGCGGAAAGCGCAGCGAAGCCCCAAATGCAACCTTCCCAAAATCTTTCTCCGAATGCCTGGCGGAGAGGGATGCCGTAATCGTCGAGGGGACGCTTTTCCTTGCGGGACATGAACCAGGTGGCCAGGACGACAAAAAACGCAATGATGGCTTTGGTGGGTAATTCGCTCTGAATGGTGAAAACAGAACCGGTGGGTTTGATCCAGAGATGCAGCAGCAGAACGAAAGGAACGGGAAGAGCGAACGCGATCACCACCCAGAGGAGGAGCCGGTTACGGTCGTCGCGTCCCCAGGGCCGAGGCTCGTCAGAATGAGGCGCGTTGGGCTGAGCCGAGCCGGCGGCGTGTGTTGCTCCGGATTGCGACTCCTCAGCGGGGTCTGGACCGGGTTGGTCAGGCAAGGGCGTGCCTCCTGTGGAAGAGAAGATTACAACGATCAGTTAGGACGATGGAATTATGCCTGTGCGGATCATGAACCGCACGCCGGAGAGGCTCAGGGAGGTTCAATCGCAGGTTGGGCAGCAAGAACATCTTGATCGGAATTTCGTTTCTTACTTTTGTGAGGACGTGTGCAGCAAAAGCGCATGCAAGGCTGCGGCGGTTGCCGGACTAACGTGTTTGCTAAGCGAAACGGCCCGGGCCGCGTCCGCGAAGATCAGCGGGTCAGTGCTGGCCACTTCATTGATGTTGACGAGCGGAATGGAAGTTCCGCGGGTCTGGTTCAGCGTGGTGATGAATTTGTTCGCAATCACGGCGTAGCCGGTGTTCGTGGGATGAACTCCGTCGAGGGAAAAAAGGCCGCCGAGAAATGCATTAGTCAAGTGGTGCCCATTGGCTTCGATACCCTGCGAGCGGATTTGCTCGGTGAGCGCGTGGATATCCACGAGCACGGCGCCGTGTCCGAAGGCCTCGATGGCGATAATGAAGTTGTAAGCATCGATGATCGCACGAGTTTCAAGGACTTGGGGTGCTCGCAGAACGTCGCTGGAAGGCAGCGGGCCCTTTATGGAACCGGTCAGAATGCCGGGAACGAGCGCCACGCCGTGAGGCAGCACGTAATCACCCGGCCCGATTCCGAGAATTGGTCCGATGACGAATAAAGGAAGACCGGCTTCCTGCGCGATGGTGCCGGCCGGGGTGAAATAGGGAATAACAGTGACGTCGCGAATATTCGCGACCACCAGCGTCGCGCCGGTTGCCGACAATTCATTCAGCAGTTTATTGTAATTTGAGGCGAAACTACCGAGCGGCGTGGCTGCGGAAGGATCAGCGACGGACGCGGCTCCCAGAATGTCGTTACTTCCTATCCACAAAAAGATTGTTGTGGGCTGAAGAGTCTGGGCCCACTCGACTTGAGTCTTCGAAACTCCGTCGAGAAGGCCGGGCAAACCGATGACCAGGTCGGTCAGACTGTCGATTGGAAGCGACGGCGCAGTTGTGAGTACATCCTGGAGTTCGGCGCCAGGTACGGCAAGGTCGGTGGCCTGAACAAAAGGATCGTCGCGCCCCGGAGATGTGCCGGGAGCCGGCTCGATGATCGGTGGGGGCCCCACGCTGAGCAATTCCAGGACGTTGGGAATTCCCGGCGGCGCAATTAGAGGCAGGATCAACGGCTCATCCGCCTGCGCGGCGACTAAGCTAGCCCAGCCGTGCGGCTG
Organism: Acidobacteriota bacterium; assembly: GCA_003167215.1. Classification (GTDB taxonomy): domain Bacteria; phylum Acidobacteriota; class Terriglobia; order Acidiferrales; family UBA7541; genus Palsa-295. The sequence continues at coordinate 24,006 of PMTV01000014.1, read as the reverse complement.
CGCCGTGTCGAGCAGGGAATCGCTCTGAAAACCCGCGGAGAGCGAATCACCGACGACTACTATCTTGGAAAGATTCGCCGGGTGACGACCGAAGAGGTCGGGGCGCGCTTCTTGGGCCTGTGCTGCTGACGAAAATGCTCCGAAGACCGCGAGAAGCAGCGCGGCAAGGAGCAGCGCGGTCCAGGTTTTCAGTGTCTGGACTGGTTGCAGGTTCTTCCCGGGCACGAAATAGCCGGTCTCATTTCGAATAATTTTCGATGTGCGCGCTATGGGAAACTCCTGAATTACGGTTTCGATTCCTAGCTTTGCGAACAACCTTATGCCCGGCGGACGCTCGTGTCAATCTCAGAAGGCCGTAAACGAAAAAAGGACAGAACTTCCCTAGCGGAAGAAAGCGAATGCGGGGCGAACGCGCAGGAAAGCCGAAGCCGTGCAAAGTTGATCCCTACTCTGGAATACGGTTCACGAATCAGCAGAAAAAAACTACTTGTGAACGACGCCGCAAGCGATGCGATCGCCCGAATTGCCGGACGGGTCGGTTTTCATGTCGTCGGCTTTTGCGTGGATCACAAGGGCCGTGCCGCCATTGCTGAAAAGCGAGTGAGCGTCAGTGCTGAAGTTTACATCCTTGTCGGTGAGGCGGACTTTCGCCTTTCCGTCGGCGCCCACGGTGAAGTTGGGCATGTCGCCGGCGTGGTGGCCATCGGGACTGTCGAAGCCGTGCTTCTTGCCGTCCGGATTGAAATGCGGACCCGCGGACTTAAAGTCTGGCGCATCGCATTTCGCGACCTGATGGAAGTGAATCGCGTGCTCGCCCGGCGGCAGATTTTCGAGGTTGAGGTCTAGACCGACTCCGCCTCCCTGGTTTTCATACAGGACGACGGTGCCCACACTTTTGCCTTGCGCGTCTGTCATGTGAACCACGGTTTTCGCGGCAATCGAGAGCGCGAGAGCGATGACGCAAAGAAGCAGGCCTATGGCCAATACTTTGTAGAGTTTCATGCCGGGATTATAGACCGGACGCTTTTGCGAGGCAAGATTTTCAGATGTAGCGGAAGTAGCCCATGAAGATGTGCGGCGAATTGCGGTTCTTCGAGCCGCGTCCTATACTGCCTCGCGACAAACTTATGAGCGCTCAAATTGTGCGTGAACCTCGATGGCCCGCGGTGGTGGCGATGTTGGCGGCGGGATGTGTCTATTGGGCATTGCCGGAGCCGCTCTCCGTAGGTCCGAGTTGGCTGCTGCTGGCGATCATCCTCGTGCTCGCTATTCCACTGGTCATATCGAACCATAAAGGGCATTTCAACGTCGCACGGATTTTGACGTTCACTGTGAATGGCGCAATTACCATCGGCATGATTGCTTCGCTGGCTTTTTTGATTCAGGGCATCCCACACCATCGGGAGCCGGCGCAGACGCTATTGCGCGCGGCGACCGCGCTTTGGGTGACCAACGTGTTGGTGTTCGCGCTGTGGTACTGGAAGCTGGATGCGGGCGGACCGCTAAACCGCGAGAGTCGGCGCGGCCGTCTGGATAGCTCGTTTCTATTTCCGCAGATGTTGAGCCAGGAGGGCGGGGATTCATCATGGTCACCGCGTTTCATGGATTATCTTTTTCTAGCGTTCAATACCAGCACGGCTTTTTCGCCGACGGATACGGCTGTGCTTTCGCGTTGGGCCAAGGCGGGGATGATGGCGCAGTCGCTGATTTCGCTGACGATTGTGGTGCTGCTCGCGGCGCGGGCGGTGAACGTTCTGTAGAACCGTTTAAGACCAGTCGCGTCATCCCTTAAATGATTATATCTTGCGTGCGCTTCAGCGGGCGTGTGCTGCGTCCCTTCGGATTCCGGCTCTACTTGGACGGCTTCAATAAGCGTTTTGGGGCTTTTCTGAGCCAGGCGGTGCGCAAGGCGGCTTCCAGGATATCCGGCGCGACTTTTGCGAGGCGCACGCGCGTGGAACCTTTGCGTCCCCAACCGCCGGGGACGGGCGAAAAGATGTCCGGTTCGTCTTCAACCATTCCGGCTTGCTGCTCGGGAGTTAGCAATAGGACGCCGTAGCCTTCCTTCTCGAGACCTAGCGTGGCGAAAATTTTTCCGTTCACGCGGAAGTCGGCGTTTCCGAAGTGTGAGCCTTCCACTGCTTCCGGCATGGTCAGAGCGATACGGCGAAAATCTGCTGCTTTCACTGAACCGACCGACTTTGCGCCGCATTTTGGGCAGAGAGTGCTTGCAACTGGCGCTCGTTGAGGGTGTACAGCGAAGGAACCGGAACGCCCAGAATTCCGAGATACACATAGATCTGACCGCGGTGGTGAATTTCGTGTTCGAGCATGGAGCGCAGCAGCTTCCAGGCGGTGATGGGAATGCCGTCCGGGGAGATGCCTTTTTTCTCGAAGTCTGCCTGGGTCATCCCGGTGAAGATTTCCATGGATTCCGAATGCATGCGTTCCATGAAGGCGACGACGTTGTCCAAGCCGTCCGCGAGTTCGCGTCCGCAGCCTTTGTAGCGGCTAGGGCGTCCGACGGCGCATTCGGCGAAGACGTAGCGCTCGGTGGCGGCGATGTGCCGTGCCAGATCGCCGAGAGCGAATTCTCCGGTACGGCAAGTCCACTCGATTTTGTCCGGCGGGATGCAGCGGACGAGGCGTATAGTGCGCCCGCGAATCTGTTCGAAATTATGAAGAAAATCGTCGCGGTCCATGAAACAGCCTCCTCGATGCCCCTGGAAGCTGATGATATACCGCCTCTGGCCAGCGTGGATAAATTCTGAGTGGTGGCGGCGACGCGCAAGCAGTCAATTTGACCCTGATTTATCCCGCGCATATACTGGGGTTTCTGGCTGAAATGCATACCTAGGAGTGAAGACCATGGAGCAGGCTGTCATCTTAAGCGCGGTGCGCACACCGATTGGGAAATTCATGGGCGGGCTTGCGCCGCTTACCGCGCCGGAGCTTGGCGCGAAAGCAATCGCGGAAGCTGTGCGGCGGGCGGGCATCGAGCCGAACCTGGTGGACGAAGCGATCATGGGGAATGTGGTTCAGGCGGGACTAGGACAGAATCCGGCGCGGCAGGCGGCGTTGCGCGGCGGGCTCGATCCGCGAGTTGCGGCGATGACGATCAACAAAGTTTGCGGGTCGGGATTGAAAGCGGTGGCGCTGGCGTCTCAGGCGGTGCAGCTTGGCGAATCTGAGGTGGTGGTTGCGGGCGGCATGGAGTCCATGTCGAACTGCCCGTATTTGCTGAAGGGCGCGCGCAGCGGATTTCGTCTTGGCAATCAGGAAATTTTCGATTCGATGATCACCGACGGGCTGTGGGACGTCTACGAAAATTATCACATGGGCGTTACCGGCGAGCTGGTGGCCGAAAAATACGGCATCACGCGGCAGGAGCAGGACCAATTCGCGCTCGAAAGCCATCGCAAAGCCGTGCGTGCGATCAAGTCGTGTTTTTTTGGCGCGCAGATCGTGCCGGTGGAGATTCCACAGAAAAAAGGCGAGCCAGTGATCATCAAGACGGACGAATCTCCGCGCGAGGATACTTCGCTGGAAGCGCTCGGCAAGCTGAAGCCGGCGTTCAAGAAAGATGGCACCGTGACGGCAGGGAACGCGCCGGGAACGAATGACGGCGCAGCAGCGGTGATTGTTACCAGCGAAAAGAACGCGGCGCGCATGGGGAAGTCACCGATGGCGCGAATCGTGGCGCAGGCCGTGAGCGGAGTCGAGCCGAAATGGGTGATGATGGCGCCGGTGGACGCTATCGAAAAGCTGCTGAAGAAAACCGGGTGGGACCGCGACAAGGATGTGGACCTCTATGAATTGAACGAGGCGTTTGCCGTGGCGGCGATTGCGGTGACACGCGTGCTCAAGCTCAATCCGGAAAAAGTGAATGTGAATGGCGGCGCGGTTGCGCTGGGGCATCCAATTGGGGCGTCCGGGGCGCGAGTGCTCGTTACCCTGCTGTTTGAAATGCAGCGGCGCAATCTTAAGCGCGGAATCGCCGCGCTGTGCCTTGGCGGAGGCAACGCAGTAGCGTTAGCCATCGAGCGTCCGTAGCACCGGCGATATGTTCTGTCCGAAATGCAAAGCCGAATACCGCGCGGGTATCACGCGTTGTCCAGATTGTGACGAAGCACTGGCCTCCTCAAAAGCACCAGCCGGACAGGTAGGTCCGGCGCTCGCCTGGCGCGGCAATGATCCTGTCGCTTTCAGCCGTGCGCTCGCCGCTCTGCGAGAGCATAAAATCCAGAGCTACCAGATCGACGACCACGATCAACTGTCACACATCGGAGCATATCGCCCGAGCTACGGAATCTTTGTGAGACGAGAGGATGTTTCCCGCGCGGAGAAAGTCATCCGCGAAACATTCGCGGGACTTATTCCCGACTAGTCGAGCCCAGCGTTTCTGTGTGCTGAGATTACTTATCCTTGGTCCCTTGTCCTCGGGAGTTTTATGCCGACACGGCTCAGTGCCTCGAAACCTCCAAGAAGGAAAAAACTAAAGCGGGATCGCGTAACGGCGAACACGCCTGCGGCGTTCGAGGCTGTCCGCCGATTCGCGCTTTCGCTGGACAACGTCGAAGAAGGGACGTCCTACGGCACGCCGGCGTTCAAGGTAGGAGGCGCGCTGTTCGTGCGGATGCATCACGATGGCGAATCGCTGGTCGTTCGAACAGATTTTGAACAGCGCGAGGAGTTGATGGCTTCCGATCCGAAAACCTACTACATTACCGATCACTACCTCAACTACGAGTGGGTATTGGTGAGCCTATCGCGCGTTCATCCCGATGCTTTGCCTGATCTTATGGGAATGGCATGGAAATTGGCGGCGGCAAGCAAGAGGCGTTCATCCCGTACTTAATTTGGCCTTCCTCGGAGCAATCAGCTCAGCAATGCTTGACGTTTCTCTCCCTCCTGTGTTTCCTTAGCTCCGCTACATCTTTCTTGATTCCGGAGGCTTGATGCCGGTGGATGCGATCAAAACTGTTGGCGTACTTGGCGCGGGGACCATGGGGAACGGCATCGCGCATGTTTTTGCCCGGGCGGGGTATCGCGTGATTTTACGCGACGTGGAGAAGCGCTTTCTGGACCGCGGGCTGGAGACTATCGGGAAGAATCTGGATCGCGAAGTGAAGAAGGGGAAAATTAGCGAGGCCGATAAGCCGGCTATTCTGGCGCGCATCGAGCCGACTACCGATGTTGGTGGACTGGCTGCGGCTGATTTTGCTGTGGAGGCAGTGCCCGAGCAACTTGAGTTGAAATTGCGCGTGCTGAAGGATGTGGACGCCGTTTTGCGGCCAGGCGTGATTCTGGCCAGCAATACGTCTTCGATTTCGATTACGCAGCTTGCGGCACAAACTTCGCGCCCGGAAAAGTTCATCGGGATGCACTTCATGAATCCGGTGCCGATGATGGTGCTGGTGGAAGTGATTCGCGGGCTGGCTACGAGCGAGGAAGCTTTCGAGACCACGATGTCGCTGTGCGAAAAGCTGGAGAAGAAGCCCGTTGCGGTGAACGACGCGCCGGGCTTCGTCTCAAATCGCGTGCTGATGCCATTGATTAATGAGGCTGCGTTTTGCGTGATGGAGGGCGTGGCGACGCCCGAGGCCGTGGACGCGGTGATGAAAACCGGGATGAACCATCCGATGGGGCCGCTCGAACTGGCGGACTTCATCGGGCTGGATGTCTGCATCGACATTCTCGAAGTGCTATCGAAAGGATTTGGCGATCCGAAATATCGCGCGTGCCCGCTGTTGAAGAAATATGCGGCCGCCGGGTGGCTGGGGCGCAAATCCGGACGCGGGTTCTACAAATATTAGCAGGCTCTGTGAGCTTGTAGCTGCAAGACCGGAACTTCAGCGGCTAAAGCCGACTACACCGCCGAGTCGTTATGTCGTGGCTAAAGCCACGACCCACAAAGAGTCTTCAGTTTCCTCCTTGCGCTCACGGCGCGACTTCTTGGGCGTCTAAGCCGGAAGAATCGTGTCCTGACTAATGGATCGCCTGAATGAAGGAGCTTATGAAAACCATTCTTCGCTTGGCGGGTGTGCTTGCGTTGTTTTTCGTTTGCTGTCCACTGTCCGCGTTTCAGTTAGGTGAAGCGGACTTTACGAAAGCCGAAACAAAAATTATTCCAGTGCGAAGGAACATTACCCTGATTCAGATTCACGTGCCGCAAGATGTCTTTCATATTGCCGTGCTCTCGGGTCCCGAGGGCTATCTGCTGGTGGATCACCCGGAAGCGGCCGGAAATCCTCTGGTTCAGAATGCGCTGGATGATATGGGAAAGCGTCCAGTGAAATTTCTGCTGAACACGCACTGGCACTACGACCACGTCGGCGGCAACGAAATTTATGGGCCGGATGCGATCATTATCGCGCAGGAGAATGTGCGCAAGCGTTTGATGATCAAGCAGACGCCGACTTGGTCTCCGACGCCGATCGGTCCGTATCCCGAACGCGCCTGGCCGCGCATCACTTTTCGCGATTCGCTCGCAATTCATTTTGACGGGGAAGATATCGAGATGGATCACTACTCCAACGGGCACACGGACGGCGATTCCGTGGTTTATTTTGTGCAAGCGAACGTTGTGGACATCGGCGATATTTTCGACAGCAAGGGCGGCCTTCCCGGCGGAGTTGACATGGAGGGGATTGCGCGTTCTCTCTCTGCGGTCCTGGAGCGGATCAACGACGAGACGATTATTATCACCGGGCACAGCCGGCTCTCGAATCGCGGCGAGCTGGCGATGTATCTGCCGCTGTTGCAGCAGACGATTGCGCACGTCCGGCAGGAAATTTCCGCAGGTAAGAGTGAAAAGGAAATCGTGGATGAAGGCTTGCCGGAAGCATGGAAGCCTTGGTTCGCTCCCAGGGACATTCCTGTTGACCCGGATTTTATGCATCAGATTTATGCCACGCTGACGCACACGGGCAGCCTGGACCAGTAACGTTGGGCGATGCCGGGAACGCGAAAAAGGGCCAGAAATACCTTTTGCTTTTTCTTCGCCTCGTGTTAGGATGAGCAAGTTTGGGGGTGAGGATACTTGGTAGTACACTCAGCGCGCCTTTCCCAGGAAGAAAAACGAAATCCCTCTCGAGGTCTAACGATGAACGACGAAAAAACAAAAAATTTGGATCTAGCGATATCGCAAATTGAAAAACAGTATGGCAAAGGCTCGATCATGCGCCTGGGAAACAAGGATGTGCTGGTTCCGGTGAACGTGATACCGACCGGGTCGATCTCGATTGACGCTGCGCTGGGTGTGGGAGGTTTCCCGCGTGGCCGCGTGATTGAAGTATACGGCCCGGAATCAGGGGGCAAGACCACGCTGACGCTCCACGTGATCGCAGAGGCGCAGCGGCTGGGCGGGCAGGCGGCCTTCATCGACGCTGAGCACGCCTTGGATCCTTCTTACGCGCGAAAGCTAGGCGTGGATGTTGACAATCTTTTGGTTTCGCAGCCGGACAATGGGGAACAGGCGCTGGAAATTGCCGAAGCGCTGATTCGCTCGAATGCTGTGGATATCATCGTGGTGGACTCTGTGGCGGCCCTGGTTCCGCGCGCGGAGCTCGAAGGCGACATGGGTGACGCGCAGATGGGCTTACAGGCGCGCTTAATGTCGCAGGCGCTGCGAAAACTGACGGCGATTGTGTCGAAGTCGAAGACCTGCCTGATTTTCATCAACCAGATTCGCGAAAAGATCGGGGTGATGTTCGGCAACCCGGAAACAACCACGGGCGGGCGCGCGCTGAAGTTTTACTCTTCGATTCGCGTGGATATTCGGCGCATACAGTCCATCAAGGAAGGCGATCGCGTGGTAGGCTCGCGCACTCGCGCAAAGATCGTGAAAAACAAAGTGGCTGCGCCGTTCCGCGAAGCGGAGTTCGACATCATTTATGGCGAAGGTGTTTCGCGCGAGGGCGACTTGGTCGATTTGGGTGTGGCCAAGGGCCTGCTCGAAAAATCGGGCACGTGGATCTCGTATAAGAACGAACGCCTGGGGCAGGGACGCGACAACGCCCGGCTGTTCCTTAAGGAAAACAAGGACATCCGCGCGAAGATCGAACACGACCTGCGCAAGCTATTGGGCCTGCCGACAAATCTTGCTTCGGTGGAAGATCAGGCCAAGCCAGCAGCAGCCGAAGCGCCGAAACAGGCGCCTAAAGCGGCAGCCGCTGTGCAAGGTCGCTCGGCGCGATAGCGCTAATTTTCCGCTCAGCATCACACATTTAGCCGGGATTTCGCGGCTCTTGCCGTCCGAACACAAGGATTGCCTTCGGCGGGGCGCGAACTAGTATCATGCCGGATGCGTAGACTGGTACTCCCGGCCAGTTATGCTCACCAGGAAAGCTGTCCTCCTTAACAGTTGCGCGAACCTGTGCCACTTCCTTAAACTACGTTTGCATCCTGATTGAGAAGGCTACGGGCTAATACAAAACTTAATGCGCCGCCAACCAGTCCTTTATCAAACGGTATCGATAGTCTGTCTGTTTCTCGCAGGCGCTCTAGGAGTTGCGTTCGGTGCGCCACCAGCGACCAGCACGCACCACAGGCGCGGTACCCCGAGTTACGCTGATCCGGGAAAGGGCGACAAGGTGGAATACGACGACCCGGTCATTCGCCAGGTCGCGCTCGACGCTTTGGGGCACGCCAATGGTTCGGTACTCGCGATGGATCCCAGCACCGGGCGCATCCTGACCATCGTCAATCAGAAAATGGCTTTCTCTTCCGGATTTGAGCCTTGCTCGACGATCAAGCCGGTAATTGCCCTGGCAGGCCTGGAAGAAGGCGTGATCACTCGCGACACCATGCTGAAAGTTGGCCGCCGCCGCTATATGGACCTCACCGAGGCCATGGCGCATTCCAACAATGTGTATTTCGAAGAAGTCGGCAAGCAATTGGGTTTCGAGCGAGTATCAAAATACGCGACGCTGATGGGACTTGGTTCGCGCGCGGGATACAACATCCAAGAAGAACAGCCCGGTTTATTGCCGCCGCGCATTCCGGCTTACGGCGGAGTCGCTCGTATGTCGAGCTTCGGAGAAGGCATCCGCATCACGCCGCTGCAGCTTGCGTCGCTGGTTTCCACGCTGGCCAATGGCGGCACGCAGTATTATCTGCAATATCCGCGCACCGCGGAAGATCGTCGGAATTTTCAGCCGAAGGTGCGGCAACAGCTTGATATCGCGCCGCTACTCCCCGATTTGCGCGAAGGCATGCTGGCCGCCGTAATGTACGGCACTGCAAAACAGAGTTACGATCCCGACGGCGAACAGGCGCTGGGAAAAACCGGCACTTGTAACGACGAATCGCTCGGCGGGCGGCTGGGCTGGTTCGTTTCTTACGCGGATCAAGCGCACCCGAAAATTGTTCTGGTAGTGCTAATTCGCGGCGGAAGCCGCTCCATCAGCGGTCCACACGCGTCCGAGATCGCCGGCCGAATTTACCACGGGCTGCGCGAACGCAATTACTTCGTCGAATCAGTTCGCCAACCGGCATACACCACTTCCGCAGGCGGCTCGAAGTAGGAACGTTCGACCTGATCCGGTAGAACCCGATCAGTTGGAAACCCCGCTGGGTTTACTGCCATGTACCAGAACGGGCCATTTTTCTTTTCCGCGTAGGTCAGCTTGCGTTATCCTCGGTACCTCTCTGAGTAAGGCGATTGGGGGATATGGGCAAGTTCGGCAAAATATTATTTTGGTGCGTTCTGGCGGCCATTGGCGCCGCCTGCGTTGGCGCGTCCTATTACGTTCGCAATTCCGCGGAGGCTGAAATCAGTTCGCAGGCGACGTCCGCACGCGAAGAAGCGCGGCGAATTCAGGAGCAGGTGGTCCTCTACAGCGAGCGACTGGTTCCTGCGCGGGTTCCTTTTCATACACTCTTGGAAGGTCTGGGAATCGATGCCGGCACCGTCGCGCGCTTGATTTCTTCCGCGCAGTCTGTTTTCGACCTTAGGCATTTGCGCGCTGGAAATCGCCTGGCCGTGGGCCGCTCCGTTCTTGGCGATTTGCGCTCAGTGCGTTACCGGATTGATACAGACCGAGTGCTTACGATCGCGCCGCAAGGCGGCGACTTTCATTCCGCGATTGAAATCATTCCGTCGGAAACGGAGACGGTGGGAGTGATGGGGGAAGTCCACGGCTCGCTTTTTGAAGCGGTGATCAACGCCGGCGAAAAGCCAGAGTTGGCGATGCGGCTGGCGCAGATTTTCGGCTGGGACTTGGATTTTTACACCGACCCTCGCCCTGGCGACACGTTTCGCGTAGTGGTTGAAAAGAAGCTCCTTTCGAACGGCGAAGTGCTTTCGTACGGCCGGATTCTCGCTGCGGAATACAAGAATGCCGGGCGCCCGTATGGCGCGGTGCTCTTTCATGACGCTTCGGGAACTCCGGCATATTTCACGCCGGAAGGGAAGTCGATGAAGAAGGCGTTTCTGCATTCACCGCTCAAGTTTGCCGCGCCGATTACATCGCATTTCAGCGCGCATCGCTTCCATCCCATCCTGAAGGAATATCGGCCGCATCTCGGGATCGATTACGCAGCACCCAGCGGCACTCCAGTGCAGACGATTGGCGAAGGCCGCGTGATTTTCGCCGGAGCCAAAGGCGGAGCGGGAAATCTGGTGGAGATTCAGCATACGAACGGATACACCACCTACTACATGCATCTATCGCGCATCCTGGTTCGTTCTGGGCAGCGCGTGGAGCAAGGCCAGAGCATCGGGCTCGTGGGCATGACCGGACTGGCCACCGGCCCGCACCTGGATTTTCGAATTCAGAAGCAGGGACAATTTTTGAATTTCGAGCGATTGCCCTTGCCGCCGTCCGATCCCGTCGCAAAGCGCGACTGGAGCCAATTCGTGGCGCTTCGCGACCACGCGCTTGCTCTGATGCCTCTGAAATTGACGCAGCCAAATGCAGTGTTGGCCAAGAACTCTGCGCCTGCGGCACCGCCGGGGTCGACTCCATAAAACAATTCTCCGATACGGCTCGATGATTCGGTCAGCTTCGGAAATGAAATCGGCGCCGCGGGGAAAACCGGGCGGCGCCGATTCACTTTTTAGAACTAGGTTGCCGTTAAAGCAGGCAGAGCTAGGCTTTCAATTCCCAGGTATCGCCCGAGCGAAGCAGTTTTGCCAGGTCGCCTTTGCCGCGTTTCGCTTGCACTTCGCGAATTTGGTCGTTGATCAGGTCTTCGTAGCGCGGCACGTTGTCCCAAGAGCGGAAGACGCCGATGGGAGTGGGGAATCCGGGCCGGTGTTCCATGTGCGCGAGCAGAAAGGCGTAGGCCGCGCGCGGATGCTTTTCGTCGTGAACCAGCAGGTCCTTTTCCGTGACGCCATTTCCAAGTTGCACCACTTCCAGGTCCAGCCCGTTTAATCGAATTCCCTTGTCACGGTTTTTGCCATAGATGAGCGGCTTGCCGTGTTCGAGCTGAACGATATTTTCGCTGCGCGCCTCTTTTTCCGTGACCGTTTCCCACGCGCCGTCGTTGAAGATGTTGCAATTCTGTAAGATCTCAACGTAAGCCGAACCTTTGTGGGCCGCGGCCTTTTTCAACGTGTCTTTTAAGTGAGTTTGGAACACGTCCACGGAGCGCGCCACAAAGGTGGCTTCCGATCCAATGGCAAGAGAGATCGGATTGAACGGACGGTCGGTGGTGCCGAACGGTGTGGACTTGGTTTTTTTGCCGACCTCGGAAGTCGGAGAGTATTGGCCTTTGGTGAGCCCGTAGATTTTATTGTTGAACAGCAGCACTTTCAGGCCGACATTGCGGCGCAGCATGTGAATAGTGTGATTGCCGCCGATGGACAGCGAATCGCCGTCACCGGTGGCCACCCATACTTCCAGGTCCGGACGAACGATCTTCAAACCGGTGGCCACGGCGGGCGCGCGTCCATGAATGGTGTGGAATCCGAATGTGTTGATGTAATACGGAAAGCGGCTGGAGCATCCGATCCCGGAGATGATTACGAATTTTTCACGCGGGATACCCAGGTCGGCGAAGACCATTTGCACGGCAGAGAGGATGGCGTAGTCCCCGCATCCCGGACACCAGCGAATCTCCTGGTCGGTCTGAAAATCTTTTTTTGTATAGACGGGCAAAGTGGCCGTGGTCATATCTACTCTCCTGCCTGCTCATCAAAATCGTCTTCCGGCGATGTGAAGGGAGCCAAGCCAAGCATCTGTTCGATTTTGTTTTCGATCTCTGAGGTCTTGAAGGGCTTGCCCTGAATTTTGTTGTAGCCTTGAGCATCCACTAGAAATTTCGCGCGGAGAATCATCAAAAGCTGGCCCATGTTCATCTCCGGGACGAGCACTTTCTTGAAACGTTTGATGACGTCGCCGAGGTCCCTCGGGAGGGGATTGAGATGGCGGAGATGGACGTGGCCGATGCTGCGGCCCTTTTCTCGCTGAGCATTCAGCGCCGCGGTAATGGGACCGTGCGTGGAACCCCAGGCAATAATCAGCAAGTCGCCTGACTGATCGCCTTCAGGAACCACGGGTGGAATATCGTTTGCCACTGACTCCACTTTCGCCGCACGCAATCGAACCATGTGCTCGTGGTTAAGTGGCTCGTAGTCGATGTTGCCGGTGACATCCTGCTTTTCGATTCCACCGATGCGATGTTCGAGGCCGGGGGTTCCAGGAACAGCCCACGGGCGCGACAGCGTGACAGGATCGCGCCGATACGGAAGGAAGCCTTCGGGATTCGTTTCGAAATGCACCGGTATTTCAGGCAATTCGTCAATCGTCGGAACTTTCCATGGTTCGGCGCCGTTAGCGAGATAACCGTCGGACAGAATGATGACGGGAACCATGTGTTTAATGGCGATCCGGCTGGCTTCGAGGGCAATCCAGAAACAATCGCCGGGCGAGGAAGGCGCCACGACCGGAATGGGAGCTTCGGAGTTACGTCCAAACAAAGCTTGCAGCAGGTCTGCTTGTTCCGTCTTGGTCGGCAGGCCGGTGGACGGGCCGCCGCGCTGAATATCGCAAATCACCAGCGGCAATTCTACGGCGACAGCCAAGCCCAGCGCTTCGGTCTTGAGCGCCATACCGGGGCCCGATGTCGAGGTGATGCCAAGAGCCCCCGCATAGGCAGCGCCGATGGCTGAAGTAATTGCGGCGATTTCGTCTTCGGCTTGAAAAGTGATTACGCCGAAGTCTTTATACATGGAGAGCTCGTGCAAGATGTCTGAAGCCGGCGTAATCGGATAGGAACCGAGGAATAGCGGGATGCCTGCCTTTTGAGAAGCGGCCACGAAGCCCAGCGCCAGCGCCGCGTTTCCGCTGATATTGCGATACACGCCCGGCGTAAGTTTAGCCGGCGGAATTTCATAGCTGATCTGAAACGCTTCGGTAGCTTCGCAGTAGCTGTACCCCGCCTTCATGGCGAGTTTGTTGGCTTGAACTAGTTGCTGTTTGTTCTTGAATTTTTCTTCGAGCCAGCCGTGCGTGGGCTCCATGGAGCGGTTGTAGAGCCAGTAACACATTCCGAGGGCGAAGAAATTCTTGCAACGGTCCATGCTCTTGGCGTCGAGACCCAGATCCTTCAGGGCCGCGCGAGTCATTTTGGTGAGCTCAACGGCGAAAAGGCGGTAGCCGTCAAGTGAATGATCTTCCAGCGGATTCGTCACGATCTGCGCCTTGCGCAGATCGTTTTCCTTAAAGTCGTCGACATTGACGATCAGAATTCCGTTTGTTTTCAAATCCGCAAGATTCATTTTCAAAGCGGCGGGGTTCATGGCGATCAGAACATCCACTGAGTCGCCGGGCGTGTAAACGTCACTCGACGAGAAGTGGACCTGGAAGCCGCTGACGCCGGGCAGAGTTCCCGCAGGGGCGCGGATTTCAGCCGGAAAGTCGGGAAAAGTCGCCAGATCGTTGCCGTATAGAGCGACGGTGTTGGTGAACTGGCTGCCGGTGATCTGCATGCCGTCACCGGAGTCGCCGCAGAAACGGATCACGGCGTTGTCAATTATTTCACGCTTGCGCTTCGGAATCTCAATGGTGGTCAAAGCCATAGTTTTTTAGGACCCCACGTCCATGAATGCGGAGAGATACGAAAGTTTATGGTCTTTTTGTTCGAGATTTCTCATGCAGATGAGAACCTTCTTGCCCTAGGAAAGCGTAGCACAACGCGGCTATCAGGAAAACGGAAATTGGGAAGCAGCCATTACGCTTCGGGCATTCAGTAAGATGCGCAGCAGCTATCGCTCGTTGTCCGGCAAAGATGGATGATACTGACCGCGCTCTTGCAGGCATCGGCGAGCGCGCCATTAGCGCTGCCGCTTCTCAAACATCCAGTCCGATGGAGCGCATAAGCTGCAAAGCATTGCTGGTTTGAACGATTCCCGGGCTCAGCCGGTGGTCGAAGCGCAATTTGCCGTTTTCGAGGTGATCTTCAAAATGGAAGTTTGCGGCAGTTGCTCCCAGCGGAGCAGCAATTTCAGCCAGAGCCAGATCGTGAGTGGTAAGCAATCCGACGGCGCCTCGTTTCAGCAAGTTCCGCACAACAGCCTCCGCGCCGATGCGGCGGTCGTGCGAATTCGTTCCCTGTAGCAATTCATCAAGCAAGAACAACACAGGCAAGGGACCATCCGTCAAATCTGCGATTACTTTCAGACGCGTGATCTCCGCATAAAAGCGGGAAATTCCGCCCTGCAGGGAATCTAGAACGCAAACGGAAGCGCCGACCGCCAGGCGAGAAAGCCGGAGTTTATTTGCGCGCACAGGAGCACCGCATTGCGCGAGAACGGCATTGATTCCAATCGAGCGGAGGAATGTGCTTTTACCGGCCATGTTAGGGCCGCTGATAATTATGAGGCGCAGGTTGCTTCCCAGGATTAAATCGTTTCGGATGGCACGGCTCTCGGGAATCAGGGGATGAGCGAGTCCTTCGGCGTCAAAGAGCGGCCCTTCATCGGTGAATTCGGGGAAAACGTCCTGAGGATGCTCGTAGGCGTAGCCCGCGAGGTCCGATAGAGCTTCGATTTCGCCCAGCGAAGCAAGCCAGGGGGCTATCGCGCGGCCAAACTTCTTGCGCCAGGATTCGATGGCGAGCGTCCACTGCAAACTCCAAAATACGAACGGGTCGAGGACTTTCACAGCCAGATGCCGGCGCGACACCAGGAAATCAACCAGCCGATTCAAGCGAGCAATGGACTGTGAGGAAACTACGCCGTCCTTTTGAAGGACGGCGTGAAGACTCACGAGCTTAGAAGAAGAAAACCTCTCCCCCTCTATTCGTGCGAGCACCTGCGAAAGCAATTTCAGGTCGTGAGCTGCTTCCTCGATCGCGGAAGCACCCTTCGATGTGCGCTGGTGAAATCTCGAGGCGACCCCGGCGTTCACGATGGAAATCAGGAGAGCTGGATATCGGAGGTCGAAAGCTGCCCAGGCGATTAGGCTGCAAATCCACAGTAAGCCAAGCACGAGTAAAAGAATCTGCAAGAATCCGGGATTGAGTGCCGAAGCACCTTCCCCCCACATCACCAAGGCTTCCGGTTTAACGCCAGAGCGAAAATCTTTTCCGACAACCGCCAAGTCTTCACGCAGATCGAGCCGCTTGCTTAGTTCGGTAACGGCGGCGTTGCGAAGGCGCACTTCGTCCGGCGGGGCTGGAGCCAAAAGCCAATTCGCCAGAATTTCCTCACCCGCTCGAGTGCGCGCGGTGCAAAGCAGCTCGAACAGAGACCCTGCTCCGAAAACATCGAGATCGCGCGCGTAGGGATGCGACGGGTCAGAAAAGCGGTCGCCCGTCTCGCCGGTTCCCATCCATTTATTGCCGATTCGCGCGAGACAGCGTTCGTAAAAGGCGATTTTACGGGAACTCTTTCGAATCGCGCGAATCACGCGCTCATGAGCGATCGCGAAAAGAATGAGCAACGATACGGGGAGCAAGACCCAGTAAATTGCGCTGATTCTGGTTGTGACAATCCACCCCGCGGAGACAACCGAGACAGCCAAGAAGAGCAGAGTGGCCGGACCAAGTTTCCCAGCGGTCTGTTTGTAACGCGATTCGATGTCGCGCAATACTTCCAAACGGTTGCGATATTCGGACTCAGGGTCTTGTTGGGCGGCTGAGGAGTCGTTGGACATCGTCAAGTCTCGCGAAAAGTGCGCTGCGCTCGCAGAGCTGTTAAGTCTAGAGGAAAAGGGCAGGCGCCATCGCTGATAAAAGGACACTGACCTGAAGTACTATTGACTTTCGCTTTTAGTTCGCCTACAGTGGCCACGCTACCGCGCATAGGGGGCAGGATGACACTGACGAAGAGGCAAAAGGAAGTCCTGGACTACTTGGTCGGATTCCTTAACAAAAACGGCTACTCGCCGAGTTTCGAAGAAATTGCGAGCTCATTGAAGCTGACTTCGTTGGCGACGGTGCATAAGCATCTCTCCACCCTGGAGAAAAAGGGTTTCATCCGCCGCGGATACAATCAAAGCCGGTCAATCGAAGTCATGCAGCTCCCCAAGCCCATACGCGAGCAATTGCTCGATCGCCACGTAGTGGAACTGCCGCTGGCGGGACGCATCGCGGCCGGACGGCCCTTGGAAGCGGTAGAGGACCGCGAAACAATCTCGCTGGCTGATTTCGCCCGCGGACAGAACACATACGTTTTGCAAGTGCGCGGCGAATCCATGCGCGACGATCACATTCTCGACGGTGATTACATAGTTGTAGAACAAACCCAAGTGGCCAACCCCGGGGAGATCGTTGTGGCGCTGGTCGGAGAAGACGAGGCCACGGTGAAGCGTTTTTACCGCGAACCGGGCGGGAAGGTCAGGCTCCAGCCGGCGAACTCGCAGATGGCCCCCATCATCGTTTTGGCTGCGGATGTAAAAGTACAAGGACGAGTAGTGGGAGTGCTGCGAAAATATTAGAACAGGCATTGGGGCCATGGGATTTCCGAAACCTGACGAAGCCGCGCCGCACTATTTCAGCTACATCAATCGAATCTCGGGCGACAACATCGTGGAAGTGCTGGAATCCCAGCTACGAGATGTAGCTTCCCTGCTGAGTGGTGTCTCCGAGGAAAAGTCGCTGCACCGATACGCCCCGGAAAAGTGGAGCATTCGGCAAGTACTGAGTCACGTGAACGACACCGAGCGTGTATTCGCGTTCCGAGCACTCTGGTTCGGCCGCGGCTTTAGTGACCCGCTCCCGAGTTTCGATCAGAACGTCAGCGCCACCGCTGCTCGGGCCAACGAGTATTCATGGGGTGATCGTGTCCGGGAGTTCCAGAAAATCCGCGAGGCTACCCTGGCATTTTTCCGCAATCTG
This sequence comes from Acidobacteriota bacterium, assembly GCA_003167215.1. Taxonomy (GTDB): domain Bacteria; phylum Acidobacteriota; class Terriglobia; order Acidiferrales; family UBA7541; genus Palsa-295. The sequence continues at coordinate 6,717 of PMTV01000014.1, read as the reverse complement.
CCGGATGCCGCTTGGGCGCGCAGCGGTTTCGCCAGCGGGAATTCCGTCACCGTAAATGCGCTGTCTTACACGATTGCCGGACACGTCGCGCACCACATCGCAATCCTGCAACAGCGGTATTTGTAACCACTGCGAGTGACCCGGGGAATAAGATGCAATTTCCTTTCGCCCCCAATATCACTTGACTCCTGTGCCAACTTCCGATAAATCTCCCTCTGCCCCCGGTGCTCCGCAGGCTTGTCCGGGCAGGGAGCCCCATGCGAACGCAACCCAGCCGTTTTCGAACCATCAGTGTGTGTCTGGCGATAGTGTCGGCTTTCGCACTCTTTGTGCCTTTCGCTTCCGCCCAGTCTCTGGCCATTCCCTCGCGTATCGTGCAGCCCATTGACGAAGCGAACCGGACCGTCCTCACCGGCAACACCTATTACCTTGCGCGGGCGCAGTACGACGTAGGCGCCGCGCCCTCTACCCTTCCCATGGAACGCATGCTCCTGCTGCTGCGCCGCGGTCCCGATCAGGAATCCGCCCTTGAGCAACTACTCCAGGATCAGCAGAATTCCGCATCAGCGAGTTACCACAATTGGCTCACGCCACAGCAATTCGGTGCGCAATTCGGCTCTTCCGCGCAAGACATTCAAACCGTCGTCTCCTGGCTGCAATCCCAGGGATTCGCCGTCAATCGCGTATCGAATGGCGCGACTGTGATCGAATTCTCCGGCACCGCCGGAAAAGTTCAGTCCGCCTTCCGCACCGCCATCCATAAATATAATGTTAGCGGCGCAGAGCACTGGGCGAACTCAAGCGACCCGTCCATTCCTACCGCACTCGCGCCAGTTGTCGTCGGGCTTGACACACTTCACAATTTTCCGCGTAAGGCGATGCACGTGGTCTCCGGCGTTTATACCAAGAACCGTTCCACCGGCGCGATAAAACCCGTGCGAAGCACGAAACCGCTCTTTAATCTCAGTTGCGGCACCAACTCCAACACCGGTGCAGCGATCACTTGTTTTGCCCTTGGCCCCTTTGATTTCGCCACCATTTACGACGTCCTGCCGCTCTGGAATGCCACTCCTGTCAACGACGGTACCGGCCAAACCATCGCCGTCATCGGTGAAAGCGACGTGGTCAACAGCGACATCGAATCTTTTCAGGCCCTGTTCGGCCTTCCCGCGAAGGACCCCGTTGTTGTCGTCGACGGCCCTGATCCCGGCATCTCGCCGGGCGATGAGACCGAGTCGGATCTGGATATCGAGTGGTCCGGCTCTGTCGCCAAAGGCGCCACTGTGAAGTTCGTCATTTCTGCGACCACGAATACCACCCTCGGTGTCGATCTCGCCGCTCAGTTTGCCGTGGACCAAAATATTGCGCCGATCATTAGCGAAAGTTACGGGATCTGCGAAGCGGGCATTGGAACCGCCGGCAATCAATTCTTCAACTCTCTCTGGCAACAGGCCGCAGCTCAGGGAATCACAGTGATTCTCGCTGCGGGCGATAGCGGCTCGGCGGGTTGCGATGGCCACGACAACACACCACCCGCTCCGGCTGAATTCGGTTTACAGGTCAGCGGGTTCGCTTCAACTCCCTACAACGTCGCCGTCGGTGGCACCGATTTCAACGACATCGCCTCTCCTTTAACATTCTGGAACGCCACGAATAATCCAACCACTCAGGAGTCCGCCAAAGGGTACATCCCCGAAGTTCCCTGGAATGACACCTGCACAAGTTCGGCTCTCAGCTTATTCGGCTTCCCCGGCACCGCCATCGCTAACTGCAACAATCCCGAATTGCTCTCAATCGTTGTTAACACCGTGGGCGGAAGCGGGGGAAAAAGTTCCTGCACCGTTGGCGATGGCCAGGACGTCACCAGTTGCTCGGGTGGCTATGCAAAACCTGCGTGGCAGAAGGGACTTGGAGTTCCCGCCGACGGAAAACGGGACATTCCCGACGTCGCCCTGTTCGCCAGCGCCGGATTTTATACAGACAGTTTTTACATCGTTTGCGAGGCTGACCTAACCGATGGGGTCTCTTGCGATGGGCAGAACGGCGAATTCCTCGGGGTGGGCGGCACGTCCGCGTCGGCTCCCAGTTTCGCGGGCATTATGGCTATGGTTGACCAGAAGACGGCCTCGCGCCAGGGCAATGCCAACTATGTGCTCTATAACCTCGCCGCTCAGTCTGGCGCGAGTTGCACTTCCGCCAGCGCCTCCTTAACTTCCAGCACCTGCGTTTTCTATGACATTACGACCGGAACCAACGCCATGCCTTGCGACGGAACGGTGGCGCATCCTGTTAATTGCGGCACACCCGGCGCGGAGGGCATTGGCATCCTTACCGGCTACACCTCCAACGCGGGCTATGATCTAGCTACCGGCCTGGGTTCGGTGAACGCCGCAAATCTGGTCAGAAGTTGGAGTACGTTTTTTGCGGGATTCAAGCCCAGCGCCACCACTTTGGCTCTCTCTCCCATTTCCGGCATCGTCCACGGCACGCCAGTTAACGTGACCATCGGCGTCTCCGCTGTCGCTCCTGCTACCGGCACACCTACGGGCAACGTCGCCCTGCTCGCGGCCACTTCAATTGATCCCGGCATCGCCGCGTTCCCACTCACTGCAGCTGCCGTCAGTTCCACAACCGACGTGCTGCCCGGCGGGAGCTACAACGTGACCGCGCATTATCCCGGCGACAGCGTCTTCGGTGCCAGCGATTCTAGTCCCGTCGCCGTTACCGTTACTCCCGAACCCAGCACCGTCGCGGTATCCGTCATCACCGTGAGTTCCAACGGCAATGTCGAGCCGTTTACCTCCGGCGCATACGGTTCCACTGTCTTTCCTCGCGCCGATGTCGCTGGCGATTCTCACAACGGTTTCCCCAGCGGAAACGTCACCTTCAAAGACAACAATCAGGCCCTCAGTCCAGCTCTCACGCTTCCGCTCAACAGTCAGGGCAACGCCTTGCCCACCAATCCCATTTTCACCTTCACCGCCGGCTCCCATTCCCTAAGCGCCACCTACGCCGGCGATGCCAGCTTCAACGCGAGCGCATCCACCGCCCCTGCCGCCTTCACTATTACTCAGGCTCCCACGACGGTTACTTTCAACTCGTCCACCAACGTGCTGATCGGCCCCAATCAAACGATCAACGCGGTACTGGGTGCCGTGAGTTGTGGCAATCCGCCTACCGGGAGTATTACCTTCCTTTCTGGTTCGACCACGGTTGGCACCTCGCCATTGGGTCCGGTCACCATCAGCCAGTTGTGCACCATGGTGCAGTCCGTATCTCTCAACACCACGGCGCTGAGCCTCGGTATGAACACGGTGACGGCAAAGTACAATGGCGACACGAACTATGCAGTTTCTTCCGCAGTTGAGATCGTAGATGCCCAAATCCATTCCTCGACGGCCCTCACCGCGTCCCCGTCGTCGATCCAGCAAGGCCAGAGCGTCACTCTCACAGCTACTGTTACGTCCACTCAAGGCGGAACTCCTACTCCGACCGGTACGGTAGCGTTCGTGTCGGGTAATCTTTCGCTCGGAAGTGCTCCTCTGTCCAACGGTGTGGCGCAAGTAACCACCACAGCGCTGCCCGCCGGCACTGATGCGGTCACTGCGACGTACAGCGGTGACGTCAACTACGTGTCCTCGGGCTTCAACATCTCCGAGCAGGTCAACCCGGGCCCAGACTTCAGCATTACCTTCGCTCCGGCCACCGTCACTGTTGCATCTCCTGGGGCTTCCGCCAGCACCATGGTAACCGTCACCGGAACAAACGGATTCAACGCCGCCATCAATTTTGCTACCGCAACTGTTTCGGGCCTGCCCAGCGAAAGTAATTTCTCATTTAGCCCGACCTCGGTGCCGGTTGGCAGCTCCAGCAAAATGACCATTACCACCACCGCCCCAAGCCAGCTTGTCCCGGCCCACCGTTCCTCAATCGGTCCCTTAAGCCGTCCGGGACTTCCGACGGCCAAGCAACTTTCCGAGCAACTGGCGCTTCACCCTTTTGGCTTACTTCTATTTCTGCTCGCCGGCGTGCTCCTCGCCACGCAATTTCGACAGCGCAGTATCCGCTGGCTCGCTCCGATGGTGCTCCTTGCCCTGCTCGTCGCCAACGCAGCCTGCGGAGGCGGAGGCAGCACCACCACTCCTCCCGCTAACCCCGGGACGCCGATGGTCCAGAACCAACCCGTCACTATTACGGTAACCAGCGGCGCCATCACGCACACGTTCACGTTCACGTTGACAGTCAACTAGGCGATTCGCGCGGGTTCGAAAGCCGACCTTTCAGTCGAGTTTTTTTCGCAGTGTCTGCGAGATTGCTCACGACGCTACATCACAGTCGGAAAGCGACCGACTACCCATTTTCCCTTGCAGTTTCTGCCCCAGGAGCTTTACTATCCTACTCCCCAGCTGTAGCGTTGCCTCACCGGGCACAGCTGTACCATTTTGGATTTGGCTTCGTGTTTAGGTGGGGCTACATTTAGAAACCAGTCCTCATTACTTATAGTCCTGGCATAGTACGGGCCCAAGGAGGAGTAAATGTGGGGAGACAAAAAAACGGACGCTCCGGCAAAGAGTCCGCTCCCACAGCAGCAGCCGCAACCATTGCAAAGATCCACTGCATCGACCGAAACTGCACCAGTATTTCCTGGGGAGGCTAAGAAAATGGCACCTATCGATTCGACGTATCCGGCTACATCTTCATCGAGCGGCATCGCACGGCTCGGAGCGACTCTGCACGTGAAAGGCGAAATCACCGGCAATGAGGACCTGCACATCGACGGAACAGTCGAGGGGTTGGTCCAACTCGAAGACCGTAAGCTGACTATCGGCGCGAGTGCGAAAGTGACTGCAGATATAATCGCCCGCGAAGTCGTGGTCTACGGGAACGTGAAAGGGAATTTGCGAGCGCGCGATCGCATCGAGATTAAGAAGGACGGCTCTGTGGTCGGCGATCTAACGACCGCTCGGATCATGATCGAGGACGGCGCTTACTTCAAGGGCTCGATCGAGATCGACAAGACCGGAGACGCGGCTGACGGCGATAAACCTGCGTTCCGCGGTGCACGCAGCACAGCCGCGGCGTCTTCCTAGGCTGCTTACTGAGCGCGCATAATCCAGGTCGGGCTATCTAGTGCAGCCGATCCCACTCGATCCATATTTGCGGCGGGCCGCCCCAGCGCGGCCCGTCTTCATTTTAGGGCGGCCACTCTTCGAGCGACTCCTCGTTGACAGAATCTTCTTCGTAATCTAAACTCAGGGTTTGTCTCTAGACGGAAGGGTGTGACTGACTGATGCGGACGCATGTACCAAAGGGCCGAGAGGCCGAAGATCTGCAAATAGGGAAGAATTGGTTCGTGGTGAACGCCGAAGGCGTCGTTCTGGGGCGTCTTGCCACGCGTATCGCCCGCCTTCTGATTGGCAAGGACAAGGCGAATTTTACGCCGCATCTGGATTGCGGCGATCACGTGGTGGTAATTAACGCGGAGCGCGTGAAGCTGACCGGAAACAAGATCGATCAGAAAATTTACCGTCACCACAGCGGTTATCCCGGCGGATTGAAAGAGATTCCGATCCGGGTGATGTTGCAACGCCGTCCGGAAGAAGTTGTGCGCGAAGCAGTGTTGGGGATGCTGCCGAAGAACAAGCTCCGCGCGCGCCGGGCCAAGAAGCTGCGTGTTTATGCCGGAAGTGAAGGCCTGGCCCGCCACACCGGACAAAAGCCCCAGCCGCTCGCGCTGTAACCACGCGATAGGGATTCGAAAATTTTCCGCGCTTGGCGGAGAAATTCGCCAGAAGCGCGCTTGTGCCGCACTCTGCACCGCGCATTTTTTCGCGCAGTGCGCTCGGCGTAGGCAACTAAAGAAGGAGGAACTTTGAGTTCAGCTTCGAATTCGTTAGAAGGCGCCGCAGGAAAACAGTTCTACGGCACCGGCCGCCGCCGGGAATCGATCGCGCGCGTGTATATCAAGATGGGACCCGCGCGTTTTACCGTGAATGGCCGCCCGGTGGATGAATATTTTCGCAATATCGCATGGCACACGGCCGCAGTCGAGCCGCTCAAGTTCACGCAGATGCTCGACCAGCTCGAAGTGAAATGCATCGTGAAGGGCGGGGGCGTCGGTGGCCAATCCGGAGCAGTGCGCATGGGACTTTCGCGCGCGCTCTCAAGGATTAACCCCGAGCTGCGGCCTGCATTGCGCAAGAACGGTTTCTTGACGCGCGATTCGCGCATGAAAGAACGCAAGAAGTACGGACAAAAGGGAGCGCGTCGCCGCTTCCAGTTCAGCAAGCGCTAATTTTCGGGGTTCGGCTCGATTCGTCGGGCCGGACTAAATTCACGGCCGGGAAGGACCGGCAAAAAAGGATGCTGCTCCAGTCAGCACGCGGAGAAAAAAGCATCCCTCTAACGGAGGAGGTACATTGGGAGTCGAAATTACGATGAAGGAGCTTCTGGAGGCTGGGGTCCATTTCGGCCATCAGACGCGGCGTTGGAACCCGAAAATGAAGGAATACATTTTCGGCGAACGCAATGGCATCCACATTATCGATCTGCAAAAGACCCTAAAGATGTTCCGCGATGCGGCCCGATATGTCGCCGAGATGGCCGGACAGGGCAAACGAGTACTTTTTCTCGGCACTAAACGCCAAGCGCAGGAAGCCATCGCTGAAGAAGCGAACCGCTGCGGTATGTTTTTCGTCAACCATCGCTGGCTCGGCG